>CAUQPM010000010.1:0-143327 GCA_963520015.1 uncultured Oscillospiraceae bacterium
CCAAATACACCACCGTAAGTCAACCCTTTTCCTTAACTTTTTTTGCGTTTTTTAAAAAAGGTTAACCCCAGCCGTGTTTAAACGCTTTAAGGCTGCCGAAAAATCCAGTCCAAGTGCATTTCCCTCCGGGAATATCTCGCTTAGCGGGACTAAGACAAACGCACGCTTCAGCATCTGCGGATGCGGCAGCATGAGCTCCGGGTCGTTGCTCACTGCTCCCTCATATACCAACAAATCAATATCAATCGTTCTGGAACCATGAACCTTTTCGCGAACTCGCCCAATTGCCGCCTCAATGCCCAGACATGCGCCCAGCAGCGCGCGCGGAGAAAGCTCCGTCATCGCGACCACACATTCATTTAAATAGTCGGTCTGCTCATCCGGCACTTCGACAGGCTTGGTTTCATATAAATTGGAGGTCGCAATCACAGTCGTGTTTGGGAGCAGCTCAAGGGCATGAACCGCCGCGCTCATGTTTTCTTCTCGATTGCCCATGTTTGAACCGATTCCAAATATGGCTCTATTCATGAAAGTCGCTCCTTTTCCGTGAAATCATCACGGCCATATAATCAAAGTCCGCCTTGACGGGCGCCTGTGGCTTTTTTAAAAGAATTTCAACCTGTTCCACATCATGATATTCCATAAGAAGCTGTTCTGCCACTCTATGCGCAGCCCTTTCCAGTAAATCATAACTCGCTTCGGTCATAACGCGCAGGATTGTCTTCGTTGCTTTGGCATAACTCACCGTATTATTCAAGGCATCTGTCTGCCCCGCATGCAGAAGGGGCAGCGAAAGAGTTACATCCAGCTCGAATGCCTGACCGTCGCGTTTTTCCTCGGGGTTCACTCCGTGATACGCAAATACTTTTAACCCTTTTATGATGATTTTATCCAATGCGGCACCTCCTGATTGCTAAAGCAACCTTTGTGGACTGAACGGCCTCCGGCACATCATGCGCGCGAACCATGTCGGCTCCGTCAGCAACCGCAATGCTGTGCACGGCTACCGTTCCCGCAAGGCGCTGCTCAAACGGCGGGTTCCCGCACTCGCCGCCGATGACCCGTTTGCGTGAAGCGGCGATCAATAAAGCACAGTCTCCTACACGAAGACGCGAAGAATTCGCCAATATCATCAGGTTTTCCTCATGAGTCTTTCCAAATCCAACACCGGGGTCCAGACAAATACGGTTCGCTGTAATGCCAGCCTGCATCATTGTATCTATTCTATGCGAAAAATACCGGTTGATGCTTGTAAGAATATCGGATTCTTCCGGGCCGGTGTGATGCATAACGATACAACCGCAGTCGGACTTTGCCGCAACAGCAATCATTTCAGGGTCATCAAAGCCTGTGACATCGTTCAGAATGGAAACACCGTACGCAAGTGTTGCGGCGGCCACCTGAGGATAATACGTATCAATTGAAACAGGAACCGTAAGTTCACCCTGAAGCAGTTTTAAAACAGGAAGAAGGCGGTTCAGTTCTTCTTCGGGTGATATTTTGATATGCCCGGGGCGCGTAGACTGAGCGCCGATATCAATGATATCCGCACCCTGCTCCTGCATTTCAATAGCGTGCTGGACTGCTTTTTCCGGCGGTAAAAACAAACCTCCGTCGGAAAAGGAATCGGGCGTTACATTTAAAATTCCCATAACATATGCTTTTGAGCCAAGCGGCATCCGGTATTTTCCGGCTGAAAACACCGCCATTATCGAATACCTCCATTTAAAAGGGACATCACTTCGGCGCGGCTTTTTGCGTCCGTCCGCATGGCGCCGCGCAAGGCGGAAGTCTGTGTTTTAGCTCCGGCAGCGCGCGCGCCGCGCATAGTCATGCACAGATGTTCCGCTTCAATGACCACAGCAACACCGTAGGGCTCCAGATTTTCATACAAAAAGTCCGCGATTTGCGCTGTCAAGCGTTCCTGCACCTGCGGGCGTTTTGCAAAGCAATCCACAATGCGGGCAAATTTAGAAAGTCCTATAATTTTTCCGCCTTTCGGAATATAGGCAATATGAGCCTTACCGACAAAAGGAAGAAGATGGTGCTCACAAACAGAGTAAAGTGGAATATCGCGAACAATAACCAATTCTTCATGCTGCTGAGGCTCGTTGAATATTTTTAAATACTGTTTGGGGTCGTCCTCTATACCGGAAAAAATTTCAGCATACATATTGGCAACCCGCTTCGGCGTTTCCTGAAGACCCTCCCGTTCCGGGTCCTCCCCGACCGCACAAAGAAGCTCCTGCACAGCAGCTTCGATCCTCTTTTTATCCATCATTTTGCAGTCCTCCTACATCGCACAGGCCAGCAGTCCGCAGCCTGATTTTTATCCATAGTATAACACATCGACCCTAAAACATCAATTTTGCAGAAAGCCCGCAGGCTGTTCTGCGGGCTTTCTCTTCTATAATAGAAAGGAACGGTTATTGGTAACTGAGGAAAACGGTAAGTCCACGGTCGGACGGATCCGAAAGGTACCTTATGCTGCTTATTACAATTTGATTCTTCATGCCCGACGTTTTGTTGGCTGCATCTAAATATTTCACTATCTGGTATGGTGAACCTTTCACCATGCCATTTAAAATTTGATCAAAATCCGCACTCTCTTCTATATAGAAAGAAACGGAATCTTTTTTCTGATTGGCCGCTGCAACAATAGCACTGATCGCAGCACTGTCATTGGTACCGCTGAGATCACTGATATGGATTCCCTTAGCCCTAAAATAATTTGCATCTGTCGCAGTACAGGTTGGGATGGACAGGTTGCACCCCGCTGCCGCGCTGCCGTCTGTGCCGTCAATCTGTGTGGCAGTAAGCGAAGAGGCGTTGGGAAAAATGGTACGGGACTGCTTTATTACCTCATCCGTTACATTAAAGTAGTTATATATCGCGGGATTATTGTCATTCCACGTAATATCCAAATGATACCAGTTACCACCGATTTTTATCAAATTCCACATGTGATTGACGCCGTTGCTCTGCCCTGTCAAAAGCATGCACTGCAGGTTTGCATAACTGGAAAGCAGCTGCATCGCACGGGAATAACCCTCACACACAACGGTACCTTCCACCAGTGCCCCGTAAGAGGTAAAAGCCTTCCACCGGCTGCTGTCCGTCACCGCCGCTGTGTCATAAACACAGTGCTTTTCCAAATAATCAACAAGGTAAGCCTCGCGGTCAAGTTCGCTTAATCCCGTCGGCATCGCCTTAATGATTGTACTGACTTTACTGTTCAACTGCTGAACCATCGTGTTGCACTGGTTCTGTGGAATCACGGAATAAAGCTGGAGGTAGGTATCCGTATTGCTGTAACCGTAGGAATATACATTGGCAAGCCAAAAGATCTGCGGGTTGTCATTGAGGAACGCCATAAGTTCAACCCGGAGCTGCGCTTCCGTAAGATGCGCATTGCTGACGGTAATTCTGGCAGTGGGGTAATAACCTTCCGCCGTAGGCTGAACCGTAACCTGATATACTGTTTGCAGCATCTGGCTATAAAGGCTGCGGCTGATGGTATCTGTCAGGTAATTGTATCCGCTTCGCTGGTCGATGTGCGCGTACGACGCCGCTGCCGCTTTGGTCTGGGTAACGGCAAGGCGGGTACTGGTCTGAGTCGTTTGATCCGCCGCAATCTTTTTAACGGACTGGTTACCGGTCGGCGCCTTGGTCGCGGCTACCTTTTGTGTCCGTACTTTCGAAGCAGCCTTAACAGGCGCAACGGAAGAAGTTTTCAATGCAGCTTTCGAACTTGCCGCCACAGAGCTTGTCTGTGATTTTTGTGAAGAAACCGCCTGAGAAGACGGCTTGTAAGATTGCTGTGGCGAAGATCCGCTTACCGAGGAAACCGCAGAAGAATCAATCGTGGACGAAAGCAGTTCGGAAAACTGTACTGCCTTACATCCGGTAAGCGGCAGGGTTAACATCACCGCGGCCACAACTCCGGCCAACCATGTTTTTAAATTCCGTTTGTTAAATAAAAAATTCATTCTTCCGTTCCCCGTTTCTTCCGCAAATATTGAAATACATTTACATGTATCATAGCACAGTTGTGTGAAGAATGTATGAAAAAAATTAAATTCCAAGGCGAAACATCGCAGTTATCTCCCTGTTTTCAGCTTATCCCGATATGCCTTGTACCCATAAGCTGTTTCCGCTTTTTTAACCGCGTTGAGAATTGCCTGCTCCACCGCGCGGACCGCCAAAATACCGACCACATCGGGGTTGGCTTCCACTTCGCCTGCCGCCATCGTAAAGATGGTGTCTCCATCAAAAACGGTGTGTGCCGGGCGTACCGCACGGGCAATTCCGTTATGTGAAACGGAAGCCAGTTTATTCGCCTGCGCTTTTTCCAGTTTTGCGTTGGTAATTACCGTACCGATAATGGTGTTGCTGCTGAAAAAATCGGTTTTATCCTCATAATTTGAAAGCATAATCTCTTCTGAATCTGCGAGCGTCTGCCTGTCTTCACACAAAGCGCCCGCAATCAGGCAGTTGGTTTTTTGGTCAAAAATATCGCCCACACAGTTAACCGCCATTACCGCACCGACTTTCAGTGTACCAACCTGATAACAGGCGGTGCCCAACCCGCCTTTCATGGCAAATTCAGTTCCTTTTGCCTTACCTATCGTCGCACCCGTACCCGCGCCGAAATTCCCCTCGCGGGGAATCTCTTTGTAGGCGTTCGCGCAAGCGTCGTATCCCATCTTTTGGTCGGGTCGAACACGGTAATCGCCGCATTTTAAGTCAAACAGTATCGCACCGCATACGATGGGAACCTTTGTGACCGCGACATCCCTGCCCACTCCTTTTTCCTCTAAAAACTGCATAACACCGCCCGCAGCATCTAATCCAAACGCGCTTCCGCCTGCAAGAATGACTGCGTGGATACTTTGCCGAAGGTTACACGGATTCAGCGCATCTGTTTCCCTTGTCCCGGGGGAACCGCCGCGAACATCCACCCCTGCAACTGCGCCCTCTTCGAAAATAATGACGGTACAGCCGGTTCCGGCTGTTTCGTTTTGCGCGTTTCCAATATGAAACCCGTCCACATCTGTAATTTTAATTTCCTTCATGCGCCGGCTTCTCCATAGCGGCGTTCACCGCTTTTACGATATCTTCCACGCCGGCAAGCGCGCCATTTCCAAAGGTTCCGCAGACCAGCAAACTTTCTTTTGGTTTGATAAACTGATATCCGTATTTTTTCAGCTTTGTGATATTTTCCTGAACGATGGGGTTTTCCCACATGTTGGTATTCATGGCCGGCGCAATCAACACCGGCTTGTCCCTGACCGCTAAAATTGTAGTAGAAAGCATGTCGTCGCCAATTCCTCCTGCGATTTTTCCGATAATGTTTGCGGTCGCGGGGGCAATCAGTACAGCATCCGCTTTCTGCGCAAGGGATATATGCTTTACCTCATTTGGGAAATCATCCTGAAACACATCCGTGTAAACACGGTTCTGGGTTAAGGTGCGAAAGGTAAGAGGAGTGACAAACTGAGTTGCCCCGTTCGTCATAATCACATCAACATGGTACCCATATTTAAAAAACTGATGTGCGATTTCGGCAGCTTTATATGCTGCAATACTGCCGGTCACCCCAAGAATGATATTTTTCAATTTGCACCCTCCGAAAGTTTTTTCAGTACACAATCCACAATGCCTTTTGCAATCTGTTCCTTGCCTGAATAACGGATCATATTTTTATTGCTGTCAATAAGGCAGCCGTCATGATTCCCGTCCTTCATGGAATTCGTGTCATTCGCAAATACAAAGTCGCATTTGTTCTTTTGCAATAAGCGGTATGCAGTCTGAATCAGCATTTCCTCGCTGACCCCGCTCAATAGCTTAAACCCGACAAGCGTGGTCTGCGGACTGATTTTCTTAATCATGCTGATTATTTTCGGAGTTTTTTCTAGCAATAGAATCGGGTGTTCCAGCCCTGAACTGATTTTCCTTTTCAATTCCGTTGGCTCGCCCTCAATCGCTTCCAATATGATATTCCGCCATTCATCACGCGTTGGCTTAATTTGTGAATGAATGAATTTTTCAGCAATCCGTTCCGCTACGAAATCCGCTGTGGTGACGCCTCTCACTCTATAATCGCTAACCGCCATGGAGTGTACGACAGCGTCAATGTGACCGGTTGAAAGCAAGGCATTTAACTCAGCTTGAAGCTGCCCCGTACCCTCGATTGAGATGACGCGGATATTTGAGTGATCCATTTGCGGAAGAATCGAACTTTTTCCGCAAAGGTAATAAATTGTATGCTCCTGCGCCGCAAGTCTTTGCGAAAATTCCTGTGCAATCAGGCTGCCGAGCCTTCCGGTCGCTTCGTTTGTAATGGTTCTGACCGCATCGATTCTTTCCTTTGTTCCACCCGCAGTAACAATCAGATTCAAACCCTCACGTCCTTTTTTACAAATCAGGTATCATTTTTAATATTATATATATGATTACTATGCGTTTATATTATCCTTGATTTTCTTATTTGTCAATGGGCTTCGCCTTGAGGCACAGGTGAATTATTGCGGTATGCAAGGCTGGGAGGTTGCAAATAAATTTTAAAAAGCAATTGATAACATCACTTTGGTCAAGGTGCATATAGCACACACTCTCTCCGAGGGTGAATACAGGTAACCTACCGTACATTAATAAAAGATCCTTCAATCCTTTGTGAATCACATTCATTATTATAATGAATAGAGCAAAAAATAACCAAAATAAAAGTTTACACTTTTATTTTGGTTATTTTTGTTTGGTGGGAGAGGATGGATTCGGACCATCGAAGCAATAAAGCAACAGATTTACAGTCTGCCCCCTTTGGCCACTCGGGAACTCTCCCATGCTATATATAATAATGCGCAATCTAAAACAAAATATTCTAGACATACGCTTATTAACAAATGGAGCTGGCAGACGGATTTGAACCCCCGACCTGCTGATTACAAATCAGCTGCTCTACCAACTGAGCTACGCCAGCAAATTAGCACTCGAATAATATATCATTTTGTCGTTCATTTGTCAAGTCAAATGAAAAAATAAAACAATTGGTCAGACTAAGGATCGAGCAAGCCTTAAATGCCAATAATGGTCGAGGTGACAGGGTTCGAACCTGCGGCATCTTGGTCCCAAACCAAGCACTCTACCAAGCTGAGTTACACCTCGTTGTTGACGATATGCACGGCGACGTTCCGAAATGCCGTGCGGCTAATGGCTTTAACTATATGGCAATTAACTTGTGCCTGCGTCATCAGACAGCCTTATCATTATATGTGATACGCCAGTAAATGTCAAGTTAATTTAAAAAATATGATTTCATATTTTACTTCTGTTCAAATTGGCTGCACCTCAGTGATTTGTATTTTGAAAACTCCATTTGAAACAGATAAGATTTTATAATTTTTCTTGAAAGGTGCGCCGCATAATGGTAAACTAAAGGAATGTTAATAATATGGCGGTGAATGGATTTGGATAAGCTGAAAAAGCTTTGGCGTTTTATGACAACCCCGGAAATGGTTTTATACATTGTATTCGGTGTGCTGACCACTGCCGTAAATGTAATCACTTACGGCCTGCTGCGCCCTGTTATGCCTTGGGACGAACATTCGAACGTTCTTGTGGCAAACGCAATCGCATGGGTCGTTTCGGTGGCGTTTGCTTTTATCACCAATAAACTTTTTGTTTTCCAGAGCAAAAGTTTTGCCGCCCGGGTTTTCTGGCGGGAACTTACCACGTTTGTGGGTGCGCGCCTTCTTTCGTTCGGAGTAGACGAATTGGGTATGCTGCTTTTGGTCAACGTGCTGACATGGAATGATTGGGTTGCAAAAATCATCATGAACGTCATTGTTGTCATCATAAATTATGTACTGAGCAAATTGATTATCTTTAAGAAGCAGTGAGCGTGGCAGGCGTTTCCAATCGGAATAAACCGCACCGCCGGAATGGGTGCAGTATCGCCCGTTTTTCCGAGCCCTGTGCGAATTGAAAATATGGAGGATAAACATTATGTTAGCAACTGAGAAAACAATGGATAAAATCGTCGCGCTTTGTAAAAACCGGGGTTTTGTCTACTCCGGCAGCGAAATCTACGGCGGCCTCTCCAATACGTGGGACTACGGCCCGCTCGGCGTTGAATTCAAAAACAATGTCAAACGCGCATGGCTGAAAAAGTTCGTACAGGAAAGCCCTTACAATGTTGGACTGGACACCGCAATTCTGATGAACCCGCAGGTTTGGGTTGCTTCCGGTCATGTAAGCGGCTTTTCCGACCCGCTGATGGACTGCCGCGACTGCAAAACACGTCACCGCGCGGACAAACTGATTGAGGACGCCGGCGGCGACGCAAACGGCATGACCTTTGAGCAGATGAACGACTATATTAAAGAACACGATATTAAATGCCCGTCCTGCGGTTCCGCAAATTTTACCGATATCCGCAAGTTTAATCTGATGTTCAAAACATTTCAGGGCGTAACCGAAGATGCGAAAAATGAGATTTTCCTCCGTCCCGAAACAGCGCAGGGCATTTTTGTAAACTTTGCCAACATCCAGCGTACCACACGCCGCAAGGTACCGTTCGGCGTAGCACAGATTGGCAAAAGCTTCCGAAACGAAATCACCCCGGGCAATTTTACATTCCGTACCCGTGAATTTGAGCAGATGGAGCTGGAATTTTTCTGCAAACCGGACACTGATTTGGACTGGTTCTATTTCTGGAAAGACTACTGCGAAAACTGGCTTTTAAATCTGGGTATGACAAAAGAAAACATGCGCCTGCGTGACCACGAGAAAGAGGAACTTTCCTTCTATTCCAAGGCCACAACGGACATTGAATATTTGTTCCCGTTTGGCTGGGGCGAACTTTGGGGCGTCGCAGACCGCACAAATTACGACCTGACTCAACATCAGAACCATTCCGGCAAGAGTCTGGAATACTTTGATCCGGAGTCAAATGAGCGTTATATTCCTTATGTAATCGAGCCGTCGCTTGGTGCTGACCGCGTTGCGCTGGCGTTTCTTTGCGATGCATATGACGAAGAGCAGCTTGACGAGAAGGATACCAGAATCGTGATGCACCTGCACCCGGCACTTGCGCCGTACAAAGCCGCTGTGCTTCCGCTTTCCAAAAAGCTGAATGACAAGGCGCAGGAAATTTACACCCGCCTTGCGAAGCACTTCATGGTGGATTACGACGATTCCGGCTCTATTGGCAAGCGTTACCGCCGTCAGGACGAAATCGGCACCCCATTCTGTATTACGTATGACTTTGACAGCGAAAACGATGGCTGTGTTACCGTCCGCGACCGCGATACGATGCAGCAGGAGCGCATCGCCATTGCCGAACTTACGGATTATATCAGCAAGAAAATTGAGTTCTGATTTTATCTTCCAAAAACTAAGCCGGCTTCCTTTTACGGGAGCCGGCCTTTTTCTTTTTATCATTACTTTTCGTTATGTATTTCATCCTCTTTAGGGGGTTCGGAAGATTCCAGTGCCCTGGCCTTTTTCTCTGCCCGTTTTTTTCTGCCGAGAAGCAGCCAGTATAACCCGGCAGCTATTAATACGATAATGATAATAACGGGTGCGCCGCCCAGAAAGAATACTAAAAGGCCCTCCCCGAAGTTTCCAAGTCCGCGCATGGAATATTGGAACTGCTGTGCAATTTTATCGCCCAGCGTAACAGGGGTGATCTCGATTTCGGTTGGTTTGACCACTTCCTGCAGGTGGATTGAAACAGTGCTGAAATTAATCAGGGAATCGTATTGCTTAAGGGAACCTGTCAGCTGCTCAATTTGATAATTCACATCCGCCAGTGCTTTTTCCAGTGCGATTACATCGGTAAGGGTACCGGATTTCTGCAGCAGCGTAAGCAACCGCTCCTCCTGTGTACGAAGGCTTTTCAGCCGCGCTTCCGTATCGTAATATTTCTCGGTTACATTTTCACTGGAACTGGCGGAGTTAAGTACCGTTCCGATTTCTCCGGCGCGCGATTTCAGTTGGCTCAGTTTGACCTGCGGAATCCTCATCGTATAGTCCGCCTGCCGCAGATTTCCTTTGTTTTGAATGCTGTTCCCGGTGATATTCGAATCCTGCACATAGCCGCCAAGTTCCGCGCAAAGGCTTTGAATCCGACTAACGGAATCATCGAACTTCAGTGTTTCAATGCTGTAATTCAACCTCTCAATAATTTTCTGTGTAGCAAGCGCTGCCGCTGCCGCAGTAGCTGGCGTCGTGGGCGTTTCGGTAGCTGTACTCGCCGCAGGATTCGCTTCGCCAAACGACGCTTTGTCCCCGGTTGCCGCTCCGGCAGTACTGGCACTGTTCTGTGCGGCGGGAGCGACTTCTCTTGCGTCCGCACTGCGTGAAGATTTTGCACTGCTGCTGCAGGCCGTAAAAACACCCATTAGCAGCGCAGCGCAAATCAGCAAAGCTGCTATGCCTGATAATTTGTTCTTTTTCATTGATATCCTCCTTTTTGTTCTAGATTTATACTTTCTTACTAACAGTATTTACAGAAGAATTACTCAGAGGCTTTTCATCCTCCAAACTGGGTGCGGTTTCTGTAAACATGCGCAGCACCTTGCCGTCGTACACGACAAATCCTTTTATTGCAAAATTCTTCTCAATGTCGTTAAAATACGGAATCGACATATATGCCGCACCGTTGATTATGGTTGGAAGAACCGATTTCCCGTCCACTGTATATTTTCCGTCTTTCTCTTCTACCGTATGGCACAGTGAGTTTGCCGTATCCTTCAGCGGAAGCCAAACCCCTTTGTCATCTGAAATCACAGGGTGGTCAAAGGCAATGTCCATCCCATTTGACCGGACTACTCCCCTATCGGGGTTATTTCCCATTCGAACTTTCGTTTCCAAATCCGCCAACGGGAAGGTGAACGTCGGCGTTCCGCCCGCATAGGCGATTAGCTCATACAAATCAAAGTACACAACTAAATTCTGTCCATCCAAGTAAAAGGAGTAGTTTCCCTTCTTATCCAGCACGGTCTGCATTGCTTCGGGGAAAAATGCGTCCTGCTGCTTTTTGATTTCACTCGTGATTTTATCTGTAATTAATTTTGTCCCCGCTGCCGGATCTTTAAAAATCGAGCCGGGCGTGTCATAAAATTCCCCTGTTTGTGTATTTACCGTAAATGATTTTACCCAGCTAAGCCCATGAGCACCGCCGGAGTAGTTCTCGTTGGTAATCCAAACGGACAGCAGGTTATTGTCCCAGAAACTGTCATAATAGCTTTCATAAAAAAGCGTATCCGGAACAAGATTATCACCCAGCTCCTTTGCAGTCTGTTTTATGTCGGCAATACCGTCATCAGATATTCTGCGAATTTTTTCATTCATCAGTTTAGCGGCGGAAAAACCGGAGAAAATCGGAATCGCAGTTTGGATATGAATGCCGTCTTCGGTTTTATTCGTTACCTCCGTCCCCTGTGCGATTGAAAGGACTTTGTCCTCCACCTGTGCGGACTGCGGGGAGCAGCCGTACGCAAAGCAGAGACTAACAGCCAGCAGCAGTGCGGCAAGTTTAGAAGCCCATTTTTTCATACAGAAATCTTCCTCCCATTCCATCTGATTCTATTATAGAATTTCTACAGGGAATGTCTATGTTTCTGACAGAACTGTAATGAAGATGAATCAATTGTAATTTTTATTTCCTTTTAAATAATCATACCGCCGTTTACACCGAGAATCTGCCCTGTGATAAAATTTGCGGTTTCTCCCGCTAAAAAACTGACGACATTGGCGATATCCTCCGCTGAACCAATCACTCCGAGTGGCGTTTCCTCTTTCAGCTCGTTAATTGTATCCTGATCCAAATGCCCGTTCATCTCGGTCTGAATCACACCCGGTGCAACGCAGTTGATCTGAATACCGGACGGCCCCACTTCCTTGGCCAGCGCTTTCGTCAAGCCGATTACTGCCGCCTTGGCCGCGGAGTAGTGCACTTCGCAGGAAGCGCCGACCTGACCCCACATGGAGGATATGTTAATAATTTTTCCGCGCTTCTGATGAATCATATACGGCAAAGCACACTGGCAGCAGTGGAACACACCCTTGACGTCCACATCGAACATTCTGTCCCAATCCCGCTCGGTGATATCGGTGAAAAGCTTTTGCTGTGCGATACCTGCGTTGTTCACCAGCACGTCAACCCCGCCGATTGCGGCAAACATGCGCTCAACCTGTTCCCTGCTTGACACGTCCGCCTGAAGCACGCAGGAACAGCCTTTACCATGAGTATTATTCAATTCCGCAGCTAAATATTCCGCCTCTTTTGCAGAGGAGTTATAGTTTATGATAACGCGGAAGCCATTTGCGGCAAGCTGACGCGCAATTGCGCTTCCAATCCCGCGTGACGCTCCGGTAATTAATGCAGTCTGCATCTTTTTTCTCCATTTCAATTTGTTCAGATTACTGAGCTTTACATATTTCCCGAAGCCAGCATGATGGCGGCAAGCGCTGCAATCGGGGCTGTTTCCGTGCGCAAAATTCGGGCACCTAATGTACCGGCCTTTCCGCCGTTTTGCAGCGCGTAATCGACCTCTGCCTGTTCAAACCCGCCTTCCGGCCCGATGAAAATGGATAAATTTCCGGTATCCTTATTCACAAGATTACCGATGCTCTGTCCGCCGCCTTCAAAGAACAGAATAATTTCCCCGTCTGCCGCTTCCCGGACTGCTGCTTTAAAGCCGGTCATCGCCCCAACCTGCGGAATAATTCCCCTTCCGCTCTGCTTGGCGGCCTCTTCCGCGATTTTTTGCCAACGTACAATCTTCTTTACCGATGACTTTTCGTCCGGCTTAGAAACGCAGCGAGCGGTCATTACGGGCACAATGCGAACCGCGCCGGTTTCAACCGCTTTCTGTACAATATTTTCCATTTTATCGGCTTTGGGCAGCCCCTGGTACACCGTCACCTTTACACTGGGTTCGGCTACCGTTCTGCAGAAGCTGAGTACACGCACCGCGACTTCGTCCTGTGCAACGTGCTCAATTTCACAGTTATAGTCCGTACCGATGCTGTCACACAAAATCAGGCTTTCACCGGGCTGCATCCGCAGGGAGCAGGCAATGTGCCGGGCATCCTCCCCGGTAATCACTGTTTTTTCTTCGGGAACATAGTCGATAAAAAATCTGGGCATACCTTCACCTCTATGATATTCATTCCAATTCCATTTGGAATATAATCTTCCTGTTTGATCGGTACAATTATATCACAGCAGAATCAAATAATAAATATACAAAAAAACAGCCCCGTACCCGAAGGCACGGAACTGCAAAAAGGATTGGTAAAAGTCAATTACATATAGCAATTACAAAAATGAAGCGGAATAGCTATCGTTATCTCCCCCGCCGGAGGCGGGGGAGATAACATTTTCTTTTTCTATTCTTAATTGAAATTGCTATAAAACTTTATTACAGAATTGCGAGAATGATGAAATTCAAAACGAACAGGCCGGTCGCAACCCAAAGAATCGGATGAATTTCCTTTGCCTTGCCGCGGCAAACCTTGATCAGGCAGTAGAAAATGAATCCGGCGGCAATACCGTAGGAAATGCTGTAGCAGAACGCCATAAATACGCTTGCAAAGAATGCCGGGATTGCATCTTCAAGGTTATCCCACTTAATTTCTTTAAACGCGCTGAGCATCATAATGCCGACTGCGATCAAAGCAGGAGCGGTAGCAGCAGAAGGAACCGCGCTCACAAGCGGAGCCAAGAATGCACTGGCAACAAACAGGAGGGCTGTTACCACGCTGGTTAAGCCGGTACGGCCACCTGCGCCGATGCCCGCTGCGCTTTCCACATAAGTTGTGGTGTTGGAGGTACCGAAGATTGCGCCGATGGAAGTTGCAGTCGCGTCTGCAAACAGGGCCTTGTCCATCTTTGATTTAAAGCCATTGCCGGTTTCCAGTTCCTTTTGGTCTTCCGCACTGAAAATTCCGGTTTTGCGGCCTGTGCCGATAAAGGTACCAATGGTGTCAAAGGTATCGGAAAGGCTGAAAGCGAAGATTGTCATTAGAACAAGCGGGATTTTAGCAGTATCCGCAAAAAGGGAAACGATTCCCGGGTTACCGAACGCTGCGCCGAAAGTCTGGGGAAGCTGGGATAATGCTTCGTTAAAGCCCATAGCTTGTCCCATTGTGGTTAGGCCCATGGGGATGCCAAGCAAAGTGGTAACGATGATGCTGATCAAAATTGCGCCTTTTACTTTCATAACCAAAAGAATGAAAGTTAATGCAATTCCGATTAAGGCAAGCCATACTGCAGGAGTATTTAATGTGACAATAGCCGGAACAGCACTGCTGCTCGCAACAACGGTTTTGCTGTCAAGAAGAGCATAAGTTCCCGGGTCGGAGGTAAATTGCAGAAGGCCCGCATTCTTAATACCGATATAAGCGATAAAAATACCAATACCGCCGCCAATAGCATTTTGCAGACTTTCCGGAATGGATTTAATAATTAATTTACGAACCTTGGTTACGGTAATTAGGACATTGATTAAACCGCAGATAAAAACCATGGCAAGTGCTTCCTGCCATTTAAAGCCAAGTCCGAAGCATACAGTAAATACAAAAAATGCATTTAAGCCCATGCCCGGAGCCTGTGCGTAAGGAACATTTGCAAACAAGCCCATAACCAGTGTGCCGATGACCGAAGCGATGATGGTTGCAAGGAAAACCGCGCCCCACGGCATGCCTGTTTGTGAAAGCATGGTCGGGTTTACAATGATGATATACGCCATTGCAAAGAAAGTGGTTACGCCTGCACCGACTTCTGTGCGGACATTTGTGTGATTCCCCTTTAAGTTAAAGAAATCACCCTTTGGATGGTACGCTGTTTCTGTGCTACCTGCCATATTTTTTTCCTCCTAAAAAAATAAATTGCCCGACAAAGTTTTTGCCGGGTAATACCGCTGATATTACTTATATTATAAGTAGTTTATACAAATAACACAATGTGATATTTACACAAACTTTTTGAACTAGAAACAATTTATTCATACTTTTTGGGATAATATTGACACTTAGCTGCAAAAATTGTCTGTTTTTTCTTTTAATTCAACCTAATATTCTAAAATATGAATTGAAGAAAAATTGAATTGCAGGGACAGCAAGGCGGCGGCTTCTGAGGAAGCCGCCGCCTGTACTCGCTGTTGAATAAATATACGATTCAGTATTTCAGCGGAAGTCCTTCCGCGTCGGTAAAACTGCCGCAGGCAATCATAATCAGGTCAACCAGCCAGCCGATTCCAAAAAGGCCGGCTGTCAAAAGGTACAGCACACCGGTGCCGATTTTATTTACATAAAAGCGATGAACACCGAGGCCGCCAACAAAAAAGCAAAGCAAAAAAGCAATCCAGCGATTCAATTGTGAAACCGGATACGGATAAACAGGCTGTGCATTATAAACAGGCTGTGCATTGTAGACCGGCGGTGTATTGTAAACAGGCGGGGTGTTGGGCTGGGGCTGGGGCTGGGGCTGGGGCAGAGCAGCGCCGCAGCCATTGCAAAAAACTGCACCAGCCGGATTCTCGCGGCCGCACCTTGTACATTTCATAAAAAAATCCCCCTTAATGATACTATCTATTACATAGTATATTAATAATGTTGTCATTTGTCAAACAAAATATAATGATACTTAAAATATTCTTAATTACACGGTATCGGACCTGTTTTGAATCATATTCAACACTGCTTAATACTGATCTCCAATAAAAGTATCGATAAAAATCCTCATCAAAATCCATATACGAAAGCTTTTGATTTGATTTTTATACTAATATTCAATTAAGAAGTGGAAAACAAGCATTTCTCCCCCGCCTTCGGCGGGGGAGAAATAATAGTCATGATTCTACTTATTCATGGGTCATTAGTATTATATACTTTTTAATCGGATATCAGTATAACACGATAAATACAAAAACGGCACTCTGAAGATTCAGAGTGCCGTAATCATGAATTGATTAGTTCAGTTTGCTTCTTAAAATGTCGAGCTGGTCATGCAATTCCTTCGGAAGCTTGTCGCCAAACTTCTTGTAGAATTCTTCGATGCCCTCGGATTCTTTTACCCACTGTTCATTCTTGATCTCAAGAATACTCTTGAGTGTGTCAAGGCTGAAGTCAAGGCCTTCCAGGTTGATATCTTCTGCCTTCGGGACAAAGCCGATCGGGGTTTCGACAGCGTCTGCCTTGCCTTCGCAGCGGTTGACAATCCACTCAAGAACGCGGAGGTTGTCACCGAAGCCCGGCCAAATGAAGTGGCCTTCGTCATCAAGACGGAACCAGTTCACGTTGAAAATCTTAGGAGCATTTTCGCCTAACTTCTCGCCCATTTCAATCCAGTGCTTGAAGTAGTCGCCCATGTGGTAGCCGCAGAAAGGCAGCATAGCCATCGGGTCGCGGCGAACAACACCGACTGCGCCGGTTGCGGCGGCAGTTGTTTCGGAAGCCATGATAGAACCAACAAACACGCCGTTGTTCCAGTCGCGGGACTGGTAAACCAGCGGAGTGGTCTGTGCGCGGCGGCCGCCGAAAATGATTGCGGAAATCGGAACGCCTTCACCCTTGTCAAACTCGGGGCTGACGCATGGGCAGTTCTTTGCAGGCGCGGTAAAGCGGCTGTTCGGATGAGCGCCCTTTTGATCGGAAGTAGTGCCATCCCAAGGCTCGCCCTTCCAGTTGATTGCATTCTTAGGCGGATTCTTGTCAAGGCCTTCCCACCAAACTGTGTTGTCATCCAAATTCTGAGCAACGTTGGTGAAGATTGTGCCGGACATTGTGGAAGCCAGCGCATTCGGGTTGGATTTGTTGTTGGTACCCGGTGCAACACCGAAGAATCCGTTTTCAGGGTTGATAGCATAAAGTCTGCCGTCCGGTCCCTGACGCATCCAAGCAATATCGTCGCCGACAGTCCAAACCTTGTAGCCCTTTTTGAGGTAGCCTTCCGGCGGAATCAGCATGGCGAGGTTGGTCTTGCCGCAGGCAGACGGGAACGCGGCAGCAACATATTTAATATCACCCTTTGGATTTTGAATGCCGAGGATAAGCATATGCTCAGCCATCCAGCCTTCGGTCTTGCCAAGGTAGGAAGCAATACGCAGAGCAAAGCATTTTTTGCCGAGCAATACGTTTCCGCCGTAACCGGAGTTAACAGAAATAATGGTGTTATCCTCCGGGAAGTGGCAGATATATCTCTTTTCCGCATCAATTTCGCACTTGCAGTGCAGGCCGCGAACCCATCCGTCGCTGTCGCCAAGGGTATCCCATACCTTTTGGCCAACACGAGCCATAATAGCCATGTTCAGAACAACGTAGATGGAGTCTGTCAGCTCAACACCAATTTTGGCAAGAGGTGAGCCGATTGGTCCCATTGAATAAGGAATCACATACATGGTGCGGCCCTTATAGCTGCCCCTTGCAATGTCATAAAGCATTTTGTATGCTTCTTCAGGCGCCTTCCAGTGATTGGTCGGGCCGGCATCCTCTTCCTTGCGGGAGCAGATGAAGGTTCTGTCTTCTACACGGGCAACGTCGTTGACGGCGGTGCGGTGCAGGTAGCATCCTGGGAGTTTGTCCTGATTCAATTTGATGATTTCGCCTGATGCGCAAGCCTCAGCACGAAGTGCTTCAAGTTGTGCCTCAGAGCCGTCTATCCAGACTAATTGATCCGGGCAGACAAGCTGTTTCATTTCTTCGACCCAGTTTAAAACTGACTTGTTATCGGTCATAATTTTTTCTCCTTCCGGCCCAATGGCCTAAAACGAAATTAGAATTATTATAATACATAATTCTGGCAGAATTAATTACAATTTGGCAATTTGTTAATAATTTAGCAAATTATTTTTATTTTAGAACCAAATGTATAAAAATACAATTATTCATTTATATGTGCATGATCATGCTTTGCCGTCCACTGGCATCTCGGCACATGCATTTAATTCCAACCCTGCTATTTTACCCGTCAAATATTCATAATATCCCTGCGAGCCTACCATCGCCGCATTGTCGCCGCAAAGGGAAAGCTGAGGCATGTAAAATTGCCAGCCGCGCTCGCGGCAAACCTGCTGCAGCCGGCTGCGCAGAAGGGAATTTGCGGAAACGCCGCCCGCGATCACCAGTTTATTACTGCCGGTATCCTGTGCCGCCTTCACGAAATTTTTTACAAGGCAGTCAACGACCGCTTTTCGGAACGAGGCCGCCAAATCCGCGGTCGGAAGAGTCTGCCCTTTTTGCTCCGCATTATGAATCAGGTTGATGACCGATGTTTTTAATCCTGAAAAACTGAAATCATACGGGGAACCATCCACCGTGGGGTGCGGCATCTTAAACGCATTTTCATTGCCGTTTTGAGCGATTTTATCCATTTCCACACCGCCGGGGTATGGCATTCCCATGGCGCGGGCCGCTTTGTCAAAGGCCTCGCCCGCCGCGTCGTCACGGGTTCGCCCGAGCACGTGCAGATCAGTGTAATCTTTCACCTCGATAATATGACTGTGTCCGCCGGAAACGACAAGGCAAAGGAACGGCGGTTTTAGTTCAGGTGATGTAATGTAATTGGCGGCAATGTGCGAACGCAGATGATGCACCGGAATCAGCGGCTTTTCTGCGGAAAGTGCCAGTCCTTTTGCAAAATTGACGCCCACCAGAAGCGCGCCGATTAATCCCGGTGCGTAAGTAACCGCAATGGCGTCCACATCATCAAGTGTCATTCCAGCATCCTCCAATGCCTGCTGTGTGACTCCGACAACAGCTTCACAGTGGCGGCGGGAAGCAATTTCAGGTACAACCCCGCCGTACAGCTTATGTTCCTCCACCTGCGAAGCAATCACCGAGGACAAAACCTTGCGTCCATCCTCCACCACCGCGGCGGCGGTTTCATCGCAGGAGCTTTCGAGTGCTAAGATACGCATAATCTATTTTCCCCTTATTTTAAAATACAATGTTATGTCCTATTTGTATATTGCGATAAACTCCCTCAGTCAGGCTGCGGCCTGCCAGCTCCCTCACGGAGGGAGCCTTTCTTAGCCTCCCCCTTCGAGGGAGGTGCCGCCCGCAGGCGGCGGAGGGAGTCATTGTTCATTGTTCATTCTTCACTGTTCATTGATCTATTTGTTCATTGTTAAAGTACCTTGTCATCAGCAGCGCGTCCTCTTTGGGTTCGGAGTAAAAGTTCGGGCGCACACCCATGGGCTTGAACCCTAGTTTTTGATAAAGTGCAATGGCAGGCGCGTTGCCTGCGCGCACCTCCAGCGTAATAAATTCCGCGTGATGTGTGAGCGCATCATCAATTAAATACTGCACCAGCGCTTCCGCGATCCCCTGCCTGCGGCAGTCAGGATGAACACATACTTTATCAATGTAGCATTCACCGCAAATGCAGTGCATGCCGGCGCAGCCGACAGCCAAGCCATCCTTTACAGCGGCGGCAAAACATGCGGTGTCGCTGGAAAGTTCTGCTTTTAAACCGCCGCGTGTCCACGGGTCGGGAAAGCAGAGCGCGTCCACCTGCGCAAGCGCGTCAAGATGTTCCTCGCTCATTGGGACAATCCTGAATCCACTCATACAGGCACACCTTTTTCCCGAATCGGATTCGCATTAATTAATTGAATGACATGCTTTGCAAGAAGAACCAAAATTCCAAGCATAATCACACCCAAAAGCTGCACGCTGAAAAATTCGGTGTTAAACAGATTGTGGCACACGGCATAAGCGGACGCCAGCTCCGTAACCACCGCAATATAAATTTTTTTCGGAAAGTAAAAAGCGAAGATCACGGACAGAATATCCGCCACGAAATAGTAGCGTTCATGCATATGAGGCAAAATAAACGGTACAAACAGCGCAAAAAACAACGCAAGGGAAATCAACATTTCATTCGTTAAAACAAACTTCTTGCGATGGAAATAAAAGAGTGAAATCAGCACCAGCGCACCCGCCAGAATCACGGCCGCTTTGCTGATGTACCCCGGCGTGTCCTCCGGCAGCCATGTGTAAAGGTTCGGCAGGAACATGGCGATCATGCTGTACTGCCCCGCCTGCGAAAAATACACTGTAAGCAGATCCATGAACCCGCGCCCCATGATCACTGCCGGTAGAACGGAAATTAAATATACTGTTGGTATAATTGTAAGCGTACGCAGTTTAATCTTGCGTTTGAGCAGCATCAAAAGCAGAAACGGCGCTAAAAACACTGCCTGTAGTTTAAAAATAAAAGCAATTGCAAATGCCAGTACGGCTTTTCGTTCCTGATTTTGCATCAGGTAATACACACATGCAACCAGCGCCGCGGTGAAAATTGCGTCGCACTGCCCCCACATGGCGGAATTTAAAAATACGCTCGGCAGCACTAAAACGACCGCATAAGCGATTACTCCGTACGTTTTATTCGCAAACTTTAAGTTGACTGTTTTCATGACATAAGCCGCCAAAACAATATCTGCGGCACTGGATATCAGCTTAATCGCGGTTAATCCGGAAACGGGCAGATATGTAAAAAAAGCAAGCAGGTAAAGGTAAGTCGGCATATAATCCCCGATATTCATACCCACAGCGGCAAATCCCCCGTTTTGTTTGAGCGCGGTATACCAGCCCTGTAAAAATTGATGATAATCTCCTGATTCAAAAGGAAAAAGCAGAACGCGCATCATAAGGGCAAACAGGGTTATCAAAATTAGAAACGTGCCGTTTTCAAGCTGCTCCGTTGTGAATTCTTTGCGCTCTGTCATATTATCACACCTTTTGATAAAGTAAGAAATCAAATTCAATCTGAGTGGTAAGGCTGTCCGTCTTTTTCAGCCGTTCGCTTCCTTCGACGGAAGTTTTCCAGTAATAGGGAGTCATTGCGAACAAATCCATGATCGTTTTATTGCCGTTGATTGTAACATCTTTTTGCACCGCAATTCGCTTTCGAAAGCTAAAACCACTGTATTCTGTTTCCTTGTATTCGTTCTCATAAGGAGCGTCATACAGAATTTCTTTTAAACCGAACAGATGCCGCACGCCCGGCACTGCCAAAATGAGGAATCCGCCCGGCTTCAGCACACGGTTCAGCTCGTTTTCCACAATCGGCGCGAACACATTGACCACACAGTCTGCGGCGTTCGCTTCAACCGGAATGTCAAAAATGCTGCCCACGGCAAAGTCAATCGATTTGTAGCGCTTCGCCGCCGCTTTTACGGCAAATTTAGAAATATCGAAACCGTACACTTCGGGGCAAAACCCATGCTCCTGCAAATCGTGATGCAGGCGGCCGGTGTAATAGCCTTCGCCGCAGCCCGCGTCAAGCACAACCGGAGTTTTTGTTTGCAGACATTCCCGAACCGATTCATTTAATTGATCACTGAACGGCTGATAAAAACCGGCTGCCAGAAAGTCGCGGCGGGAATCAACCATCTGTTTGTTGTCGCCCGGAATCTTCGAATGCATCTTATTCGGCGGCAGCAGATGCACATAGCCTTTCGCTGCAATGTCGTAGCTGTGTCCGTTTTCACAGGCATATGCTTTGTCCGATTTATTCAGCTTTTGTTTGCAGATAGGACAGGTAAAAATCATTTTGAAAACTCCTATATCAGCCTTTTGCGTCATACCATGTGCGCCCAATATTCGCCTCTGCGGTAAGGGGCACGGCGAGGGATACGGCGTTCTGCATTTCTTCCGTTAAAATCTTCGCAGCTTTTTCCGCTTCGTCCTTCGGCGCTTCGACAATCAGTTCATCGTGCACCTGCAAAATCAAGTGCGACTTCATCTTTTCTTTTTCCAATCGATTTTCCACACGAATCATCGCAATTTTAATAATGTCGGCGGCGGCGCCCTGAATCGGCATGTTGCGGGCAACGCGCTCGCCGAACGAACGCATATTGAAGTTGGAAGAGGTCAGCTCCGGCAGGTAACGGCGGCGGCCGAACATCGTCTCGGCGTAGCCGTTTTCTTTTGCCTCGGCGACAACCCTTTTCATATATTCATCGATTCCCGAATAGGTGGAAAGATAATCCTGAATATAGGTTTCCGCTTCTTTCCGGGTAACGTTAATGTCTTTCGCCAGTGAAAACGCGCCGATGCCGTATACGATACCGAAATTAACCGCTTTGGCACGGCTGCGCATAATGGGCGTGACCATGTTCTCCGGCATATGGAACACTTTTGCCGCTGTGCTGCGGTGAATGTCATCGTTATTCAAAAATGCCTGAATCATATTCTGGTCATTGGCGACATGCGCGAGCACGCGCAGTTCAATTTGGGAATAGTCGGCGTCCACCAGCACCCAGCCCTCCTGCGCAATAAAAAAGCGGCGCAGTTCGCGGCCAAGGTCGGTGCGAACGGGGATATTCTGCAAATTCGGCTCAGTTGAGCTGATGCGCCCGGTGCGTGTTTCAGTCTGATTAAAATTGGAATGGATACGTCCGTCCGGAGCGACCACTTTCAAAAGCCCCTCGCAGTAGGTCGATTTTAATTTTGTCAGGCTGCGGTAATTCAGCACAAGCTCCACAGCTGGATGCTCGTAGCGCAGTTCCTCCAAGATTTCCGCTTTGGTGGAAAATCCGCTTTTTGTCTTTTTCCCGTGGCTGAGCCCCAGCTTGTCGAACAATGCTTCGCCAAGCTGCTTGGGTGAGTTGATATTGAATTCATAACCGACCGCGTCATAGACCTGTGTTTGAATGGTGTCAATCTGCTTTTGCAGAACCTCGCCGTAGTCTTTAATGCCGGCAGCATCCACAGCAAAGCCGATGCTTTCCATGTGTGCAAGCACCGTGGCAAGCGGCAGCTCAATCGTATCCAGCAGTTCGGTCTGATTCTTTTTCGCAATCTCTTCGGAAAGCTTATCCACCAGCGCGGGCATTACGCTGGCAAAGGAGATCATCTTATTTTCGCCCTGCTCCGGCATGGCAACGCCATACTCCTGCGCCAGACGGTCAGGTTCGTAACCCGATGCGGAGGGGTTAAGCAGGTACCCGGCGAGCAAAGTATCAAAGCCCGCATGGTTCAGCTTTGCGCCATGCGCGTCAAGCGCGGCGCAAAACGGTTTGATGTCGTGGGTATTCTTTTTGATTCTTTCATCAGTGCAAATTGCCTTTATTAAGTTCAAATCATCAATGACATGAACATGGGTGCCGTCATTGAGGTAAAGCCTTATTGCGCCCTCCGTGTATTCCGCCACAAAATCGGCGCGGCCTGTTTTTTGCAGGACTTTCAGCAAATCGCCCGCATCCGCATTTTCTGCCATCTGTACCTGCTCCGCTATGGCTGCAGTCTGCTGCGGAGCGGGAGCGTGCAGCCCCATTTTTTCGATAAGGGAGAAAAACTCCAGCTTCGACATCAGGCGTGCCGCCCCGTCGCTGTCGCAGGGGCGCGGAATATAATGCAGAAGTTCGGTGTCGACCGGCGCTTCCTTACAAATCGTACCGAGTCTGCGGCTTAAGTATGCGCTGTCTTTCCCCGCGATCAGTTTTTGGCGTATGCCCTCTTTTATCTCAATCGTTGCTATATTTTCATAAATATGGTCAATATCATGGAATTTTTGAATCAGTTCGCCTGCACCCTTTACCCCGATGCCTGCAACGCCGGGAATATTGTCGGAGGTATCGCCCTGAATCGCTTTGATATCAATCAGCTGTTTCGGCTCTACTCCGTATTCCTCTTTAATTTTTGCTTCGTCATACAGGGTGACCTGCGGCTGACCAAACTTGGTCGCGGCAAGCCGAACGCTGACGCGGGAGTCAACCAGCTGAAGACTGTCACGGTCACCGGTGGCGATGATACATTCTTCGCCGGTATCACTGCATTTTTTTGCAAAAGTACCAAGAATATCGTCGGCCTCATAGCCCTCGCACTCCACCAGCTGATACCCAAGCAACTGAAGCAGCTCCTTCAAATTAGGCAGTTGCTGAGCCAGTTCCTCCGGCATACCTTTGCGCTGGGCTTTGTACCCCGCGTATTCCTTGTGGCGGAAAGTCGGTGCGCGCATATCGAACGCAATGGCAACCGCGTCGGGGTTTGTTTCATTTTTCAGCTTCTGCAGCATGGTTAAAAAACCATAAATGCCGTTGGTGAAAAGACCGTCCTTTGTGGTTAATAGGCGGATTCCGTAAAACGCCCGGTTCAAAATACTGTTTCCGTCGAGTACCAACAGCTTCATAATGTTCTCCTTATTTTCAAATAACAATTAACAGTGAGCGATTGCCGTAACCGGACTCCAAAAGCGAGGCGGCTTCGCAACGCCAGTGGAAGTTCGTCAGCCCAATATTATCCATTGTAATTATTCACCGTATACTGAATTATTATATCACTTTTCAAAGAAAAAAATAAGTGTTATAATTAAGTCTGATTCTACACTGAAAGGAATTCACCGTGAAAATAGGTAATTTAGAGATAGAAGGCCGCGCAGTGCTCGCCCCAATGGCGGGCGTTGCCGACCGGGCATTCCGGGAAATCTGCACGCAGTTCGGCGCTTCCTATGTTGTCAGCGAAATGGTCAGTTCGAAAGGGCTGCAGTATCACGATAGAAAGACCGGCGCACTCATGGAGCTCAGTGATACGGAACGTCCGGCGGGCATCCAGCTTTTCGGCGACGACCCCGCTGTCATGGCGGAGGCCGCTAAAATGGCGATGGAGTACGCACCCGACGCAATTGACATTAACATGGGCTGCCCTGCGCCAAAGGTAAGCTGCAATGGTTCCGGTTCCGCGCTGATGAAAAATCCGCAGCGCTGCGGCGAAATTGTGGCGGCGGTCAAAGCCGCCGTTCCCGTTCCTGTGACGGCGAAAATCCGCAAAGGCTGGGACAGCAGCACCGTGAACGCGGTGGAAGTAGCCAGAATCTGCGCAGACGCCGGAGCAGACGCCATTACAGTGCACGGGCGAACCCGTGAACAGATGTACACCCCGCCCGCGGACTGGGACATTATCCGGCAGGTCAAACAGGCCGTGGACGTTCCGGTCATCGGCAATGGGGATGTAACCTCCGCACAGTCGGCTGCGCTGCTGCTGGAGCAGACCGGGTGTGATTTTGTCATGGTTGGGCGCGCCGCGCTTGGTAACCCATGGATTTTCACCCAGATCAACGCATACCTGACCGACTCCTGCCGCATCCTGCCGCCACCCGGCATTCAGGAGCGAATGCTCGTTATGCTGAAGCACATCCGAAAGATGTGTGATTACAAAGGGGATTACCGCGCAATGAGCGAAGCGCGCAAGCACGTTGGCTGGTACCTGAAAGGCTTAAAAAACGCCGCGGAGTTCCGCCGCCGTGCCGGATACCTGGAAAGCTGGGAACAGCTGGAACAGTTGGTCAAAGAGATTATTGAACTGAATAACGAATGAACCGTGTACGCCGCCGGAAAACTTCCGGCGGCGCTTTTTACTAAAGTCAATTTTTGACTTCCGTCTGCGCGGTTTGCCTGCGGATTAACTCTGCGAAAAGCGTGGTAAGCAGCAGCGCCGCCGCGACCACAAAAAATGAGAATCGTGTGCCGATCTGGTCATTCAGCATACCGATTGCCATGCTGCCCGCCATCGCTATGAAGGTTGCCCACATAGAAATGAAGCCGGTCGCGTAGGAAGTCGCCTCCCCGAAAACTTTGCGGATGGATGCGATTGCGGTCGGGTAGATAATGGAACAGGCAAAACCGGAAAGGCTGAAAAGCAAAAGCCCCTGCCTGCCCAGACAAACGCCGAAAAACATCATCACGGTCGCTGTGCCGCCGTACAGAATCATACTTTTGTACTTCCCTACTCTGTCCACAATAAAGCCGCCCACAAGACGGCCGACTGACTGACTCCCAAAAAACATGGCCACGTAAAAAGAACGGCTGTTTGCGTCCATCTGAAAAGCTTCGCTCATATAATTTGCAAACCAGTTGCCGATGCCGTATTCCGCCAGTAAATAAAATCCGGCTATTGCGATATAAAAATAAAGCATCGGATTTTTGAACAGGTCTTTTTTGCTCCACATGCCCTTTTCCGCGTTTGGCACATAAGGAATTCGAATGATAAGCAGATAGATGAACAGCAGGCAGACTGCCGCAAGCATAACAGAATAAAAGTTCCTCCACGGAACATTGTGCGCCAGCAGAACACCGGAAATTTTTTGGATTGCTGTATTGCCGGCACCGTATGTAAAATTGATCATATTCATCAGTACGACCGTCGAACCGACGGTAAGCACCGGACCCAGTGTGTTTACCCCGATATTAAACATGGCCATTCCCACGTTCAGAAGGAACATACCGATAATCAGCATGATGAAATTTTTACAGTTGATCAGGATTAAAAGAGATGCGATTCCTCCGATGAACCCAACCGCAATAATTTTTTTGTAACCGTATTTTTCAATCAGCATTCCGCCGATATACTGAAATAACGCGTAAGCAAACAGCGCCGCGGTCAGTACGTATCCCACCGATGTATTGCTAACACCGAATTCCTGCTTGAAAGTCGGCACAAAAATTCCTTTAAAATTGTCGCCCATTGCGACAATCAGGTACATCAACAGCAGTAAAAGTATAATTGCCCCGTTTTTTCCTTTTGCTTTCATTTCCATTCCATCACCCCAAAATAATTTCCGCTTTCCCCCCGCATGGAAAAAGGCAGAGATTGCTCCCTGCCCTGTGCTTTATCAAACGGCCGAAAGCCGTTAATGCGGCGCTTTTTTCATTCCGACCGCAAAGGCCTGAAATCCCATTTTGCTGTAAAACGGCACCAGTTTCTCCTCGCAGAACAGTTCAGTATAAATATTGTTCTGACTGCATTCCTCAAGAAGAATATGAACCATTTGAGTTCCGATTCCGTTGTTGCGGTAATCCGGATGAACGCCAAGTCCGCACAGAAACCCCGTTGCGACACCGTCCGAAACAACCCTTGCCGCTCCGACCAGCTGATCGCCGTCATAGGCATAAACACGCGCCCAGCTTTGCTCCTCCGTTTTCAGGAATTGTTCCGCCGTCTGGTTCAGCCGGTTCCAGCCAAGACCTTCAAAAAAATGTAAAAGACTTTCCCCTGAAGGGATTTTATCCGTATATTGAATCTTCACCCGGTATTCCACTCCCCGGAAATTTAATTATTTTACCATGTAAATAATGCCCAGCGTCCCCGGCCCGCAATGAACCGAAACAGAACATCCGCACACGTTCTGGTCAATTTCCTTGAAGTTCTGGCACTCTTTGATTTTAGCGGTGACAGCGGCCACTACCTTTTCACCCGCGTCATAGTTAATAACCATCAATCGGGACAAGTCCAGTTCTTCCGCATCTCTCAGCTTGTCTTCAACCATTTGGCAAAGCACCGTTTCCAGTTTGCCGCGGTATTTTTTTGTGACACCCATTTTACCGTTTTCCACTTCAATGCATGGCTTTAAATTCAGCAAATTCGCGCCCAGCGCCTGAACGCCGGTGCATCGGCCGCCCTTATACATATAAAGCAGTGTACTGATCATAAACGCAGTGCGCACTTTATCGGTCATACCAAGGATACGCTCCCTGATCTCGCAGCCGGAAAGTCCCTCGTCGCGCAGCTCCGCTGCCTTAACTGCAAGGATACCCATGCCGTTTGACACATTGCGTGAATCGATGGGATAGATATTATCAAACTTTTCAGCAGCCATTTTTGCAATATTCGGTGTGACGGTAAGTTCGGCGCTGATGCTGAAATGCACAACCTCAAAACCTTCCTGCGTCCACTTTTGATAAAAGTCCTCGTAATACGCCGGGGTAGGCGCAGATGTTGTGGGGAGCTTCCCTGTTTTTTTATAATATGCAAATAAATCCGGGGTATGAATATCAACGCCATCAAAAAACGACTCGTCGCCCAGATTGACATTCAGCGGAATGACTTCAATTTGGTACCTGTTCAGCAACTCCTGGTTGAGGTCGCATGTACTGTCTGCGACGATCTTAACTTTTCTTTCCATTCATGCCTCCTATTTTTCTTTGTAGAACAGAACAAGCGTGTTGGGGCCGGTGTGAACCGTCATAGAGCAGCCCGCGCGGGAAGTAAGAACTTCCTTGAATTTTCCGCTGTCCTGAACCATTTTTTTCAAACTGTTGAAAAGTTCCGTGTCCATTCCCGTAGTCGACAGGAATGCGCGCTCGCCGTCAATATTGGGCAGGTCAAGCACAAAACGAATATATTCCTTGCAGACCTGCTCATAATTTCCGCGGAACTTTTTGCGCACGGAAAGTACGCCGCGAGTGTCCAGCAGAAGGCAGGGACGCAGCTTAAGAAGATTCGCGCCGAACATTTGCAGCATGGAGGCTCTGCCCCCGCGGTAGGCAAACTCCAGTGTATCCAAAAGCACATTGGTCTGTATTTTGGTTTTATCCGTTTCAATCCGGTTGTATATTTCTTTGGCGGGCACACCCTTGTCGCGCATTTCGGCGGCACGAAGCGCCAAAAGGCCTTCCGCCGAACTAAGGGTAAACGTGTCCACTACATAAACATTATTAAATTCTTCCGCTGCAATGCATGCATTCTGATAAGAAGAGGAAAACTTAGAATTCATAGCAATGTGAACAACGTCGTCCCCGTTATCCACATGCTTTTTAAATAAGGCAAAAAAATCAGCCGGAGGAGGCGCAGATGTCTTGGGCAGACAGCGTGTCTGCTCGTAGTTTTTAAAGACCTCGTCGGGACCGATTTCAAACACATCCCGGTATGAATTTTCACCGATGCCGATGTATAATGGGACAATGTCTATGTGGTACTGTTTATATAAATCAGGAAATAAATCACATGCACTGTCGGAACTGATCGCAACTCCCATGGTCACACCCCCATGAACCGTCTTCATAGTTCCCTCATTATAGCATTCACAACCAATTATTTCAACTTTCATTTGTCAAAATCGCATTTTTCAAATTTTACAGAATATTCACAGTTGTATTTGGAACATATTATATGATAATATAGATTGATAAACGCGTTTGAGAGGACATGTTAAGCTATGAATATAAGAGCCAAAAGACTAATCGTTATTTTAATCACCCTTGTGTTTACCGTCAGTGCTTTTACCATAACCGCATTTGCAACGGGCAGTTCCATTACTCCCGGTGACCCGGCTTCGGAATCGACAGCGTCAATCAGCAGTACCGCTCCGGATTCAAACAGTTCGGAAAGTCCAAGCTCTGTTGATTCGACAGCCGGTTCAAGCAGCGAGGGAACCGGAAGTTCATCGCTTCCAAGCAGCTCATCCGCTACATCCGGCAGCGTACCCGCTTCGAGCCACGCTTCAACTGCTTCCAGCAAATACACATCCTCCCAGCCAACACATTCTGTCGACACACAGGCCAGCCGTGTCGAGGCAATCGCTTCGCAGGCTGCACAGGCAGTGAGCGACCCGAATGTGCTTTCCTCACAGGATTGGGGCGAGCTGCTTTCCGGCAGCTCCGAAAGCGCAGTACAGGCCGGCGGAACCGCATCGGATCCTTCTGCCGCAAGCGGTGCTTCAGGCAACAGCGGCGGCGGTCTTTCATGGCTTCTGCTTCTCGGAATCGGACTTATCGTGCTTGCACTCGGCGGAATCGGATTTTTTGTATACGCCCAGTTCTTTTCCAACAAGAATGGCGGCCGCGGTTCAAATCACGGCCCTATGGATATCAGCAGCCGTTCCGGCAAGGATACCGGCCTGAAAGACGACAGTGAGCCGATGGAATTTGTCGATATCAGTTCCGACAGCGACGGAACCCAGCATCGTGACGAATATGTTCCCGAAAAGAAAGCATTTGAGGATATCCGTCCGGCGGGAACCGTGAACCGCACTCCGGCCGCAAAAGCGCCGGATGCGCCAAAAACGGAAGTAAAAAAACCGAAGGTCAGTGCAAAAGAAATTACGGCACCGATCCCACAGGAGAACCTGCCCCGGCAGACACCGCCCGTCCCTAAACGGGGTACCACATCGGGACCGAAATCGCAGGCGACTCCGGTGCAGGAAGGTAAAAATTTTGACTGGGAAAAGTTCTTTAACGATGACGATAAATAAAAATGAATGACAAAACGCGGAGCAGATGTACATCTGCTCCGCGTTTGCTGTCAGGCCGGTTATTTGATTACCGATTTTTCTCCGGTTGAAAATGTAATGGTCCTCCCGTCACAGCGTGCAAGAACCGTATCGTCAAGATCGGTGCGGTAAATGGTGACGCCCGCTTTTTTCAGCCGGTCAACCACCTGCTTGTCCGGATGGCCGTAGTCGTTGTTCACGCCGCAGGAAATTACCGCGGTGCCGGGCTGAACCGCCTTCAGAAACGCGGCCGTTGTCGAAGTGGAACTTCCGTGATGCCCGCATTTTAAAACATCACTTTTTAAATTGTATCCTTTTGCGACCATCTCCTTTTCACTGTCCGCTTCCGCGTCACCCGCAAACAGGAAACTCTTTTCCCCGCAGGTCAGCTTGGTAACAATGGAATAACTGTTCAGGCCGCTGTATTGGTCAGAGTTGGGCGCGAACACCTCCAGCTTTACCTCACCGCTGTTCAGAATGGTCATGCCGCCACGCGCCGCTGTGATTTTTAATTGCTTTTTATCGATTGCATTCAGCAGGTTTTCATAAACCTGTGTAGTCGGAACCTGCGCATCCGGAATTTTCGGCATGTAAATTTCGCCGACTGGGAATTTCTCCACTACCTGTGCCATTCCCCCAATGTGGTCTTCGTGCGGGTGAGTCGCAATCAGGTAATCTATGCGCTGCACACCCAGTGCGCGCAGCATATCCCCCAGCTTTTCCTTCGTTTGCCCCGTGCCGGAGTCAATCAGGATATTTTCCCCTGTTTTCAACCGGATAAGTTCACAGTCCCCCTGCCCCACGTCAAGGAAGTAGACCAGCGTGTCAGCCGGTGCAGCCGACGCGGATTGTGAATTGACGCTCTGTGCGGATTGTGCCGTTTGTTTGGGTGGCGCCCCGTTATGTAATGATGAGACCAGCCCCGCGAATGCACAGATCAGTACCGCGGCTGCAACCGCCCACAGCGGATAGGCTTGTTTTTTTCTGCGTGCCAAGTGCACCCTCCTTTTTCAGTAAAAGTATTGCCGACAAAAAAAGCCGCCCGTCCGGGCGGCTCGTCTGTTGTTGAATTATGCTTCCTCTTTGCCGTAAAGATTGAAACGGAACAGTTTAGTCTCATCTGCCTGATTTTCACAAATGACAAATGCTTCTGCAATCTTGCCGCCTTCAATCAACTGTGTCAGTCCTACAAGTTGACAAAGCTTGCTTTTCAAATTCAGGTGGTCGCCCTCACGGGACACCAGATAAACATTCCCCTCGCACTCATCAAGCACCTTCAAAAACTCAGGTACGTTCACATCATGCAGCTGCAATGTAGATGACGCCATAATTATCCCCCTTTAACAATTGGAATCAAATGTAAATTGTCTTCTGATTTCATTATAACATCCGAATGCTGTTTGTCAATAAAGTGCTCAGTGTGAAAATTAACAAAGTTTACGCCCTGCTTTTTCCACATTCCGTTTTTCTGTGTAATTTGCCTTATTACCGGCCTTATGCTATAATATCTGATATTTTATTTGATAGGGGATCTTAAAATGGAAGTAACGCCGGCGACCGGCATTGTTTTGGGCGGCATCGCAGATTTGCCGCGAATTTATGAAGATATGGAGCAACAATTTCCACCCAACGAATTGTACCGATATAAAATATTTCTTCAGCTGCTGAATAACAGCAAATATAAAATTCTGCTCTTTAAACGCAGTACGGACGGGGAACTTCTTGGATATGCGTTGGTTTATACGATGGAAAACTGCAATATTCTTTGGATTGATTACCTTGCCATATTAAAAAAATATCAATCACAGGGCCTTGGAAAAACACTGTTCAAGGCACTTTGGCAAAGGTACTGCGGCTCGTTCGACGGATTGCTTTTCTCGGTGGAATACATTTCACAATCAGACCCCGTTCTTGCTGAACAGCAGAAAAACCGTATCAAATTTTACGAGCAGCTCGGCGCTCACCGGCTCAATGCCGGGTTTTTACAGCCCTGTGACGACGGCGGCTTCCCCATGTACCTTTATTTTAAACCCCGCTGCGGGTTTATTACACTAAGCCGCGCGGCACAGGTTCAGGCGATTACGCAGATGTATGATTACTGTTTTTTCTACCTGAAAGAACGTAAAAAACTTTTGCCAAGTTATAAAAATACGATTACGGACGAACAGTTCACTGGCTGACAATTTGTCCGTCCTGAATTTTCAGCATGCGGCCCGCGGCTTTGGCAATTTTGTCGTCATGTGTAATTAAAATGATTGTTCTTCCTTCCGCATTTAAGTCGTTTAAAATATTCATTACCGATTCGCCGGATTTCGAATCAAGGTTGCCGGTGGGTTCATCCGCAAGTATGATGGGCGGCTTTGCCGCAATTGCGCGGGCAATGGCTACCCTTTGCTGCTGACCTCCGCTCATTTGCGACGGCTTATGCCGAACCCTTGAGGAAAGGCCGACCTCCTCCAATGCAGCCTGTGCCAGACGGTGGCGTTCCTCCCTCGGCATACCGCGGTAAAGCAGCGGCAGCTCCACATTTTCAAGCGCATCCAAGCCGGGGATCAGGTTAAACCCCTGAAATACAAAACCGATTTCCCGGTTTCGGATGTCCGTCAGCTTTTTTTCATTCAATCCTGCAACGTCCTGACCGCTCAGGCAGTATTCACCGCTTGTCGGGGTATCAAGACAGCCCAAAATGTTCATCAATGTGCTTTTGCCGGAACCGGACTGGCCGACAACAGCCACGAATTCGCCGGGGGTGATGGAAAACGAAACGCCGTCTAATGCGCGCACTTCATTTTCCCCTTGGTTGTATATTTTATAAATATTACTGATAGTAATTAAATCGTTCATACTCCACCTCGTTTACAAACCAAAGTCAATCATTTATAATAGAACCAAATACCAAAAGTCAAAGGGGATAAGTGATGATTACAAAATACTGGAAACAATTTAAAAGTGGCACGGATATTCGTGGCGTGGCAAGTGAAGGAGTCCCAGGGGAAGATGTTAATCTGACCGATGAAACCATTGAAAAGATGACTGCCGGGTTTGTGCTCTGGCTCTCGGATTATACCGGGAAGGACTCTTCCGCTTTGACCGTTGCCGTGGGGCATGATTCCCGCATTTCCGCAGACCGGATTCAGGCCGTTGTAACGCGCGCGCTTGTGGGTGCCGGAGTTCATGTGTTCGACTGCGGGCTGGCTTCCACTCCCTCCATGTTTATGACCACGATTGATTTGGGCTGTGACGGTTCGGTGCAGATCACCGCAAGCCATCACCCCTTTAACCGCAACGGCTTAAAATTCTTCACCAAAAACGGCGGACTTGACGCACCGGATATCGAAGCGATTCTGCTCCACGCGCAAAACGGAGATGTGCCTGCGGCGAGCACCGGCACCGCCGAATCTGTTGATTACATGGCCAAATACAGCGCGCATCTGCGCGAAATGATTCAGCGCGGGGTCAATGCCAGGGATTACGAGCATCCGCTTCAGGGCTTTAAAATTGTGGTGGACGCAGGTAACGGCGCCGGCGGATTTTACGCGCGCGATGTGCTCGCACCGCTTGGCTGCGACACGAACGGCAGCCAGTTCCTTGAACCGGACGGGTATTTCCCGAACCATATTCCAAACCCGGAAAATGAAGCGGCTATGCGTTCTGTATGTGCGGCAACCATAGCGGCAAAGGCCGACATGGGCGTTATTTTCGACACGGACGTGGACCGCGGCGGCGCTGTGGACGCAAAAGGCGACGAAATCAACCGAAACCGTCTTGTGGCGATTGCATCCGCTATTGCGCTTAAGGGCAACGACGGCGGCACGGTTGTTACCGACTCCATTACTTCCAGCGGATTAAAGCTTTACATTGAGAACACGCTCGGCGGCAAACATCACCGCTTTAAAAGAGGGTATAAAAATGTAATCAACGAAGCAATCCGGCTCAATCAGGAAGGTGTGAACTGCCCGCTGGCAATCGAAACTTCCGGCCATGCCGCGCTGCGCGAAAATTACTTTTTAGATGACGGCGCATACCTTGTGACAAAGATTATTATTCAGATGGCACAGCTTCGCGTTCAGGGAAAAACGCTGGAGAGCCTGCTCGAACCTTTGGCCGAGCCTGCGGAAGCAATTGAACTTCGCCTGCCGATTAAAGTCGAGAACTTCAGAGAATGCGGAGAAAAGGTCATTGCTGACCTTCTGACTTATGCGGAACAGCAGCCCAATTGGGAAATTGCACCCGACAACCGCGAAGGAATCCGCATTTCGTTCCATAAACAAAACGGCGACGGCTGGTTCCTGCTTCGTTTGAGCGTGCATGACCCCATTATGCCGCTGAACATTGAAAGCGATTCTACAGGCGGAGTAAAGTGCATTGCGGAACAGCTGAACGCGTTTCTGCTAACTTGCACCGGTGTAGATCTTTCCGCCTTAGAAGAATTTTTAAATAGCTAAAATTAATTTTTTTAGACAAATTAGGTAAAGCATCAATCCATGATTGATGCTTTACCTTTTTAACTATGATTTTAAATACACTAAGTGTGCGATGCCGGGTATGGTTTCGCCCTGTTGGGACGAAGTGGGCGACATCAGCGCGCCTGTCGCAATGAACAGCACTTTGTGCAGCTTCCCCTGTGACAGCTGCTGCAGAATAATAGAACAAAGTACAGAACCGGAGCAGCCGCAGCCGGAGCCGCCCGCGTGCACATCCTGTTTAATCCGGTCGTAAATCATCAGGCCGCAGTCGTTGTGGACGGAACTGATGCTGATTCCCTCTTTGCCAAGTAGCTCTTCCATCAGTTCGCTGCCAACCATGCCGAGGTCACCGGTGAGGATCAAATCAAAATCTGTTGGCGACGCACCCGTATCCCGCAGGTAATCAATTAATGTCTGTGCAGCCGCCGGCGCCATTGCCGCACCCATGTTCGCGGCATCCTTTATTCCAAAGTCCGTAATGCGGCCAAAGGTTACAGCTTCCACCGTGATTTTTCCGCCCTGTTTCGGTTCACCCGTGCCGACGACAGCGGAACCCGCCCCGGTTGCCGTCCATTGCGCGGTCGGGGTGCGCTGTCCCCCATACTCCAGCGGGAAACGGAACTGACGTTCCGCCGAGCAAAAGTGAGACGATGTGACCGCCACGGCGCGCTGGGCCGCTCCGGACTCAACAAAAACAGAAGCCAGTGCCAGTGTTTGCGCCATGGTTGAGCATGCGCCGAATTGCCCTAAAAACGGAATATCCAGTCCGCGCAATCCAAAAGTAGAGGATATGCACTGGTTGAGCAAATCCCCCGCGAAAATGCAGTCAATTTCGGTATTCTTCACGCCCGCCTTAAACAGCGCAAGGTTGACGGCTTCGTTTTGCAGCCGGCTTTCCGCTTTTTCCCAGCTTGTTTCCCCCAAAGTGGTATCACTGTGGCACTGGTCGAACAATTTGCCGAGCGGACCTTCGGATTCCTTTTTGCCAACAACCGAAGCATAACCAAGGATGGCGGGTTTATTGTTTAATTCAAGCGTATATTTTCCTATTCGGGCAGGCATAGCAATCCCTCCTTATTTTAATATAGATGGAAGATCACCAGAATGATTCCATAAAGAATGGATGCCGTAATGCCGTAAACCAGCACCGGGCCGGCAATCACAAACATTTTACCGCCGATACCCACAACATATCCTTCGCTTTTAAACTCCATTGCAGGAGCAACGATGGAATTTGCAAACCCGGTAATCGGCACTAGCGAGCCTGCTCCGGCGTGCTTTGCAATGTCATCGTACACCTTCAGCGCGGTCAGAATAGCACTTAACGCAATCAGCGTGATGGACACCCACGCGCGGGCGTCTTTCAGTTGCAGCCCGGACTGCATGTACAGATTTGCAAGCGCCTGTCCGCTTGCACAGATTAACCCGCCGACGAGAAATGCCATCACCATATTTTTACCGTATGTTGTACCCGGCGAAGCTTTGTCGGCCATCTTTTTGTAATCCTGTTTTGAAACTGTCATTTCAATTCCCCCTTTAAAAAATATTTTGCCTTGCACGGCCGTAAATATACGAATCAGGGATGTTGATTAAATTTACTTTTTTTCATAATTTATTGGATTTTTTGTCCAATATGCGCTATGATAGAATATATTAGATAGATTATGAATCTTTTTGTCGTTTGTAATGGATGAGAAGCCAAAAAATGATACCGAATGTTTTTCTGAATGGAGAAGAACCATGACTGATAATCAAATTCAAACAAATTATTATAACCAGCCGGCAGCGGTCACCCGTACCGACCCAACCGCGGCAAAGGCAGCTTCCGCATCGAATTTTTCCAATTTGTTTCAGAACGCCGTCAATGCGGCAGGCGGACAGAAATCAACCGACATGGATGAAATCTTCCAGCGTGCGGCCAGTCAGTACGGTGTTCCGGTCAGCCTGCTGAAAGCGGTCGCCAAAACGGAATCCGGTTTTGACCCCGACGCGGTATCCCGCAGCGGCGCACAGGGAGTCATGCAGCTGATGCCGTCTACCGCCGCCTCACTTGGCGTTCAGAATCCGCTTGACGCGGAGCAGAATATTATGGGCGGAGCAAAGTACCTGAGCGATATGCTGAACCGTTATGACGGGAATACTACGCTGGCGCTTGCCGCTTACAACGCAGGCAGCGGCAATGTTGCAAAATACGGCGGCGTTCCTCCTTTTGCGGAAACACAGGCCTACATTTCAAAAGTAATGGATTACGCGGGGCTTAGTCTTGACGCGCCGATGGATACCTCTTCTTCCATGAGTCCGCTGAATTTTTTAAATTCGCTTGGCTCTTCAAACTCAGCCGACCCGCTGAGTTCGTTAAGTATGCTTAGTTCGATTCTGGGTTCTTCTTCAACAGCGAACCCGTTGTCCTCGTTAAGCTCCCTGCTTGCTGCCGCCGGCAATTCAAGTGACACAGCGGGTTTGAACTCCACGCTTGGAAACGGTACTACCAGCGATTATATCTCCCTGTTGCAGTTGATGATTGCACAGATGCAGACGAATTCGACACAGGCAATGTCGTCGGATTTAACCGATGTGTTATCGTCCGACTCTTCCGATTCCTCCTACGGACTTTTATAATAATAAAAATATGCAGCAACACCCGCTCTTCCTGTGATTTTCGGAAGAACGGGTGTTTTAATTTCAGTACAGTGCAGACCGCCTTTGAACAATTAACCATGCCAAAAATAAGAAAAGACTAGTATGAAGGCGACGCATACGACAGACACGCCCATACTAAAGGCGTGTTTTTTGTTTAGGACAAACTTCCCCTTTTCCATACTTTCCGCGCGAATCTGAAGGATTTCCGGCATGGAAATAAATATTACCGCCATGATTAAAAGCAGCTCACTGTATGTACTTGCGACAGGCAGATAATTGGCAGCAATTAAGAAGACTGCGAACAGGACACGGAATATTAAATCTGCTTTATTTTTCATTTTTCAACCTTCTCCGAAAGAATGATGGGCGTATTTCCCTCATGATTTGCAATAAGAGAAATCTTTCTATTTGAGTCGCACCTTTTTTAAATTGGAAGACAAATTTTGCTTTCACATATATAACGATTTGAAATGGCATTCTGTGACAGGTTTGCAAAAATTTTTAAAAATTTTTGCATTTGAATCACTCTTATTCTATTTTACTTTATTCCTTTTTCAAATATCTGTCAAAGACTAGAAATAAAACCACCCGTTCCTCCGGTTTTATACGGAAAAACGGTAAGGCTATAAATAAAAATACCCCAATTCAGGCAGCCAATTTGGAAACCTGAACCGGGGCCATTTACAAAAATATTTTTATAACGCTTCAATTTCGTCAAGCCACAGCCGCACGGAAGCGTCGCTGGGCATGCGCCAGTCACCGCGCTGCGACAGGGTAACGCTGCCGACCTTTGGGCCGTCAGGCAGGCTGTTGCGTTTGAACTGATGCATGAAAAAGCGGCGGTAAAAATTCGCGAGCCATTTTTTAATGGTTTCATCGTCATACGTTCCTTCGAACGCACGCTGCGCCATGCGGAAGATCTTGCCCGGCGCAAAGCCGAAGCGGAGCATATAGTACAGGAAAAAATCATGCAGCTCATACGGTCCGACAATATTTTCCGTTTCCTGTGAAATTTTTCCGTCCACCGGCGGCAAAAGCTCAGGGCTTACCGGCGTTGCAAGCACATCCTCCAGCAGAGCGCAAAGCTCGCCTCCGCTTGTGATGGCGGCATGATGCACCAAATGGCGCACCAGTGTTTTGGGGATGGAACAGTTCACGCCATACATGGACATAATATCGCCGTTATAGGTTGCCCAGCCGAGCGCAAGCTCGGAAAGGTCACCCGTGCCGATCACAAAACCGCCGCACTGGTTCGCAATATCCATCAGCACCTGCGTGCGTTCACGCGCCTGACTGTTTTCATAGGTTACATCATGGACTTCCGGATTGTGAGAAATATCTTTAAAATGCTGATTTACTGCGTCATTGATTGAGATTTCAAGAAACGTAACGCCCAACAGTTCGGAAAGCAGCTGCGCGTTGCCCTTTGTGCGCTTGGTTGTACCGAACCCCGGCATGGAAATCGCTTGAATTCCCTTTCGGTCAAGGTGAAGCAAATCGAATGCGCGCGTGATGGCCAAAAGGGCGAGTGTGGAGTCCAGCCCGCCGGAAATTCCGATCACAACACATTTTGAACCGGTATGCATTAATCGGGTTTTCAGCCCGCACGCCTGTAAATTCAAAATCATTTCACAGCGTTCGCTCAAATCTTTGTTATCATCCGGAACAAACGGCAGCGATGGAATTTTACGCTCAAAGCAAAAATCCGGAATATTGAGATCAAACGAAAATTCACGGGCCTGCCTTGCGTTCGACCAAGTGGTCGTGCGCAGCCGCTCCTGCAGCATCCTTTGCAAATCCACATCGGCCGTTGTGAGCCCTGTGGTAAAATGCTCGGATTCCCCCAAAATCACGCCGTTTTCGGCAATCATATTATGACCGGTGTATACTAAGTCGCTGGAGGATTCACCCTCGCCCGCGTCGGCGTAAGCATAGGCCGCAAGCAAACGGCCGGACTGTGACATAACCAAATTGCGGCGGTACGAAGACTTCCCGATAATCTCATCGCTTGCCGACAGGTTCAAAATCAGTGTTGCACCACTTTGCGCCAATCGGGACGAGGGCGGAATTGCAGTCCACAAATCTTCGCAGATTTCCACGCCGACCACAAGTTCCGGCATATTCCTGCACGGGAATACGAGGCTGTTCCCAAGCGGGACAGTTTCGCCGCAAAACTGAATTTCCGTGTAGTCCGGACTGGGGGTAAAATGACGCGCCTCGTAAAACTCAGTATAATTCGGAATGCTGCTTTTCGCTGCAAGGCCAAGCAGCTTTCCGCCGCAAAACACCGCGGCGGCATTGTACAAATCGGCTCCGGCTGCAACCGGAAGCCCCACGACCGCCAATAAATCCAGCTTTCGGGTTTTGTTGATCAGGTCGGCAAGAGCTTTCTCCGCCGCAGTAATCAGGGTATAGTCACGGAACAGGTCGCCGCAGGTGTACCCGGTAAGGCAAAGTTCCGGAAATACAACTACGCCGACACCGCGTTTTGCGGCTTCCTTCATCAATTCAAAAATAGCATTTTCGTTATGCATACAGTCCGCTATTTTAATGGACGGCGTTGCTGCCGCCACTTTTAAAAATCCATCATTCATGTTAAACTCCTCCATTTTTCGCTGGTGTTTCCTCCGTTTTATTATCGCTGATTGGACTGCCGTTATTCTTATACTGATATCCGATTAAAAAGTATATAAAAATCAAATCAAAAGCTTTCGTATATGGATTTTGATGCGGATTTTTATCGATACTTTTATTGGAGATCAGTATTAGAACTATTTACAAGGGCTGATTTCAGTTTCTGATTTTTACTCCCAAGCCCGGCAAAAAACGCGCCGACAATGACGCAGGAGTAATAGGTAATCAGCCGCCAGAGCAGCATTGCCTGCCGAATGATGTCCTGCCGGAAAAAGATTTGAAAAATAACGAGGAAGCTGCCCTCCGCCGCGCCTGCCGCGCCCGGCAGCGGCGTGTAGGACGAAATCATGGTGACAAAACTTTGTGCCGCAATCATGTCCACAATCGGGACACCGGGGTTGTGAAATGTTTTATAAATAAAAAAAGGAACGCAAAAAAGAGCAGTAAGCTGAATAAGGGTATAACCGTAAGTTTTTGCCCTCATGCGCTTATTGCCCAGCATGGCTTTATTATTTTCTATATAAAATTCCAACTGTCCTTTTACTTTTTCACTGATTTCTTTGGGCCTTTTTACAATATGCAGTTTTGTCAGCAGCCACACCAAGCCATGTATCATTTTCGTGGTAAAGGTCGGACTGCGCGTAAACAGAATCAGCACAACAACAACGGCCGACTGGGAAAGAAACCCGATAAAGGCGAGCGCCATAAACCCCTGGAACTGACTGCGGAAAAACCCGTATTTGACCAGAATGACCAAAAGCGAATACCCGGTAATCGCAGTTTGATACACAAGATATTTACGCACTAATGTGGAAAGTGCAATGCCGGAGGAAATGCCCTGCCGGGTCAGCGCCAAAAGCTGCATCGGCTGCCCGCCCACCGCAAAGGGTGTAACTGAATTGAAATACTGTCCCACCATCGTCACTTTGAAAGCTCTTTTAAAGCCAAAATCCATATTGTATGCCGTCGATACCAAATTATGAATCACAAGGCTGTCCATCATCCAGTTCACAAGCATGCAAGCCACGGCACAAACCAGCCAAAACAGATTCAGTGTCGGCAGACTTTGAAGCAACGTCGCTAAATTATTGTCTGAAATGCAAAAATAAGCAAGCAGACCCAAAGTGACCGCAAAAAGAGCCCACTGAAACCATTTTGACGCTTTACTTTTGTTTTCATACATAAATATGACATGCTCCTATTGCACTTTTGTACTTCATCGAATAGAATAGTCTTTTTCCAGATTTTCCGGGGAATCCACAACATCCGGCAGCTCGCTGAACATGGTCGTCGGGCTGAACTCATCCGCCGAATAATGCTTGATAGCGCGTGAAACACGCTTCATGTTTGCCATGCATCCATGCATACACTTTTTTTCGTTGTGCAGTTTTAAAACATATAAATAACAGCAGCCGCAAGTCTTCCTTGTCAGCGCAAGATAGCTTTTCTTGTACTGTTCGTATACTCCGCTTCGCTCAAGCGAAATACGCACCATTGCGATTGCTCGGATGAAATCGTTGATTTTGTCCGCATTCATAGTTGCGAGCGTGCTGGTCGCATGCTGGTTATAATAATAAAGCGGCCTGTCAATCACCACGACCTGTTCCGCGTGGGCAAACACTCTGTTTGCTATTGCCATATCCTCGAAACACATGGTCGGGAACTGAATATCGTAATCGGTGAATAAGGAACGGCGGTAGATTTTGTTCCAAACGAGGCTTTGAATCTGAACATCGCGTAAAAGCCGGTTCATCGCCTGCTTATGATTGAATATTCCATGGCAGCGGAACGGATATTCAAATAAAAAATCATTTTCTACGAAATGATAGTAATAATAGCAGCAGGCGATGTCGGAATTCGTGTCCACACAGGCATTGTAAAGTTCCGCCAAATAAGTAGGAGCAACATAATCGTCGCTGTCAACAAAGCAGATAAATTCACCCCGGGCAATCTTCAGGCCCGCATTGCGCGCTTGGGACATGCCCTGGTTTTTTTGATCCAATATTTTAATAAACGGATACCGTTCCTCAAATCGCTGCAAAATGGCAAGGGAACTGTCACGGGACCCGTCATTCACAGCAATCACTTCAAAATCTGTAAATGTTTGATCAACAAGGGAGGAAAGACACTTCCCGACATATCTTTCCACATTATAAACAGGGATAATAATACTCACTTTTGGATTGTGTTCGTCTAAGGTCAAATCACTCATCCTTTCTGTACGGCGGTGTACCATATCAGTATCACCCCTTGAGTCTGCATCATGCCCCCATAAAGGCGCAGAGATAAATTTTATTTTCAGCGCAAAAATTGCGCGCAGTTAGACATACTATATTCTATTGCTAATTTTTGCAGATATTTCATCAAAAGTCAAGTCAAATTTAAAAGTCAGGGAACGGCTCAAACCGCGCCCTGACTCTGGATCAATCTGGTGCCTGTTTAATCCGGAATTATGATGCCGGAAGTCGCATCGGAAGAGGAAGAATCCGCGGGCTGGCTGGGTGCTTGGCTCTGCACCGCGGAGGAACTGGAAGCCGGAGCCGAACTTGCCGGCTTGGAGGATGCGGAACCGGCCGGCTTTGAGGAAACGGCCGAAGAAGAGGAAGATGCGGCGGAGCCCCCCGCTACCGATGTGCCGGGGCCGATGGAATAATACGTAGGGCTGGCACGGTAATAGGAGGACAGCAGAGCTTCGGTTTTCACCACCACGCCGTTTTTGTAAAATACCCGCTGTGCTGTTGCGCGGGAACCGACGCGTGCCTTAGCGTCCAGCTTGATTACTCCTTTTGCGAGCGTTTTGTCAACCGTGTACTTTGGCGTGGTCGGCGCGGGGATGGTCGCAGTCTTCTGTGAAACGACCTCTATTTTATCGTAGTCGGGCGACTGGTAGCCGTAAAATGTTACGGTGAGCACCCTTCCCTTTGTACTGGTCAAAATATAAACCGGATATTGAGTCGGATTCTTAAATTTAAAGTCCAGTTCAGGGTAACTGACCGCCGCGTCCTGCCCGATCGGACAGTATGTGGACTGAATGGAATGGTTGGAACGCTGAACAATAACCATATTGGAACGAAGTGCGGCACCGTAAGTGGTAGTGGAAGCCTGACAGATTCCGCCGCCGTATGCCTGAATTAATTTCCCGTTTAAAATGGCCCCTGCCTCAAGATATCCGTTGGCCTGATTGCAGTCGCCGGTTGTATCGTTGAAGGAGAATGTGCCGCCGGCGGGAACACAAGTTCCGTTAATGGACTCCAGCGCACGCGCCATATTATGTGTTCCATTCGCATTGTTGGTCGAGGTTGTGCTGTAGGTGCCAAGCTTCTGCAAATGGCTTTTCACTTCCGCAATAGATTTATTAAACGGAACCACGGCAGTCGGCACTTCAACCGTGCCGGTCCTATCCCCGTTTAAAATCGCCTCAACACTGGCATACAGTTTATTTTCATCAACAGCCAAGCCGCTTTTCCCATCAGCGTACTCGAAGGTCGCCGTGGCGGTATTGAACGATGCAACAGTCGCGTCAACCGGATCATAGGGAATATCTTTAATCATTTCCGCGATTTTAGCGTTGACGCCGTCGTAATTCACGGTGTTGGTAATCTGATAAGTTTTCGGCGTTGATTGAAGGTCGGTGACCTGTGCGTAGCGCTGCTCCCGGTCGCCTTCCCTGCCATAGGAATAGGCTTCTTTCAGCACGGAGTCAGTATCGAAACTAAAAACGAGATCATCTTCCGTTAATTTCCAGTTTTTATTCTGATATTTGATGGTGATGTCGTACTTGTCACGCAAGGAAGGCTCTAACTGTTTTACATCCGCCTGCGCCTGCTCCATCGTTTTCCCGCCAAGGTCAATCCCCTGAACCACGATGCCGGGGTAAAAAGTATTCACATCAATCGCAGCGCTGACTTCCTGTTGGTGCTGGTACTGCCCGTAAAGCTGCTTGCCGAAAAAGCCGCCCACTGCGAACAGAACAACCACGACAGCAATTATAATACCCGCAGCCACGTGATTTTTATGCTTGTTACGCGGCACACCGGAAAAAATATCAACCATGTTTCCTGCAGTCATACTGCCGCCTCCTCAATATTTACTAAATATATTGTCGCTTAATTATATAGCCTTGTCTTTTAAAAGTAAAGTAACAGCTTTATTACAAAACCGCGCTGCGCCACTGTCAGCGGCGGATTACGACAACCTTATCATTGACATTACGAAGGATAGCTTTTATAATTATATGATGCAATAATGAGTATAATATTTATCAGGTGAATAAAATAGTGTATTTAGGAGTGTTATCGTGAAAATATTAATTCTTTCGGCTGCAACCGGAGGCGGACACCTGCGTGCTTCCCACGCCATTGAAAAATATATTATGGAGAACTCCACGGGAAACGAAGTTTCCGTAATTGATGCGCTGAAAAGCATCAATGTCGTTCTGGATAAAACTGTGTGCGAAGGTTACCATTTTCTCGCTACGAAAACGCCAAAAGTATTCGGGCAGCTTTACCGCAAAACGAATGAGGATAGCCTTCTTAACAACCTTATGACCCGCTTTACCAGTGTTTTCAGCCAAAAGCTGATTCCACTGATGGAGGAGCAAAACCCTGACGTTATCATTTCCACTCACCCGTTTGTAACCGAAATGGTTTCACATCTTAAAGGCAAGAAGGTCGTTTCCGCGCCGCTGATCTGCCTGATGACGGATTACGGTCCGCACCGTGCGTGGATTGCCGACCATGTTGACGCATACATTGTTTCCACACCCGACATGATACCGCCCATGCAAGCAATGGGAGTAAAAAAGGAACTGATTTACCCGTTCGGCATTCCGGTGGGCGATGTTTTCTTTACCAAAGGGGAAGAAAAATCCGCCATACTTACGAAGCTGGGCATGGAACCGGAAGTTCCCACCATTCTGATCATGGCTGGCAGCTTCGGCGTAACCAATATTATGAACATTTATAAGGATTTAATTAAACTCCCCACGGAGTTCCAAATCATCATTATTACCGGGCGCAATCAAAGGCTTTACGAAGCGTTCACCCCGGTCATCGAGCACAGCACCAAAAAGACAAAGCTCGTGTATTTTACCGACGAAGTGGAAAATTATATGCACGCCTCCGATTTGATTATCACAAAGCCGGGCGGATTGACCGTTTCGGAAGCGCTTGCCTGCAACATCCCGCTGGCTGTGTTTGATGCGATACCCGGGCAGGAGGAGGACAACGCAAACTTCCTTTTGACCCACGACATGGCAGTCAAGCTGGACAGGAGCGTGGACACCGGCGTTACAATTCATGCATTGCTGGAGGACAGCAAGCGGCTTGAAGAAATGCGCACCTCCTGCGAGAACTTTGACACTTCGGATTCAAATAAAAATATTTTCTCGCTCATTCATGAGCTGTGCGAAAAAAACAACAAATAGAATGAAACAGCAATAACAAACGGCGGGAATTCCCGCCGTTCTTTTTATTTTTTCGGATGTTCTTTTTCAATCCGGATGCATTCCGGGCATTTACCGTAAATGGTAAGGGTATGCCCCTCGATTTCATAACCGGTGTCGCGTGCAAGCCCCTGCTCCAAACATGTCAGCGGACATTCATCAATTTTAATTTTATTGCTGCATTGTGTGCAGACTAAATAATGCCCGTGGTGTTCTTCACTGATCGAGTAACGAACAATCCCGTCATTAAACACATCTTTATGAATCAGCGCGTCGGCTGCGAAGCGCTCTAAATTCCGGTAAACAGTTGATAGAGCCAAATTGGGATATTCATCCTTCAGGCAGTCGAAAATTTCTTCCGCACTCACCGGTTCGGCACTTTCTTTTATAATACCCATAATTGCACCGCGCTGCCTTGTATTCTTTAAAGCCATGTTCCCGCCCCCTGTATCGATTCTTCTTCTATTATAATACAGAATCGCAAAATTGCAATGCGCGGGCGGCCTGTGTTTTCCGTTGCTCCCCACGGTTATTTGATGTATAATATGGTAAAAGCCGAAGATCTGAATTTGAGTCTGAAGCCCCCTAACGGATATTTCTTCGCAACAGCCGGAAAGCTTAATTAAATTCAAACCGATAGAACCAAATTTTGTTAAAAATCGATATTTTGGAGGTAACCCCATTGGGTGAAATATATTTTGACAATTCTTCCACCACAAAAGTGTGCCGCCCTGCCGCCGATAAAGTGATGGAAATGATGACGGAGCACTACGGCAACCCGTCCAGCCTGCACACCATGGGCTTTCAGGCCGAGCAGGAGCTGAACGCCGCAAGAGCAAAAATCGCCGGCCGACTGGGCGCGCGTTCGGACGAAATTTATTTTACGTCCGGCGGCACGGAAAGTAATAATATAGCCCTGTTCGGAGCGGCCTACGCCCGCCGCAAGCGGGGAAACCGGATTGTTACCACTGCAATCGAGCACGCCTCTGTCATGAACACCGCGAAAGAGCTGGAAAAAGAAGGCTTTGAAGTTATTTATCTGAGGCCGGACAGAACGGGTCAAATCCAATCGGAGCAGGTGTATGAGGCTGTCACACCGGACACGATATTAGTCAGCATGATGTGCGTGAACAATGAAGTCGGCAGCATTCTGCCGCTGGAGGCGGTGCCCGCCGCAATTGCCGCAGCGAAGGCGCCCGCCCTTTTCCACGTTGACGCAGTTCAGGCTTTCGGCAAGCTGATGCTGAAACCGGAACGGTTAAAAGTTGACCTAATGAGCGTAAGCGCACACAAAATTCACGGTCCCAAGGGTGTTGGCGCTCTTTACGTAAAAAAGAATGTAACTATACAACCCCGCTCCTTCGGCGGCGGGCAGGAAAAGAATATACGCCCCGGCACAGAGTCCCTTCCGCTCATTGCAGGGTTTGGCGCCGCGGTTGACTCGCTTCCTGACGCAAACGTACAGCTGCAGAAGCTGCGGGAACTGAACACGTACTGCCGGACAAGGTTGAGTGAAATTGACGGTATTTCCATTCAATCACCGGATAACGCACTTCCGTATATCCTTAATTTTTCGGGCGGCGGAATCCGATCCGAAACAATGCTTCACTACTTGGCTGACAGGGAGATTTACGTTTCGTCCGGCTCTGCCTGTTCCAAAGGAAAACCAAGCCACGTTTTAACCGCGATGGGACTATCGCGCGGGGAAATTGATTCTTCCCTGCGGCTGAGTTTTTCCCGTTACAATATAAAAGAAGAAATTGATATTTTTATAGACGCACTCAAAAAATGCCACGCTGAACTGACAAAAAGACCATGATGGGAGAAAACAAATGAACGAAGTAATTTTAATTAAGCTGGGCGAGATGGTGTTAAAGGGACTGAACCGCAAGCTTTTTGAATCCGTCCTGCTGAAAAGTATCCGCCGCCGTCTGGCAGACCACGGTGATTTCGATGTGAAAGTGGCGCAGTCCACTGTTTACATTATCCCCCACGAGGGTGCCGACTTGGATGCCATGTCGGATAAAGTATCAAAAATATTCGGAATTGCCGCTTTCAGCCGTGCTTGCGCCGTGGAAAAGAATATGGATGTCATCATGGAGGCCGCAGGCGAATACCTTAAATCCGAACTGCTTTCCGTGAAAAGTTTTAAAGTGGAATCCAGACGGTCGGACAAGAGCTTTCCGCTGCAGTCGCCCGAAATTTCCGCAGAACTGGGCGAATATCTTCTGGAAAAGTTCCCCCACCTGCACGTTGACGTACACAATCCCGACTTCACCGTTCGCGTGGAAGTACGCGACTTCGGCGCATATGTTCACAGCCCGGCACTGCGCGGCGCAGGCGGAATCCCCGTCGGCACAGGCGGAAACGCCGCCATTCTGATCAGCGGCGGAATCGACAGCCCCGTTGCCGCGTGGATGATGGCTCGGCGCGGATTGGAGCTGACCGCAATTCACTTTGCCAGCCCGCCTTACACCAGTGAACGCGCCGAGCAAAAAGTGGTTGACCTTCTGACAAAGGTAAGCGAGTACGCCGGGCGCATGAAAATGTTCACCGTTCCGTTCGCGAGGGTGCAGGAAGAAATCATGGCAAAATGTCCGGAAGAGCTTTTTACGATTATTATGCGCCGCTTTATGATGCGTGTTTCGGAAAAGATCGCGGTGAAAGAGCATTGCTCCGCACTGATTACCGGTGAAAGCCTTGGTCAGGTTGCAAGCCAGACTTTACAGGCGATTGTCTGCACCGACGCCGCAGCAAACATGCCGGTATTCCGGCCGTTAATCGGCATGGATAAAGTCGACATCATTGCCGCTTCCCGTAAAATTGATACGTTTGACATCTCTATCGAGCCGTTCGAAGACTGCTGCACGGTGTTCACACCGAAGCATCCGCGAACCCGTCCCGATATGAGCTATATTCTTGAAGCCGAGCAAGCTCTGGACTGTGAAACGCTGATCGACGAGTGCGTCGCAGGAGTGAAACTCACTAAAATATATCCAATAAGATAAAGATTTGAGGGATTCATATGAATGCTGAAATTATATCCGTAGGCACCGAGCTTCTGCTCGGGCATACGATTAATACCGACACCGCCTATGTGGCGCGTGAACTTTCCGCCATCGGGGTAAACCTGCTGTTTTCCTGTACGGTGGGCGATAACCCGGAGCGCCTGAAAACGGCGCTGCAAAGCGCACTGAGCCGCAGCGACCTTGTCATTACGACCGGAGGCCTTGGGCCGACCGGCGACGACCTTACCAAAGAAACCATCGCTGAAACCGCCGGGAAAAAACTGGTGCTGCATCAGGAAAGCATGGATCGTATTCTGAATTACTTCAAGGGCAGGGTGCTTGGCGAAACCCAGCAAAAGCAAGCCATGCTGCCACAGGGCTGCACCGTGTTCCCCAACGACTGGGGTACGGCGCCGGGCTGCGGATTTGAAACGGACGAGGGCAAGGTTCTGATTATGCTCCCGGGCCCGCCGTCGGAATTGATTCCAATGCTGAAAAACTACGCTGTTCCGTACCTGACAAAGGACGAAAAAGCTGTGATTTCTTCCAAAATCGTTCGCGTGTTCGGACTGGGCGAAGGTTTTGTCGCAGAAAAAATTACCGACCTGACCGACTGTGCCAACCCAACATCGGCTACTTACGCTAAAGACGGTGAAATGTTTGTGCGCGTAACCGCAAGGGCGCAGAATGAGCTCACCGCGGATGCAATGTGCGCACCTGTTGTAGATGAGCTAAAATCAAGGCTTGGCAACTTCATATACGGAATTGATGTAGAAAGCCTTGAGGAAGTTGTCGTAACGGAGCTGGCAAAACGCAAGCTGCACTTGGCCTGTGCGGAATCGTGCACCGGCGGCCTGATGTCTTCCAGAATTACCGACATTCCCGGAGCGTCCGAAGTATTCCATATGGGCGCCGTGACCTACGCAAACGAAATTAAAACCCTTCTTCTGGATGTACCGGAGAAAACGCTAAAGCAATACGGCGCGGTCAGCGAGCAAACCGCACGCGCAATGGCCGAAGGGGTACGAAAGAAGTCCGGCAGTGAACTCGGCATCGGTATTACCGGCATTGCCGGACCAGGCGGCGGCACGGAAGAAAAACCGGTGGGACTTGTTTACCTTGCACTGAGCGACTCAGCGCATACATGGGTACGCAAGATGCCCGGCACAAGCCGTTCAAAAGGTCGCAGCTACCTCCGTTTTCTGGCTGCGTCAAACGCACTCGACATGGTTCGCCGCTACCTTTTCGACCTTGGCGGTTTGGAAGAAGCAGCTTACACCAAACAAAAGTAAAAATATCAGAATAAAATAAATATAAATGATAGGAGTGAAATCAATGAACACACAGGATGACAAAGGCATACTAAATACAACGAACTCCGAAAAATCCGAATGTCCTCAGTCACCCGGAACGGAAAACCCGGTGGCTTCCCCAAAAAGACGGTTTCCGTTTTACCGCACCCTTCTGCCATGGAAGGGTGACAGCAGGCGGCAGATCACCTATAAAATGATCTCGTTTCTTGCCAGCTGTGTGTTCATTGTTTGCGCCGTTTTGTTACTGAACGATTTAGTGATCCAGCCCGCCATAGCGGACAGCAAACAGCAGGCTGTTATGAAGATTTACTATGGAGATTCAGAGCCTCCTGCATCAAGCGCCGCGGCAGCTTCAAGTTCACCCAGCGCGGCACCCGCTGCGCTGCCGGAACGTGACGCAAATGGGCAGCTGATCCGTTTTTTAGACTTGCAAAAAGTGAATTCCGACATTGTGGGCTGGATTAAAGTTCCGAATACAAACATAGACCTGCCGGTTTTACAGGCGAATTCAAAAAGCCCGGAATATTATCTGGATCACGATTACAATAAAAGCAGTTCCAAGTTCGGCAGCATTTTTGCGGACGCAACTTCACCTGTTGCGGACAGCAAAACAAAAAGCATTATTTTATACGGGCATACATTAAATTCCGGCCGTATGTTTACACAACTGAATAAATACAAAAACTATGATTTCTATAAATCCAATCCCGTTATTACCTTTGACACGATTGACGGCCCCGCCCAATGGAAGATTATTTCCGTCATACTCACCAATACGCTTCCGGACCAGGGCGTACCGTTCGATTACATGAAAACCAAATTTAAAACAACCGGCGATTATCTCAATTTTGTGTATCAGCTTCGAATCCGCTCGCTTTTTAACACGGGCGTCAGTTTTAATACGGACGATACCATCGTGCTGCTTTCCACCTGTTCTTATGAGTTCACCGATTTTCGTGAAGTTGTGGTAGCACGCAAGGTACGCAGCGGTGAAAGCAGTGCCGTGGATGCAAGCCGAATTGGGTATAATAATAAAGTCGTGTTCCCCGACTGCTGGTACAAAAAGAACGGCGGCACAAAACCGGTATGGCCGTCTTCCTATGAGCAGGCCGTTAAGAATAAAGTATTATCATGGAGTGAACAGGAATGAATACAGGACTGCTGTTTTACCTCGCCCGCAGAACCCTGCTGTGCCAAAAGCAGCTCAGCAGGCTAATCAAATATTACAAACTCAGTCTTACCGATGTGAAAATCTGTGCGAAGGAGGACGGCCTTCGGCCCGCTATGTCGCAACTGATTTCCTCCCTTCCAATCGTGTTCGTCCTCAGTGATACCCCATCTTCCCGCCCGGTCTGCGCGCGTCCTATTTTCAAGACCCTTCATGTCCCGATGGAAAGCAACGGAGAGCCTAAAGGCGTGCTCCGGCTGAGCGGAATTGAAAAAACCGGCTACCTGATTGAAAGCATGAATCAGGCGATTGTGGTGCTGCCGGATCTTCCGGAAGAACTGGCGGTCATGCTGCCGAAAGCCTGTGAACGGTTGAAACTGAAGTTTGGCTTGGACGGCGAACTGCCCGCCGAACCGGATATCGATTATAAAGCCCTTATTGAAAATTCTATGAACCACAATTAAATCGGAGGATATATGCCATGCTGGATTTGCTGTCCCAAATGAAAATCGTCGATCTTATGCTGAAATTTCTGCGCGGCGATCTGCGGCGTATTACTCCCTACCCTTTTGAACCGCAGAAAAAAAGCAGCACTCCCCGACCAACTGACGGTGATTTGCCGCGTTCCACCCCTGAAAGCGAAGGCATCCCCAGCGCGCACATCCAGCGCTTTTTTGAAGAATTGGATACGTGCGGCGATATCCGGGTACACAGCGTCATGCTGCTGCGTCATGGCAAAGTCATTGCAGAGGGAAGTTTCAAGCCATACTCCTCCGCCTACCCGCACATGATGTTTTCCCTTTCCAAGACTGTAACCGGCATGGCGGTGGGGATGCTTGTGCGGGACGGGCTGCTTTCGCTCGATGAGAAAATCGTCGATATTTTTTCTGATAAAGGAATGCTTTTGCGAAGCCCCCGCGTAAATAATATTACGGTGTTGCATCTGCTGAACATGACAAGCGGCATCAAATTTAACGAAGTGGGTTCCGTCGTGGAAAAAGATTGGGTAAAAGCATACCTGCAATCGGACTGTGTTTCCGAGCCCGGCACCGAATTCAGCTACAACAGCATGAACTCATACCTGCTCAGCGCAATTGTCCGAAAAAAGACCGGCATGGGGTTGAAAGAGTACCTTACCCCCCGCCTGTTCGAACCGCTCGGAATTCCCAGTGTAACTTGGGAAACCTGTCCCCTCGGAATTGAAAAGGGCGGCTGGGGGCTGTACCTGCGTACCGTTGATATGGCAAAACTCGGTCAGCTTTATTTGCAGGGCGGGCGCTGGACGGTGGACGGCAATACAAAACAGCTGGTACCGGAGGAGTGGGTAAAGGAATCGGTTAAAATTCAAACGCCGACGCGCGAAATCGACCATGCCGACGGTTACGGGTACCAAATATGGAATTTTGCCGCGAACGGCGCTTATCAATACAGCGGCGTGTTCGGTCAATACGTTATCATCCTCCCCGAACGGGATATGGTTCTTGCGATTACGAGCGGCAGCCAGGATTTATTCACCGACTGTTCCGGCGATATTGTGGAACAGTATTTCGGGGACGTCGCGTCCTGCTTTTCCGACCACCCTCTGCCGAATAACATCAAAGCGCTGCAATCCCTGCGGAAAACACTGAATCAGCTTTATGCAATCAAGGAAACCGCACCGGAACCGCAGCCCCCGGCTTCCCTCCGGCAATTTCTGAGCCGAATTCTGAAAGGTAAAAAGCAGGAAGAAATTCCCCCGATTGCGAAGGAAATTAATCAGAAGCGATATCGGTTTGAGCCCGGCTACGGTACGCTGATGCCCCTGATTTTGCAGGGTGTGACCAACAATTTTTCAAACGGGATTACGGAAGCAATTTTTTCGTTCGAACCGCATATCTGCGAAATCACTTTTTTGGATGACGAGAATATCAATGTAATTTCCGCCGGTCTGGACGGTGTTCCGAAGATTGGAAAGGTCCACGTGAACGGTGATGTATACGCAGTGGGTTCCACTGCGCGGCTTACGAAAGATGAGGACGGACATCCTATTTTAAAGCTGTTTGTTTCGTTCCTTGAAACCCCGTGCACCCGGACCATGAAGTTTATTTTTTACGGAGAAAAGGTACTGATTCGCTTTAATGAGCTTCCCAGTGTGGACGCAGCCTCCAAAATGCTGTTCAGTCTTGTCGGGGGAACCGGCAACAATATGGAAAAGATGCTGGTCGATACCATTTCCCAGCAGCGCTTGGCCTCCCGAATTGAAAGTATTGTCGTGCCGCGTGCCAAAGGCATTCGCGTTAAGGAAGAAATCAAATAAGTATAAAAAACAGCGGAACCTTTGCGGTTCCGCTGTTCTTTATAAAGAAGGGAGAAATATGAAAAAGAATCTTGTAATCTTATTTACCGGTTGCCTGCGAGAGTTTCACCGATGCGGTGAAGCTTTCCCCTGACAGCGCACTGGTTACGCTTAGCGTTACCGTATCACCCGGCTTTTTAGCCGTGACGATTGAGGTAATCACGTTTTGGCTTGTGATAGCTTTGCCGTCAATCTTTGTAATGACATCACCTTTTTTGATGCCGGCTTTCGTAACCGCATCGCTTGTAACTGTGCTGACATACATGCCGGTGGGCAGATTGTAGAAGCGGGAAGTCACGTCGTCGATAAACTGGCCTGCAATGCCGAGCACTGCCCTATCCTTCACATAGCCGTACTGTTTTAAGTCGCTGATGATGGGCTGCGCCACATTGATCGGAATGGAGAAGCCAAGGCCCTCGTAGCCGGTCGCCACAATTTTAGAAGAATTTATTCCAATGACCTGACCATACATATTGACCAGCGCGCCGCCGGAGTTGCCGGGGTTAATCGCGGCGTCCGTCTGGATGCACTTCATGGTATAGCCGGTTTCAGAATTGGTTATTTCACGATTCAGTGCGGAAACATACCCGATTGTAACACTTGAGTTAAACTCAAGGCCGCCGGGGTTGCCGACTGCCATTACGGTATCCGCGACCTTTAAGTCGTCGGAGGAGCCGAATTCAGCAACGGTAAGGCCGGTTGCTTCAATTTTAATGACGGCCAGATCCGTTACGCTGTCGCTTCCGATTAGCTTGGCTGTATATTTTGTTCCGTCCGAAAGAATTACTTTCAAAGAGGAAGCGCCCGAAACGACATGTGCGTTGGTAATAATATAGCCGTCGCTTGTCGCAACAATTCCGGAACCCTCGCTTGCCGGGTCAACCGCGCTTTCGTCGGTATTCGCCGCAGCGGAATCTCCGTAGCCGTTCGCCCCGCCAATGGTGTAGCGCGTGTTTTGAGTTACCTGATAGTTTTGAATACACACTACGGACGGAACTACCTTTTGCGCAATCTGCTGCAGGGTAAGCTGACTGCCTGTTGTGGAGGCATTGGTTGTGTTGTTAGCCAGTTTGGTAATGGTGAACGCCGGATTGCTGGCACCGGCACTTGTGTTATTCAGCTTGATATAGCCGTTGTTTGCCAGCGTGGCGAACCCCGCAATGGAACTTCCTGAAATTACCAGACAGGCCACAATCGCCGCAAGGGCCTTCACGAAGATTTTTTTGCCCTTGCCCCTCTTTTTCGGCTCCATCTGAATAAAGCCCTGCGGCTGTGTAACCGGAGGATTTTCCCAGCTGTAAGTAGGCGGAGTCTCCGGTCTGGCGTAATGGTAGGTGCTGCCCTGCCAATCGGTTTGATTCTGCTGGTCGCTGTTTCCGTAATGATATAAACCCTGGTTTTTATTCGTATCCTGATTTGTAGTTTGATTTTGATTTCTGTTCTCATCGTCTGCAAATGGATTATACATACAATCATTTCCTTTCAATCTTTTTCTTTTACTGTGACTCTATTATGCATTCGCTATGTGAAAATGATGTGATGGTCAGTTTATATTTTTATGACAATTTCAAGAAGAATATGTTACTATACGATTGCGGGATTATGAACGACCCCGCTGAAATGCCGGCTGTCAGTCTTTCGCGGCAATTTATTCGTGCACTTTATCAGGGCACGTGCTATTATAAATAAGCAATATCAATTGATTGGAGCGTGAAATATGAACGGACTGACCCACGTTTACTGCGGAGACGGCAAAGGGAAAACCACAGCCGCAATCGGACTGGGTGTGCGCGCCTGCGGCAGCGGAAAGCAGGTACTGCTGGTACAGTTTTTAAAAGGAAATTCTTCCGGCGAACTGAGCGTTTTAAAGGATCTTACTCATTTCAGTATTATGCCCGCCCCGGACAATATTAAATTTACTTTTCAAATGACACCGCGTGAACTGGAGGAAACCGCACTTTTGTGCGTCACCCAGTTCTGCAGCGCTGTTTCACAGGTTCATGCGGGGGACTGCGACATGCTGATTCTTGATGAAGTATTCGGCGCAATTCACTGCAATCTTCTTGCAAATGAGATGTTGACTGATTTTATCAAAAACAAACCGCCGAAGCTGGAGCTCGTCCTTACAGGGCGCGACCCGGCACCGGAGATCTTGGTGCTGGCGGATTATGTTTCAGAAATCAAAAAAGTAAAGCACCCGTTTGACCGGAATATTCCGGCCCGCAAAGGGATTGAATTTTAACGCACTACAGCCCGCATAAGAAAAGAAGGCAGCATACCAAGTATGCTGCCTTCTTTCTATGTTCGCTTACAATAATAGCTTTAAAAAAGATTCATAAATGAACTGGCTCAGCCGCATTTGCTGTAACCGCACTGACGGCACATTACGCAGCCGCCCTCATGCTCCAGCTTAGCGCCACATTCCGGGCAGAAATGCATCTTCCCCGCTACATCGTCCTTATCTTTCAGCGAACAGGCCGGTAATTGTGACGGAGTGGACACGGGCCTTGCAGCAAATTCCGGAACAGCAGGCCAATTGCCAAGCTCCACCTGCTGGCGGTAAACACGTTCGATGGTTTTTGCGATTGCGTCCGGGCATGAGGTACACTTCAGTCCGGGCTGACGAATGGTGGACGGGCAGCGAATTCCCTTGAGCTGGTCAACGATGCTCTTTACGTCAATACCGCTGCGCAGGGCGATGGAAGCCAGCCTTGCGGTTGCTTCGGACTGAGAGGGGCACCCTCCCGCCTTTCCTGTGTTCGTGAACACCTCGCAGATTCCTTTATCGTCATAGTTTACCGTTATATATAAGTTGCCGCAGCCGATTTTCACCCGTTCGGTGACGCCCATCACTGTGTCCGGACGGGGACGCGGTACAATGCGGCTTTCTTCGTCGGCCTGCGCTTCGGGTTCACCGTCTTTTTTCACCTTGCCGATATTGAGCACCTGCTCGTTTCGGCTGCCGTCGCGGTAAATGGTGACGCCTTTGCAGCCAAGATGGAACGCAAGCATGTACGCTTCGGCAACTTCTTCGCGTGTTGCGCCGTGTGAAAAGTTTACCGTCTTGGATACCGCATTGTCCGTTCCCCTTTGGAACGCTGCCTGCATACGGATGTGATATTCCGGGCTGATGTCGTGAGCCGAAACGAAGACACGGCGCAAATCCTCCGGCAGTTCCTCAATATGGGAAATAGTTCCCTCTTTGGCAATGCGCTTCATCATTTCATCGGAATAAAGGCCACGCTTTTGAAGTTCCTCCTTCAAAATCGGATTGACCTCGATCATTTCGGTGCCGTCCATGATATTCCGAATATAAACGTAGCCGAATATCGGCTCGACACCGCTGGAGCAACCTGCAATAATGGACAGCGTTCCGGTCGGGGCAATTGTGGTAATGGTAGCGTTACGCTGGGGCAGGTCCTGCGGCAGGATGCTTTCCTGGAACAGGGGGAATGTTCCGCGTGTTTTGGCAAGCTCTGCGCTCTGCTTACGGCCTGCATCCGTAATGAACTTCATCAGCTTTTCGCCCAGCTCGATTGCTTCGTTTGAATTGTACGGAATACCCATCAGCAGAAGACTGTCGGCCCATCCCATGACACCAAGACCGATTTTGCGTGTCTGCTTAGTAACCTGATCAATCTTTTCGAGCGGGTACTTGTTGGCGTCGATGACGTTATCCAAGAAATGTACGGCGTTTTTTACCGTAGAATCAAGTTTATCCCAATCCATCACCTGTTTGCCGTCCGCGCTCTCTTTCAGCATTTTAATTAAATTAATGGAGCCCAAATTGCAGGACTCATACGGCAGGAGCGGCTGCTCGCCGCAGGGGTTCGTCGACTCAATCTCACCTTGTGAAGGCACAATGTTGTCGCGGTTCAAACGGTCAAGGAAAATGATGCCCGGTTCACCGTTGTGCCATGCTGCGTCTACGATATGGTTGAAAACAGTGCGTGCATTCAGTTTGGCAACCGGATGCTTGGTGTGCGGGTCAACCAGATTATACTCCGTATCCTTTTCGACCGCATTCATAAACTCTTCCGTCAAACCGACAGAAATATTGAAATTGTTGATTTCGTTATTATTGGCCTTGCAGTCAATAAAATCCAAGATATCCGGATGGTCGATGCGAAGGATTCCCATGTTTGCCCCACGGCGTGTGCCGCCCTGTTTGACAGCCTCTGTCGCCATGTTGAACACTTTCATAAAGCTGATGGGCCCGGACGCAACGCCGCCGGTGGAGTTCACCGCGCTGCCCTGCTGGCGCAGGCGGGAAAATGAAAATCCCGTGCCGCCGCCCGATTTATGAATCAGCGCGGCCTGCTTGATTGCCTCAAAAATATCTTCCATGGTATCTTCCACAGGAAGCACAAAGCAAGCTGAAAGCTGCCCAAGCGGCCGGCCGGCGTTCATCAGTGTCGGCGAGTTAGGCAGAAACTCCAGTTCAGTCATCATATTATAAAATATCTTTGCCGTCTTTTCCGTATCAGCACCATGCAGCTTGTCCGACTCCGCAATCGCGGCAGCTACACGCCAGAACAGGTCTTCGACGGTTTCTAAGCTTTTACCGCCTTCATCCTTAATCAGGTACCGTCTTTCCAGCACGGTGCGGGCATTTTCCGAAATTGTCATTTCCTATCCCCCTAAATTTACAATGTACAATATATTGTATCACTCATAAGCTTTAAGTCAATACCTTGTAGATAATTTAATTAGTAAAATTATACACAAGAATAGAATGCCCATTTTTACAGAAATATAAAATAGGACCGCAGCGACTCTGTCTTTCTTAATTTCATCTTATTTGATTTCAGGACAGTCGGTGGTTTTCCTGAATTATTCGGTCAATTTCGGGACATAAAAAAGCCCCCGAACAGCTGCAGCTGTTCGGGGGCCTGCTTATTCTAAAATTACTCTAAGTTAGAAAGCTTTGCAAGGTGCTCGTAGTTTTCAACGGCAACCTGTTCTGCCTGCTTAAAGAGTACTTCTGCACGCTCTGGGAATGCACGGGTCAAAGAATTGTAACGAACTTCACCCATAATGAAATCACGATAGCTGGCAGTCGGTGCCTTACTGTCGAGATGGAATGGGTTCTTGCCCTCTGTTGCAAGGCGTGGGTCGAAGCGGAAGTTGCTCCAGTAACCGGCCTCAACTGCCTTCTTCTCCTCGGTCTGAGCAATGCTCATACCGCCCTTAATGCCGTGGTTGATACAAGGAGCGTAAGCGATAACGATGGACGGGCCGTTATAGCTTTCAGCCTCTGTAAGAGCCTTGATTGTCTGGTTGTAGTCGGCGCCCATTGCAATGTGAGCGACATAAACATAACCATAGCTCATCAAGATTGCAGGAAGATCCTTCTTCTTCGTACCCTTACCGACTGCAGCAAACTGTGCCACAGAACCGATTGGGGTAGACTTGGAAGCCTGACCGCCTGTATTGGAATAAACTTCGGTATCGAAGACGAGGATATTTACGTTCTCGCCGGTAGCAAGAACATGGTCAACGCCGCCGAATCCGATATCATATGCCCAGCCGTCGCCGCCGAAGATCCACATGGACTTCTTAGCGAGGTAGTCTTTGTCTGCAAGAGTCTTCTTAGCAAGTTCTGAAACTTCGCCGTTATCGCCTGCAACTTTTTCAAGCTCTGCGATTAAGGTGTCGGTAGCAGGACGGTTTGCCTTACTGTCTGCTGCGGTTGCAAGGTAGCTCTTGCAAGCATCTTTCAGTTCAGTGGAAGCAGCGTCTGCAGCTTCGATTTTCTCGACATACTCTGCAAGTCTGCCACGGATTGCGTTCTGAGCGAGCGTCATGCCGAGGCCGAACTCTGCGTTATCTTCGAACAGGGAGTTGTTCCATGCAGGACCAAAGCCCTTCTGGTTGACGGTGTACGGTGTTGAAGGTGCGGAACCGCCCCAAATGGAGGAGCAGCCTGTTGCGTTGGCAACATACATTCTATCGCCGAACAGCTGTGTTACAAGCTTTGCATAAGGAGTTTCACCGCAGCCTGCGCAAGCTCCGGAGTACTCAAGCAAGGGTTGTTTGAACTGGCTGCCCTTAACGCTGGACTCCTTGAATTTTTCAAGGACTTCCGGCTTTTCGGAAAGGGTGCGTGCATAATCGGAACCTTCCTGGCTTACAAGCTGTGTATCCGCCGGTTTCATAACAAGAGCTTTTTCGCCCTTCATGCCCGGGCATACATTTGCGCAGGAACCGCAGCCTGTGCAATCGTAAGCGGAAATTGTCATTGCGAACTTCATACCCGGCATACCGGTCATGTCTTTGGTCTTCTGGCTTGCCGGTGCAGCAGCGGCTTCAGCTTCTGTCATAACAGCCGGGCGAATGACTGCGTGCGGGCAAACATAGGAGCAGAAGTTACACTGAATACAATTTTCCGGGTGCCATTCCGGAATATCGATTGCAATGTGGCGCTTCTCATAAGCGGAAGAACCTGCCGGTACGGTACCGTCAGCCATCTTAACAAAAGCGGAAACAGGAAGAGTGTTTCCCTTGTATTTGTTTGCAGGAATCAAAATGTTGTTTACATAATCAACTGTGTCTGCATTGCCAGCGGTTACCTGATGAATTGCGGAATCGTCGGTGCAGTTTTTCCAGGATTCCGGAACCTGAACCTTGACGAAGTCAGTTGCGCCGCGCTCAATAGCAGCGTAGTTCATGTCAACAATCTTCTGGCCCTTCTTTGCATACGAATGCAGTGCAGCGTCCTTCATGTACTGAAGAGCCTGCTCGGAAGGAATAATGTCTGCAATCTTGAAGAATGCGGACTGAAGAATGGTATTGATACGGCCGCCAAGACCAATCTCTTTACCAAGCTTAATGCCGTCGATGGTGTAGAAGTTGATATTGTTATCGGCAATATACTTCTTCATTTTGCCCGGAAGTCTCTTTTCCAGTTCTTCGAGATCCCACTCGCAGTTGAGCAGGAAGCTGCCGCCCTTTTTCAGGTCCTGAACCATGTCGTATTCATCAACATAGGAAGGCTTGTGGCAGGCAACGAAGTCAGCCTTGCTGACATAGTAGGTGGATTTGATCGGTTTTTTGCCGAAACGCAGATGGGAGACAGTAAGGCCGCCGGACTTTTTGGAGTCATAAGCGAAGTAACCCTGTGCGTACATGTCGGTGTGGTCACCGATAATTTTAATGGAGTTCTTGTTTGCACCGACAGTTCCGTCAGCACCAAGGCCCCAGAATTTGCAGGAATGGGTGCCGGCCGGAGTTGTGTCCGGATTTTCATTTGTTTCCAAGGAAAGGTGAGTTACATCATCCACAATGCCGATGGTGAAACGCTTTTTCGTTGTTTCGGCTTCCATGTTGCGGTAAACAGCAACAATCTGGCCTGGAGTTGTATCTTTGGAACCAAGACCGTAACGGCCTGTCGAAACAGGAATGCAGCCGAACTCTGTGCCGTTGATAGCGGCAAGAACGTCGAGGTAGAGAGGTTCGCCGATGGAACCCGGCTCCCTTGTTCTGTCGAGTACAGAAATCTTCTTTACAGTCTTAGGAATAACATCTAACAGGTACTTGGCGACGAAAGGTCTGTACAGTCTGACTTTAATCAAACCGACCTTGTCCCCTGCGGCATTCAGGTAATCCACAACTTCTTCCGCCGCTTCACAGACGGAACCCATTGCAATGATCACTCTTTCTGCATCGGGAGCGCCGTAATAGTTGAACGGCTTGTAGTCGGTACCGATCTTTTCGTTTACCTTATTCATGTAATCGATGACCGTACCAGGGAATTCATCATAATATTTGTTGCCGGCTTCACTTGCCTGGAAGAACATATCGTCATTCTGAGCGGTACCGCGTGTTACCGGGTGCTCAGGATTCATTGAATTGCGGCGGAAAGATTCCACTGCGTCCCAGTCGAGCATATCAGCTAAATCTGCATAATCCCACATGTGGATTTTCTGAACTTCATGGGAAGTACGGAATCCGTCAAAGAAATGCAGGAAAGGCACACGGCCTTTGATTGAGGAAAGGTGAGCAACTGCGCCTAAATCCATAACCTCTTGCGGGCTGTTGGAGCACAGCATCGCATAACCGGTTTGACGGCAGGCATAGATATCGGAATGATCGCCGAAAATGCAAAGCGCATGGGTAGACAAAGAACGTGCCGAGCAATGAATGACGCTCGGAAGGAACTCGCCAGCCATCTTATACATGTTAGGAATCATCAGAAGCAGGCCCTGGGAAGCGGTGTATGTGGTGGTCAGCGCACCGGCTGACAGCGCACCGTGAACTGCACCCGCGGCTCCGGCCTCGGACTGCATTTCAGTAACCTTAACTTCTCTTCCGAAAAGGTTTTTTCTGCCGGCTGCGGCATACTTGTCCGTCTCATCTGCCATTACAGAAGACGGCGTGATTGGGTAGATAGCAGCAACATCTGTGAACGCATACGAAACATGCGCGGCAGCGTTATTACCATCCATGGTTTTCATCTTACGTGAATCCATTATAATCGTTTTCCTCCTTTAAAGGATATTATATTGAGTCCTGCACAACGCGACCGCATTGTACCAAGCTTAATTTTATCATCTTTTCCGTTATATGTAAAGGAAATCCGCGTAAAATAACCGTTTATTTACATAACGTTTTCCGGTATTGCCGTTTCCCTTTAAATTGGCTCATTTTCCCGTTGTTAATAACTTATTTGGCCGCCCATGTCTTTGTGCCTTATCGTTGCTCGCGCTTACAGGAGCGCAGCTATGCCGCAGCCTGTTTGACAACAGGAGGAATAATACGATACAATAATAATATGAAATTACGGCAGGCTGTCAGCTGCGTTAAGCCGCGCAAATCCATGCTGAAACATATTATTTTACAGGTAAACAATTTTTTGTATTTTTGTAATTACATAATTTTGCTGTCGGTATGGATACAATAACATTATTCTATATTTTTAGAAATGACTGAAAGGGGTAAACTTCATGCCTTCTGAACCGGATGGCTCAATAACTCATTTTCTCAGTGTGCTTCCCAACACCTCCGCCGCAAACGAATCCAGCGCTTTTTTTTCAATTATTCTTCTGATTTTTCTTGTTCTGGTTAACGCTTTTTTCGCCGCGTGTGAAATTGCGATTATTACCCTGAATGACAATAAAATCAAAAAAATGGCTGAGGACGGCAACAAAAAAGCCGCTAAAATATTAAAGTTAACATCTAACTCCAGCCGTTTCCTTGCGACGATTCAGGTTGGCGTAACGCTGAGCGGATTTTTGACCTCCGCATCGGCTTCTCAAAGTTTTTCCGGAAGGCTTGCCGAGGCCCTTTCCTTTCTGCCGTTTTCCTCCAGTGTGATCTACGGAGCTTCGACCGTAATCATCACCATTCTGCTCTCGTACTTTTCACTTGTATTTGGTGAACTGGTACCGAAAAAAATTGCAATGCAGCGTGCAGAGGAGCTCTCCTTTAAATTTGTCGGCATCTTAAACGAGACTTCCATTGTGTTCCGTCCGTTTATCTCCTTTTTAACCCTTTCTACCAACATTGTTTTAAAAATGCTCGGATTCGACCCCAACTCTTCCGAAGTAACCGTCACGGAAGAGGAAATTCTGATGATGGTCGACGCGGGGGAAGAAAAGGGTGTGATCGGCGAGAGCGCGAAGGATATGATCTCGAATATCTTTGATTTCAATGATATTACCGCCAATGAAATTATGACGCACCGTACCGAGGTCGCCGCGGTGGAAGATACCGCGGGCATTCCGGATGTCGTTGCCCTTTCCATTGAAAAGGGCTATTCCAGAATCCCGGTTTACCACGAGGATTTGGACAACATATTGGGTATTATATATGTAAAAGATTTGCTTCAGTACGTGGGCAATCAAGTAAATAAGGAAATGAAACTCACGGATTTGATGCGTGCGCCGTACTTCGTACCGGAAGGCAAACGCTGCAGCGCCCTTTTTACCGAAATGACGGAGCGCAGGACACAAATATCCATCATCGTGGATGAATACGGCGGCACCGAGGGAATCGTTACCATGGAAGACCTTCTCGAGTCCATCGTAGGAAATATGCAGGATGAATACGACAACGAAGAAGAAGAAATTCACAAGGTATCCGACAATACCTTTACTGTGGACGGCGGAACGAATATTGATGAGATATCCGATTTGGTGGGTGTTGACCTGCCGGAGGGTGATTACGACACCATCGCCGGCTTTGTGGTCGAAATGCTCGGCAGAATCCCAAAGCCGGACGAACACCCCAGCATCACCGTTCAAAACCTGACGCTGACCGTTGAAGAGGTGGAAGACAGGCGCATTTCACAGATTCTGATTGAAAAACACCCTGAAACCGAAGAATTCCAACAGCGAACAGATAAGAGATAATCCCGCAGAATGTGAAAACCGCAGGGCATATTGCTGACGCAATATGTCCTCTTTTTATTATTTTGTAAGAATATTGATTTTTCGTTGAAACTGTTGATTTAATACCTCTTTTGTAGTATCGTATGGTAGCTACCGATTATCGGTATGGTCAGTCGCAACATCCTGACCTTAAATAAAACACGGAGGATAACAAAATGAAGACTCAAACTCAGCGTACGCAGCATATGGTGCAGGGCGCCGTTATTGCTGCAATCTACACGGTTCTTACCCTTTTGGCCGCGGCGGTCAACCTTGCTTACGGGCCAATTCAATTCCGTTTTTCGGAGGCACTGACGATTCTGCCGATCTTTACCCCCGCAGCCATACCCGGTCTTGCGATAGGCTGCCTGCTGTCCAATATTTGGAGCGGTTACGGCGTTGCGGACATGGTGTTCGGTACAGCGGCCACACTTTTAGCGGCAATCGCCACCAGAATGGTGCGTAACATCCGTTTCAAAAACGTTCCTTTCCTCGCTGCCCTGCCCCCGGTGCTGATTAACGCAGTCATTATCGGGCTTGAAATTTCGATTTTTTCCCCGGGCGGGTTTATGTGGGCAACGTTTTTAAGCATGGCGCTCAGCGTGGGCGCGGGTGAACTTGTGATTTGCTACGCACTCGGTCTTCCCCTTGCAGCGGCACTGGAAAGAACCGGCGCGTCGAATAAAATTTTCAGATAATTATTGAGGTGTATATTACCATGGGAGAAGAATGGTATCCGGTAAAGAAGCGGTTGAAAAGCATTCCGCCGGTTCGATTGATTGTTGCCAGCTTTTTAATTGTTATTTTGGCAGGCGCGTTTTTGCTTACCCTGCCCATATCGTCCCGTACCGGTAATACGACTGCATTTATTGACGCTTTGTTTACCGCGACCTCAGCGACATGTGTTACCGGCTTGGTTGTATTTGACACATGGACCCACTGGAATGTGTTCGGACAGATCGTGATCATTTCTCTCATTCAGATCGGCGGTCTTGGGGTAATTACCTTTACGACCGGCTTTTCCCTGCTGCTTCGCCGCAAACTGGGCTTGCGCGACATTCAGCTTGCGACCGAAAACACAGGTGGCGACACCATCAACATAACGCGTCTGGTTAAAATGATTCTGCTTTTTACCGCCGGCTGTGAACTGCTGGGCACACTGATTTTAATGCTGCGCTTTGTTCCTCAATTTGGCCCAAAAGGAATTTGGGTGGCGCTTTTTACTGCAATTTCGGCTTATTGCAATGCCGGGTTTGATATTTTGGGTTTTGTAATGAGGGACGGGAACCTGATTCCTTACGTAAGCGACCCGCTTGTCTGCCTGACTGTCGGCGGCCTGATTGTCATAGGCGGCCTTGGTTTTGTGGTAATCGGCGATATCTACACCTCACATATCAGACCTATGATGAAGAAACAGAAAACGAAGCATTTGAATTTTCACTCGACAATCGTCCTGATGATGACCGGCATTTTAATTGTTGCCGGCACCATACTCTTCTTTATCTGCGAATACAACAACACACTGCGCGGAATGAATTTTGGCACCCAGCTGAACGCATCGGTGTTCCAGTCCATCAGCCCGCGTACCGCCGGATTTGCTTCGGTGGACATTGCAAAGGAATATGATTTCACAAAAATCATTACGGTGATCCTGATGTTTATCGGCGCTTCACCCGCAGGAACCGGCGGCGGTATTAAAACCACAACCTTTTTGGTTTTGGCTGCAACGGTGTTCAGCGTAATGCGCGGAAACGAAGAAACAACAATCTTAAAACGCAGGGTTGACAAGTCCACCGTATACCGTTCGCTTTCCATCTTTTTCGGCGCGCTTTTTGTGGTGCTTTTCACAACCGGAGTAATTTTAATTTCAGACCCGGAAGTGACGGGCATTGACGCTCTGTTTGAAGCGACTTCGGCTTTCGGCACAGTCGGCCTGACCGCCGGCGTTACCCAAATTCTGAGCGACCTTTCCAAATTTATTGTATCCTTAACGATGTTTATCGGCCGTGTCGGCCCGGTATCGCTCGGGCTTGCATTGGCTTTGCGTAAAGGCCGCCATGGGACTGTTCTGCCCGATGGCAGAGTAATCGTCGGCTGACTGCTGCGGAGCGAAACCCTGAAACATAAAAATCCCACTGCTGTTTCGCAGTGGGATTTTTCAAATATATTTTTAATATCTTATAAGTTATAACCGACTTGTATTTTAAAATATTTGTTTCATACTAATATTCAATTAAAAAGTAGAAATAACAGTCATGATTCTACTTTTTTCTGGGTGATTAGTATCATAACCGCTTCTGTACCAGTACCTTCATTAATTCCCTTTGGCCTTCGTCCGAACATACCGCAACGATTTCATCGCCCGCACGCACTGTGGTAAAACCGTTTGGAATCACCATATTATCATTGCGCAGCAGTGAAATGATCAGTGAGCCTTTCGGCAGTGGGACATCTTTCAGTGAAACACCGTCCAAAGCGGAATTTTCAGGCAGAGTCATTGTGCAGATAGCAGCCTTGCCTTTGTTAAGCGTGGCAAGAAGATGCAGTTCCGCAGTATCCACTTCCTGCTCAATCAAATTGGTAATGATTTCCGTACTGCTTACCGCAATCGCCGAACCCAGTGTGCGGAGCGCCTCCAAATTGCGCGGGTCATTGGCGCGGATAATTACCTTGCCTACCGTAAATTCCTTTTTGGCAAGCTGCGAAGCAACCAGATTGTCCTGATCGCTGCCTGTAACCGCAATAAAGCAGTCCGCGTTCTTGGTTCCGGCGTCACTCAGCACTTCCAGCTCCGTGCCGTCTCCGCAGATTACTTCTACATCCAATTCATTTGCCAGACGCATGCATTTTAATTTATCTTTTTCTATTAGTTTAACATCGTATTTACGATCAAGCATATTTCTGGCAATTTGATGGCCAAGCTTACCGCCGCCAACAATTATAATCCTCACAAATATCCCCCGATCAATCAATTATCTTAGCGAAAACTACTTTATCCCCTTCGGCGAGAACAATTTTATGTTCCGCAGTATACAGCGCCATTGTGCCGTTTGCATGCTGAACACCAAAAATCACTTCACCCTCATCCATCGGCATAGTAGCTACCGAGGTGCCCACGCGGGATTTGTCAACCTCCCGGGTATGGAAGGCGGCTGTAGCAGTCCCAAAGGATATATTTTTCGAACTCCAGGGCTGAGTCAATGCAGTAAAAATGGCGTCGCCGGCAAGCTTAGTCGAACAAACTGTTTTCAGCCCGAATTTTTGGAATACTTTTTCACGCGCCGGGTCGGAAATACGCGCAACAACATTTTTAACCCCAAAAAATTCCTGTGCAATTTGCGACACTGTAATATTCAGGTTATCATCCGGGGTCACAACTGCCATGGCATCGCAGCTTTCAACTCCGGCATTTTTCAGCACGGTCATATCCAAGGGCATTCCCACCACGGTAATTCCGCTGAACTCCTCACTGAGGTTATGGAAGGAATCTGCGCTTGCATCGATCACGGCGACATCGTGTCCATGTTCATCCAAAATGCCGGCCAGGCGCGTGCCGAGCCTGCCGCACCCCACTACAAGAACATTCACAAAAAATCTCTCCTTATGCTGTTAAAAAATGACCTGCTTAGCGCGACGCTTTCCCTCTTAGGGTTCAAATCCCCTTGGGATTGTTCAAATTTTGGCCCGCCTGGAGGGATGAAAGCCGTTCCGGCTTTCCCTGCTTAGTCACCCCCGCTTCGCGGCGGTACCGACCCGCGCAGTTCGCTGCTAAAACCATGCCACCGGCATGGTTTCTTTACGCCGCTCACCCTCTTAGGGTTCAAATCCCCTTGGGATTGTTCAAAATATGGCCCGCCCGGAGGGATTTGAACCCCCGGCCTTCAGAATCGGAATCTGCTGCTATATCCAGCTTAGCTACAGGCGGATGTATACCATTCCAGTATTATAGCACAATTGTGAACGAAGTCAACAAGAAAGCGATGGGAAATCCCCACCGCTTTCAAATTAAATAGATTGTATTTGCAGTAATACGTTACACCGTGATCATGATTCTATTTTATCGGGTTGTTCACCGTACCGATGAAAATCGGGAGCTTTGTTTCGGTGTCGATAATTGCATAGAGAAACGGACGGTTGAAATCAATCTTTTTCACTTCGAGCGGCATTGCTGTAGCACTCATTTGCACCTCTGTGGCCGCGCCTGCTTTTGCGCCTGCTTCGTCCACCTGAATGAACGTTTTGTGCAATACATTGGTAATATAAAGTTTTCCAAGCGGCGTGGTTCCCATTTCGCTGAAATCGGCAAGATCGCTGTCAAATCCATTGGTAAGGCCAAGCGCTTTCAGCGGATCGTTCAGATTTACCTGATATTCGTATTTGAACTTGGGCAGTGTGCATTCCGCTATGCCGTCAACGGAACGGATCAGATTCAAAAAGCCCGAGCCGGTCATTTGGCTGACATAGGCTTCCAGCCCGATATCCTCTTTGGGCAGGACAGCAACAAACGCATAGCGTGAATCCTTGAAGGGTTTCATCATTCCTTCGGATTTATCGTCATGGACATACTGCTCTGTGGACTTCATGAACGGTGCGGTGACCGTGCCGTCCGCCGTGTAAAATTCGGCGTTTTGACTGTCACTGTATGCGCCCTGCCAGTCGTCCTCGAAATAGAGCGTGTTAATTAAATACATCATCGTGTCAGGGTCAATGGAGTCCACCATCTTGTCGATCTTGCCGCCGGTGTGCTCCTTTACCCAGCTGTTTATTTTATCCGGCGTGTCAGCTTTGCTGAAATCAAGCTGGTATGCGTCCGCATTAAAATAGTCTGCGTTGCGCTGTAAGAAATCTTTATTCACCTGCAGTTTTTCATTGGGATACCAAATCGAATTACCGATTTGCAGCTTTGCGTCTTTCCCCGATCCAAGGCGTTTCGCCATGCTGTAATAATTTCGGTTCAGCTCGCTCAGCTCCAGCCCGCCGCCCAACACGTTTTGAAACTGGGTCAGCGTACCACCCGCCGCACCGTTTGCCGTCATGCCAAGTGCAAGGGAAACGGAAAGCGGGGAAACGAGTGAATTTGTTCCTTTTTTCACTGTCTTCTGGAACAGGGAAACAGAAAAGTCCGCCGCTGAGCCGATAAATTTCTCGCTCGGCTTTGCATCGATATCAATTTTGTTTGCTGTAATCCCTTCCATCAGGTTTTCGGATGCTTTTACTGTGTTGACGGGAGCAAATACATTGCTGAACAGAAGTGCGCATACCAGTACCACCGCAAGCGCGGGGGCAAGCACGAATTTCAGCGCCCGGTGGCTTTTTGGCGGCTGTGGATTTTTTGACGGCTGGTTTTTCAACCATCGCACAGTATTTTGTTGAAAATCTTCCGGTGCTTTCACTGCACCGATTTGGTAGATATATCTTTCTAAATTGGAGTTACTCATTGTCAAAACCTCCTGCCAGTGATTTCTTCAGCTGATTGCGTGCGCGGTACAGCCAGGAAGAAACCGTGTTTTCCTTTTGCTGTAAAATATCCGCTATCTGAGCAACAGTCAAGTCCTCATAATAATGCAGATAAATTACATTTCTGAATTTGACAGGCAGCCGCATTACCGCATCCAAAATTTCGTTGTTTTTATCGTTTTGCGGAATACTATCCTCGAGCGCGGTCCGCTTGCGAAACCACGCGGATTTGAGAAAGTCCTTGCACAAATTGACGGTTACGCGAATTACCCATGCTTTCTCATGGGTATCGCTTTCAAAATCCGGCCGGGAAGTCATTAATTTAAGAAATACTTCCTGCGCGATGTCTTCCGCGTCCGTCATGCTTTTCAGGTTTTGATATGCGATGCGGATTACCATGTCGGAGTATTTTACCAAGCTTACCTGAATCATATCATTGACGTCTAATGATGTATTCAATCCTCTTCGCCCCCTACAGTTAAAATACGATTTAAAAAGCCGCCGGATTGCAGTCTGGAAAAAATTATCATAAAATATTTGAAATGTGTATCACTCAAATCAATCTATGCATGCAACATTTATCTATAAAAATGAAACATTTTATTCTTGTAAAATAGCCCCGATGGGAATAGAATAAAATTAAGATAGTATAAAATTCCATTCGCTTAATTGGGATAAAGGGAGGCAATTCTAATGTTGTCTGCAAAAGTAAAAGAGTTCATTTTACAGGGAAATTACGATGAGAGGTTAACCCGCCTTTATGTTTGCGGTTCGGAAAAAATTGAATATTACCGCAGCAGATTGATCGGTACAGTGGAAGCGTTTGAAGCAAAGTTCGGTACCAACCGCGATATCCGTATTTTCAGCGCGCCGGGCAGAACCGAAGTGGGCGGTAACCACACCGACCACCAGCGCGGGCGCGTGCTTGCGGCAAGCGTAAACCTCGATGTAATTGCCGTAGTAGCGAAAAACGGCGGAAGTCAAGTCAATGTTCAATCCAAAGGATACGCTATGGATTCGCTGAATGCCACTGAGCTGCAGGCGGTCAATGCGGAGTGCAATACCTCGCGTTCCCTCATTCGGGGCATCCTGGCCAGGTTTACGGAACTTGGCTACACCATGGGCGGCTTCGACGCTTACACCACTTCCAATGTGCTTTCCGGTTCGGGGCTTTCCTCTTCCGCGGCATTCGAAGTTCTGGTCGGCACCATTGTAAACGACCTGTTCTGCGGCAATAAAGAAAGCGCGGTGAAGATTGCTCAGATTGGCCAGTACGCTGAAAACGTGTATTTCGGCAAGCCCTGCGGATTGATGGATCAAACTGCCAGTTCTGTGGGCGGCTTTACCACTATCGATTTTAAAGACGCACAGCAGCCTAAGGTGGAACAAATCAACTTTAATTTCGCCAACTGCGGCTATGCCCTTTGCATTATTGACACCAAAGGCAGCCATGCGGACTTAACCCCGGATTATGCGGCAATTCCCGCTGAAATGAAGGAAGTCGCAACATACTTCGGAAAAGAGGTTCTTTCCGAAGTGAATGAGGATACCTTCTTCGCCAGCCTTGCAAAGTTGCGCGAAAGCATCGGCGACCGTGGCATCCTGCGCACAATTCACTTTTTCGAGGAAAACGAAAGAGTGCTGGAAGAGGTCGCGGCGCTAAAAGACAATGATTTTAACAAATTCAAAAAACTGGTGATTGAAAGCGGCTACTCCTCCTACATGTATTTACAAGATGTTTTTTCCCCTGCACATGTGCAGGAGCAGGGTGTTTCCCTGACACTGGCCCTTTGCCAAAGGCTGCTTGAGCCGGTTGGGGGAGCATACCGCGTGCACGGCGGCGGATTTGCCGGAACAGTGCAGTCGTTTGTTCCGATCAACTATCTTCCCGAATTCATTGGTAAAATGGAGGCTGCGCTTGGAAAAGGCAGCTGCCACACTCTTTCTATCCGCCCGGACGGCGGAACAAGGATACTATAACAGGAGGACTGTAAATTGGCTGAATTAAGATGGCACCCATTAATAAAGGATTGGATTATGATTGCAGGTAACCGGCAGGGCCGGCCGCAGATGCCAAAGGACTACTGCCCGTTCTGCCCAAGCTTCGGAAATGTACCCGAATATGAAGTAATGGAGTACGACAACGATTTTCCTGCGCTTTCCCAAAACCCAGCCGAACCGGACGACGTTGCGACCGATTTCTTCAAGGTGAAGCCAAGCTATGGCAAATGCGAGGTGATTCTGTACTCCCCGGGTCACACCGTAACCATGCCGGAACTTTCTGATTCACACATGAAAAAGCTGGTGAATTTGTGGTGCGAACGGTTTCAGGTAATCAGTTCCGATGAAAAAATAAAATATGTATTCATTTTTGAAAATCGCGGTGATGTTGTGGGCGTTACCATGCCCCACCCGCACGGGCAGATTTACGGTTATTCGTTCCTTCCAAAGAAACTGGAACTTGAAACCAATGCGGCAAAAGAGTATTATGGAGAGAAGCAGGCCTGCCTGTTCTGTGACATGTTAAAAAACGAGTTGGAAGAAGACAGGCGCATCATCTTTAAAAATGAGCATTTTACTGTGTTTCTTCCGTTTTACTGTGAATATCCTTATGGCGTGTATATTATGTCGAACCGGCATGTGCCGTATATCACCGATTTTACCGAACCGGAAAGGGAGTCGCTGGGATTAACGATCCGCGACACCGTCGGCATGCTTGACAGCCTTTTCGACTACCGGTTCCCTTATATGATGTGCATGCACAACGCACCCGTTAATTCAGGTGATTTTTCAAAGGATTTTCATTTTCACATTGAGTTTTTCCCACCGATGAGAAGTGCCGACAAGCAGAAGTTCAACGCTTCGAGCGAAACCGGCGCGTGGGCTAACTGCAACCCAACCTGCCCCGAAGAAACTTCACAGGAGCTTCGCGAGGCATACAAACGTTATAAGGAGAATAAATCATGAGAGTATTGGTTACCGGCGGCGCGGGCTATATTGGCTCCCATACCTGCATAGAGCTGTTAAATAACAGCTGCGAAGTAATCGTAATGGACAACTACTGCAATTCATCCCCGGAAGTGCTGAAAATTGTAGAAAAGCTGACAAATAAGACCTTCCCGATCTACGAGTGCGACATGCTGGATTACGAAGGCTTTGAAAAAATCTTTAAGGAAAATGAAATTGACGCTGTCATCCATTTTGCGGGACTGAAGGCGGTCGGTGAATCGGTGGGTAAACCGCTGGAGTATTACCACAACAATCTGGTTGGCACCATCAACCTGTTACAGCTCATGAAAAAGTACAATGTACGCAAGCTGGTCTTCAGCTCTTCTGCAACGGTTTACGGAATGAACAACACAGCACCGTTCAGTGAAGATTTGCCGCTTTCCACTACAAATCCTTACGGCACAACCAAGCTGATGATTGAAAACATTCTGCAGGACCTTTGCTTTGCCGAAAAAGATTGGAAAGTCGCGCTTCTGCGTTACTTTAATCCCATCGGCGCACATCAGAGCGGCTTAATCGGCGAAAACCCGAACGGCATTCCGAACAATCTGATGCCCTATATCATGAAAGTAGCCGTCGGTCAGCTTGAGTGCCTCAGCGTTTACGGCGACGATTATCCGACTCCGGACGGAACAGGGGTTCGCGATTACATTCATGTGTGCGACCTTGCAACCGGGCATTTGAAAGCGCTGGAGAAGCTTGATAAAATTGAAGGCGCACAGGCTTATAATCTGGGCACCGGCAAGGGCAGCAGCGTGCTTGACGTAGTACACGCGTTTGAAAAAGCAAGCGGCAAAGCGGTAAATTATAAAATCAGCCCGCGCAGACCCGGCGATATTGCAGAATGCTACGCAGATGTGTCCAAAGCAAAAAACGAACTGAACTGGGAAGCGAAATATTCCCTGGACGATATGTGCAGGGACAGCTGGAACTTTATTAAAAATCAAAAATAAAAATGTTATAGAACAGACATTCGCTGATTTTCAGCAGATGCCTGTTTTATTAAAGTCAATTACCATCGGCTTTAGCCGGTGGTAATTGACTTTTGCCTTATACTGATATCCTATTAAAAAGTATATAAAAATCAAGTCAAAAGCTTTCGTATATAGATTTTGATGCAGATTTTTATCGATACTTTTATTGGAGATCAGTATTAAATACGCAATTGATCGATAATATCCTCATAATTGTCTTTCGTCACGACTTTATACGGGATACGCACATAGTGGCCGCTTTGTACCTGAACTGCGCTGGAGGGGTCCCCCCCGGCCGCAAACGCGTAATAGGATAAATCAAAAATCGCCTGCGCCTGTCCTTTTGCATCGTTGAAAACCGTACCGAACATACTGCCGTCTTCAATTGCCTTCAGTCCGGTTTGGGTTGCGTCAATTCCAACCACGACGGGCTTTATTTTCAGCTTACTGTCTTTCAGAGCGTCGATCGCGCCGAGCGCCATATCGTCATTATTGCTGAACACCACTTCGATCCGGCTGCCGAACTTTTCGATCCATTGCGCCATCTTGGCCGCGCCCTGCGCGCGCTGCCAGTTGGCGGTGTCGTTTGCAAGTTTTTCTACATGAATTCCGGCACCGGTGACCGCTTTTATGGAATACTCCGTGCGAAGAAGCGCATCCTGATGCTCCTGTTCGCCTTCCAGCATAACATATTGAATTTTTCCGTCCCCGTTTTTGTCAATCAGGGACTTATTTTTCTGATAAGCGCTCGTGATGATTTCGCCCTGCAGCCTGCCGGACTGTGCGGCATCCGCGCCAACGTAATAGACACGGTTCCACATGCGGATATCTTCCTCCACCGGCTCACGGTTAAAGAAGATGACCGGAATGTTGGCCGCCTTTGCTTTGTCCACAATCACCGCGGCAGCAGTCCGGTCGACCATGTTTACGCAGATAACATCGTAACTTTGGGCAATGAAGCTGTCAACCTGATCGTTTTGCACCGCCTGGCTTGACTGCCCGTCCACAATATTTACCACAATCTTTTTGCCGCTCTCGATTTCCTTGTTCTTCGCAATTTGTTCCAGATAAGTGCAAAGGCTCGACACAAAGGTGTCGTCCTTACGGTAAGCCGCAACTCCGATTTTAATCGTTTCCACTTTGCCGCCGCCCGTTCCCGAGTCACACCCGCCGAGCAAACCAACAAGGCAACCTACGGCTAAAACAACAGCTATGAGTCGAATGATTCGTTTCATATTCATCCTCCATTATCTTACGAACGGAAAGAGCAGGCGCTGGTTGTCCGAGTTATACATGTCTTCGTGGTCGACAATTGCAAAGTTTATTTTAGTGTTGCCGTCATCCAATTTTTTATTAATGCGGTCTACCGCTGATTTAATGCTGAGATAGCCCAAATTGTATTCATTTTCTACACCGATGGAGTTAATTACCTGATTTTCTAACAGGGAAACTACGGTATTCGTTCTGCCCAAACCGTAAATTTCAACTTGCTTGCTGCCCGTTTTCAGCAAGTCCCGCTCCGCTTTGCCTACAGCCTCCAACGTGGCGCCGTCCAAAGCAATCAGTGTAGCGGCATCGCTGTTCTGCAACATCCCCCTGGCGGTATCGTACGCTTCCTGCGGATCATCCGGAATATCCCAATACTCGATTTTGTTTTTGGTTCCGTTGAGTGTGGTGATAACCCCCGTGTAGCGCTGGTGAATGTTGCTGCAGTCCATACTGTTGCGCAGAATCGCAATTTTTCGCACTTGCCCGTTGCTGCTGACCAGCTTACGGGCAAGTGCGCTGCCTAATTCAAAATTATCACAGGAAATATAGGGCAGGTTTTCTATCGTATCCACGGTGGACTGCATTGTGATAACCGGAATACTTTTCCGTGCTTTTTCAATCGGCTGCTTCAAATCCGTTGAATTGGCGGGAGCGATGACGATGGCACCCGCCCCATTGGTAATTTCCCGCTGCATCAGCAAAATCTGCTCACCGGTGTTATTCTCGCTCGAAAGGGTTACAAAGCTGACTTCCGCGTTCAGGTCCTTGGCGGCCTGATCGATACCCTGTTTGATTGTTGTCCAGCTTTCTGTATTTTTACCGCGGGTAATAACTGAAATTTGGTATGGTTCATTACCCTTTTTTTCATAAATCCGGTCGCGGTACAGAATGAGGAAGGACACCACAAACACAAGCAGAATGACAATAAAAACCATTATCTTTTTCCTTGTCATTTCACATCGCCCCCTTCGTTTTCACTAAGCTGCGCAAAGGGTTTCGCCGGCAGGTGAATCCTTGCGGTGGTTCCCTCATCCGGCTCACTGTAAATAGCAAGCCCGTATTCTTTACCAAAATAAAGCTGAATGCGTTCCTGCACATTTTTAAGCCCGATGCCGGAGCCTTTGCCACGCTTGCGGGACGTTTCCTCCAGCAGAAGCGCATCCGCCTGCTCCTGCTGCATTCCGAGCCCATTATCAACAATATCAATGAACAAATCGCCATCCTCGAAGTAGGCCCTGATGGCAATTTCCCCGTCGCCGCTCATAAATTCCATTCCGTGGTAAATGGCGTTTTCCACCAAAGGCTGCACAATCAGCTTAATGGTAGCGCATTCCAGCGTTCCGGGATCGGTGGTAATTTCATAGCTGAATTTGTTTTTATAACGCATTTTCTGTATGGTTAAATAATTTCGGACATGTTCCAGCTCATCCGAAACAGAGATAATGTTTTTTCCTTTGGAAAGGCTGATACGGAACAGCCGAGCCAGCGCGGTTACCATAGTGACCGCTCCGTCGTAGCGTTCGTTTTCGATCATCCAAATGATAGAATCCAGAGTGTTGTAAAGGAAATGCGGGTTGATTTGGGACTGGAGCGCATCCAGCTCGCTTTTCCGCTTGGATTCCTGCTCTAATACAATGTCATCCATCAAATTACGCATCTGATTTACCATGGAGCGTATCGTCTTGCCAAGATGCTGTACTTCGTACGAACCCACAACCGATATTCTTACATCCTCCAGTTTTCCGGCCTCAATATCTTTTACGGAATGTTCCAGTTCCTTGATTGGATTGGCGATGCGGGAAGAAAGGAACATATTAACAAAAATCAGTAAAAATACTGCAAAAAAGATGAAGAACAGGGCGAAGATTTTAATTTGGGAATAGTTTGAGGTAATCCCCTGCGTTGGGGATACGGCAATAATCTTCCAGCCGGTATAACCTGCCGTTTTCACTGTAATCAGGCGCTGCTGGCCCTCGAATGTTTCCTGATGGTTTCCGTCGTCATATTTTGCCGCGACAGCGTTATTTTCATGAATCAAATTAGAATAAATCAATTGCTGGCGCGGGTGATAGATGATTTCGCCGTTGCCGTCTATCAGGTAAATATACCCTGAATCCCCCAAATCAATGTTTTTACAAATTTGTTCAATGCCGCTGAAATTCATATCAACCAGCAATACTCCGTGGGCGATGGAGCCGGCATTTGTCAGCTCGACCGAGCGGCTGAGCGAAACAACCCAGCGGTACTTGTTGTCGGGGTCAACGAACAAATTCTGTACATGGGGCGTTGAAAAATGGCAGTTTTCGATTCTTCGGGAAGCATTGGTAAACCAGTCCTGCTGTATCACTCCTGCGGATGTTTTCAGCTGTGTGAGCGGCTCGGCGGCTATTACTTTACCGGTACTGGAAAACACCCCGATACTGATTAACAAATCGCGGTTGGTCTCGTAAAGCAGGCTCATGTCATGGCTGATATTATCGGTGGAAAGATCGGCATTCTTAATTACGCGGTAATACATCGAGTCCGAAATACGCAGCATGTTTCGCAGATAGGTATCCAAATTCAGATTTACCTGATCGACCATGCGGGTATTATCCTCGGCGGCCATTTTTTCGGTGGAACTGATAAAGCGCATGGAAAGTGACACGCCTACGATTACCATCCCCAGAACCGCGACTGCGGTGAACGTTATCGAAATGGTAAACTGCAGGCTCCGCCTTTGCAAAAAATGTTTTGCGTTTTCTATGATGCTTCTGACTTTATTCCGCATGCAACCACCAAGCTTTCGACCCGGGATTTCCGGATGGAACCTTACACGTTGTTCCTGTATTTTGACGGCGAAACGCCGAACTTCTTTTTAAACACATAGCTAAAATAGTTTGGTTCCGTATAGCCCACTTTTTCGGCGATGATATACGTCTTATCATCCGTAGTATTCAGAAGGCTGACGGCCTCCCTCAGACGCACCTCGGTAAGGTAAGCGACAAAACTCATGCCCGTTTCCCGCTTGAATACGGTGGAAAAATAAGCAGGGCTTACATGAAGGAATGAGCAAAGGCTTTCCACCGAAAGCTCGGTGTTCTGAAAGTGGTCCGCAATATACTGCTTCGCGTTCTGTGCAAGCAGCTTTGTGGAATCCACGCGTTCCCGCTTAATCATCGAGCTGATTTTAATGCAGCTTTCCACGCACCACTGTTTCATGTCGGCGGGCGAATGAAGCGCAGTGATGGTATTAACATAATTAAAGTTCTCGCCGAAGATCTCTTCCGTACCCAGTTCATAAGCACGTATGACTTTTAAAAGCGACGTCATAATTTCCATTAAATAAATCTGATATTGGCTCAACGGCAGAAGCATCTTTTCAAATCGGGTAAACAGAGCACTGATCTGATTGCTGATTTCTTCCTCCGAACCCATTTTAATTGCATTAATGATTTCACGTTCGTCGCGTTCGTCAAACTGAAGTTTGACGGAAGTGTCCGGCTCCACATCGCCGATGTAAATCGCCTTGCCCGCACCCAGCGCGGCACTGTAATCCAGCGCGTTCTGCGCTTCCCGGTAGGAGTGGCGGATTTCGGAAAGACTGGCACACATCGTTCCCACGCCGCCGGTCACCCGGACCCCGAGCACCCGTTCCGCGGATTTGCAGATTTCGTTCATTCCGTTCATCAGCGGTACAATCCCGCTAAGCGGTTCCAACTCCGCTATCATGACCACGCAGTCGGAATATAAAAAGTCAGTAAAAGTGCAGTAATTCCCGAGAATTTCATCGACCGTGCACTTCAGGGAAATCGGAATCAATTCCACTTCGCCATGCAGTGCAATTTCGGACTTCGGCACGGCGTCGGCACGCACCAGAGCGACCGCCCAATTTGCGGCCTGCAAATTCAAGTCAAACCGCTTGGCCTGTGCAATCAGGCGCACTTCGGATATCCGTCCCTCAAGCAGGCCGACCAGAAACTGCTCGCGCATTACGGGAAGGCTGTCCATATAATTGCGGCGCAAAATTTCCACGTCGCGTTTTTCATCAAACTCACGGTCAAGCTGAAGCTTCAGCTTTTTCAGTGTTTCAATCAGTTCTGCGGAATTAATCGGTTTTAAAACGTATTCGGCCACATTGAGTTTAATCGCTTTCTGCGCGTACTCAAAATCGTCGAATCCGGAAAAAATAATCAACTTTGTGGAAGGCATGGCGGTCTGCAGTTTTTCACCCAGCTCAAGCCCGTCCATAAACGGCATTTTAATATCCGTCATAACAACGTCCGGGTGCAGATGTTCTGCTTTTTCCAGCGCCTCCAGCCCGTTTTCGGCATCACCCACAATGGTGTAGCCCAGGCCCTCCCAATCGATCTTCCGAATAATTCCTTCGCGTATTTCTTCCTCATCATCCACCAGAAGGACACGGTAAAGAGCCATTTGAAAGTTCCTCCATTCCCCTTTTCATACTTTTTTAATTGTATCATTATTCTTCCTATTGTGCAATGTGGAGTTAATTGGAATAGCCGCCTCAACACGCAAGAAAACAGCCCGCGCAGTTATGGCTGCACGGGCTGTACGGGAGGGAATATTATGAAAGATTGAGCAGGCTAATCATATGTTAGCAATATAACTGCGAGTACAACAACAATGATACCGACAATTGCGAAAATAGCCCATTTCAGTGCCTCCTCGCCGATGCGGTCTGCAATGCGTTTCCCTTCCCTGCTTTTTTGATCGGGGAGTTGATTCCTACGCATAGTATCACCACATTTCCGCCGGAACCGTAATATTACTTCTTTCTGTATTTTGAAAGGTCAATTGCGACAGCGACTGCAATGATAATACCTTTGATAATCTGCTGCCACATTGGGCTGACATTGATAAACTGTAAGCCATACTGAATTACGCTGAATATAAGAACACCGCTTACAATACCGCCGATTTTACCAATACCGCCGTTCAGCGAAACACCGCCGACCACGCAGGCCGCGATAGCATCAAGTTCATATCCGTTACCATAGTTGTTGGTAGCACCGGCTGTTCTTGCCGCTTCCAACACACCGGCGACTCCGTAAAGGCCACCTGCAAGAATAAAGATTCCCATAATCGTTGCGAATACATTTACGCCGGAAACGACTGCCGCTTCACGGTTGCCGCCGATTGCGTAAACATTTTTGCCGAATACGGTCTTATTCAGTACAAACCAGATGATGCCACAAATAATCAAGGCCGTCGGGATCAGAACTGAAATCCCGTCAAACCCGGGGAATTGAAGTATTTTGTGCTGGCCAAGATTGGCGAAATCCGGGCGAATACCGCCGATTGGCTGGGAATTATTCGGCGGCAAATCAAAGTACAGGGAACATGCGCCGTAAACGATAACCTGAACAGCCAACGTTGCAATGAACGGATGCATGTCGAATTTGGCCACCAAAAATCCGTTAAGCACACCAAATAACAAGCAAGCGACCACAGCCGCGACGATCGGAAAAACAACTGATATCTGCGGAAGATTGGGATAAAAACGGTTCCCGTATGTAGCTGTCTGCATCATGGAAGTGGAAATAACTGCTGCCAAACCAACCATACGGCCTGCTGACAGGTCGGTACCGGCTATTAACAGCGTAAAGCAGATACCCAGGGCAATAATCAGTCTTGTAGAAGACTGCGTCATAATATCGAGCAGCACCTGAAGCTGCATAAAACGCGGCTCGATAAACATAATCACAATAACAAGCACAAGCAGTGCAAGCATAATCGCGTTGTTAGTTAAAAATGTTTTTGCTGTCTTGGACGAAATTACAACCTCTGTTCCAATTCGTTCTGCGTTAAAAATTTGAAAAGCGCCGTAAATCAATAGAATCAGGCCGATTCCAAACAGGAACCACGGAAGGTCATACATTGTTTTGCTATAAAAGGCAACCTTCATAAGGATACCGAAAACTGCAACAACCGCGCCAAAAATCATATAGATCAGTGCAAATTGTTTGCGGGGTATTACTTTTTCTCCCTGCATCATACCCATTACCTCACTTTCTTAATATATCCTATTTCACAAACTTTGTCGCCAGGCGCATAACATCAATCTGATTTGCTTCCTCGCGGTTCAAGATACCGGAAACCTTACCTTCACACATTACCATAATTCGGTCCGCCATACCCAAAAGCTCAGGCATTTCGGAAGAAATCATAATGATTGATTTTCCCTGCTTAATGAGGTCAAGCATAATGGTATAGATTTCATATTTTGCACCAACATCAATACCACGGGTTGGTTCGTCCAAAATAAGAATATCCGGATGGGTTAACAGCCAGCGTGCAATCAGCACTTTCTGTTGGTTGCCGCCCGAAAGGTTTTGCATCAGCGTTTCAAGAGTCGGCGTTTTTACATTCAGCTGAAGGTTTGCCTGTTTCGCTGCTTTAAAGCGCTTTGACTTTTGTAGTACGCCATACCTGGCGTAATCTTTTTGGCTTGCGATGACCGTATTGTCAAGAACGGAAAGGATACTGAACACCCCGGATGCACGGCGCTCTTCCGTAAGAAGTGCAAGTCCGTGTTTTTTCGCATCCTGAACCGATTTCACCTTAAATTTCTCTCCGCCTTTTTCCACCTCGCCGGATTCAATCGCACGAAGTCCGAAAAGCGCTTCGACCAACTCGGTGCGCTGCGCGCCCACCAGTCCGCCAATGCCCAAAATTTCGCCGCGGTGCAGGTCAAAGCTGACATGCTGAAACGACTTTGGAATCGGAGAGCATAAATCCATTGCCTTAAGAACGACTTCGCTACCCGGAGTATAGTTCTTTTCCGGGAAACGGTTCGTCAGGTCACGGCCGACCATGCGGTTAATGATCAAATCGGTGGTCAGTTCGCCGGAAGGCCAAGTGCCCACATCTTTGCCGTCTCGCATGATGGTAACTTCATCTGCAATTTTAAGAATTTCCTCCATCTTATGTGATATGTAAATGATGGCGCATCCTTTGCTTTGAAGTTGGCGTATAATTTTAAATAGGTGATCCGTTTCATTATCCGTAAGGGATGATGTCGGTTCGTCCATAATAATTATTTTCGAGTTATAACTGACCGCCTTTGCGATTTCAACCAACTGCAGGTTAGAAGCGGAAAGTGCTCCGGCCAGCACCTCTGGATTTATTGCGAGGTCAATTTCCTTGAACAACTCCTTGGTCTTGCGGATCATTGTTCTTTTATCCACCGCAATTCCCTTCATCGGGAAACGTCCAAGCCAGATATTTTCCATAACCGGTCTGTAACGTATAGGATGCAGTTCCTGATGAATCATGGATACTCCAAGGTCAAGGGCTTGTTTCGACGATGTAATGTTTTGTTGGGTGCCGTCTAAGATGATGATTCCATCATCTTCCTGATAGATTCCGAAAAGGCATTTCATCAAGGTCGATTTTCCGGCCCCGTTCTCGCCCATAAGCGCATGAACGCTGCCTGGTTTCACTTTGAGGCTGACGTTGTCCAGAGCCTTAACGCCAGGGAAGACTTTCGTGATATTATTCATTTCCAACACATATTCGCCCATACAGTCAATCCTCCTTTTTGCTAAAATATAGCGGAGAACGGAAAGCGCCTGCTTCCGCGTTCCCCGCTGAACACTTATTTAGAGATTAAAACCGATTAGGATTGGAATTGTTTGTAGTTTTCCTGTGTAACTTTTACATAAGGAATCCAAACGTACTTGCCGTCTGTTACTTCGTAGCCAATGTTGTCCTTATTGATTTCTTTGCCCTGAGCAGCTGCAACTGCGATGTTAACTGTTGCTTTGCCCTGGTTCTCGCCATCGTTCAAAACTGTGCCAAGTAAGGAACCGTCAGCCATAGCTGCCAGTGCGGGAGCTGTAGCATCAACGCCGACTACCGGGATGTACTTTGTCTTGTCGCCGGTGTTGTAGCCTTTTGCTTTCAAAGCTTCGATTGCGCCCAAAGCCATATCGTCGTTATTCGCGAGGACTGCTTCGATCTTATCAATGCCCTGAGAGGTAAGGAATGCGTTCATTAAGTCAGTTGCTTTAACTTTATCCCACATTGCTGTATCAGCTGCAAGTTTAATTGTCGGGAATCCGCCTGCTTCGATAGCTTTGATGGAATACTCTGTGCGAAGGGTAGCGTCCTGATGGCCAGGCTCGCCCTGTAACATAACGTAGGAGATTTTGCCGTCGCCGTTTTTATCTGCGCCCTTGTTGGCCTTGAAGTAGTCAACAAGAAGCTGGCCGGACATTGTGCCGGACTCTTCCGCTTTTGCGCCTACATACCAAACTTTATCGTAGCTCTTCATAACGTCTGCTTCCGGCTCACGGTTTAAGAACACGATCGGAAGGCTCTTTGCTTTTGCTTTTTCTACAAGAGGAGCTGCTGCTGTACGGTCAACTGCGTTGACTGCAAGTGCTGTAACGCCCTTTGTAATAAATGTATCGACCTGCTCGTTCTGAGTCGGCTGTTTGTTCTGGGAGTCCACAATATCAAGCTTCGCGCCCAATGTTTTAGCTTGCTCCGTCATATTGTTACGGACACCTGTCATAAATGTATCATCGAATTTGTAGATGCAAACACCAACGTTTACATCGGAAGCTGCAGGACCTGCTGGTGCTGCGCTGGATGCCGGAGCAGCTGTGCTCGCTGCAGGTGCTGCTGATGAAGTTGCTGTGGTGCTGGAGCAGCCGGCTGCTGCGGAGGCCATCATCAGTGTGGCCAGAATCAATGCAACAATTTTCTTCATGAAAAAATCCCCCTACTTTCTTTTGTTTTGCAAACTTCGATTTAGTATTGTGCATTTGCACAAATTCTTATCCGTTTGCGTTTTTCTATTGGATATTATAACCTGACAGATTTTGAAAATCCATATGATTTTCTTTTGTGTTCTATTAAATTTCTTTACTAAACTGGATAAAGCTGCTGCACTAAGTGGATAGTTATTGTTAATTTTTAATAAATCTCTATTGAAATTTTATGAATGTTATCTGTATTCGGCAGTTTATATATCATTCCTTTTTATCACCGCTCTTTCACAAGTGTCCGGCGAAATCAAAAGGATATCCGCTTGTATCACGCAGGAAAAAACGTTATAATAAAGTTAACTGCCATTCTGTTATTTTGATTGTAATTAACTCGAAAAATCAACATTGGGGTGTTATTGATAGTTATGAAACGCATAAAAGATGAAATTTTTTCCCAGCTTATGGGGATCCCGGGTAAAATCGGTTTTTACTACAAAAATATGGTCACAGGCGAGCAGTGGGAACTGAACCCCGCCCTGCCGCTATTGGCGGCGAGCGTAATCAAGATTCCGGTGCTGACAGAAGTGTTCGCGCAGATAGAGTCGGGCGCTGCCGATAAAAACGAGACTTACCGAATGAAAGCGGAGGATAAACTGCCCTCCTGCGGCGCACTGAACTACATGCACACCGGCCTTGAAGTCACACTGGAAGATTTATATACCTTAATGATTATATTAAGCGATAACACAGCGACGAACATACTGATCAAAAAGTTCGGCATCGACCGCATCAATCAGCGTATGAGGCAGTTGGGCCTGAACATCACCACCCTAAACCGCCTGCTGTTTGATTCCGCCGCCGCCGCGCTTGGCCGCGAAAATAAAATCACCGCACAGGAAATCGGCGTCCTGCTTGAGGAAATGTATCGCGGCACACTCGTTTCTCAAAGCGCTTCCGATGAAATGCTGAACATTCTGAAAAATCAGCGCTTAAACGGAAAAATGCCTTTCTATTTAAAGGGCGTAAAAATCGCACATAAAACGGGGGAGGATGACGGCATCACCCACGACGTGGGAATTGTATTTGCGTCCCAGCCGTTTGTAGCCTGTTTTTGCTCCAATGAAGTGGATGTGCCTCAGTTTGAATCCGCGATTCAGCACATCACAAAACTGCTTTACGACATGCAGGTGAGCGAATGACAACACTGATTCAAAATGGAACGCTGGTTGATCCGCTCAATGCGCTGCATAAAAAGTGCAACCTATATATAAAGGATGGAAAAATACTATCCTGCACCGAAGAGCTGCTTCCCGCCGACCGTGTGATTGACGCCGCGGGAAAAATTGTGGCACCGGGCTTTATTGACATCCATATGCACGAAGGCGGAATGAACCCCGACGGCAGCCTTGACGAAAGCATGTTTTTGGCGCTGCTGAATATGGGCGTCACCTCCGCGTTGGGCGGAAACTGCGGGAACAACGTCTTCGACTCGCCCCACGAATACCTCGATTTGATTGATGAATGCGGGATACCGGTTCACCTCGGTCTGTTCGCAGGCCACACGGATGCACGCCTGCGCGCCGGCGGGACAGATAAATACTCGCCCATTGACAGTACGGTGTTAAATAAAATGCTGACCGGTCTGCAAAAAGAACTGAATGCAGGCTGTGTCGGAATTTCTTTTGGTGTGAAATATACCCCCGGCACTACATTCAACGAATTGCTGGAGGTCTGCTCCCTTTGCAAAAAAGCCAATAAACCGATTTCCGCGCATATTCGTGAAGACGCACAGGGCGTTTTTAACGCAGCGCGTGAAATTGCGGAAGCCGCCCGGCTATGCGGTATTCAGGCCGAAATTTCACATATCGGCAGTATGGCGGGCTTTGGACAGATGCGCGACACGCTGCAAATACTGGATGAATATGTTCGCGAGGGCACAAATCTTGGCATTGACTGTTACCCCTATGATGCGTTCAGTACAGGAATTGGGGAAACCACTTATGACGAAGGCTGGCTGGAGCGCTACGATACCGACTATTCCAGCATTGAACTGTGTGACGGGGAGTACAAAGGTCAGCGCTGCACGGAAGAAATTTTCAGGAAACTGAGGGAAGAAGCGCCGGATACCATTACCGTGTGCCATGTAATGAAACCGGAGGATGTTGATTTGGCGCTTCTGCACCCGAATGTGATGCTGGTAACGGACGGCTACCTGCACAACGGGCAGGGGCACCCACGGGCTGCGGGCACATTCCCGCGTTTCCTCAAAAATTACGTACGCACCGGAAAAATCAGTTTGGATGAAGCGATTTCTAAAATGACCACTCTTCCCGCGCTGAAATTCGGGCTGAAAAACAAGGGCACTCTTTCCGTCGGGGCGGATGCGGATATCGTCATATTTGACCCGGATACTATCGCGGACACCTCCACTTACGATAACCCGGTAACGCCCCCCGCGGGCATCCATACCGTGCTGATCGGCGGGGAAATCGCCGCTGAAAACGGCACTGTAACAAACCCTCATTTAGGGCGCTCGCTTCGCTTTTGATGAAACAGCCTTAATGAATTTTTTTGGTACTTCGGCGTCATATCAGTGTAATTTTACCTTTACAAATCATTTTTACAATGCTATAATTCATTATAATGCGGAAGCTTATGAATTTTACAATCTTAAAAATTGCATTTTTTGATAAAAGAGGACATCGGATGAAAATTAAGGAAATTGAAATAGGTGAAATTTTTGTGCCGCTGGCAACACCGTTTAAGACCGCTCTTCGCACCGTGGAAAATGTGGAAGATATCGTGGTAAAAATAACCACAGATACAGGCGAAGTAGGATACGGGGAAGCACCGCCAACTGCCGTAATTACAGGCGACACCAAAGGTTCCATCGTCTGCGCCATCCGTGATTTTATCCGCCCGGCGCTTTTGGGAATGGAAATTGAAAATATAGACGGGATTATGGAACGTTTACATAGCTGTATTCAGAAGAACACCAGCGCAAAAGCGTGCGTGGACATGGCGATTTACGATTTATACGGCAAACGCTACAACGCGCCGCTGTACCGGCTTTTAGGCGGATACCGCAAAGAGTTTGAGACAGATCTGACCATCAGCGTCAATCCTGTCGATGAAATGGTAAGCGACAGTGTTGCCGCCGTAAAGCGCGGTTTTCACATTTTAAAAACCAAGGTCGGCAAAGAGGGCATAAAGGATATTGAGCGAATTTCCGCCATCCGTGAAGCAGTGGGCAAGGATGTCAAAATCCGTGTCGATGCAAATCAGGGCTGGTCCGCTAAGGAAGCAATCCGTATTATCAGCGCGATGGAGGATAAGGGGCTGAATATCGAGCTGTGCGAACAGCCGGTAAAGGCACACGACCTTGACGGCATGCGCGCGGTCACCAAAGCGGTTTACACCCCCATTCTGGCTGATGAAAGCGTGTTTTCGGCGGAAGATGCGGTGGAAATCATCCGCACCCGCGCGGCAGATTTGATTAACATTAAACTGATGAAAACCGGCGGCATTTACGGAGCGCTGAAAATTTGCAGCATTGCTGAAACCTACGGCGTGGAATGCATGATCGGCTGCATGCTCGAAAGCAAACTCGCGGTCAGCGCGGCGGCACATCTGGCCGCGGCAAAGGGCATTATCACAAGAGCGGATTTAGACGGCCCGTCCCTGTGCCGAATCGACCCGTTCGACGGCGGCCCCGAATTCTTTGAAAATAAAATTATTATGAATGACCTGCCCGGCATCGGGATTCAAACCGTTCCCGCTTTTCAATAAGAAAAGGAAGTATGGCAATGAATGCTTCTGCCCTGCTTCTATCATACATACATCAACTATTGAAACGATTGAGAAAAGAGGATGAACTATGAAAAAGCTGTTATCTCTGCTGTTGTGCGCAGCAATGCTGCTTGGAACACTGGCAGGCTGCGGCAAAAAGGCTGCAGAAACATCGGAAACCTATCGTAAGCTGTACGCCCAGGAATTCACCACGCTGAATTACCTTGTAACCGGAAGTCAGAATGACCAATGGGTTGCGGCAAACTGCATTGACGCTTTGGTGGAATACGACAAGTACGGCGTGGTACAGCCCGGCCTGGCAGAAAAATGGGAAACCAGTGCCGACGGACTAACCTGGACGTTTCACCTGCGCAAGGGCGTAAAATGGGTGGATAACACCGGCAAAGAAATTGCTGATGTAAAAGCGCAGGACTTTGTTGACGCCGCGCAATATGTTCTTACCGACACAAATAAATCCGAAACCGCCAGTTCGTTTTATAGCGTTGTGGCGAACGCCGAAGATTATTACAATAAAAAAATTACCGATTTTTCAAAGGTAGGCGTAAAAGCAGTGGATGACAGCACGCTGGTTTACACACTGAAAAAACCAACCTCCTACTTCCTTTCCATGCTGGTTTACGTTTGCTTCCTACCGGCGAACGGCGATTTCTTAAAAGCAAAGGGCACGAACTTTGGTACGGACAACGCCAGTATTCTTTACAATGGCTCTTACATATTAAGCACATATGAGCCGCAGGTTTCCCATGTTTACACAAAAAATCAGACATATTGGGATAAGGATAAGGTGTACATTTCAACCATCACCGAAACCTACAACAAGGAAAGGGATACCCTTGCGCCTGAAATGTACAAACGCGGTGAAGTTGATCAGGCATATATTTCCTCCGATATTCTGGACGACTGGCTGAAAACCGCCGACACGAAAGATTTGGTCAGCCCAAGCCGCAACAGTTACTACTCCTATTTCTACGCGTTTAACTTCAACCCGAAATTCGACGCGAAGTATGAGCCGGAAAACTGGAAAAAAGCAGTCAACAACGAAGACTTCCGTAAGTCGCTTTTCTATGGTCTTGACCGCGTAAAGGCAATTGCCGTTTCCGAGCCGAATAACCCCGAAAAGCAGCTTCTGAATACAATTACTCCCCCTACCTTTGTTGACCTGAAGGGTACCGATTACACCGACATCGGTGATTTGAAGGCAATTACCGCAAGGGATTCATTCCAGGCGGACCAAGCCAAGCAATACGCTGAAAAGGCAAAAGCTGAACTGACCGCCGCGGGCGCGACATTCCCCGTCAAGATTTTGATGCCTTACAATCCTTCCACTACAAACTGGGATAAAGAATCACAGGTTGTGGAGCAGCAGCTCGAAACCCTGCTTGGCAAAGATTACATTGATATTATTCCGGAAGCCGGCCCTGCAACAGGGTTCCTGTCCGCTGTGCGCCGCTCCGGTCAATACGCGCTGATGAAGTGTAACTGGGGCCCGGATTACGCGGACCCGCAAACCTACACCGACCCGTTCCAACCGAATGACGCCAAGGGCGAAAACGGCGGCGACTACAACTGGCCGGAAAAGGTGGAAGGTTACACCGACGCCGACGGCACCAAGACTTACACAAACCTGTACAATGCCGCTTTGGCACAGAACACCGATGTAAACGCGCGTTATACCGCGTTTTCCAAAGCCGAATCCTTCCTGATTAACAACGCGTTCGTCATCCCGTTCGGTCTGAACAACGATGGATACCAGGTTTCCAAGCTGAATGTGTTTGAAGAACAGTATTCCCCGTTTGGCGTTTCCGTGCTTCGCTACAAGGGCCAGCACGTACAGCAAAAACCGATGAGCATGGATCAATTCTACGCCACGGAAAAGCAGTGGGAAACTGACCGTGCAGCCGCGCTTGCCAAAGCCGCGAAATAAATTGTTCCCTTTATAACCCTGATTTTATTTTATTCGAATAATGACTCCGTCTGTGATACTGCGGAGTCATTATTCCTATTTTGATTTTTAGGCAAGGGTTACGAATTGGCGCTGAATTCAACGCCAATTCGTATCGTTTGCAAAAAAAGGAGCATTGCCATGATAAAATACTCTGCCAAAAGACTGCTACAGTCGGTCATAACGCTCCTCATCATTGTTACCATCGTATTTTCGCTGATGAGGCTGATGCCGATTGAGGGCTATTTCCAAAACTTCGAAAAGCTGGACAAAAACCAAATTCATGCGGCCCTGCAAAGCATGGGGCTGCTGGATCCTCTCCCGATTCAGCTTAAAAACTTTTTCATTCAGCTGTTTCACGGAAGTTTGGGCAATTCGCTCATTTACCGCCCGAACGTGCCGGTAATCAATATTATTGCGGATAAAGCGCCGGTTTCTATTTTCATGGGGCTTGCCTCCATGGCGGTTGCTCTGCTGCTGGGGCTGCCGCTCGGCACTGCAATGGCGCGCGGCAAAAGCAAATTCTGGGATAAATTCGGCACCGCTTTTATTGTGTTTATTACCGCGGTTCCCGCCGCCGTATACTATCTTTTAATTCAGCTCTACTGCACCGACTGGCTGGGGGTTTCCATCCTGTTCAATGTAAACGATCCCACCAGCTGGATATTGCCGACGCTGTCGCTGTCACTCGGTAATATTGCTTATTACGCGATGTGGCTGCGCCGCTACATGGTGGATGAATTGAACAAGGATTACATAAAGCTGGCGCGCGCCAAGGGCGTCACCAACAAATCCATTATGAAGGACCATGTATTCCGCAACGCTTTTGTTCCAATGGTGCAGTACCTGCCAACATCCCTGCTTTATACCATAGCGGGCTCCATTTACATTGAATCACTTTACTCCGTGCCGGGCATGGGCGGCCTTCTGGTCAATGTGATTCAGCGGCAGGACAACAACATGGTGCAGGCGCTTGTCCTTATTTATTCCGCCGTCGGCATTATCGGCCTTCTGCTCGGCGATATTCTGATGATCGCGATGGACCCGCGCATCAGCTTTACCAAAAAAGGGGGTGCCAGATAGTGGCTTTGCGACACAAAAGATCGGCTTCTGTTGAAAACAGTATTAACGATTCGTTCCGCAACATGCCGGAAGAGGAACTGTTTGAATTTTCCGGATTTGACGAAACAGCGGCCGAAAAAACAGGTTATTCCAACTATTCCTACTGGCGTTCCACGTTTCAGGTGTTTTTCAAAAACAAAATCGCAGTGACTTTGCTGATAATAATCGGAGTAATTCTGCTGTTTACCTTTATACAGCCATTTCTTCCCGGCCAGCGTTCCGCATTGGAGATATTTAACGATGCAAAGGGGATGCAGCTGCGCAATGTTCCGCCAAACGGAGATTTCCTTTTCGGCACTAACTCCATCGGTCAGGACTTGTGGAGCCGCGTTTGGAGCGGTACGCGCACTTCGCTTTTAATCGGTTTTGCTGTTGCACTGACCGAGGCGGTTCTTGGCATTCTGATGGGCGTGCTTTGGGGCTACGTGCGCAAGCTTGACCGCCTGTTTACTGAAATTTACAATGTGCTGGACAATATTCCTCAGACAGTTGTCCTGATTTTATTTTCCTATATTATGCGGCCGAGCATCACAACTTTGGTTTTTGCCATGTGTTTGACGGGCTGGCTCGACATGGCGCGGTTTATCCGCAACCAAATTGTCATTATCCGTGACCGTGACTACAATTTAGCATCGCGCTGCCTCGGTACGCCGACGCACCGTATTATGCTGAGAAATTTACTGCCCTATCTTGTCTCCGTAATCATGATGCGTATGGCGCTTGCCATCCCGGCCGCAATCGGTAATGAAGTCTTCCTCACCTACATCGGACTTGGGCTGCCGGTCAGTATTCCGTCGCTGGGCAATCTGATTAACGAGGGGCGCGTGCTGATGACCTCCGCTGCGCTGCGTTATCAGCTGTTCTTCCCGGCTATTGCTCTTTCCGTGGTGACCATTTCATTCTACATTATCGGAAACGCGTTTGCGGACGCGTCCGATCCGAAAAATCATATTTAAGGAGGCTGGTTTTATGGAACAGGAAGTTATTTTATCCGTCAAAGACCTTGAAGTGAAATTCAACCTCCGGGGCAGGATACTCAATGCCATTCGCGGCGTATCACTTGACCTGTATAAAAGCGAAAGCCTTGCCATTGTGGGGGAATCCGGCTCGGGAAAATCTGTTTTCGTCAAGACCTTTATGGGTTTGCTCGACGCAAACGGCTCCATTACAAAAGGGGAAATTCTTTATAACGGGCAGGATATCACAAAATATAAAACTGAAAAAGAATGGTTGACCCTGCGCGGCAAGGAAATTGCCATGGTATTGCAGGATCCGATGACCAGCCTGAACCCGCTGAAAACCATCGGATTCCAGATATGTGAAGCGATTGAACTGCATCAGGGTCTGCACGGAGCGGATGCAAAAGCAGCCGCGGTTGAAATTTTGGAGGATGTTGGGATTACCGACGCCGCTAACCGTATCAGCCAATACCCTCACGAATTTTCCGGCGGGATGCGGCAGCGCGTGGTCATCGCCATTGCGATTGCCTGCAAGCCAAAAATTCTGGTTTGTGACGAACCGACCACCGCGCTGGACGTCACCATTCAGGCGCAGATTTTAAATCTGCTGAAGGATTTAAAAAATAAATACGATTTGACTACAGTCTACATCACCCATGACCTCGGCGTGGTAGCCAACGTTGCCGACCGCATTGCAGTCATGTACGCGGGCGATATTGTGGAAATCGGCAAATGCGAGGAGGTTTTCTACAACCCCCGCCACCCCTACACATGGGCGCTGCTTTCCTCGCTGCCGCAGCTTGGCATCAAGGGCGAAAACCTGTATTCCATTAAGGGTGCTCCGCCGAATCTGTTTGCCCACATTGAGGGTGACGCGTTTGCGCCGCGCAACCCGCGCGCGCTGAAAATCGACTTTATCAAACGCCCGCCCTATTTCGACATCAGTCCTACTCACAAGGCGCGCACCTGGCTTTTGGACCCGCGTGCCCCAAAAGTTGACCCGCCGGAAATTATCGGCCAGCTTCGCAAGGGGGTAAATGGAAATGTCTGACAGTAATCAAAAAGAACCGCTCCTAGAAGTAAAAAATCTGCAGGTCACGTTCGGTGAGCGCAAACATAAGTTTGTCGCTGTCAATGATGTGAGCTTTCAGATTTATAAAGGGGAAACATTCGGCCTTGTCGGAGAATCCGGTTCCGGTAAAACCACCATCGGCCGTTCTATTATCCGTATTAACCCCGTTTCGGGCGGTGAAATCCGCTATAAAGGCCAAAGGATCAGTGGGAAAATTTCAAAAGAACTGGACTCCCGGCTGACCCGCCAGATTCAGATGATTTTTCAGGACCCGATGGCGAGCCTGAACGAGCGCGCCAAAGTGGATTATATTATCTCCGAAGGATTGTACAACTGCGGCAGGCACTTGAGCGAGGCCGAACGCAAGGCGGAAGTGGAAAAAGTACTGACGGACGTTGGCCTTCTGCCCGAGTTTGCAAGCCGTTTTCCGCACGAGTTTTCCGGCGGGCAAAGGCAGCGCATCGGCATTGCCCGTGCGCTCATTATGCAGCCGGAATTTATCATTGCCGACGAACCGATCAGCGCGCTCGATGTTTCCATCCGCGCGCAGGTGCTGAACCTGCTCTCGGAATTGCAGGAAAAACGCGGATTGACCTATCTTTTCGTAGCGCATGATTTATCCGTGGTACGCTTTATTTCCGACCGGGTTGCGGTTATCCGCAAAGGCTCCCTTGTAGAACTGGCCGAAACGGAGCAGCTGTTTGCGCACCCGCTTCACCCTTACACCCGCGCGCTGCTTTCCGCAATTCCCATGCCAGACCCAATCGCAGAAAAAAATAAAAAATTAATTGTCTACGACCCCGATCAGCACGATTATTCGGTCAACAAGCCGACATGGTGTGAAATAGAGCCCGGCCATTTTGTTTTGGCCAACGAGCCCGAAATCGAGGAGTACCGGCATATATTGGAGCGTTGATACTATGTTAACCCCAAAACCATTATTTCCGGGAGCGCGTGTTGCGCTGATTGCACCGGCAGGCCCCGTACCGCCGGAAAAATTCGGCCCGGCTGTCCGTGCCGTGGAAGAACTTGGACTAAGGCCCGTCGTCTTTGAAAGCGCAAGAAGATCGCACGGTTACTTTGCCGGGAGCGACCAGCTCCGGGCGGACGATATCAACTCCGCGTTCGCGGACCCGGACATTGACGGAATTTTGTGTATCCGCGGCGGATACGGCTCGCAGCGTTTAATGAATCAGATTGACTTTGAACTCATCCGGAATCATCCCAAATATTTCAGCGGATACAGCGATATTACAGCGCTGCACATCATGATCAATCAATATTGTGATATAGTCACTTACCACACGCCGATGCCCTCGACCGAACTTTATGACGGCGCGGATGATTATACGCTGGACTATTTAAGAAAAGTGCTGTTCGGCGAACCGCTGGGTGAATTGAAAAACCCTGACAATTTTTTGCTGAAAACCCTTGTCGGCGGCTGTGCGCGCGGTATTTTGACGGGCGGCAACCTTTCCCTTGTGTCCTCCTCCCTCGGCACGCCGTATGAAATTGATACACGGGATAAAATTTTGTTCCTTGAAGATGTGGACGAGGAACCGTACCGAATTGACGGCATGCTGAACCACCTGAAAGCAGCCGGGAAATTCCGTGACTGTGCCGGAATCATGCTTGGATACTGGACGCACTGTGACGCAGAGCATCCGAATAAGTCCCTCACGCTCGAGCAGGTATTTGAGGAACTCATCGTGCCGGAGCACAAACCGGCTTTAATGAATCTGGCCTGCGGGCACAGCCTGCCGAGCCTGTCACTGCCGCTCGGCAAAGAAATTGAACTGAATTCTATTTCCGGCAAAATAAACGTATTGGACTGATATTATGAATTTAACAGATTTACGGGATTACGCGGAAAATGAAATAAAAGATGCTGACGCGACGGTGTCCCTGCTGGTTCATGACTTTACAAGCAACGAAACCGTGCTTTCGTTTGAACCGGAACGAAAACTCGTTGCGGCAAGCATCATCAAAACAGCAATTATGCTGACCGCGCTGGATTTGGTACAAAAGGGAAAGCTTTCGCTTGACCAGCGGATTCCCGTTCCCTGCCAGGAGGTTTTGGAAGACACCGAAGTATTTAACTGCGGACAGAAGGACTGCCCGTTGGAAGAACTGATTACTTGGATGATCATCAACAGCGACAACACCGCGACAAACATCCTGATTGAACTTTTGGGAATAGACACAATAAACGGATACTGTGAATCATTAGGGCTGAAATCCACCGTTCTGGAGCGCAAAATGCTGGACTGGGACGCAGTGAAGGCGGGGCGCAACAATTACACAAGCGCGGCCGACCAGCTTGCGGTATTCTCAAAGTTATATCATAAGTCCATTTTATCACCGGAGCTTTGTGAACTTGCACTGAGCGTTTTAAAGCGTCAGCGTGATTTTAGCAGCGGACTGCGTTACCTTTGCTCGTCCGATATTACGTTTGCACACAAAACCGGCGGTTTGGACCACCTGAATCACGACGCGGGTATTTTTTACCTGACCGGTCATGAGTATTATTTCGGCTGCTATGTAACGGAAGCCATGAGCGATACGGAAGAAAACCCGGTTGCCAAGCGGCTGATCGGAAGGCTTTCCAAAGCTGTTTATGAATTTTACAAGTGAGGTACCGGTTCCATGAAATATGCTTTGATTCATTCAATGCTTGCCCCCATGATGGAAACACCGTTTGAAAAGGAGCTTTCGGATGAAGTGCTTTGCGGCATGAAGGTCGAATTGCTGGAAAACGAAGGAATTTGGCACCGCATCCGTACGCACTACCTTTATGAAGGTTGGGTCGAGGAAAAGCACCTCTGTTTCGATGAGGCACTGATTCATCAATGGGACGAAGCGCCGAAAGCTGTGGTGCTGCAATCGCACGCGGACATTCTGAGCGTTCCAAAGGTGCAGGGGCAGTATGTTTGCGAACTGACACGCGGCGCGCTTGTCAGTTCGCTGAGCGAAGCACAGGACGGCTGGCAGAAGGTGCGCCTGTGCGACGGGCGTGAGGGATGGACATGGGGCGCGTTCCTCGGGGAGTATCTTACAGAATGGGATAATGCAGATGAACCTGCTTTGCGCAGCGCATTCGCCGAATCCGCACTTGCCTACCTTGGTACCCAATACCGCTGGGGCGGCAAAACGCCGCTTGGTATTGACTGCAGCGGACTGTGCTCCATGGCTTATTTGCTCAATGGTGTGCTTATCTGCCGTGACGCGCACATGCAGGCGGAGTTCCCGATGCATGAAATCGCTTTTGAGAATATGAAAAAGGGCGATCTGATGTTCTTCCCCGGTCATGTTGCCATGTACCTTGGCGAAAAGCGTTATATCCACTCCACTGCCGGCAACAACTGCCACGGCGTGGTCATTAACAGCCTTGACCCGCAGGCGCCCGACTACCGTGTCGACCTGCCGGAAAAGCTGTTCTGCGTTGGAAGCATCTTCTGATATCAATAAAGTTTATCATACAAAAAACCGCTCCGTTTCCTTTTGAGAAATGGGGCGGTTTTACAGTTGCCTGATATTATTTGATGAGGAACAATTTCAGGAGAACCAAAACGGTAAGATGAAGCGGATAAAAAATGTAGAAAATCCATTTGCCGTACTTTCCACCGCCGCGCTGACCGTTGTAGCACAATAGAATCGGAACAGCCAGAAAAACTCCCGCCTGAAAAAACTGCGCATAAAATGGGGGAACTGCCCTGCCCGCCGTCGTTTGCAGAACAAAGGGAGCAGCGGACGGAATCAAAAGCACGATATTCATGATTATGTAAGGCAGTGAGGAAAACACCAGCATAATCAGTGATACAATGGAAAACCACTTGATCTGCTGTTTCAAATCGCCGTGGTTCATGCCGAACGCCAGCACGTACAGCACACCAAAAATGCTCCAGTCCCCAAAGGAGGCTAAAAAACACAGCCCGACGATTATCATAATACTCTGGTCCCTGTTCTTCATTTTATCCCATGCCCAAAGTGCAAGCAGGCCGCACAACAGGGTATAAATCACATTCCATGTTCCGGCTGTTTGCAGCGTGGGCAGTTTCCCTGTTTCAAACATCAAAAACGGCAGATACGAAACAGCAGCGAACATCGCAAGACGCAGAGCATATCTTTTTACGTTCCTTGTACGGTAATACCCCTCCGCAATAAAATAGCACATGACGGGTGCGGTAATCCGGCCGATCACATGCATTATCTGCCCCAATGGGGAAAGTGTGGGAATAAACGCCCACGCAATATGGTCAATCAGCATTGCCGCAATGGCGATCAGCTTCAGGCTGTTTGAACTCCATCTTGCAGTGGATTTTATCGCCAAGTCAGTTTCCATCAAATTCATCCCTCTTTCAATTCTTTAATTTTGAAAAGATTCTTTGAATAAAAGGGTAAATTGGTTTTGTTAATGTGATAAACAGTCTTACGAAAATTGAAATCGCTATCAAGCTGATTGCAAGTCTTATTATATCCATAATATTGCCTCTTTTTATTTTTTAGTCTTTGAATAATATGTTCCCACGAGCAGATGTTATTATAATACTGCCAATTTTCATTATTGTGTGATATTATTCTTTATAATGCATAATAACAATGTTTCCTTGGATTTGTCAAGAATTAAAAAACTCCGCTCATTTACCGGGAAGTGAGCGGAGTCATTTTTATTAAATTAATCTCATTTAGCTGGTGCGTTTTTTTGCATCGGCTGCGTACATCTTTTGCAGCGTGATTGGATCGGCGATTCCGGTCACTTCAAGCCCGTTGAGCAGCTGAAAGTCCTTCACGCTCTGTTCGGTGCCTTCGGCGAAAAGCCCGCTCGGTTTTACGAACATATACCCCAGTTCCTGCAAACGGTTCTGCATTTTTAAAACATCGGGGCCCTGCGAGTCTTTTTTCAGTGTCGTCGTTGTTCCGGTTACGGTTGAGGATGCACTGGAGGTAACGCCGGACGAGGGGGTTGAACTGCTGTCGCCCGTACCCTTTAAAAGCTCCGGGTAAACAGTGCCCGCCATAAAACTGACCGCGTCAATCATTTCCCTGCCCTGCAGGAGCATTTGACTTGGTTCCATTTCATATACCCGGTTCTCTTTGACCGCAGTGAGCTTTTTGTACTCCTCGGACTGCGCCAGCTTCGCTTTCATGCCTGTGGGGCAGAAAATGTATTTCGGGTCCGCGCGCAGCAACGCAGCAACTTCCATTTTATTTCCGGTTCCGTCGGAGGCGGCATTCACCAGCCCCGCGGACTCAATCAGTTTTCCTTCGAGCGTGTCGCCGGTCACAACGCCGCCGTCCGTATCGAAAAGGTATGCAACAGTAATCGGAGTGTTACTATCGGGTATGATACGGGCAATATCATCAATGGTGAGAAAAATATTTTGTGATGTCTTTTTCCCATGCTCATAACCGGTAATTGCGCCTTTCAACGCACCGCCAACCTGGGAGTAAAGACGGTCGAGGTCCTCCCTGCTGGTTGCTTTGGAAATTTTCAGCACGGTTACACCTTCCTGATTCATTGCATTGACCTGCGCTTCCGTCAGGTCGGTGTCCGTCAAAACCAAATCCGCACCAAGGCTCTTAATCTGCTTTGCGTCATCCGCTGTGACGTTGGCAAGAACGGAAAGGTCACTCTGAGTGCATTCCGCGCTTTTGGCTTTCAGCTGTATTTCGTAATCCATTGCCAAAATGACATCGGCTAAATTCACCGAAAGCACCGCCACACCGGTGGGCTGTGTTTTTATTGATACATTCCCGATGGTGACCGGATATTCCTGGGATCCGGCGCCGGACGAAATATCATTTTTAGGGCCGCAGCCGGCAAACACAACTGCCGTTAAGCAGATACACAGAATTCCTGCCGTAAGTTTTTTCAGCATTTCGTTCTCCTTTTCAATTCACGGTTTATAACAGAGCCTGTCCGCGCCGGATGCGCGATTCGGCGTCACTGATATACTGCCTTGCACAGCGCGGGGAACGGCCGCCGCGCTCGGTTGCCCAGCGTTCCGCGCCTTTCTCCAAATCGTCAATATAATCTTCCAGTCGGCGCTGCCTTGCAAGCTGCCGCACAATTTCCAAATATCTTGCTTTGTCAGGCAGGGAAAAATTGATGGACAGCCCGAACCGGTCTGCCAGCGAAAGGCTTTCCTGCATCGTATCGCCCCGGTGCACTTCGTCGCCCTCACGGTCGGAAAAAGTTTCGCGCACCAAATGGCGGCGGTTGGACGTGGCGTAAATCAGGGTGTTTTCCGGCCGTGCGGCCAGCCCGCCCTCCAATACCGCTTTGAGTGCCGCGTAGGTATCGTTCTGCTTGGAAAAGGACAGATCATCGATAAATATGATAAACTTCATGGGAATCGCCGCAATCTGGTCCACGAGCAGCGGGAAATCCATCAGCGATTCTTTGGGCATTTCAATGACCCGCAGCGCCTTGGGGTAAAATTCATTGAGCAGCGCTTTCACCGTGGATGATTTTCCTGTGCCGCGGTCGCCGTAAAGCAAGCAGTTATTGGCGGGTAAATCCTGCAAAAACGAAAGCGTATTGTCCATTGCAAGTTTGCGCGGAATCTCGTAGCCCTTCAGGTCGGAAAGGCGGGTCTTGTCAGGGTAGGCAACCGGCTGTATCTTTTGATCGCGCCAGATAAACGCACGGTAACGTGCGTACATGCCGCAGCCGTTTTCCCGGTAATACGTCTGCATTTTTTGGATGCAGCCCTTCAGGTCGCCCTGCAAAGCGCCGACCGGCTCCCCTGTCTTCCAAAGCGGAAGTTCCAGCAGCTGAAGCTCTGACTGAAAGGGGCACTCTTCCAAAAGCTCCTGCGGGGTAATGGATGAAATCTCAAGTATTATTTTTAAGTCCCGTTCCACCGCATTCATCATGGCTTGGGGGAAATCAGTCCCCCCCGCGGCAGCCGAAAGAGAAAACGCATTTTCATCATACAACGCTGTTCCGGTAATGCATTCGGCAAGGCTTTCGCTGAACCCGCGTTCACACAATACAGCGAACAAATTACCCCATGAGGTTAAGAATTCCTGCTCGTTTTCCGCCCACAGCAGCCGGTAGAACGCCTTGGGGACAGTGCGGTTCAATATCCCCTTATAAACGGAAAGCGACGCCATTTTCATAGCCGCCTGCTTCATTTTATTCATTTACAGACTCCTCTGCGATAATCATAAATTTAGATTCGGGGTTCCAAAGACAGATAAATATATATTGATATTCTACCCTTATTGGGGGTATTATGTCAAGTATGCGGGTAATATAGGTTGCGATTCCTCATAAAATTTGTTATGATAAGTAATACCTGCTGAATCATAAGCAACTAAGAGAAAACAAAAGCTATTGCGGGAAAATCCGAGAGTCTGGAAGCTGAACCTTCGCACAGGCGCAGAGATTTTTTGCAAAATGCTTTAAAAAGCCTTGCGCCCCAGCGGAGCGAAAAGGGCGGCTCTGCCGCCTTCACCCCCTCTTGCCGGCGCGCGGGAGCGCGCAACTGCCGGGTGGAATTTGAATTTTTCGTTTCGTTGCATTTTTTAAATAATGGTTTATTCAGTAGTCATTCAGTATCGATACTGAAACTGGAACATAGAGGTAGTTTAATGAAATTAATAAAAACATTCGGTTTGATTTTTGTTTTATGGATGATGTGTTCCCTGGCTGCATGCGCAAGTAAGCCGGACGCTGACGTACTGATGCGCGAAGCGACAGCAAATGCAAATGCGATTCAGAACTGCACGGCTTCCATCAGCAATACGCTTGAATTTACCGCAAACGAGAAACAGAACACCTATAAAACCGGAAATGAAATTGTATATTGGGCAAAGCCGTTTGCTTTAAAATCCACCCAGACTTCCCTGCTCGGCGGAACAGCCGGAAACAGCACGTCCTATACTGTTACGGATACGGACGGGATTTGGTTCTACTCTGATTCCAGAAGCGGATGGCAGAAGACGTCTGCCGGCGATATAGACACTACGCCGCTGCGGCAGGTGGATATTCTGCGGCTTTTGGACAGCATAAAAGGACAAAAATATGCGCGCGAGACCACTCTCGATGCAAAAAAAGTACACAAACTGGAACTGACCTTTCAAAGTGAGGTGCTCCGCGGCACTGTCGAAAATATTGTGACCGCAACCGGCATGGCACAGGGATCAGCGACGATTGTTCAAACCATTCTTGACGGCATCGGCGACCTTTACGGCTATTGTTACATTGACGAATCCTCCGGCAGCATTGTTCGTATTGAACTGGACGCAACCGAAGCGGTTAATAAGATGTTCCATAACATTGACGGAAGCGGCGTTACGATAAACATATCCAAATGTGAAATTACCGGCGATATCAGCAGCACTGGCAAAGCGCCCGCGGTTCAATTGCCGCCCGAAGCCGCCGCTGCACAAAATGTGGAAGCACAGGGGTAAAATCACCAACTGCCTGTCCCCATACATCAAAAGAGGAATTCCCCATACACTGGGGATTCCTCTTTTCTTAATAATAGAAGCGAACAAACTTGATGTTATAAAAATCACAGGCCAGCACGTCGTCGGTTTGAGTTTCATTAATTAAAATGTAATTGATGCCGACTCCGAGAAGAATTCCGGATCGGTCTGTCAGCGTATTGGTTCCGATTAAAAAAGTTACCAGCACAGGACGGCCGATTTGCGTGCGCAGGAAGCCATTCATATATTGCAGGTTATCGCCTGTAATCGCACCGGCTTGCGCGGCGGTTGGTGTAATCGGCGCAAGCCCGCCCGCGCTCGCCATTTGCCCAGCGGATTGCATCTGCCCGTTTCTGCCGTTATAACCCGGCATACCCGGAGCCAGAGTCGCGCCGCCCTGCTCAAGCTGCTGCCGCTGCTGTTCCTGCTGTGTGGGATTCATGAAGTTATAATTAGCAACGTCCTCAATCGTTGGTACCTTGCTTGCGCCCATCTTTGAAGCGCCGCTCACAGCCGATTGGGTGGATGCCGGATTTGCGTAGCTGTTGCTTGTAATATTTTGTGCCGCAAACGGTGCTGTGGGTACTGGGGAACCATCCCCGCAGCCACAGCCGCCCATGGCAGGGTTGTAATTATCCATACTCAAAATTCCTCCTCAGGTCACGTTGACGCATATTTAGATGTAGGGGCATAAAAACAGTGCTGGTTAATCCGATTGTAGATTACGCCGGCCCCTCCCGACGGGAAGTAGGTGGGGCACTCCGGGTTATACGGATTAAAATAGAACAGGCAATTCCCCACGCCGGAAAAAATATTGTTAGCAATCGCCCAATCGGCAATGGCGTAATGCACTTCATCCGGATCTATGTTGTAGACATTTTGGGGATTGTACTGACCGTTCAATGTCTCCCTCATGCAGTCAAACTGCCCGGGCTGCTCCATAATTCTGCGGAAATCCCCGCCTTGGCTGACGCGGGCGAATTCCCCGTTCGGTACATTCGCACGATTTCTAATAATGGTGGCAACCGCGCGCATTCCGTTGTCGCCTTCCCCACCCGCTTCGCATTTAATCATTTTTGCTAAGAGTTCCCTTGTAGTAAATGGCATATTTATCACCTGACTTTATAAGTTGTCTCTCAGCATAATATGTCTCGCCATGCCGGGGTGGCACAATATCTCGCTTGTCCGCTGCAATATTTTCATCATTCCTGCGTAATTATGCGAAAACGCTTGACATTTGGCCGCATACTATTTAAAATAAATAAGCATGTACCGCATTTTCATCCTGCAATAATTGAATATGGAGAAGTATCGAAGTGGTCACAACGGCCCGCACTCGAAATGCGGTAGCCCCTAACGGGGCTCGTGGGTTCGAATCCCACCTTCTCCGCCAAAAACAGCAATACGGATGTTTCCGTGTTGCTGTTTTTCTGTGAATAGTGAGAACTCACTTTATTACGGGGTGCGCGTTGCAAATTTCCCTGCACCTTTTATCGGTGGCTGCCGCCGCGGGCGCAATATTGTATACCCGAACCCGTTTGTCTGGTAAAATAAACAGGTGAATGCTTGCAGTTAAGACCTTTTGCTATTGCATTGCTTATGCTATACTTAAAAGCAGATCATTTGTATAAACGGATGAGGAGATTATAAATGTTAAAAGATAAACCTGTTTTAAAATCTTTCCTATGGGCACTTATCATTCTGATTTTTCCAGTAACATCCGGGGTCATAACGCAAGTGCAAAAAATGGATTATATTCAAACAAAGTTTATTCAGGGAATTTTTATGACAGCCTCATTGATCATTCCAATCACGTATATGTATAAAAGTAAAATCAGTTATAAGCAATTGGGATTAACAAAAATAAAAGATGGAGTTGCAAAGGAAGTTTTATATTTTTTGCCTGCAATAATGGCACAACTTCCTTTCTTTTTCGCTGAAATTAGCCTGAATAGTATTAAATACATAATTACGCTTTTATTTTTTACATTAGCAATTGGGTTTTCAGAAGAGGTTTATTTCAGAGGAATTATTTACAAAATATTGGAAGAAAAATATCCAGTAAAAAAGTCTGTAGTTCTTTCTGCTGTCATATTTGGAATTGGCCACATTGCGCAGGTACTTGCGGGCGTAAGTGATTTAATCGTATTATTGCAAATAATAAATGCTTTTGTGTTTGGTGTAATCGCTGCTGAAATCTTTGCCATTACAAAAAGTTTAATTCCAACAATTATCTGGCATTTTGTATTCAATTTTGTAAATGATATATCATCTGCATCCGGAATAAATGTCGTCATTGTGATTGGATTTCAAGTAATCATTATGGTGATTTACGCTTTTTATTTATGGAAAAAAGTACCCTCAAAAATACCGGATACATAGAAAGAATCAAATCAATCTTAAATAACAAGCATAATACGGATCCTGTTATATCGTCTATTTTTATCCAACTGATCAAAAACGGCAATATTGAAGCACACGCACGACCCCCGCATGAACATGATGTTTATGCGGGGGTCGTCTTTTATAATATGCCTGAATTCTGCTTAATTTTTTTCGTGTTTGCTGCCATGCACGCCGATTTTTTTGCCGTTGATGATCCCTACATCCGCATTGTCCTTCGGTTCCATCTTCCTTAGTTCCGGATTGCTCTTTTTTCTATCTTTGACTCTATTTTTATTATTATCCATGACTTATTTTCCTTTCATCCATGTGACTTCTGTTTTTTAGTATTAATATAAAAATTTGATTTATTCAGCAGATTCGTCGCATAAACAACCCGTTGACTTCGATTTTCCCGCTTCATGTATAATGAAAATTGAAACCCGAATAATAACAGGTATCAAGAATTTGTACACTAAGAAAGGCATGTTTTATGGATAAAATTCATTATACTGTTTCAAATCTATTAAATACGGAATGCAAAACTCAGGTAAAGAACGCATTGGATAAAGTAAAAGGCGTACAAAGAGTCGGCGTGAGCCTGCCGACCGGCGTAATCGAAGTTGAATACAATGAACCCGCAGATAAAGAGCAAATAAAAAACTGCATTGAACAAACAGGGTTCAATATTGTTTAAGCGCGCTGAATTTAAACTAAGATGACAGACAAAACGCCCGACCTTTCAGTCGGGCGTTTTTTATATCCGGGCTGACTGCTTCATTCGGCCCAATCTTTGCTGCGGCCCACCGCTCTGTGCCAGCCTTTGATTAAATCTTCTCTTTTATCCTGCTCCATATCCGGTTCGAATGTCCAGTCACACTTCCAGAGTGCTTTAATCTCGTTCGTATCTTTCCAGAACCCAACCGCAAGACCCGCCAGGTAAGCCGCGCCAAGTCCTGTTGTTTCACGAATCATCGGGCGGCGCACTCTGCTGCCCAGAATATCCGATTGAAACTGCATTAAGAAGCGGTCACGGCTCGCACCTCCGTCTACATTCAGTTCCGACAACACAACTCCAGTGTCTTTTTCCATTGCCCGTACTAAGTCGAGGCTTTGATAAGCAATCGACTCCTGTGCGGCCCGGATGATATGCTCCCGCTTTGTTCCTCGTGTAAGACCTACGATACATCCGCGCGCATACATATCCCAATAAGGAGCGCCAAGTCCGGTAAATGCAGGAACTAAATATACGCCTCCGGTATCCTTCACTTTTTGTGCGTAATATTCCGCGTCGCAGCTTTCATTGATAAACCGCATTTCATCCCGCAGCCATTGAATGACCGCTCCGCCAACGAATACACTTCCCTCCAACGCATATTGTACTTTCCCCTCCCTGCCGACAGCAATCGTGGTCAAAAGTCCGTTTTTGCTTTCACAGGGAGTCTCCCCCGTGTTCATGAGCAAAAAGCAGCCGGTTCCGTATGTATTTTTCGCTTCGCCTTTTTGGAAACAGCATTGCCCGAATAAAGCGGCCTGCTGGTCGCCCGCATTTCCGGCAATCGGTATCCGTGTTCCCTGCAGGGTAGTATACCCGTAAATTTCACTGGACGAACACACCTTGGGTAACATGGCACGCGGTATGTCAAGTACTTCCAGCAATGTATCGTCCCAGTCCAACGAATGAATATCATACAGCATCGTACGTGACGCATTGGTATAATCCGTCACGTGAGCAGCGCCCTCCGTCAACTTCCAAATCAGCCAGGAATCCACCGTGCCGAACAAAATCTCCCCACGGCGGGCGCGTTCCCTCGCACCGGGTACATGGTCCAAAATCCATTTGATTTTTGTCGCTGAAAAATAAGCGTCCGGAATTAACCCCGTCTTATTGCGAATATGTTCTGTCAGCCCTTTGGCTTTCAGATCATCCACAATTTCAGCCGTGCGGCGGCATTGCCACACAATGGCGTTGTAAATGGGGCGGCCTGTCGCACGGTCCCATAACACAGTTGTTTCGCGCTGATTCGTTACTCCGATTGCTGCAATTTCCTTAACGTCTATTGCACTTTGCGCGATTACCTCCATCATGACGGCATATTGTGAGGAATAGATTTCCATCGGGTCATGTTCCACCCAGCCGTCTTTGGGGTAAAACTGTGTAAATTCCTTTTGCCGAATCCCGATAATGTTCTGCTCACGGTCAAACAAAATTGCACGGGAACTCGTTGTCCCCTGATCAAGAGATAAAATATAGTTTCCCATTTCACTCTAACTCCTTTACAAATAACGGTCTTTGATAATAGCGCTGAATATAAAAAACAGAGCAAAAGGAGAACAGCATACCCGCTGTTCCACCTTTTGCTCCATTACTCTAAAGGTAAAATTAAGTATTTCTTCGTGATATCTATTATTTTAGGTTTTAAGTCAATTATCATCCTCTTCTAATCGAAGGTTCCAGACTGTAATAATTAACTTTTGAACCTAGCTCTCTAAATTGAATGTTTATCGACTTTTAACTTATTTTTCAATTGGAATAAGAACGGGCGGCTTTTTGCAGACGGTATTTTCCGGCAGCAGGATCCCTGCATCCAGCATTTCTGCTATTTTCGGGATGTATTCTTTAGGAATCTCGTCCGCCGTCTGAAACATTTTGGAAAAATGATACTTTAAAATAACGGTTGAATACTGAAGATAAACTTCACGCCCGAAATCAGTAACACGTACAATAACTGCCTTATGGTTATCCGTTGTATGGAATTTTTCCAGAAAACCTTTTTTCACCAAACGGTTCACCAGTTTAGAGAACGTGCTGAGCGTAATGCCTAGCCGCGACGCAATTTCAGACATATTCTGGTGCATATCCTCGTTTTCAAGCAAATACTCAACCACCTGAATCTGAGAAAATGAAAACTCAACTTCCGCCCCATAGTCCATCTCCCGGTTATACACCGATGCATATACGTTGCAGTACTTGATTAATTTTTCAACTATACACCGGTAATCACCCATCCAGTCGAGTTTCAAATCGTATCCGCCCCTTTAATTTGTCTTGACCTTATTATAGCTCAAAAACACCACTGCGCACAAGAAAATTATCGACTTCGGCGGATTTAATTTAAGGGAGGCGCTCAATTTGAAAAAGCGCCTCCCGATATTCACTTTAAATGATAGCGGCTTTACACAAGATTCCAGAACATCGCAGTATTTGCGGCAGTAATGATAGTGAACAGCATTGTGTTTAAGAAGGCTGCCAACCAGACATTATTCGTTTTTTCAAAAACTTTTCGTGCAAACACAGCAGCAATTCCAAGGCACGGGAACAGTGCAACCAACAGGATCCCGTTCAGTGCCTGTGCCGGATAGACTGCGACCCCTGTAAGGAAGTCACTGCCGTACTGGCAGATCAGCCAGAGTACAAGACCGCCGATATTGAGCAGAACGGCAGTTGCATAGCCGCCTTTCCGACCGCGTGTATTTGCATTGAGTGCGACCGTATTGATGAAATAATAAATAAAGAAGAACGGCATATACCGCAGAGCGGTAATGAGGTTTTCCACCTTGAAAGTGCGAACTGCCAGCGTCCAGATACGGAAATCGGTACCAAAGACAGCCTGAACTGCAAAGAGCAGCACATATCCGGCAAAGACAGCAAGTACTGCCACACAAAGGCTGGCGATAACAGAGGAAATACGGGAATGGATTCCATACCCTGCGAACTGAATCCCCGAGTGCTTTTTGTTAAAATAGTAGAAGCAGACGGTAATAAAAGCCGCGATCAGTCCGGAAACAATCGCCCAGAAAGCAACTTGATTTGTTGTTGGTTCGTTGAAGAGGTGGCTGAGTGGGAGAATTGCGGCAGCATTCTGAAATGTAAGCATTATTACCAGCGCGAGAACCGCAGCCACGGCGCCGCCCACGCCAAAGGTCTTGTATTTTGCTGCTTGTTCCGGTTCAGCTGATTTCCGGCCGGAACGAACAAATCCGACAATTGCGGCCACAACTCCCAAACCAATGAAAACAGCTGCTATTATAGAAAGAACATTGAGTCCTGCCGGCTGTTTATCCATTAAAGTCGGGAAAAGAATGGCGGGAATCAATGCACTTGCAACAATGGATACCCAGTACACAATATTTGCACGGCCCTTAACATGAGCTGAAACAGCAGGGACCTCCGCTGTTACCGCCTTTTTCAGGAACGGAATACGAAGCAGCAGCGTAATCAGCGGTACAAACATAAGGAAGAATCCAATGAGCGCAATCAGATTTCCCAATTCCTTAAAGCCCCAAATCTGGTTGGAAGAAGAAAGCAGTGCATTCGTCTGACCGGGTGAAGTTACCCCGTTGAATGCATGGGAGTAAAAATCAATTTCGGAAGCCGTAGTCGCTATGGAAAAATGGTTCCACGGATGGGTTTCCGTCGGAGTATATATAATCCGTTCCCCTGTCTGCGACGTGCGCAGCACAGTATCTTTATCTTTTAAATCACCGGAGTTTGCTTTATAAAACTCACCTGCTTTGCCTGCATCAGCATTTGCTGCAAGCCCGAGGAATGCTTTGCCGGAAACGGTTGCAGGGAAATTCTTATAGGTTACCGTACCCTTAACCGCCTTTTCAGCATCTGTTTTTTCAGCATCGGATTTATTAAAGAAAAATTCATCATAATGAGCGGCGACCATTCCCACAGTACGGCTGCCAAGTGCCGCCATCATCTGATCCTGCGGAGCGATTGCGGAGGTGTAGGAGTAATCCGCGCCAGCAGAAAGCCCGGTATAAATCATGCGGTACCCGGCTTTCAGCGAGTTCATTTCATCCATGTACATTGCGACAAGAGTGGAAAATCCGCCCATAGAGTGACCGCTGACAGCCACATATGCATTTCCGCTTCCGTCTTTTTTGGTAAAGTCCTGCCCATAGATGTACTTGGCAGCATCAAATTGAGAAAAAATCCAGAATGTACCGAATTGATCGCCCACTTTTATGTTACTGCTCCATCGGGAATCCCCGTGGTCATACATGTCCAGCGCAAGGACGATGTATCCGCGGCGCGACATTTCAATCGCGGGGGCATCCTGCATCTCTTTTGAGTTCAGGTAGCCGTGGGTTGTGATGATGACCGGACGGGGATCATTCGCACCGGCACCCTGAGGCATGTAAAGCAGGCCGGAAAGTGTACCATGGTCTGCCTTAAATTCGATTTTCTTCACCTGTACGGAGTAAAATGAGGAGTTGAACATGCCGGCAAACATACTGCCCAGCAAAACAAGCACGAGAGCCAAGGCCAACAGCCCCTGCGGCTTTTTGAGAAATGCAACTAACTTTTTCATGAGATCCTCCTTATAATATATCATTCATCCGAGCATGGAAAAAGCGACGCCCCTCGGCAATCACTTTCGACCATGGTCGGTTGTGACTGAATTAAGGGAGCCATTCTTCACGTTCTCTTTGATCTCTGTGAAAAAGTCTCTTTATATTTATTTTCTTAGTTCAACAATATTCTTTCATAAATATAATATTTAATGTCAATAAGATTATATTATTTCATATTCCGGAATACAAGAAGTGAAATAGATAAAGAATTTTGGTGAATATTGTATAATTTTACAAATTATTTATCATTATTTTAAATAAATTCTTAATTATATATATGATGGCAAGCTGTATATTATTTTTAATTTTTTCTTTCCGCAGGATATAAAAATAGAAATTAGAAAATTGTACCGCTCTAACTGACGCTTGTCAGTTTTTCTATGTTTTGTTATTTATTAAATGAATTATCATGAAATCTGTAGTCTATGAATGCTTTTTCCACGGTGGTCGTATCGAATAAAAAACAGAGCATACCGGCGTGTTTCAATGAATGACATTGAACTTCTCCGATATACTCTGTTTGATTTAATACTAAGATTTACATGTTTTTGGTCACAACAAAATTTGCTCCCGTACTCAAAATATCCTCGAGAACAATGTCGCCGCGGTGAACCGGGGAATGCAGTTCGACGCTGTCAAGCAGCTTCATTGCCTGAAATATCAGCTCCTTCGGAATATCGCGGTCTGTTTTCACAGGACAGCGGTTGTGGGCCGCGCCGGTGATGCGGACTGTGCTGGTAATTACTCTGGTCGGGTGGGTTAGTTCTTTTTTGCCGTATTCCGCGCCGCGGGGACAGCCGTTCCCGGTAACCGTGTAACCGTTTTCTTCATCTACGCACAAATGGCACCCTTTCGGGCACACAATGCAAATTAACTGTTTCATTTGTTTTGCGCCTCCCTTACGGATATGGTGATTTTTCCATCCGCGGCTTTCCCCAAAAACTGCTTTGGAACTACAATATGCTCCATTTCTCCGGGAGCCATGTGTTCCCGCTTAAAGCTGGAAAGAATCTGACCGCCGCCGGTCACTTCAATCACCGAATCATGATACACACGTTTTACGCGGAAAAACACTTCCACAAATTTTTCAATCCGGTCCACACGCACATGCTGCGGCACAGTGTACCCAACATTTTCGCCGTTTTCAATGGTGATTACCGTTTCGCTGTCCGCCGCTGTTCCCGGATTTTTGCAATAACGGGCGGCCGCGGCGCCTGCACGCTGGCTTTCGGCCGTTACAAAATCAACGAGGTCATGCACGTGCACCACGTTTCCGCAGACGAAAATGCCGGGAATGGAGGTCTCCATATTTTCGTAAACAACGGGGCCTTTGGTTCGCTGGTCAAGCTGAACGCCTGCTTCTTTGCTGATTTCGTTTTCCGGAATCAAACCGACGGAAAGCAGTACCGTGTCGCAATCAAAGAACTGTTCTGTGCCGGGAACCGGTTTACCGGTACCGTCCACTTCCTGCACAACCACACCCTCCACACGGCGGTCACCTTTAATCTGTGTAATGGTATGCGACAGGTACAGCGGAATGTCATAGTCGTTCAGGCACTGTACAATATTGCGGTTCAGGCCGTTGGAATACGGCATGAGTTCCACACAGGCAACCACTTTCGCGCCCTCCAGCGTCATACGGCGCGCCATAATCAGCCCAATATCGCCCGAACCGAGAATGACGACCCTTTTGCCAACCATATAACCTTCGATATTTACATAGCGCTGCGCTGCGCCCGCGGTAAACACACCCGCGGGGCGTGAACCGGGAATGGCGATGGCACCCCTTGTGCGTTCGCGGCAGCCCATAGTTAAAACGATTGCGTCCGCCTGCGCGACAAAATAACCGTCGCGCGGGTTCATCATATGTACTTCCTTATGATCGGTAACCTGAAGCACCATGGTGTCAAGCATCAGTTCGGCGCTCGTATTTTTCAGCATATCGATAAAGCGCCCCGCGTATTCGGGGCCGGTGAGTTCTTCTTTAAAATAGTGCAGTCCGAATCCGTTGTGGATACACTGATTCAGGATTCCGCCCGCTTCTTTGTCACGTTCCACGACAAGGATTTTCTCCGCGCCGTTTTCATACGCCGAACACGCGGCGGCCAAGCCCGCGGGGCCGGCCCCGATTACGATCACATCATATTTTTTCATCATTTCACGCCTCCGTCCTTGGTCTTGCCGGTCAGAAGATAACTTCCCGCCTTATCCTGGCAGATTTCCTCCATCGGGATCCCTGATTCACGGTTCAGGATTTCGTGCACACGCGGGCCGCAGAACCCGCCCTGACAACGACCCATACCCGCGTTGCAGCGGCGTTTGACCCCGTCGATGGAAACCGGAGGAATGGGGCTGTGCATGACATGCAGAATGTCGCCCTCGGTAATCGTTTCACAGCGGCAGATTACCCTGCCGTAATGCGGATCACTTTTCAGTGCCGCCTGTTTTTCTTCAAGCGTCATGTTTTTAAACAGAGTTTGTTCGCGCGAGCCGATATAATTCTCTTTTTTACTGCAGACCAACCCGTCCTGCTCCAAAATTCCGCGAATCTCCGGCCCGATTGCCGGGGCGGCGGAAAGCCCGGGGGACTTAATGGCGGCGGCGTTGACAAAGCGGGGCGCAGAAATTTCAAGGATGAAATCATCATTTTCCGTGGTTGCGCGCACTCCGGTAAAGTTGCGGATGGATTCCCGAAAATTTACTTTCGCGGTGGAACGCATCGACGCTTTTACGACCTTTTCCAGACCGGTCGCGGTCACTGTGGTATCGTCCGCGTTTTCAGCCGGTTCGGCCGTTGGTCCGACAATCAAATTGCCGTGCACGGTCGGGGAAACGAGCACACCCTTGCCGTTCTTTTGCGGCGGCTGGAAAACAACATGACTGACCAGCCCGCCCTGACTTTTATCGAGCAGGTAGTATTCCCCTTTAACCGGAATGATTTCGAAAAACGGCTTTCCGGCCATATTGTTTATTTCGGCGGAATGAGTACCCGCCGCGTTGACAATGTACTTTGTATCGAAAGAACCGGATGAAGTTTCGATGCGATAGTATCCGCCCATTTCGGTAATTTTGGTTACCGCGGTATTCAGGTGCAGTTCCGCGCCGTTTTTGACCGCAATCTGTGCCATCGCAATGGTCAGCCCCCACGGGTTTACAATGGCGGCGGTCGGCGCGTAAAGAGCCCCCACGACTTCACTGCTGAGGTTCGGCTCCATTTCCAGCGTCTGTTCCCTGGTAAGAATCCGCAGCTGTTCCACGCCGTTCTTTTGACCGCGGTCGAACAAATCCCGTACAACCTCCATGTCCGTATCATCAAACGCGAGCACCAATGAGCCGATGCGTTTATATTCCACACTAAGCCGTTTGCAAAGGTCCTCCATCATTTTGCTGCCCTGCACATTCAGGCGCGCCATTTTTGTGCCGGGATGCGGGTCATATCCCGCGTGGACGATTGCGCTGTTCGCTTTGGTAGTTCCGCAGGCAACGTCGTTTTCCTTTTCCAAAATTGCTACGGAAAGTTTGTATTTGGAAAGTTCATAGGCGGCGCTTGCACCAATCACCCCACAGCCGATTACGGTTACATCATACATTGTTGTCATCCTTTCAGTCGTAATATATAAAAAGAGCCGGAACGCACCAAAAAACCGTTAAAACGGCTGAAACCGTTGAAAACGGCTTTGGTAACGTCCGACTCTCAATACTCTGAAAACGTTATTTGCTATTCACTTTTACTAAAGTCAATTACGGTTCAAACCCTTTGGCTTTAGCCGATGGTAATTGACTTTACTCAAACCACAAATCCTCGTTTGTGGTAGACACAGCCGTTGCTCCCGCGCCGAGTGCGGAGACGACATCGTCCTTATCCAAAATTAGGCCGCCGGTGATGACAGGTATGCCGGTATCGCTGACGCACCGCTTTACAATTTTCGGCATGACGCCGGGCAGTATTTCAATAAAATCCGCCGTTCCGGCAGGGATGTGTTTTCCTACATTTTCAAGCGCCATGGAATCGAGCAGGAAAAACCGCTGTACCGTAATCAGTCCCATTTCCTTGGCGCAGCGCACAAGTTGTGCTTTTGTGCTGATGATTCCGTCGGCCTGTGCATTTTCTTTTAAAAAGCGAACGGAAATTTCCCGATTAGCCAGCCCGTCAATTAAATCAAGATGCACAATTGCAAGCTTGCCAGCCTCTTTAATTTGATGAACGATTTCACCAACAGAACAAATTGTCCCAAACAGTATAAAAACGACAGAGCAGGGTGATTTTAGCGCCTTTTCCAACCCGTCCGTGTTTTTGACCGCCGCAATGACGGGGAAGTCAAGCAGCCGTTCCAGCATCTCGTTATTCATCGGTGAATCTCCCTTTTTATACCAAGGCCTTAATGACTGACAAAACCTGATATTACAAAAATAAAAACGACCGCAAAAAGTAAACATGATGACATGCATCCTGTTTTTTGCTTTCGTTCCTCTGTTCGCTCTGAAAGTTCAGTATTTTATTGTCTGTATTAAATATATACTGATATCAGCCAATTGTCAATATGCTTGCTTCGTTTTTGATGTAATGCACATCAATATGACAGATTTACTGTGCAGCGGGGGAACCTATATTGCTTTGTTCGGAATTATTTTTATTTTCTATTGACTTAGAGTACACTCGAAGCCTTATAATTGCAATATTATGAACGGGAGGTAAGATATGTTTAAGAAGAATTACAAAGATACAAACCTGTCGATTTCCACACTAGGCTTTGGCTGCATGCGGCTGCCGAAACTAGACCCTGATAAAGAGGACATCGATTACGAAAAAGCACAGGAACTTGTTGACTGTGCGCTCGCTCACGGCATCAACTACATTGATACGGCGTATCCGTATCATGGCGGTACCTCCGAAAATTTCGTCGGCCATGCGTTGAAAAAGTATGACAGAGGCAGCTACTTCCTCGCTACCAAAATGCCGATTTGGAAAATTCAATCCAACGCCGATGTGGAACAAATTTTCAACGAACAGTTGGGAAAGCTCCAAACCGGCTATGTTGATTTTTACCTGCTCCACGCACTGTCACGGGACAGTTTTCACAAGAGCCAGAAGTTTGGGGTTTATGAGTTTTTGCTGAAAAAGAAGCAGGAAGGCGTTATTCGACACTTAGGCTTTTCCTTTCATGACAAGCCCGACGTTTTGGAAGAAATCTGCAATACGTATGAGTGGGATTTTGCGCAAATCCAGTTAAACTACCTTGACTGGGAAATGCAGGATGCAAAACAGCAGTATGAAATTTTAGAGCGTCATAACATTCCGTGCATCGTAATGGAGCCGGTTCGAGGCGGAACGCTCGCCAACCCCTGCGAAGCTGCCAACGAACTGTTCCGCGCCGCAAGGCCGGATAAGAGCATTGCTTCCTGGGCAATCCGTTATGCCGCGTCCCTGCCCAACGTCATGACTGTTTTGAGCGGCATGTCCGACATGGAGCAGATGACCGACAATGTGAAAACCATGACCGATTTTGAGCCGCTGACGGAAGCAGACCGCGCGGTCATTGAAAAGGCAGTGGAAGCGTACCGCACAAAGATCACCATCCCCTGCACAGGGTGCCGTTACTGCATGGACTGTTCCTCCGGCGTAGATATTCCAAAGATATTTAAACTGTACAATCAGTTCGCCGTCGATCAGGACGAGGATGCTTTTAAAGCTGCATACACTGCCACCCCCTCAACTGAGTGGGCTGAAAACTGTGTAGCCTGCGGCATGTGCGAAACACACTGCCCGCAGTCAATAAAAATCCCGGAAAAGATGGCTATGATTCGGGAGTTAACCAAAGATTTCTAAATCCAGATAACAGTTTAACCCCTCCGAAATAATTCGGAGGGGTTTTGTTATGAATCGGTGATTACTGGTCGTAATCATCCAAAAAGCTGTGCTGTTCCCCGTCGCAGTGGTAACCGATAATCGTTTCCAAATTCACATTATGAATGCTCCTGAAAATGTTCATATCAATTTTGGGGTTTGTCTGCCTGAACTTCTTAATGAGTACCTTCATCTCCTGCCGTTTGGAGCCGCCGCCGTTATCGCCCAAAACACAGTTTTCGGTAAAACGGCAGGCACACTGAATAAACTCCAGCTCGTTGTACCGTTTCCAAGCTAAAATATCGGCTTCTTTTACCATGTACATCGGCCGAATCAGTTCCATTCCCTCAAAATTCGTGCTGTGCAGCTTTGGCATCATTGTTTTGATTTCCGCACCGTAAAGCATGCTCATCAGAATGGTTTCAATCACGTCGTCAAAATGGTGCCCAAGTGCAATTTTGTTGCAGCTCAAGTCCTGTGCCTGTTTATAAAGGTGCCCCCTGCGCATTTTAGCGCACAGGTAACAGGGCGACTGGTCAACGCCGGCCACAATGTCAAATATCTTCGTTTCGAATATTTTAATCGGAATATGCAGTGCTTCCGCGTTATCAACAATGCGCTGACGGTTTATTTGGTTATAGCCCGGGTCCATAACCAAAAATTCCGTTTCAAACGGGAATTCGCTGTACTTTTGCAGCTGCTGAATGCACTTTGCCATCAGCATGGAGTCCTTCCCGCCGGAAATGCAGACTGCGATTTTATCGCCCTCTTGAATCAACTGATATTCTTTAATGCCTGCAATGAATTTAATCCATATTTCCTTGCGGTATTTTTTAATAATACTTTTTTCTACCTGCTCGTATTTTTCCATACAGTAACCTCTACTTAACCAATTTATGACAGCACTCGTCAAAACAGCTTAAAAATGATTCGATTTCCTCTTTTGAAGTTAGGTGGCTCAGGCTGATTCTCAGGGTGGAAAGCGCCGCTTTTTTGTCTTTCGTCAGTGCGTATACGGGACGAGAAACGGTGTTTGCCGCGCAGCACGCCGATTTTGTGGAAAGGTAAATTTCCTGTTCGGCAAGCGCGGACTGAAACAGCTCTGACTTTGCCCCCAAAATACTGATATTTAAAATAAAGGGAATCGAATTTTTGGTGCTGTTGATTTTAACGTTCGGGTAGCGCCGCAACGCTTCCCTTACTTTTTGATTCAATTCGGCAACGTAACCGTACCTTTGCTCCCGGTTTTCCTCCGCCAAAGCAAGAGCCTTTGCCGTTGACGCAATCAGCCCGAGCGCAGGCGTTCCGCTGCGGAACGGGGTTGTGCTGTTACCGCCGTGAATCAGGGGCTCGAGCAATACATTTTCCTTTTTGATTAAAACGCCGCAGCCGTTCAGCCCGTAAAATTTGTGCGGTGCGAATGTGGCAAGGTCAACGTGGGTAAGCTGAAGCGGAATTTTCCCCGCGGCCTGTGTTGCATCCACATGGAAAAGGCAGTGCGGATAACCGGATAGAACCGCGGCAATCTGTTCCACCTGCTGGCAGATGCCGACTTCGCTGTCCACATAGCAGACAGAAACTAAAATCGTATCTTCCCGCAGCAGTTCTTTTAAATGTTCCAAGTCGACAAGGCCGCTTTCGGTAAGATCCACATAATCCACTTCAAAACCCTGGCTTTGCAGAGCTGCTACTGCACCGTTGACCGAAGAATGCTCCAGATAGGTTGTAATGATGTGTTTTCCGTATTTACGGTACTGATGAACGGCACCCTTGATTGCCATGTTGTTGGATTCACTTGCGCCGGAGGTGTAAATAATTTCATTTTCTTTTACATGAAGGAGTCCGGCGATCTGCGCCGTTGCCGCATCCTGCCGGGCTTTTGCCGCCAGTCCTGCCGGGTGGGGCGAATTCGGATTTGCAATATATTCCCGTGAAACCTCACAGAATGTCTGCAGCACTTCTTCGCTGACCGGCGTATTGGCCGCGTAATCTAAATATATCATGAAATTCCTCTCCAATATTGAAATACCTCTAATAGCAATTACAAAAATGAAGCGGAATCGCTATCGTTATCTCCCCCGCCTCCGGCGGGGGAGATAACATCTTCTTTTCCTGTTCTTAATTGAAATTGTTATATTATATATTAACACGAATTCAGCTATTTTCAATACGTTTGTTCCGCTAAACAGAAAGCAGCCCGCAAACACAGGGTTCTGCGTTTGCGGGCTGCCACTGATTGACAGGCTTAAATCACGGTATTCACGTCAAAATCCTCAAGGGAAGCGGCGCGGTAATCCGCCTGAGCGTTGCCAAAGGCGGAACCCACCGCCAGTGCGTACATTCCACCTGCCTTGGCTGCCTGAATGCCTGAATCAGCATCCTCCACCACAAGGCAGTCCGCAGGATTGACCCCTAACTTTTGCGCCGCGACCAAAAACACCTGCGGGTCGGGTTTCGACCGTGTAATGTCAAGCCCGCAGCTAACCTGATCAATATAGTTCCCCAATTCGGTTCGTTCCAATATTTCGGGCGTGTTTTTACTTGCCGAACCAATTCCAATTAAAATTCCGCGCTGTTTCAACGCATGAAAAACGGTCAGCACACCGGGCAGTACGTCATCGGGTGTTAATTTCTTCAGAAGAGTTATGTAATATTTGTTTTTCTCCTGAGCAAGTGCTTCTTTTTCCTGTTCCGTGTAGGTTTGTTCGGATTTCTCTAGCAGAACCTCCAGTGATGCCATGCGGCTGACACCCCTCTGTCGAAGATTGTCCTCTTTGGTGAAATTTTGGATCTGCAACTTTTCGGCCAGTTTCTTCCACGCCTCGTAATGCATGATGTCCGTTGAAACCAGTACGCCGTCAAGGTCAAAAATGACCGCTTTTATCATGATATTTTCTCCTTTTATAAAGTTTCTCCGCTGTTAAGAAATAATGCTGGACTTTGAATCAACTTATAGTATAATAATCATTAAGCGAAACACGTTGAACGTTTAATCTGATTTGTGAGGTAACCGAATGGCAACCATTAAAGATATAGCCAAAGAAGCAGGAGTCAGCTATACCACGGTATCTAATGTGATACACGGCAGAGCCGACCACGTTTCCCCTCAGACAATTAAAACCATTAATGAAATTATTGAACGAACCGGTTACGTTCCCAATATGTCGGCCCGTTCGCTCGTCAATAATTCATCCAAAGTGGTGAGCTTTATCAATCACCTTGTCCCGGGAACGGACGGAGGTTTTGTGGCTGACCCGTTCCATTCCGCATTCATCGGTTCCATGGAAGAGGTACTGCGCGAAAACGGATATTACCTGATGCTGAGAACGGTAAAAGACAGCGATGAACTCTTGAAATTCCTTCATAACTGGAATTTGGACGGGCTGTTTTTCACCGGACTTTTTGAAGACTCCTTTTTTAACACGCTGACGGAACTTGACGTTCCGATTGTGCTGATCGACAGCTACATCAAACATAAAAATATTCAGAATGTCGGGCTGGAAGACTACCGCGGCGGGTACATGGCCACAAAATATCTACTGGAAAACGGCCACAGGGATATTGTGTTTGCTTCGCCGCAGATTCATCCCGGCGGCGTGGTAGAAGCACGTCTGAACGGCTACCGCAAAGCACTTTCCGAATACGGGGTACCTTTTCGTCCGGACTTTGTTTATGAGCAGGAATTTGCAGTTTCAAGCGGAATTTCCCTTGGGCGCCAGCTCGCGGAAAAAAAGGGGTTCACTGCAATTTTTGCCACTGCGGATATTCTTGCCGCCGGCATTATGGCCGGTCTGCATGAACGCGGGAAACGGATTCCGGAGGATATTTCGGTCATCGGCTTTGATGATATCAACATTTGCCGCCTTACTTCCCCTACGCTCAGTACCATTCATCAAGACCCCGCCGAAAAGGGACGTGTTGCCGTTGACTTTATGATGAAACGGCTGCAAAACGAACCAATCAAAAGGAATGAGATCATTTTGCCGGTGCGTCTTGTCGAGCGGGAAAGCGTTCGAAAGATTAAAGTTGACGGATGATCCCAATAAATTACCTGAAAAGCAGATAACGCTTTTCAGGTTTTATTTATTTTACTGCCTTGCGGAGTAACCTCGATTTCATAGCGTGAACCCCTGAGCCGAATGGAGAACCGCAAACGGTTCCATTCTTTCGGAAGACACGGGCGGCATTCCAGCTGTCCACCCTCGGCGTGAACTCCGCCAAAGCCCTCCACCACAGTCTTCCATGCTCCGCCTGCTGCGGCGGGGTGAGTACCGCCAATGTAGACCGAACCGGCCCACTGTTTCCCCCCGCCGTCCAAATCAGCCCGGGCTGATTTCAGAAAGAAAGGATAGGCAAGCTCCGGTTCGCCGAACCGGCAGGCCAGCAGCGCATACATGCACGCGCTTAACGACGAGCCGTGCTCCGTGCGGGGTTCATAGTACTGCCAGTTCTTCTTTAGAACATCTTTTGAATAATCCGAACTGAACAGGCTGAGCATTGCAGCCACGTCAGCTTGCTTAATCACCTGTGTTTGGGCGGCAACTCCGTTCGCTCCCCCCCAATACTCTTTGGGATGCAGCAGTCTGGTGCGAACAAGTTCCGGCGTGACATCCTCCAGCCGAAAATAGCCGTCGAACTGCTCAATCACGCCGCTTTGTATGCCCGGCTCAGGAATATAAATCCGCTGTGCGAGATCGAAACATTGTTCCAATTCCTCGTACAGACGATATTTCTTTTTTAAATTATCACACACATCGGGGAAGTCCTGCCGCAGAATTCCAATCACCTGCACCGCGGCCTGAAGCACAAATTTCACCATGCGGTTGGTGTACGCATTGTTGTTTACGCGCTCATGATATTCGTCCGGCCCAAGAACATCCCGTATTTCATAATAGTCGGAATCCACTCTTTTCGCGAGCAGGGAACGATAAAAACGGGCGCATTCCAAAACGACCTCGGCACCGCCCTGAGCAAGGAGTGTTTTGTCGCCTGTGAAACCAACATATTTCATAATCGCATAAGCAACCGCCGCCGAAATATGCACCTGCTTATCCCGGAAATAGGTTCGCAGCGGCCTGCCGGTAAAAACATCCGTCACATTGTAGTCGGAACAGGCGTCACGCCCTCCCTCCTGACTTTCCCACGCGTAAAAAGCACCGCTGTAACCGTATTCCCTGGCCTTTTCCCTCGCGCCGTCCAGTGTGTCAACGCGATAGCGCAGCAGCGTTTTTGCGACCTCCGGTTCGGTAAGGAGAAAGAAATCCATAATAAACAATTCCGTATCCCAAAAAATCGCGCCTTTATAGGTTTGGCCGGAAAGCCCCCTTGCAGGGATGGACATGCTTTTGGAATACCGCGGCGCAATGCAGTGCAGGTGGTAGATGGAATAGTCAAGCGCCCGCTGCGCTTCTTCATCGCCCTCCACAATGACACGCGAATTGCTCCAAAGCTGTTCCCACCTTGTGCAATGCGCGCGTTTTGCCTTTTCGTAGCCGGACTCTTCCGCTGTTTTCACGGTACTTGTTGCTGATTCCAACGGATTTTTACAATCATTTGATGTATAAACTCCGGAATATATACTTACGGTATATTTTTCACCTGACCGCGCAGCAAAGACAATTTCCCGCTGTGCTTTCAGTGGGCTGTCACAGGGGGATTGCTCCCCATTGAAGTCACAGCAGACCGTTTGGGCAACCGCGACCTGTGCCCCGCTTTCCCCCGCCGTTGCCAAAACAGAAAGCACCGAACCCTCACGTTTTATATCAACGGATTGGTAATGCGGGCCATTAATATCCCAGACATCCGCGTCAATGCCGACCGTAATGCATAATTCCGCGTCGTAATCGGTTTGTACGGAATAGTTCATACACAGCAGATGATAGTCCACCATACTGGAAAAACGCTCTGCTTCAACACAGAGCGTTCCCCGGGGCGTATCCCATACTGTTTTTCTGCTTTGGAGTCCGCAGGAAATATCCAGCCGCTGCTCATGAAAGCATGGCTGAACTTCGGGCAGCGCGTAAGTGACTCCCGCTAATTTTACAAGGGCGTAAAAAGGATTGGGCGCGTTCAGCGGTTCGCGCCACGCCGAACCGTGCCGGTCGTAAACACCCGACAGGTTCACCGCCGTCATTTGTTCTTTACCGTACTCCTCCATCGTGCCGCGCACACCGAGATAGCCGTTTCCGGTAAAATACTGATTGCCGTAATCGGAAATTTTTTCAGGGAGAAACTCCCTGTCTTCGATAAATAATTGATCCATATATTAAATCCTCCACTCCTGTGGAATTGTAATACTTACCGGTTCCCTTGTAACCGTAACCGGAGTTTCATATACGAAAATCGGAATTTGCGCTCCGTTCTGTGTGTGGAACCGGACGCTGCCGCCCGATACAGTCACACAGATGACGTCCCCCTGATAAATCAGGCGGAAGGAATACTGCTCCCATTGACCCGGGATGGTAGGGCAAAAGCGCAGAACTTTTCCGTCCGAACGCATTCCGCCGAACCCGTAAATAATGTTCATCCACGCAGCCGCAATGGAAGTGGTGTGCAGCCCTTCGCGGGTGTTGCGGTTGTAATTATCAAGATCCATCCTTGTGGCAAACTGAAACAGGTCAAAGGCCTTATCGCTCATACCCAGTTCCGAAGCAAGAATGGAATGCACGGAAGGGGAAAGCGAGCTCTCATGGATACAGCGCGGCTCGTAGTACTCATAATTGATTCTCTTCTGTTCTTTTGAAAAGCAGGAATTGTAAAGGAACATCATCATCAGCACGTCCGGCTGCTTAATCATATCGTTGCGGTAAATATGGTCGTAGCTCCAATGGCTGTAAAGCGGAAAATCACTGATCGGAATTTGATTCACATCCACATGGGGTAGGCCGAAAAAGCCCTCCTGCTGCTCGTACAGCATTGTGTTTTCATCATATAAAATTTCCATCTGTTCAGACATTTTACGCCAATTTTCGCGTTCTTCGATTGATACCTTTTGTTCCGCGGCGGGCAATACGCTCAGTGTGTACTCAAATGTCTTTTTTGCCATAAAATTGGTATAGCTGTTATTGTTCGCCATCATTTGGAATTCATCGGGGCCCATCACTCCGTAATACCCGAATTTTCCGGTCTTTGGGTTCCAGCCGCCCCGGCTTGCGAGCATCCTGCAAATTTCCACCAGCATTTCCAGCCCGCAGGCATGAAGGAATTCCGTGTCCCTCGTCACCTGAACATAGTGCCAAATACCGTAGGCCACCCCTGTGGAGGCTTGAAGCTGCAAGTTAGCGTGCTGCCACAGCCCGCAGCATTCCGTGCCGTCAATTGTGGCAATAGGGTAGAACGCGCCGTCACAGTCCAGCTCTTTTGCCCTGCTTTTTGCGGCGGGAAGGGACTGATGACGGAACTGAAGCAAGCTTTTCGCCGCCTGCGGATTATTAAATAGGTAAAAGTTCAGGCAGTATGTTTCCGTATCCCAGAACGTGTTCCCGTTATATGCTTCGCCGGTCAGCCCTTTCGCCCCGATTACGGAGCCGGGCTTTGCACCGTGGTAAGTCTGATGCATTTGAAAAATACAAAACCGAATTCCCTGCTGGTTGCTTTCGTCACCAACGATTTCAATATCGGAATGTTCCCACGCTTTTGCCCACCAGGAGGCGCTTTCCGTTTTCAGTCCGTCGTAATTCCCCGAATTTTTCAAACTGCCGCGGCTTTGCTGCCAAAAGTCTTCTTCGTTGACGGAAGCATCCATACAGGCCTGATTTTGTACCACACGGGAAAAAGAAGATTCTTTCCCTTCTTTCAGCGAGAGTTCAAAGGACAGCGTTACTTTTTTCTCCTCTTCCGGACCGGGCGCCGCGTTTTGAAGGTCACCGCTGAATTCACAGCAGGAAAAAACCATGTGTCCGCTTTTTTTCACCCTGCCTGCGATTTCACACCGGCTCCCGTTTGTTTCGGCGCCAAAGCAGTCCCAAAGATTCCTTTTTGCCGAAACATGGGGCTGGGAAAAGTCAAGCCCCGCCTCCACAGACAGAACTCCGTCAAAGTTGAGCGGCTTTGCCGTGACGCGCTGTCCCCCGAACTGGGTATGATTCATGGATAAAAAGCGTTCAAAAAACAGTTCCAATTCCTTGCCGTCCGGAAGCAGCCACACAAAAGAACGTGTCAGCACGCCGGTGCGCAAATTTAAAACACGCTGAAAGCAGCGGAACAGGGAATGGTTTAAATCGAGCGTTTCCCCGCCGAACCGAATACGCACAAAGAGCCAGTCGACCGTATTTACCATAAAGGTCATTTGCTCGACCATCCCTTTATATGCCTGTTTTTCTATTTCTTTTTTCTCGTAAACTCCGTTGATATAGCTGCCCTGCAGCCGTTCCCCGGAATAACCTTCTTCAAAATATCCCCTCACGCCCATGGCTTCATTTCCCAAGGAAAATACGGATTCGGACACCAGCGCATACTGCGGGTCAAACCCGTCTTCAACAATCTCCCATGGATGAGCGGAAAAATAGACATCTGCAATCTTAGCCATATTTACCCCTTAATACCAGCAGTCGCTACGCTCTGCGTAATTTTTTTCTGGAATATTGAAAAAATTATAATTGGAGGAATGATTGAAAATACAATTGCACGTATCACATCCACGTCGTTCGTCTTGGCCGTACGGAACTGGAACAGACGAACCATTACCGTATCTTTCCCCGTATTGGATAAAACCAAATAAGGGAGCAGGAAATCCGACCATGCCGCGGTTACTGCAAAAATACAGATTACCATAACAATCGGCATGGATAAAGGAAGCATGATCTTATAGAATATTTTGAACGTACTGCATCCGTCCAGCGTGGCAGCTTCAAGCAAACTTATGGGAAGGCCCTCGAAATACTGTTTGAACAGGATGACATAAAATGCATTTGCGCCCATCGCGAGCCAAATCGGAACAAAAGAACCGTCCAGCCCCACACGGCTGATATTGACAAACAATGAAACAAGACTCGTCGTAGCCGGAATCAGCATGCTCCACAGAACAAGACCAACGACGACCCCGTATCCTTTTGGCTTCAGAATAGCCAGACCATACGCCAGCAAACCGTTGAAAAAAACCGCGCACAGAGTGCAGCCTACAACAGAAATCAATGAATTCATATAGTATTTCGCAAATCCTAGTTGCTTCCAGGTATCGGCAAACACGTTAAAGTCGTATGTATTCGGAAAAATGGATGCGCTTTGCCGCATCTCCCGGATATCCTTAAACCCGGCCAGACACACCCAAACCGCGGGAAAAAGCGCACACACCACAATAATAAAACAAATTAAAAAAATCAGGATGGCCGCCATTTTTGTAGCAGGCGAATGGAGGTCGTAAAAACGGATAACCCCTTCCTGTTTTTCCTTATATTTATTGAAAAAAAACATGATCGATCCCTCTTTTCGATTTGTTCAATTCGCCCCTCCGTCTGCCTCTTTGAATTTCGTTACTTTGAAGTAAACGGCAGTCAAAATCACAAGGATAAAACAGATAATTACCGACAAAGCCGCAGCCCCCGGATAATTAAAGTCCTGGAACGCATATTTAAATACAAGCTGCATGATGGAAATACTTGCGTTATTGGGCCCGCCGTTCGTCAAAACCAGCGGTTCATATAAAATTTGAAACACAGATATGATCTGCAGAATCAAAAGTGTTTTTCCTAATCCAAAAATATGAGGAATTGTAATATAACGGATGCGAGCCCATGTTCTGGCTCCGTCAATCGCGGCAGCTTCATAAAGCTCCGGATTGATGCTATCTACCGCCGCCATATAGATGAGTGCCGTCGTACCGGCATTTTTCCATGTCAGAGTAGCAACAATCAGGGGAATCGTCCACAATGGATTCGTGAGCCAGTTCAGCGGCTGAATGCCAATCCACGAAAATATAATGTTTAAAACGCCCAGCTTCCCCGGCTTCAGTAAAAATCCCCACATCATAACAGCCGCCATTCCCGGCATAATATTCGGGAAATAAACGCCCATGCGGAAGAAACTCTTCAGATGAACTGTTTCAGTCACCAGAACAGCAATAATAATCGGAATGAAAAAACCAATGATCAAGGACCATATCGTATAGGAAACGGTATTCAATATTGCCGGCAGAAAATCCGGCTGCTGGAACACCGAAAAATAATTTCCCAAACCAACGAACGCTTGCAACCGAATTCCCTTTGCTGTATAAAGCGAAAGCCGAATGCTTTCCAACAATGGTTCCCACACAAAAAATGCAAATAAAATCAGACTTGGAGCCATAATCAGCCATGCCGTGGCGGTCTTTTTGAATTTATCTCGATTCATTTTTCTTTTCCTGTTCTCCACTTAGTAACCACCTCCGAATTCACACCAAATGAATTTGTGCGGGGCACACAGGCCCCGCACTCCTGGAATACATGATTGATTATTTTTTATTAACCTGAGTATCCAAAATTTTCTGGAAGTTTGCCTGTGCCGTATCCATCAATTTCTGAACGTCTGCGTTTTTGTTGGTAACGCAAGCCTGAATCACCTTGGCCAGCTCAGAATACATATTCTGCGCGTCGCCGGGCTCTTCCAAACGAAGGTTACCGGGTGTGTTGATTGCTTTGTAGTAATCGTTGTACAGATTCATGTTCACGTTGCTGTACTGCTTGATGATTTGGTCTTCTGCGTCGAGCAGTTTCTTATCTGTCCATGCCGGGAACCTCGGAATAACAGGCACGCCGCTGTTTTTATGATTTTCGGCATCGGCTTTAATTCCGTTTATGGTGTCTTCCGTTGCTTTCGGGGATTTACCCATTATTTCTATGTAGTCCAAAGCGGCTTTAATTTCTTCTTTTGTCGCATTTTTTGCAAACATATACGGTGTACCGCCGGCAAGAGAATACTGGCCCTTCGGTCCCGCCGGTACCGGCTCCAGTGCCAAATCACCAACAGGAAGCCCATTTACCTGAGTCGGTTGGTTAACTGCGTCGTTTGCGCCAATCAGCATTGCCGCCGAACCGGTGCCAAGCTCCACAAATCCGGATGCCCAGTCTTCGGAAGTCGGGTCCGCGGTTAAGCAGTCATATTTCCATTTCAGGTCTTTTACATAATTCATCGCGGCAACTGCTTCCGGTGAATTGAGGTGTGAAACAAATTTGCCGTTGTCTTCTGTCACAAGCGTCGCGCCAAAGCCCCACGCAATGTTGGAGAAGTGCCAACCGCCCGCGCCGTCTTTACCCAAAAGACATAAGCCGGCTTGACCGGTTTTTTGTTTAATTTTCTGAGCGGTTACTGCGAGTTCGTCCCATGTCTTCGGGTATTGCGGAGTTCCGTCGGCGTTGACTAAACCAGCCTCTTTAAAGAGTGCTACGTTCACCATCAATCCAAGGGAATAACCGTCACGCGGAACACCGTAAACATGTCCGTCCCGGGTCAGCAGCTGGCTTACAATAGGATTAATGGAATCCAACGGCCAATTGCATTCTTTCAGCTCGTCTGTGATGTCCGCTACGAAATCGCCGTCAATCAATTTTTTCGGCTCGGTGTACCATGACTCGAAAACGGTAGGAAGCTTGCCGGATTCTGCAAGGGAGACAAAAGTGTCCACGGCATACTTGTAATAATCAGGCTCAATCGTCACATTCGGATGCGTTGTTGCGAAGGTTTTTACGAACCCTTCATGCATTTTGATATCTTCCTTCAGGTTGTCTTCCGGCCAGATACCGAGCTTTACAGTAACCTTTTCCGCCGGTGCGCTTTGTGCCGCTTGTGACACCGCCTCCGATGCCGCTGGTTGGGATTGAGCATTGGTAGCAGTTTGCTGAGCGCAGCCCGTCATAGCTGTCAGCGCCATTGCAAGTGATAATGCAATAGAAATAACTCTTTTCATACGCTCCTCCTTCAAGGTAGATAATTTCCCGCATTGCGGGTATTAGGTTTAACGTTCAACGTAATTATAGTATAGCAATTCTCATTTGTCAATATATTTTTTGTTAAAAATTTTTATTTAATTTGACGAATTCATTATGGAGTCAATTCCGTTTAAGAAAACAGTTCCGGACGTTGATCCGACTTGCTGAATATTTACCCTTCACTGATTGTAAATGATTCTTCTCCTATATTTGGGAGTAAATACAATGTAATACTCGCACATTCGTTTAGGTCATATGCACTGTTGACAAACGCGTTCTACCAGAGTAAAATCAAATCACAGTTATTCTACTGGAGTAAAATATTACTGTAAAGGGGTTTAACCATGCAAATCAAATTATTTGATTCAGAACTAAAGATAATGGATGTTCTCTGGAAAAATGGGGCTACCACCGCAAAACAGATAGCGGAAATTCTGAAAGAGCAGGTCGGTTGGAACAAGACCACGACTTACACTCTAATCAAGAGATGCATTGACAAAGGGGCGATTGAACGCCTTGAACCCAACTTCGTGTGCCATCCCCTTGTCACGATTGAACAGGCAAGGGAGCTTGAAACAACGGAACTCATTGACAAAATGTACGACGGTGCCGCCGATCAGCTTGTGGCTTCTATTTTAGGCCGCAAAAACCTATCCCCGGAAGAAATTGAAAGACTAAAGCGGCTCGTCGACAGTATGGGATAAGGGGGACGGTAATGAGCTTAATAACCATGAGTTTTTCGGCTGCGGTTCTTATTGTGGCTATCGTAATCCTCCGTGCGTTGCTATTGCACAGACTGCCGAAGAAAACCTTCCTTGTTTTGTGGGGAGTGGCATTGTGCCGCCTGTTGATTCCCTTCGCGGTTCCGTCACGGTTCAGCATTTATTCGGTTGTGTATATGCTGAAAGACAGATTGTTTGAAATGGACTTACCGTTGGCGGGAATGCCTGCTATGGCCAACAATACGGCTATAACAGAAACCACTTCACCTCTGCCGGAAGTGACATACGGAACTATATCTCCTGTGCTGATAATCTGGTTTATTGGTTTGGGGGTCTGCGCCCTGTTTTTTCTTGTAACACATCTGCGCTGTCGCAAGGAGTATAAGACTGCGCTGCCGGTCGACAGCGAGTTTGTAAAGCTTTGGCAGCAGAAACACCCAATGCGGAGAAAGGTTCAAATACGGCAATCGGATAGAATTTCGGCTCCCTTGACCTATGGCATCTTCCGGCCCGTTGTACTTCTGCCGAAGCAAACAGATTGGGCGGACGAAACCCGATTGAAATATATCCTGACCCATGAATTTGTGCATATCCGGCGATTTGATACGCTGACAAAGTTAGTAATGGCAACCGCTTTATGCGTTCACTGGTTTAACCCTTGCGTATGGCTGATGTATGTACTGGCAAACCGGGATATTGAACTGTCCTGTGATGAAGCGGTTGTAAGGACATTCGGGGGAAGCGTTAAATCAGTCTATGCACTGACACTGATTGGGCTGGAAGAGGAGAAAAACCACCTTGCACCTTTTGTAAATAATTTCAGTAAAAACGCTATTGAAGAAAGGGTTGTGTCAATTATGAAGATTAAAAAGATTTCGGCCTTTTGTATTATAGGGGCCATTTGCTTGGTTGTTGGGGTGACAGCAGCGTTTGCAACTTCATTTAAGGATAACAGCCCCCAAACTGTGAGTCTGCCGGGAAAATATGATAGTCAATATATTAGCGAATTAGAGCAAGGTCACCATACAGGAGATTTAGATCCTCAAAATGTATTGATGACATATATTTCTGAAAAGAAATATGATTTCAATGATTTTGTATTACGACTTGATGAAGATATAAAAAAGACGTATGTTTATCCAGATGGTAAAATTGAAATCCAGCTAATTGCTTATGACATTCAAACCTCAACCGGCAATATTGTCAGGGTTTGGGATGCACAGCCATATTCGTATCATGAGTTTTAATAAACTTCTTCGTATGTGCTAAACTTTCTGCCATAGAGAACAACACCCTTTCTTCTGTTTATTCTGATGGCCTAAACACTCATCATTATATCAAAAGGTTTCGTTCTTTGCTTAAGAATTGAATCACTCCCGCATAGCGGGCGGTTTTTCGCTCCAAACGGTAAACCGTTTGGAACATGCTAAATCAGAGGCAAAGACCGCTCCGGCTGCTCGCCGAAACGGTCTTCCCGATAAGAAATCCGACATTATATTAAGAGGATAGGATGACAATAATAAGTTTTTATTTTCCCTGCACACCGATCTTCCGGAAGCGTGCGTAGCGGTTTGCTGCCAGTTCCGCAGCGGGGAGTTTCCTGTTCACGGAAAGTGTTTCCCAAATACCGCGCCTTAGCTCCTGATAGGTCTGGGAAAAGTCCCTGCCGTACTCCGGGATTATTTTTTCAATTACTCCAAGGTCATATAAGTCCTCGGCGGTCAGCTTTAAGCACTCGGCGGCATCCTTAACTTTGGAGGAATCCTTCCACAGGATGCTTGCGCAGCCCTCGGGTGAAATGACCGAATAGACGGAATTTTCCAGCATCCAGACTTCATCCGCCACTGCAAGGGCGAGTGCGCCGCCGCTGCCGCCTTCCCCGATTAATACGGAGAGAATCGGCACCTTCAGCGTCATCATCTGCATCAGGTTTTCCGCAATAGCCTGCCCCTGCCCGCGTTCTTCCGCCGCAATACCGCAGTAAGCGCCGGAGGTATCCACAAAACAGACAACCGGGCGGCCGAATTTTTCGGCAAGCTGCATTTGACGCAGCGCCTTTCGGTAACCTTCCGGGTGCGCCGAACCGAAGTTGCGGGAAATTTTCTCTTTGGTATCGTGCCCTTTTTCCAATGCGACAACGGTTACCTGAATTCCGTCCAAATGGGCAAGACCTGTGACAACCGCTTTATCATCGCCGAAACGGCGGTCGCCGTGCAGTTCGATAAAATCTTCAAATACGTTTGTAATAAAATCGAGGCCAGTCGGCCTGCCTTTTGCGCGCGCCGCGGTGACCCGGTCAAAAGCACTCATCAGGATTCCCCCTTTGCGTGAAACGAAAGAAGTTTTGCAATTTGGGTTTTCTGATCTTTGCGTTCAACGATTAAATCTACAAACCCTTTTTCCAGCAGAAATTCCGCGCGCTGAAAACCTGCCGGCAGCTTTTGCCGAATGGTCTGTTCAATGACGCGCGGGCCTGCAAAGCCGATCAGCGACCTTGGCTCGGCCATGATAATGTCCGCTTCCATACCAAAGCTGGCGGTAACGCCGCCTGTAGTCGGGTCGGTCAGAACAGCAAGATATAAATTGCCCGCGTCGCTGTGCAGTTTTACCGCGCCGCTGGTTTTGGCCATCTGCATCAGGGAAAGAATCCCCTCCTGCATTCTTGCGCCGCCGGAAACGATAAATCCGACCACGGGCAACGAATTTTCCGTAGCATATTCGAAAATACGCGTGATTTTTTCACCGACCACCGTACCCATGCTGCCCATCATGAAGTAAGCATCCATTACAAACAGGGCGCAGGGGAATCCGGAAATTTCCGCCGTTCCGCAGATAACCGCTTCACGCTCCGCGCTGGCAAGCCGCGCCTGCTTCAGTTTTTCCTCGTAGTGAGGAAACTGGATCATGTTCTTCGACATCAGGTTGTTGTATAATTCAGAAAAAGAGCCTTCGTCTGCAATCATATTCAGTCTTTGGCGCGCGTTCATCCTGAAATGATGCCCGCATTTCGGGCAGACATGAAGATTGTCGTTCAGCGCTCCGGTAAAGAGAGTCTCTTTGCAGGACGGGCACAAAACGCACATTTCACTGGGGATATCCGGCGTCAATCTTTTTGAATGCCTGCCGAAGCTTTCCAGTTCATTTTGCGGTCTGCGAAAAAGGTCTTTCCTCAGCATTTATATCCCCCGTTTCTCAATAAAATCAGTGTGATAATCACCGGCTCTGAACTGTTCATCACATAAAATATCCATTTGAAGCTCGGCGTTATGGTCAACCCCGTCGATGACCAATTCACACAGAGCAGCCTGCATCTTCCGAATGGCTTCCTCCCGTGTTTTTGCGTGCACGATCAGCTTCCCGATTAAGGAATCATAAAACGGCGGAACGGTGTAACCGTGGTACAGCGCGGTGTCAAACCGCACCCACGGCCCGCCCGGCACATGCAGGAATGAGATTTTTCCGCAGCTTGGGCGAAAGTTGGCTTTCGGATTTTCCGCATTGATACGGCATTCGATTGCGCTGCCTTCAATGTGGACATCTTCCTGTGTAAAAGTAAGCTTCGCTCCGGAAGCAATACGAATCTGCCACTTTACCAAATCAATGCCCGTGACCAGTTCTGTCACCGGGTGTTCCACCTGAAGCCGGGTATTCATTTCCATAAAATAAAAATGACCTTCGCTGTCAAGCAGAAATTCAATGGTACCCGCGCTGACATACTTGACGGCGCGAGCGGCCCTTACCGCCGCTTCTTCCATTCCCTTGCGGGTTTTTGCATCTACCGCGGGGGACGGGCTTTCCTCAATCAGCTTTTGCCTTTTGCGCTGAATGGAGCATTCCCGCTCCCCAAGGCACACAATGCCGCCGTACTGGTCACAAAGGATCTGCATTTCAATATGTTTTACCGGTGACAGGTACTTTTCCAGATACACCGCACCGTCGCCGAATGCGCTCTGAGCTTCTGCGGATGCGGTAGCGATTGCCTGTTCCAGTTCCTCGGGGGCGTTTACCATGCGGATTCCCCTGCCGCCGCCGCCCGCGCGTGCCTTAACTAGAAGAGGGCAGCCAATTCGGTCGGCTTCGCGCTTCGCCTGCTCGAGGTTCTCAATTAAATCGCAACCGGGTACTACGGGTACGCCTGCTGCCTGCATGGTTCTGCGCGCGGCATCCTTGTCGCCCATCCGGTTAATCAGTTCGGCGGAAGGGCCGATAAAAGCAATATTGCACTTTTCGCACAGCCCGGCAAAAACCGCATTTTCTGAAAGAAGCCCGTAACCGGGATGAATCGCCTGAGCCCCCGTTGTGATCGCCGCCGAAAGGATAGCGCTCATATTCAGGTAACTGTCTTTTACCGGAGCGGGGCCGATGCAGATGCTTTCATCCGCAAGGCTTACATGGAGTGAGTCCCTGTCCGCTTCCGAAAAGACAGCCACGCTTAAAATTCCCATTTCCTTGCACGCCCGGATAATACGAACCGCAATTTCACCGCGGTTCGCAATCAGAATCTTCGAAAACAAGCTAGCGCCCCCTTTTGTTATGGATTGACCAGCGCAAAGGAAAACTCACCGCTTACCGAAAGCTTTCCGTTTACATACCCTTTTCCGCTGGCAAAATAAAACGGATTTTTTTCACGGGTCAGACTGCACTCGATTTGGAGTGTGTCGCCGGGATGCACCGGAGTGCGAAAACGGACTTTGTTGATTCCCGTAAAATAGGGGGTTCTGCCCTGTATTTTTTCCGCTATCAAAATGCAGCACGTTTGCGCCATCATTTCACATAAAACTACGCCGGGCACTACGGGTTTGCCCGGGAAATGCCCTTTCAGGAACCACTCGTCGCCTTTTACCCTGTATTCCCCCAGCGCCAGATTGTCCTCTGTTTTATTCACCCGGTCGACAAGCAGCATGGGCTCCCTGTGGGGTATCATTTTTTTGATCTCTTCTATTTCCAAAAGAATCACTCCTGTACCATTTTAAATAAAACCTGCGCGTATTCTACGGCCTGACCGTCTTCGACGCAGATTTCCGCAATTTCGCCGTCGCGCTCCGCATTGATTTCATTCAGAAGTTTCATTGCTTCGATCACGCAAAGCGTATCGCCCTTTTTCACACGGCTGCCGACCTTTACAAACGGTTCGGAATCCGGCGACGGGCCGGCGTAGAACATACCCACCATGGGCGACTTTATCTCGATAAATCTAGAATCCGCGCGAGCGGCTGCCCGCGGTGCGGGTTCCGCCGGGGATTCCGCCGCCGCGGGAACCGGTGCGATACTCACGGCGTGAAATTCCGGCTGACGCTCCATGCGCAGGGCAACATCCCCCTGCGTAATTTCAAGTAAAGTCAGGCCGTTCTTTTTCATTGTTTCGGCTATTTCCTTAATCTGTTTAATATCCATATCGTTCATCCTTTCCATCTGCTGCACCTGCTTAAGTCAGGATTCTTCGCTGTATTTTGAAAGAGCAATGCATGCATTGTGCCCGCCGAAGCCCAGCGAAATTGACAGTGCAAGGTTCATCTGCTGTTTTCTTGCCGTGTTGGGAACATAATCAAGGTCGCAGTTTTCATCCTTTTCACGGTAGCCGACTGTCGGCGGAATTACCCCGTCATGCAGCGCCAATACAGAGGCAATTGCTTCGATTGCACCCGCCGCGCCGAGCATGTGACCGGTCATCGACTTGGTGGAACTGATGGCGGCTTTATACGCCGTTTCGCCCAATGCAAGCTTAATGGCGGCGGTCTCGGATTTATCGTTGAGCGGCGTCCCGGTGCCGTGCGCGTTAATGTAGATTTTCTCCTCGTCCTTCGCGTTCGCTTCTTCCACGGCGAGGGAAATGGCCCGCGCACCGCCGACTGCTTCCGGATTCGGAGCTGTAATATGATAAGCGTCACAGGTATTGCCGTAGCCGTTTATTTCAGCATAAATAGTTGCATTTCTGGCTTTGGCGCGTTCGTATTCTTCCAAAATCAGCATACCCGCTCCCTCGCCCATTACAAAGCCGTCGCGGCGTTTATCAAAGGGAAGAGAAGATTCTTCGGGGATGTTTTTAGTCGAAAGAGCCATGCAGCTGGTAAAACCCGCAATGGAAAGCGGATTGATGGTCGCTTCCGCTCCGCCTGCGATAATCGCGTCGGCATAGCCATGTTTAATCGCACGGAAAGCTTCCCCGATTGCATTGGTGGAAGTGGCACATGCCGTTACGACCGGAAGGCATGGCCCCTGTGCGTTGAATTTAATTGATATATTGCCCGAAGCCATGTTCGATATCATCATCGGCACGAAGAAGGGGGAAATTTTTTTCGGGCCGGAAACAACCAGCTTTTCACATTCGGTGATGAATGTATTCATGCCGCCGATGCCGGAGCCGACATAAACACCAAGGCGTTCCGGGTCAACCGTACCGCTGATGCCGCTGTCCTCCATTGCCTGTGCAGCCGCGGCAATTGCATACTGCGCAAACAAATCTGTTTTACGGATTTCACCTTTTTCCATATAATCGTGCGGGTCAAAGCCTTTGACTTCCGCCGCAATTTTGACTTTATAATCCGTTGTATCAAAGCGGGTAATAAAATCGATGCCGCATTTGCCGCCGACCAAATTACTCCAAAACTCTTTTACGGTATTCCCCACGGGGGAAATTACGCCTAAACCCGTTACAACAACTCTTCTCATCTGCTTCATTCCTTTCTGTCTTGCGTGTTATGCCAATTCAAACATTGGTATTATTCCGCGTGCTGATATTCCTCGGCCAGCGTTTCAAACAGTTTTTTTACCGGAACAATTTCGTTTACCTTGTAACCGTTTGCTCCGATAAACGCGAATCCGCCGTTCATTCTGCCCTTGCAGGCATTGATGAGCGCCACGGAAATGCAGTATGGGCTTTCGTTCTGCTTGCATGTCGTAATGCAGTGGAAGGGGCAGTTCGCGGGGTGCTTATTGCCTTGTTCCACGTCATGGATAAAAGAATTCACAATGGCCCGGCCGGGCATGCCAACGGGGCTTTGAATAATGCCGATATCCTCTTTTTTACAGGCGATATAAGCATTTTTAAACTCAATGCCAGCATCGCATTCATCCGTAGCCACAAAGCGGGTTGCCATTTGCACCGCGTCCGCTCCGAGCCGGAAAAACCGCTTGATATCCGAACCGGTAAAAACACCTCCCGCCGCGATGACGGGAATTTTGTGCCCGGCCTGTTCCTCCAGCGGGCGAACCGCTTCAATAATCTGAGGAACCAGCTTCTCAAGCTGATACTCCGGGTTGTCAATCTGCTCGCGCTTAAAGCCGAGGTGACCGCCCGCCATGGGGCCCTCCACTACGATAGCGTCGGGGACATACTGATATTTTTCCTGCCACCATTTTGAAATTGTTTTAACGGCCCGCGCGGAGGAAACGATGGGGACCAATTTCGTTTTGCAGCCCTTGCCCACAAGGCCGGGCAGATTTAAAGGAAGCCCCGCACCGGCAAAAATTACGTCGATGCCCTCTTCCACGGAGGCTTTCACCATTTCGCTGAAGTCGCTGAGTGCAACCATAATATTTACGCCCAGCACGCCTTTTGTTTTTGCGCGCGCTTTGCGAATTTCTTTCTTGAGTGCGGCAATATTGTCGCGCGCGCCGTCGGAGCCTTTCTGCAGCATGCCGACAACCGCGGCGGAAATCACCCCGAGCCCGCCTTCGTCCGCAACTGCGGAGGCTAAGCCGGAAAGGGAAATTCCAACACCCATGCCGCCCTGTACCACGGGAGTGGGAACAACAAGATTGCCGCCGATTATCAGCGGTTCATGTTCAAAGTACGCCATTGTCTCCTCTTTTCTCCGCTTTGCATGCGGCTGTTTTGGCACAGTCGGCGCCGGTTTACATACACAGTCCGCCATCAACTTTAATCACCTCACCGGTTATATACCCCGCTTCGTCACCCGCTAAAAAGGCTGCCAAATCGGCAATGTCGCGCGCTGTTCCCATCCGTTTCATCGGAATAGCGGCAACCGCGGCGTCTTTTACCTTGTCCGAAAGCGCAGTAGTCATGTCCGTGTCAATAAAGCCCGGTGCAATGGCGTTGCAGGTGACATTCCGGCCGGCAAGCTCCCGCGCGACTGTTTTGGTCAGTCCGATCATTCCGGATTTCGCTGAAGCATAGTTTGCCTGACCGGCGTTTCCCATGATGCCGGAAACGGAAGTAATGTTGATAATTCTGCCGCCGCGCCGTTTCATAAACTGCCGGTAGGTGTGTTTAATCATGTTGAATGTACCCTTGAGGTTGGTGTCCAGCACCCGGTCAAAATCCGATTCCGTCATGGAAAGAATCAGCGCGTCCTTTACAATGCCCGCATTGTTGACGAGAATGTCAATCCCGCCGAACTCGCCGGTAATGTCCGCGACCAACTTTTCCGTCTGTGCAAAGTCGGAAATATCGCAGCGGAACGCCGTCGCTTTTCTTCCCTGCTGACGAATCAATTCGCAGGTTTCAGTGGCAGCAGCTTCGTTGCCCGCGTATACAATTGCAATATCCGCACCGCTTTCCGCGAGCCGCAGGGCAATCGCTTTTCCGATTCCCCGTGACCCGCCCGTGACTACGGCCGTTTTTCCTTGCAGCATAATCAGCCTGCCTCCTTAAATTTTGAGCGCAGCTTCCAGGCCCGCTCTGTCTTCCACATTCAAAACACGAACGTCGGAAGAAATTTTTTTAATCAGTCCGCACAATGTCCTGCCCGCGCCGACCTCAATAAATGTCTTGATTCCGTCCGATATCATGTTTTCAACCGTCTTTTGCCAGTAAACCGGGCTGTTCACCTGCCCGGCAAGCGTTTCCTTTATTTTATCGCCGTAGGGCAGCGCAGAACTGTTTGCATAAACCCGCAGCGTTGGATTTTTCATTTCGATGGTTTCTAATTCTTCCAGTAACCGTTGTGACGCTTCGTCCATAAGCGGAGAATGGAACCCGCCATTCACTGCAAGGGGAACGGCTCTGCCGCCCAGCGACTGCACCGCTTTGCAGAATTCCTCCTGCCTGTTTTTGGCAAGCGCGACGACTGTCTGCCCGCTGCAATTATAATTGACGGGATATGTGTTTTCATACTTCAAACAAAGTTCGCGAACTGCGTCACTTTTCAGTTTCAGCACAGCAACCATAGCGCTTTCCTGCTTTTCTGCCGCCTGCTGCATATAAGCCGCCCTTTTGCATACAAGGCGAAAACCGGTATCATGGTCAAACACCCCGGCAAAGGTCAGCGCCGCAACTTCACCCAAGGAAAATCCGGCGACGGCTGCAGGCTGAACACCCGCATGACGCAGACTTTCCGCCGCGGCCAAATCCACGCAGTAAACGCAGGGCTGGGTGTTGATGGTTTGGGAAAGTTCCTCCGGTGTGCCGCTGAAGCACTGTGCGGAAGTACCCGGCCGTATCGCGTCCGCCCGGTCAAAAATTTCGCGTGCGGCGGGGCTTGCTTCATAAAGTTCTTTCCCCATTCCGGGATACTGTGCACCCTGCCCTGAAAATACAAATGCTATTTGCTCCATTTGCCCGCACCGCCTAAAATAGCTTCCGCCTCGCCGAACATTTCACGGATGATTTCCGCGGCGGGCTGTTCCTTTTTTACCATTGCGGCACATTGCCCCGCCATAAAGCAGCCGTTCTTTTCGTCGCCCTCAACGGCAGCCAAACGCAATGCTCCGCCGCCGAAGCGCTCCAAATCCTCATTGGTCACGCTGGGATCGTACTCTTTCTTCAGGAATTCCCTTGAAAAATTATTTTTCAGGGAGCGCACCGGATGCCCGAGCCGTTTGCCCGTCGCAATCGTATCGATGTCTTTTGCCTGTAAAACCTTATTCTTAAAATTCTGGTGAACATTGCATTCGTTCGCCACAAGGAACCGTGTACCGACCTGTACGCCGACTGCGCCCAGCATCAGTACGGCAGCAACTCCGCGGCCGTCCGCAATACCGCCCGCCGCGATGACGGGGATGTTCACCGCGTCGCACACCTGAGGCACCAGTGTCATAGTGGTGAGCTCGCCGATATGTCCGCCTGATTCGCAGCCTTCTGCTATGACCGCGACCGCGCCGCCGCGCTCCACTCGTTTCGCAATCGCAGTGGAAGGAACCACGGGAATTACTTTAATGCCCGCTTCGTTCCATGCGCTCATGTATTTGCTCGGGTTTCCCGCACCTGTGGTAACAACCTGAACTTCTTCGTCAATCACCAGCTGTGCAACTTCATTTGCATAGGGGCTCATCAGCATAATATTAACGCCAAAAGGTTTTTCCGTAAGCGACTTTGCCTTGCGGATTTCTTTGCGGAGCCAATCAGGGTCTGCGTTCATCGCGGAAATCAGTCCGAGTCCGCCCCCGTTTGAAACAGCAGCAGCAAGCGACGCATCCGCCACCCATGCCATTCCGCCTTGAATAATCGGAAATTCAATTCCGAGCAATTCGCAAAGAGATGTTTTTATCATCTTAGCCACCTTTTCTCCGTGCTGTAAAAGTTTCGTTCCAAGCCCGGTTCCGCACGGAAAACCGGATCCGTAATTTTCAGACTTCTATTCCATTCTTACTTCGGACCGCAACAAAGCGCACAGAACTTTTGCGCCTGCGCGCCTTTGTCATCAGTCTTCAGCAATTTTCACTCTTATTGAAATAATTCTTCTTTTAACTTTTGTTCTTTGATTTCGTCTTCGCTGTCTTCTTTTGAGTTATCAAGTTTTATATCGTCAATCAGTTTCACCAAATCCCCTACCGTGAAAAGATTCTCTTCTACTTCGATTTCGATGTCAAACTCATCTTCCATCGCCATAACAAGGTCAACCATATCAAGGGAGTCAAGCCCCAAGTCCTCGAACTTCGTTTCCGGGCTGATTCCGTCTACTTCCATGTCCCTGTACTGCGCAAGAATTTTCGCTATTTTTTCATAAGTTGTCATTTATTTTTGTCCTTTCAATTTTTCTTTTTTCCATTGAATTACGCAAGCGCCGGTCGTAAGGCCGCCGCCGAACGCAGAAAGCGCCAACAGATTCCCCGGTTCCAGCTCGCCCGCACGATTCAGTTCATCCAACAGGATGGGAATACTTGCGGAGGATGTGTTGCCGAATCGTTCAATATTGGTACGGTACCGCTCCGCGGGAATGTTCAGCTTGCTTTTCGCCGTTTCTATAATCCTGCTGTTGGCCTGATGCGGCAGAACAAAATCAATGTCCTGCTGCGAAAGTCCGGCTTCCCGGATAACTTCCTCCAAATCGCCGCACATAGCGGCGACCGCAAATTTATAAACTTCTTTCCCGTTCATAAAAAGATAAGGGTCCAGTGCGCTGATTTCGGAAAACGGACTGTTGCCCGCTGTGCTGTTAATTCTTAAAACATCTTCGGAGCCGCTGGCACTCAGCTTGATGGACAGCAAACCGTCGCCCTCCGATAATACGGCCGCGCCAGCACCGTCGCCGAACAGCACGCAGGTGGAGCGGTCTTTCCAGTCCACCAGCTTTGACATTTCCTCTGCTGCGACAATCAGTATTTTCTTGGCGCGCTTTCTCGCGAAGTAGCCCACGGCGATATCCAACGCATAAATAAATCCGGTACAGGCGGCGTTCACGTCAAACGCGGGACAGGTTGCCCCCAGCCGCTTTTGCAGTACGCAGGCAAGCGACGGCGTCATAAAATCGCCGCGAATGGTCGCACAAATAATTAAATCCAATTCTTCGGGCGAAGTGTCTGCATTTTCCAACGCATGAATCGCTGCCTGCTCCGCAAAATCCGAAATGGATTCCGAAGTGGAAATATATCTGCTTTTAATGCCAGTCCGCGTACTGATCCACTCGTCCGAAGTTTCGACATACTGCGAAAGTTCGTCGTTGCTTTTGGCGCACAGCGGGTACGCGCTGCCGGTTCCAATGATGTTAAAACTCATTTTATCCTCCGTAATCCCGATTCACTGATCGGCCCGCATAATATAAGCCAATCCCGCACAGCCCGGGCCGGCGTGTGTTCCGACCACCGCACCGAGTTCCACCGACGCGCTGCCCGCGATATCAATATCCCCCGCAAGGGCTTCTTTAAACATAGCGGTCAAACTTGGCGCGTTCGAATCGCCTAATACGATTTGATAGCTGGGGTCCGGCCGTTCTGCTTTTACCTTCTGCGCAATCGCCTGCACTGCAGCCTTTAGCCCCTGCTTTTTATCCACTGCTTCCACTTTGCCGTCCTGAAGCGAAATAATCGGTTTAATGCGCAGCATGGTTCCCAACAGCGCAGAAGAGGCGGAAAGCCTGCCGCCCATCTTTAAATATTTTAATGTGTCTACTACCGCATAGAATTTTAATCTTCCGGTAAGGGACTGAATTGCTTCACAAATCTCCGCTGCGGAATGCCCTGCATCGCGCATACGGACTGCCTCATACACCAATAGCGCCAGCCCAAACGTAACTGTTCTTGAATCAATGAGGTGAATTTTTTCGGAATTTACGATTCCCTTTGCAATGACCGACGACTGGAACGTACCGCTCAGTTCGCCGGAAATGAAAATCCCGATAATTTCATCGTCCTCACCGTATTTTCGAAAAATCTGGGCAAACTTTTCAGGATTCACCTGAGCCGTGGTTGGGAGTTCTTCGCACTCTGCCAATTTTTGAAAAAACTGAGGTTTTGACAAAGTTACTCCGTCAATATATTCCTCACTGCCGAACCGGACGCTGAGAGGAACAATTTCAATTCCAAGGCTGGCCTGTTGTTCAAACGGAATATCCGAGGTGCTGTCCGTTATGATTCTGATTGCCATACAAACACTCCTTTATGATTTCTGATTGCTTTCCAAAAAGTTCTGTACGGCCGCCAAACCTTGAACAAATATTTTGAGCTCGTCTTCTTTTAATACTGACATAATCGTAGAAACCATATGATGATGAAAGGATTGATGAATCTCGTTAGCAGTTTTCCCTTTTTCCGTAGGAAAAATTCTTACCACCCTTTTATCCTTTTGATCCTGACATCTTACGACAAAGCCCTTTTTTTCCAAGGTACTGATTGTGGCCGTGAGGGTTCCTGCCGTAATTTTCTGTGAGCATGCAATTTCCGAAGCCGTGTTTTTTTCACTTTCAGCCGCGTCGCAAACCGCTTCTATCACATGCATTTCCCGCATGGAAAGGTTTTTAAACTCTTTGGTTTTCAGGCTTGCTTCCTCTGTTCTCAGTACTTCATTAAACACCTTCACGAGGAAATTGTTGATTTCCGAATATTCTTTACTCAATGCAGTCACCACCCTTAAATTACTTTGAAGTTCAAAGCATTTTACAATATTTATGTATTTTATCAGAAAAAGAAATGTTTGTCAAATCTATTTTGAAGTTCAAAGCATATCGACATAATTTTCACATGTAAAATATGGAGGGCAAGTGCTCCCTCAGTCAGGCTTTGCCCGCCAGCCAGCCACGGGAAAGGGACTTTTTCGCCTCCCTCCGTGAGGGAGGTGGCTTCGCAGAGCCAGAGGGAGTCCGCCCCAATTGTTCATTGTTCCCTGTTAATCGTTCATTGTTCATTCTTCATTGAACGGCCTTGCCCTCATGACGGGCCGGCACTGACTTTCGTTCGCGTTCGAAAGTCAGCAAAGTACGCCCAAGGGGGATTTTGAATCCCATCGGGAGGGTTCCATAAAATCCCCCTTGGATTCCCCCGGTATCCCCAAAGACCAATGCGCAATGAGTAAGCTCTCGGGTTTTCATTGACGTTCCGATATCCGCAAGCCTTTCCCCAGCCTCCCTCACCGAGGGAGGTGGCTCCGCAGAGCCGGAGGGAGTTCGTATCCCAATTGTTCATTCTTCATTGTTCATTGAAAAAAGCGGCTCCATCCGTCCCGGATGAAGCCGCCTTTTATAAGAAGATTTATTTCGCGAGTTTATCCATCATCGTCAGAATCTCCTCTATTTTCTGGTCCTTGCCTGCCGCGTCGTCCTGCTCGAAGGCTTCTTTTACGCATCCGCTTAAATGTGCATGGATAACCTCTTTGTTTGCAGTACGCAAAATTGCTTGCGTAGCCATAAGCTGGTTGGAAATATCAACGCAGTATCGGTCTTCCTCCACCATTTTGATTAAGCCGTCCAGCTGTCCGCGTGCTGTTTTTAAAAGGCGCGTGATTTTTGCTTTGTCCGCTTTCATCGCGTTCCTCCCACTGTTATTTTCCGAACAGGCCCTTCTTTTCCTCAACAGAACCCGGTTCGTACCCTGCTTCTTTGATTGCGTTTTTTAAGACTTCATCTGCAACCGGATTCTTCATGCTGACGGTCACGGTCTTTTTCTTTAAATCGACCTTTGCCTCAACGCCTTCAATTTCATTCAGCGCCTTTTCTACTCTGGCCTGGCAGTGAGCGCAGCTCATTCCTTCAACGGTAATTACTTTTTTCATGGTATCACTTTCTCCTTTAATCTCGTTTTTCTCTTTTTGGGATTGTTCTATTTTTACCTTTTGCGGTTTAAATAGTCTTAATCTTAATGCATTGGTTACTACGCACACCGAACTTAAACTCATTGCGGCGGCGGCGAACATGGGATTCAGCCGCCAGCCAAGCAGGAAATAGAATACTCCCGCCGCGAGCGGAATGCCGATGCTGTTGTAAAAGAATGCCCAGAATAGGTTTTGCCTGATATTCCGAATGACTGCACGGCTGAGCTGAATCGCAGTGACTGCGTCCAGCAGGTCGCTTTTCATCAGAACAATGTCCGCTGATTCAATTGCGATATCTGTCCCCGCGCCGATGGCAATGCCGACATCCGCCCGCGCCAACGCCGGGGAGTCGTTGATTCCGTCGCCGATCATGGCGACCTTACCCCCGCTTTGCTGAATCCTGCGTACCTCGCTTTCCTTATCCTGCGGCAGCACCTCCGCCACCACACGGCCGATGGAAAGCTGTTTTCGGATTGCTTCAGCGGTACGCTGATTATCGCCCGTCAGCATCACAACGTCAATTCCCATTGCCTTAAACTGTTCGATTGCTTCCTGGCTGGTTGGTTTTACCACATCCGCCGCGGCAATAACACCCAAAAGCCGTTCCGAGTCTGCAAAATAAAGCGGTGTTTTACCGTTTTCCGCAAGTTCGTCCCCAACCGTCCGGAAAACTTCGGCGTCAATATGGAAGTCCTTCATCAACGCTAAATTCCCGGCAAAATACGTTGAACCGTCAATTACGGCCGTCACGCCGCGCCCCGGAACGGACTGAAATGTTTCCGTCGCTTTCAGGACGACTTCCAGTTCCTCCGCTTTTTTCAAAATTGCACCGGCCAGCGGATGTTCGGAAGGTTTTTCAATGGAAGCAGCTAGCTGAATCAAATCCTGCTCCGAAACACCCTGCGCCGGAAGAATATCTGTCACCCTCGGTTTGCCCTCGGTGATAGTTCCCGTTTTGTCAAGCACTACGGTTTTTACGGTGTGGGCGATTTCAAGCGCCTCCGCAGATTTAATAAGGATTCCGTTTGAAGCCCCTTTGCCCGTTCCCACCATAATGGCGACCGGTGTTGCAAGTCCTAGCGCACAGGGGCAGGAAATAACCAGCACTGCAATGGCGGTGGATAACGCAAACTCAAAGGATTGCCCCAGAATCAGCCATACGACGGCGGAAAGCACCGCGATAGCGATCACGACGGGAACAAACACCCCGCTGATTTGGTCAGCAAGCTTCGCAATCGGCGCTTTTGTGGCGTTGGCGTCCTCCACCAATTCAATGATTTTTGCCAGCGTGGTGTCAGTTCCGACCTTCTGCGCCCGGAACTGAAAGAACCCGGACTGGTTAATGGTGGCGGCAATAACCGGATCGCCCGCCTGCTTTTCTACCGGAATGCTTTCGCCGGTAAGCGCCGACTGGTCGATTGAGGAACTCCCTTCCACAATTACTCCGTCCACAGGAACGCTTTGCCCCGGCCTTACCAATACAATATCATCAATTACAACTTCTTCAACAGGAATTTCAAGCTCCTGCCCGTTCCGCAGTACCGATGCTGTTTTCGGTGCCAAATCCATCAGCTTTTTGATTGCTTCCGAAGTTTTGCCCTTTGACCGCGTTTCCAGATACTTTCCGAGGGTAATCAGAGTCAGAATCGTAGCGGCTGACTCAAAGTATAAATCCATCATGTACTGCTCGGCCAGCATAGTATCATGATGCCCAAGTCCGTATCCGATTGCAAAAATTGCATAGGCACCGTAAACCAGTGCGGCGGATGACCCGATTGCAATCAGCGAATCCATATTCGGCGCGCGATGGAACAGCGTTTTAAACCCAATCTGATAATATTTTCGGTTTACATAAACAATCGGCAGGGTCAAAAGCAGCTGTGCAAATGCGAACGAAACCGCATTTTCCACTCCGTGAAAAATGTCCGGCAGCGGGAATTGGAACATATGCCCCATGGCAAGGTACAAAAGCGGGATCAGGAACGCAAACGAAACAATCAGCCGAATTTTCATCCCCCGCAGCTCCTCTTCCACCGGATTGGAGGGTTGCTGCGTAGCGGCGGTCTTTGCACCCCGCTCCAGAACAGAAGCCCCGTATCCCGCATGTTCCACCGCGCGGATGATCGTGCCGCTGTCGGTCACCGCATCGTCATACTCGACGGACATGTTATTGGAAAGCAAATTAACGCTGACGGAATGAACACCTTCCACTTTCCGCACGCTTTTTTCAACATTTGCGGAACAGGAAGAACACGTCATACCCGTTACATTATATTTTTGATTCATTCTCTCACCTCTCACACACCACCCCTGTGGGGTGTATAATCAGTATATGCTGACTCCTCCTCGTTGTCAAGAGGGGAAAATATTTCAATGAACAATTGGGATACGAACTCCCTCCGGCTTTGCGAAGCCACCTCCCTCGGTGAGGGAGGCTAGGAAAAGGCTTGCGGATATCGGAACGTCAATGAAAACCTGAGAGTTTACTCATTGCGCATTGGTCTTTGGGGATACCGGGGGAATCCAAGGGGGATTTTA
>CAUQPM010000011.1:0-122524 GCA_963520015.1 uncultured Oscillospiraceae bacterium
CCGGCCTCTCACGCCGATAACGGGAGTTCGATTCTCCCACGGGTCACCATTTATTTAGAATTTTAATGGAATTAAACGGTTTTGTTTATACGGCAGTATGAATAAAAGAAGGAGAATCGAACTCCTATTCAACACAGAAAAGCAATTTTATTACTTCTTGTTGGATGTTAAGGTTTCCGCCGAAGGCGCGTGCCGACTGCAAAGTCCTCCCACGGGTCACCATTTATTAAATTTTAAAAAGTGAATAGGTTATTTACACAGTAATGTGTGAAATATAGTTGGTACTGATGACAGTGAGGGTCCACCCGTTCCCATCCCGAACACGGAAGTTAAGCTCACTAGTGCCCAAGATACTTGGCTGGCAACGGCCCGGGACAATAGGAAGGCGCCAACACTAATATTCCTCAATAGCTCAGCTGGTAGAGCATGCGGCTGTTAACCGCAGGGTCGTTGGTTCGAGTCCAACTTGGGGAGCCAAAAAGAGATATGCTAAATGCATATCTCTTTTTTTGTATTCTTTGGGTTTCCTGTCGTTAAGATAGAAAGCTGGAAATGCGTAGCTGCTCGACCGGAATCAGAAAAATCTGTTGTTATCAAAAGTATTCGTATAAATAGATAAGAAAGTTTTGGTTATACTTTAAAATTATTAAGTTTTAAATTTAATATGTTATATTAAAAAAGTCAATTAAGTTCAATATTCGTGTTATCTTGAATGAGGAGGTAATTTTCGATATGAACAGCCAAAATCATATTTTGATCGGTACCATTGTTTATGAGTACATAAAAGACAAATACGGAATTGTTTTAGATAAATCCAGCTTTTTGAAGGGAAATACCTGCCCTGACCACGGGATTTCTTTTTTACGGCCGCACAGAATTAAATACTGCAATCGTCTGGTACGGAAAAAAACGGTTAAGCTCTGCCGTTCCGACTGGGGTATCATTAACGAGAAAACGTCTAAGAAGATCGGCATCCTATGCCATTATTATTCGGACTTTTTCTGTTATGCACACAGTCCCCGGTTCCCCGGAAGCATACGGGACCATATCAGGTATGAAGATGAAATGCTTCAGTATATGTATAAAAATCTTTCTATCTTTAAAAAGATAGATTTTATACCCAATCAAAACCAGCATGAAGATGCGTTCGAAATTAATAACCGGATGCGTAGCCTGATTCAGGAGAAGACTTCAATGAACGGTGACTACGGCATGGAACTTGTCTGCGCAATACAGGCCTGCGCTGAATTAGTGCTTGCTGTTTGCCTTGCGATGTTGTTTTCACAGGAAGTGTTTGAAGAGAGTGCGCAGCTGGCAAAGACAGCTTAATTGCATAATATTATTATGATAACCGGCAGCCCCAGCATGGGTTCGCCGGTTATTTTTTTAATCAGTAAAAAAGGGTTTCTAAATTTTGGACGAAAATCAGTTTGATTTATAACGAAAGATGAATTATAATTTAATGTGTAAATAAATTAGTTAAGAGGTAAAGCGAAATGATAGGATTAATCGGGGCTATGAGCGTGGAAGTGGAAAATCTGATAGAGGTAATGTCTGAAGTGCGGATTGAATGCATGAGCGGTATTTCCTATCATATTGGAAAAATCAGAGGAGTCGACTGCGTTGTAGCGCAATGCGGGGTGGGCAAAGTAGCGGCGGCAGTCTGTGCACAGACCATGATTTTAAGATATCAGCCCAAGGCTTTGATTAACGTTGGTGTTGCAGGCGGTATAGGCGAGAATATACATATTGGGGATATTGTAATTTCACGCGGTCTGGTTCAGCACGATATGGATACTTCGGCACTCGGCGATGAAAAGGGTTTAATCAGCGGGCTGAATTTAGTCACCATTCCTGCCAGTGCAAAGCTCGTGAACCAGGTTGCATCTACAGCCGCGGGAATTTACGGTGACGGCGTGCATGTGGGTATTATTGCGACAGGGGATCAGTTTATTTGTGAAGCGCAAAAACTGAAGCGGCTTGCTGTGGAGTTTGACGCCTCCGCCTGTGAGATGGAAGGAGGAAGCATTGCTCAAGTTTGCTGGATTAACAAGGTCGATTTTGTTGTGATCCGTGCGATCTCCGATAATGCGGATGAAGATGCCTGTGTTGATTTTGCAATATTCGCCGTTACTTCGGCACATAAAATTACGGAGCTGATTACAAAATTGCTTCCGACTCTTTCATAGGATGGTCTGAATCCTGATTGACCGCCGGTTTTGCCGTGTGAATTCGGGCGGCCTTTTCAAATTTTTTCATACGGAGAAATGACGGCTTGCTATGCGAATTATTGATGTATCGCGGGAATTGTTTTCGACTCCGGCTTATCCGGGCGACCCGATACCGAAGCGTGACCTTGTACGCCGTATGAGCATGGGCGATGCATGCAACCTATCCGGATTTTATGCTGGTTGCCACAGTGCCACCCATATGGACGCACCGCGGCATTTTATTGATGACGGTAAAACAATTGACCAAATGGATTTAAGCGCGTTCACGGGCGAGTGCACCGTAATAGAGGCCGAAGGCATGATTACAGGCGCGGATATTGATGCAATATTGCCCGAATGCGAAAAAATGATTCTGTTTAAAGGGAATGGGCAGGCGTTTCTATCGGCAAGTGCCGCTTTTGTATTGGCGGATGCGGGAGTAAAGCTAGTCGGTACGGACGCGCAGAGCATTGAAATGTGTGATGAAGAGTTCCATGCGCATAAGCAATTGCTGGGTGCGGAAATCCCGATTTTGGAGGGACTGGACCTTTCCAAAGTTCAGCCGGGTAATTACCGTCTGATGGCGCTGCCCCTTTTTCTTGCCGGAGCGGAAGCATCCCCGGTAAGGGCTGTACTGATTCAGAATTCAGAAATGGGAGTATGACGAATGAGTGAGAAGATAAGCGGAGCCTTGGATACGAATGAAAAGGAAAATAAAGCAGGCGGTTCAAACAATATTGTAAGAAGCGAAAAACAGACGCAGAACTTTCAGCAATGGCTGGAATTGAATGCTGAAACAATAAAGCCATGCGCTCATTCCATAGAAGAAACAGAGCAGTATTTTCTCGCCCTGTATGACGTGGATCCGCTCGCGGGCAATTCTGCTGAAATGCAAGCCGCAAAAAAGGATATGATTTTAAATCTACATCGAAATGAACTGCAGTCCGCGGCGTTAGATTCGGAAGAAAACAGCGGGCCCGCTATCGATTGGAAAGGCGGCCCGCCGCCGGCGGAATTTAGAGAGCGGCTGCATCGCGCAATTCTTGCACTCGCTAAAGAAGCGGAGGAAGCGTCCGCCGAACAGTTTGGTCTTGTTCTGAAGGGATACCGCGTGATAAGAAACGAAAAAAGCGAAAAGTGTTTTCTTCAGAATGAACAGGAAACCCGTAAAATGAAGGAAGAATACCTGCGCCGGAACCGTGTGCAAAACCGTAAGTTTGAACTTTTTGATGAGAAGGCACCGGATATCTCTGTCGTTTTTGAAATGAATTCCGGCGAGATTCAGGTTACAAACGGCGGAGGGCTTTACATTGATTTGGTACTGTTCCGTGGAGTAAGGGAAGAGGACATGAAAGAGCGTTCCAGCCGGTTTATAACGTATACTTATGCTTTGCGCGATTCCCAAAAATGATAAGTATCCAAACCGGATAAAAAATAGCAGATAAGGAATTTTTATGGAATATATTGATATTGATCAATGGTCAAGAAAACAGCACTTCGAATTTTTTCACAAAATGGATTACCCGCAATTCAATGTTTGTCTGAATATTGATGTCACGCATTTTCTTGAATTTGTGAAGGAGCATGACATTTCATTTTATTATGCAATGGGATTTGCCTCCACGTATGCTGCAAATGAAATTGTCAACTTCCGGTATCGAATCCGCGGGGATCAGGTTGTTCTGCATGATAAAATCGATCCGTCGTTTACCGATATGTCCGCCGACAGCGATTTGTTTAAAATTGTCACTGTGGAGATGAACGGCGATATTGTTCATTTTGCGCGGCAGGCAAAAGAGCAGTCTGAGCAGCAGAAAGTCTTTTTTATATTTGAAAACGCGGAGGAAAGGGACGACTTGGTTTACATCACCTGTGTGCCGTGGTTTTCCTTTACTCAGCTTACACATCCGATTACGCTGAGCAAAGACGATTCCGTGCCAAGAATTTCATGGGGTAAATATTTTAAGCAGGGCGAAAAGTGGATGCTGCCAATTTCCATTCAGGCCAATCATGCTTTAATGGACGGTTTGCACGTCGGAAGATACATAGAAAAACTTCAGAATTATATCGATCATTTATAATAAGACAGCATAAAAAGCGGCCTGAAATCAGCGGAGATTTCAGACCGTTTTTAAACATACCTTATTTATTCCGCAATGTTGGATGCCTTTTTATATTGATACCTTTTGACACCCGCTGAGATGATAATCAGCAACGCAAATAAGAAAGATGCAACCACAGGAGTCAGAAAATTACTCACGCCTTTTACTTGATAATGAAATATAATACCGATGGCGGCGGGCACAAAATACGCAGCAACCGTGGCTGTCAATGCAAAACGGAACTGTATTTTTCCGTAAATCAGCCGATAGCCTATTATGATCATAAAAATAATACAAATAGTATAATATATCACTTCAATGTACTTTCCGTAATTCGAAAACTGAATCCAAAGCTGGTGATCCGCCTCACTCTGTGAAGTCACCGAAGCCAGCCGAAGAAAAACCTCGCGGGCTTTTATCCGTAATACACATTGTACCAAATGAACCAAGGCCATTACAGCGCCGAATACGGCGAACTGAACTGTTTGCTTTTTTTGCATTTTTGCCTCCTGAGCCGGGCAGCTTGTTATTGATAGTACCGGAACACGGCAAGGACCTTGCCGAGAATCAGAACATCTTTCGCGTAAATCGGCTGATAATCCGCGTTTTCAGGCTGCAGGCGCACTCTATCCTTTTCACGGTAAAGGCGTTTCACCGTCGCTTCGTCCTCAATGAGGGCGACTACGATTTCGCCGTCACGTGCGGTCGGTGTTTTCACCGCCACTACAATATCACCGTTCAGAATTCCTGCGTCTTTCATGCTTTCACCGCGCACATTCAATGCAAAATATTCCTCGTCGCTTTGGTGCGGCGGGCAAAATGGCACATAGCCTTCAATCTCCTCCACAGCCAAAATAGGCTGACCGGCAGCGACACGGCCCACAATCGGCACCTGAACGGTACTCTGTTCCCCTGCAAGGTGAATTGCGCGGTTTAACCCCGCGTCACGGCTGATGTAGCCTGACCGCTCCAATGTTTTTAAATGTGCATGCACGCTGGAGGTGGACTTTAACCCGGTTGCCGCGCAAATTTCGCGGACAGTCGGCGGAAGTCCGTTCTGAGTTCTGTTTTTCAGGTAATCATACACCTTTTGCTGGCTTTCGGTTAACATTCCGCATCCCCCCGTCATTTTATATCAGTATTATACCATATCTTTTTCATAAAAACAAACAAATGTTTGGCAGTATCAAAAATTCATAAGATATTCATAGCTGTGTAACAACTGTTTTATGTAAAGCAGATATAATATGTTTGTAATCAAGAAGATGGAGCCGCACCACCGCTTGATACATGTTCTACCCTCCTCAATATACCCCTCAAGCTAATGAAAAGGAACCTAATCATGTTGGATTAGGTTCTTTTTCTTTTTAAATTTCATATAAAAATCTATCGTACCGAATATAACCGATTTATTATGGTCAAAATATATTCGGAGGTGGCACGATTGAATAATTTACATCTGCTCAGTAATAAATCAAGAAAAAATAACTCCAAGGGATTTTATATTGCGCTCGGCGTATGCTTGATTGCAATTGGTGTGGCTGCGTGGACTACGTATGACAGCGTGGTGAATTATGCTTCGCCAAATGAGGGCTCTGTAAGCAGTACTGCTGCGGAGCAAACAAATCAGACTGTCAGCGGAATTAAAGTGATCACAAGCGAGCCGGCATTTGTCCCGGAGGAATCTTCACAGGCTGCACCGTCATCCGAAGCAGCTTCAAAGCCGGTGTCGTCCGCAGCTCCGCAAAAAACAGTGTCCTCAGTACCGGCCAAACAAACGGTAGCCCCGGCGCTGACATTCAAGTACCCCGTAAGCAATATTGCAACGCAGAACTACAGCGGCCAAAATCCGATTTATTCTAAAACAATGCAGGACTGGCGTGTGCATACTGGAATTGACCTTAGTGCCCAGCAGGGTGACGCGGTGAAAGCCGCCGCCAACGGAACCGTAAAAGACGTATATGCAGACGATTCTTTCGGTAATACCATTGTGATTACCCACGGAGATATAGAAGCTTACTATTGCGGTATGGGCCAGACCAGTGTAAAAAAGGGTGATACAGTCAAACAGGGTCAGCAAATCGGCACGGTAGGAGTCGTTCCCTGTGAAAGCATGGACGCTTCGCATTTGCACCTGTCAATGAAGAAGAGCGGAAAATATATTGACCCGCTTTCCGTTCTGAAATAACTTGCCCCCGAACCCCCAGCCGATTAGGGGCAAATCACCGCCGCAGGATTTGTATATCCTGCGGCTTTTTCTATAAAATGACAAATCTGTGGTTTGAAAGATCGGCAGGATTGTGTTATACTATACTTATTCCACTATATCACACAAAAAAAGTCGAGCAACTATTTAACAATTTGTTAATAATTTATACACCTTCTGTTACCATAAATTATTATAAATCCTTTATACTGGTTATGGCTGAGAAAGCTGATTTAAGAAAGGAGGTAGAGAAGTGAATGACAAGGCAGTGATCCTTGTTTGTGTCACCGGTCAGCGCGATTGCGACAGGCTGATTCGGGCAGGCAAAAAAATTGCCGATGAGCGTTCCGTTCCATTACAGGTACTTTGCGTGCAGTCAACTTCTGCGGGGTTTAAGACCAGCGGTGAAGAGCTTGAATATCTGCGGCAGACGGCGCGTGACGCAAAGGCGGAGATGACCGTTTATTTTAATGATGAGGCAGCGCTTGTTGCTGTAAGCTTTGTAAAACAAATTGGAGCAACTCATATTGTGACAGGAATGGCGGAAGCCCCTGTAAACGGATTCGTGGAGATGATTCATAAACTTTTGCCCAAGGTTCCGATTTCAATGGTGGCAAAGGATGGAATGATTTATAATATTTGTCCTGCGAGCGGCAGGCAGCAGACAGTCAAATTAGCGATGCAGCACTGATACATAGAAAGTAGCTTACCATCGGCTAAAGCCGATAGTAAGGCCTGCTGAGACAGATCCTGGAATTTGAGGCTAAAAAACGTCTTTCAAATTTAAACTGGTTAAACCGTAATTGACTTTAATAAAGGGGCGCCGGAGTATTCACTTCGGCGCTTTTAACATACGCACATGAACACGAGGCAGCGGAAAATGCTTGCAAAATTTTGTGAAATTGATTATTATCATTATATGTCTAATCTAAGATTTTAGCAGACAGGGTGATAATTTGTATAAAGCATGTATTTTTGATTTGGACGGAACTTTAGCAAACACGTTGGATTCCATTGCATTTTTTGCAAATGAGGCATTAAAAAAGTGCGGGCATCCGCCGATTGATACGGATGAGTACCGCTACCTCGTCGGCAACGGAGTGAACCGGCTGACGCACCGGATGCTTGACATGGCATGCGGCGAGCAGAACTATACAGAGGAAGACGTTTCCAAACTAAGATTTTTTTATGATAAGCTATATGAAAGCAATCCGAACTATATTGTGACCAATTACAGCGGAATGCAGGAAACTGTGGCGTCATTAAAGCAGTTGGGGCTCCGGCTTGCGGTGCTTTCCAATAAACCGCACAACTGTACTTCCGCCATCGTGAACGCACTGTTTGGGGAAGATACATTTGACCTTTGTTACGGTCAGCGGCAGCACGTTGAACGAAAGCCCTCACCGCAGGGTGCTCTTTTGATTGCGGACGAGCTGGGTATCGAACCGAAGGACTGCCTTTATGTCGGCGACACCAATACGGATATGCAGACCGGCGCGGCAGCGGGGATGGACACGGTCGGCGTACTTTGGGGCTTTCGCGGGCGCGGGGAATTGGAAGAGAACAATGCGAAATACATTGTCAAGCAGCCGGAAGAAATTGTAGAGATTGTTGCTTGCAGTATGAGGTGAATCATGAACCGGCTAACAAGTGCATTAACCAATCACAGAATGGGCCTCAGAATTATAAAAACGGGAATCGCCGTAACGGTTTGCGTTGCCGTTTCGTTTTTGCTCAAGCTGAACCAGCCTTTTTTCGCCGTGATAGCCACGGTGATGTCTATGGGCAAATCCATTGACATTTCGTTTAAATCGGGAAAAAATAAGTTAATCGGCGTTATAATCGGCATTGCAATCGGCAGCTGCTTTGCGCTGATTGCTCCTGCTAATGCGGGGCTTTGCGGTATTGGAATTATCCTTACCCTGTATTTGTGCCAGCTTTTCAAGCTTACGGGGGCGTCTACGCTTTCCTGCTTTCTGTTTGCGGCTATGATGTTTATTCACGATTTCGGCGCTCATATCATTACCTGGCATTTCGCGGCGACCTGTATGATTGACAGCGTAATTGGGATTGCGATTGCATTGCTGGTCAACCTGATTGTAATGCCGCCCAATTACGCGGATGAAATTAAAAAGTCCTGCGCAGCGCTGCGGGAGCAAATCAAAGAATCCATCGGCAATGCCGCAGAGCGCAAACAGATTGATGCGCGCGCGGTGGAGGCCGCGATGCAAAAACTGAATTATAATGTAAACATGTATATTGCGGAAGCGAAATTCCTGCGCTGGAACGATGAGGATGTTTTCAAGGTCTCCTGTAAAATTTCTACATACCAAATGATTCTCGATGAACTCAGAGCGGTAAAAGTAATGGAATTAACAGAAGACGGCGCGGAACCTGCCCCCGAACTACTGACGGCTTATCGATACCACATGGATCGGATGCAAAAGCTTTTTGAAAGCACTGCGGAAGTACCTGAGCCCGAAGAGCAATAAGTATCGCCCCCGGACTGAGCAAAAATGCTCAAACCGGGGGCGTTTTTTACTTTATTGTTTTTGCGGCTGCGGTCATCAGTGCTGATGCAATCTGACCCGCGGAACCGATTCCTGTTCTGGAGTTTTCTACCACGATGGCGAATGCAAGAGGTGTCTTTGCATTGGAGGAGAATCCTACCATCCATCCGTTTGGGTTTTTTCCACCGCCAACTTCAGCTGTACCGGTTTTGGCACACACCGCCAGTCCGGGGAACAGGCCGTCACCGTATGAATTTGTCACATTGTAGCGCATATACGTCTTGAGCCTTGCCGCGGTCGCGGGGCTGACTAACTGGCTGCCCTTTTGGGTACTTCCGGACTGAGTCACTAAGCCGAACTGTGTCGTGACTCGCTGTATGACGTAAGGATTCACCGGAGTGCCGCCGTTTGCAACCGCGTCCATCAGCAGCATCATGTGGTACGGATTGGTCAAATCGGTATATTGCCCAACGCCCGACCAGCCCAGCTCATTTGCCTGCGCGCCGTCCACGTTATAAACGCTTTTGCTGGTGCTGATTCCGTCGAGCGAAAAGCTTCGGTTAAATCCCATTGAATTGGCCATGTCGGTCATTTCTTTTGCACCCAGTTCAATTGTGATTTGTGCAAATGCGACATTGGAGGATTTCGCCAGTGCGTTTTTAAAGTTCAGTTTCCCATAGGAAGCGACATCGGTAATTTTGTTGCCGTTGATTGTAATGCTGCCGTTGCTGTTCCATGTGCGGCTGTCCAAGTCCGGGATACTTTCAATTGCCGCGGCGGAAGTGACCAGCTTGAAAATAGAGCCCGGTGTATAACTGGAAGAAAGTACTTTATTCAGGTAAACACCCTCGTATTTTCCGGTTTTGTTCGTATCAAGGTCCGCCGGCGGGTTCGCGGGGTCAAAGTTCGGCGTGCTTACCATGCAGAGCATTTCGCCTGTCTTATAATTGCAAATAGCCACCGCTCCGCTGTGGCTGCCCAGTTTTTGCAGCGCAAGCTTGCTCAGGCTGCTGTCAAGTGTAAGACGGATATCGCTTCCGGTACTTTTCCCCGTTGGCGCGGTCAGCCCGGTAATAAGATTGTAGCCTGAAAGCTGGGAACGGTAGTTGTACTGAATTCCCGTTGAAATGTAGCCTCTGGTGTCGCCGACTGCGTGAAGCATTGCCCTGCGTATCGTTTCATCACTGTTATAAGTACGTTTTCCATTTCCGCTTTTTGCGAGTATCACATTGTTTCGGTCAAGAATCTGCCCGCCGTAGGAAAGCTGACTTCCACTGGTCAGATGCTTGTTAAACGGCTGCAGCGCCCAGCTGCCGCCTTCTGTAAACATACCGTAAAGGAACACACCCAGACCGAAAATAAAGCCAAGACCAAGAATATATAAAATAAGGGAACGTGTTCCCGTCGTTTTCATCTGTTTTTCCTCCTCGCCGCATAAGTGCGCTCGTCGCTTGCCTTGATAAAGGCAAGAAGCCCCCATACCGCAACCATGCTGGAACCGCCTGCACTGATAAACGGCAGGGTTACGCCGGTCATAGGCAGAACATCAGTTGCCCCGAAACTGTTCAGGCAAGTCTGAAACAGCATCATTCCGGCAGCCGCACACGCGGATATAGAATAAAACGTGGAGCGGCTTCGCGTTACGTCGGAACGTGCGTAGAACATAAGCAGCGCGATGGAAAGCATCACCACAAGCGCCAGCAGCAAACCGAGTTCCTCACAGACCATGCCGAACACCAGGTCGCTGGTGGAAGCGAAAACATCCTTTAGCTGTCCGTTGCCCAGCCCCATACCAAACAGCCCTCCACTCGCGGAGTAGCTCAGCACACGTGTTTGCTGGTAGCCGCCGGATTCATTGACAAATTCCCAAACATGACGCCACGCGGAAAATCGCTGTGCGACATAGGGCCTGAATTTCATAATGAGGAACGCGCCGAATACCGCCACAGCACAAATTAAAGCAATGGTGCGTACACTGCCGGAACGCATAAAAGCGATGATCAGGAAGGTGATAAAGAAGATACATGCGGTACCGAAGTCCTTCATCAAGAACAGAGCGCCCATACAGACAGCGGAAAACGCGATAAAACCGGTCAGGTTTTTGGCTGTCTGGAGCCTGTCCAAGGTGGATGCACCAACAAAAATGAAGGCGATTTTGATAAATTCAGAGGGCTGTACCCCAATTCCGCCAAGACTGATCCAGTTTCGTGCGCCGTTTCGTTCATGTGCAAGCAGAAGATTCGCGGCGAAAAGAAGAATCGCTGCCACCCCGATTGCAATACGGAATTTCATGACACGGTCGAGGTCGCTGAGGAACCAAATCATCATACAGAACAGAACAATACCGATTCCCATGGCACCGAGCTGAACGTAAGTGTTTTCCACCCCTGTGCCGGAAATGAGCAGGATACCGATTCCGCTGAGCAAAAATGCAACCGTTTCCAGTTCAAAGGTGACGCGGCCAAGCCCTTTCATTGAGTAGATGTATAGTCCCCATTCCATCACGAACAGTGCGCCGAGCGGAATAGCGGGGAGGTAGCTGAACTTGCCGCCTGCGAAACAGGCTTGAATGCAGAGCAGAAGCTGCACGAAACTGACAGCTGCAAGCAAACCGAACGGGGAAGCCACCCGGTGAACCCGGCGAATGGATTTCGCCTGGTCCGAATTTTCAGCGCGCCTCAGCATCAGCGCGCTTGACCCCATGGCAATGGTATCACCCGGAAGTACCTGTGCCGAACCCTTCACTCTTGTTCCGTTGACAAAAATACCGGCCTTCGATTCCGTGTCGGTAATAATCCATCCGCTTTCGCGGCGCATCAGTACCGCGTGGCTGCGGCTCGCGGTGGCGTCATGCAGAACAATGTCGCAGCTTTTGCTGCGGCCAAGCGAATTTTCCCAGTAAAGAACAGGAATACTTTCATGTGAAATCATGTCCTCAAGTATGATGACAGGATCTTCATGCCTGCGAGCACGTTTGAGCGACATAAAGCATTTCGCAATAACAACAATAGAAACAAGCGGCACAATGATTCTAAAAATATAGAGAATAATGGAAACTATATTTTGAATTATTGGATTGATTAACACGAGGCATCCTCCTTTCATCCCTTCTGAATGAATAAGGCCATTTATTATTATTGACACATTGACAGAAGAATTTAAGATTTTTGGGATTTCTTTTCCAATCTATTATACAAGCATTCCCCGATAAAGTAAACGGAGCGGGTCATTTTACGGCAGGCCGTGCGGCTGAACGCCCGCAGTGCCCGCAAATCCCGCCGAATATTCAGCATGGTTCGTCCGCCGCGCGGCAATCAAAAAACGGAGGAAGCCAAAGGCAACCTCCGTTTCATCAATCTTATTCTTCTGTAATTCCAAGCTCCCGCATGAACTTCATAAGCCCGGCTTCAAAATTAACTCCGAAACGCACATCGTTTCCCGCATCCTTTGTGCGCCGGATGGAGCCGGATGTGAAATCAACCGCAAGCTGCATCGCATTGCGCAGGTTCATTCCGTTTAGCAGCCCGGATAGCAGTGCACTTCCGAACACATCACCGGTGCCGTGGTAACTGCCGCTGATTCGGGGTGAAAAAGCATAACTGACGCTGCCGCTTTCCCTGTCGTACCCAGCCGCGCCGAGCAGGTCGGCGTTAAACCATACGCCGGTAAGTACAACCTGCCTTGGGCCAAGTTCGCTCAGCCGGAAAAGCACATCTTCAATAAAAGCCCGGCTGTACGGCCCGTCGTAAAATTCCCCACCCAAAAGATAAGCCGCCTCCGTTAAGTTTGGCACGATGATATCGGCCTTGCGGCAAAGTTTTGCCATATCTGCAGCCATTTCCGGTGTTATGGTAGGGTACAGCTTGCCGTTGTCGGCCATGACAGGGTCAACCATAATCAGGTTATGGTCGGTGTGAAATGTGTCAAAGAATTCCGATACAATTTCAATCTGCTCATAAGAACCCAAAAAACCACTGTATAACGCGTCAAATTGCAAACCAAGCTGCTTCCACTGCTTTTGGAAACCCGGCATGTCTTCCGTCAGGTCCCGGTAGGTATAGCCGGTCAGCCCGCCGGTGTGGGAGGAAAGCACGGCGGTCGGAACTGCGCAAACCTCTATCCCTGCCGCGGAAAGAATCGGCAGGGCGACGGTGAGCGAACACTTTCCAAATCCGGAAAGGTCGTGAATTGCCGCCACTTTTTTTTGTTTGTTCATTAAAAAAGCCACCACTTCTCCGTGCGGCACATAACTTAATCAACAACCATCCCAATTTCGCACGGGAAACCGGATTGGCAGTTTCGGCTTTATAAGTTTAGATGGTTGTAAGACCCGAAACATGTTTCCCATCATAAACGTTATAGCAATAGGTGTCAAGGCGAAAAATGTAAAACAAAAGTTAAAAAATATTAAGATGTTTTTATTACCGCTTTTGTTCAATTTCGCCGGGGCGTTTGTAAATGCTGCCGGCCGGAATGAAGCCGCGCACCATTGATAAGGGATAAACGTTCGTTTCCCTCCCGATTACAGTGCCCGGATTCAGCACGGAGTTGCAGCCGATTTCAACATTATCGCCCAGCATCGCGCCGAATTTTTTCAAACCTGTTTCAATACATTCCTCTGCTGCATGAACCGTAACGAGTGTCTTATCCGATTTCACGTTCGAGGTAATGGAGCCTGCGCCCATGTGCGACTGAAAGCCGAGTATGGAATCGCCCACATAATTGTAGTGCGGTACCTGAACACGGTCAAAAAGAATCACATTTTTCAACTCTGTAGAATTGCCGACAACACAACCGGCACCCACCAGCGCGTTCCCGCGGATAAACGCACACTGTCGAACTTCCGTGCCCGGCCCGATAATGGCTGGCCCGGCAATATAGGCTGAGTCAAAGACTTTAGCAGATTTTGCGATCCAAACGTTATCGCCGCGCCGGTCATATTCTTCCGCCGGCAGCGTTTTACCTAATTCTAAAATAAATTCACCGATTTTCGGCAAAGCTTCCCAAGGGTAATCTAATTTTTCAAGCAGCGGAGCCGCCGCGGTATGAGTCAGGTCATACAGGTTTTGTATCAGCATTTTATCCGTCATTATAAAAATATCTCCTTTTTTATCTATAGCAATTACAAAAATGAATTGGAAAAGCGGAATAGCTATCGTTATCTCCCCCGCCGGAGGCGGGGGAGATAACGTCTTCTTTTCCTATTCTTAATTGAATTTGCTATCATGTCTGAATCAATTATATTTTTATTTGACGGTCAGGTCAATCGAAAAAGGCTATTTTATCATACTTTTTATTTTAAGCATATCACCGGGATCTACTTTACTGTTATTGTTGAGGTCCGCGGCCTGAAAATAAAAACCGTTCAGTCCGGCCTGATTTGTAACATGTTCATAAAGAATACGGTTATCCTGCGCCGTCACTGTGCCCGTACCGGTCAGATCACCGGGTACAACGGCAATAATCCGGCTCTCAATCCGACCGTCCAACAGCACCTCGACAATCGAACCTGTTCCGACACTGCCGTTGGTAATCAAGCTTCCGTTTGTATCGGTGACCCGCACTGTTGCCCCGCGTCCATCGCTGTCAAGCTGCTGCTGAAGCGTTTCGACAGTAATTGGCCCGCTGAAAACATAGGGCTTTGCATCCGGAACATTTGGCTCGGAATTATTTGAGGAGCTTGGAACAGAGCTTTCCGATGAACTGACGGGAACGGAATTTGAGGCGCTGGAAGGCGCGGCGGCGGAGGGAACTTCGGATGAACTTGGGGCAGAGTCCGGAACTTGAGTGCTGCTGCAGGCGGCCCCATTGGAATTCGCCTGAAAGGAGTAAACCCAAAACGGGGAAGATGAGTTCAGTTCATTGCCGTAGGGCACCGTTACAAGAAAGAGGTTTCCGTCTGCGTCCACGTTGAACCCGCGGTTAAAGTCACAGCTTACGTTTAAAATCTTATTATAAACCCGACTGGGGCTGACCAGGCCAAGCCGGTAAATGAGCAAACCTTGATTCGTATTGGGGTCTTCGGCTGCAATATAAATAAATTCACCGCACACAGCGGCTTTTACATAAACAAAATTAAAATAAAACGCTGCATTACTTAAAGTTTCATCCGGATTTCCGGAAGCGTCCAGCATAGTAACAATTGTTTGGTCGTATGAATTTGTGCTTGCCACAACAAAACCATCGTTTGGCCGGTGAAAAATCTGTTGATTGTCGGGCAGCAAATAACTGCTGTCAAGGTTTGATACGTTCGGATAACTCTCGGCACTACAGGTAATAACAGTCACCGCGGCAACCATGACCGTAAGAACCAAAAGACAAGTGATTAGACGTTTTATGCGCTTATTTTCCATAATATTACACCTCCGGCCATTTTAATCTGATATTACACCGAATCGTATAAAAATACTGAAAATGTGAAAATTATTCATGATTGTAATAAAGGCAGAGCCGGGATACATCTCCCGTGACCGGATTTTACTGAAGGTAAAATAAAAAAAGCAAAGACCGGCATCAGCCGGTCTTTGCTTTATGGGGAGGAGTTGTATTGAAAAGGTTGTAACAAATCCTTGCTACAAGTCTTGTAATTAAAGTAATTTTTGTTTTGCTTTGTTTTCTTGTTTTTATTATAATACCCGTTTTTGACAGTGTCAACGCTTTCAAAAAGAATCGCAAAACAATCTCTTTATTGTATAAAATGCAGTTTTTTGTTTGATAGATTTAGTAATTATTGACGACTTGTTTTCGTAAATTATCGCAAATATCTATATTGACATTTCACACAAGAGCATAAAATCTCACGTTTCCCGAATATGTTATACCATGCTTTCGCAATAATGCCTATTGACTGTACAGGCTATACTTTGTATTATGTTCTTAATTAAAAATAAATATACGAATGTATTGCATTTTAGAATAATTTTATGCTGCTTTCAGTCGGAAAATATTCATATGATATGTGAAGAGCCGGCACATGTAATATATTATGTTTGCGGTCATACATTTTATTATGCTCCGCCTGAAATCATTTTTCGTCCAATCTTATTGTCAATATGATAAAACAGAACGTCTGCTTATTTTAAAAATCGCGTGCATGAGTTTGCACCAATTATTTTAATAAAGTCGATTATGGTTAAATTTGATCGGTGTACTTTATTCTTCAAGGGGCTTTAGCCGATGGTAATTGACTTTAGAACAGGAGCAGCAAATCATGAAACCTCTTATATCAAAAAATCCGTTTTTTCGTTTTTTTACCGCCGCGTTTTATTATATGATTGCGATTCCGATACTGGGCTTTTTTGATACGGTTGTATTTGGGTTAAGAGTGCGCGGCAGAAAGAATATACAAATGCTGAAAGGCAAAGGTGCGGTTGTTGTATGCAACCATGTTCATAATCTGGACTGCACCTTTTTAGCGCTGCTTGATACACCAAGAAAATCAGTTTTTACTTCCATGGAAATACTTTTCAGCCAACCGGTTGTCGGCCCGCTGATTCACTGCTTGGGCAGCGTACCCGTTCCGGCAGTCCCCTCCAAGATGCGCCGATTCATCTGTGAACTGACTGATGCCGTGAAAAGCGGAAGGCTGGTATGTATTTATCCAGAGGGGGAACTGATTCCATATTGCACGCAGCTGCGCAGCTTTAAGGAAGGTGCCTTTACCATAGCCGCCAAGGCAGGCGCGCCGGTTATACCGGTTATGATTACGGAACGTGAAAATAAAGGACTTTGGAAGATACTGAAGCGAAAACCCTGCCTGACCATTACGGCGGGTGAACCGTTGTACCCCGACTCAAACATGGAGCCGCGGTTTGCCGCCCGTGACCTTTGCAGCCGCGCGTTCAGCCGAATGAGCGAAATTCAGGGGACCGGTGAAAAAACAGACGCCACTAAGCGTTCCGCTTAACGGCGTCTGTTTTTTTGTTATTCCTGTATCCCGGGAATTTTTGGGAGAGAATCAAAGCCGGGTTTCAGGTCTTCATCGGTAGGAATATAATCTGTCATTTGTTTTTCAATATAAGACGAGTAAGCCGACATGTCGAAATAACCGGTTCCTGTCAGACCGAACAGGATGGTTTTAGCTTCACCGGTTTCCTTACACCTCAGTGCCTCGTCAATGGCAATGCGGATTGCATGCGCGCTTTCCGGCGCGGGAAGAATGGTCTCCAGCTTCGCAAACATCGTTGCCGCGTCGAATACCCTTGACTGTTCCACAGCGCGCGCCTCGTCGAGGTGACCGTCATGGTACAGCTTGGAGATGATCGGCGACATACCGTGGTAGCGCAGACCGCCCGCATGGTTCGGAGACGGAATGAACCCGCTGCCCAGTGTATACATCTTCGCGAGCGGAGTAACCTTGCCGGTGTCGCAGAAGTCGTAAGCGTAGCGCCCGCGTGTCAGTGACGGGCAGGAGGCCGGTTCCACTGCGATGAAGTGCGGATTGGCCCTGCCAAGCAGCTTATCCTGCATAAACGGGGCGATGAGGCCGCCCAGATTGGAGCCGCCGCCCGCGCAGCCAATGATAATATCCGGGTATTCACCCAAAATCTCCATGGCTTTTTTTGATTCCAGACCGATGATCGACTGGTGAAGCAGCACCTGATTTAGTACGGAACCCAAAACATATCGACAGTTTGGGGTGGTGACAGCTTTTTCAATCGCTTCGGAGATGGCACAGCCAAGGCTGCCGGTGGTGTCCGGATCCATGGCCAGAATCGCGCGGCCGGCCTGCGTGGTGTTACTCGGACTGGCAATGACATTTGCGCCGAAGGTCTGAATAATTGCTTTGCGGTATGGTTTTTGATTGAATGAAGCTTTTACCATGAATACAGTCAAATCCATGCCAAAGTAGGAGCAGGCTTCTGCGAGTGCGGTGCCCCACTGGCCGGCGCCTGTTTCGGTAGTCAGGCTGGTAAGTCCCTGCATCTTTGCGTAGTAGGCCTGCGCCACGGCGGAGTTCAGCTTGTGGCTGCCGGAAGTATTGTTGCCTTCAAATTTGAAATAAATTTTCGCCGGTGTGCCCAATTGTTTTTCAAGATTGTAGGCCCGGCACAGCGGGGACGGACGATAGGCCCTGTAAACATCCAAAATCGGGTCCGGAATGTCAAAATAAGGTGTTGTGCTGTCCATTTCCTGTTTTGCCAAATCTTCGCAGAAAATCGGATACAGTTCCTCCGTCTGAATCGGCTTCAGGGTGCCTGGGTTCAGCATCGGGTCCGGCTGCACTTTCATATCGGCGCGCAGATTATACCATTGCGTCGGCATTTGTTCCTCGGTTAGATTCAGTCTGTGTGGTATTTTTGCCATGATAAAGCTCCTTTCGGTTGATAAATAAAAAAACGCTCTTGCCCCTAAAAACTAGGGACAAGAGCGTTTGCTCCCGTGGTACCACCCGTATTGCGCATATTCTGCGCCACTTATTCCACGCACCATCATGCGCGCTCCCTTGATAACGGGCGGAGTTCCCGTCAAAAGCTACTCGAATCCTCTTTCGCCCTGCCCTCGTAAGCCCATTCACCAAGCCTTGCTTTGCCGCAATCTCACCGCCTGCGGCTCTCTTAAAAAACGCTGTGCCTGATTACTCTTCTTACTCATCGGTTTCATATCTTGCATTCATTATATGCACTTACATTACAGTTGTCAAGCATTAAACTGCCAAAGCTTCTGATAATAATTTCGTGAGAAATGGCTGCTATTGTATTTATTGGGGTATGATGTTAAAATTATAAATAAGTCAATTACCATCGGTGATAGCCGACGGCTTTGAACTGTAATTGACTTTATTAAATAAATAGAAAAAACGGCTGATGCGTTTTTGGGGGAAACCATGGATCTGAAAAAGAATGACATAATAGATTTGGAAATTACGGGATATACTGCGGAAGGCAGCGGAGTTGGCCGTTATAATGATATTGCTGTTTTTGTACCGCTTGCGGCTATGGGGGACAAGCTGCATGTAAAAATACTGAAAACTGCGAAAACATACGCTTTTGGAAGAATAGATAAAATCATTACAGCGTCCAAGGAACGGGTTCCAATGGACTGCGCTCAATTTGCCCAGTGCGGCGGATGTGTGTATCGGCATATCAGTTATACGGCGGAGCTGCGCGCTAAGCAGCAGCGCGTGCAGGACGCAGTTGAGCGAATCGGCGGATTCCATGATATCGTGATAAATCCGATTATTGGTGCGAAAGACCCCGACCACTACCGTAACAAGGCACAGCTGCCCATCGGCCTTGCCGCGGGCGGGGAAATCAGCATGGGTTTTTTTGCAAGCCACAGTCACCGAATCATCCATTGCAGCGACTGCCTTTTGCAGCCGCCGGCATTTACCGCGGCAATGAACGCATTTCAGGAATGGGCGCGTCAGAGCGGTGAGGATGTTTATAATGAAGAAACCGGGAAGGGCAGGCTTCGTCATCTGTACCTGCGACAGGCGGGCGCAACGGGTGAAATTATGGTCTGTGTTGTGGTAAACGGCAACGGCGTTCATTACGAGCCGGAACTGGTGGAGATTTTACAAAAACAGGTACCCGGGCTGAAAAGCGTAGTAATTAATGTGAACCGCGAAAAAACAAATGTAGTGCTGGGTAAAAAATGCCGGACAGTTTGGGGCAGCGACCATATTACAGACACGCTGTGCGGACTCAAATTCAACATTTCGCCCATGTCGTTTTACCAGATTAACCGGGATCAGGCGGAGCGCCTTTATTCGATTGCCGAGGAATACGCGGGCCTGACGGGTACGGAAACCGTACTTGACCTTTACTGCGGTACAGGAACAATCGGGTTATCCATGGCAAAAAATGCCGGCCGTGTGATTGGCGTTGAACTGGTTGAACAGGCTGTAGAAGACGCGAAAAAGAACGCAGAGGCCAACAATATTGCCAATGCGGAGTTCCTGTGTGCGGACGCCGCCAAAGCGGCGGATATGTTAAAGAACAGCGGCGTAAAAGCTGATGTTGTCGTTCTGGACCCGCCGCGCAAGGGAATCGACGAAGCGCTGATAGAAACGATCGCCAAAATGGCACCCTCTCGTGTCGTTTATGTTTCCTGTGACCCCGCTACCCTTGCCCGTGACTTAAAAATTTTTGCGCAAAAGGGTTATGAACCAAAGCTTCTTACCCCTGTCGATATGTTCCCGAGAACGGCTCACGTTGAGGTGATAATAATGATGACGTATTGTGGTCGGAACGAAAAATAAGGCGGTATTACCACAAGATGTTGTGGTTTTGGAGCAGAAATCGAGCTGAAATCGAGGCTAAAAAGTGCATTTTTGGGCCCGATTTTTTAGGGGCTTTTATAGATGACATTAGGATTTCGGAGTCCATGCTTGAACTTTTAATAGCCGGACAATAGAATGATAAAGGATGAGTCACTTTATAAAGCATGTGGACAAACAGGAATTTATCAAGCGTTTAGATTTCGGATATATTTATATAATTTTGTATTCTTAGCAAGTAGGTGATGTAATGAACTATATTATTAAATACGGAAAAAATTATATTGCAATTTCAGATAGTATAGAAGCAGATTGCCATAAGCACTGGCTGTTGCAAATGTTTCTCAGTAGTCATAAGGATTTAAATATTGAAATTAATGGACAACGTATCCCTTGCGGTGCCATTCTTGTAAACATTGATACACCTCATATATTTAATACAGAGAGAGAACCCCATTTCACTATGCTGATTGATCCTACGACTGAGCTTGGGCGTATGCTGAGGGGGTTATTAATGGATCAGCCCTTTTATGTTTTTCCGCATGAAGAAACCATCGTTATGCAGCAGACTTTTAAAGATGTGTCTTTACAAAAAAGGCATGATGCTTTTCTTTCCTTTGTTCAAAGCATTCTCTTACGATTTGCTTATAGTGATGTGGAAAATTTCGATAACCGGGTTATGAAAGTTTTGAATCTATTGAATGAATGTGTGCATGAAGACGAGTTTCATCAGATAAAGTATTTTTCTAAAAAAACAGGCCTCTCTGAAAGTCGCCTAGCGCATTTATTCAAAGAAGAAACAGGTATCCCTTTAAAAAGTTATATAGTTTTGCATAAACTCCAAAGAGCGTACGATTCCATTTTCAATGGTGAAACCATAACGACTGCAGCCCTCAATGCCGGTTTTGACAGTCCGTCTCATCTTGCATATACCAATAAAATGATGACCGGAATGTCTGCGATAAATATTATAAGAGATAGCGAGTTTTTGAAAGTTTTCTGATGTGTATTTTGATAAACTGTAATCAAACAGAAAGGGAGGATTACACGATGAATAGGTACTTACAAGAAACACAAATGTTGAATTATTACCACAGCTCAATACAGATATTGATAAAGGAAAAGCAATGGGCAAACGATGATGATTTTCAAAAAATCCGAAAAATCTACAATTTTGTACGCGACGATATCGCGTTTGGCTATAACACAGATGATACCATTTCCGCGTCTGAAGTTTTAAACGATGGTTATGGGCAATGCAATACAAAGGGAACGTTATTTATGGCACTCCTGAGGGCAGTTGGAATACCTTGTCAGCTTCATGGTTTTACCATTGACAAGAGATTGCAAAAAGGTGCAATGACAGGTCTGATATATAAGCTTAGCCCCAAAAGTATTATTCACAGTTGGGTCGAAGTTCAGTATAAGGAACATTGGTATAACATGGAGGGGTTCATTCTGGACAGCGTATATTTGAATAAGCTTCAAGAAAAGTTTTCTGATTGCACAACTAGTTTTTGCGGATATGGTACCGCTACTGATAATTTCCAAAATCCGCAAGTAGAGTGGAATGCTAATGATACTTACATTCAAAAAGAAGGCATCAATCACGATTTTGGTGTGTTCCATTCGCCTGATGAATTCTTTGAGAAATATCAACAACGGTTGTCGCCACTAAAAAAATGGATTTATCGGAATATCGGACGTAAACTTATGAATCGCAATGTAGATAGAATTCGTACTTAACTTAAGGTTATAAGAACAACTCGAAGCCCGACAAATTCCAATATATTAAATTGAATATAACTAATTCCTGAAAATTAGCGGGAGTATTTTCAAAATGAAGATACCCCCGCTTTATTATGCCCATTTTAGGGCTTCAAACCTAGAAAGAATGGAGGAAACCAAAATGGAAAAAGAAACAATGCGTATCTTTTTCCCTCTGAAGATCATCACTTACCCCCAAAATGAATATGGCGAGTGCGGATTGGATGATCCACCGGAGGAAATCACTTCTGTGGAGGCCGTGGCGTATGAGGATGCTATCCTCGCTGCCATCGCCAAAGAGAGCCGACACTTTGAAAACGACCGAGGTCTTGCAGAATATATCCATGAGGATGCACTGAAGGAAAAGGTACACAGCCTGTATCCGTCAGTGGAAGTCTGCGATGGTGAGCTGTGGGGAGTCATGATCGCCGGGCTAACAGAAGCTCTTTCCGGTGAGGAAACAGCCGAGCTTTTGAATTTTGTGGTTGGACAAAACGCGGATGGGTTCGGGGAAATACTGGAGCAGCGCCCTATCAAAACGTCGGACGGCGAGATTTACGTCAGCCTCTGGAATGATGAGAATTACTCCATCAAACCGGAGAAGGAGATGAAAAGCAGCGCTCCCGATTTCGGTTACAGCGGTCCGGTGATGGGAGGAATGTAAATGAGCAAGATATTTTCCATCATTGGACTGGAAACCAACACTGGCATCCGCGACGTTGGACTCATGAGTGGGGTTCCCGAAGTGGAGGGCATACAAAACTCCCAGCTATATAAAGAACTGGTTGAGGACTGCGGTGGTTCAGAATACATCACAGTGGCGGTTAAATCCTTTCGTTATGGCGAGGGGGAACCTCAAGATGCAACCGTCGAAGATCTCCAGTGGCTTAAATCTCATCCCGAATTTTTGAAAAGTAATGCGGTTACAAGTTTGCAAACCGCAAAATTCGCCATCCTCTATCCTGATCAGGGGATGCAATTTCATATGTAGCGCCTTTGGTTTTTTAAAACTGAAGGTTCTTTTTTTATTTCAGAAGGAGTTGATCAGATGCTGTAACCCACAACAAAATAAAATTGCAAAAAGGCGCTGTCTTAAAAAAAGGCAGCGCTTTTTTTGTTTTTCCAAGAAAGGAGCGTAAGTCATGAACTATGATATAACCCCAGAACAAAAGAAAGGTGCGGGAGCAACCGGTCCACCGAGAAAGTATATCGTGCCGCCGCCAAAAGATCCCTCCCGCTGCGAGGGCTGTCCCTATCCCGGTATCGGATTTATCTGTTGGAGCGCAGACGGTTCCTGTATGAAAACCGATATGGAGAAAATCAGCGGCCGAAGCAAAGGCAGGTGATGAAAATGAACAGCATCATCAGCTGGGTGGGCGGTAAGAAAGCGCTGCGTGAGATGATCTATCGGAGGATGCCAAAAGAGTTCGGACGGTACATTGAAGTCTTCGGCGGCGGAGGCTGGGTGCTGTTTGGTAAGCCACCCGATACCGCCATGGAGGTCTACAACGATTTTAATTCCGACCTGGCAAACCTGTTCCGCTGTGTCCGTGACCGTCCTCTGGCTCTCTTAAAGGAGCTAAACTTTTTTCCCCTCAACGGCCGCGATGAATTCAATGTTCTGAAAAAGTATCTGGCGAAAGAGGAATTCACAAACGAGTATCTGCGGGAGGAACTGGAGATTGCCGAGCGGTATCTCACAGAGCTGCAGTTTGAGGAAATCGAGCCCATCCTCTTGGAAAACGCGCAGATGAATGACGTGAAGCGCGCCGCCGCCTTTTATCGGCTCATCCGCTTAAGCTACGGAAGCGGCTGTACCAGCTATGGCTGCCAGCCCTTCGATATCCGCAGAACCTTCCACCTGCTCTGGCAGGGCAGCCGTAGGCTCAAGGATACCGTCATTGAGAACAAGGATTTCGAGGATCTGATCAAGCAATACGACAGGGAGAACGCCTTCATCTACTGCGACCCGCCTTATTACCAGACGGAAGGACACTACGCCGTGGAATTTAAAAAGGGAGATCACACAAGGCTGCGGGATACCCTGGCAGCCTGTCAGGGGAAATGGCTGGTCAGCTACAACGACTGCGAATTTATCCGGGAGCTGTATCAGGACTTTTGCATCGAGTCAGTCAGCCGCCTCAATAACCTGGCACAGCGTTATGACAACGGCTGTGAATACGCCGAAGTCCTGATTTCAAATTACGATACCGACGAGCGTCAGCGAGACATGCCGTCTCAAATGAATCTCTTTGACGCCGACCTGTTTTCGGCAAACAACGATGACCCCACTGAGGGGCTAATTTAAAGGAGGAAATCCCTATGAAAATGATTGAAATGAAATCTGCTGTAGACAACAAAGGCTGCCTTGTTTTTTCGGAGGAAACCGTAAGCGCAGCCGGGTTAAAGCCCGGTGACGAGGTGTACGTCACCCTCACGGTTCCGGAGGAAGAAAACTATCCGTACCCGATGATTCTTATTACGACAGAGCCATTGGATATCACCATTCACAACGCGCAGGAGATGGATGAGGAGGAAGAACCGGAAGAGGAAGATGATCTGACCCTGCCTTATTCCCTGCTGGAAGATGCGAATATCCCTTTGGACAGCGATCTGGAGATCGTCTGCACGACCGGGGCCATTGTCATTATGGAATCGGATATTCTGGACGGTCTGCCGGATGAACTGCGCGGGCTGTTCGAGGATCTCGGTATCCACCCTGACACCGTTCGGGAGGTTATGAAAAAGGAGGGTTACTTCGTATGAAAGCAAAACCCATTTATAAAATCGTGGACGGCAAAGGCCGTGTCCTGATTCCCAAAGAACTCCGCGCCGCTTCCGGCATGGATTACGGAGATATTGTGAAGCTGGGCATCCACCAGGGCATTGTTACCGCAAAGAAGGTCGATCTCATTGAGGTGGGCGATCAGTCCCCGGAGGCGGTGGAAGCCTTTGTCCATGCCGCCATCCGTGAGATGCCGGAGGACACCCAGATCGCCATCGCCGCACGGCTGCTGGAACTCGTCGAACAGAGAAAGGGGCAGCACCATGAGTGAAAAAGAATTGTTTACTCAAGAGGACTGCCTCCGTACCGGCTATGATATGCCCATCAGTGGAAAGGTCATTGTTCTGCATCCCTCCGCACTGCCGGATGATTGCCGGGAGGCAAAGCACCAACTGTACCTTTGCACTGGAGGAAACGGCAGCAATCCCAATCCAATCGGCCGCTCCATCTTTACAGTCTCTCTGGCGGAAGGAGAAAAAATCCGCTGGAACCGGAGTGACGTGCTTGGCATTGCAAAGCCGGAGATCCTGTCCGATCAGGCCAGACTCCAGCTCTCCCTAATCCGTCCGGCGGGCGTGCTGGATTTGAAAGACCATGAGCCGCAGTACAGCGGCTATTGTTATCTGCCGGACGGACGCTACACCACAGGCGTCTGGCTGTGCAGTGCGCAGGAGGTCAAGGACTACATTGACATGCAGAAGGACTACCAGCACAAAATCATGGTCTGCGACCGGGAGGACTTCTGTATCTTTGAGATGGTGGACGGGAAGGTCATCTACCCAACACAGGAAGTCCTGGAAGCGCACCGCAGGGAGCAGGAGCAAAGCGGCGGCATGGAACTGAAGCTATGAAACCAATCAGGACTTAAGGCCGGAATCAGATTGCTGATTCCGGCTTTGTCATAGTCAAAATCAAAAAGAAAGGACTGAAAACCCATGAAACAAAAAGGAAAACGCATTGGCATTCTCGCCCTTGTTCTCCTACTTCTGGTCTGCGGCGGAATCTATACGTCATACCGCCTGCATCCGGAAAATTTCATCCAGAAGGATGAGATCATCACCCGCGGCGAGTTCGCCGCCATTATGGTGCGGGATATTCCGCTGGATACTGCAAACGCAGAGAAAGACACGCCCAGCTTCCCTGACATCCGCGGTCACTGGTCGGAGGCAAACATTGAAGCTCTGATCGACGCCGGCATTATTGACCCCCTCGACTATCCGGACGGCTTCTTTCCGGATGACCCCATCACCCGCGCCGAGATCATCAAGATGCTCGTGCGGATCAGCGGAAAGGACGAGGAAGCGAAAAACACCCAGGGACACAGCGGCTATGAGGATCAGGACGTGATCAAAGATGAGGACAAAGGATATCTCATCATTGGCCGCGAGGACGGTATAATTGGGGACACAGACGATAACAAGATCCATCCGAATGATTCCGTGACAAAGGGTGAAGCTGACGATATGATCGATAAGGTCAAGCCGGAAAAGCCCGCACCTTCACCGGCTGCGCCAACGCCCACATCTCCTTCACAGACTCCGGGGACACCGACACCCACCCCAACGAATCCGGATCAGCCCACACCAACACCAACAAATCCAGATCAGCCTACACCTACACCGGCAAATCCGGGCAATGGTTCCGGGGGCAGTTCCGGAGGTGGTTCGGGAGGCGGCTCACATTATTATCCGGATGCAGAGGTACGATTTGAATTTCCTGCAACCGCCCATACCGACACGGAAATCCAAGTAATGCCCGTGTGGAAATACATGAGCAGCTTCACATGGTCGTTAACCAAAACCGCCGTGGACGGCTCCCAGCAGCCTGTGGCATTGGAAGATGCCGTCAGTGGTACCCTTGGCTTGGAGGGCGGCGCCATTCAATTTATTCAGGATGGACAGTACACCCTGACTGCCACAGCGAAGAACACCAGAGGAAAAGAAACCGTGCTGTCCCAACAGATCATGGTCTATCCTATCATTGATCTGAGCTTTGACCTGCCGGAAACGACCCATACGGACAAATCGGCCACACTTACTTTCCAGCCGGAGAAGCTCCATGGGCATGACATTGTGTGGACAGGCGAGAAAGACGGAGAAACCGTGCAGCCGGCCGACATCCTGGACGGTACGCTTGGGAATGAAGGCGGCACCTTTGTGTTTAGAACCAAGGGCGAATATACGCTGACAGCATCTATCACCGATGAAACCGGCCGTGTCTTTACCCATACGGAAAGCACCAAAGTCTATCCGGTAGCCGGAATTGCCTTTGAACTCCCAGCCGCTTCCCATACCGATACAACACTGGATGTTTCAACAACACTGACGGAAGCAGACGGACTGACCGTCGGCTGGAGCCTGACCAAAAATGGTGAAGATGCAGAAGAACTTGCCGATAAGCTGGAAGGCGCTTTGACCAATGACGGCGGCAAGATCCGTTTCAGGGATAAGGGTGTGTATATGCTCACGGGGACGCTCACCGATGAAACCGGCAGAACCTTTGAAGCCTCCGGGACTGTCACCGTCTATCCGGTAGGCTCCGTTGGCTTTTATGTGCCGGAAATCACCCATACCGATACGAGTGTTCAGGTAGAGGCATCATTCCATAATCTTGGAACAGCGGAAATCCAATGGTCGCTGACCAGAAACGGCGAATCCGTTCCCGTTGCCGATTACATGGAGGGGGAACTCACCGACACGGACAGCACCGTGCGTTTCAAAGAAAAGGGCGAATATGTGCTGAAAGCCGCCTTTACCGACCCCGCAGGAAGAAACTACAGCTATACCGCACCGATCAAGGTATATCCCGTTCCCGGCATTACCTACAAGCTGCCAGAAACCGCACATACCGACGCCATCATCAATGTGATTCCAGAAACCTTGGAATTAGGCAGCCTGAAAGTGGAATGGCTGTGTGAGAACGGCTTTGGATTCCAGGATTTTGCGACTTATGTCGATGGAACTTTGGATAATGACGGCGGTTCTATCCGCTTCAAGCATGCTGGTACCTATGAGCTGATTGCGAGAATCACCGATGAAACCGGGAGGGTATTCCTGTTCGAAAACGGCGGCAAGATCGAAGTCCTGCCGGTGCTGAACATTTCCTTCGAGCTTCCCGCATCGACCCATACGGACCGCACCATTGACCTGCGAACCCGCGGCAACAACAACGTGCTGCCGGTGGAATGGACGCTCACCAAAGACGGAGAATCCGCAGAGATTTCCGAAGCCATGGAAGGAACGCTGAACGCTTACGGAGGGAAAATCCGGTTTAAAGAGGCCGGAGAATATACCCTGACCGCCTCTATGGTTGACGCACTGGGCAGGGTGTTTTCTTATTCTGCATCCACCACAGTCTGCCCGATTCCATCAATTTCTCTCAGCACACCGCAAATCTGGTATACCGGTGAAGCAGGTGTAATCAGTGTCAGCGGCACAGATCTTAATAACCTCACTGCGGACTGGACAATTGCCAAGGATGACGGCGGAGCCGAACCTTACTCAACCTATGCGTCCGGCACTCTGACCAAAGAGAGCGGCAGCCTGACCTTCCCGGCAAAGGGAGAGTACGAGTTGACACTCACCATGACAGACCCCACGGGCCGCACCTTCATACGAAGCAAAAGCTTTAAGGTTTGTCCTATCCCACAGCTGAGCATCGGTCTGCCGGCACTCAGCTACAGCAGCGACCCCATTGCCATCACCGTATCCGGCACCGAGCTGGACGGTATGGATGTTGACTGGCTCCTTTCTGTGGATGGCGGCGAAGCCAAGCCCTATACCCAATACGCTACCGGTTCTGTCGGAACCAGCGGAGGATCTTTGAGAATCAGCACGGATAAGACCATCTCTGTAGAACTGATTGCAGAAGCAACGGATAGTAACGGCAGAAAATTCATCTTTGCTTCCAATACCGGAACCGTCAAGCCGATTGCCAGCTTCCCGTTTACCGTTCCGTCCTCCGCCCATATCGGCTCCGGCTTTAACGTGTCCCTGCCGACCGTGTCAGGACTGGAGGGAAGAAGCCTCAACTGGTCGCTGATCAAAGGCGACAGCCCGGCATCCTACAGTGGAAGCCTGACCAACAATGGAGGAAATATCGCCATCACAACGATCGGAAACTATACCCTGACGGCCAGCACAACCGACAGCGTGGGCAGGACATTCACCTATTCACAGAGCGTCACCATCGCTAACAGCACGCCGAATAAGCCGACCGGAAATGCATCGGTCACTCGAACCGCAAGGGATGGCAAATTGTTGGTTAATCTCTCAGCCTATGCCATTGACCCGGACGGTGACGCTGTGAGCCTGGAATACTCCGGCAACACCTCCGACAGCTACTATGCCGTGGGTGCCCATACAGTGAAGGCCAGGGCAAAGGACGCCTGGGGGCTGTACTCCGATTGGACGGATATCACCTTTACCGTTTCCAATTCCGCTCCATCTACTCCTGTCATCACCCGTACTCCTGACGGCAACAGCATTGCACCAGGCGTGGCTATTACCATCACAGCCGCAAGTACCGACCCGGACGGGGATGCCATCACTTATATTTGGGAAGGCCGTCCGGCACAAACCAGCACTGCCTATCCATTGGGCAAAAATGTGGTTCGCGTGAAGGCAGTGGACTCTACCGGCGCCGAATCTCCATGGACAGCTATTGTGTTCTTCGTTGCCGACCCCAATCGAGGCGGCGGCATGACACTCACCGGGCCAGAGTCAGTAATCCTGGAACAAGGTATTGCGGGTGCGACCATTACCAACTACACCTTCACAGTGCCTCCCGTTTCCGGACACAGCGGTCAGGATTATGGTCGCATCCGCGGCTATAACGTATTGACAGGCCGATGGGACCAGCTGGATTACGGCACAACGACTAATGGCATCACCTTCAGCCGCAACCTGTCACCCGGACTCTACAGCCAATTGGAGTTTTATTACTACACAAATCATAATTGCATGTACAACAAAAGCAACATCACGTACTCCGTCGCATACCACTGGAACACAAATTGAGAAAGCGGCAGTTTTGTAGATAAAATCTACAAAATACCAAGTACCTTGATTTAAAAAATGCGAACGGTTTTGTAGATTTCCAAGTTCCACAGCATTAAGGGATTCCTTCTGTCAGGGACTGCACTGGCAGAAGGAATTCCATTTTACAGTTTTTCAGTTGACATACGAACCTGTATAATTTTGTTTGGAAAGTTATCTTTCCAAACAAAAAAATATGGAGGAAATCGTTATGTCAATTTACAAATTTGAAGCTGTGAGCAGCCGCAGAACGCGCGAATGGAGGGAATCTTATCACTATGCTGTCTATGAACACCGATTATCGCTGGAGGATGGCAAGGCGTATTCCAGATGCTTTGTTGTAATTAAAAACCAGTATGATGTGATCGTCCGCTTTACTTCGCTGCACAATTATATCGACGCCTATACGCAAGGTGTGTGTATTCCCATAACCAGTGACGGCAGGAAAAAGCTGCATCATATCTGTTCCATGTTGAATTATATCCTGATCGAGCAGTACGAAACTTTTAGGATAGAGCATATATTCAGCATAAAAAAGGAGATGCTGGAAGCATTTTTTCAGGACTACGCATTAGGAAAACAGGCAAATGGGACCTATAGAGACAAGCAGACGGTTAACCGGTGTGTGGCCGTCGTGACAGGATTTTTCAGAAAACTAAGCCTGAAATACGGTGGATACATGGAGCTTTCAGCAAACGATCTTTACGCTGAAAAAACCTCATTATCAAAACGCGGAGGGATTCAAAGAAAGTATATTCCGAACTTTCAAGTTCGGGGAGCCTTCTCAGAGAAGGTTATATTCCGAGACATACCGACGAAGGTGCTTCAGGTCATCATAAGCAATGCCTTTCGCTATACACCCGAGATTGCCTTTGCAATCTGCCTGCAAGCCTTTGCGGGGCTGCGCCCTGGGGAAGTGTGCAATGTACGTCAGGAAAGCAGTCCTTTGGGAAGCGGCTTTTCCATTACAACCGTTGGCGGCGTTGTGAAAAAGGTTGAAATTGACCTAAGCACAGAATACACGCTAAGGAGTGATGGCATCCGATGCGGAGGAATTAAGAAGAAGCGACGCCAGCGAGTGTATCCGGCATTTCTGACAGCCTTCTGTCAGGTATATGAATTTCATAAAAGGCGCTTGCAGAACGGGTATGAAACCGAGTATTGCCCGATGTTTATTGACCGCAATGGCATGGCCATGACCTACTCCAGCTATCAGAATAGATTTCGCTGCTTGATTACGGAGCACGTCAGGACAGCCTTGCTCAACCACAACGACCCGGAGTGCCGTTTATATGGGCAGCTGCTATACGAAAACCCCCTTGGCCCTCACGCTTTAAGGCATTGGTTCTCAGTACAGCTGGTCCTGATGAGCGAGGATATTGCCGGGCTGCAATACTGGCGCGGCGATTCCTCTCCTGACAGCGCATTGGTCTATCTGCAAAACAAGGGAGATCTTGTAAAAGAACTCTCGGCAGCGAACGAATTGTTTGCAAACTTTCTGATGAGCGAAGGAGGTTTGCGCTATGGCAAAAACGACTGAGGCTGTTGATTTCTTTGACTGGATTCAAGAGCTGTCCGCAGGAAACAAGCGCTTTTCATTGCAGAAAGGGAAATGCAAAAAGGAATTTTTTATATTTTTGAAAGAAAACGCGTTCTTTGGAGTGTCCGTTTTGGAGCATGCAAGACTTGATACGCCATTATCCGTTTCCAGACCTGATCTACAAAAGCTTGAACCCGGCCTTGCCCTGTGGATTCGCTCGTATGGCGCGGGAAACAATGAAAAACTTATTCTGCTGACGGATCGGCTTCGCTCTTTGGTTCCCAAAACAGGAAATCTGTTTGCGGACTACATTGAGCGTAATTGCTCCGATAACAGGGCATCATGGATACTCGCAGACTATCTGTGCTTTACCCTTAAAACAGAACTGATTGAAATGAAGGAAACGGATTTAGATGCTTTGGCTGCGGAGATGGATAAAGCGCTTCCTTTAAATGCGGCGAGGTTATTTTCTTCATTTCTGATTTATGTGCGGGAAAATCGGCATTTATCAAACGGCTGGACGTTCCATTTCAAATCCCGGCGAGAGTCGCAGCCGCAAGAAGCATACTCCGCATTGGACTTTATGCGGATGGCTTACATTGTTTTTAACGATGAAGCATGGGAAAAAGAACAGCTGCTGAAAAAGGCTCTGCAATCAAAGAACGCCGCGGATTTATGGCTGTTTGTTTCGCTTCATTTTATTTGCGGATGGCGCAGGACAGACCTTCTTCGATTACCGATGCCGAAACTGCCTGTCTCCGGTGATAAGCTGCGCGAAGCGATTGCCATGGGGGATTTCAATGAAGAAAACATTTTGAATGAGCTTGAGTGGCGGCTCCGCTATACGCCCCGCAAACCTCATAAAACGGAAGCTTATGAGGGGGTCTCGGAGCTGAAGCTCTTTATCCCTGAAAGCCTTCGGAAGCCCATGGGGATCATTTTAGCCATAGCTGCCTCCCATCATGAGGATATTGAGCCGGGTGACTGCTTCCTTAAAGCCGCAGGACAGAAAAAGCAGCTTCAATTGTTTTTCGGCAAGGACTTCGTCGCCGCCTGCGGCAACCGGGATTTCAGCACCCGCCGGGCTAACAAAGCTTATCTGCAAGGTCTGGAGGCGGTGGTGGAAGATTCGTCCGCTAAACCGAAGGGATATATGCTTGCGGCACTCGCACGGAGTCATAAAGAACATTTCGGCAGCCTGCCTGCAACAACGGATATTTATTTACGGGATGCGAACTTCTCCGGTTACCGGCCCGAGTTTATCGCAAGGGAAATGTTTGAACGGGGCGTTTTCAGCTTCATCCCGGCATTGATGCTGGAGATGTACGCACAGCAGGATTACCGAAAACTTTCCCCTTCCGCTCAGACAGAGCTGATATCAGAAATGGGAATTGCCGCTTATGGCCTGGAGAATATGACAAAGACAGTGGAAACAAGTCTTATCAAGGCACGCAGCGCCATTGCCGAAATTATGAGGCGCCCGGAATCTATCCGAGGCACAGTGGCGGACATTCTTCAAAACATTGCTGTAGGAAATGCTCCGGGAAAACAGGAAGGGTGCTTATGCCTGATGACGGCCGCGGGCTATGCCTGTGCAGATGCTGAAAGGAATTGCTGTATAGGCTGTGGGTATGAGATTTATACAAGGACGATTCTCTACCAGCTGACGAAAGAATACGCAAGGTTACTGGAGTCGAAAAAAGCTGCGGATAAAGCAGAGGCTGAGCGTTGCACCAAGATTCTGAAAGAGGCGGTTATGCCCGCCATTGCGGAAATGATTACCTCTATCAAAAAGTTCTACCCTGAATCAGACCTGTCCGCCATGCTCAAGGTTACGGGATTGGCGGTGAATATATGATAACAGCCAGAGCCGAAAGCAATAACGGCAACTATGACAGGCATTTTGTGGTGACCCGCATTGATGAGGAAACCTCGAATCAGGCGCAGGCAATTTTTGATGACTACAAAAACAAAGGGGTCATACTGAACGAAAGCTTTGACGACGATATTTGGCTGCTGACCAATCAGATAGTCCGAACAAGCCTATCCTTTAGGATTGACCAGCTTATGTATTTGCGGAAAACCCAGAACTGGCTTGGCTGCTCCTGCATCCGTTTTGTGAAATGTGTGAAGATCTATACGCTTTTGCAGATTGGCAGCCTGAGTCTTGGCAGTTTACAGTGTCTGGTGAACAGCCTGACTGAGTTTGCTGGAATCACCTCATATGAGCAGATACCGATCAATGTCCATACCTTGGAGTTTTTGAAGATGCTGCCAGACAGCACCGAAATGCGGGAGCTTGCGATTGAAAACATGGAGGATCAGACTCTTTTCAGCCAGCAGATGAAAGGACTTAAGCTCCAGCGGATTTTGGCAAGCTTTGAGATCTATTTTAAGTTCAACGACTGTTTAGATCAATTCTGGATCAATGCGGAGGGAGAAGAAAGAATTTTTTACTTCCCGCTGTTCCTGTGGTGGAAGCTTACCGTAATTTTGCCGCTGCGTCCAACGGAGTTTGTCTTGATTCCCCGCCGCTGCCTGAGCAGAGAAAACGGCGAAAGCATTTTGACGGTACGGCGTACACGGCTTAAAGGTGGTGGAAAGCCTATCCAGTACAACATTTCTGACGATTACAGACTTATGAAGTATTCTATACCCGGAACGCTTGCTGCTGAAATTGAAGCCTACATTGAATCTACTTCGCAAATGCCCATGTCGGAGATTGATACATTATTTGCTCTGGGGGATCGAGGCGGAAAGGCAAAAGCTAAGTTCTATTCGTATTTGTCCCTTAGAGCTTGCCTGAAAAGATTTCAAAAAGAGAAAATGGGGATTGATTTAAGCAGAGATGAGTGTATCCATTTAGGAGATACACGGCATCTGGCAATGATCAGCCTGATTATATCCGGCGGTTCGCCCACAATCTGCAAAGAATTGGCCGGACATGAGGACATCAATATCAGCTCCCATTATTATGCGAATATTTCCCGTTTCATCGAATGCGCCACCTATGAGTTTTCCCGAAAGAAGAAATTCCATCATGTTGAGATGCGGGAACACAGGATAACGAAATCGGCTAATACGGTGGCGGTGACTGGTGGAAGATGTGATTCAGAAGTTTACGCAAGCGGCAGTATTGGTGACTGCCTTCGGCACATGGGAAGCAGCGGTGAACTCGGAGAATGTGCCTCCTGTCCACATTTTATTGACGGTAAAACGGGACGGTATCTTGCTTTTCTTAATGCTGATGAGAAACGGAAACAGGTTGATGAGGACTGTAAGTACCTTATGCGCGTATTGGAAACAGTTAGAAAGGGCGCTGGATGTGATGATGATATTCAGTCCGCGCTTCTAAGGCTGCAAGGCAGTAGTGCAAGATACAGTCAATGTTTATATCGGAATATGGAGGAACTCTAAAATGGCAAGGCCAAGAAAAATGACCACCGAACAAATGCTGTCCGTCGTTGATTTATATTATGCCACCCAAGTGGCGGGAAACGCAAGGCTTATGAAGTGCAGCCTTATCGCTGCTTACGCTGTCAGCCTTGGATATGCTGCGGATGGATATGATTTCAGAAGAAATCCTGAAGTTCGTGAACAAATCGAATGCCTGAAAATTGAAGCAGAAGTATTTTCAGAAGAAAAAGTGGCTGTTACTGCTTTCAAGAGCCTTGATGTGGCTGGACTCATTCGTAACAACCCAAGTATGGCTCAACTGGCACAAGCGCTGACCGAACTGAATGACTACTGGAAAAGGATTTATGATCATGCGGAGCAGGTATCTAAGGAGAATTCCTCACTAAAGAAGGGGAAAACAGAGTATCAAGAGGAACAAAAGAAGGCTGTTCTTTCACAGGAAAAACTGACGGCCGAAAATGCGGAGCTTTCTCAACGGAACAACAAGCTGATTGTTGAAAACAGATATCTTCGTAAAATGCTTCGTACCTATCTCTACCCGGACATTGCGAACGAGATTCTGGTGCAGGAAAAGGCTTTGAAAGGCAGCGGAGAAATGAAGGTTACAGATGCCGCTTTGAGGGATATGACCGAGCTGGGTGCTCCTCAATCTTTGCGCGAAGCCGTTTCTAAGGATATATCCATGCAGTCTGAGGAAGAACGGCTGCTCTCAAAAATGTGGGAGCTGTGTGATGAGTAAAAGGAAGAAGCTGTCTGAGAACGCTGCTCTGATGCAGCAATGGGATTTTGAGAAAAATGTGCGGGGTCCTGAATGTTTTACAGATTACTCTCATGTGAAAGTATGGTGGAAATGTACTCAAGGCCATTCTTGGGAAGCCATGATTTTCAACAGAACCTACGGAGATTGCTGTCCGTATTGTGTTGGGAAAAAGGTTCTGACCGGTAGAAATGATCTGCAAACACTGAATCCTGCGTTAGCCAGTGAATGGGATTTTGAGAAAAATGCACTGCATCCATCGCAGGTGGCTTCGAAGTCAAACAAAAAAGCGTGGTGGAAATGCTCAGCCGGGCATTCTTGGGAGGCGAGAATTTTCAGCAGGAATGAAGGGATTGCCTGCCCTTATTGTTCGGGACAAAAGATAATTACAGGAGTAAATGATCTTCAAACGCTAAACCCCCAACTCGCAAGAGAATGGGATTGTGATAAAAATTCCTGCCTCCCATCCCAAATGGGCATTAAATCCAACAAAAAGGTATGGTGGAGATGTTCGCTGGGGCATTCATGGAAAGCGATTATTTTTAACAGGACTGCCGGCAGAGGCTGCCCGTATTGTACCGGTCAAAAGGTCTTAGTTGGGTTTAATGATCTGGAAACACTGTATCCTCAAGTTGCTGATGAATGGGACTGTGAAAAAAACAGGATTCTTCCAACGGCTGTAACGCCCGGCTCAAACAAAAGAGTTTGGTGGAAATGCTCTGCTGGTCATTCATGGCGGTCCGAAGTAGCAGGCCGAGTAGGTGGACGCGGCTGTCCATACTGTGTTGGAAAGGTTCAGTACAAGCCAAAATGTGTGAGATGATTTCAAGCTTCATTGTACGGAGCCACTGCTCAATCTATTCAAACCGATGAAAGGAGATGTATCGAGATGAACAAATGGCGCTACCCCACAGGGATTCCCCCTGACTAATCTTTATGGAAAACAGGGAATCATAAATCTACAAAACTATTCTTTCTGAGCTGCTGCCATACCCCATGGTGGTGGCTCACTTTCATTTGTAGATTGGATTGGTTTTGCAGATTCCAAATATCTCGCCTACAAAACCAGTTCGCCCTGTAAATTCAACACTTTCAGGTAAGGAACATTTTGTAGAATAAATTTTAGTTTCTTTATTTTCAGTAACGGGTAACGGAGGTTCTGCCAGGAAAGGAGGAAGCCTTATGAATGGTATCCAGATCAGAAACAACCGTATCCTTTACTATGGCAATACCGCTGGTTATATCGAAAAAGGCAGGGCCATTGTCGACCCCATGTTCCAAACCGATGAGATGAAGTCCTATCTTTCAGAAAAGAGAGGATTGGATGTGGAATGGAAAAGCGGCACCTTTGCACGGCTGGCGGAGGGCAACATCGACCCAGAGGGCAATGCACAGGTACTTAAAAACTGCCGTGTCTGGCAGCTAAACCCCAACACAGACGTCATGATGAAATTTATTGGGTACGACGAGATGCAAAAAGAGTTCGGGGAACCCAACTCAGATAATTACCTGGTGATTTATGACGGCGAAGTGGAAACCAATGATCTGGAAGAACTGTACGCCAAATTCAACATTGATCACCCGTCAGGCTATGAGGGGCACAGCCTCTCAATGTCGGATGTGGTGGAACTGTACGATGAATCCGGCAGCTCCTTCCACTATGTCGACCGCTTCGGATTTCGGGAAATTCCATTCCAGGCGTCCGGGCAGGAGCAGATGCAAGGCCCGCAGATGAACATGTGACATGGCAGCCGGAGGGCTGTTTTTTTTAATCCCAAAATAAAGGAGGGAACACTATGAGTAAATCGCAAGCCGCAGCCAAGACCCCACAGGAATCTGCACAGACCGCGACCAGTCAGCCACTGCCCATGAAGGTAGACGTCAAAATCGGTTCCATTCGCCCGGAAGGTAACATCCGGGCCTATGCATCCATTAACCTCAACGACTGCTTCGCCATCCGCAATGTGCGGGTGGTGGACAGCTCCAAAGGGTTGTTTGTTGCTATGCCCAGCTACCGGGCGGGCAACGAGTACAAGGACATCTGCTTTCCGGTTACCAAGGAATTCAGGGAACAACTGAATAACGCCGTGATCGACGCCTATCACCAGGCGCTCACCCAAAGCCAGAGTCAAAACCAGCAAAAGGCGTCCGACGCGCCCCCTTTTGACCAGGCGCCGGAGCAGCATTCCGGCATGCAGATGGCGGGGCTTTAAGCCCTGCTATTTTTCTTTTCTATAAACAAAAATCAAAATGGAGGTAATCTCAATGAAAAAGTTCGTATCCAAGGTAAAACACCAGATCACAGACAAGATCCTTATGGCACAGTTCCAGCTCCGTTCCCAGCACGGGGAAGGCTTCGTGGATACCGCCATCAAAATCCTGATGGCGGTTGTAATCGGTGCCCTCGTCCTTGCTGGGCTGTATGCTCTGTTCGGTGAAACGATCCTGCCGACCCTGAAACAGCGCATTATTGACATGTTCAACTATGGGGGCTGATGTGCTCCTCCTCTTGCAGGGCGGTTTTTTCACTGCCCTGCTGGTGGCAGCCTGCCTCTGGGATATCCGAAAACGGATCATTCCCGACACCCTCTGCCTATGCGTTGCCCTGACCGGGTTTCTGGTTTTTGAGCCGGAAAAACTGTTCGGCATCTTCGCCGCCACGCCGTTTCTGCTCGCTACCCTGATTTGGGGCGGCATGGGCGGCGGGGATATCAAGCTCATGGCGGCGGCCGGGCTGGTGCTAGGCTTTCACAAAAGCATGGCCGCCATGATCATAGGACTTACCGCACTGTTGATCTGCCATGCAGTTTATGCCATTATCCAAAAGCTGCGCGGGAGGGCTGTGCCAAAAGCATACCCCCTCGCGCCCTTTTTAACGCTTGGCTGCCTTGCAGTCTATTTCATTATTTAATAAGGAGGAACACTCTATGGGTTTTCTGAAAAACCGCACAATGCTGGGCGTACTCTGCATCGTGCTTTCTTTACTCATTTGCTTTGCGCTCACTCCCCTGTTCAACCAAAGTGTATCGCAGAAAATAAACATTGTCCGGATGGTCAAGGACGTCAAGTCTGGCGCTCAGATCACAAAGGATATGGTGCAGACCGTGGAGGTCGGCGACTATAACCTGCCGGAGGAAGTGATCCGGGAGAGTGAAACTGTGGTCGGCAAGTATGCGTCGGCAGATCTGTTTTCCGGCGATTACATCCTTCCCGAAAAGATATCCGACGTCCCAGCCGCTGAAAATGCCTATCTCTACAGTTTAAGCGGTGACAAGCAGGCCATTTCCGTCAGCATTAAAAGCTTCGCGCAGGGACTGTCCGGCAAGCTGGTTTCGGGGGACATCGTGTCGGTCATCGCCCCGGATTATAAGAAGCAGGGTTCCACCGTAATCCCTCCGGAACTTACCTATGTGGAGGTCATCGGTGTGACAGCCAGCACCGGTTATGACACCAATTCTGAACAGACTTCCGAGAATACGCAGGATGAAACCGAAAAGCAGCTTCCCGCCACGGTCACCCTGCTGGTTTCCCCGGAGCAGGGAAAAATCCTTGCGGAGCTGGAAGCGGACGGCAAGCTCCATCTTTCCCTGGTCTACCGCGGAAGCAAAGAGAACGCCGCCCAATTTACCGAACTGCAGGATAAGGTAATCGAAAGACTGTACCCGGCTCCCGCGGAGCAGAGCACCGGGCAAACAGAGCAGCAAACCGCCCCGGATGTTTCAGCAGAACCTGAAAACATTGCACCGGAAGCCGGAGGTGAGTAATGTGATGAACTTTATAAAAGGAAGTATTTTTACCCACGGTAAAACAGAACTTCCCATGGAGGAACCAGAGCAGGATGTACAGGTACTGGCGGTATGGGGCAGCCCCGGCAGCGGCAAGACCACGGTCAGTGTGCGCCTTGCCAAGCATCTGGCGGATCAGAAAAAGAATGTGGCACTGCTGCTTTGCGATATGACTGCGCCTATGCTGCCCTGCATCTGCCCGCCCGGTGATCTGGAGTGCGAACGGTCCCTGGGCAGCATCCTTGCCGCCACCCATGTGACGGATATGCTCATCAGGCAGAACTGCATCACCCACAAGAAGATAAGTTATCTGACGGTCATCGGCATGCTCAAGGGCGAAAATGTGTTTACTTATCCACCCTATACCCAGGAGCTTGCGACCGAGCTGATCGACCATCTGCGGGACATCGCCCCGTACATCATCATTGACTGCGGCAGCGCCATCGCCCACGATATCCTGTCGGCGGTTTCCCTGCTGGAGGCTGATACGGTGCTGAGATTGGTAAACTGCGATCTCAAGTCCATCAGCTACCTGTCCAGCCAGCTGCCGCTACTTAAGGATCAAAAATGGGATGCGGATAAGCAGTACAAGGTGGCTTCCAACGTGAAATCCAACCAGGCGGGCGAGCACATCGAGCAGGTGCTGGGCAATGTGGCGTTCAAAATCCCGCATTCGGACGAGCTGGAGAACCTTGCGCTCTGCGGGGATTTATTCAAGGATCTGGCACTCAAGGATAGCCGCGGCTTTCGTGCGGAAATCGCCAAAATTGCAAAGGAGGTGTTTAACGTATGAGCCGAAAAAAACACGGAGATATGGGACGGCAACCGGTGCTTGTGCCCTCCCAGACAACTGAAAAATCCCGTACCGTGAGCATGGCAGGCAATCAGAGCCTGTTTTTTTCATCTTCGGGAGCGCGCGAGTTCGGTTCCGTACTGCGGGAAGTACAGGAGTATATCTCCTCGCATTATGCAGGACTGATCACGGACAGCGGCGCAGGTGAGATGAAGGCACAGATCAAGCGGTATATCACTAAATACATTCAGGATAACCGTATTGCGGTCTCCGGCATGACACAGCCGCAGCTGGTGGACGCCCTCTACACCGAAATGGCGGAGTTTTCATTCCTCACCAAGTACATCTTCGGAAACGGCATCGAGGAAATTGATGTGAACGGGTGGGATGACGTGGAGGTGCAGTACAGCAGCGGTATCACCCAAAAGCTGGACGAACACTTTGACTCGCCCGAACATGCTGTCAATGTGGTGCGGCGTATGCTCCATGTTTCCGGCATGGTGCTGGACAACGCCAGCCCTACCGTGCTGGGGCATCTCTCCAAGAACATCCGTATCGCGGTATTAAAAGCACCAGTGGTGGACGAGGATGTGGGGGTGGCAGCAAGTATCCGTATTGTCAATCCGCAGTCGATGCAAAAGCAGGATTTCATCCGGGGCGGCACTGCAACCGAGCCGATGTTAGACTTTCTGGCGGAATGCCTGCGTTACGGCGTTTCCACCTGTGTGGCGGGGGCCACCAGCTCTGGGAAAACCACGCTGGCGGGCTGGCTTTTAACCACTATCCCCGATGGGAAACGGATCTTTACGATTGAGAACGGCTCCCGTGAGCTGGCATTGGTACGCCGGAAGGACGGCAGAGTCTGCAACAGCGTCATCCATACCCTGACTCGCGACAGTGAAAACGAGCGTCAGCGGATCGACCAGACCACCCTGTTGGATATGTCCCTGCGCTTTAACCCTGACATACTGGTCGTTGGAGAGATGCGCGGCGCGGAAGCAAACGCGGCGCAGGAAGCCGCCCGCACCGGCGTGGCGGTTCTGACCACCATCCACTCCAACAGCTGTGAAGCCACCTACCGTAGAATGGTATCCCTCTGCAAGCGCGCCGTCGATATGTCCGACGAAACCCTCATGGCCTATGTGACGGAAGCGTATCCCATTGTGGTATTCTGCAAACAGTTGGAGAACAAAGCGCGCCGGGTTATGGAAATCATGGAGTGCGAGATCCTGCCGGACGGCACAAGAAATTTCCGCTCGCTGTTTCGGTATCAGATTGCCGAGAACCGCATGGAGAACGGCAAATTCATCATCAACGGTGAGCACGGTGTGGTGCAGGGAATCTCATCCGGTCTGCAGAGGCGCTTTCTCGAAAACGGTATGCCGCAGGACACCCTGAAACGCATCCTTTCGATGGGAGGTGCCGCGGTATGACAACTGTTTTACTTTTTGCCTGCGCCGGCATGATTATCGGCGCATTTTTACTGTTTGGGATCTCCCCGCTGGAGTTTACCGATGGACTGTTCGGTTTTCTGACCCGGAAAAATAAGAGTATCAAGGCGGAGATCAATGAAACGACCCACCGGAAAAAGGCTGGCTACCTGCGCCGTGAAGTTACAGAGGTGCAGGAGATTCTGAAAATCACCGGTCGAAGCAATCGCTTCTCCATGGTCTGCGCCGCCTCGCTTTTACTGTTTGCGGTAGGCGCGAGCCTTGCCATCCTTCTGGGCAATGTATTCCTCGTGCCGGTGCTGGCGCTGGGGCTTATGTTTCTGCCCTTCTGGATCATCCGACTGACGGCGACGCATTACAAAAAGAGCGTAGCGGCGGAACTGGAAACGGCGCTAAGTATCATCACCACGGCGTATTTAAGAAACGAGGATATCCTGACGGCAGTGGAAGAAAGCGTGCAGTACCTGAATCCGCCCGTGCGGAATGTGTTCACGGAATTTCTGGCGCAGACAAAACTGATTGATCCGGATGTGGAAACCGCGCTCCATGCCATGAAACCGAAGATCCAAAACGAGGTCTTTCATGAGTGGATTGATGCCATTTGTGCCTGCCTGTATGACCGCAGCCTGAAAACCACGCTGACGCCGATTGTCAGTAAGCTGAGCGATATGCGTATTGTCAACGCGGAACTGGAATATCTGGTATCCGAACCACGCAAGGAATTCATCATCATGGCAATCCTGGTCATCGGCAATATCCCTGTCATGTACATGCTCAACCGGGACTGGTACCATACCCTGATGTATACAGCGGTAGGACAGATCATCCTTGCGGTGTGCGGGGCGGCCATCTTCATCAGCATGGCGTTTGTCATTAAGCTGACCCGACCCGTTGAGTACAAACGATAGCCGCGGCTATCGAAAAATTCGGAGATCTCATACCCGCTGCCTGGATGCAGCGTTTTTTAATAAACTTTTTCGGGAGGTGAAACCATTTGCAATCTCTACTATTTTTGTTTACGGCTCTGTTTGCGGCAGGGCTGTTTTTCATTCTGGCGGATGCGCTGAAGCTGCCGGCCATAGGCGCCGCCAAAGCCATGCTGTCCGCTGGAAAAGAGGATAAGAAAGCCGCAAAAACCGTGGAAGCCTGGCTGATGTCGGGCGCCGTGAAGCTCTCAAAATATATCCGGATGGACGAGTACAAGAAAAGCCGGATGACAAATATCCTCAAGGCGGCAGGAATTCCCATGACACCGGAGGTGTACTCGGCCTATGCCATTGTCAAGGCTGGCGCCATCCTGCTGGGCGTGATCCCCAGTCTGGTGCTGCTTCCTTTACTTTCACCCGTGCTGGTCATTCTGGCTTTGCTGACCTATTTCAAGGAAACTAAAAGAGCCGACGAGCATCTCCGGGAAAAACGGGAGCAGGTAGAAAGCGAACTACCCCGGTTTGTGGCAACGATTGAGCAAACCCTCAAGGCCAGCCGGGATGTGCTGGCAATGATCGAAGCCTATAAGAAGAACGCCGGCCCTGTCTTTGCCCATGAGCTGGACGTGCTGACGGCCGACATGCGCTCCTCCAGTTATGAGGCGGCGCTGACCCGGTGCGAGGCAAGACTGAATTCCACCATGCTTTCGGATGTGGTGAGAGGACTCATCGGTGTCCTCAGAGGTGATGACAGCGCCGTATACTTTCAGATGCTGACACATGATTTCAAGGCACTGGAACTGCAGCGGCTGAAAGGACTGGCGCAGAAGATCCCGCCGAAGATCCGGGTGTTTTCTTTTGTCATGCTGATGTGCTTTCTCTTCACCTATCTTGCCATCATTGCTATGGAGATTGTCAGTTCCCTCAGCAACATGTTTTAGAAAGGAGGAAATCTCATGGACATGGATCGAAAAAAATTAGAAAAAAAGCTGCAGGAAAAGATGGAAGCGAACTACCGCTCCTACATCCAGCAGCTCCAGAACAAACCTGTATCCGATCTGATCGAGCAGGCTGCGGAAATCGCCGCGGTGAAGCTGGTGTATGAAGAACTGATGGAAGCATGCAGTCCGGATTACGCAGAATACCTGATCCGCTTTGAAAATCCGCTGGAGTTGGTAAGTAATCACTGGTTGGATGAACAGAATGTGGCGCACAGCGAAGAAATGGGGCACGTCCTCTGGAACATCGTGGACAAGGGGTTGGGAGAGGGTGATTATGCGATAGATGAAGCATATCAGCCCCCGACTCTTAACGAGGGGGTACGTCTATGTTGAAACGGCTGCGCTCCAAACGGGGCGAAGGGTATATTGATGTGGCGGTACTGGTGCTGTGCGTGATGCTGGTCATCGCCGTGGCAGTCAGTGTCCTGCCGGTGTTCGTAACCAAAAATAAGCTGGATACCTATGCCACGGAGCTCTGTAGAGAAGCCGAAATCGCTGGGCGTGTGGGCAGCGAAACGACACTGCGGGCACAGGTACTCACGGAAAAGACGGGCCTGAATCCAAACATCTCATGGTCGAAATCCGGTAAAATCCAGCTGGGCGGGGAATTTACCTTGACGGTGACTGCACAGGCGGATATCGGTCTGTTCGGGGGATTCGGGAGTTTCCCTGTCACGCTTCAGGCACGCGCCAGCGGAAAAAGCGAGGTGTATTGGAAGTGACAAATGGAAAATTATGTGTTATAATGAGGGATAAAAAAGGAACCTCCTTTCCGCTCATCATTGCGGTTGCCCTCGCGCTGGTCATCATTTTCTGCGGCATATCCGAATACATCCGTCTGGTTATCATTGCACAGGGTGTTCGGGACGCAGTACAATCCGCTGTCATTTCGACAGTGAACGACAGTTATGACGATGTCTATCACGGAGTGCGAGAAGGATACAGCGGTGCTTATCAGCCATCAGCGGATGATTTTGAAGAAAGTCTGGACTATAGTGACATTTATGGACTTCTTGACGAGCTGCTGGGACTGCATTATGCAGGCGGCTATCATGTGAAATACGTCGGAGATGCGGTAGAATTCAAGCTCTCCCGGCTATCGGTCGACCTGCAGAATATGCCGCTGGCTCCCGGCAGCCCTGACAATGATAACGGTTTTCTTGCCGATGCGGTAATCCGGCTGGAGGTTCCGGTGCGGTTTGGGGGGGAATTGCTCCCGCCGATGCAGATTAACCTCAAGGTACAGGCCAGATATATGCCCCTGTTTTAACTATTTTCGGATTTCCCTGGACTTCTGAAAAAACTTGTAGTATGGTGTGTCATTGAAAGAACACATCAACCTTTTACACAAAAGGAGGTATTCTGAATGAAACTGACAGACAAAACAAAAAAGAGACTCACCCTCGCCGGACTCGGTGTGGTATGCGTAGTCCTTGTCATAGCAATAGCCTCACAGTTTAAAACTGAGAAACCCAAAGACACGGTGCTCCAGCCCTCCCCGACCGTGTCGGAGGAAGTGAACCCCAGCGTGGCACCCCCAACATCCACCGCAGATCCGACAGCGACACCGGAGGTAAGCGTTCCGCCTATTGATCCAACTGCAACGCCGGTACCCACCAAGGGAGCGGACACGGCTGATTCCAGCGGTACGGATCAAAGCCTGCAGGCAGAGCCCACCAAACCAGCAGCTCCTACCGTAACCCCGGCGCCGAAGGACGAAAAGGCGGCTACCAATCCGGATAAGAAACCGGAATATAAGCCGGAGGATACGGTAAAAACCGAGCCGAGCAGCCCAAAAGCCGGTGATAAGAACGACAAAGGGCAAATATGGTTTCCTGGTTTCGGATGGGTCGATGATGAAGGCCCAAATACTGGAACGGTAGTTGATGGCGAGGGCGACATTGATAAACAGGTTGGAAACATGGACTGAAGCATAAATCATTTTAAGAAGACAAAAAGCACCGAGTTTCGGTGCTTTTTGTTGTTCAGGGAGGTATCATATGAAACGACAACTCAGCATTTTTCTTGTGCTGTTGCTGCTGGTTTCTCTGCTTTTGCCTGTTACAGCCTACGCCGAAGGCGAAGGCGACGGAAACATAGACCACGGAGGCGGTGGGATGGGCAGCGGTACCAGCGAAAATTATTGGAATTCCGGAAATGAGGGCGTCAGAATCACTGTTGTTCGGGCAAATGACCGGACTGCGGTTACCAATCCCATAGACTTTACAAACAAGGCACCCTCCAGTACAACAGCGCACTTCGGAAAAGTCAGTAAACTGCAGTACAACGGTGGGGCATCACTTACGCCCCATATGAATGGATATACCTATAACACTCCAGGTAAAGCCATGCCTCGAATTATCAGTTCAGGCAGTGGGCAGGCAAGCATTGAGGAAATTAAGCGATATTTCTGTTCGGAATATATCCTAATGCGTATCGCTGATGTCACCGGTATGGACTACGACGTACTGATCAATGGGGATTATAAGCTCTTACTGGAACCCATCGCCTACATGACCTTTCAGGGTACCAAGATGGCGATGACCGCTACCGAAGCAGCACTCTACGACCAGCAGCTGGGCGGAGGGCTGCGCAGCAAGATGGTGTCTCTCAGCCATAAAAACTTGCCTCTTGCAATGTTCCTCGAAACACCCGACCTCGGCTATCCCGCATGGTCAGGTTCCCGGACATCCCCGGCGTCCAACGCAGATATCATCGCAGCTCTCGGCATCGGAATTGTCCGGTTCAATGAAGCGCCAGCCGATCCTCCAGAAGTTACTACCTATGACTACGAGTACAGGGTGAACACGGAGGTCATCACCTCAGTCACAGTCCGCGGAGGGCAGGCCGATCCCGATCATCCGGTGACAGTACGATTCACTATCGGCGGTCAAACCTATACCGTAAGCGGAGTGTATTATCCGGAGGGTGACAGCCAGCTTGTATGGGTACGGTGGCGGACACCTTCCGCGCCGCAGACCATGACCATTCAGGTGGCGGTATCAGGAGGCGGCTCTGCCAGCAGTGGTACCATCACCGCTAAAATCGTAGATCTCTCCGGCAACGATCCGCCCAACCCCGTTGCGGATGACCGTAACGACAGCTATACCGCGCCGGCCGTTCCCAATAAGGCACAGACAACATCGTCCTCCTGGGGAATCTGGCGTCCATGGTGGCATGAATATTGGGTTTGGGAAAGTGACTGGAACTGGCACAGCGACGGAGAAGACGGAGGCAGTTGGGAGGATGACGGCGAATGGGTGGATAAAGGCTGGTGGGAGTTCGATTGGGACGCTTACCATGCCAGTCTTTCCGCATCCATGAGCATTGTACCGGATGCCAAAAATCCAACCGCATCCGGAAAAACCATGAAATCAGGGTATGGGGTAAACCAGACAACAACCGCCAATGTCAGCACCAATCAGTCATCAGCAGTGACCGATGCACAAACCGCGGTTACCTATTTCCCTGAATTCCAGTACAAAACATATTGGCGGTTACTGGAGCGTACCCAAACTGGATACAACTCCAAATTCGAGTTTGCATCCAACAAATACTCAACCTATAAGCGCAGGACACAGTTCACCCCGATCTGGTTCCCTGATGGAAGTTATACACCATATACCTGGCTAATCGATTGTTGGACACCGACCGGTATGCTCAGTATGAATCTTACCGACTCGGTGACTATTCGTGGAAGCCTTTGGGATGACTGGCATATCGCGCCGGTAAAGCCGTAAAAACAGAAAAAAGAAACAGGATCGCAAGGCAGTAGCTATGCGGTCTTTTTCTTTGCAAAAATCAAACATGAAAGGTGGTTAATATTAATGAAACTCAAACGAATCCTGCCTATCCTCTGCGTAGTGCTCTTGCTGGCCTGTGTGTTCAGCACAACCGCTTATGCCGCGCCGAGCGGCGATGTGGCCGGAGCAATCGAAGGCACCTGGAACGATGCTTCTGATCAGATCAAGACCGTGGTAAACAATGTTGTATTCCCGGCAATCGATCTGATTCTGGCGGTGTTTTTCTTTGCAAAATTGGCGATGGCTTATTTTGATTACAGGAAGCACGGCCAGTTTGAATGGGCTGCGCCCGCAATTCTGTTCGCCTGCCTTGTGTTTGCCCTGACTTGCCCGCTATATATCTGGGGCATTTTGGGGATGTAGTAGAAAAGCACCGAGTAGCCTTAAAGATAGCTACTCGGTGCTGATTTGACTTAAAGCTTTCAGCCAAGCGATGAACGACGGGCAAACGGATAACTGGAGGAAAAAATACTTCACCGTGTTGTCTGGTTAAGTACTTTTTGGAGCGAAAGAGCACAAAAGAATGCAGTTGTTTGCAGATGATAAAAAGTTCCTTTTTCTCGTGCAACTCATTGCACAGGATGGAATTAGACTGTACCGTGAGTTGAATTTAGGAGAGCTACCGTTATTTTTTGCGCAGCTTTTTTATCAGCTTCACGATTTCATACCAGAATACCGCCACAGCCGCAATGCCCATAGCAGTAAAAAACATAGGAGCCGACAGCGGAGCCAGCTTCAAAAACGCATTCAAGGGAGAATATAAAATGACCCCCAGCATTGCAATTGTTCCAAAGTTTACCGTCCACATCACCTTATCTTTTGCAAGGCGTTTGATCGACTGCACTGCAAAATCATGGCCGGAGCTGTTCACTTGCACCAGGAACAGATTAGAAAGCATAATAATGGTAAGCCCCATTGCACGCGCTGTGGGTGCGCCTGCCGCATTGCCGTCAAGTATCGTATAATAAGCGCCAAAGGATGCGGTGAAAATCACCAGTCCCTGCAGAACGCTTTTGAAAAGAATGGTTGCAGTGAGCAGTTTTTCTTTCGGATCGCGCGGCTTGCGCTCCATAATATCCGTTTCGGCAGGCTGTCGCTCCAGCACAATAGAGCAGGTCGGGTCAATTAACAGCTCCAGTAGCACAACGTGCAACGGCAGCAGCAAGAGCGCAGTAGGCGCAACGCCAAGCATAGGGGCAAGCAAGGATGCAAACGCAATTGGTATATGGATGGTGAACACATAGCCAAACGCTTTTCGGATGTTGTCATAAATACGTCTGCCGTCCTTCACTGTCTCCACAATGGTGGTAAAGTTATCGTCCATCAAAATCAGGTCGGCTGCTTCACGAGAAACCTCGCTGCCGCGCTTACCCATGGCAATGCCAATATCGGCATATTTTAGTGCAGGGGCGTCATTCACGCCATCACCTGTCATGGCTACAATCTCGCCGTTTTCCTTAAATGCCTTAACAATCCGCATTTTGTGTTCCGGTATTACACGCGAGAAGATAGAAACATCTTTTACCTTTTCACGAAGTTCCTCGTCGCTCATTTCGCTTAGCATATCGCCTGTGATGATATGGTCGCTGTTCGGCATACCGATTTTCTTGGCAATGGAAGAAGCGGTGACACCATTGTCTCCCGTAATCATCACCACACGGATACCGGCCTTGTTGCAGACGGCAATATCGGCTTTTACACTTTCACGAGGAGGGTCGGCAAGACCGATCATACCGCATAGGGTCAAGGTGCAGTCGGTGATTTGAGCAGGTATTTCTGCTTCACTTTGAGGTTTCGCGGTGGCAACTGCAATGACGCGAAGGCCTTCCTTGGACATTTCCATGATTTTACGTTCAGCGATTTCTCTTTTTTTATTGCTCATGTTGCAGATAGTCAAAATCCGTTCGGGAGAGCCTTTTGCTGCAATGACAAGCTCTCCGTTTCTGCGCCAGACATGGCCCATCATTTTCAGCTCGTTGGTGAACGTGTATTCGCTGACCAGCTCTCCGCTGAAAAGGTGCTCCTTGGAGATGCCAAGATTGTCGCAGTGGGAAAGCATCGCTTTTTCCATGGGGTCGTAGGCATCTGTTTCGCAGCCGAGTCCCATGGTTTCACACAATGTATGGTTATCTCCATCCAGTGCCCATACATCTTGCACTGTCATTTGATTCATGGTAATGGTACCGGTTTTGTCCACGCAAAGTACCGATACTGCACCCAGTGTTTCCACGGAGGGTAACTTACGCACCAAAGATTGCTTTTTGGCAAGCCGCCATGCGCCCATAGAAAGGAACACGGTAAGAATAACCGGGAACTCCTCGGGTATCATCGCCATTGCAAGGGTAATGCCGGAAAGAATGCTTTCAATCAGTCGGTCGCCAAAGGCATGGTCCGGAATATTGAACCATGTGAATAAACCCACCAGAGCGAACAGCACTGCGGCGATTCCCGCACATAGCTTAACAAGGCTACCGGTTTGCTTTTGCAGAGGTGTATCCTCATCAGGTGCGGCAGCTACATTTGCACCGATTTTACCGTATTCAGTGGCGGCACCGATTTTATCCACGCAAACGGTTGCTGTGCCTTGAGTGACCAAGGTGCCTGCGTAACAATAGTCTCGACGCCAATAATCGGTGGTCGGCTCGGCGTTTTCGGTGGGGAGTTTCCAAACGCCCTCTGCTTCGCCAGTGAGGGAGGATTCATCCACACAGAGGTCGCTGCACTTTACCACAATGCCGTCGGCAGGGATTTTGATACCCTCGTAGATCATCATCAGGTCACCGGGAACAAGATCAGCACTGGCAATGGTCTGCTCCTTGCCGTCACGAATCACTGTCACATGAGGGGCAGATAGATCCTTCAGCGCATTGAGCGTTTTGTCGGTCTTCCACTCCTGTATGACATCAATGCTAATGATGCCCACCACAAAAATGAGCATGATAGCACCGTCTCTGGGCTCGCCCAGAATAAAATAAATGATTGCAGCAACAATCAGTAGTAAAAACATCGGCTCACAGATAATGTGAAGAACCTTTTTAAAAAAGCTCTCCGTTTTCTGCGGCACTAATTCGTTTTTGCCGTATTGTTCCTGCAATTGCTTTGCTTCGGCGGCGGTTAAACCCGCCGTGTTCAGGTTGTTGCTTGTCATAAAAGAACCCTCCGTTTAGCCTTTCGGCGTCGTTTGATTTCTCCTATGGCACTCCATTTTCGGGGTCGTTGTTCCATTTGGGTATAAAAATAGCACACCTATGGAACATACTACTGTCCCACAGATGTGCATAAATTGCAATCTGCTGCCACTCGTTGGGTGGCCCGGCCCCATGACCTCCGTAAGAGGTTCATCGCCTGCTCAGTTTGTACTGTTGATCTCGCATCCACAATCGGATGTAATGCAGTGCAAAGAGATTTTCATATGGTAGCATATGCGAGGTTGGTTGTCAATGATTCTTTTTATTCCAACGTATTTCCACGTAGGACATGTAGGATCTCATTTAATTAATCAGCCTTTCAAAATATTATTTTAATGCGTAGACTGGTACGAGGCTTCAATTATATGAATGTTTGCTGTTGTATAGTTGAAGCCTCACCGCTTATTTGTCTTTATTAGTTATTAGCAACGCAGAACTGATCACAACAAATACGGAGCCAACGTTATGAACCAACGCCGCTGACACAGGATTCAGCGCACCGACTGTCGATAGAACTACCGCGATTACGTTCCAGATCATTGCGACGGTTATATTGAAGTTGATCCGCTTCATGACCCTTTGTGCCATTCGGAAAAGATAGGGAACCCTCTCAATATTATCGCTGACAAGCACGGCGTCCGCAGCTTCCACGGCAATATCGCTGCCGACCCCGCCCATCGCTATACCGGCGTAGGCGGTTTTCAGGGCAAGGGCGTCGTTGACGCCGTCGCCGATCATGCAGATATTTTTTCCGCTGTCAGTGTATTCCTTGATCGCCTTCATCTTTTCTTCCGGCAGCATATTGGGCTTTACGTCATCAATCCCAACCTGGGAAGCGATAAATCTCGCGGTCGCTTCATTATCGCCCGTCAGGAGAACAGGGCGTACGCCAATGGATTTCAGTTCCGTAATCATGGCCTTTGCGGTATCCCGCAAAACATCCGCAAGAGCAACGATGCCCGCGAACTTTCCGTCCATACCGACATAAATGACGGTCGCGCCCTTTTGCAGATACCCATCTGCCGCTTGCCATACCATATCAGGAATGTCAATGTTTTCGTGATTCAGATAATCCGCTTTTCCTGCGAGAATGCCAAAGCCGTCCACCTTTGCGCTGACGCCCATGCCGGTTGCCAGCACAAAATCCTGTATTTCCTGCTGCGTGCCGCCATGATTGAGATAATATTTAAGAATTGCTTTTCCAAGAGGATGCTCGGAGCGTTGCTCGGCTAAAGAGGTCAGTCTGAGTAACTCATTTGAATCGAGGGCGGAATCAAAGCTCTCAACGCCGACCACTTCGGGCTTGCCGTGTGTCAGCGTTCCGGTTTTGTCAAAGGCCATGTAACTGATTTTGGAAAAACGCTGCAAGGCATCGCCGGAGCGGACAAGGATGCCAAATCTCGTAGCGTTCCCGATGCCGGCCATGACGGCGGTAGGCGTTGCGAGTATAAACGCACAGGGGCAGAACACAACCAGCACTGTAACGGCGCGGATTACTTCGCCTGTTATTAGCCACGTTACTCCCGCTATACTGAGGGAAATGACGACAAGCCATGTTGCCCAGCGGTCTGCCTGTTTGACGATAGGCGCTTTGTTGGCATCGGCCTGTTCGGCAAGCTGGATCATCCGCTGGAGCGAGCTGTCGCCGCTGACCTTTGTGGCTCGCATCTCGAAGGCGCCAAACTGGTTGAGCGTTCCGCTTGTGACCTCATCACCAACAGTTTTATCAACAGGGATGGATTCGCCGGTCATGACCGACTGGTCAATGGATGTTTCGCCGGAGGTAATAATGCCGTCCACCGCAATGGTTTCACCCGCCAAAACGATAAGAATATCTCCGACTTTTACGTCATTTGCGGGGATGATTTCTTCTCTGCCGTCCCGTTTGACCCGTGCTGTTTTTGGCGTCAGGTTGATGAGTTTTTCAATACCCTTCCGGGCTTTACGGGCGGTCACGTCCTCAAGCAAGGTACCAATCGCCATGATCATTGCGACTTCGCCCGCCGCGAAATACTCGCCGATCAGGATAGATGCGATCAGCGCAATGGAAACCAGCACATCCGCTTTGATGTCATGCTCTTTGATCAGGGCAATAACGGAACCGGTCACGATGGGGATGCCGCAAAGCGCGATGGCGACCCACGCAATATCAAAGGGCAGTGTGTTTTTTAGAGTGCCGGTCAAACTCAGAATGAGTGTGATCACCGAAATGATAACGAAAAGGATGTTTCGTTTTTCTTGGTTGACGAAACATTCTTTGATTTTTTCCCACATAGCGATGCCTCCTTTAAAATATATACTTGCTTTTTCAGAAAAAAATCGGTACTATTTATATGATATTGAACTATTTGTTCGATATTATTATACTGTGCCGCATGACATGCGGCAAGAAACAGTTTCGATCAATTGTGCACTATTGAACAATTTTAAGTATTTGTTCATCCGGAGGACGCTATGGACAGACGGCAGCAAAAAACGAGAGATGCGATCTTTGAGGCATTCAGCACACTGTTATCCTCAAAGAGCTATACCAAAATTACCATACAGGAAATCATTGACGAAGCGAATATAGGACGTAGCACATTTTACTCCCATTTTGAAACAAAGGATGATTTGCTCAAGGAAATGTGTACCGAGCTGTTCAGCCATATTTTTTCAGAGCGCCTTAATACGGAAAGCACCCATGATTTTTCCTTGACTGGCGGTAATCCCAGCTCCATGATCACACATATTTTGTATCACCTGAGGGACAATAAAAAGAACATTACAGGTATCCTCACTTGTGAGAGCGGTGAGCTTTTCCTACGCTTTTTCAAGCAGTATCTCAACGAGCTGATTATTCAGCATCTTTTAATAGGTGTCGAACGAAAAAATACAAACGCTCCGGAAGATTTTCTTGTGAACCATATTGCCGGTAGCTTCGTCGAAATGGTACAATGGTGGCTCAAAAACAGCATGAAGCAATCCCCAGAGGAATTGGCAAGATATTTTTTGTCAGTAATTATTCCAATTATTTAATAAAAATTCTTATCTATTGATGAAAAAGATGAGGGGAGAAATCTTGCCTTAGCGAAGGTACGGAACAGCTGATGCTCTAAAACCAAGCTGGTAACTCTAAAAATAAATAGCTAAAACCATGACTCAGGCTCTCGTCTATTTATGAGAGCCTTTTTCAAATTCAAGGCGTACCTTCCAAAGGTGCGCCTTATTTTTTAGAAAGAGGTGAACCCAAAATGTTTATATGGGACTTTGTGGCCGATACGGTGCTGGGACAGATCATCGATTGGATCTACGGCCAGATCATTGGCTTTCTTGCCAATTTCTTTGGCGAAATGGGCAATATGGGCGCCGACCTGTTCGAGATGAGCTGGGTACAGTCCATCGTCCTGTTTTTTGTTTATCTGGCGTGGGCGCTCTATGTCATCGGTCTGGTGGTATCCGTTTTCGAATGTGCAATCGAATACCAGTCCGGCCGGGGCAGCGTCAAAGATGCCGCCCTCAATGCCCTCAAGGGCTTTCTGGCTGTAGGACTGTTTTCCACCGTGCCGGTGGAGCTGTACAAGTTGTCCATTTCCCTGCAGAGCAGTTTGACAGCGGGAATCACCGGCTTTGGCTCCGGTATCGACATCCTCGCAAGCAATATCATCAGCGATCTGAGTGCGGCAGGAAGTCTTGAAAGTGCCGGAAGCGCCGGCGTTTTCGGAGGCATAGGGACCGTTACCAGCCCCATCATGATGCTCTTTATCCTCATCCTTATGGGCTATGCAATCATCAAGGTCTTTTTTGCTAACTTAAAGCGCGGCGGTATTCTGCTCATTCAAATTTCAGTGGGCAGCCTGTATATGTTTTCTGTTCCACGCGGTTATCTTGACGGTTTTGTCAGCTGGTGCAAACAGATCATCGGTCTGTGCCTGACGGCGTTTCTTCAGGCAACCATTCTCACCGCGGGGCTCATGGTGGTCAAAAACCATGCCCTGCTGGGGCTTGGCCTGATGCTGTCGGCCGGAGAGATCCCCCGTATAGCGGGAGCCTTCGGCCTGGATACCAGCACCAAAGCCAACCTCATGAGTGCGGTATATACGGCGCAGAGCGCTGTCAACATGACCCGGACGGTCGTAAAGGCGGTGGCTGCAAAGTGAAGCTGGTATATATCTGTTCCCCCTACGCAGGGGATATCGAAAGAAATATCCGGTTTGCCAAAGCCGCCTGCCGCTATGCCATGGAGCAGGACTGTGCGCCTGTGGCCGTCCATCTTCTGTACCCCCTGCTCCTGAATGATGCAATACACTCAGAAAGGGAAACCGGCATCCGGATGGGGCTGCGGGTACTGGCCTCGTGCGAAGAACTGTGGATCTGCGGAGGGCATATCAGTTCCGGCATGTGCTGTGAAATCGCGGAAGCCAAACGGCTCGGCATCCCTATTCGAAACATATCAACCCAACAAATACAAGGAGGAACTTATATGAAGCAATACGGTATCTTGGCCCGCCGGAGCGCCGCCTCAGTTTGCGGCCCCGCGGAAGCATGGCTCAAGCAGGATGGCGAACCCGTAACCTTTGACACCTATGGGGAAGCGGCTACGGAAGCAAAAAGACTGATGCAGGACATCCGTACACCAAATGTGTCCTATTTTCCCAAGGAAAGAGAAATCGAGCTGGCGGAAGCGCCTTCCCCCGGCATGAAACTGCAGCTGTGACTTTATCGCTGACCCTCGGAAGTTTGTTTGACGGGATCGGCGGGTTTCCGCTGGCAGGCGTCCGGCAGGGTTTTACTCCTGTCTGGGCCAGCGAAATTGAACCGTTTCCCATTGAAGTCACAAAAATAAGGCTTCCGGATATGCTCCATGTGGGTGACATCACAAAACTAAAAGGCTCGGAGCTGTCCCCTGTGGACGCGGTCTGCGGGGGCTCGCCATGTCAGGACCTTAGCGTAGCCGGCAAACGTGCCGGACTTCAGGGTGAGCGGTCCGGACTGTTCATGGAGCAAATCCACATTGTGAAGGAGATGAGAGCCTATGACAAAGCAAACGGAAGGACAGCTGACGCTGTTCGACCTCGGTATATGGTCTGGGAAAATGTACCCGGAGCCTTCTCCAGCGCAGACGGAGAGGACTTCCGGGCGGTACTGGAAGAAACCTGCCGCATTGCTGACAGTACCGTATCTGTACCTCGACCTCCGGGAGGGGTATGGAAATCTGCTGGGGCCATATTGGGACCTCAATTCTCCGTTGCTTGGAGAATATACGACGCTCAATACTGGTCCGTCCCACAAAGGCGCAAGCGTATCTTCCTTGTCGCAGATTTTGGAGGCCGCACCGCACCCCAAATACTATTTGAGCAAGACCGCCTGTTTGGGGATTCTGCGCCGGGCGAAGAAACGCGGCAAGGAGCTGCCTTCTGTTCTGAAACAGGCGCTGGAGATCCAGGCGGAAATCCAGCCGATTCCGGAGGAACAAGCGGAGAATGCCTGACCCCGTGGGATGTGCAGAGCCGCAGGGTTTATGAGGAAGATGGCGTCTGGCCCTCCCTGTATGGAGGGGAAGGAGGCGGTCACGGGTATGTATCGGCAGAAAAAAACAAGCAAATCACCATCCCCATCAACACACAGATTGCCATGCGGCACAAGCAGATGGGTGAAGGTACCGGGTTGGGCGTCGGAGAGAACGGCGACCCGGCCTTTACTTTACAGGCGGCGCATTCCCATGCTGTGTTCAGTACGCGGGCAGAAAGCAACACTTCCGTTGCCTTTGCGTGCAACCAGCGGGATGAGGTGCGCGATCTTAATAATGTTGCCGGAGCGATACAAGCCCAACCGGGCATGAAGCAGCAGACCTTTATTGCGGAGTTTTCTGATCAGAACGACTCTAACTGTTTAACTCCATGGGATACCCAGCAAGGGCGGATTTTTACGGAAGAAAGCGTGGCGCCCACACTGGCCGGAGCAGACGGCGGAGGCGGCCGGAATCCGGGCGGGCTGGTATTTTCGGCAGGTGTAGTCACCAAGGGCAACGGCGACTGCTTCCTCACGCCGGAGCAGCACACCTCCCTCACATCAGGCGGCGGGCAGGCCGGGCAGGGCTATCCCTGTGTGCTGACGGCCGCTTTTTCGGCAGGACAAGGCGCAAAAGCCGGAGGTATCGGGTATCAGGAGGAATGCGCACCCACTTTGAAAGCCTCGGAGAGTGGCACGAATATGGTACCAAGTATCCTGTGTCTCAATGATCAGGGCGGCAACCGCATGGATGTGACCGAAAACATCACCGCCACGCTGCGGGCTCAGATGGACGGACACCCGCCCCTTGTTCTTGGAAATCAACCGGAACTGTTTGAGAACCACGGTATTGATTCGCGCTACACCGGCCCTCACGAGGTGGCTCCCACCATGTCGGCCCGGTACGGCACAGGCGGCAACAATGTGCCGCTGATCTCACAGCCCCAGGCGTTCAGTTTGGATGGTGCCGAGAGCAACAGTATGAAATCCACCAATCCTCATTCCGGATGCCGGGAAACCGACCTTGCGAGAACCCTTGACACAACCAATCCCGACCCCAGCAAAAACCAAGGTGGCATCGCCATTGTGCAGGAAACCTACTGCATTGCCGGCAATATCATTGACCGGCAGGATCACAACGGCGGTAACGGCATGGGGTTTCAGCCGGACATCAGCTACACCTTGAACACCGCAGACCGGCATTGCGTATTTTCCCAGCAGCGGAGTGATGAGTATACACCCAATGATGTGGTCAGTACACAGAGCGCCCGACAATACAAGGACGCCACCGACCTTGTGTGCGAAACGGATGTCGCCGGTCTGGATTGCCGCAACGGTACGGAAAACGGAAACTTAAGCGGAACGCTCCAATCCAAGACGGACGGAGGATATTCTCTCAATAATGTGCATCCTGTCCGCATCGGCAAGCTCATCCGCCGCTTGACTCCGCTGGAATGCGAGCGTCTCCAGGGCTTCCCCGATTACTGGACGGACATCCCCGGCGCCTCAGACAGCGCAAGATACAAAGCCCTCGGCAACAGCGTGGCGATCCCTTGTGTGGAGCATGTACTCCGGGGGATCGCTTATTTTTTACGAAAATTCAAACAAGAATGGGAGGAATCCGAATGTATACCTACATCTACCCCGACAACCTGAAATCCAAGGCAGTGCTGTGGCTGTGGCAGCTGCGCGACATCGGCATCATCGGCGTCAGTCTTTTGCTTTCTGTGTTTGCGCTGGCGCAGCTTAAGTTTCTGCCGCCCATCGTCATCACAGCCCTCTATGCATTTTTGACCATCCGTTTTGACGATACCAGCATCCTTGATTTTATCCGGTATGCCTGCGCCTTTTTCTTTACAAAGCAGCAGACCTATGAATGGGGGTACAGCGAACAATGAGCAAAGCAGAAAAGAAAAATGTGAAACAAAAGCAGTATACCCGCCAGCTCATCAATACCAGAGCGGTCACCGACCACAGTCTGGAGACCTTCCGCGGCGATGAGCTGGTGTATTTCATAATCAAACCTACGAACATTTCCGTTTTATCTGAGGCCAGCATATCGGCGCGGATCTATGCCCTAATGACTGTCCTTAAAGGTGTGGCGGAATTGGAATTCCTGTGTTCGAACAGCCGCGAAAACTTTGAGGACAACAAACAGTTTCTTAAAAGCCGCATGGAACAGGAGAACAATCCGGCTGTTCGCAGGCTGTTGGAGCATGACCAGACCCACCTTGACCGGATACAGGTACAGATGGCGACGGCGCGGGAATTTCTTGTGGTCATACGACTCCGAAACGAGAAAGAGAACGAAGCACTTTCCTATTTAAGCCGCATTGAAAAGACACTGCGGGATCAAGGTTTTTCCACAAAGCGCGCTGACAAGGAGGATATCAGGCGTCTGCTGGCGATTTATTTCGAGCAGAACGTCACCACGGAGAAGTTTGAGGACTTTGATGGAGAGCGCTGGATGATCCTGAACGAGTGAGTACAGCTAATCAAGACACCAGAAGTGTTCTGGAAAATGGCCCGGCCCTTCGGTACTCCGAAACAGGCCGGGCTGCTTTCATCATATTAAAAAAGGAATCCGTACTATGTTAGACAATTATTAGAAAAAAATTGTATCTTTTTTTCAACCGTTAATATATTCGAATTTTAGTGTTGACATGTCGTACGTAATAACTAATAAAAGAAGTACTACATAGCGATTTATTGTTGCATAATTGAGGAAAACGCAGCATAAACAATATATTTCATCTTATTGTATTTATGATTAAGTTGTGCTAATATAAATACATCAATAAATGTTGAAATGATTATATGATATGGAGGATACATAATGAAAGAAAAAATGTTAAGTTTGGGGTCAATTATCGCATCTCTTTTTGCATCAATATGTTGTGTCGGAGTTCCGCTATTTTCGGTTCTTGGATTAGGCGGTTTAGGTTTTGCTTTAGTACCAGTTATTTCGCCTTACAAGAATATTTTTATGGCATTAACAGCATTAATGCTTGGAGTCGCTCATTACTTTATGGCGAAAAATAAAAATACACCAAAAAGTACAAAGGTTATTCTATGGATTTCAACGATAATATCTATTGGATTTATTGTGTATTCATACTTATTGGAGAGGTAATTATGCAAATAAAAAACGAACAAATTGAAGCATATACAAAGTTTTTTCATGGATTATCTAATCCTACAAGATACCAAATTATTATTTCTTTACTAAACGATAAAAAAAATGTAGGTGAACTGGCAGAAGATTTAGGATGCTCTCAAAGTCTTATATCAATGCAGTTAAAATGCTTAAGATGGTGTAATTTTGTAAAGTCAATTAAAGAAGGAAAGAATATATACTATTACATTTCTGACGAAAGAATAAAAGAGCTTATTCAACTTGGTCAATCAATAGCCGAAGGAAGTATAAATAATATATGCACATGCGAGGTTATAGGGAATGAAAAAAATGAATTAAGGGAGGAAAACATAGATAATGGGAAAAGAAAATTTGAATAGATGTTGTTGTGGAAATTTAGAAAAATCTTCGAGTGAGATAGGAAAAAACAATTTATGTCCTGTATGTAAAAAACAAGGTACTCTTGTTAAAAACATCACCGTAAAGCATATGGTACTTGACGAGTTAACGGAGCAAGTCGGCGATAACGATTATTTTTTATGCATGAGTGAGGAATGTGGTATTACTTATTTCAATACAGAATCTAATATCAAATTTAATAAAAAGCAAGTAAAAGTGCCAATATGGTTTAAGAAAGACGCTAATCCTAAATATGCCTGTTACTGTAATAAAGTTACAGAGGAACAAGTTATAAATGCTGTCATAAAAGATGGTGCTGAAAATATGAAAGATGTCTTGAAACTTACTGGAGCAATGAAAAATGCACAATGTCAGAAAAACAACCCATTAGGTAAGTGTTGCCATCAAATAATTCAGGACGCTATAGATAAAGGAATATCTATGAAATAATCAGGATTTTATTATGGCAAATTCTTTATAAAATACGTAGTAATTTTTTGAGATTATTTAAAAATGCATAGCACTCTCTACCGACCTGTTGAGAAATCAATGGGTCTTTTTATTTGAAAAAAATTAAAAACAGAAAGGATGACCCCTATGACAAGAAGAATAAGAACCGCTCCGGTACCACAGGAGGATGTGCGCATCCAAGAGTTTTTGGACATGATTGCACCTTCCGTAATCAAGTTCAACACCGACCACTTCATCTGCGGCAACACCTACCGATGCGTATGGGCACTACGTGAATATCCGACCGCCACGGAGGAACAGGCCATCCTCCGGCACCTTGGCGAAAAGGACAGTGTGACCCTCCACATCTATACCCGGCATGTGTCCCCTGTTGAAGAACACAAAATCATCTCAAACGCCGCCAACAAAAACCGCATGCAAAGAAGCAGTACCCAGGATCTGCAGCAGACCGTCACGGCAGAATCGAATCTCCAGGATGTAACCGCCATCGTTGCACAGATGCACCGGAGCAAAGAGCCCCTCCTCCACGCGGCGGTATATATTGAACTGTCCGCCCATGACCTTGACCAGCTAGGACTCTTGCAGACGGAAGTGCTGACCGAGCTGGTACGAAGCAAGCTCAATGTAGATCGGCTTCTGCTCCGCCAGAAGCAGGGCTTTTTATCAGTCATGCCAAGCGGCTGGAATGTGTTTTCTGACCAGTTTGAACGGGTGCTGCCCGCCAGTTCCGTCGCCAATCTATATCCCTTTAACTACAGCGGCAAAACCGACCCTAACGGCTTCTACTTGGGCAGGGATAAATTCGGCAGCAACATCCTCGTAGAGTTTAATCGGCGTGCCGATGACAAGACCAATGCAAACATTTTGATTTTAGGCAACTCCGGCCAGGGCAAGAGCTATTTATTGAAGCTCATCCTTACCAATCTGCGGGAATCTGGCATGAATATCATCTGCCTTGATCCGGAAATGGAGTTTGAGGATCTCACCAATAATCTGGGCGGATGCTTCATCGATCTGATGACGGGCGAGTACATCATCAATGTGCTGGAACCTAAGACATGGGATGAAAACGGTAGCCCGGAGGACAAGGATGCACCTCAGACTTTCCGTATCAGCAGCAAGCTCAGCCAGCACATTTCCTTTCTCAAGGACTTTTTTAGAACCTACAAGGATTTTACCGACCGCGAGATCGACACCATCGAGATCATGCTGGGCAAGCTCTATGACAAATGGGGCATCACCGATCACAGTAATTTTGACCGCTTAAAACCCGAAGATTATCCCATCCTGTCCGACCTGTATGAGCTGATCGAAGGCGAGTATAAGGAATTTGATGAAAGCCGCCGCCAGCTCTATACCGCGGATACCCTGCGGGAAATCTGCCTTGGGCTCCACTCCCTGTGCAAGGGTGCGGAGTCTAAATTCTTTAACGGGTACACCAATATCAAAAACAGTGAATTCGTGACCTTCGGTGTCAAGGGACTTCTACAGGCCAGCAAAAACCTGCGCAATGCCCTTCTGTTCAACGTGCTGTCCTATATGAGCAATGAGCTTCTCACCACCGGCAATACCGCCGCCAGCATTGATGAATTCTATCTGTTCCTTTCCAATCTGACCGCTGTCGAATATGTCCGCAACTTCATGAAGCGCGTAAGGAAAAAGGATTCAGCGGTAATTCTTTCAAGTCAGAATCTGGAGGATTTCAATCTGGAGGGCATCCGGGAGTACACCAAGCCGCTGTTCTCCATTCCGGCCCATGCGTTCCTGTTCAACGCCGGCAATATCGACAAGCGGTTCTACATGGATACCCTGCAGTTGGAGGAATCGGAATACAATCTGATCCGGTATCCGCAGCGGGGCACCTGTCTCTATAAGTGCGGCAATGAACGGTACAATCTCATGGTTCAGGCCCCGGAATATAAGGCGGTGCTGTTCGGAAAGGCAGGTGGCAGGTAATGGGCAGGCTGGAAGAATTCAAGGAAAATAAGCAGTATATCCTCGAAGATGCACTCGGCAGCATTACGCCGGCTGATAACCGGGGAGCTGACATTTACAGCTTTATGCGCTCCTATCTGAACGATGAGCTGGGTGGTGTGGACAAGGCGGAGCTGTTAGAGGAACTGGCAAAGTGTATTACTGGCCAACCTTATGACCGGCCTGAAGCCTGGGAACCCTTTTACTCCCAAAAGGAAATTGACGAGCTGGCCGCTGTCATGGACCGATTCATAGACGGCTTGACCGAGGGCTGCGCCGAAGGACATCTGCCTCCGGCTAAAGCCCTTACTGACAAAGCGTGGTCTGAAATCAGTGTGCTGAATGAGAAAACAGGCGGCCATCTTTTGGATTCCTGGCGGCGGGATGAAATCTATAACTGGATGAGTGAAGCCTGCGAAGCCTCCCTTCAGGAGGCACTGGAGATCAAAAACAGCATGGGCGGAATGCAGATGCTGTAGCGAGGGGGTGAAACAAGCATGGACATGAAAGAGCAGCGCTTTGGAATTGAAATTGAAATGACCGGCCTTTCCCGTCAGAAGGCTGCCGAGGTGTTAGCCGCCCATTTCGGCCATTCTGTTAATTCGGACGGTGGATATTATGGTGTCTATTCCGTTCTGGATGACCAAGACCGCCGCTGGAAGGTCATGAGCGACGGCAGCATTGACTGCCAGAAAAAAGAAGGGCGTCAGATTGTTTCAGCCGACAACACCTACAGCGTTGAGCTGGTCAGCCCCATCTGCCGCTACGGGGATATCGAAACCATACAGGAGATTGTGCGCAAGCTCCGGGAAGCCGGAATGCTGGTAAACAAAACGACCGGTATCCATATCCATCTGGATGCGTCTCCCCATAACGCCAATACCCTGCGGAACATCACCAACATCATGGCCTCCAAGGAGGATATGATCTACAAGGCGATGCAGGTGGAAGTGGCGCGGGAACGCAGTTATTGCAAGAAAGTAGAGCAGAGCTTCCTTGACGAGCTCAACCGCAAAAAGCCCCGGACGCTGGATGAAGTCAGCCGTATCTGGTACAACGGCGGCGACGGCCATCATGAGCATTATCACAACAGCCGTTATCACTGTTTAAATCTACACTCGGTTTTCCAAAAGGGAACGATTGAGTTCCGGCTCTTCAACAGCACGACTCACGCCGGCAAGATCAAGGCATACATCCAGCTCTGCCTTGCCATATCCGCCCAGGCGCTCAATCAGCGGTGTGCCAGCAGGCAGAAAACACACAGCACCAATGAAAAATACACCTTCCGAACGTGGCTCCTGCGGCTGGGACTCATCGGTGACGAGTACAAAACTGCCCGGCTTCACCTGCTGGAGCATCTGGACGGCTGCATCGCGTGGAAAGACCCGGCACAAGCCCAGCAGCAAAAAGAGCGGATACGGCAGAAAAAAGAAAAGGAGCTGGAGCAGCGGGCGGAACAGGACATCCAGCCACAGGAAAATATTGAACAGGAACAGACCGGGGAGCAGGAAGAAAGCTCCGGTCTTTCCATGTCCATGTAAGGAGGCAAAATAATAATGAACAAAAAAGACATGCTGTACATCGCTTACGGCAGTAACCTGAACCTGCCGCAGATGGCGTTCCGCTGCCCTACCGCCAAGGTGGTCGGTGCCAGCGAAATAAAGGATTACGGGCTGCTGTTCCGCGGCGGGAACCGAGGCTCTGTGGCAACCGTAGAGCCGCTGGCAGGTTCCAGCGTCCCTGTTCTTCTGTGGAAGCTGAAGGATCGGGATCTGCTGGCTCTCGACCGCTATGAGGGATACCCTTCCTTCTACCACAAGGAGATTCTCCCTGTGGAGCTGAAGGGCAAGACAGTTCCCGCCATGGTCTACATCATGAACGACGGCCATCCCCTCGGCTCTCCCTCGGATTATTACCTGAATGTCATCATGGAGGGCTATAAAACCGCAGGCTTTGATACTGAAATTCTGGAACAGGCTGTGGAGAGATCCGTCCAGCTGGCACAGGAACAGCAGGATCAGGAACCGGAGCAGGGCAATCTGTTCGGCCAGAAATGGTGGTGATGACGCATGGCAGATCCCGCAACCATCGCTCTGGCGATTAAAGCCGCTGTTGCCGCAGCCACCGACAAGCGAACCTGGAAGGCCCTCGGCGTCATCATCGCCGCCATTTTAACACCTTTTATCCTCATCATTGTGATGATTACCAGCCTTCTCTCCGGCACCGCTGACCACAACAACATGGCTGTTCAGCTTTCCTTTCACGGCGGAGTGATCTCCGGGCAGGTGCCGGAAGATTATCGCCAGTATATTGAGGATATGCGATCCAGCTTTACGGAATTGGACGCTGCCATGGCGGACATCACGCCTATGATTGAGGACGGAAGCCTTGACCCCACACAGGTCAAGGCCATTTTTTATTCTCTGTATTTTGGCGCCGATTCTCTGCGTGGCATGGATTACAGGGGGATTGCCGATTGCTTCGTCCGCTATGAGGAACACACCCGCACCGTGACGGATGCAGACGGCAATGAAACCGAAGAAACGTATACTGTGGCTGTTCCGATTGACTCCCTGCCTGAAATCTATGCAAATCTTGAAAGCACCCTCGGCCGGGAGATTACCTATGAGAATCAGACCAACGCCTCAGAAATCTACTATCGGGCGCTGTATGGAACAGGAGCGCCGGGAGAAGGCGATAGCTTTGACCAGTGGTCGGATTGGACACCGGAGCAGCTGGCGGATCTGTTCTACGACCTGCCGGTGGGCGAAACAGGCTCTGAGGCTGTTCAGCTTGCCCTGGACCGTCTGGGAAATCCGTATTCCCAGGAGCTTCGTGGCTCCGGCGATTACACCGATTGCAGCTATCTGGTGCAATCGGTGTACCGCCAGCTGGGAGTCAAGCTCCCCGGCACCGCCGCTGCGCAGGGTAAATATTGCGTGGATAACGGCCTAACCATCTCCAAATCAGACCTGGCTCCGGGGGATCTCGTGTTCTGGAGCCATAAGGTAAACGGGCGCTATCTCAATATTACGCATGTAGGGATTTTCGCCGGGGACGGCATGGTAGTGGACGCCTCCTCCTCCCGTGGCAAGGTGGTATACCGCAGCCTGTTCGATGCGGATAAGCAGGTTCTGTACGCAAGGCCCTATGTTGAAGCCTCTAAAACAGCATCCGCAAGTGGGTTTGTCTCTCCGCTTGGGAGCGGCTGGCGATCCATGGTAACCTCGGAATTCGGCGGCAGGACCGACCCCGTCACAGGGGAATGGGCCGGACACGCCGGCATTGACCTTGGCGCTGCCAAGGGTATGGCAATCAGGGCGGCAAAAGACGGCACGGTGGAAACCGTGAGCTATGGAACTACGGGATATGGTTATCACCTGACCATCGATCACAGCGGTGGGCTGGTCACGCTGTACGGTCATTGTTCAGAGATTCTGGTCAGCGAGGGGCAGACCGTAAAAGCCGGAGATGTCATCGCAAGGGTGGGCTCCACCGGAAAGAGTACCGGAAATCACCTGCACTTTGAGGTGAGAGTAAACGGCACAGCAAAAAACCCAAGAAACTATCTGCCATAGGCAGAAAAAGAAAGGAGAACCATATGCTGAATTTACAGGCGGTCTTTGAAAGAAAGACCAATGAATTCCCCGTAAGTGACTGTTGATTGAAAAAATTGTAGAATTGCCGGAAGAAGAATACCGGCAGTTCAAAAACAATCTGCTCCGGGATACCGGCTTTATTGCAGAGAGCGCGGACTTCATGCTGATGGATGGAAACGGCCTGAATCATTGTTTACTGGTGTTGGAAAAGAATAATTCCGAGGGTGTTCTTATTCAGAGTGAAGGATATGACTATGCCAGGTATGCCAGCCTCCTGCCGGGGGCAAGAGGTTTTGTCACGGTTTGGCTGGGTAAGCTGGCAGACCAGATCATCAGGGATGGTACACAGAATACCTCCAATGGCACATGGGCTGTTTATTTTGATAAGATCAAAGAGCAGTACGATGTCACCCTTAACTTTGACAACGGTATCGGTGCTATGCTGCTTTCCATCATGGAAGCAAGACCGGAGATGGCGGAAGTGGAACCAATGGAGGATGGCTATGACATGACCTTCTATCTCGATTACTGTCCGAATCTCGACGAGAAAGAAAAGCTCTCCTCCGGAATTCCCGACGATGTGTTTCGCTTAAAAGATTTAATCAGGGTACCTATTGAGGATTTTCACCTTGTTCATCATGAGGTGGATATGGAGCCGGCCACTATTGTATACCTGGCTTCCGACACCCTAACCGATACCGGAAAACAGGAATGGTGCGATGTTTTGAATGCACAGGTGGTGCGTGTGTTCCATGATATTTATGGTATTCAGGCGGAATGCGCAGGAGTAGATCCCCAGCGTCTCGCTGATTTTTCTCTGATGTTGGCTGGGGATTGCCCCAATGAAGATTATGAAACCTGGGTTAGGCCGGAGCCGGATGAACCCGGTATGACCCTGAAATTATAAGGAGGAAAAAATATGAGTACGACTGAATTAAAAGTCCTTTTCCCATCGGAGCGGCTGGATGCCCTCCGTTTTTTCATGGAGAAAAAGGAACAGACCATTGAGCAGGAGTTAAAGGATTACCTCGACAAGACCTATGAGAAGGTAGTTCCCGCTCAAGTAAGAGAGTACGTGGAGAGCCGCATGAATCAGGTTCCTGCACAGCAGCAGACCCCGGAGGCTGAACAGACTCCTGCCAGAGAACATCCGGCGCGTCAGACCCGCCGTCAGCGGGAGCAGGCTGCGCCTGAAACGCCTCCTTCTCCGGAAGCGCAGACCGAAGCAGAAGGCCCCGGCGAAGAAGAAACTCCGGGCATGACTATGAGCATGTAAACCGCAGAAAAGAAAAAGGAGGTGCTGAAAATGATTCGACTTGGTATAGATAACGGAAATTACAACACCAAATCCTCGGAGGGGATGCTTTATGCCTCCGGCTATGCGGCAAGCGACAAGGAATTCATCACGCCGGAGATGCAGCTCTTTTTTGAGGGCAGATATTATGCCATCGGGGAACGCCGTATGCGTTTCCAACAGGATAAGACCAGGGAGCCGGACGCTTTTCTTTTGACACTGCCGGCTATCGCGGATGCCATGAAAAAAGCAGGAACCACCAACGCGGAAATCGCCCTTGGCGTGGGACTGCCCATTGACAGTTACGGTATGCAGAAGGAAGCATTCCGCAGGTATTTCCTGCGTGACAATATCTCGTTCCGGTTCGAGGGAACATTCTACCGCTGCCATATTGCAGAGTGCAAGGTGTTTGCCCAGGGGCATGCGGCGCTGTGCCGCTATTACCCGCAGCTGAAGGATTACCGGAGCATCACCCTGGTGGACATCGGGGGCTATACGGTGGATATCCTCACGCTCCATGACTTCCGGCTGGACAGGTCGAGCTGTGCCAGCCTGCGCATGGGTACCATCACCCTGTACAGCCGGATTCAGGATACGCTCCAGCGCAGTGACATCCTCCTGTCGGATGAACTCATCACCGATGCCATCCGCGGGGAGATCCAGCATGCCGACAGCAAATTGATTGAAACTGTGGTGGAGCAGGCTGTGGCAGTTTACTGCAAGGAACTGTTCAACGCCCTGCGGGAGCGCGGACTGGATCTGAGGCTCCCCACGGTGTTCGCGGGCGGCGGCGCTGAACTGCTTGAACCCATGTTGCACGGGAGCGGCCTGAATACGGTGGCGGTGCTGAACCGGTTCGCCAACGCAGATGGCTACAAGCTCCTGATGGGGTGAGCCTATGGCCGAGCGAAAACGATATTATCTTTCCTTCGATATGGACAGCCCAAGGCATCGGGAAGCGGAAGCGCTGTTTGCGCAGCAGGCCAGCCGGCAGCGCACCGAGTATGTGGTCAACAGTATCCTGACGGCACATCAGACGGGGAACCTGGAACAGATCGTCCGGCAGGCAGTCCGGGATGAACTGCAAAGTGCCAAGTTGCCACCGCCAACCACGCTGCCGGGGAAAACGGATACCGGTGTTCAGTTGTCCGATCTTCCCGGCAGCCTGATCCATGCGCTGGAGGAATTGTAACCATGTTGGCTCACTTTCCTGCCGTCGCTATGACGGAGGGTCGGAAAATGCACCAACATGGCTCACTTTCCTCTGAGAAAAGCAGAAAGGAGTGAACTTATCTTGAAAATGTCAACCATTCAAATTCAGTATGATACCGGGAAGTTGTGCGCTCTCCGGCAATGCATGCCCGATGAAACAGCGCTGGAGGCCGGACTGGAGGCTTCCCTTAAAGCTTTGTATGAAAAACATGTTCCAGCCGAAGTACGAGAATATATCGACAGCCAGAAAGGAGGCGATGCTTCATGAAAGAACTGATTACGCTGGAACAGTTTGTGCAGGAACATCCTCACGACATGATCCAGATCATGTCACCCGGCGGTTATGTTACTATCTCACCCAATCGGCCATTGACCGAATTATCCGCTCATGCGGGTGTGCGAGGTACGGAAATTCCAATCCCCTGGGAAGAACTGAGGGACCAGATTGTCGAAAACTGCAATTACAATGAGATCAATGGGAACTGGTATCTGCTTACAGGCGAGCCCTCTCAGGACTACCCTGTTCAGGCTCCTGAAATGCACCTGTGAAGCAAAGAAAAAGGTTGCTAAGAAAGTCGGCATACGATTGTTTTTTTATCTCTGTTGTTCGCGCTGTGGGTACTAACAAATAATCCTGCAAAGTGAGCAGTTTATGGCAGAATACCTGGGACTGGAGGAATAGGGCGTCGATTCCAAACGGCCCCGCACGGCATTGTCAGCCCGTAGATATCCGGGCTGATTTTCGTTGCCGCAATGATCGCCAGCAGTTGCCGCCTGTGTGCCCCGTGTCGGCTTTTGGCGGCCAGGGTGGCATCGTAACACCTGCGGACGGGCAATGCGCCGTGTCGGGGCTTTGTGAAGGAGCTTGGGAAAAGAGAAAAAGCGCCCCCCACAGAAACCCAAAACCCTACCGAAAGAGGGCTGAACCATGGGGTCGAAAACGATGCGGGTTAAAGGAGCGGGGTCGCAGAGCTTCCCCGCTCCGGCTCACATCGCCCCGCAATGCGGGTCGAAGGACGTTTTTCTCCGGGGTCAGATTTTACCACTTGGAGTCACCTTCGGGGTTGTAAAACGAAGGCGAGTCCGAAAAGCACCGTAAATCAAGGAATTAGGGAGGGCTGCGGCAGGGGTCGCAGCCCTTTTTAACAGAAAGGAAGGTAATTCGATGACTACAGAAAACGAGAATAAAAAGAAATTTCCCTTATGGATGTACCCCGAGACACGAAAGCTGGTGACGGACTGGTACAAGCGTGACAATTGCCAGAGCCAGAGCGAATTCATTGAAAAAGCAATCAAGTTTTACTGCGGCTATATCTCAGCGGAGGAAGGTGTGCGTTTTCTCCCCGCTGCCATCACCTCGGCCATGACCGGCATGGTGGACAGTCTGGAAAACCGTATGGCACGCCTCATCTTCAAGCTGACCGTGGAGATGTCCATGATGATGAACATCCTCGCCTCCAATGCGGATTTCGATGAGGACACCCTGCGGCGCTTACGCGGCAAGTGCATTGGGGATGTAAAAAAATCCGTTGGATCGGTCACCTTCGAGGATGTGGCGAAATTCCAGAAGGGTGAGTAACCATGCCGCGGATTATCTTTAAATGCCGGTATATTAAAAACGCAGCGGAGCATCTGGAAAATCTGGTGACCTACATTGCGACACGGGATGGAGTGGAAAAAATCCCTCCGGGTAACCGAACACTGCCCGCTACAAAAAAGCAGAAGCAGCTCATGGCAGACCTCCTCTCGCAATTTCCCGATACGGCAGATTTGTTTGAATATGAGGATTATATAAAACAGCCGACTGTGGAAAACGCCTCGGAATTCATCACCGCGGCACTGGATCAGAATCTGGATCAGCTATCTCACCAGGAGGTCTATGTTAATTACATCGCTACCCGTCCCCGCGCCGAGAAGCTGGGAACACACGGTCTGTTTTCCGATGAGGATACGCCGCTGGTGCTGTCCAAGGTAGCAGAGGAAGTATCACAGCATACCGGAAATGTCTGGACGCCGATTATTTCTCTGCAGCGGGAGGATGCCGCACGGCTGGGTTATGATAATGCCGCCGCGTGGATGGCGCTCCTGCGTAAGCAGAGGAATGTGTTTGCCGAGCAGATGAAAATCTCGCCGGAAAACCTGCGCTGGTACGCAGCCTTTCACAATGAAGGGCATCACCCTCACTGCCACATGATTGTTTACTCGGTAAATCCCCGTGAGGGGTATGTCACCAAGCCCGCCATTGATAAAATGCGGAGCAGTCTGGCAAGGGAAATCTTTCAGCAGGATCTCATTCAGATTTATTCCGACCAGACCGTTCAAAGGAATGCGCTTACCGACCAGAGTCGTGACGCGCTGCGGGATATCCTGGCGCAGATGCAGTCGGGAGCCTGTGAAAATACCGTCGTGGAGGATCTGCTGTCTAGGCTTGCAGAGCGCCTGAAGCACACCGCAGGTAGAAAACAATACGGCTATCTCAAAGCACCGCTGAAGGATCTCGTCAATCAGGTGGTGGATGAACTGGCAAAGGATACGCGGGTAGCAGAAGCCTACGCCAAGTGGCAGGAGCTTCGCAATGAAGTGCTTCGAACCTACAAGGATAAGCTCCCCGATCCGCTGCCCCTCTCCCAGCAGAAAGAGTTTAAGAACCTCAAAAATATGGTGATCGCGGAAGCCATGAACATCGGAAGCCATCATTTTACTTTTGAGGACGATGAGAGTGCAGACCAATTATTAAATGAAGAAACGGAATCCGCAGACGAAGAATCCGATTCCGTGATGCCGGAGGAAAGTCAACCGCCAGTCATAGAGGAACCGTTGGAAGATGGCGAGGATGTGCCGGCTTTTGTTTCGGAGCATTCATCCCGCCCGGAATCCGATGAGAATGCTTCCGGCAAGCCCCATATCGAATGGAGTGACCGCTACAAGGAGGCCCGCATGTTTCTCTATGGCAGCGATGACATGGAGCCGGACTTTGAGCAGGCCCTCCGCTTATTTTTGGAGGAAGCGGGAGAAAACAACGCCCTCGCCATGCATGACCTCGGCAGGATGTATGCAGACGGCCTCGGTGTGGAGATGGATGCCGATACTGCATTCAGCTGGTATCACAAGGCACTTGACGCATTTCAGGATATCGAAGCGGAGAAAAAGCACCGCTATGTGGAATACCGCATTGGTAAAATGTACGCGGCGGGGCTTGGCACACCGCAGGATTACGAGGAAGCGGCCGGCTGGTTTGAACTGGCGGCATCCCAAAACCACAAATATGCCCAATATTCCCTTGCCGGAATGTATTACCGGGGACAGGGCGTGGAACAGAGCTTTGAAACCGCCTTCGATTTGTACCGCAGGTCTGCCAGACAGCATGTGCCGTATGCCGATTATGAGCTGGCGAAAATGTACCGGGACGGTGTCGGTACCGCAAAGAATGTGGAAGATGCGGAGCTGCACTTCGAGGAAGCCTTTTATGGTTTTAAAAGTTTGGAGGAACAGAGTCATGACGATAAACTTCAGTACCGCTTGGGACACATGCTCTATACCGGGACAGGGACGGAAAAAGATGTGGAAGCAGCCATCGGATATTTTGAAAAGGCGGCCCGCCTCGGAAACGTCCATGCGCAGTACATGCTCGGTAAAATCTATCTGGATGCGGAAAGCGGCCATGAGAATATAGGGCAAGCCATTCTGTGGCTGACGAAAGCCGCAGAAAACGGCAATGACCTGGCACAGTACGCTCTGGGCAAGCTCTACCGCGACGGTGGTCATGTAGAAAAGGACATGGAAAAAGCCATTGCCCTGTTCACCCTGTCGGCAGAGCAAGATAGCCAGTACGCAGCTTATGCTCTCGGCAAGCTGTACCTGCGGGACGAGGTTATCCCCAAAGATGCGGAATCCGCCGCGAAATGGCTGACGGTTTCCTCAGACCTTGGAAATCAGTTTGCACAATATGCACTGGCAAAACTGTATCTGGCCGGCGCGGATGTTCCGAAAAACATTCCCAAGGCGGTGGAACTGTTCACGAAAGCGGCAGTGCAGAACAATTCATTCGCTCAGTATCAGCTTGGGAAGCTCTATCTGCTGGGTGAGGATGTTCCCAAAGATGTGGAAGCGGCTATTAAATGGATGACCGCTTCTGCGGAGCAGGGCAATCAGTATGCGCAGTATCGGCTTGGCAAGCTCTACCTATCGGGCGATGATGTTCCCAAAGATGTGGCATCCGCCGTCAAATGGCTGGCTGCATCTGCGGAACAGGGTAATCAGTATGCGCAGTATGCCCTTGGCAAGCTCTACCTGATGGGGCATGAGGTTCCAAGGGGCCGGGAGGCCGCAGTGCGGTGGCTTACTCTATCCGCAGAACAGGGAAACATCTATGCACAGTTTTTCCTCGACCATCTGGACTCCTTCCGTGATCCGTCCATTTTCTTGGCGGCCACGCGGCTTCTGCATCACATGAGTCGGATTTTTCAGGAGGAACAGAGAAAGCTCCCCGGAGGCCCCGGCATGCGGATGGACAGCAAGCTGCGCCGCAGGCTTCGTCAGAAAAAAATGGCCCAGGGACACGCCCAGGACGATCATGAAATCAAACAAACCTATTAACGCAAAGGAGGGTTCCCATGCAGAAACGATATCCAAAACAGCTGCAGAAAAAAGAAGCGCTTTCCGCAAAACTCAATCATCTGTCGTACAGGCCATCCGCTCATCAACGGGTGGCCTTTTTTCGGCGCTGCGGGAAACGCAGAAGCGCAAGCGGCTGTTAACAGCCGCTGACAAAGGAGGTGCTATGGTATGGCATATATTTATTTTACGGACGAACAAAAACAACGGGCCAACTCGGTCGACCTTGTGGATTTTCTCCAGCGGCAGGGTGAGCAGCTCACCCGCTCCGGTCATGAATGGCGGTGGAAACAGTATGACAGTGTGACCGTTCGCGGAAGCCAATGGTTCCGGCATTCCAGAAAGGAAGGCGGTCACGCCATCGATTTTGTACAGCAGTTCTATGACCTGAGCTTCCCCGAAGCGGTACAGTTTCTCCTCGGCGGCGAGTCTGGTGTGGAATGGAACCAGACCGCCAAGAGCGCCCCGCCGCCCCGCAAAGCCTTTATACTGCCGAAGGCTAATCCCGACATGCGCCGTGTGTTCGCATATTTAATCAAGCAGCGGTTTATTGACCGTGAGGTGCTGTCTCATTTCGCGCACGAAAAACTGATCTACGAGGATAAGGAATATCACAACGCGGTATTTGTGGGGCTGGATGAAAACGGTGTTCCCCGGCATGCCCACAAGCGCGGTACCTATACCCAAGGAGATCACTATAAAGGCAACGTGGAAGGCAGCAATCCAAAATACAGCTTCCACTGGATTGGAGAGAGCGACACCCTCTATGTGTTTGAGGCGCCGGTGGATATGCTGTCCTTCATTACGCTGCACCTTGATGATTGGAAACGGCACAGCTATGTCACGCTGGACGGTGTATCGGAACACGCAATGCTCCATCAGCTGGAGCTGAATCCCCATCTCAAAAACCCGGTTTTGTGCCTGGATCATGACGAGGCCGGTATTGAAGCAACCGGAAGATTAAAAGACATTCTGTGTGAGCACGGATACTACGATCCTGCCTATATGGAAATCGCAGTTCTGCAATCGGAATTTAAGGATTGGAACGAGGATCTCAAGGCAAAGCACGGCATTACACCCATTCCAGCGGGGGAGCATCCTAAGCTGGAACTGCTGCCGCAAGTGTGTTCCCAGCTGCTGGATACTTGTGCGTTCTATTCGGCCCAAAAAGATGCCTCTGCCATGCTGACGGAACAATTCGAAAAGCTCAAGCCTCTGCTTGCCCCTGAAAAGCTGACCGCTCAGAACACAGAACACATCAACGGGCAGCTGCAGCTCACAGCGGCGGGCGCTCTGCTTTCCATACAGAAACTTTGCAGACAGATGGAGAGGCCGGTTCTTCTGGAACAGGTGGTCGCCCGGCTCCAATCGGAATACAAGCCCCATGAGGATCGGGGCTGGATGCGCACCAAGGCGGAAGATATCCGGACCGATATAAAGGCGGTAACCCGGCAATTTCAGGTAAGCGGCATCCGTACGCTGGACGAGCAGAAAGCACTTTTGAATTCCTATTTGAAGCTTGCGCTGGATTGTGTGAAGGCGCAGATGTTCCTTGCACTGGAAGCGCCTTCACAGCGCCCGGTGCAGGAGCAAACCGAAAATTTTACTATGACCATGTAAAGGAGGGATCTCTATGCAAACGTCCCAAATCATCACATTGATTGCGGCGGCGCTGACCATGTTCGGCGTCATCGGCTTTTTATCGCTTCTTGCGCACTACTACACGCTGAACGGCATAAAGTCCAAAACCGTGGGCGACGGCCAGCACGGTACGGCACGATGGGCGACAAAAAAAGAAATCCAAAAGACCTATACCGAAATACGATATGAGCCGGAGAAATGGCGCAAGGGAGAAAACCTTCCAAAAGCCCAGGGACTGATCGTCGGCTGGCGGGGAGCCTCGCTGTTTGACAAGACAGCTCCCCACGGATACGCGATGATAGACGATGATGACATCCACTGCCTGATGATCGGCGCGGCAGGCGTCGGCAAGACCGCCAACTTTCTCTACCCTGATCTGGAATACGCCTGTGCGTCCGGGATGAGCTTTATTACGACCGATACCAAGGGCGACCTTTACCGGAATTATGCGAGTATCGCAAAAGACTACTATGGCTACGACGTGGCCGTCATCGACCTGAGAAACCCCACCCGCTCGGACGGCAACAACCTGCTTCATCTCGTCAACCGGTACATGGACTTATATCTTGCCAATCCGCAGAACCTTTCCTACAAGGCCAGAGCGGAGAAATATGCCAAGATCACCTCCAAGACCATCATCACCTCCGGCGGCTTTGATTCCGCGGCGGCAGGACAGAACGCTTTCTTCTACGATGCCGCGGAAGGTCTCCTGACATCCGTCATCCTGCTCATCGCGGAATATTGTGAGCCGAAGCAGCGCCACATCGTGTCGGTGTTCAAGCTCATTCAGGATCTGCTGGCGCCCAGCGGGGTCAAGGGCCGGACGTTGTTCCAGCTTCTCCTTGCCCATCTGCCGGATGACCATAAAACCAAATGGTTCGCGGGAGCGGCACTCAATTCTGCAGAGCAGGCCATGCAAAGTGTCCTGTCCACGGCCCTGTCACGACTCAACGCCTTTTTAGACAGTGAACTGGAGCAGATTATGTGCTTTGACACGGCCATCGACGCAGAGAAGTTCTGCACGAAAAAAAGTGCCATCTTCCTCGTGATGCCGGAGGAAGATAACACCAAGTATTTCATCATATCACTGATCGTCCAGCAGCTCTACCGGGAGATACTCTCCGTGGCGGACGAGCACGGCGGCAAGCTCCCCAATCGGGTGATGATGTTTTTAGACGAAATCGGGACCATACCCAAAATTGAGTCGGCCGAGATGATGTTCAGTTCCTCCCGTTCACGCCGGGTGTCCATCGTAGCCATCATCCAGAGCTTTGCTCAGTTGGAAAAAAACTATGGCCGGGAGGGTTCCGCTATCATAGTCGACAATTGCCAGGACACGGTGTTCGGAGGATTCGCTCCAAATTCAGAATCAGCGCAGATTTTGTCGAAAGCCATGGGAAATAAGACTGTCATGAGCGGCTCTGTCAGCCGGGGAAAAAACGATCCCAGCCAGAGTCTGCAGATGATCGAGCGCCCATTGATGACACCCGATGAACTCAAGTCCATGCCCAAGGGTCACTTTATCGTCACCAAGACCGGAGCCTATCCCATGCGCACACGTTTAAAGCTGTTCCTTGAATGGGGCATCAGCTTCGGCAAGCCCTATGAGATTGCAGAACAGTCCGCCAGACAGGTGCAATACGCCGACCGGCGCACACTGGAAGAAGAAATCATCCGGCGTCATGCCGCCTGTGAGGGCATTCCGGAGGACACCGGGGCTGTGGCGGCTGCATCAGGCGGGATGCTTCATACGCCGGCGCCGGAGATCAATCTCGATCCGTTTGAACAAAAGCAGGAGTCTGTAAGGAGGTGAAGCTGTGGGCTATTATACATCCCTATATTCCTCGGAGCTGCCGCACCGGGCTGTGGCGGTATATATGTATCTGCGTGACCGATGTGATAAGGACGGCAAATGCTACCCAGCGATTGGTACCATCGCCAGAGAACTGAAGCTGTCCCGAAGCACCGTCAAACGTGCCCTTGCCGACCTGGAAAAGAGCGGCCGTATCCGTAGGGAACAAAGGTGGAGGGAAAACGGCGGTAAGAGCAGCAACCTGTTTTATCTGGCGCAGAGAGATTCCAACTGAGCCCGTAAAAAATATGACCTTCCCGCCAGGGGGAAGGTCTGTTTTATTCATGGACCAAGGGAGGGTTCATGATGGACCGTCAAGGGGAACTTCTCACTCTAAGAAGATCTATCTGCAGAGAAAAAATATAGACAGTAGGGAGTTCTATGATGGGAACGGCTGTATTTGCTTCCTGTCATGGAAACAGAGAGAAAACAAAGATGTCGATTAGGAAATAGAGCTGGAGCGCCCGTTTCTTTTTTCAGTTGCTGGTTACACCGAGCTTTTGGTAGATATCTCTGAAATGCGTCTTTGTCGTTTGCTCCGATATGCATAGATGTGCCGCCATTTCTTTCTGGCTCAGTTCCATGTCCGCCGAAGATAGAATGTCCATTTTGCGCTGGAAAAGAGGTGCCACGGGATATGAAAGTTGCAGCACGGCGCTTTCGTACTGCAGACATAGCGCGTCAGGATGATATTTAAGAACTCGTTGCCCGGATTACTTGGCGTGATGGTTAAAATCCCAATAAAATAAAAAACAAAATAGCTGTTGCAAAATACAACTGTTGTATGATATCATATTTCTGAGGTGGTAATATGATTAACCAAGGAAGTGAAACCTTGCGAGAGTTGATTCGGATACTCGTCAGGGATTTAGGTGTTCTGGAAAAAAGCGATGCCTCCTGCTGTGGTGTTAGCTTAGCGCAGTGCCATGCCATTGTTGAAATCGGACGAAAAGAAAAGATTTCATTAGTTGACCTGGCCAGCTTGTTGGGATTAGATAAAAGTACAATGAGCCGGACCATCAATAATCTAGTGGAATCGGACCTGGTTCTCCGGGAACTAGATATGGAGAACAGGCGTTATGTAATTATTCAGTTAACTGAAAAAGGCAGTAGTGTATTCAGAAATATCGAAGAAAGTATGGATGAGTATTACAAAAGCATCTTCAACTCAATTCCGGAAAATAAAAGGATCCAAGTGATGGAGAGCCTACAACTTCTCACAAATGCAGTAGAAATCAACAAATGTTGCTAAGAGATTTAAATTATTAAAAAACAGGAGGTAATTTTTTATGGCAAAGAGTATTCAAGATGAAATCAAAACGTATTATGGCGGCATTGCGAAAAAGGTGACCGAGGATGCAAAGGCATCCTGCGGATGCGGAACGTCTTGCTGTGGCGATACTGCTAAAGAGTCCATTCTTTATTCTGAAGATTTCACAGCGGGGATACCCATTGAGGCAATTAATGCTTCATTAGGCTGTGCAAATCCCATTGCACTTGCGAACTTACAAAAGGGTGAAACCGTGCTGGATTTGGGCAGCGGCGGTGGGATCGACGTGTTGATTTCCGCAAGATTTGTTGGCGAAACGGGAAAAGCCTTTGGTTTGGACATGACGGACGAAATGCTGAAATTGGCAAACCGTAACAAGGAAAAAAGCGGAGCAAAGAATGTTGAATTCATCAAAGGCTACATCGAGGCTATTCCGCTGGCAGATGAATCGGTCGATGTCGTCACGTCCAATTGCGTAATCAATCTGACCGAAAGTAAGGAAGCTGCCCTCGTAGAAGCCTATCGGGTTCTCAAAAAGGGCGGCAGGCTGGCGATTGCGGACATCATCGAATTGAAAGCCGTCCCGGATGAAATTAGGCAGAGCGTTCAAATGTGGGTGGGCTGTATTTCCGAGGCGCTGAGTGTCGAGGAATACGAGAGGATTGTTAAAAAGGTCGGCTTTACGGGCGTAGAGATTACTCCTGTCAATATCTATACAAAGGAAGTTATTAGGGGCTTTGCGGAAGCCGAAGAATTTGAGGATATCTATTCCCGTCTGGATGAAGCTGTTCTGGACGGTGCTTTCGCTGGCGCTCATGTGAAAGCATATAAATAATGGGAGGCGTTGCTATGGACTTTGCGATTGAGGAAATGCAGCCGACTGATTGGCCGCAGGTTTCGGTAATCTATTTGGCAGGAATCGAAACAGGAATGGCCACATTCCAAAGAGATGTGCCAAGTTGGGAGGAATGGGATCATGGCCATTGTGAATCCTGCCGTTTAGTGGCACGATTCGGCGATACGGTCTTTGGATGGGCGGCTTTGACCCCCACCTCAAGCCGGTGCGTCTATGTCGGAGTAGCCGAAGTCAGCGTATACATCGGTGAAACATACAAAGGCAAAGGCATAGGCACAGCACTCCTACTGGAATTAATCCGGCGATCAGAAGAAAATGGGTTCTGGACTTTGCAGGCCGGGATTATCAAAGAGAACATGCCAAGCAGAGAACTGCATAAAAAGTGCGGATTTAAAGAACTTGGCATACGGGAGAGATTAGGTCAAATGCCTAATGGAAAATGGCATGATGTGGTTTTGTTGGAACGACGAAGTAAAGCGGTAGGGATTTAAGCGTTGTCTGCCATTGCTCTCTCATACTCCCATAAAAAGTAAAGTTTTCATCTAGCTGCCCTCAATGGGCAGCTTTTTTTGATATACATATTGACAAACTTCGATTTGTGCTTTATAATCGACATATCGACGTTTATAGATGTGAGGTGAGTTATTTGGAAAACAAATTTGAGCAAAACGCGCGGGTGTTCAAGGCACTCTGCGATCCGAACCGCCTGATGATTATTGAAATGTTGCGAGGTGGAGAAAAATGCGCCTGCGATCTTTTAGAGGAGTTGAATATCTCGCAATCGACATTATCTCATCATATGAAAATTTTATGTGAATCCGGAGTTGTCAATTGCCGCCGTGATGGTAAATGGATGTATTACTCTCTCAGCAAGAAAGGCTGCGAAACGCTACATGGTTTATTGGCGGAAATGATGGAATCAGCCGTGCTCACCGATATGTGCGAAGGATGCGATTGTGCATAAGCGAAAAGGAGGAAGTGTCATGCGAATTGTAATCATTGGAGCCGTTGCCGCCGGGACATCCGCTGCTGCAAAGGCAAGAAGAAACAACGAGGACGCTGAAATTGTAATTTATGAAAAGGATAGCTTTATTTCCTATTCCGGCTGCGGTATGCCCTACTACATTGGCGGCGAGGTCGGAAGTGCGGAGGAATTGACCCCGCGCGATCCAAAGTTTTTTAGGAGCAAATACAATGTTGATATTCATACCCTGCACGAGGTACTCTCCATCTCTCCCGATGAAAAAGGCGTAACGGTCAAGAACCTGACCACGGGGGAAGTATTCACCGATCATTACGATAAACTTGTAATTGCCACAGGAGCCAGAGCAACCATACCGCCTATAAAGGGCGCGGATGCCCGACATGTTTTTACCCTGCGCAACATCAACGATATGAACCGCATCAAAGCCTTTATCGACACGAACCGTCCCCGGTCGGCGGCCATTATCGGCACCGGGTTCATCGGCCTTGAGGTGTGCGAAAACCTGAAGGGGCTTGGCATGGAGGTAACCCTTCTGGAGAAGCTGGCGCAGGTCACGCCGGGGCTGGATAGCGACATGGCCGTATATGTTCAAGATCATATCGAGAAGAACGGTGTTACCGTATTGATGGGCGTTTCCATTGATGAAATCACAGAAAATAGCGTCGTGTTATCGGATAGCAAAGAGATCGAAGCCGATATGGTGCTTGTGTCTACCGGCGTCCGCCCCAACACGGAGCTTGCGGCAGCGGCGGGCATCGAGCTTGGTGTTGCGGGCGCGATCCGCGTGAATACCAGAATGGAAACCAGCCTGCCAGATATTTATGCCTGCGGCGACTGCATTGAGCAATTTCATGTGGTAACAGAAAAACCGGTCTATCGGCCATTAGGTTCCACTGTCAACAAGACTGGTCGGATTGCCGGTGACAGTGTTACCGGTGGCAGTCTGGAATTCAGAGGCATTCTCGGTACGGGTATCTTTAAAATTTTTGATATGACGGTGGCTCAAACCGGACTTTCCGAACGCGAAGCCACAGAACAGGGTTTTGATGTTGCGGTATGCCACAATATCAAACCGAACAAACCGGAATATATGGACGGCAAAGAAATGGTCATCAAAGGGATTGCCGATAAAGTAAGCGGCAGGCTGTTGGGTGTTCAGATCGTGGGCTTTGAGGGCGTGGATAAACGGATTGATGTGTTTGTGACGGCCATCACATTCAAGGCAAAGGCCGAGGATTTATTCCATCTTGACCTGGCCTATGCCCCGCCGTTCTCGACGACGAAAGACCCGGTCATGTATACCGGCATGATACTGGATAACGCGATTCATAAGGGCAGGCCGCTGATGACGGCACAGGCTTTAGACCGCTTGACGCAGTCAGGTGAAAAGTATGAACTGATTGATGCCAGAGTTGCCGTGCAATATGAAAAAGGCCATATTGCAACTGCCGAAAATATTCCTCACGAAAGTCTGAGAACTGCCGCCGAACAAATAGATAAGGACACAGTCGTAGTCACTTATTGCAACAAAGGTGTCACCGGAAACGCGGCACAGAATATTCTTATTAATAGGGGCTTCTCAAAAGTGTATAATCTCTCCGGAGGTTATAAGCAATTCAGCAAAGTCCACTCGAAAATAAAAGAATAAATAAAAACCATTGTAACAAATGGTTTTTCAAAGGCATACTATATGCATATATGATCATATGGGAATTGACAAAGTGTTATTGATCAGGAGAAACAAAATAGGCGGGCAGACTACACATATATCGAGTAAATTTTTATAGAATGAGAGGGGATTTTTTTATGGCAAACAATCTAAGTATCAACAACATGAATGCTGTTACCTACAGGGACGATATCCTGTTTAGTATTAACAACATGTGTGGTGCTACTGACCGAAACATGAGCTACAATATCGACAATATGTGTGGTGTAACATACCAAGGAAATAAAGTTTACAGCATTAACAACATGTGCGGTGTCCAATAAAGGTTGATTATGATGACTAAATTGAATGTGTCAAGGATGGTGAATTAAATGGTAGATATTTTTAAAGCATTGTCGGAGGAAAGCAGACTGCGGATATTGTCCTTATTGTTGGAAAACGAAATGTGTGTGTGCGAAATTGAGGCTGCGCTCAAAATGACACAGTCTAATGCTTCCCGTCATCTGACAGCTCTGAAAAAATGCGGGATACTTGACAGTTTCAAAGAAGCGCAATGGGCATATTATCGAATCAGTGACCGCTTCAAGCAGGAAAATGTTGATCTTTGGAAGTATCTTCAATACAAATTAAAAGAACTTCCAACCTATCAGGCTGATCAGGAGGAATATCAAAAGTGCAAAGGTCAAAACTTATGTAGTCGCTAAAGGAGACAAAATATGATAATAGCTATTTCTCGGAGGTATTATAAATGAATACAGAAAACAAAGCAAAACTATCTTTTCTGGACCGATTTCTGACACTATGGATTTTCCTTGCAATGGGGGCTGGAGTTTTAGGTGGATTCTTGTTCCCCGGATTTGCAAAAACCTTGGGGGGCATGAGCACCGGCACAACATCATGGCCGATTGCAATCGGATTAATTGTTATGATGTATCCCCCACTTGCTAAAATAAAATTTGAAGAAATGGGTAAGGCGTTTAAAAACAAAAAAGTTCTTGCGCTTTCTCTAATTCAAAACTGGATTGTCGGACCCATATTGATGTTTGTCCTTGCCGTTCTGCTGCTGCCCGACATGCCCAACTATGCGATAGGTCTGATTATTATTGGTCTTGCACGCTGTATCGCCATGGTTATTGTCTGGAATACGCTTGCAAAAGGCGATAATGAGTATTGTGCCGCTTTAGTTGCGATGAATTCGATATTTCAGATACTGCTATATCCCGTGTATATTTACTTATTTGTTACCGTCTTGCCAAAATGGTTAGGATTATCATGGGGAGGGCAAGTCGTTGCTATTTCGATTTTAGATATAGCAAAGAGTGTTTTAATATATTTAGGCATTCCTTTTGCGGCAGGTTTTCTAACAAGGTTAATATTAATTAAAGTTAAAAACAAGGAATGGTATGAGACGATATTTATTCCCAAGATTTCACCAATCGCTTTAATTGCATTGTTATATACGATCATAGTCATGTTTATATTAAAAGGGCAGTTTATCGTTGCCTTACCGCTTCATGTAGTAAGAATAGCGATTCCCCTCTTGCTATACTTCGCGATTATGTTTTTGGTAAGCTTTTATATGTCCTACAAGCAGGGGGTAAATTATGAGCAATCAGCTACCCTTTCTTTTACAGCCGCAAGCAATAATTTTGAACTTGCCATTGCGGTCGCGGTTGCTGTGTTCGGTATTTCTTCCGATCAGGCGTTTGCTGCGGTGATCGGTCCCCTGATCGAAGTACCGGTCATGATTTCTCTTGTAAATCTCGCTCTTTTCTTCAAGAAAAAGTATTTTGATAAGAGTGGAATTTCAAAAGAAATTACGAGCACAGAGTAACGATTTCAAGTAAATTTGGAGCAATTGTAATGAGGAAAATGCAAATATTTGAGTTGGCGATGTGCTGCCTTACTAGTCAATCCGACGGTAGTCCCGAATTACTTCGCATTTCTGCTGTACTCAATTCCCTTAAGAAAAACGGAATTGAGGTTGATCGTTTCAACCTTTCAGATTTGCCAATGGAGTTTATCAACAATAAGGAGATAAGTCAGTTAATCTGCAACAAGGAATGTATTGGTAAACTACCCATCACTGTCTTGGATGAAAAAATTGTTGTTACAGGGCGATACCCAACTAGTGAAGAGTTTGCCAATCTTTTTAATATCCCCATGAACTTTCTTGGTGATCAATCGAATTGTTTTTCACAGCCAGTGGCTGATAACAAATAATAACCTTTAAGGAGATGTTCTATAATGGAAAAAATGCAAATTTTTGAACCTGCTATGTGCTGTTCCACCGGTCTTTGCGGTGTTGGTGTTGATCCTGAATTGCTTCGGATTTCAACAGTGCTGAATACGCTGAAGAAAAATGGTGTTAATGTGGAGAGGTTTAATCTCTCCAATTCGCCGCAGGAGTTTGTGAATAACAATACAGTAAATCACTTCATCAACACAAAAGGCGTTGATGGGCTGCCAGTTACTGTTTTAGACGGAGAAATTGTAATTACAGGCAGATATCCGACCAACGAAGAGTTTGTAAAGTTTTTAGGTATTCCAGTAAATTTATTGGGTGACCAACCGAAAACCATTAAGGTCAAGGTCACTCCTAAAAGATCGGGCGGCTGTGGCTGTTCCGGTGGAAAATGCTGTTAAGCTTATTCTTACTTTATATCAACAAAGGGACTGTAACAGATTGAAAATGCAGGGTGTAATGCCATACTTAATATTCACGAAGATGGATTCGCTCCCTGCAACTTTATTAAAAATGAGAGGTAATTATTTTGAAAAGTTTTAATCCACAAGCCATAACGCTTACAAAATATCTATTTTACACAGGCAAAGGGGGTGTTGGCAAGACTTCAACCGCTTGCGCCACCGCTGTAAGTCTTGCCGATAGCGGCAAAAAGGTGCTGCTCATCAGCACCGATCCTGCGTCCAATTTGCAGGATGTTTTTGGTATCGACCTAAACAACAAAGGGGTTCCTATTAAGGAAGTGCCGAACCTTGTGGTAGCTAACCTTGACCCAACACAGGCGGCAGCGGAATACCGTGAAAGTGTGATTGCGCCCTATCGCGGCAAGTTGCCTGATGCGGTTTTAAACAATATGGAGGAACAGCTTTCCGGCTCCTGCACAGTTGAGATTGCAGCGTTCAACGAATTTTCAAACTTTATCACTGATGAAAATGTGCAGAAAGAGTATGATCATATTATATTTGATACCGCGCCAACAGGCCATACCCTAAGAATGTTGCAGTTGCCTTCAGCATGGAGCAATTTCATCAGTGAGAGCACTCATGGTGCATCCTGTCTTGGGCAATTGTCAGGCTTGGAAAGCAGAAAGGAAGTTTACAAAAAGGCTGTCGAGACCTTGGCTGATGGGAAATTGACTACCCTTATTCTTGTTTCACGACCCGAAGAAACGCCTCTCAAAGAGGCAGAGAGAGCTTCAAAAGAACTTGCAGACATTGGCGTAAACAATCAGGCACTTATCATGAACGGTGTACTGACCTCCTATGATGACAGCATATCCGAAAGCTTGTATCGCAAGCAGCAAAAGGCGCTTGCAGATATGCCGGAGGGACTGAAAGAGCTGACCATTTACACAGTTCCTCTTAGAGCTTATAACATCACCGGACTTGATAATGTAAGAGCATTGCTCACCAAGGATCAATACATTGTCCGTGACGAGCAGGTACACGCCAAAACAATTCCACAGCTTAAAGATGTGATTGATGATCTATACAAATCCAATAAGAAAGTCATTTTCACGATGGGAAAGGGTGGTGTTGGAAAAACTACCATTGCGGCAGCGATTGCGATGGGGTTGTCTGCAAAAGGAAGGAAGGTGCATCTTACTACTACCGACCCGGCGGCTCACCTCAAATTTATAATTGATGAGAGCCGTGGCATCACTACGAGTCGTATTGATGAACATGCGGAACTGAAGAAGTATCAAGAGGAAGTGCTTTCTAAGGCAAGAGAAACCATGTCCGACGAGGACATTGCCTATGTGGAGGAAGATTTGCGTTCTCCCTGCACGCAGGAAATCGCAGTGTTCAGAGCCTTTGCTGCAATTGTGGATAAAGCAGAAGATCAAGTGGTTGTAATTGATACTGCACCGACCGGCCATACGCTTTTGCTCCTTGAGTCCACACAAAGCTATAATCAGGAAATCAAACGCTCCCAAGGTGATATCCCGGAATCGGCAAAAAAATTGTTACCGCGACTGCATAATACTGATGAAACAGAAGTCATTATTGTGACTCTTGCTGAAGCTACACCCGTATGTGAGGCATTGCGCCTCGAAGAAGACCTAAAACGTGCAGGCATTGCGGCAAAATGGTGGATAATCAATTCTTCACTCTATCATACTGGCACAACCAATCGTATGCTGGCTGCAAAAGCAAGCAATGAAATTGAGTGGATTAATAAGGTGGATGAACACACAGATGGTAAATTTGCTGTCATCGGTTGGAGTCCTGATGAAATCAAAGGCGATAAGCTCAAAGAGTTATTAGTTTAAGCATTCTTACATTTGAAGAAAAGTCTTTATCTGTTGACGGCATTTCTGTCTTAATGGATAAAGGGTCTAAAAAGAAAATTGTCGAAAATTAAATATTGTTAAGGGCAAACCTGTCTAATGTGATTGCTGTGAACGGGGGGCCTAGGAAAAAGTGGAATACTGCGACCCTACTGCAGAAAGCGTTGGACGGAGCAGCTTCGGTGGGGGCGCAGATAGAGATGATTCACCTGTACGACCTGAAATACAGAGGTTACTCCCGATATACCACCGTAGCACGAATCACTGCGCACAGAGATTAAGAGATGGTTTAAAGTCATGTTATAAGCTTGAAAATTTGGAAATATTACCAGTTGTGTATTAACATGAAACGAAGGAATTATTTACATACATGTTAAGGACATAACTAATATAGATTTATAGAATTAACAGACTTATAAAGAACTGAAAAGTAATAAATAACTTGACAAACAAATATTACAGGAATATTATATTCCTATAGGAGCATATAATCGTATAGGAAGGGATAAAATGAAACTAACAGACATTTTTAAAATGCTTACAGATGAAACGAGAATTAGAATACTGAATATATTGCAAGAAACAGATTTGTGCGTCTGTGAAGTGCAAGCTGTCCTCGACATTTCACAAACTAATGCTTCAAAACATTTGAATAGACTTAAAGGAGCAGGATTTATAACAGATAAAAAAAAATCACAATGGTCTTATTATTATTTAAATGAAGATTTTTGGAATAAACATGAAAGTCTTTATCAGTATTTAAAATATCAATGGGATACCAATGATTGCTATATAAAAGATTTAGAAAGCTTAAAAGAGTATAAAAGCAAAAATATTATATGCACTTAAGGTTTATTATATTGCACAGGATAAGAAATCCTGGCATATAATAAATTATAAGCACTATATGCCTATATGCTCATATGCTCTATTAAACATAAATGAAAGGAGTAATAACAATGGCAGACAAAAAGAAAAAATCGGGTATTTTTGGGTTGATTAAAGAATCCCTTACACAAACAGGAGGATGCTGTGGACCAGGAGAAAGTTGTGGTTGTACACCATCCAAAGATGGAGGCGATAAAAAAGAAGGACAAAAGGATAACCCAAAGGACAACTCAAAGAAATAGGTAGTTTTATTTAGGGCGATTGTGAAAGTAAAAGCTCGGAAATTCTAAAATTTATAAGAGTTTCCGAGCGAATTTTTATGATGATGTTTTAAAATGATAAAAATAGTTTTTAATGAATGGAGGAAACGTTTATGTCTATAGAAAGAGAAGAAACTAACAGTTCGCCCGTCAGGGAGTTCCTCGTTTTTGCTATTGCCCCAATTATTGTAGGTGTTGCGATAATTGTTAGCTGGTTACTGGCAAAAAACAATATCGGGCCTCATATAGTTTACATTGCCATTGCCATCTTTGCAACCTTGTTTGGAGGAATGCAAAGATTTATATCCGGGTTTAAAGATATATTCAATCGAAGGATTACGGTAAATGTTTTTGTTACTGTGGCGTTAATTGCGACTGTCGCCATAGGAGAATTTATAAATGCTGCTACTTTGATTTTTATAATGTCTGTTGCCGGTGCTTTTGAATCCTATACCTTAGATAAAACAAAAAAAAGTATTAGGGTTTTATTGGATCTTGCTCCTCAAAAAGTTACCGTAAAACGAAATGAAGCAGAAGTTACCATAGGGATTGAAGAAGTGCAATTGGGTGATGTTGTTGTTGTAAGACCTGGTGAGCGCATAGCTGTCGATGGTATTGTCATCAACGGACAAAGCAGTGTTAACCAAGCACCCATTACAGGAGAATCTATACCTGTTGAAAAATTTAAAGGAAGTGAAATATATAGCGGAACCTTAAATGAAGAGGGACGAATAGAAATAGAAACCACTCGTATCGGTGAAGATACAACATTGGCAAAAATTATTCATTTAACTGAAGAAGCCCAAGCTACCAGGGCTCCTATCCAAAACCTTGCTGATCGCTTCACTCTATGGTTTTTGCCTATAGTAGTATTGATTGCCATTGGCACTTATCTTCTGACGAAAGACATAAAGATCGCAGTATCTGTTTTGTTGGTAGCATGTCCTTGTGCCTTTGCCATTGCAACACCTACAGCAGTAACAGCAGGTATTTCCAATATGGCACGAAGGGGAGTCCTTGTCAAGGGGGGAAGCTATATCGAAGAAGCGGGGAAAATTGATACCCTTCTTGTTGATAAAACAGGAACCTTTACTATAGGAAGCCCGACGGTTATGGATATTGTAGGTTTTAATGGGATTTCTAAACAAGAAGTAATCTATCTGGCCGCCATAGGGGAAAAATATTCGGAACACCCCTTGGCAAGAGCCATTATAAAGCATGCCAAAGAACAGGGTGTTGAAATACCGGAACCGGAAGAGTTTAAGGCGGAGATTGGTAAAGGTGTAATTGCACGTTTTAATGAAAAAGATCTAATTGTTGGCAAAGAAGAATTATTGGAAGATAAGGGTATTATGCTGGATGAAACGATAAAAGAGCAGATGACAATCCAAAGGGAAAAAGGAAGAACCACTATGCTTGTTGCAAGAGATAGTGAAGTCATTGGACTTATTTCTATTGCTGATAAAGTGCGCTCTGGTGTTAAGGAAGTAATTCTTTTATTGAAGAAAATAGGCATCAAGAATATTACCATGCTCACAGGGGATAATGCTATGACGGCTCAAAGGGTAGCAGAAGAAATAGGGGTGGATGATTTTAAAGCCAATATGCTGCCGGAGCAAAAACAACAAGTAGTAGAAGAAATGCAAAAGCAAGGGAAAAAAGTTGCTATGATAGGAGACGGGATTAATGATGCACCTGCTTTAGCCATGGCAGATATAGGAATGGCTATGGGGGCATCAGGAACAGATGTAGCTATTGAAACAGCAGATATTAGTTTGATGAAGGATGATTTGTTAAGCGTTGCAGATTTTATATGGACATCGAAAAAAGTCTTTCAGAGAATTAAATTAAATATATTTTTTTCAATTATTTATAATGTCATAGGTCTGATACTGGCGGCCATGGGAATGCTTACGCCAGTCTGGGCCGTTATTTTTCAAGAAGCAGGATGTGTTACCGTTGTTATTAGCTCAACATTGCTCCTTTGGTATAAACCTAGATATTCTAAGGTTAATTAAGGATTATATTTCACTAATAAAGAATAGAATGTGAATGGCAAAACGTTGGCACTGTAATCACTGTGATAATCTTCAACTGAGTCTGCAGTGAAAAAGATTGCAGTCTAAAACAGTTTTGGCTCAAGATAATTGAATAGTGTTAAGGGCAAACCTGTCTAAAGACAGGGACGCAAAGCTATAGGGTCTACGATGCAAAAAGCACTATGATAGCCTAGTTGCCGAAATAGCTTGTGTGTCTAAAACCTGCCAGTTTATTCGCGACAGGTTTTTTGTGAGAGAGGACTTATATTTTATAATTTTTTGACGTGATAGAAATAAAAGCCGCATTAGTCTTTAAGGATGTATTTGATAAAACGACAAGATGTCTTAATTGAATAAGGAGAAATTTGTATGAAACGACAATTACAGCGATGTCAAATAATACAAAGTCGTCTGCTTTTTTTACTTATTAAATTATAAGGCGGTGATAGCAGGTGAACACAGATAATGACGTACCAGAATATTGGTGGGTCATGACGCAAACAGATGTTAAATTTCGGCATGACAACACCGGCTAGGTGTATATCATCCATTTAAGTAGGTGCTGCCGTGTAGGTTGGAGATGATGTTGTATGTTCCAGGTATACAATATCAAGCATTTCGCTGCCGTATCCAACATACATAAGGCAAAAACTATACGCCATGGGCCAAATCACCGCCGTCAAAGAGAACACCATAGCAAAGGCAGAGATAGCGACCCTCCGGGCAGTGAACTGCTTGATACGTTAGCTTTTGCGGCCGAGTTTATTTTTTACAGTAAATTCGGCTGTTTTTATTTTGTGCAACGAATACCACCAGCTGTGCTGGTGGTTCCAGAAAGCTTTAGCTTTGTCCAGTTTCTTTATCCGAGCGTAGCGAGGAACCCCCGTTTTTACAGAACTACAAATTAGCACTTAGCTTGAATTAAGAGATACTGCTATTTCAATAGCAGTAGGGCGAGTCATGCGAGAGAAAGCTTTTCGATCAGCATACTGCTATGGCTGGAATTAATTTCGATGAGCCTATAGGCGCGGCCGGTGGTTATGATTTCTATGGACAAAAGCCCAAATGCCGTTCACCTCCGCTTGTTCCAGATTTCAAAAATCATGAAATGGAGGACAAGCCCTATGGCTAAATTTGAAAAGAGGACGAACTATCGGGAGAAATACCCTGACTTGAGCGATGAGATGATAGAGGTAATGCAGCAAAGTGACCGGAAGATGGAATACCAGCAATATGACCTGAAGGCAGACCGGTACAGGATTGACTAATTTCACGCATTCGCTGAACGTGGCAGACGAAAAGAACAGATGCTATAAAAATTTTTCAAAAGCCCCTTGACAAATGAGTGACTGCTCAACTATAATATAGGAAGGGTTGAGCAGTCACTCAATCAAATGCAAGGAGGTGTTTTCTATGTCCGTTAAAGGAGACGTGTGCGATTGCGATGTTATCCACGAAGAAATCGTTGCGAATGTGAAGTCACAAATGCTTTCAGATACAACTATGATTGCCACTTCTGATTTTCTAAAAGCAATCGGAGACCCTACAAGAGTTAAGATGCTTTGGGCTTTGGGTGTCAGCGAAATGTGCGTGTGCGATTTGGCATATTTGCTAAATATGACAAAATCCGCAATTTCACATCAATTGCGAACTTTGAAAGCAGCAAACTTGGTAAAGTTCCGAAAGGACGGAAAAGTGGTCTACTACTCCCTTGTGGACGGTCATGTGAACACTATTCTTGAGCAAAGCCTTACCCATATTTCAGAATAAAATTTTAGGAGGAAACTACCATGAAAAAAGCATTCAGACTCGAAGGGCTCGATTGCGCGAACTGTGCCGCGAAAATGGAGAAAGAAATCGGCGCACTCCCCGGCGTCACAAGCGCAAGCGTAAACCACATGACAACGAAACTCGTCTTTGAAACCGCTGAGGGCGCTGATGTTGACAATATCGTTGTAGAGGCTGAAAAAATTGTCCATAAGCACGAGCCGGAAGTTGTTATGAAGCGGGCGTGACATACACACGCAGGCGATGGCGGCATATATAGCATTTGCAACGGTAGAGGCTATATATGCCGCCTATCAGTAAAGAAAATTTTTTGCCATTACGGTTGAGTATTCCCTCAATCGAATTAGAAAACCGGAGGAATCAAAATGAATAAACGTCTAACAAAAATCATCATAGCCGCTGCCATTTTCTTGGCAGGGCTGCTTGTACCAAAAGACCCTGCGTGGCTTTCAATCATTCTGTTTATCGTCGCGTATACCGTTGTCGGCTACGAGGTTCTTTTCAAGGCATTCAAAAACATCACGCACGGGCAGGTATTTGACGAAAACTTCTTAATGACTATCGCCACTGTCGGTGCGCTGATTGCCGGAGAATATCCGGAGGGCGTAGCTGTTATGCTGTTTTATCAAGTGGGCGAACTGTTCCAAAGTTACGCTGTGGCAAAGTCGAGAAAGTCCATCGCGGGGCTTATGGATATTCGTCCCGACTATGCCAATGTGAAACGCAGCGATGGCAGCCTTGAAAAGGTTGACCCTTATGACGTGAATATCGGTGATATTATCATCATCCAGCCGGGCGAGAAAATACCGCTTGACGGCAAAATCATTGAGGGCAGCTCAATGGTGGACACCAAAGCGTTGACGGGCGAATCCGTCCCACGCGAAGTGTCAGTTGGCGGCGAGGCGCTCTCCGGCTGTATCAATATCAACGGCGTACTTACTGTTGAAGTGCAAAAGGAATTTGGTGAGTCCACCGTTTCTAAAATTCTCGACCTTGTGGAAAATGCAAGCAGCAAAAAGTCCAATTCCGAGAACTTCATCACGAAGTTCGCGCGCATTTACACTCCTATTGTAGTGGGCGCCGCTGTTCTGCTTGCCGTTATCCCCTCGCTCATCACAGGCGAATGGAGCATGTGGACACTTCGCGCATTGACTTTCCTTGTTGTTTCTTGCCCCTGCGCTCTTGTGGTATCAATCCCGCTTAGCTTCTTCGGCGGTATCGGCGGAGCTTCAAGGAGCGGCATTTTAGTAAAGGGCAGCAACTACCTTGAAGCGTTGGCAAAGACGGAAACGGTCGTGTTCGATAAAACAGGGACGCTCACAAAGGGCGTGTTCAAAGTACAGGAAATTCGCCCCGTTGAAATATCGGCTGACGAACTTTTGGAATTGACCGCATATGCTGAAAGCTACTCCAACCACCCGATTTCGCTTTCGCTGAAAACCGCATACGGCAAGGAGATTGACAAAAGCAAAGTAACCGACACGGAGGACATAGCGGGTCACGGTATCAGCGTAACGGTGTTCGGCAAGAAGGTGTTTGCCGGGAACACAAGACTGATGACGAAAATCGGCGCAGACTATTGCAAAGATGAAATAATCGGCACGGTTGTCCACGTCGCCGTTGACGGCAAATACGCCGGGTATATCGTAATTGCCGACGAGGTAAAAGATGATTCAGCAGAAGCAATCCGCCGCCTGAAAGCTATGGGTATTAAGCAAACGGCCATACTTACAGGCGATAGCAATGCGACCGGGCAAAAGGTCGGACGTGAACTCGGTGTTGACAAAATCTATACGGAACTTTTGCCCGGCGACAAGGTGGACAAATTGGAAGAACTGCTTGCCGCAAAATCCGCAAAAGGCAAACTCGCATTTGTCGGTGACGGTATCAATGACGCGCCTGTTCTCGCTCGTTCGGATATTGGGATAGCTATGGGCGGTTTAGGCTCGGACGCGGCGATTGAAGCGGCAGACATCGTTATCATGACCGATGAACCGTCGAAGATAGCATCGGCGATTAAAATATCAAAAAAGACGCTCGGCATTGCCACGCAAAACACTTGGTTTGCACTCGGTATAAAGGCAGTTGTTCTCGTCCTCAGTGCGCTCGGTATTACCGACATGTGGATGGCGGTTTTCGCAGACGTTGGCGTGACTGTTCTCGCGGTACTGAACTCTTTCCGCGCGCTTAATACGAAAAAGCTGTGAACGGAGGGGTTATATAATGGAAGCTGTTTTATTCAGTCTGCTTGCCACCATTTTGGGGACATTGCTCGGAAGTCTGATAGCGGTTTGGGCAGGAAACCGTTCTCCGAAAATCATTAATTATCTACTGTCACTTGCCGCAGGGGTTATGTTGAGCCTTGTGTTTTTCGACCTTGTTCCCGAAGTGTTGGAGATTGCAAGCGTTCCTCTAACAATTTTGGGAATTGGAAGCGGGATTGCCGTAATTCTGATATTCGACACGGTTTCCGATAAAATGGCGGACGGCAAAGACGGTGAAATTCCACAGGCGAAAGTGAAAAACGAGATTTTGCGCTCCGGCTATATTATGCTTGTAGCTGTTGGTATTCATAATTTACCCGCCGGACTTGCAATCGGCGCGGGAGCGGAACACCATATCGGGTTTGCGGCGACAATGGCTCTTACCCTTGCTCTGCATAATATCCCTGAGGGTGTGGCTACTGCCGCTCTGTTATTGGCGGGTGGATCAAAAAAGCGTAACGCGGTATTGCTGTCAACACTAACAGGCGTGCCGACCATTCTTGGCGCGGCAATCGGCTACGTTGTCGGGAATATGTCAGACGTTGCAATGGCATTGACTACTTCGGCTGTGGCGGGAATTATCCTGTATATGATTTTTGAAGAAATACTCCCGAAAGGTGCCGAAATTCTTAAGACACGATTAACAACGGTCTTTACATTGCTTGGAATAATTATCGGGATTGTGGCAATAAGAGGTTGATACGCATAGATAATCGTTCAGGCAAATTGGCTTTAAGGGGGCGCAATGCTTGGTTTGATTGTGACTTCTATAATATCCTTGATTTGTTCTACGATTAAGTAAATCAGGGGATACATCATATGTATTAAAATAGGGAGGGGTAATGAATGTTGGATTCACTTAGTACCAAAAAAGTGATTATAACCTCCATCAAGGAGCTGATGAGAAAGAAAAATCTTCACAATATATCTGTTTCTGATATTGTGGAAAATTGCGGCATAGACAGTCAAACTTTTTACTATCATTTTAAAGATAAATATGATTTGGTCAACTGGATTTATTATACCGAGGTGGTTACCGCTGTTACCCGGGACAAAGACCTCAATGACTGGAACGAAGTTGTACTGGATATGCTAACAAGTATGAAACGGGAACAGCATTTTTATACAAACTCACTTAATGCTATCAAGCAAAATGCATTTCAGGATTGTTTTTTCGATGTGACTAAGGTGCTAATTACGGGAATGATTGATGCAGTTGCAGAGGATAAAGGGATAGATGAAAAAGATAAGGACTTCATCGCTGGGTTTTACGCCTATGGGCTGGTCGGAATCACGGTTCAATGGGCATGCTGCGGGATGAAGGAGCCACCAGAAGAAATAGTCCAGCGACTGCTGCACTTTATAAACGACAGCACATTATGTGTCTCTGCACGTTATCTTAAGGTACACGACAAGGAACCCGAAAAATACATATATGGATAAACCAAAGGAGGTGGCTCCAATCCTTCCGCCAAGAGTACGAATGCCGAAGGTTGTTGAGGAGTTACCTCGGAGTAACCGGGAATAGACTCACGATCCCGAAGGCTTTTTCCTGCTGCTTTTAGATAGGGATGCTAAAGGTATTATTTGCGAGCACTATATAGAAGAAGGTGTTATCAGCGAAGTAATTAGAGGCGAAAGTGCTGAAGATATTGCAAATACAGTTATTAAGCGTGGATTACTTTCCCGTCTTGACCATGCCGCCTATCTTGGTCGGGAGCTTGCTAAAGCGGAAATGGCCTTAAATCTCGGTATACCTTATAAGCAGGATGAAACCTTGTATAAAGAAGAATGAGCAGTACGGTGAGGTGTATTTTCCGCTTGCCGAAATCAAATGCAGGTTGCAAAGGCAAGCAATGAAATTGAGTGAATTAACAAGGTGGATGAGCATACCAAAGGTAATTTCGCCATTATTGGATGGCGAGCAAATGACTGACATTCTTTCTACTAATATCAAATAAAATGGACGAAAACGGTGTATGAAAGGAGAAGTTAGCCGTAGCAGCATCAATCTTTATGTAAGGATCGTGAGTATTACTAAAAAATAGAATATCAAAGCCAAGGGCAAACCCACCTAAAGGTGGGGACGCAAAGCCGCAGGGTCTAAGACGCTTCAAAAAGTGTTATGATAGCCTGGCTGCCGGAAGTCACGCATAGCCTGCCCTTTTTTAAGGGCAGGCTTTTGTACATTTGTGGCTTTTGACGGATGATTTTGGGGTATCAGATGCAAGGTTTTTGCCACGCTCTTGGTGAAAGGGGTACCCTTATGATTACCTGTTTCCACTCCATTGGGAGGTCGAGATAAAGAAGGCGCACTTCGTACATACGACCCTCCACCAACTCAATATTACAAAAAGCCAGTATTTTGCCATAGGCAAAGTGCTGGCTTTTTCTTTTCGACAAGAAAACTGCCAATCCGACCATTAAGGACGCATATCGAGCTATTGATCTCCTTTTATTGTAAAAAGCCGTCGAATCAGTCACGTTGCCGTTCCCCTCCGCTTGTTCTTCATTTCCGGATTTGAAAAATCACGAAATGGAGGACAAGCCCTATGGCTATATTCAGAAAGAGGACAAACTATCGGGAAAAATATCCTGATTTGAGCGATGAAATGATAGAGGTGCTGGAAAAAAGCGACCGTAAGATGGAGTACCAGCAGTACGATCTGAAGGCAGAGCAATGCCAAATTGACGGCACCAAGCGGACCGTTACATATGTCCCAAGCCGGGAGGACTCCTATGAACGATTGCTGGAGGAAAACCGGCAATTTGCCGCCGAGAGCGAAAGCGTGGAGGATGCCGCGGTCAAGGCTGTGATGATTGAGAAAATGCTGGACAGCTTAAAGCTGCTTGCCCCGGAGGAACAGAATCTGATCGGGGAAATGTTTTTCAAGGGAAAGAGCGAACGCCAGGTATCGACGGAAACGGGTATTCCCTATATGACCATCCATGACAGAAAGGTCAAGATTCTCGGTAAATTAAAAAAACTTTTGGAAAAGTAAAAATTTTTCCGTGCAACCCCCTCACTCAACGTGGAAGTAAGTGAGGGGGTTTTTCTATTCTTCCTCTTGCTCCTTGAAAATTACATATCCGGCAGCATCAATACATGAGCTGACCAGCCGTGTGAAAAGCGGCAGCGACATTGACGGGCGCGCCAAGAATGCCTGCGGATGGGTGACAGACATCCGTCGAACCGATGGCATCGAAGGTGACGAGCGAGAACGCCCGGTTATAAAACGGTCTGTGGTAGACCGTATCGCAATGAAATGGTCAGTGATAATGCTACTTCCGCCCAGCCACAGACATCGCAATGGGGGCGGCTCGGTGAGAACCACGGAGAGGTGAAATTCCTATGGTGTTTGCTTAACCGGCAAACCGTTTATGCTGCCGCCCTACAGGAACCTTTTGGTTCTTTGCGCTTTGGGAAGTAGTGTCGAATAAAAGCGCCAGAATGAAGAACAAGCAGATCTTTTGATCTCAGAAACTACGCGGCAGGGTATACCTATGCCCTGCCGCATCCTTGTGAGATTAAATTAAAACATAAATATATTTCAAAATAACAAGGAGAAAATCAGAATGGAAAAAGAAACATTAAATGATTTGTTAGGCAAAGACCTGATCATCGGATATGTGCAGGGTTATGACGGAAAGCAGCAGAGCTACTATTTTGAGAAGTCCCCTTCCAATATTGCGAACTTTATCACGCTGCATAAGGAAAATACAGACAAAATGGTTATGACGGATATGGCGGACAGGCTGGTATTGAATACCTTTGGCGAATTCATCAACCGCTGCCCGGATCAGGAATTCCTGCAGGAAATCTTAAAAGACCTGATACCCATGCAGTTGGGCGAGAAAGAGCCGGACAGCATCCTGATCGCGGATGAAGCGGAGTATCGGGCTTTTTTAGACGAGGAAGATCGGCAGGTCACGGAAGCCGAGCTGCGGATGCTGTAGCCCCGGCTATTTTCTTCAAACACAGGAGCACATAAAAATAATATTGAACAAACGGCAGGAGCAGTATTCCTGCCGCCTGTTTATCTCAGGAAGAACAGAAACGGAGGGTTATACATGAAAGAACAGAAACGCGCATGGATTTACAGCCGGATTGATACTCCCGAAGATGCACACGGCAGTTTAAAGAGTCAGAAAAAAGAATTATTTGATTACGCGGAGCAGATGGGCTTTGCGGTAGCAGGAAGCTCCGAGGATCTCAGCAGTGGGCTGGATTTTAACCGCACCGGTCTTCTGGATGTAATGAAAGCCGCCGGGGACGGGAAAATTGATGTACTGCTGGTAAAAAGGCTTGACCGCCTGGGGCGGGACACCATGAAAACGCTGGAGTTTCTCAGGGGACTCGATCAGCTGGGCATCCGGCTTTATTCCCCGATGGAGGGCGAAATCCATCTGGATGATCAACCCTTTTCTCTGCAATGGAGGTGAGTCCTATGTCAAAAACCGAAGAAGCCAATGAGGTGAAATACAAGGTGACAGTAAAACTGCTGAATATCATGCTCCGAAACGGCATTATCACCTCTTCTGAATACGAAAAAATAGATGATTTGAACCGTCAAACTTTCACACCGGAACTTTCAAAAGTATATGCGTAATAACACTAGCTATATTGAAACTTGTGTGGTAATGTGTGTTGCTAACAGGAGGTTAAATCCTGAAGAAAGGAGAAAAATATGGCAAAGAAGATAACGAAAATTGATCCTGTAAAGCAACAAGTTACCCAGCAATTACAGCCGAAAAAGCGGGTTTGCTCCTATTGCAGAGTAAGCACCGACTCCCGCGAACAGCAGAATTCCTTTTCCGCACAGCTGGCATATTACAAAACCCTGATCGAAAATCAGGAGGACTGGCAGTTCGCCGGAATTTATGCCGATGAAGCAAGAAGCGGGACGAAGCTGCAAAAAAGAGATGACTTTTTAAGGATGATGAAGGACTGCGAAGATGGCAAAATCGATATGGTCATCACGAAATCCGTGACCAGATTCGCCAGAAACACCGTGGACAGCATCCAGGCAATCCGGAGATTGAAGGAGCTTGGCATCGCGGTCTTTTTTGAAAAGGAACACATCAACAGCCTGTCGGAGAAAAGCGAACAGATGCTGACCATCTTAAGCTCACTGGCGCAGGGCGAGTCCGAAAGTATCTCCACCAACAACAAATGGGCCGCTGTGAAACGCTTTCAGGACGGTACCTTCCTCCTTGGCACTCCAGCATACGGTTATACCAAGGATGAGAACGGTGAGCTGATTATACAGGAAGAAGCCGCCGTGGTGGTTCGCCGCATCTTCCGGGAATACTTAAATGGCAAAGGCACCTATGTGATAGCCAAAAATTTATCGGAAGCAGGAATCTCCACCATCCGCTCAGCTGAAAAATGGCAGGACGGGGTGGTAAAGGAAATTCTCCAGAATCCTATTTATACCGGAGATCTGCTCCAGCAGAAAACCCTGACCACGGATGTGGTTCCCTTTAAGAGAAAACCAAACAAGGGCCAGCTGCCTCAGTATCTGATTGAGGACAACCATGAACCCCTCATCACAAGGGAACAGGCGGAGGCGGTCATGGAAATCTTTGATTACCGCAGAAGGCAGATGGGAATGGACGATACGGGAAAATACCAGAGCCGGTACGCGTTCAGCAGTAAAATCCTCTGCGGGGAATGCGGCAGTACGTTCCGGAGGCAGAAAATCTATATCGGCAAACCCTATGAGAAAACCCAGTGGTGCTGTCACCGGCATATTGAGGACATCGCCAAATGCAGCCAGAAGGCTGTCCGGGAGGATGACATCCAATGGGCATTCACCGTAATGTGGAACAAGCTCGTAAGCAACTATACGGAAATCCTCACTCCCCTGCTGGATACCTTGAAGAAACTCCGAATGGATGAACAGCAGGAACAGGAAATCGGTGAATGCAGTAACCGAATCATGGAACTCTCAGAGCAGGGTCATATACTCAGTAGATTGGTATCGAAAGGGTATATCGACCCTGCTGTTTTTATAGAGCGGCAAAATGCCCTGACACTGGAGCTTGCCGCGGCCAAAAAGAAAAGGGGCCAGCTTCTGGACAATAACGGCTTTGAGCGGGAGATCGCCGGAACGGAGCTTCTGCTGGAACGGATCAAAAATAATCCAGACGTGATAGAAGAATACCGTGAGGATCTATTTTTACAGACAACCGACAAGGTCATCGTACAGAAAAACGGACAAATCACCTTCCGGCTTATCAACCGGCTGGAGCTGTCCGAACCCTGCAGAAAGGAGGCGTCAGAGGATGATGCAAAGACATATGCCCATCGGCTATAAGCTGGTGGAAGGAAAAATACAGTTCGATGAATCCAAGGCGGCTGTCGTAAAAAAGGTATTTGCGGATTACCTGTCCGGAACCGCCACCCATGCGATTGCAAAGCAGCTGACCCAAATGGGATTTTTGAACGCCAACAATAAAGCCTCCTGGAATCACGGCTCCATCGGCAAGATACTGGAGAATGTCAAATACCTGGGGGATGAATTCTACCCGCAGATGATTGACGCTGTATTGTTTGAGCAGGTGCAGAAACGCCGGAAAGAGCGCTGTGAACAGCTGGGGCGGGGTATTCACCCTAACAGCATGAAACATCAATACACCTTCACCGGAAAACTCCGGTGCGGAGAATGCGGGGAGGTCTACCGCATATACATCGAACACTGCGGCAAAGCTGCGGAGCGCAGCCTCTGGAAATGCAAGAGATACATCTACAGGAACAGGGTCTGCTGCCGCTGTGGTTTCCTCACGGACGAACAGATCGAAAAAGCCTTCCTTGACATCGCCAACCGGATTCTCACCAGAATACAAATCCTTGACCGAAAGCTAAAGAAAGAGCCCATGCCATATAACCGAGAATTTCATAAATTGGATCAGCAGATAAAAGAGCTGGAAGCAGAAGGGCGGTATTCGTCCAAAGAGCTTCCGGCTCTTCTTTATGAACGGGCAAAAGCCTTTTACCAAACGGCGCGGATTGATGACACCGACTATAACACCGGGAAGATGAAACAGGCATTTTCAGGCAGACAGCCTCTCAAGGAATTTGACGGTGAACTGTTTCTGACGGTGATCAAACAGATCACCGTCTACGCCGACCATCGGCTGGTGTTTGAATTTATCAACGATCTCACCATGGAGGCCGGATACTGACTCCTCCCCATAAAATTATATAGAAAGGATGCGATCTAATGCAGACAGCGACAGCGAAAAAGAAAAATATATCCTTTATACCATCACAGCCGGAATTTGACCGGAGCATAAAGCCTCAGTTTAAAACACTGCGGGTAGCGGCATACTGCCGTGTCAGCACAACTTTGGAACAGCAGGAAACCAGCTACGAGGCGCAGGTTTCCTACTATACCGAAAAAATAAAAAGCAATCACAACTGGAAGCTTGCCGGCATCTACGCCGACGATGGAAAAAGCGCAACCAACACCAAGAAGCGCGATGACTTCAACACCATGATCGAGGACTGCATGGCTGGCAAAATAGACATGGTCATTACGAAGTCGGTCAGCCGCTTCGCCAGAAACACGGTAGACAGCCTGCAGAATATCCGTAAACTCAAGGAAAAAAACATCGCCGTCTTCTTCGAAAAAGAGGGCGTGAATACACTGGAGGGCACCGGCGAGCTTTTAATCACCATTTTAAGCAGTCAGGCACAGGAAGAAAGCCGGAACTTAAGTGAGAACACCCGGTGGGGTCTGGTCAGACGCTTTGAAAACGGCATCGTCTCGGTCAACCACAACAAATTTTTAGGCTACACCAAGGATGAGAACGATGAGCTGGTCATTGTACCGGAGGAAGCAGAGCTGGTCAGACGGATTTTCCGGCTTTATCTCGAAGGGAACAGCATCGTCCAGATCTGTAAGATTTTAGATGACGAGGGGATCACCACCGTCACCGGATTAACCAAATGGTGCCCCGGCGTTATCGATAAAATGCTGAGCAACGAGAAATACATGGGAGATGTCCTTCAGCAGAAAACCTTTACGGTGGATTTTCTCACCAAAAAGCGCGTCAAGAATAACGGCATCGTTCCTCAGTATTATATCCAGGATGACCATGAGGCCATTATCCCCAAAGAGCTTTACTACCGGATACAGGAGGAAAAAACCAGACGTGCAAGCCTGAGCAAATCCGCGGTCGCCAGAAGCGCAAAAAAGGAGAAAAGCAAATACAGCTCCAAATATGCCCTGACAGACATCACGGTATGCAAGGAATGCGGACATCCCTACCGCAGACAGGTCTGGTCGAAATACGGACAGAAAAGCGCCGTGTGGCGGTGTGAGAACCGTCTGAAGAACGGCATAAAGCACTGCAAGCACTCCCCGACCCTAAAAGAGGAAGCTCTGCAGGAAGCGGTTATGACCGCCATCAACAGCGTCGTGGAGAACCACGGAGAATTTGTGGGCGCCTTCCGGGAAAATGTAATCCAGGTCATCGGCAGCTACTCCACTAAAAATGTACCGACCGAATATGATGGGCAGATTGAAAAGCTGCAGGGTGAAATGCTGGCCCTGATCGAGGAAAACGCAAAGAAGGGTTCCCTCACAGAAGATTTTGACGAACAGTACCAGAGGATCGCTGAGCGGATCAAGGACTTAAAGCAGAAGAAGCTGGATCTGATACGGGAACGGAAACAGGCGGAAAGTTTTCAGCAAAGGGTCACCGACATGGATGCCTGCCTGAAGAAAACCACCTGCGAGGTGCGGGAGTTTGACAACGACTTAGTCCGAAGGCTTCTGCAGAACATCAGGGTAATCAACGAGGAACTGATCGAAATCCAATTCAAATCCGGAATTGTGATGAAGCAGAGGGTTTCATATTACGACTAATTAATACAAAGGCAGGATCGGTTTTAAAAAGCTGCTCCTGCCGTTTTTATTCAAAAAAATACAGGAGGAATGAAAGATGTTATATGACCAGAAAAAAGTGGAGTGTCTCAAAGAAAGGTATCCGCAAGGAACCCGCATTCAGTTAATAGCTATGTCAGGAGAATCGGATATGCCTTCTGGACTGATGGGAACCGTGGGTTTTGTAGATGACGTCGGCCAGCTTCAAATGAAATGGGATAACGGTCGTTCCCTTGCTCTCGTTCCCGGTGACAGCTTTACCGCCGTCTCACAACCAGAGCCGGAGCAGACACAGAAACAGAAACCGGATGCGCCGCTGATCGGCGCCAACGGAAACGTATTCAATCTGATGGGCATTGCCTCCCGTACATTGAAAGCAGCTGGCATGGGAAAGCAGGCTAACGAGATGTTTGAGAGAGCCAGTGCTTCCGGCAGCTATGAGGAAGCACTGAACATCATTGGCGAGTACGTCAATTTTACCGAGGCAGGTCAGCCGGATCAGTCGGAAAATGAGGCTGAACAGTTCGGCATGAAAATGGAATGAGGGGTGAATTTGAACATAGAGGATAAGGAGCTGCGGGCGGTCTATATCGAACGTTTGAACACCATGCTTACAACGGTGGGCTTACCTGCCGTTCATGGTAAGATAAAGGAACTTGTGAGTACAACAGGTAGGAGTGATTGATATCCCATTTCTGTCTCGGAAGCTGTTAAGACTAAAACCTTCAATACATGTACATGAGAAGCAAATCATTATTTGTGTAGCTGATACAGAGCAATGTCTTACTTGCCAGGATGTCGAGTGCGATGATTAAATGGCGGCAGGAACTGGCCGGATGGCGGTTCCTGCCAGCGATATTCAAGTGTTGGTAACAATAAAACCCTCAGACAACGGGCTGAGGGTTTTATTGTTGGCAGTGCTGGCTATTTCAGCATACCTTGACATTATATCGGAACACCGATATAATGAGCATAGGTGATGAAAATGACAATACAACAGCTTATGCAGGACATGAAGATGTCCCGCTATAGTTTATCAAAAATCAGCGGGATTCCATGGGCAACTCTCGCAGATATTTATTCCGGAAAAACACAGCTTAACCGGTGTGGCGCGGGAACACTTTCCAAGCTATCCAAGGCACTCGGTTTCTCCATCGAGGAACTGTTGGAACTGAAGTCTGAACCGGCAGAAAGCACATCCGATGGAAAGCCAAATAGAAAAACGTATCTGGAAACCGGATTATCCGAAAGTATTCAAAAGGCAATCAAAGATTACCTGCAGGGCGAGAAAGAACTGGTTCTGCATCTAGACTGCTTATGGGATGAGCTATATGGAGCGATCAATTCCAACCTTTGGGCTGGTTTGATTACGGAGGAACAGGCAGGCTACCTGCGTGAAAAATATCTTGGTCTAGGCGGAAAGGAGGATATCATTCATGATTGATTTTACCTCATGTGAAGTGAATAAGTTCAGAGCCTACGGCGGGGCAAACGGAAATAAAATCAATATTCTTTATGAGGGCAACAGCTATATGCTTAAATTCCCTCCGGTCCCCAATCGCAATAAAGCAATGAGCTATACCAATGGATGCATCAGCGAATACCTCGCTTGCCACATCTTTGCTTCCCTTGGATTTAAGACACAGGAAACCCTGCTGGGAACCTATACCGATCCACGGGGAAAAGAAAAGGTAGTGGTAGCCTGTGGAGATTTCACGGAGGGCGGCAAAAGGCTCATTGAGTTTGCCCACCTAAAGAATACTTGTATTAGCAGCGAACAGAATGGATATGGGACAGAGCTTTCCTCCATCCTGCAGGCTATTGACGAGCAGACGCTTCTGCCTCCGGATCAGCTTCGGGATTTCTTTTGGGATATGTTCATTGCTGATGCACTGCTTGGTAACTTTGACAGGCACAATGGCAATTGGGGGATTCTTGTGGATGAGCATTTTAAAACCGCTGAAATTGCTCCTGTTTACGACTGCGGCTCCTGCCTTTATCCTCAGCTTGCCGCTGGCGATATGAAGGCCGTTCTGAGCAGTGAGGATGAGATTGGCAGGCGTGTCTATACTTTTCCTGCCTCATCTATTGAAGAAAATGGAAAGAAGCTATCTTACTTTGAATTCATATCTTCTTTGAAAAATCCAGACTGCACGGCAGCTTTGAAAAGAGTTTCCGCACGGATTGATATGGAGAAAATCCGGGTGCTCATCAATAAAATGCCTACATTGCTTCCGGCGCAAAAGGAATTTTACACGGTGATGATCTCAGAGCGAAAGACAAAGATTATTGATTACAGCATGGAACAACTCATGAAACTGGAAAGACAGGAGTTGGAGCAGGCGGAAAATCAGGGACCGCAGTTTACTATGTGAACAGGGTGTTTTTTAGAGTTAAAATGCAATTGGTAGGTCACCGATGGGTGATTATCAAATAAATATCAACGACACAATAACAAGGAGCGTGGGTGAAATGTGGAAATGCCCGAAGTGCGGTCGTGAATTTAAAAACACGGAACAAGATCACTTTTGCGTGAAACCAAACAGCATTGACGAATACATTGCCGCACAACCAGAAGATGTGCGGCCTCTGTTACAAAGTATCCGCGAAACCATCCGCGCAGCCGCGCCGGAAGCCACAGAGAAAATCTCGTGGCAGATGCCGACATTCTGGCAGGGTGAGAACCTCATCCACTTCGCGGCGTTCAAAAAGCATATTGGCTTGTACCCCGGTGGCGAAGCCACGTCCGAGTTCGCGGAGCAGCTCGCAGGATATAAGACTTCCAAGGGAGCGATCCAGCTGCCGCTTGGCAAGCCAATCGATTATGAACTCATCACCGATATTGTGCAATGGAGAATAAAGCGGAAAGCGAAAGGAAGTGAAATTACATGACAAATGAGCGAGTATACAAGATGGCATTTTCGACCGTCTACCCGCTGCTTGTTCAAAAGGCGGAGCGCAAAGGGCGCACCAAATCCGAGGTTGATATCGTGATTTGCTGGCTGACGGGGTATGACGATTCTGGCTTGCAAGCGCAAATTGTGAAGAATACAGATTACGAAACTTTCTTTAATGAAGCCCCTCAGATAAATCCGAATGCTGCCAAAATTTCAGGCGTGATTTGTGGACACCGTGTTGAGGAAATCAAAGACCCACTCATGCAGAAAATCAGGTGGCTTGATAAACTGGTGGACGAATTGGCAAAAGGCAAGTCGATGGAAAAGGTTCTGAGATAGATAAAAAAATTAATAGATCATTGAAAAGGAGGCATCATGAAAAAATAAACTGAATGATACCGAGAGATAGAAAAAATTGTGACGAATAAAGCCTTCAAACTTTGAAGGTTTTATTGCTTGCAATTTTCTTGGGTTGTAAAGCAAAATGCTGATACAAATCTGACATAAAAGAGCCTGCAACAGGTTATGTTTTCAGAAATATACCCTACCGCCAAGGCCCCACCAGGTTCAGCGGGCATCTTTTTTGTCTCCTCAAGGCATACAGAATGCGTTGTCAAATTACATCGAAATCAATCGTAATTGGAAGAAGCAGTTTTAATTCAAGACAAACATATACCGAAAGCTTGTGTTTTTTGTTGTACAGTAAATCAGAGGAGGCTGAACAATGACGTATATATAGTTGATGAACAATGTAAAGCCAATAAATAAGGAACTCATAAGGAGCCATGTGGGACACTTAAAAGAATTAAAGAATCAAGGTAAACTTGTATTTTGCGGGTCTTTTACGGATTACCCCGGAGGAATGGTCATCTTTTTGGCTGAAGATTTGGTGGAAGCAATGAATATTGCAAAGTCAGATCCTTTCATTGCTTCAGGATGTAAATCTTTTGAAATCAGAATACTGGAGGCGGCCAATGACGAAAATAATTACCTATTGGCAGAATAAACAGAGCATTTCCATTAGTGACAGCCGGTAAAATTACCAATACCTTTGCCCCAAGGCCCTACAGGCTTCATACGGCATCTTTATTGACCGCTCAAGGCATACAGAATTGGTTTGCTTGTTGAAACGAGCATAAACCTTGATAAATAAGAGTTCTGATGGATTTTAAAGCTTCAGTAATAAAGTGGCTTTTGAGGAGATAAAACAGATGGCATTGGATTTTTCATTAAGGTAGATTGGAGAAATAATAATGGGGAATACAGATAAGTTTGAAATGATAGCGAATAGCTATGATACTTCTGAAAGAATCCAAATTGCAAAGGTATCATCAAATGCAATTCGTGAATATTTAGTTGATACCAAAAGTAAGAATGCGATTGATTTTGGGTGTGGAACTGGTCTTGTTGGAATGAATTTGTTAAATGATTTTAACTCTGTACTTTTTCTGGATACATCACAAAACATGATTAGTCAAATAAAGCAAAAAATTTCCAGTTCTAAGATACAGAATGCTGCTACATTATGCTTTGACTTTGAAAAAGATAGTCTCTTGGATTTACATGCTGATTATATTTTTATGGCTCAGGTTTTACTCCATATCAATGATGTTGAATTGGTTTTATCAAGATTATACGAGGTTCTGAAAGAAAGCGGACATTTACTAATCGTAGATTTTGATAAAAATGAAAAAATAGTTTCAGATATGGTTCATAACGGATTTGATCAAATAGAGTTAACTGAAATTATGACAAAAATAGGGTATAGAGAGATTCAATCTAAAACTTTTTATACTGGAAGTAAAATATTCATGGGGCATGATGCATCTTTGTTTATTCTTGATTCTCAGAAATAGGGTTGGAAATATTTCATTCCGTTACTGGATTTAAGAATCTTGTGATTAATTGAAGTGACAAATCATAATAGAGACAATTTAAAGAACCGTTCATGTATTGATTTAAAAAAATGACATATCCGCCAAGACTCCACCAGCTTCAAGCGGCATCTTTTTTAACCGTTCAAGGCATATGGAAGTATGCTGTTTGATCGAGAAGGCATAAAGCCATACAATTAAGGAGTGTGATTGATATAAAATCGGAAAAACGAAACACGCCTACGCTTGTGTTATTCGCAGTTTATTTGCTGGCATTAACTTGGTTAATTCTCTTCAAACTGCAGTTTTCTATCCCAAATATGAATGTAGGACGAATCATTAACCTGATTCCGCTTCTGGGGTCTTTCGATAATAACGGCGTTATTCGCTTTAGCGAAATCAGAGTGAACATTCTCGCTTTCATACCTTTGGGAATCTATATCAGTATGCTTAAAGTTAAGTGGCCTTTTGCGAAAAAAGTTCTTGTGACTGTCGTTTTAACTTTGGTTTTTGAGATAACACAGTTCATTTTCGCAATTGGTAGAGCCGACATCACGGACGTGCTTAGTAACACGCTCGGAGGGATAATCGGGATTGGCATTTATGCTTTGTTGTTCAAGTTAATGAAAGGCAAGACAAATAAGGTTTTGAATGTACTCGCTGCGGTGCTAACAGCTTTAGCAATATTGTTTGTGGTCTTGCTATTGGTAAATCACCGATGGGTGCGTATCAAATAGATATTATGTTGTACAAAATTCAGCAGGCAGGTGCAGGGCAGTTACTGCCTGATTAAGCCAAAACGCAAAACGAAGGAGGGGAAACCATGATTACACCTTATCTTACATTCAACGGGAACTGCAAAGAAGCGCTGAACTTCTACCGCACCGTCTTCCATTGCGACGAGCCTGAAGTCCTGCCCTACGGGGACTATATGCCGGAGGGGTCAAAGACGCCGCCTGAACTGCTGCGTACTTGGGTTATGCACGCCGAGATGGTCATCTGCGGTACAAACGTCTGGTTTGCCGATGAAGCTACACCGCCCAAGAACGGCGACAACATCAAACTAACCGCCACGGCGCCTACGGGCAAGGAAGCGACGGCTATCTTCGACGCGCTTTGCGTGGGCGGTCAGGTGACGCTTCCGTCGACCGAGACCTTCTACAGTGTGTTCCACGCCGCGGTAACGGACAAGTTCGGCGTGAATTGGAATGTCGTCGCTGAAGAAGCGCCGAAGCAAGTGGAGGATGAAGAGTGAATAACGAACGTGTATACAAAATGAAAGTCTCCGGCGTCTACCCTCTGTACATTCAAAAAGTTGAGCGTAAAGGACGAACGAAAGCGGAAGTCGATACCGTCATCCAATGGCTGACAGGCTACGATGAACAGGGATTGCAGTCTCAAATTAATAGAGAAGCGGACTTTGAGACGTTCTTTGCCGAAGCCCCTCAAATCAATCCGGACGCTTCCAAAATCACCGGAGTAATCTGCGGAGTTCGCGTCGAGGAAATCGAAGACCCGCTTATGCAGAAGATACGCTGGTTAGACAAGCTGGTGGATGAACTGGCAAAAGGTAAGCCGATGGAGAAGGTGTTGAGAAGCATGCAATCGCTTTAGAAAAGGGTGAGGGATTTGGCAAAGAAGATCCTTGGAACTGAAACAAATGTACAATCCGGATCTTAATTAAATCAGTAGTCCTGTTGCAACAACAAAACAGTTGAATAATACAGAAAAATCAGTTAAAATACGTTAAAATTAAGGACGTGAGGGTTTTCACTCTCACGTCCTTAATTTTAGGAAAATATATGGGACCGCCTAGTTTAAATAGATGCCGGAGATTGCCCTGTGAAAAATCCCATACCTGTCAGACATTCGCTATATCACGGACATTGGTCTTCTCAATCAGGGCGGAAAACTTACTGAACAGACGATAGATTACTTGTACAATACCGTGAAATGCAAAATTGGTTTGGTAGGCGGATGTGCATTTGCGGGAAAGGCTGATTGGAATAACTTTTCAGAATCGAAAATTTCAATACAAGCCGCAGAACATGTTCATACGCTGTCTGGTGCCTACTCCAAGGCGATTTTGGGAGATCGGGCATATCCTTGTTCGCGAAAACCGAAATTGGTGCAACAAGCGCGTAATCCAGAAATCCTAATTATTTGGTAAGGCATAATTGCTGTCAATCGGATTTCTTTTCAGAATTGTAATGCTCCACGATGGATTTCGTGTCCGAATTCACAATAATAATCTCTGTGCCGAAATTAGCAGCTTTTTTAACGGATTCAACAGGGGCCTTATCGTCTGTAATAATCGTATTCAGATCTTCAAGACTTATGGAATTGCATAATGAATTAACATCCCATTTGGAATAGTCAAGCAGTAGAATCCGTTTCGTGGCAATAGATGCCAGCGCTTTTTTCGTTGTTGTCAGAGCTTGCGTGTGTTCAAACGCGCCTCCGGGGACGCGGAAAGCGCGGCAAGAAATAAAAGCGATATCTGCCTTATATTGTGAAATCCGTTCCGGCTCCGCAAATAGAATGGAGCGATTCGCGTGATTCAGAAAACCAGTTGGGGTCAATACCTGAACATCGCTGTTGTTGGATAAAGTCATAGCGGCAGTTAAACTGGATGTGATCACCGACAAGGGAATATTTTGGGGGATCATCGTCACCATTTGCTGGATGGTAGTGCCTGAATCCAGGCAAATGCTCGCAAAGGGCGCCAGATACTGCAACGCTACCGATGCAATTGCTTCCTTCTCTTTCTTATTCTCTTCTATCTGAACATAATAATCGGTTTCCTGGGCGTTTTTTGACAAAACAGCATAGCCATGCTCACGCCTTACAAAGTTCATTGCTTGCAATTTGTCGAGATTCCTTCTAACCGTCATCTCGGTACAATCGAGAAGTTTGGAAAGTTCCTTAATCGAAATGATATTTTTGGACTGCATGATTTCAATAATTTGAGAATATCGGTCTTTCTGCATACTGCGCGCACCTTTATCCATTTAATATTTTTATACATTAGATCTTCGAACAGTTCCATATCGATCCTAATATATCATAGCTTTATTATAATATAGAATTGCAAACAGCACAATAGATTGTTCTGAAATGTTCCAATTAGCACAAATAATGAATAAAATCGAACATAATATATTGACATTTAGTGCTGATGTGTTTATAATGTAACACATAGCAAGAAAATGCTATACAAAGTAACAAATAAAAGTTCTATAATTAACAGATATGAAGGGAATAGAAACATTGTGAGCACATTTTATATTTTGGGCGTTGACCAAAGCACACAGGGCACCAAAGCGGTTCTGTTCAATGAACAAGGGAAAATTATAGGAAGATGCGATCTCTCCCATAAACAGATCGTCAGCGGAGAAAGCTGGGTGTCCCATAATCCGGAAGAAATTTATCACAATGTTGTTGCCGTTTGCAAACAGGTTGTCGAGAATACCGGGATCGACAAAAGACAGATCGCCTGCATGGGCATAGACAATCAGCGTGAAACCACGGTCGGCTGGGACAGAAAAACCGGACAACCGGTTGGGGATGCGATCGTCTGGCAGTGCAACAGGGCAAAGAAGCTCTGTGACCGGATTGGCGCAGATTCGTCTGTTGGAGATGAAATTTACAAAAAAACAGGTTTGAGATTATCGCCTTATTACCCGGCGGCGAAAATGGCATGGATGATCGAGAACTTCCCGAATATCGGGGAAAAGATAAAAAATCATACTTTGGCGTTGGGAACTGTCGATAGCTGGGTCATTCATAAACTCACGCACGGGGCCTCTTTCAAAACTGATTATTCCAATGCCAGCAGGACACAGTTGTTTAATATCAGAGAGCTTCAGTGGGACAGGGAGCTCTGCGGCAGATTCAACATCCCGATGGATGCGCTTCCGGAAGTCTGCGATTCCGATTCAATCTTTGGCTATACGGATCTGGACGGCTATCTTGAGAAACCTATTCCGATACGCGGCGTTTTGGGAGATTCCCATGGTGCTCTGTTTGGACATAACTGCCTGAGCGAGGGCGATATTAAAGCGACTTATGGGACGGGGTCGTCCGTTATGCTGAACACGGGCTTTGAGCCGTTTTTCAGCAAACATGGGTTATCCACGTCGCTTGCCTGGAAAGTAAAAGGAAAAGTTTCCTATGTGCTGGAAGGAAACATTAATTACACCGGGGCGGTCATTTCATGGCTGAAGGACACACTTGGACTCATTCAGTCTGCCGCCGAAACATCAAAACTTGCGAGTGAAGCAGATGTGCACGATCAGACTTATATCATCCCCGCGTTTTCCGGCCTGGGCGCTCCCTGGTGGAGGGACGACACGCGTGCTTTGATAACCGGAATGAGCAGAACGACCGGCAAAAACGAAATTGTGAAAGCGGCCTGCGAATGTTCTGCGTATCAGATCAATGATGTCATTGAAGCGATGAGAAAAGACACCGGACTCAATATCTTACAGATGTGTGTGGACGGAGGCCCCACGAGGGACAAGTATCTGATGCAGTTTCAGAGCGATATTACCAACGCCAACATCAAAGTACCAGATGCTGAAGAGCTTTCTGTGATCGGAGTTGCCTATCTGGCCGGTATTTCCGCAGGCTTGTATGATGAAGCCGGCATTTATAACGCTATTTCATACAGTGGGTATCAGCCGCGAATGGACAGCGGCATCAGAAATGGAAAGCTTACCGGATGGAACAAGGCAATAAAAATGCTGCTTGACAGTAGGGAGGAATAAGAAGTGCTGAACGAACAACAGATTAAGAAATTGAAGATTCAGGCGTCTGGAATTTGTGAAAAAACGGTAGAACTGATTTATCACGGAGGAGGGGGACATATCGGTGGTGATCTGTCGGAAGTGGATGTTATGGTCACCCTGTTTAACTACATCAAATATGATCCCAAAAATCCGCAATGGAGCGGCAGAGATTATTTCATATTGAGCAAGGGCCACTCATCCGAAACCTATTACACCCTTTTGTCGGAGTATGGATATATCGACAGGAAAGAACTTGATACATACGGGACTTTCGGGTCTCTTCTCGGAGGTCACCCCAACAAGAAAATCGCCGGTGTCGAAGCAAATACCGGATCCCTGGGGCATGGTTTGGGGATGGCTACCGGGATCGCGCTGGCGCTGAAAAAGAACCGTAAAGAAAACCGCGTATATGTGCTGACCGGCGACGGGGAGCTTGGCGAAGGAAGCAACTGGGAAGCCCTGATGTCCGCGTCGAAATATAAACTTGACAACATGACCTGGATCGTCGACCGGAATTTTCTTCAGATCAGCGGTAAGACGGAGACGGTTATGCCGCTTGAAAACTTAAAGGAAAAGGCGGAAGCGTTCGGATTTAAAACCGTTGAGATCAACGGGCATAATTTTGATCAGATCTTTACCGCGCTGAACATCAGGGAAAAAGACCGGCCGGTCTGCATTATTGCCGACACGGTGAAGGGAAAAGGGCTTGCCTGCGCGGAGAACAAGGCGGAATGGCACCACAAGACCCCGACGAAAGAACAGCTGGAGCAGTTGAAGAAAGACATGGCTGAATACAGAAAGGAACTAGCTTGATGGAAAAAGAAGCATGCAGCAGCGCTTTTTCCAAGATGATTCTTGAAGAAGCCAAAATCAATAAGGATATCATGGTCGTTTGCACTGATTCGAGAGGATCTGCAAAGATGGGGACCTATCCCGACGAGTTACCTGAACAATTTGTGGAAATGGGAATTGCTGAACAAAATGCAATTACGGTTTCTGCCGGGATGTCTTATATAGGGAAAAAAGTATTTGTAATCGGGCCCGCAAGCTTTTACAGCATGCGTTCCGCCGAACAAGTCAAAGTCGACGTCGCCTATTCCCATAACAATGTGACGGTGATCGGCATCAGCGGAGGAATCAGTTATGGAGCTTTGGGGGCAACGCACCATTCTCTTCAGGACATTGCATTAATGCGGGCTATACCGAATTTGACAGTTGAAATTCCTTCTGATGCAACGCAGATGCGGGCCATTATTGCCGAATTGCTGAAAGCGGGAAGACCAACTTATATCAGGATTGGAAGGAATGCGGTCCCCGTCTTATATCATAACATGTCAGAAATCAAAATCGGCAAGTCGAACAGATGGTTTTCCGGGCACGACGCAGCCATCATTGCATGCGGGCAGTTGGTTTGCAAAGCCCTTGAAGCCGCTGAACTGCTTAAAAAGGAAGGAATCGATATCACGGTTGTGGACATGCATACCATTAAGCCACTGGATACCAGTATGATCGGGAGTGTGGCAAAAGAATGCCGGTGCATCCTAACGCTGGAAGAGCACAGCATATATGGCGGCTTAGGCGGCGCTGTTTCTGAATTTATTACGCAGAACATACCCGTTCCGATGAAAATATGCGGGATTCCGGATGAAGATGTGCCAAATGGTACTGATGAAGAAGTTTTCAAATATTACAGGATGGATCCGGAAGGAATTGCAAAGAAAGTCAAAGATCTTATCACGATAAAAACGACCTGTAAAAAGGAATGATTAGGGAGGAAACAACAATGCAGGGAAAAATGAAAGTATGTGTATTGGTGGGCAAACAGAAACTCGATTGGGTCGAACGGGAAATTCCGCAGCCCAAAGCCGGAGAACTACAGATCAAGCTGGAATATGTAGGCGTTTGCGGCTCAGATCTTCACTTCTACCAGGAAGGCTGTCTTGCCAACTGGGAACTTGATGGACCGCTTGCGCTCGGGCATGAACCGGGAGGCGTTGTTTCTGCGGTCGGCGAAGGCGTGGAGGGCTTTTCCATAGGCGATAAGGTGGCGATTGAACCTGCAGTTCCCTGTGGAAAATGCGAAGACTGCAGAAAAGGCCATTATAATCTGTGCAAAGACGTTAAGATGCTCGCAATTCCCCACGAACGTGACGGCGTATTTTCGGAGTATTGCGTCCATGACGCTTCCATGTGCTACAAGCTTCCGGATTCCGTCGGCACTATGGAGGGCGGACTGCTTGAGCCGCTGAGTGTGGGGCTGCACGCGACGGAGCTGTCGGATGCGAGAATCGGTGAAAGCGCCATCGTCCTCGGGAGCGGCTGCATTGGGCTATGCACGATCATGAGCCTGAAGGCCAGAGGTGTCAGCGAAATCTATGTAGCGGACGTTCTGGATAAGCGGCTTGAAAAGGCAATGGAAGTCGGCGCAACGAGGGTTTTCAGCAGTAGGAGGGAGAGTATCGAAGAATTTGCAAAAACGCTCCCAGGCGGAGGCGTCGATCAGGTATATGAATGCGCGGGTAACCGGGTCACGACCCTGCAGACATGCAGACTGATCAAACGTACCGGAAAGATCACGCTGGTCGGCGTTTCGCCAGAGCCTGTCCTTGAACTTGACATTGCCACCCTAAACGCAATGGAAGGGACGATCTATTCCGTTTACCGCTACAGGAACCTGTACCCGAAAGCGATTGCAGCGGTCGCGTCCGGAGCGATTCCGCTCAAGAAGATCGTTTCGCACACATTTGACTTTAAAGATTGCATCCATGCAATCGAATACAGTACGAACCATAAGGATGAGGTCATCAAAGCGGTCGTAAAGTTCTGACTGCGTATTGCAACAGGCAAAATGCCACCCTTATGCAAGAACAGTTCACGATAGGATCCGTTTTTTATTTGTGCCATGCAGAAAACTGTTAAATGTCCCGGACATTTATCTACTGATAGATTACAATAGGATTCTATGTTTGTTTCGTCAATTCGATCATATCAATCAGGGGCCTGTTGCTTTCTATATAAAGTGATAAAAGCAGTGTTTGCCGTGTCTGTTTTTTCACTTGGTTTGGATCACGGCTAATTGTATTAATTTGGAGGAGAAAAAATGATGAGGAAAAAACTGTTATCTGTAGCAACCGCAGCGCTGCTGGCGGTATCCATGTTGGCGGGGTGCGCATCGTCGACGCCCTCTACGGCTTCTTCCGGAGCCCAGGCCGGTACGACTAGCACGGTGGCAAAAGCGGGTGATAGCGCTACCGGAAGAACGATACTCGCAGACCAGAACTTCGATACATCTTATACGCCGAAGAAGAAGAGTTACAAGATCTACTGTACATACAAAAACATCCACAGCTGGTATGACGCGATCAAGGCCGGCGTTGACGCGGCGGTCAAGGATATGAACAGCAAGGGCATCAAGGTCGATTATGAATGGTATGGACCTGCTGAGCCCGATGCTGTCGACCAGGTTAATTCGATCGAAACCGCAGTAGGTCAGGGATATGATCTGATCGCGGTCGATGTCAACCAGCCTGAAACAACGGCAAAGGCAATCGATGCGGCCGTGGCAAAAGGCGTTCCGGTCGCGACCTTCGCAAGTTCCGACGTGCTGAATTGTAAAAGATCGTTCTTTGTAGGGAATACGGATAACTACGGCGACGGCTGCACGCTTGCAAAAGCTGTCTGTGAAAAAATGGGCGGCAAAGGACAAATCGCTATCCTCTCAGGAACCATGGGCGCTGCATCCCATGAAGCGAGACTGAAAGGCTTTAAAGACACGATCGCGAAATATCCTAACATCAAGATCGTTGACGAACAGAGGGACAATGACTCGGTTGAAAAGGCGATCAGCATCACGGAATCCTGGCTGCAGGCTTATCCGGACCTCGGCGGTATCCTCTGCAACAACATGTCCAACCCGGTTGGTGCCTGCCAGGCAGTTAAAGACGCGGGCAAGTCCGGGAAAATCACAATTGGCGGCATGGATCATGACCTTCGTACGCTTAACTACCTGAAAGACGGCACCCTTTATGTCGCGCAGGTTCAGAACTGCTACGACATGGGCTACAAGCTGGTCTATAATGCGATCAAGACAATCGATGGCGAAAAGGTTCAGGAATCGACGGCAGTTGGCTCAACATCAGTCTATGCGGCGGATGCTGATAAATTTATCAAGATGCTTTATGGAGAGAATGCAGATGCAAAAGCTCAATCAAAGAAATGATGATTATATCATTGAAATGAAAGGCGTCACCAAGACCTTTCCCGGCACAAAAGCACTGGATAAAATCTGCCTTAAGTTAAGGAAAGGTGAAATACATGCCTTGGTCGGCGAAAATGGCGCTGGTAAAAGCACATTAATGAATGTTCTTACCGGGCAAATTCCTATGGACGAAGGGGAGATCTTCATGGAGGGGGAGCCGTTAAGGCTCTCCACTCCTGAAGAGGCTCTGAAAAAAAATATTGTCTTAGTTCCTCAGGAGCTGAATCTGGTTCCTGAATCCAGCGTCGCTGAAAATATTTTTCTTGGGAACGAAATTATGAATTTCGGATTGATCAATTCCAAAACCACCCAGAAAAAGGCGGAAGAGATTCTTAAACTTCTCAATGTTGAAATAGATGTTATGCAGCCGGTGAAAGATCTGTCGGCAGCTTATCAGCAGCTGGTTTCTATTGCGCGCGCCCTAGCCTATACACCTAAGGTATTAATCTTGGATGAACCAACATCCGTTCTTACAAATGTTGAAGCAAAAAATCTTTTTAAATCGATGACGACGCTGAAACAGCAGGGTACAGCGATGGTCTTTATCACCCATCATTTGGATGAGGTAATGGAACAGGCGGATCGGATAACCATTATGAAGGATGGAAAATTGGTTGAAGAAGTGCCTGTCTCAGAAATCACCAAAGATGAAATGATAACAAAAATGGCAGGGAAAAAAGTACAACAGATGAAGAGAGTCAAAAGGAACGTATCAAACGAGATCTTTTATGAAGCAAAACATCTGAGTAGAAAAGGCGAGTTCGAGGACGTTAATTTCAGTATTTATAAAGGTGAAATTTTGTGTGTCGCCGGTTTGGTCGGAGCCGGGAGAACAGAAATATTTAAATGTGTATTTGGAATAACGCAGAGCGACTTGGGCGCACACACTTACATTGAAGGAAAAGAAGTTGTAATCAGCTCCCCAATGTCGGCGATCGCTCATGGAATGGGATATGTATCAGAGGAAAGAAGACATGATGGAATCACGCCGGGTATGTCGGTTATGGAAAATATGGTACTCCCTTCCTATGGTCAGATGCTAAAACATGGGTTAATTGATTACAGTCAGGCTACTTCGCTCGCTGATCAATATATCAAAGAAATGTCAATAAAAACCGCGTCCAGAGATACTCTGATAAAAAACCTGTCCGGCGGCAATCAGCAGAAAGTCATCGTCGCCAGATGGATTGCCAAAGGTGTCAAGATGCTTATTCTTGATGAACCGACTCGGGGCATTGATGTGAATGCCAAGGGAGAGATCCATAATCTGATTCGTGAACTTGCAGATCATGGTGTCGCCGTAGTCGTAATCTCTTCCGAAATGGATGAAGTATTCACGATGGCTGACAGAATTATGGTGATATACCGTGGCAAAGTGAGTGGGTTTATTGATGATGTCGATCTGACCACACAGGAAGATGTGCTTAAGGTAGCTTTTCAGTAGCGGGAGGTTTATTAATTATGAATAAAACAATTAAATTTTTTAAGACTACGGCGGGAATGGTGCTGATTGTTACCTTATTAGTAGGAGTCGCTGTACAGATTGCTACGGGTAATTTTTTTACCGCATATAATATCAGTACCCTGACAAGAGCTGCGTCGTTTGTGATCATCATTGGTTTCGGGCAAACAATTGTCCTTTTAACGGGGGGCATCGATCTTTCCGTAGCAACAATTGGCTCTGTATGTGGCATGGCAAATGCTATCTTCATGGTTCAGTATGGGATCGATCCATTCCTGTCCATTTTCATGACGACCCTTTTAGGAATTCCTCTTGGCGCAGTCAACGGTTTCTTCATTGCAAAATTCAAAATGACCCCTTTTATCGTTACGCTTGCCACGATGGAGATTTACAAGGGTGTTGTTTATGTTGTCACAAAAGGTATGCCGGTCACAGGGATGCCGGACTCTGCGCAGAACCTTGCGAACGGCGTCATAAACGGCATCCTTCCCAATATTGTTATTATCATGGTCGTTATTTGCATCCTGCTAACTGTTATGCTGAAAAAGACAAAGTTTGGCCGTTATGTTTACGCTCTTGGAGGCAACAGAAGCTGTGCAAAAATCGTAGGAATTCCTACGGTAAGGGTTGAAATTTTAGTTTACTGCCTTAGTGGTCTCTTGTCTGCTTTTGCCGGCGTTATGATGTCCTGTAAGTTGGCATCATTTCAGGCAAGCATCGGAGAGAGCTGGCAGATGGATTCCATTACGGCTGCTGTTCTCGGCGGCACTTCAATGGCTGGTGGCTTGGGATCGGTCGTCGGCACAATTGTGGGTGGTTTCCTTAGTAGCGTTATTAGTACCTGCATTACGTTGCTGCGAGTATCTTCCTACTGGGAAACAATAGTTACAGGTGCTGTAGTACTGATTGCTGTTTTCATCGATGCTGTAAAAGACAACCAAGTATTTCGCGAAAAATTCAGCAAAAATTTTAAAAAGCACAAAAAAACCAATACGACCGAATGAAAATTTATTTAATTCGACACGGAGAAACAGACTGGAACCGCGGATTAAAAATTCAAGGCCAGACAGATATTCCCTTAAATGAAGCCGGACGAAAACAGGCAAGATTGGCAGCTGAGAAAATGATAAGCATACCGGTGGATATTGCTTATACCAGCCCGTTGAAAAGGGCCCGGGAAACTGCGGAAATCTTCTTAGCAGGCAGGGAGAACTGCCCTCTGCATACAAACCAGCTTCTGAAAGAAATTTCTTATGGAGTAAGAGAAGGACAGTCGTTGCGGCTCATCTACAAATGTCCGCTTTTAAGATTGCATAACTATTTTAAACACCCTGAAAGGTATGTTCCGCCACGGGGCGGGGAAACAATCCAAGAACTGAAAGCAAGATGTCGGCTCTTTCTGGAGGAAGAAGTATATGGCTGCGAATCCCAGGTTTCCAGTATGATGATTTTTACACATGGCGCCTTTATTAAGGGAATGATCGGTATCGTTAATCAGTTCTCCGACTGTGATTTTTGGGCGGGAGCCGAAGCGAAAAACTGCTCAGTCACCGCCATAACATTAAAGGATGGTCAGTTAAGAATGCTTAACTCTTCAGAATGAACATACGAGCAAGAAAATAGAAGTCTTCGCCATTACTGTACGAGTCTATCCCGGATTTTGTGTAAACCTCCGAGTTGGTGTAAAATAGAAGCACCAACTCGGAGGTTTTCCTTTGAGGAGACAAAAATATCTTGGTTCTTAATCGGAGTAGAGACAAGCTTAGAGACTTATTCTTTGTTTGCCGAGAATTATGTTTTTCCGGTTCATCCGTTATATGAGTAAGAAGATTGTATATTGCTAATGTAAATAATGGTAAAATATAGTGACCATATTTTCTTAAAAAAAGAAAATATGGTCACTCGTTGTTGTACAAGGTTCTGTAATAAGCATTTCTGTAAGTGGAAGGAGTCAGATTTTCATATTCCTTAAAAAGCTTCATGAAGTATTTTTCGTCCTTGAAGCCCAACTTATAGGCTATTTCTTTGATGCTGAGGTCGAGCATGCCGAGATATTGCTTTGCTTTAAGTATTTTCATACCATTGATATACTTTTTGGGGCTGACTCCTAAATGCTTCTTAAACATTCTGGACATGTAGTCTTTGTTGTAATTGAACTTTTCAGCCAGCTCATCAATAGTGAACTCCTCGGTTATGTTAAGACGAATCCATTCAAGGAGAATATTGAAATTGCCTCCGCCGGTGTTGGGTAATTCGTTTAGCTTCAGACTGGCATGAATAAACTGCTGGGATAGTTCCAAGAGTAGTGCAGTAAGTGAATAATCGGTGCAGAAGGAGCTATAATAGCCCGAATTAGCTATATGAAGCAGCTGCTTGAAAAGTATAACACTCTTTTCAATACTTTCAGGCTGCCAAAATACAGGTAACATAATGCTGTCATTAAGCTTGTTGAAATACGGGGTGGAATTCAAGGGGGAAATCTCGTTCAAGGCATCCATTCTGTTAAGTATGCTGTTTTGACCGTGGCAGTAGAAGTGCAACCAGTAAAAAGAGGTCTCCCCTGTCGAGTGCCGGTAGCCTGTATGAGTATGGCCAGGTAGAAGGAGCAGAACCGAACTTGGAACCACCTCATACTTGATATCATCCTGCATGATAAACGCAGTTCCCTTGACCCCTATTATTATTTCATAGCTGTCCATGTTCCGTTTGCTGTGAATCCAGTTTCCATCAGAAATAAATTGTCCGGAAGAAATATATGTAAAAGGTTTTTCCAGGGAAGCCTTAAAATAAAGCATATGTCGGATTTCACCACCAATTCTCCTTATTTATGGGTCGATTTGTAAAATCTGTTTTGCTAAAATTATTATATGACAATGGACTATAGATTACAAGAATAGCCCCAAAATATAAAATAAGACAAAGGAGAGGATTATATGTCTAAACTTACTGAAACATACCCACTGCCTCTAAAGAAAACCGTTATCAAGGACAGCTTCTGGTCGGAATATCAAAAGCTGATCTGGGATGTTGTGCTTCCTTATCAGAAAGATGCATTAAACGACAATATTCCAGGTGCTGAACCAAGCCATGCCATAAAAAACTTCAAGATTGCTGCAGGTCTTGAGACTGGAGAATTTCACGGTTGGGTATTCCAGGACAGTGATGTTGCAAAATGGCTTGAAGCTGTTGGCTACAGCCTCGCGATACATCCGGATGCGGAACTGGAGCGTTCTGCGGATGAGGTCATTGATATTATTGAAAAAGCACAGCAAAGAGATGGTTACCTTGATACTTATTTCATTATTAAAGAACCTGAAAAGCGCTGGACAAACCTTGAGGAATGCCACGAACTGTATTGTGCAGGACATATGATAGAGGCGGGTGTTGCATACTTCAGTGCCACCGGGAAGAGGAAGCTGCTTGATGTTGTATGCCGGCTTGCCGATTTAATAGATTCAGTCTTTGGGCCTGAGCCCGGGAAGATGAAGGGGTATTGCGGCCATCAGGAAATAGAGCTTGCCTTGGTGAAGCTTTACAGGATTACAGGCAATGAGCGCTATTTGAGCCTGAGCAGATACTTTATAGACGAAAGAGGGAAGGAACCTTATTATTTCAGGCTTGAGAGGGAAAAAAGAGATGTCCTGGAATTTTGGCCGGGATTCAGCAAGTTTAAAAGGGAATACATGCAGACCCACCTTCCGGTGAGGGAACAGAAAACAGCGGAAGGCCATGCCGTAAGGGTTGTTTACATGTGTTCGGCTATAGCGGACATTGCGGGTGAAACGGGGGATGCAGAGCTTCTTGATACATGTCGCAGTCTGTGGAACAGTATTGTAAAAAAAAGGATGTATATTACGGGTGGCATAGGATCTGCAGCTTTCGGTGAGGCATTCACCTTTGATTATGATCTCCCAAATGATACGGTATACGCAGAATCATGTGCCTCGGTGGGCCTGGTGATGTTTGCCCATAGGATGCTGAAAATCGAGGCAAAGGGCGAATATGGGGATGTGATGGAAAGAGCGCTGTACAATAATATTTTGAGCGGAATGGCGTTGGACGGGAAGAGCTTTTTCTATGTAAATCCTTTAGAGGTACATCCGGAGGCGTGCGAGAAGAATCCGACAAAGGAACATATCAAGCCTGTTCGGCAGAAGTGGTACAGCTGCTCCTGCTGTCCGCCGAATATTGCAAGGCTGCTAATGTCGTTGAGCCAATATATATATACGACAGGCAAAAACTCCATATATACTCATCTTTATATAGGCGGAAAGGCAGAATTTGACCTTGACGGCACTTCAGTTACACTTACTCAGGAAACAAACTATCCGTGGGATGGGAACGTAAGGCTAAAAGCCACAGACTTCGGTGAAAAGGAGTTTACACTGGCATTGAGGATACCGGCCTGGTGCAGGAATTACAAGCTTGCAGTGAACGGAAAGGTTTTGGAATCCGGTGTGGATATCTTAAAGGGATATGCTAAAATCAGTAGGATTTGGAATAATGGAGATACAGTTGAATTATCAATGGATATGCCGGCGGAATTAATCCAGGCCAATCCAAAAGTTCGGGCCGACGCGGGAAAGGTTGCCATCACAAGGGGACCACTGGTATACTGTCTTGAGGAGATTGACAACGGAAGCAACCTGTCTGCCATATCAATTCCACTGGACTGTAGCCTCGAAATCGAAAACGAAAGTAGCCTTTCAAACGGAGCTGTTGCTATAAGAACAAAGGCAATAAGGACAGATGATACTGATTGGTCGGATGAGCTATACCGTCCGGTGGCAAATATGGAGAAGGAAACAAGCATAAAAGCCGTGCCCTATAGCATGTGGTGCAATAGGAAGCCCGGGGAAATGGCTGTTTGGATCAGGCATAGGTAATTTCCTTGCAGATATAATGCCCCTTTTATGGAATCATCCTATAAGGGGCATTTAAGCTTGCTTAAATAAATCTATAAAATTTATCCGTTTTTTATTACATAAATAACCAAATGCAAACTTAGGTTTTATCAGATTAAATTAGATGGGCTTAATTGATAACTCAATACTCAAAAAGGCATGATTTTGTGTGTTCTAAATTTGAATATGAAAATTAAATTTTTTAGAAACTTGCTCCTGCCCACCAAGGTATCACCATGTCTAAGTGACATTATTTTTGTCTACTCAAGGCACGTGGAGAGTTAATTTTGATGACAAATAGTGGCTTGGATGGGAAATGAGACAGGTAAACCACTGTATGTAGTGGATTTGGGGTATCTTATAGATAATATTAGATACAAAGATCAAGCGATGTTTCATCCCAACGATCCGTATTTTATGAGTACAGCCATAATAATACCCTCCCAGCAAGGCGTATTATTATGGCTGATTTCAACAGAATCAACTATTTTAAGGCGTTGTGACAAAGAATATGGGGCTAATCCGCTGCACAGAAGCTAAGGACTTAATGAAAATAGTTGAACAGAAGAATTCATTACAAGTGTTATTTACCGAGTGCCTTTTTTGTAACTTCCACAATGTGAGAAGCATTCAGACCGAACTCATCCAAAAGGTCAACAGCCGGGCCGGAATGGCCGTAGGTGTCGTTTACGCCGATTTTAATAACCGGGG
>CAUQPM010000012.1:0-103033 GCA_963520015.1 uncultured Oscillospiraceae bacterium
CACCCCAATTATTATTCAGTATACCATACTGTCTAACAATTGGGGTGCTGTTCAATTCTCCGGTGCGTCTTTTAAGTTTTCATATGTCGAAAGTCAAGACACGGTTAATCAACCTTCTTGTCCATTAAGTGGGATGCATGTTTCGAATTTATATCAGAAGTGCGTTTCTTATTTGAATATATTTTTTATTGCAGCTGAAAATGTCCCACCAATTCTTTCAACATTTGAGCTTGACCCGAAAGTTCTTCGCTTGCCGCTGCACTCTCCTCTGCAGTTGCTGAGTTATTCTGTACCACCGCTGTTATCTGGTCGAGGCCCTGAGTAACTTGATCAATCTCTTGGGATTGTTCCTGAGAGGCAGCAGAAATTTCATTCATTACTCGGATATTTTTATCGACACTGTCCACAACAGATAATAAGGATCCTGCGGTTTCTTCGACGAGTTTTACTCCGCCTTTTACACTATTAATTGCATTTTCAATAAGCCTTTCTGTGCTCTTTGATGCTTCGGCACTTTTAGCAGCAAGGTTACGAACTTCATCGGCTACTACGGAAAAACCTTTCCCCGCACTTCCAGCACGAGCAGCTTCCACTGCTGCATTTAAAGCCAGAATATTCGTCTGAAAAGCAATATCTGCAATAGTTTTATTGATTTTTTCAATCTCGCTGGAACTCTTGCTGATTTGTGACATTGCGTCGGTAAGCTGATGCATCTTATTGTTGCTGTCAGAAAGATGATCTCCGATAGCATTTGTCTGTGTACTTGATGCTGCTGCATTATTTGCGTTGCTTTCCACGTGTCCGGAAATGTCGGAAATCGTTGCCGCCAGCTCTTCTAAAGAACCGGCTTGCTCTGTAGCGCCCTGTGATAATGCCTGTGCACTGCTTGCAACCTGGTCAGCACCGGAAGCGACCTGTTCGGCCGATTGGTTAATCTGAGATAATGTATCATTAATAATCATGACTGCTGTATGAATGTTATCCTGCAATTCAATAAAGCTGCCCTTGAATTCCAATTCACTGGAAACCTTTAGATTTCCTTTGCTGAGCTCTTGAAAAATACGGCTTATTTCACTGATATAACTCTTTAGAGTATCAATCGTCCGCCGCATACTTTCGGATAAACTTCCGAGTTCATCTTTAGAGCTGTATGCTATATGGGCATCCAAATCTCCATTCGCAAGTTGCTCTGCGGCTCCCTTTATTTCTGTGATTGGCCGCGTAATTGCGCGGGTTATGTAGATGCAAAATACAACCATCAAAATAAAGCCAATCAGTGTAATTGCTGAAAGGAGTATGAGAGCGTAGGTTGTGACAGCCTGCCCGTCTTGATATCTTTGGATTGCCCGTGCGGAGGCTTCCGATCCGATTTTATCCAGAGCCGCGCGGGCTTTTACCGATATTGGAGCATACTGCTCATTAAAAACTTTTCGCGCCCCCTCTACATCATGTTCTTTTACCAAAGCCACGAAATTTTCCTCATAAGGCGTTGCCGAATCAATCAAGTTTTCAACTTCTTTAATGACAGCCTTATCTCCCAAATACTTTTCTTCCAGTATCGGAAAATTACTCTTGATTTTTTTCCAGTCTGAAGTTACAGAATTCAAGTAATTTTGAATCTCACTATCATTGGTTACTTCAGTAGACCACAACATGTTTTTTGCTGCACTTTGTAATGACATGCGGGTATCAAGTTCTGCAGAAACCATCTGATAGGATTTGTCGTAAAACTGTGACAAACTGTTATCAACTCGGATAACGCTCAGAATACCAGTTATACTGGATGCAAGAAAACAAAACATAAGAACAGCAAACACGATGATTAATTTTTTACCCACTTTAAAATTTTTCATTATACACCTCTAGTAAAAATTTATTCAGATGATGAGAGTATCGAATACAAAGATGGAGGTCATATCTGATAATGGAAATTTTACAATAAGTGGAAGATTATTTAACCTAATTTTAGGAATAATAATTATTATTATTTTTTTTTTAAATTTATCATACACGTTCATCCCCCGTCAGATTCATTTCCAGCGGGCTTTATTTATTTTGATTTTATATTGGTTTTTGACAATAAATATAGTTCCATACTATTGCGTATGCAATTAGGGGAGAATTTAAAATGAAACTGTTTGAATTTGCTTTTTATGGGGACTTTAACAGAAAAATTCAATTGTTAGCACAGCAATGCTCTGAAAATCGGGAAAAAAGCCTGAACGCCAATATTAATGAGCTGATAAATAAGGATATGCCCGGAGGCTAATTCTTCGAGCTTTTTTTATTTAATAACATATATGATGCTAAGAATAGCATGCTTTCAATACCCTAAAACAGTCAAATCAGAAAATTAATTTATATAACAAAAAATCCCCAAGAACCATATGGTTCTTAGGGATTCTATGGAGCTGCTAATGCGATTCGAACGCATGACCTCATCCTTACCAAGGATGTGCTCTGCCAACTGAGCCATAGCAGCAAAAATGGCGACTCGGATCGGGATCGAACCGACGACCTCTAGCGTGACAGGCTAGCGTTCTAACCAGCTGAACTACCGAGCCACATGAACTGACAACGTGTTTTATTATACTGAAAATGTAAAGCTTTGTCAACATCTGGTGTAAAAAAATATAATATTTTTTTACACCAGACAATATCTCGTTGCAGGGGTATTCCCCGGTGCCGTATTTACTCTTGCTTAATTGCAGTCAGCGCGCTGATTTTCATCGCCCGATTCGCGGGGTGAAGACCGGAAACCAATCCAACCAGAGTTGCAAATGCGAGTGCGCCCAGTGCAAGCCAAAACGGAATGACGGATATGCTTGAACCTGCTGCAACAATACCACCGCCTCCTGCGGCTCCGTTTGCCGCGCCTTGCCCGGCAAGCATGTTGATAATATATGAAATCGTGTAGCTTAGTGCAATTCCAATCACTCCGCCCATAAAACCGATTGCCCCGGCTTCCATTAAGAACATGGAACGAATGTTCCGTACGACGCATCCAAGCACCTTCATGATTCCGATTTCACGGGTTCGCTCATAAATGGACATAATCATGGTGTTTGTAATACCGAGGGCCGCAACCAGCAGCGAGATTGCCCCCAGTCCGCCAAGAATCATCTGAATGGTTCTCATTTGCTGTTCCAACGGTTTACGTACGCTCTCCATACTGTAAGTAGTGAACCCGTAGCTTTGAATTTTCTCCTCAACGGCCGGTACATCTTCCACACTGGTCACCTTTACGCTTGCACTGTCATAGCTTTCTTTTTGGCTTATATCGGTCTTTACATTATTTAGTTTATTGTATTTTGCCTTTAACTCTTTGGCGTAATTGACATCCATAAATACGCAATGGCTTGGGGAAGGATTTTTACCCCAGTCTTCAGCCAGCATTCCACTACATTTTAGCTTAACTGGTTTTACTTTTGTTGTTGAATTCTCAGGCAGGTTTACTGTAATCTCCAGTTTGTCGGTAAAAGGGTCAACATAGGGGTCGGGCATTTTACCGTTTTTATCTGGATTTGCATAAACCATATTGTTGCTCGTTTTGCGGCTGTCCATAAAATCATAGGCAGAGTCCTTTCCAAACAGGACGGTGGTTCCATCCGCACCTTGTACAGGAAACTCACCCGTTTCCAGCTTGTATCCAAAGTCTTTTAAGGAATCCATATATACGCCGTAAATCATGCCCTGATAATTGTATTTTCCGCTTTTAATCATTACACTTGACATGTCAAGATAATAAACGGGGGTAAGCGCAGTAACATGATCAATCGCTTTAATTTCTTCCAGCGTTTTGTCGTCCAGTACAGCGGAGTCGGGTGTTTTAGAGTTGTTGTTAATCTGGATGACCGTTAAATCGCCCATGTTTTGCATCATGGTTTCCATGCTCTGCTTAATACCGATTCCAAAGGAAACCATAACGACAATCGCACAGGTGCCGATGATAACGCCGGAAACGGTCAGCAGGGTTCGTACCTTGCGCTTAAACAGGTTTCCAAGCGCCATTGCAATCATATCGTGCCATTTCATGTTTGATTTCCTCCGCTTGCCGGAAGGTCATCATAGTCGTCGCTTTCTTCCAGCAGACGCAGCTTTTTCGCTTTTTTTTTCTTATGTATGATTCGAAATGCTATAATAGCGACTACTATTACAACACCGCCAGCCAGCCAAATCCACCACGGGGGAGTGGTACTGCCGCCTGCTTCCGGTAGGGGGTCCGGTTCTGAACTGAGCCCTTTGCCGCCGTCCTGCATCGGTACGACTTCACAGGAAAAATCCTTTGTTAAACTTTTCGTTTCACCGTTCGCATCTTCATAGCTGAAAACAGCGGTGCCCGTCATCGTACCTTCCGCAGAGGGATTCAGTGTGGCCTGAAAACTGTCGCCGGTTCCGGATTCAATATTGCCTATGTAGGAATTTGATTCTCCCGTGGTGAAGTTTCCCTCAAGTTTAACCGAAAGGTTGAAAATTTTACTTTTACCTTTATTGACATAATTGATATTTAATTGACCGGGCTGACCAAGGTACATGGGGCCGGGAACCTCCGCTTCATTCACTTCAAAGCGGTCCGGCTGTGTCAGCGGAATGGAGATTGTCTCGGTTGCCTCAATCGCCTGCCTTGTTCCTTCCAATACGGCTTCGTAATTAAAAGCAACTGATACACCATAGGAATTTGGTGTTGCGTCTGATTTCGCAATGAGTGCGATCTGCTCGGCGAAATTCGCGCCCGGCCCTACCTTGGAAATAAAAAAGGTATTGGAGGATTTTGCCGGTGTAAACGCTCCGGCCACAGATTTATCATCTGTTCCGGCAACGGAGGAAACCGTTATTTTTAGATTTTCAATCTGTGTATTGGTATTTGTATTTTTAAAACGCATATTCAGATTAAATTCTTTGCCCCCTAATACCGGTTGACCGCCGTAATCATAGTTTTCTATAATAATAATCGGTTTGCTGGCATTTGGTTTGTCGCTTTCGGTTGCAGCCTTCGTCCCTGTAACCGGTACGAAAACATTAAAAGCCGTAGCGGTTGGGGCTTCGTCCGAAGAAAGCTGGATTTTAAGCATGTAGTTTTTAGACGCCATTTTCGGATTGCAAATCATGGGAAAAGATAGACTGACCGTTTCGCCTGCCTGTAATGTGTCGGTAGTTTTGGTATCTAACTGTCCATCTACTGTGATTTCGTCCGGGCTCAGCCCATCCAGTACAGCGGTGACATGATTGTTTGGCATAGTGCCGTTGTTCAATAATACCAAATTCAGGTTGAATCGCTCACCTTCCTTAATCCCCGCGCGGTCAATACCGTAGGACTGCAGCGTAAGGTCTGACTTATCGGAGCCGGAAGAAGTGGGGGTGGGTTGGCATTCCGTGATAGTTTTTTGGACGGTAGAAGTTGAATTCTCGTTATCATTATAATAAATTGTAAACTTCAAAATTGCCGGGCCCTTTCCCACATATTTTAAATTTATTTCAGGAATATCGAGGCTATAAGCTAAAGAATTAACACTGGAATTATCACTGTCATCATAGTTATCAGGATTTTCAGCGTCGAATGTTTTGGGCAGACCGGAAATTGAATTATTCGGACTTTCTACTTTAATATTTTTGACGCTTGAACTATTATTATCATAAAATCCAAAAATTGCTTCAAAGTTACTGCCTCTGGTGATGGCGGGAGTTGCGGAATTGGAGACAATTTTGTAAATAACCCTTGGGGCAGTGCTGTTGACGGCTGCTGCACGCGGCAGGCTGGCAAACAAAACAGTGCAGACCAAGCAAACTGCCGCTATGATTGAAGCGATTGCTTTTCTTCTCATTCTCATATCGCATTTTCCTCCTCGTTTTCCGGGCTGTCAGTAATGGAACAGTTCATCTCGTCGCTTTTTACGCTGCCATCATAAATGGTAATAATACGGTCGGCATATTTGGCAATTTCAATGTCATGGGTTACAATAATCAGAGTCTCGTTATACTTTTTTGCCATGGAAATCATGATTCCCATTACTTCCCGGCTGGTTTTGCTGTCTAGGTTTCCGGTTGGCTCGTCTGCAAATATGATTTTTGGCCGTGACACAAACGCCCGTGCAATGCCAACACGCTGCTGCTGGCCGCCGCTCATCTGTGTGGGCTTGTGGAGCAGCCGGTTTCCCAAATTGACCGCCTTCAACATATGTACCGCGATTTTGGTTCGCTGATTTTTCCCCATCCCTTTGAATACCAGCGGCATTGCAACATTTTCAATTGCGGTTAAAGTCGGCATCAGATTATAGGATTGAAACACAAAACCGATATTTTTCTGGCGGAAGAACGCCCACTGCTTTTCTGAAAAATCGGTTACATTTACTCCGTTAATCAGCACACAGCCTTTTGTGGGCTTTTCCAGCCCGGCTAGAATATTCAGCAGTGTGGATTTTCCGGAACCCGAGGTACCTAGCACACAGCAAACTTCTCCCTGTTCAATCTCCAAATTAATGCGGCCAAGGGCAATGATTTTTTCTTTGTCAACTTGATATACCTTGCGAATGTCTCTCACGGATATCAGGCTCATGAGTATTCTCCTAATCAAAACATAAAATTATTTTATAGCAATTACAAAAATGAAGCGGAATAGCTATCGTTATCTCCCCCGCCGGAGGCGGGGGAGATAACATCTTCTTTTCCTGTTCTTAATTGAAATTGCTATGATATACTGGTGCGCTCAAACGAGAAGCAAGCATATTTTAAGGATAATACAAGCTTATGGAAACTTTTACCATAATTTTAATATATTCATATGAAGAATACAATAAACAAAAATGTAATTATTTCAACAAAAAGATTACAATTTCACATAAAAAGGAGACGGCAGAAAAATCTGCCGTCTCTAAAGTTCTATTTACTTTATATAGGTTGTTCCGTTTATGCCTTTACAATGATATCCGCCAGCTGCGAGTTAAAGTTCGCGGCTGATTCCTCATTTTCATGTTTTAGTTCGGTCAGTTTTCTTAAAACAGTGCTTACTTGATATTTTACCTGTTCCACACTGTCCTGGGATTTATGAATTTTGGATTGTACTACCCAATCGGAGATCAGCCCATCAAAAAAGAAATCCGCAAATTTTGTAAAACCGTCAATTTCGATGTTAATATTCGAAGTGATTTTTAGATCGGCAAGTTCACTGCGGAACCGACTGAGCAGAGTGCTGACGTCGGCGGCGGCTTCCCGCGCATCATCAATATGTGAATGTTTTTGAAGGTCGGACAATAAACCGCCTCCAAGCAAATCCCAGGTGCCCCATCCTTCGGCGCTGTCAAGGCTGTCTGAAACGCGGCTGATGCATCGTATTACATCATTTCCAGCCCAAATAGCTTCGTCAATCTCCTTGCTGACTGCGTGGCAGGATGAAATTCTACTTTCTAATTCGAGGATTTTCTCTGCACTCTGTTCGTTCTGCGCCAACAGCATTTCATATTTTTTACGTAGAAGTGCTTTGTAATTTTGTTCACAGCCTGAATATCCCCCGTGCTCCAGGTTCAGCTTTGCAATTCGTGATTGAATATTTTCAATTTCGTTTTGGCATTGATCAAGCTTAAGCTTTGCGGCGAGCGCCTCCTGGCGTTCTTTTTCGACCTGTTGTTCACGGCTTCCGAGCATCGTGTAAAACAGGGAGGTGATGCTTGTTTTGCTGATTTTTTCATAGTCAAGATTTTCTTTTTCCAAAGTCTTTGCCAGAGATGCCGCCAAATTCTCCCGAGCATTCAGCTGTCCGGTCAAATCGTCGAGCATTGCTTCTGTTTTATGACAGCGGCTGATATCCTGCAGTAGCTTTTCCAGTTCTAAATTTATATCTTCAAACACATTCATTCCTCCTTCACCGTACTCTGTCGAAGTTAAGATACCTCGTGCCCTGAAAAGTAAGTTTACCTGCATCTTCTTCCACAAGCATACTGTATTCGGATGCGGAAACAGGAAGTTCCATCCGGTCACCGCTTTCAACCTCAAATGTTATGTAATAGGATGTATGGGAGGAAGTGTAGTTCATGGATGTATTATTCGCCTGATTATGCATTGTTTGTCTCACATCAGCGCGTTTTGTTACGACCTTGGCGTTTACCGTTAACACGGGGGAACGGTTGTTTTGATTCCATTGTGTTAGTGATTTGATTACTGTAATGATTATTACAATAAATACCAAAATAAATATTGCCATCACAAAAAACGGCATGACATCAAACATAAAATCAAATCCGAATAGTGCTTGTTGCTCCATAGTCCAATCCTCCTTGAAAATATATTTTCCTTAATTTAATATAGTATATAATAATCTTATTCTTTATGAAAGAGAAATATATAATAAATAGCTCATTTAGCTCAAGTTTGATTTTAATATAAAAAATCTTAAAACTGGAATATTGCGGCGAATAGGGCAGAGGATAACCCCCTAAAATGCGATTTCATTTTTTATTATAATATTTTTTTAAAATAATTTAAAGCTTTTTTCATAACGAAATCAGTTAACGGCACATCAAAAGAACTGAATTCTGGGTTATATGCATTAAGAAAAGCACCTCCGGTTGTAGCTTACACATTCTACAACCAGAGGTGCTTTATATCATTTATCCCACGATACGGCACACGCTGGCAATGGCACCCCAGGAGTTAAGGCAGCGAAAAGCACCGTCTTCATCACGCAGGTAAGGCAGCTTGGGTTCTAAAAGTTCCGGAATGGTATCAATTTCGCCGCTCGCAAACTGTTCGAATCGAATAATAGAGGTCTCAAACCGGCCAATTAAGCCGCCAAGACGCAGGTCAATAACCTCAAAGCCGTACGGCTTGTTTGTGGAGTACCACAGGCTTGCCCATGCGGTTTTCAGTGTCTGAATGGCATGAATGCAGTCTTCTGCAAGCGCGGTCATGTCGGTGGCTCCTTTGAGGTCGCCCGCGCGGACACATGTTGCGGCGCGGCTTCTCCAAATGCATTTCCAGTAAATCGCGTCTGCCAGCTTTGCATAAAAATCGAACAGAAGATGAAACCGCGGCTGTGAAATGGCATAATTCATGTAACTTTCCGCCAGCATTTGGTAATGTTCCGCACACGGAAGCCCGCGGAAGTCTTCCTCGAAAAGCGGAATCAAAGGATCCTCATATAGCAGAGTCTTACCGGGCGTTACGGTGCTGTTTTCCATCCGTTTCAAGCCGGGTACCTCGTTGAATTTGGAAAGGTCAAGAAATGGCTGACTGTCGGAGCCACAGCATGCACAGAAGCGCGTGCGTACTTCATCTTCGTTATATTGTCCCGTGTAGCGGAATTCTGCGAATATCTGCATGCCGTATAAAATGGTCTGCAGGTTCGCTTCGCCGCCGTCATCGCCCCAGGCAGTTGCAATCACTTCCTGAATTCCATTCTTTTTGCATTGAACGAGTCCGGGTATTGTTGCTTCAATCGTTTTATTGTAGTCGGTCGCAGGACTGATCCAAGTCCAAATGCCACCTGCAAAAACTGTTTTAGAGGGGAACTGCTTGTGCAGTTTCAGCATCTTTTCATAATGCGGTTCTGTTTCATTGTAATAATCCCAGTAAACAAGATCGATATTCTCCGGTGCACCTGCAAGTACCTCCGGCGTCAGTGTGGATTCCGGGTCATACAGTTCCCGGGTAGGGGAAGCTGCGATAAAGTGCATATCACTCCACATCATGGCATGCAAACCGTGCTTACTTAAAATAGCGTCCACACGTTTTAAATGTTCCGCCATCAGTTCGCCGCAGGGACGGTATCCGTGCTTGTTCAAGTAGCGGCCAAGCCCCAGTTCCCATGCTTCGTCCATGCCGATGTGTATTCGGTTGGAACGGTAGGGGGCACAAGCGGCGGTGATCATCTCTTCAATGAGCGCGTATGTTTTTTCTTCCCCAACCATCAGGTTGCGCTCGCTGTCACGCAGATCCTCCATGGCCGGCCACTGAAGTGCACGTTCCAGATGCGCCAGTGTTTGAATGCAGGGAATCAGTTCAATGCCAAATGCATCCGCGTAGTCGTCAAGCTGCTTTAGCTCCTCATAGGTATAGCGCCCGCGCATATAACCGAAATACGGTCGGCTTTTGATTTCATAGGTATCCTCCGTATACAGCATGCCTAAGTTCAGACCCATCAGCGCCATTTTGCGCAGCATTCCTTTTAAAGTGGCCACTGTCGGCACTGCATTTCGTGAGCAGTCAATCATAACGCCGGTTGCATCAAAACACGGTGTTTCTTTTATTTCATATCCAAGTTCGTTCGCGTGCAGCGCAAAAAGCGGCAGTGATCGGAAGAAGTCTGCTTTTTCGTGGTAGTAAACAGCTGCTCCGTCTTTGCTTACGGTTACGGAAAGGCCGGGTTCCTCGCTTTTATGTACCATAATCAGAGTCCCCTGGGTACATTCGTGGAAAAGAAGTTCTTCACGCAGCAGTTTAAGGCCGGGTTCCACTTCCTGCGTATCACCTGTAAAAAAGAGTTCGAGCATAGACGCAACACTCCTTGATTTTTAATAAAATTGTCTGCTTATCATTATAAGGAAAACTGCACAGATAATCCACAGGAAAAGGATTAGATCATACCCTAAAAACGTTAGATATCAGTGGAACATGGAGAAAAAAGTGGATAATAATTAGTCAATTTGCCATGAATTTTTAAAAAACCTAATGTTTTTCTACTATGGTATATCGTTTTTAGTCTGGATTTAAAAGGTACGCGGCGGGTATAATAAGGGCATCAAAAGAAACCGGAACAGTGAAAGGATGAAGGCTATGGCAATAAAAAAAGCAGAAGATGCTGTTCTGAAACCAAAGAAGAAACGCTGGACAAGGGATGACATTGAGCTCACCCTGTTGGCAGCACCGACTACAATATGGTATCTGCTGTTTGCGTTCATACCCATGTTTGGTATTATTATTGCGTTCAAGGATTTCAAAATAGACGGGAATTTTGTACAGAGCGTGTTCGCTAGTAAGTGGAACGGACTTGAAAACTTCCGCTTTATGTTTGCCAGTCAGGACGCATGGATCGTGCTGAGAAACACGTTAGGCTATAACATTGTGTTCATTATACTTGGCGTAGTAGTACCTGTGGCAATGGCACTAATGATTAGCCAACTGCGCAGCAAACGTTTAGGTAAGATTTACCAGACTGCAATGTTTATGCCGTATTTCCTTTCGTGGGTTGTAATTGCGGCTATCGTCTGGGGATTCTTAAGCTTTGACAAGGGACTTGTAAACAGTATGATAACCGGCAATGGCAGTGACCCGGTTAACTGGTATATGACGAAAGGCCCCTGGCCGTATTTCCTGATTTTTCTGAACCTGTGGAAGGGAATCGGATACGGAATGGTTGTCTACCTTGCGACAATCACGGGTATTGATTCCACTTATTACGAGGCTGCCGTAATTGACGGCGCTACAAAATGGCAGCAGGTAAGATACATTACACTGCCTATTATGAAAACAGTCATAATCATTATGTTCATTTTGTCTGTTGGCCGTATTTTTTACTCGGATTTCGGCCTGTTCTACCAAGTGCCCCATGCCTCCAATTCGCTGCACACGGTGACTTACACAATTGATGTTATGGTTTACACAATGCTGAAGAGTGCAACAATCGGAATGGCTTCCGCGGCGGCATTTTTTCAGTCTGTTATGGGTTGCCTGACCATTCTTCTTGCGAACTGGATTGTGCGCCGCGTAGACCCCGACAGCGCTATGATTTAAGGAGGTTGTTAAATGGCAAGTAAAAAATATTCGACAGGCCTTGAGAAGTTTAACCAAATTCACAAACCGACTAACGCTGTATTCAACATTATTTTTATTATATTGTCTTTGATTTGTGTAGTACCGGTGCTCTTTGTACTTTCCGTATCGTTTTCAACGGAGAAATCCATTCAGGATTTTGGTTACCATTTAATTCCAAAAGTATTTTCTATGGAATCCTATACGTTTCTGATGAAACAAAACGTTGTTATCATGCGAGCTCTGGGAATTTCGCTTTTCGTAACCATTGTCGGTACGATCATCGGGGTGCTCCTGACAACAACAATGGGTTATGTGCTTTCACGTCCGCAATACAGGCTGAAAGGTTTTCTTACATGGGTTGTCTTTATTCCGATGGTGTTTAATGGCGGCATGGTTTCAAGCTACTATGTAAACGCAAACCTGCTGGGACTCAAGGATAACGTTTGGGCCTACATATTACCGCTTGCGGTGTCTTCATTTAACGTAATCATCTGCAAAACATTTTTTCAGTCAACTATTCCGGATTCACTTGTTGAATCTGCTAAGATTGACGGTGCATCACAGCTGCGTATTTTTGTCAGTATCATACTTCCCATCTCGTTGCCTGTGCTGGCGACCATTGGATTGTTTCTTTCCTTCGGGTATTGGAACGACTGGTTCCAGGCGATGCTGTACATCAATGATACCAAGCTGAACACTTTACAGGCTTTGCTGACAAAGATTATGGATAATGTAGACTATCTTTCCCGGAATGCCGCAACAATGGGCGTAAGTTCCGCGGAGCTTGCACGCACCATGCCAAAAGAGGGTGCCCGTATGGCGATTGCAACCCTCATTGTTATCCCGATTGCATGTGCTTATCCTTTCTTCCAAAGATATTTCATTTCAGGTCTCACAGTGGGTGCTGTGAAAGGGTAATAAAGTTTGCATCTTTGGCTGCATAAGCGGCCATAGAATATAAGGAGGAATATAATTGAAAAAGAAACAAATTATTTCGCTGCTCTGTGCAGCGGCAATGTTGACAGCTACTTTTACAGGCTGCGCAAGCAATTCCGGCACGCAGAGCACTGCATCACAAGCAGCTGCGTCACAAAGCACCGCTTCCAAGAGCGGCGAAATCCCGACTCTGACTTGGTGGCTTATCGGCAACCAGCCTGAAAATCTTCAAGCCGGCCTCGACAAAATCAATGCATACACAGCTGAAAAGATCGGTGTCAAAGTTGACATTAAAGTTGCCGGATGGGGCGATTGGGATCAGAAAATAAACCAAGTCGTTAACACAGGCGAAAAGTTTGACATTATGTTCACAAACAATACAAAGTACTCTAAGCAAGTACAGCAGGGTGCGTTTGCTGATCTGACTGACTTAGTTCAGCAGCAGACTCCTGACCTCTATAAATCTATTCCCAGCCTGGTATGGGACGGCGCAAAGATTAACGGCAAGATTTACTCCGTGCCAACCTACAAAGATTCTTCCATGACCCAGTATTGGGTATTTGATGACACATACGTCAAGAAATATAACCTCGATGTTCCGAACATCAAGACATTTGAAGATCTTGACAAAGCATTTACAACAATCAAAAAGGGTGAAGGAAAATCCGTTTACCCACTTACCATGATTCAAAATGATGCGTTCTCAGGCATGCTCAACAATTATGATGACATGACTCTTGGGCTGCAGTTCTTAGGCGTTAAGGTTGATGATAAGAGCCGCAAGGTTGTATCCACTTTGGATCAGCCGGATACTATGGCTCAGCTCAAAATGCTGAACAAATGGTATAAGGAAGGCATCATCAATCCAGATGCTCCGACACTGAAAGATTCCCCGAAAAACAAAATGTTCTTCTCCGCACAGGGCTTCCCAGGTGCAGAAATCGGTTGGGAATCCGATCAAGGCGTTGCAAAGTATGACACAGTTCAAATTTCTCAGCCATTATACACCGACAGTACCATTCAGGGTTCTTTAAATGCAATCTCCGCTAACTCTGAGCATAAGGCCGAAGCACTGAAATTCCTGGAATTGGTCAACACCGACCAGAAGCTGCGCGACATGCTGGCATATGGCGTGGAAGGCACAGATTTCCAGTATAAGAGCGACAAAGTTGTCAAGCGTTTGACCGATACTTGGGGCATTGGCAACTACGCAATCGGTACGTTCTTTGACATGTCCACACAGGAAGGTTCTCCTACAGACCAGTGGGACCAGGTAAAAGCATTGAACGGAAAAGCAACCGGATCTGTTATCCTTGGCTTTACCCCGGACACTTCCAAACTTGCAACCGAAATTGCAAACTGCCAGGCCACATGGGACAAATACCGCTATGAGCTGATGAACGGCGCTTCCGATCCGGAAACTACAGTTCCGAAGGTTGTTGCTGAACTGAAGGCATCTGGCATGGATAAGATTATGGCTGAAATGCAGTCTCAGATCGACGCTACTTTCAAGAAATAATTGAAACTTAGCCCGCTTTTGAAAACCTGAACACAGACACATCTGATGTTCAGGTTTTCTTGTGTAGGCGGCGGGGAGTCATCGGTTTGAACAGGTGACGTTGCGTTTCCTGCATCGGTTTAAGCGGAAGAAAAAGAATCGTTATTCAGAAGGAGGGGAAACAGATTGTATAAACTGCTGATTGTGGACGATGAGCCGCAGATTCTGGAAGGTATGAAATACACGCTGGACTGGGCAAAGTACGGTGTGGGACAGATTGAGACAGCGCTTACCTATCAGGAGGCGGTGGAAAAGGCAGTAAAAACAAATCCCGATATTGGTCTGTTTGACGTGTGCATTGGGGATAAACGCGGATACGATATCATAAACGAATTGAACGCGCTGCATTTAAAAACGATTTATGTTATGATAAGCGGTTTCAGCGAGTTCGACTATGTGCAGAAAGCCATGCGCTGTGGGGCCCGTGATTACATTCTTAAGCCCGTGCAGCGGGAAAAGCTGCAGCCCATCATAGAGGGAATCATTGTGCAGGATCTGCACGGAACGCTGGGGAATGTCAATCGTAATGATAAAGAAATCGACCCGGTGCTTTGTGTACGCTATGACAGCCTTTCCAACCTGACAAACCGCATTTTGGTCATGGTAAAGGCGGAGTATAATCAAAATATTAACCTGAAGACAGTTGCGGACAAATTTAAAATGAACAGCACATACCTGGGACAGATTTTTTTAAAAGAAACTTGTCTTAAATTTTCAGAATATCTTATGGTGTACCGCCTTCTGCGCGCCCGCGAACTGATTATCAGCACGGATGAAAAGATTGCTTGCATCGCCTGTTCGGTCGGGTTTTCCAATCCGAATTATTTCTATACGCGTTTCCACGATTATTTCAACCTGTCCCCAATGGATTTAAGGGAACCGGCATAGAAAATACTTCGAATATCCAAAAAGAATGACAAGTACCGGTATGAATTATGTGCGTGCTGGATTATAATAAAAGTGAAACAATTTTGATATGATAAATATGAGGTTAATTGACATGAGTAAAATTATTGGCAATGCTCTCCCGAACATTCCATGGCAGGATAAGCCGCAGAACTGCATGGATCCTGTGTGGCGCTACACGCAGAATCCGATTATCCCGCGCAATGCAATTCCAAGCTCCAACAGTGTTTTTAACAGCGCGGTGGTGCCGTTTGGCGAGGGTTTCGCCGGTTTATTCCGCTGCGACAGCCGCTCGGTGAGCATGGACTTGTTTGCCGGGTTCAGCAAAGACGGTATCCACTGGGCGATTGAACATACTCCTGTCTCTTTTGAGGGTGACCCGGAGGTAACCGTACGCGAATACCGTTATGATCCGCGCGTATGCTTCATTGAGGATCGTTATTACATTACATGGTGCAACGGCTACCACGGCCCAACCATTGGTATCGCTTATACCTTCGATTTTAAGAAGTTCTACCAATTAGAAAATGCATTTCTTCCGTACAATCGCAACGGTGTGCTGTTCCCGCGCAAGATCAACGGCATGTACGCGATGCTCAGCCGTCCCAGCGACACGGGTCATACGCCATTCGGAGATATCTTTTGCAGCCAAAGTCCCGACCTGACCTTTTGGGGGAAACATCGCTGGATTATGGGCACAATCAATGAGGACCGTTCCGCATGGCAGAGCAAAAAGATTGGTCCCGGCCCGATTCCGATCGAAACAGACGAGGGCTGGCTTCTGATTTACCACGGCGTTTTAAATACCTGCAACGGCTTTGTGTATCGTATCGGCTGTGCCTTGCTCGATCTTGATGAACCGTGGAAAGTGAAAGCACGTTCAAAAAATTATATTTTGGGGCCGCAGGAACTGTATGAGTGTGTCGGCGACGTACCGAATGTTACTTTCCCGTGCGCAACACTGACGGATGAAGCCACCGGACGAATCGCGATTTATTACGGCTGTGCGGACACAGTGACAGGGCTTGCGTTTACGACTGTGGATACGCTGCTGAATTATATGAAAGCGAATCCGTTGGACTAACTTAATTTCCGTGGGCTAAAGTCGAAGGGCTTGAACTGTGATTGACTTTAATGATAGAAAAGAGGATTTTTTATGGTATTTGAGAAAGAGCGGACAGAAGTCATCTGCGCTCAACTGAAAAAGTTCCAAAAAGTAAATAAACACGAATTAACTTCGTGGCAAATGAAAAAAGATTTTTTCCTGCGCCCAAGTGACGCCGATGCTTCTGAACTGCCTTGGCAGGTTTTCGATAGCCAGACCATGCATTGGTACGGCCCGGACGGGCACTACTGGTTCCGCACCGAATACACTGTGTCGCAAAGTGATGCAGGCAAAGCTCTGTGGATGATTTTACATACACAGATTGAGGAGTGGGACGACGGCAAGAACCCGCAGTTCCTGCTTTTCATCGACGGTGAAATTACACAGGGAATGGATATGAACCACCGTGAAGTTCTGCTCACAAAATCAGCCGAAGTAGGGCATACCTATCATATTGATATCCAGTCCTATACCGGCACACTGCATACGGAATTTCAGCTTCTGGGCGAAATTGCCGAGATCAGTGAGCCTGTACGGCAGCTTTACTACGACCTGCAGATTCCTCTGTGGTCACTCGAACGCATGAACCCACAGGATAAAACACGCATTGATATGCAGAAGGTTTTAAATGACACAATCAATCTGCTTGACCTCAGACAGGTGTATTCCGAAGCGTTTTACCGTTCGGTTGATGCTGCGCATACGTATATTGTTGAAAAGCTTTATACTGAAATGGCAGGCTATGATGACGTCATTGCAACCTGTATCGGCCATACGCACATTGACGTTGCATGGTGGTGGACTGTCGCTCAAACCCGTGAAAAGGTTGCCCGCAGCTTTGCTACCGTTCTGAAGCTGATGGATGAATACCCGGATTATAAATTCATGTCAAGCCAGCCGCAGCTTTATGTGTTTTTAAAGGAACGTTACCCCGAGCTTTACGCAAAAATAAAGGAGCGCATAAAAGAAGGCCGTTGGGAGCCGGAGGGCGGTATGTGGCTGGAAGCGGACTGCAACCTGACTTCAGGCGAATCCTTAGTGCGCCAATTTATGTATGGAAAACGTTTTTTCAAAGAAGAATTCGGTGTGGATAACCGCGTGCTTTGGCTGCCGGATGTGTTCGGTTACTCAGGGGCGTTGCCACAGATTATGAAAAAATGCGGAATTGATTATTTCATGACAACAAAGCTTTCATGGAACCAATTCAATAAAGTGCCGAATGACACACTCCTATGGGAGGGTATCAACGGCAGCAGTGTGCTTACGCACTTCATTTCTACACTGGGCGTGGGGCAGAGCACTGACCGCTTCTTTACAACATACAACGGTATGCTTCATCCGGACGCGATCATGGGCGGCTGGGAGCGCTATCAGAATAAAGAGATGAACAACGACATCCTGATTTCTTACGGCTACGGCGATGGCGGCGGCGGCCCTACCAGAGAGATGCTGGAGACCGGTGAGCGTATGCAAAAGGGAATCAAAGGCGTTCCCAAGGTACGGCAGGCATTCGCGGGGCAGTATTTTCGTGAGTTGGACGAACGTGTAAAGGATAGCAAGCATCTTTCAACATGGACAGGCGAATTTTACTTTGAATACCACCGTGGTACGTATACCTCCATGGCGCGTAACAAACGCGCAAACCGCAAAAGTGAACTGATGCTCATGGATTTGGAGCTCATTTCTTTACTGGCGGAATCACACGGTGTTGCTTACCCCGAAAAAGAGCTGGAATCCATGTGGAAAACGGTGCTTTTGAACCAGTTCCATGATATTCTGCCCGGTTCTTCCATTCATGAAGTTTACGAAGTAACCAAAAAAGAATATGAGGAAATCAACAGCAGGGGTACTCAGCTTTTAGCGGAACGCGTAGCCGCACTGACAGATCGCAGTGACGCGGTCACGGTGTACAATACACTTGGTTTCAACCGCAGCGATGTTGTGGCGCTGGCAGACTGTGACGCCGAGGCGCTTGCAGACGAAGCGGGCAACATCTACCCGGTGCAGAAGACCGCGGACGGCGCGGTTGTGTACCTGAACGGCCTGCCGTCAAAGGGTTGGAAAACATTTACTGCGGCAAAAGCGCCGGCAGTAAAATCTCCGTTTGAAATTTCCGGCAATACCGTGGAAACTCCTTTCTACGTTGTCAAATTCGATGAAAACGGCAACATTACCTCCCTGTTTGACAAGGAAAACCGCCGTGAAGTTGCACAGCAGGGCAAGCGTTTGAACCAGCTGCGAGTCTTTGAAGACAAGCCGATCTACTATGATAACTGGGATATTGATATTTTTTATAATGAGAAATATTGGGATGTCAACGAAAAATCCAGCATGAGCTGGATAGAAAACGGCCCCGTTGAAGCAGTGCTTGAAATTGAGCGCCCGTACTCAAAATCGTTGATTCGCCAGAAAATTCATTTCTACGCAGACACACGCCGCATTGATTTTGAAACATATGCCGACTGGCATGAGAGCCAGCATTTGATGAAAGTATTATTCCCGTGTGATGTGCATACGGATGAGGCAACATTTGATATTCAATTTGGTAATGTGACACGCAAGACGCACACGAATACCAGCTGGGATATGGCTCGCTTCGAAAGCTGTGGCCATAAGTGGGCTGATGTTTCGGAAGGCGGATACGGCGTTGCGGTACTGAATGACTGCAAGTACGGTCATTCCGCACACGAAGGCCAAATTGATCTGACACTCATCAAGTCCGGTATTGAGCCAAACGCGACAACGGATCAGGAAGAACACTTCTTTACCTATTCGCTTTACCCGCATGCCGGCGCATGGAAGCAGTCCGATGTGCCACAGCAGGCATTTAATTTGAATCAGCCCGCGTTTGCAGTAAAAGGCGGCAAGGCAGGGGAAACATTTTCGCTGGCCGCAGCCGACCAAAGCAATGTCGTACTGGAAACGGTCAAAAAGGCTGAAAACGGCGACGGTGTAATCCTGCGTTTTTATGAAAACCGCAATATGCGCACGAATACAACCATTACGCTTGGCAAGGCGCTAAAGAGTGTAAGTGAATGTGATTTGCTTGAAAATGTAACGGATGAGTTCCACTTTGAAGGCAATCAGTTTAGCTTCACGATTCATCCTTATGAGATCAAAACTTTCTTAGTGAAATTCTAATTTTCTAAAATCCCTCGTCCATAAATCAATGGACGGGGAATTTTTCGAAAGGGGTGTAACCGTTGGAACCATATCAGAACGCGAAATTGATGCCGTCGGAGCGCGCCGGAGACTTGCTTTCCCGCATGACACTGCGCGAAAAAGTTGGTCAGGTAAACCAGCGGCTTTACGGATTCGCCTGTTATGAACGACAAAGCAGTGAAATCCGTCCGACGCGGGAATTCATCAATGAGGTGCAGCAATACAGTGGTATGGGCGTACTTTACGGGCTTTATCGCGCGGACCCATGGTCGAAACGGGACTATGAAACCGGTATTTCGCCCGTACTGGCGCAAAAAGCGTATAATACGATGCAGCGCTGTGTGCTGGAGCATTCCCGCCTTGGTATACCCGTTCTCATGAGCAGCGAGTGTCCTCACGGGCATCAGGCGCTGGACGGCTATATGTTGCCGGTAAACCTGTGTGTGGGTGCAGCGTGGAACCCTGACCTGCTGCGCGAAGCCTATGGTGTGTGCGCACGGCAGCTTCACGGCATGGGTGTTGACCTTGCACTTCTGTCTGTTCTGGATGTGCTGCGCGACCCGCGCTGGGGGCGCAGCGAGGAATGCTACAGCGAAGACCCATACCTGAGTGCGCAGATGGCGGAATCCGTGGTGAGCGGCTGTCAGGCGAATGGTGTTACGGCAGTAGCAAAGCACTTCTGTGCACAGGGGGAAGGGAAGGGCGGCATTAATGCGAGCGCTGCCTCTATCGGCCCGCGCGAATTAAGGGAAATTCACCTGCCAAGTGCAGCAGCCTGTTGCAACGTCGGTGTTGGCGGAATTATGGCCGCGTACAATGAAATTGACGGGCTTCCCTGTCATGCAAATTCGGCTTTGCTACGGGATGTCCTGCGGGATGAACTGGGCTTTGATGGGTTAGTTATGGCTGACGGCACAGCAATCGACCGTTTGGATACGCTAACCGGCGACAATACAAAGTCCGGTGCGATGGCGCTGCATGCTGGTGTGGACATCAGTTTGTGGGACACCGGGTTTTCAAGACTGGAGGAAGCGGTGCAAAAAGGGTATGTGTCGGAGCAGGAACTAAACGAAGCGGTTCTGCGCGTGCTGAACCTTAAATTTGAGCGTGGGCTATTCGAACATCCGTATCTGGATGAGGATATTCCTTTGGAAGAGTTCGTCTATGACCGTTATCCGCAGTCCCTAGAGCTCGCACGGCAGGGAATCGTCCTGTTGAAAAATGAAGGAAGTTTTCTTCCGCTTACTCAAAGCAAGCGTATGAAAGTTGCAGTCATTGGCCCCAATGCGGACAATATTTACGCCCAAATGGGTGACTACACCCCGCCCATGCGCCCGGGACAAACGGTTACTGTGCGGCAGGGGCTGGAACGCTTTGCCGGGGAGCAGCTCGACGTGCAATACGCGCGCGGCTGCGGCATTTTTGACGGTACGGACAAAGAACTGGAGGAAGCGGAATCGCTCGTCGCGCAAAGCGACGTAATTGTATTGGTGATAGGAGGTTCCTCCAGTCGCTTTTCCGGTACGCGCTTTGACACAAACGGAGCCGCCATTGCGGGCGGTTCGCCGGAAATGGACTGCGGCGAGGGAGTGGATTGTTCCGATCTGCGGCTTTGTGGCCATCAGGAAGAATTATTCAAACGCGTTGCTGCAACAGGAAAACCGGTCGTCACAGTGCTGATCGGTGGTCGACCCTATGCAGTACCGGAGGTTGCCGAGCACAGCAGTGCGTTTCTGGCGGCGTTTTATCCCGGCCCAATGGGTGGGCAGGCAATCGCGGAACTGCTATTGGGGTTGACTGAGCCGGGCGGGCGGCTGCCGGTTTCCATGCCGCGCAGCAGTGGCCAATTACCGGTTTATTATAATTCACGCGATTCGTATCACGCGATGGGTTACCACGACCTGCCGGATTCGCCGCTTTTTGCATTCGGCGACGGGCTGTCCTACACGGAATTTCGGTGTGCGGATATGCTTCTGTCTGACGAAACCATTACTTCTGAGAGTTTAAAAAACAATTCCATAAAATTGAGCTTTACCATACAAAACATCGGAAAACGTGATGGCTGGACGGTGCCGTCGCTGTATATCCGGGGGCTGACCGGGTCAGTCGTCCGCAGAAAAAAAGAATTGCGTGCTTTTGACAAGCGTTTTCTAAAAGTGGGGGAGAAAGCAGCGTTTATATTGGAACTGGGATACAAAGAATTTGCCATATGGAATGCGGAACTGAGTTTTACTGTGGAACCGAGCCATGTGCAGCTGTTTCTGGAAGATGGTGGAAGAATACGGTGGCAGGGGAATCTGCAAATTCTTTCGTAAGTCAATTATGAAAGTTTAAACGGAAAAAGCAACCAGCCTGATGCAAGCAAAAATTTGCATTAGGCTGGTTACTGTTCCGATTTTCTAACGGTTTTATTTTTATGACCGATAATGCCTTTGGAGCTCTACTTGTTTGGAATCGGTTATGCGCTTACCTTGGGATTATCATACTGTGCCATATAAAGCTTGTAGTAGAACCCTTCTTTTGCCATCAGCTCCTGATGTGTGCCGCTTTCCATGATCTGACCGTCATCGATATACATAATACGGCTGCAACTCTTAATGGTGGAAAGCCGGTGTGCGATGATGAACGAGGTGCGGCCCTTGAGCAGGATATTGATGCCTTGCTGCACCAGTTGTTCGGTGGCGGTGTCAATGGAGGAAGTCGCCTCGTCGAGCACCAAAATCTTCGGGTCTGCAAGCAAGGTGCGCGTGAAGGCGATCAGCTGTTTCTGCCCTTGGGAAAGCCCGCCGCCGCGCTCTTTTACTACCGTTTCATAGCCATATTTCATCTTGTGGATAAATTCATCGGCATGCAGCATTTTTGCCGCATGTATTACCTCGTCGTCCGTCGCATCACGTTTTCCATAACGGATATTATCGGCAATTGTGCCGGAGAAGATAAAGCTGTCCTGCAGCATGATTCCCATTTGACTGCGCAGGGAATGGAGCGTTACATCCATCACGCTGTTTCCATCAATCAGTACTTTACCCTGTTCGATATTGTAAAAACGGCTGATTAGATTTACAATAGTTGTTTTACCAGCACCGGTGGGGCCGACAATGGCAATGCTTTCACCGGCCTTTGCTTCAAACCCCACATCTTTTAAGATCTGCTGCCCTGGCTCATAACCAAAGCTCACATGGTCAAAGCGGACATTTCCGATAATCGGGGGCAGTTCATAAGCGTTCGGTGCGTCTTCAATCACGGCGGGTTCATTCATCGTTTCAAAAATACGTTCCAGGTAGGAAATCGCATTGATAAAGTTGTTGTAGATATTGGCAAGGTTTACAATCGGCTGCCAAAAGCGGGAAGCATAGGCGCCCATCGCCAGCAATACGCCAAAAGAGGCCATCGGGTTTAACCAGTAGGCGCCCGCTATGTACACCATGGAAAACACAATTTGCGATACCGTCTCGGTTGTGTACCAAACGCTGTTTGAAACATAGATTGCATCCATCCAAGCAAGGCGGCGTTCTTCCATCAGTCGGTTGAAAATATCAAGGTTCGTATTTTGGCGGTTGAACACCTGCGTTACTTTTGCTCCCTCAATGGTTTCCTGGGCAAACGCGTTCACGTTGGAGTTTTTATTGGACACTGCCTGCCAGGCTCTGCGCTGCTTTGGTTTGATAATCCAAATGAACGCTGCCACCACAGGCATCCCAGCTACCGTAATGGCTGCAAGCGGTACGCTGACTTGAAACATAAAGATAACAATAAAAATGATATTTATGATTTCAATGATAAAATTTAAAATACCGTTGCTGAGCGAGTCGGAAACAGAGTTGACATAATGCACCACACGAACCAGAATCTTGCCCTGCGGTCGATTGTCATAGTAGGAAAAGGGCAGCACCTGTAAGTGGTCGAATAAATCCTTACGAATGTCGTGCACAATGTTTTGGCCGACTTTTGCGACAATCACAGTTCGGATTGTATTAAAACCGATATTTACTAAAATCGTCGCTGTCAGCAGTAAACTGAGCTGAATCAGGAGGTTCATATCTTTGTGGGGAATTGCGACATCCATCGCTTTTTGAATCAGCATTGGGCCGGTCAGGCCGACAATGCTGCCGATTGCACTGAGCAAAAGAGCGATAATCATGCCTTTTTTGTATCGGCCAATATATACCATACATTTTTTTAGATTTTCAAAATCAAATGGAGACTCTAAATCTTCATCTACGTCAAATCGATTACGCGCCAACCAATTCAGTCCCTTCTTCTATGCTGTTCTGCAATGCCCAGATACGGTAGTAATAGCTGTGATTTTTTAATAGCTGTTCATGCGTACCCTGTTCCACGATTCTGCCGCTGTCCATGATAATAATATGGTCGGCGTCCTTTACGGATGATACCCGTTGCGCTATGATGATCTTTGTACAGGTGAAATCCAGATTGCGTAAATGTTCCTGTATGTATTGCTCCGTTTCCATATCAACAGCGGACGTGGTGTCATCGAGAATTAAAATAGACGGTTTTACGGCTAACGCGCGTGCCAGCGAAATCCGTTGCCTTTGTCCGCCGGAAAGTCCGACTCCCCGCTCGCCAATCAAAGTGTCATAGCTGTTTTGCATGCGGCGCACAAAGCCATTCGCATCCGCGGCATCTGCGTATTTTGTTACTTCTTCAAACGGCAGTTCTCCATTGCCGTATGCGATATTTCCTTCCACTGTATCGGAAAAAAGGAAGACATCCTGCATTGCCATTCCGATGGAACCACGCAGCGAAGCAAGCGTAAGGTCCTGAACATTCATACCGTCTACCAGAACCTCCCCGCTTGTCACGTCATAAAAACGGGTAATCATATTGACCAATGTGGTTTTACCCGAGCCGGTTGTACCCATGATGCCAAGCGTTTTGCCCGCTCCGATCTCAAAGTTTACATGGTCAAGCAGTACATTGCCGTTAATTTGAAATGAAACGTCTGCAAATTCCAGTTTGCCGCTCAGCCTGTGATCCGGAGCCTTCGCACGGCTGCGGTCCACAATGGTTGGTTGTGCGTAAAATATTTCAATAATCATTTCACAGGAAGCGAAGAAGCGCTGAATATCGTTCAACAGCATGCCCAAATTGCGCAAAGGATTCGCCAGTGCCCATGTCAGTGAGGAAAATGCAAGCATGCCGCCTGCGGTAAGTTTGCCGTTCATCATGAAATATCCACCCACCAGAAGGGAGGTAACAGTGAGCGACTGCGACAGCAGATCAAGCATGGGCTGAAACTTAACGCCGACATAAGTCGTTTTTAAGTTCATTTTACGGTATTCTTCATTCTTCTCTTCGAATTTTGTCTGTTCGTATTCTTCTGCCGCGAATGCTTTTACCACCCGGTTCCCGGCAATATTTTCTTGTGCGACGGTGTTTAATTCCGAAAGCTTTTCTCGCAGCGTTACAAACATTGGGTTGATGATTTTTGAGAAAATACGGGTGATGATTAAAATAAAAGGCGTAATTGCCACAAGGCAGAGCGTAAATTCCACGTTGACCGTGAGCAGATAAATGATTGTGACCAGAAAGATGACGACGGAATCTACGATATTATAGGAGATCCACGCCGTGGAGTGACGAATCAAATCCAGATCATTGGTCATGCGTGTCATTAAATCTCCGGTACGGATTTTGCCGTAAAATACATAATCCTGATTTTGAATCACCTCGTACAAACGGCGGCGGACATCGTCGAGCATGCACTGGCTGTTTTGCTCCAGACTTACGATCATCACGTAGCGCAGCGTGAGCCGGACCACCTGTACGGCCAGCATAATGCCAAGTATGGGCAGCAGTTTTGTCGTGTTTTGGGGCGTAATGACTTCATCTATCAGCTTTTGCGAGAGCATGGGGTTGATGATCAGCATGGAAGATGAAACCGCTGAAAGAATCAATCCTATCACAAACAGATAGCGCTTTCTTCCCATGTATTTCCATAGCCATTTCAATTTAAACATAATGTTACCTAACACAATCACCGGCTGTTATTATTTGCCGAGACTCTTTCCTGAGTATTTGATTGATTCAAATTATCTGGATATTCAAATTTACACATGAAAGAATTATAGTCAATTCTATGTGTTTTTTCGTGTCATCTTCTTTGGATTTAGTGCCACTAATTGCTGATTATGGAGGTAAAAATATGCAGGAATTCTATGAAACCTGTCGTGACGATTTTAAGTATCCATCCTTTTGGAGGGATTGCAATATTACCTGCGCCCCGCATTTTCACAGCAGTATCGAACTGATTTATATTACAGAAGGAAGTTTGAAAGCAGTCGTCAATGGGGAGCCGCATATTGTGGAACAAAATCAGATTTTGATTTCGTCCAGCTATACCGCCCACTATTACAGTCAGGAAAAACAGTCCCACTCCATCCTGCTGATTGTACCGCTGGATTTTATTCCTTCTTATGGCACTGTACTTTCAAAAAAAGTATTTTGTGATTGCATCTGCAGGGATCAGACTGTAAACAGGGAGGTTTTGCATGGCTTGGAGCAGTTGCTTTCGCTTAAAGAATGCAGCGAAAGCACAGCCAACATCATCAAAGGATATATTTATGTAATTATTGGATTAATCGTAAACAGTGTGGGCCTGACAGATTCCGGCGAACAGGATAACTCACTTTTGCAGGATATCCTTAAATATCTGCAAAACAATTATCTTACTGCTGTTTCGCTGGATATTCTTTCCCGTGATTTCGGGTACAGCAAATACCGTTTTTCGCATATTTTCAGCACCTGTTTTGGTTGCAGCCTGACGGAATATGTCAACACGCTGCGTGCCCGCCATGCTGCAAATTTGCTGACTGAAACAGAGACTCCTCTGATTGATGTGGCAATGAACTCCGGATTTGAAAGCATGCGTACATTTTACCGTGCGTTTAAGCTTTGTTTTGGCGTAACGCCGTCACAGTACCGCAGCAATTATATTGCAAATCAATAAATAAAGCAGGCTGGCACGGGAAGAACGGATTTGTTTTTTTATAAGTCAAATGGATGAGGGCTGCTTATTGGGGAATCTATTTATGATATTATCTTTATTGAATAGTATGGTATAATAATTAAAAAATTAATAAAGTCAATTACGATTTAAATCCTTCACCTTTGGCCGATGGTAATTGACTTTTGGAATTGGGCGATTTATATGCAGTTTTTGAAAATAAAGGTGTACCGAAATAACTTTATCATCTATATTTCAACGATGTTGATCGTTTGTATTCTTTTAGGAACATCACTTTGCGGAATGGTAGTAAACGACCAGCTGCAAAAAAATGAAAATTCAGCGATGAATGCATTTAATAAAATTGAAGCAAATTATGATCTGGCCGAAAATAAAATTGATAATTATATTTTATATCTTTATTCCAGTAAGCAGCTTCTTCGTGATTTTATTTGCTTTTTCGGAAATAATGCGGAAACCTATCTGACAAGCCGCCTCGACAGTTCTGACGGCAGCACCCAAATCAGTTCAGTGCTGGATGATTTGCAGCAGTTTGTATTTAATAATCAATATGCGGTGAAAGAGGTCGCTTTCCAATCGCCGGATCATACGAATCTGATGTATTTTGTGGAAAATCAGGGAACCTCATTTAAATTCAGTCTGCCGAATACTCCGCCATTGCTGCTGGAAAATAATATTTCATCCGGATATATTTATACCAAACAGCTTGTGAATCCACAAAGTATTACTAAGCCCATGGGGCAGATACAGTTTGTCATTAATACGGATAAGATGATTGCCGGTTCCATTAATTACGGAATTGGGAAAACGGCGATTATGAGCGCAAACAGCAGTTTGTATTATCCGTCCGTTCAGGATGATAAACTAAAGCAGGATTTTCAGCAAATTTACTCCGAGAGAAACGTAAGAGGGAAAATCCGTTCCGGCTTTTTGAATACGCTCTATTACAGCGTCTATACCTCAAAAGCACATGGGTTTAAATTTGTCACTACTGTAAATACTTATGAAATTATCGAAAACAACAAATCTTTATTTGTCCTGATTATTTTTGGCACGTTCTTACTCTTTGTACTGATGTTTATTGTGATTGCTGCCTTTATGGCGCGCGACGCCAAATACCTTAACCGTATGCTTCTTACCATTGGGGCCGCAAAATCCGGCAATTTTAAAAAGCTTGAATTGGGTAACCGAAATGATGAACTGAGCATGATTGCACAGGAGTTAAATGAAATGTATGCACAGCTCAATCATTATATTGAAACGGAATATAAGCTGAAATTAAAACAAAAAGATACGGAAATGAAAATGCTTCAGCGGCAGGTCAATCCGCATTTTCTGTATAATACTTTGGAAATTATCCGTTCCTGCGCGCTGGTTAACCATGATGAACAGGTAGCAGATGCAGTTTCCAATCTTGGCGCTATGTTCCGCGATGTGGTGAAAAGCGAAGATGTTATTACCATTGGGCAGGAGATTGAAATTTTATCGCGCTATTTAAAGATTATGGAATTCAAATTTTCCGGCAGTTTTTATTATCAGATTGATGTGCCCCCCGAAATATGCGCGTTGAAGACGGTGAAATTTTGGTTGCAGCCGCTCTGTGAAAACTTTTTTGTGCATGGCTATGACAGGGAAAGCGAGTTCAATTTGCTTATTGTCAGCGGAAAAGTCGAACCGGACGCATACTTGATTGAAATCACAAATAACGGTGAGAAAATTGAACCGGAGAATTTGGAACGAATCAACCAGCAGCTTCAGAGCGGTTACGAAGAACCGCATGGAGAAATTGGGTTAATGAATGTTTGCAGCAGGCTGCGGTTCTTTTATGATAACCATGTTACTATGGCCATTTCTAATAATCCGGAAGCAGGCATTACGATTTCCGTTCGTATTGAGAAGGAGAATGAATATGTTTCGTTTGCTGATCGTTGACGATGAACCGAGAATCATTGAGGGCATTCAATTAATGCTGGATTGGAAATCATTAGAAATCAACCAGATTATGACAGCGACGAACTACGATGAAGCAATTCAGAAAGCGATGGAATACAAACCGCATATCGGCCTTTTCGATGTGTGTATCGATACCGCGCGGGGCTATGATATTATTGAAACATTGAATTCCTTTTCGCTTCCTACGAAATATATTATGATGAGCGGCTACGATGAATTTGAATATGCCCGTAAGGCAATTCATATTGGTGCGAAAGATTACCTTATGAAACCGATCGACCAGACGGAACTTCGCCGTGCAGTTGAAAAAATCATCGTAGAGGATTTTAACGGGAAGATACACACGGAAGCCCTTGAAGATAAAAAGGTTGATCCCGTTTTGAGAATTCCATATTCCTCGCTTTCCAATCTTACCGCCAAGGTAATTTTGATGGTAACCGCAGAATACAATAAGGATATCAATTTGAAGATCATTGCAGACAAATTCAAAATGAATAACAATTATTTAGGACAGATTTTTCTTAAGGAAACTCATATAAAGTTTTCGGAGTATTTAATGGCATACCGATTGACGCAGGCTAAGGAAAAAATAGAAAATACCCCGGAAAAAATATATAATATCGCATACGGGGTTGGATATTCCAATATAAACTATTTTTATACTCATTTCCGTAACTACTTCGGGGTCTCACCTTCCGACCTGCGTAAAATAGCGGAAGAGTATCAGGAGACAAAACCGCAGAAGAGGTAGGTGGGGAAAAGGTTGAAAATAGTAAGTCGGGAGGATTTTCATGAAGTTCAAAAAAACGATTTCCATTGCACTGTTCGTTTCAATGCTTGCAGCTATTGCATTGACAGGCTGCGGCCAAGGCAATGATTCAACTTCCAGTAATTTGAGCAGCAGGAACACATCGTCAGCGGAACAGCCCGAGCCGGTGAATCTGATTTATTATACCATCGGGAATCCGGACGAGGACCTGCAAAAAGTCAATGATGCGCTGAATGAATTGCTGAAGAAAAAAATTAATGTTACTGTGGAATACAAAAAGATTGCGTGGGGCGATTATGGAACCAAAATTTTAGCACTGGTTAACAGCGGAGCTGATTTCGATATTGCGTTTGCAACGACACCCGATCAAGGCGATTATGCGGGAAATGCAGAAAAAGGGGCATGGCTCGATCTGACTGATTATCTTCAAAAAGACGGAAAAGCCATGTACAATGCTATTGATCCGCTTTATTGGGATGGTGCAAGAATAGACGGCAAAATTTACGGCGTACCGACCAACAAGGAAATCGCGGTGCCGGAGTGGTGGATGTATTCCAAGGAATTGGTCGATAAATACAAAATCGATATTACAAAATATAAAACGCTTGATTCCCTGGAACCGGTGATGGAACTGATCAAAAAGAAGGAACCGAACTGGCTGCCCATGGAGCTTGACAAGAATGCCAACAACTTCTTCGCTTTGGATGGATACGAATATGTTATCAGCAAAGAAATTCCATTAATGGTTCAATCTGCTGATCCCAGTCTGAAAGTGGTTAATATTTTTGGCACCAATTTTGCAAAGCAAACGTTAGCAACACTGCGTAAATATTATAAAGCAGGCTACATCAATGAAGATGCTGCTATAAAAGAAAGTGAGAGCCTTGGAAGAGGGAATAAAGTATTTTGGAAAGAGGCCGGAAGCGGCCCCTATTCCGATCTTGTCTGGTCTTCAGACCGTGGATATCCGCTTGTAGCACAACAGGTTTCCAAAGCAACTGTTACTACAGAGTCGGCGCGCGGCGGTATGATGGTGGTTAATTCCCGCACGAAAAATCCCGACGCCTGTGTTCAATTCCTTAATTTACTGAACACAGATCCGGAAATTCGTAACTTGATTAATTATGGAATAGAAGGAACTCATTACACGCTGAATGCCGACAAGCAAGTAGAAAAAATCAGCGATGCTTATAACGGGGTACAGTACACACAAGGTAATTGGTTCATTTTGAATACAATAGCCGGCGACCCGAAAGACAAATGGGACAAATATAAGGAATTTAACAAAACTGTAGTTAAATCCGAAACGCTTGGATTTACAGCGGATACTTCGAAAATCACCTCGGAAATTTCCGCTATTACGCAAGTCAGCACTAAATATTATTCCTGCCTGATGACCGGAAGCGTCAATCCGGATATAGAGCTTCCTAAATTTCTGGCGGAGCTGAAAGCCGCAGGAATTGACGACGTACAGGCGAAACTGCAAAAGCAGTTGTTAGACTGGAAAGCAACTGCAAAAAAATAGGAACCAGTCGTCAGGTTGTTCGGCTGTGATTCAAGTAATAGACAGATAAGTTAATTTGCAAGGGAATATCACTATGAAAGAGAAAATAAAAGAAATCATTGCAATATTATCGTCTTCTCCACGACTTTTATTTTCTGGCGTGACCAATATAAAAGGGCAGTCGACAGGGATTAGGCCTATTAAGAAAAAACAGGAAAGAAGAGTAAAAAAGAAGAAAGTGCATGACAGCGTATCATTTGAATAACTTAAAAAAGACGTAAAAAAAGCCTGAAACCCGCATTAATGCTGCGTTTTCAGGCTTGATATCTGGCAGGGGCAGAAGGACTTGAACCCTCGGCACGTGGTTTTGGAGACCACTGCTCTACCAACTGAGCTATACCCCTATTTTTGCGGTTTCATTGAACCGCGTGTATAATATTATCATTTTCTTCAATTTATGTCAATACAAAAATTCAATTCACTTTACGTAAAGTTCATACATTTGACTTGACAGATGCTGGTTGAATCTGTATAATTATTTTTATGTAATATGACTTACTAATACCCCTGCCTAATGGCGGATGGGAGGGAAGATAAATGGCTGAGATTAGAATTAAAGACAACGAATCCTTGGATAGCGCTCTTAGAAGGTTTAAGAAGCAGTGCGCAAGAGCGGGAGTCATAGCTGAGGTTCGCAAGAGAGAAGCTTACGAGAAGCCTTCTGTCAGGCGTAAAAAGAAATCCGAAGCAGCTCGCAAGCGTAAATTTAAGTAAGTATTAACAGCAATACAAATTAGGAAAGCGGGCTTTATGCCCGCTTTTTTAGCTTTGATTTCCATTCTTCCTGTGAAACGGAGGGACTTTCTTGGCATTATTTTTACCTACGGTTGCCGTAGACAGCGTGACGGATATTACGCCGAAACTGATTCAGGCAATGAAAGTAAATTCCATTATCCTTGATGTGGACAATACTCTGGCCATTCATGGCTCGCAGGATCCGTTTAAAGGTACTGTTGAGTGGACACAATACATGCGCAGTCATAACATCAATATTATAATTATGTCGAACAATTCAAAAAAACGGGTTGCTCCGTTTGCTGCTAAGTATGATTTGCCGTTCATGTACCTTTCATTAAAGCCGATTCCTGTGGCGTATTTTCTTGCAATGCGTAAAATGGGGGTTCGTCGCAAGGACGTTGTTGTAGTTGGCGATCAGATTTTTACCGACGTAATTGGCGCGAACTTCGCATTTATGAAGTCCATTCTGCTGGTGCCGGCGGGAAAGGAAAAATCGCTTTCTTTTGTCATTCGGCGTGCTTGTGAAAAGCCGCTCAGGCATCTTATAAAGACGTCAAAGCGCGGCAGTAAATACTTTAATTAAAGGGATGTTTCATATGGGCAGAAAAAAGATACTGGTAATACTCGGGCCGAACCTCAACATGGTAGGCGTCCGTGAAAAAGGTGTTTACGGTGATGAGACCACTGAAAGCATCAATCTTCAAATTGTTGAAAATGCGAAAAAGCTCGGATGTGACTGTGATATTTTTCAGTCGAACCACGAAGGCGATATTATTGATAAAATTCATGCGGCAAGGGGAGTTTACGACGGTGTGGTCATAAACGCCGGCGCTCTTACGCATTACAGCTATGCGCTGCGTGATGCAATTACCTGTGTAAGAATTCCGTTTGTCGAAACCCATATGAGCAACATTTACGCACGTGAAGAGTTTCGTCATAAGAGTGTAATTTCCGCTGTATGCGCCGGGCAAATCGCCGGATTCGGCAAAAACAGCTATTTTCTTGCGCTTGCGGCGCTGAAGGACCTAATGTAGGCAAAAAATCTCTTGAAAAAAAGTATAAAATATTATAAGATAATAACAGGAAAAAATTATTGGAGGATTATACCATGATATCTGCAGGCGATTTTAGAAATGGCGTGACATTTGAAATGGATGGAAATGTCGTTTCCATTATTGAATTTCAGCATGTTAAACCAGGCAAGGGTGCGGCCTTTGTTCGTACAAAAATCAGAAATGTAATCACAGGCAGCGTTGTTGAAAGAACATTTAACCCTAATGATAAGTATCCCACTGCTTTTATTGAGCGTAAAGATATGCAGTACCTTTATAATGATGCAGATCTCTACTATTTCATGGATTCCGAAACATTTGAACAAATTCCCATTAACAAAAGCGTTTTGGGCGATAACTTCAAATTCGTGAAAGAAAACAATGACTGCAAAGTGCTTTCTTACAAGGGCAATGTTTTTGGCGTTGAGCCGCCGAACTTTGTTGAACTCGAAATTACTAAGACCGATCCTGGTTTTAAGGGCGATACCGCCACCAATGCTACAAAGCCCGCCACATTAGAGACCGGTGCAGAAATCAGAGTCCCTCTCTTCATAAATGAAGGGGAAAGAATCAGAATAGATACACGTACAGGCGAATATATGGAACGCGCATAACCAACACTATGCATGTTCGCATATTCACGACAAGAAATTTAAGGGAGGCAGAATCATGACAAATACAGAAAAGGTTGCTTACATTCGCGGTTTAGCGGAGGGCCTTGAGCTTGATGAAAGCAAAAAGGAAGTTAAGGTCATTAATGCGATCGTCGATCTGTTAGACGACATGGCTCTTTCCATTGCCGATATGGAAGAAAACGTGAACGATATGGCAGACCAGCTCGACGCAGTCGATGAGGATTTAGGCTCTTTGGAAGATGATTTTTATGAGGAAGACGATTGTGAAGACGACGAAGAAGAGGATGACGATGAGGACGATTGCTATTACGAAGTAACCTGCCCGAACTGCCATGAAACAATTTGCCTGTCCGAAGAAATCATTGAAGACGGCCAGATGGAATGCCCAAATTGCGGCGAAACACTGGAGTTTGATTTTGACGATGACGATTGCGAATGCGGATGCGACGACTGCAATCACGATCACGAATAATTTTTAAGTTCATATTACAATGAAGAGCACCGCTTCGGCGGTGTTCTTTTTTTATTCTTGACAGTTGGGGGCACTGTGTATATAATGTCTATATAAGTGTACCAAATGATACAGAATAAGCGAGTTGAAGCCATGAAAATAATTAAAAAGCAAAATAAGTACTGCCTGTTGCTTTCACAAAGCTTTTTATTTAATGAAATTGATCATGATATAGTTTCCGAAGCCTATTACAGCGAGGATTGTTCCTGTACGGAATTTGAATCGGGGGAAAAAATTTATACCAGAAACAGTTTCAAAAAGAGCATCGGCATTGTGCTCTCGGGGGAACTTAAAGCATTTAAACCCGGAGCCGAGGGAGCGAATTTAGTCCTGAACACGTTCTTAACCGGCGGCGTCTTTGGTGTGGCCGGTCTTTTTAATAATGCGAAGCAGTATGTTTCGGAGGTTGTTGCGGTAAAGCGCAGCCGCGTACTGTTTTTGCCGCAGCAGCTTTTGCACCGCTTGTTTGAGCAGAATTTTCAAATAGCGGAAAATTACATCAGCTACCTTTCCAACCGAATCTGCTTTTTGAACAGCCGTATCGACAATTTTACCGGCGGCAGTGCCGAAACCCGACTTGCCGCATTCATTCTGTCCCTTTCGGCACAGAATGACAATTCTCTCCAGTTTCGTTTACCCTGCACATTAACTCAGCTTTCCAACACACTCGATATGGGGCGCGCATCGCTTTATCGTGCAATGGATGCCTTATCCGAGCTTGGAATTATTCAGAAAAACGGCAGAGTAATTACCATCGTTAATCTTGACCGGCTAAAATCCGGTCTGTATTAAATATATATTGAATAGAATAAGAGGGTAACTTATGAAACAAACAAAAAGATTTACGGCGTTGGCATTGGCTGCATTCCTTTTTACATCGGTGATGGCGGGCTGCGGCAGCAACCCGGCAGCATCTTCCTCTGTTGCGGCAAGTGCGGCACCTTCCAGTGCGGCGGTTGTCAGTGAACAGGTCAGTTCTGCGCCTGCGGAAAAGACAATGATTAAATTGGCAACGCTGAAAGGCCCAACCGGTCTTGGCATGTTAAAACTCATGAGTGATAACGATGCAAAAACTGCGGCAAATAATTACGCTTTCACATTAGTTGCTTCGCCGGACGAAATCGTATCTAAAATATCTACGGGCGAAATTGACGCAGCCGCCGTCCCAACCAATCTTGCTGCAACTCTTTATAATAAGACAAACGGCAAAGTTCAGCTTGCTGCCATCAATACGCTGGGCGTTCTTTCTCTGCTGACAAGTGATACAAATATTAAAAGCGTAAAAGATTTAAAAGGCAAGACAATTTATGCTTCCGGTCAAGGCTCAACCCCGGAATATGCATTAAATTATATTTTTAAGCAAAATGGGCTTGAAGTAGGTAAGGATGTTAAGGTACAATATGTAGCAGAACATGCTGAACTTGCAACACTTATGATCACCGGCAAGGCTGCTATTGCTGTTCTACCCGAGCCTTTCGTAACTCAGGTTATGGGCAAGAATAAGTCAGTTAAGATTGGCTTGAATATAACAGAGGAATGGAACAAAGTAGCCGGTGACAAGAGTGTTCTTACCATGGGCTGCCTGATTGTGCGCAAGGATTTCGCTGAAAAGAACAAAGAAGCATTTAACGCTTTCCTTGATGAATACAAAAAATCCGCTGATTATACAACTTCCAGCGTGGAACAGGCTGCAGCGCTTTCGGAAAAGTATGATATCATGCCTGCCGCCGTTGCGCAAAAGGCAATACCGAACTGTAATATCGTTTATATTGACGGCGCTGACATGAAGGCTAAGATTCCCGATTTTCTGAACATATTGTTTAAAGCAAATCCCAAATCCGTTGGGGGGAAATTACCCGGTGATGACTTTTACTACACAAAGTAAAGATGCCTCTTACCGTAAAGTAATTGGAAAACTATTGGCTGCCGTATTTTGGATAGCCGTTTGGCAAATGCTTTATTTAGTTATAAAACAGGAGATACTAATCGTATCTCCTGTTCGTGTTTTACAAAGGCTGTTTGAACTGTCGCGGGACGGTACGTTTTGGCTTTCTGCGTTTAATTCTATGCTCCATGTTCTTGTTGGGTTTTCGCTCGGTGTTACGGTTGGGGTGATTTTAGCAGTGCTTACTTCATCCTTTCAATTTATGTATGATTTATTTCATCCGATAATCAGTATTATAAAGGCAACACCGGTGGTTTCGTTTATCATATTGGCACTTGTGTGGATTAAGTCTTCACATGTGCCCGCATTTACTGCTTTTCTGGAGGTTACGCCCATAGTTTTGGCTAATGTAACAAACGGTATCGCAAAAACTGACTCAAAGCTTTTGCAAATGGCGAAATCATACCGCTTCGGTACGGCGAGAACAGTTAGACGGGTGTACATACCCTCGATTATGCCGTATTTTACCGCCGCCTGCACAACCGGAATGGGTTTGGCATGGAAGACCAGTATTGCTGCTGAAGTACTGGCGAGCACTGCACTCTCTATTGGCGGTCGGATTTATGATTCTAAAGTCTACATTGAAACCGCTGACCTGTTTGCGTGGACGGCGGTGGTTATCGTCATGAGTGTGGTTTTAGAACGCCTTATGGTTGCTGTTATGAAAAAAGTCGGGCAAAAATACAATGTGGATTAGCGGGGTATCACATGAAACTGGAAATTCGGAACGCAAACAAGCAGTTTGACGGTAAAATAGTATTGGACGTTTTTTCCCTGCAATTTCCGCTAAATGGTGTTGTGTGCCTTTTTGGGCCTTCCGGCTGCGGCAAAACTACACTCTTAAATTGCATTGCCGGAATCGAGCACCTGGATTCGGGTGAAATCGCCGGAACAAAAGGCCGTAAAATCTCCTGTGTTTTTCAAGAGGACAGATTGCTGCCTTGGATTTCTGCAAACGAAAACATAACCGCGGTGCTCCGCGGCAACACGGAACAGAATACCGCTGATGCCGCAGAATGGCTCAGTCAGGTGGGATTGGCAGGGGAAGGGGAAAAGTACCCTGATGAATTAAGCGGCGGTATGCGCCAGCGTGTGGCGATTGCGCGCGCCCTTGCCTACAATGGGGATTTATATTTGCTCGATGAGCCGTTTCACGCGCTGGATGAAAAAGCAAAGGCGGAAGTCATCGCACTGATTCGGGAAAAGACCCCTAATGCATTAAAAATCCTTGTTACGCACGATATACAGGAGGCCGAACTCCTTGCTGATATAACATATTATTTTAGCGGCCCGCCGTTAAAAATTGTGCAGATGATTACAAAATGTTAACACATTTCTCCGTACTATGTGTAATAATGAACGCATGACTTCATTTTTTGTATTTAAATCATATGAGGATTGTGCTATACTAGTTCGGTTGTAAATTTATTAATAGGAGTAATTGTATGAAAAATAAAAGAGTTACATTTAAAAAATTATTACCTCAAATTTTAATAGATATTGTCTGTGTATTTTTTAGTTATTGGGTTGCGTATGTAATCATCTATAATGGTCAGATTTTTCCAAGGTCCTACGACTATGAGTCTTTTTGCGCTTGGATTCCGTGGGTTACCATCATTTTTATTGCCACGTTTACCATCTTTCACTTTTATACAACGATGTGGCAGTTTGCCAGTCTGGACGAGCTCCTGCTGATTTTTTACGGAACTACGTTTGCCGCTCTGGTCGTGACGGTTCTTGGATTTACCCTTTCCATACAGGTACTTGGTGTAGTCCGGTTCCCGAAGGGCGTGTATGTCATAGGCTGGATACTTAACTTTTTCTTTGTCGGCGCATCGCGTTTCAGCTTCCGGCTCATTCGCAGAATGAAGCGGAAAAACCAGATGAGTAAACAGAATACGGAAGAATTTAATCGTGTTATGATCATTGGCGCCGGCGAAATGGGCTCCATGGTTATTAAGGATATGAAGACAGCGCCGGAAAGCAAAGGAATTCCCGTTGTTGCAATCGATGATAATAAGTCGAAAAGAGGCACACGGATTCACGGCGTGAAAGTTGCCGGCGGCCGTGAAAGCATTCCGAAAATAGCGGCAAGGTACAATGTTGACCAAATTGTACTTGCGATTGCAACTGCGTCAAATAAGGACAAGCAGGATATTTTAAGTATTTGTGCGCAAACAGGATGCCAGCTCAAAACCATTCCCGCTCTTTATGAAATTATCGAAGACAGCGCGGACCCGTTGAAAATCAGGAACGTGGATATCATCGATTTATTGGGCAGGGATGAAACAAATCTTAATGTAAATGAAATCAGTGGCTATTTAAAAAATAAAACCGTGCTCGTTACGGGCGGCGGCGGTTCAATCGGCAGTGAACTCTGTCGGCAGATTGCTCACTTTAATCCGAAAAGACTTATTATATTCGATATTTATGAAAATAACGCTTACGATTTACAAAACGAACTTTTAATGAAGTTTAAAAACTTAAATTTGGAAGTTTTAATCGGTTCAGTTCGGGATAAAGCGAGACTTGAACATGTGTTTTCCGTTTGCAAGCCCGACGTTGTTTTCCATGCGGCTGCGCACAAGCATGTTCCGCTTATGGAACTCAGCCCCGGTGAAGCGGTAAAAAACAATGTTTTTGGGACACTTAACGTCGCACAGACTTGCGATAAATTCGGTGTGAAACGCATGGTACAAATCTCCACAGATAAGGCAGTCAACCCGACCAATATCATGGGGGCGACAAAGCGCATCTGCGAGCTGATCATTCAGTATTACAGCCGTCACAGCGAAACGGATTTTGTGGCGGTTCGTTTCGGTAATGTGCTGGGCAGCAATGGCAGCGTGATTCCGCTTTTCAAAAAGCAGATTGAGGCCGGCGGCCCTGTTACCGTTACCCATCCGGACATCACTCGTTTCTTTATGACAATCCCCGAAGCAGCCAGGCTTGTAATTCAGGCCGGCGGTATGGCTCGCGGCGGTGAAATTTTTGTGCTTGATATGGGCCAGCCTGTAAAGATTGTGGATTTGGCCCGCAACCTGATTCGCCTGTCTGGGTTACAGCCTGATGTTGATATTAAAATTGAGTACACCGGCTTGCGTCCCGGTGAAAAACTTTATGAGGAACTTTTACTGGACTGCGAAGGCAGCTGCGAAAAGACTTCCCATGAGTTGATTTATATTGGTTCACCGATTCGCTTTAATGAAGATACGTTTTTAAGTGAAATTGAGAAGCTTAAGACAGTAGCCGGTGTGGATAATGTTGCAATGATGGGTATTATTCATGAGCTGGTTCCCACTTATTCCGGTCACGCGGAAGAATCCGATGCTCTTGCGAACTGAACTATTTGATGTAAATTATAAAGCCCGCTGCCGGTTTTATCCGGCAGCGGGCTTCGTTCATTATTTAAATGGAAATGTTCCGATTTCACCTTTTTTCCAGCACTTGTAGCACAGTCCAATGTAACTTTCGTTTCCCCCAAGTACCACCTGTTCACCTTCCCGCGTGATTTGTCCGTTATGTATCCTTGCATTCACCTCGGCCTTGCGTCCGCAGATGCAGACAGATTTAATCTCTGTCAGCGAATCGGCAATTTCAAACAGCCGTCTGCTGCCTTCAAACAGATGGGTCTGAAAATCGGTTTTTAGTCCAAAACAAAGTACCGGAACAAATTCAATAGCAATATCTTTCAATTGTTCAATCTGCACGCCGGATAAAAACTGGGCTTCGTCAACAATCAAAACATCATACTTGTTCTTTAGGTACCAATCGTAGATATTTAACTTATGATCGATCAAAATGCCGGTATCCTGCAAGCCGATGCGGGATTTCACAATAGTTTGTCCATCACGGTTGTCTACGGACGGTTTCATCAGTGCAACACGGTATCCCTTTTCCTCGTAATTAAATTTTACCATAAGCGCCTGTGCCGTTTTACTGCTGCCCATGGCACCGTACTTAAAATATAATTTGGGCATATGTTTTCCTCCGAATCTTTTTAATCGTTTTCCAGTATATCACGATTTTCTCAACATTAAAATAGATATGAACATATCTTTGAAACACCCGGTGTGGTTCGAAATGATAAACCTCTGCAGAAGTGTAACAAAAAAAGGGGTATATTGATCTCCAATAAAAGTATCGATAAAAATCCGCATCAAAATCCATATACGAAAGCTTTTGATCTGATTTTTATATACTTTTTAATCGGATATCAGTATAAGGGGATATTGTGAAATAATGAATATTCCCGGCCGCATATATTTGTGCTAGGGGGCTTCAAATATGAAAATTTTGATTGTGACCAAGAAAAATCTGACCGCGGTTCTCTTCCTGATTTTGGGTTCGCTCGCGGTTATAATCGCATTACAGGGAGTATCGGCAATCACCGCGCTGAATGCGAAACGGCTGAACCCCATTTGCAGTGTAAAAACAGATGAAAAGAAAGTCGCAATCTCGTTCGATAATGATTGGGGCGATGAGGAAACGCAAAGGCTAATTGACATATTGAGAAGATACAGCGTGAAAGCTTCCTTTTTTGTCGTGGGCGCGTGGGCGGACAAATATCCGAAATCTGTCCTTTCGATAGCCGCTGCAGGGCACGAAATCTGCAATCATTCGAACACGCATCCTCACATGCCCAGGCTGACCCGTACCGATATGCTGTCACAGATTACCGACTGCAACAGCAAAATTAAAAAGATAACGGGTGTCGGTCCGGTCCTTTTTCGCCCACCCTACGATGATTACAGCAATGCTTTAATGGAAGCCGTTGATTCCGCAGATATGTATTGTGTAAAATGGAGCATTGACAGTTTGGATTGGAAAAATCCGACGCCAAGGCAAATTGTCGAGCAGGTGACAACACAGGTGAAACCGGGGTCTATTATCCTGTTTCATAACGGCGCACTCAATACCGCAACCGCTCTGCCGGATGTTCTTGGAACACTGCAGGCTCAGGGCTATACAATTGTTCCGGTTTCCCAGCTCATTTATAAAGATCATTATACGATTGATGAAACAGGAATGCAGATAAAAAGCCAACTGCATTGAAAATTATATTTTTGCAAAGTATAATATATATAGTAGAAAATATTTAAACAGAATTGCGGGGGGAGAAATATGGCAAGAATTATGGATATCCGCAAATGCAGCAGGATGATTCGTGTCAGCAGTAAAACGGTAATGGACGTGAACTCAAATAAGAAATATTTTTCAATCTGGGTCCATACGGCGGGGCAGGAAAGCGGCCTTGGCATGAACCCTCTCAGTATTCAGCTTGATGTCGAAATGGCAACGCGTCTGCGTGATGAGCTTAGCGACTTTATTAAGGCCAATTAGTGCGCAAAATCCAAGGTGCTGACTTCGAATTAATTTTTGAAATTTACATATTTTCACACCAAAAGTAAATAATGTTTTTATCATTTGAGGAAGCGGAGTAAAAAATGACAAACATTATTTTATGCGGAAAAACAACCGATACCTCAATCAGCAATGCATTACTGCCTGCATTGACCAGGTACGGAACTGTGCAGTATTACAGCCAGCAGCGACTGTTTCGAAGTGGCGGCGGAGCGGTTGACTTCCTGATTTATGACTGTGAAAATATTCCGAATATTGAGTTGGAAAGCGGAATTTTGCTATTTAAAAACAGCTTTCATTCAACGGATCAGATTCGTATTCCAAGCGGATTTTCCTGTGTGATTGAAACAAAAAATTTGCAAGCCGTGGCTATGCTGCAGGGTACGGATGCCGCGGCAATTACTTGCGGTACAAGTCCAAAGGATACCATCAGCATTGCGGGGCTGGATGAAACGAATGCCGCCTTAAGCCTTCAGCGCAGCATCATAACGGTTGACGGTGCAATCCTTGAACCACATGATTTTACGGTTACTTTGCTTTCCGAATTGGGGCCGCACCGAATTTTGACTGTATGCGCAGCTTTGTTAATTTCAGGAATTGATTCTTCCGGTGGTTATATTATTTAGTTTGAAAAAATTGACATTCATAAATGCACTCCAATTACGCAAAATAGAAAAGCAAACGCAAATCATTCGAATGAATTCGAATCTAAACATCAAAATATTTAAGGAGTGTTGTATTTATGTCTTCAAGTAATAATCATGTAGTTCCCGAAGCTCGTACTGGTCTCGATAAGTTTAAGATGGAAGCTGCTTCCGAAGTCGGCGTAAACTTAAAGCAAGGTTACAACGGCGATTTGACATCTAGAGAAGCCGGTTCAGTCGGTGGCCAGATGGTCAAAAAGATGATTAAGAGTTACGAGGAAGGCCTGAAATAAAGCTTTTCAAAGTTCGAGCGTCATGCCATCAGGCATGGCGCTCTTTTCATTAACTCTCGTAATCTTCAATAATCCCTTTCAGCTTTTCTGTACTGTATACTTTAATTCCTTCTTTCAGAAGTTCCTGGTCGGCTTCGGGAAGCGAGGATACATCCACATCAAGTTCTTGGTAAGGCGCAGTTTCTGCATTATAAAATACACCGATTCTACCTTCATACTCCTTTAAAGTGTAAACATCAGTTTTACTCGCCATGGCGTTAATTTCGCTGGTTTCTTGACTTGAAGGTGTATTTGCTGTAGAATTATACAATGTATTTGAACTTGAGGGTTCCGGGGCGGGATTCGCTTTTTTTTGTGTATATCCCCAATACACTAATACTGCAATGACTGCAATTACCAGCAGCAGCGCCGCATATAGTCTTTTCAAATGGTATCACCTCGGTGATATTATTTGAAAATTTTGGAAAATTATTCATTTTTCAACTGATTTTAGAAGAATAAACGATTAGGAGGTGGCATCTGATGAGAAAAACCGATATTAATAAGTATGTTGGTTCAAAAAAACGTGCAAAAAAGGGATCGATAATTACTGCAAAATCAATCGGTAAAATTGTCTTTAAAGGGATACTTACTTTTTTAACCATTTTTATTATTACCGGGATAATCGTATCCGTTTCATTGGTTTCGTTTATTTACAGTATGAAAGACGAATCAATGAATTATGATTTGCACAAGCTTCAGCTTAATTACACCAGTTTTATTTATGTTAATGGGCCAAACGACGACAGTTCAAGCCCCGTAAAATACCAGAGTCTTTACAGCACGGAAAACAGAGTCTGGGTTGATTACGATAAAATTCCTACGGCTATGAAAGATGCTATTGTTTCGATTGAGGACAAGCGGTATTGGGAACATAGCGGTGTGGACTGGCGCAGGACTTTCGGCGCTGTGACGCAGCTTTTCGTAAAGGGAGGCAGTTATGGCGGCTCAACCATTACACAGCAGCTGATTAAAAATGTAACGGGTGACAAGGATGTGAGCCTGACAAGAAAAGTGACGGAAATTTTCCGCGCGCTGAATTTGGAGAAAAAATATTCCAAAGAGGAGATTCTTGCCACTTATCTCAATGTGGTTCCTTTTGGCAGCGGCTGCAACGGCGTACAGGCTGCGGCCAACTTGTATTTTAATAAGAATATACAGGACTGCGATATCGCCGAGTGTGCCGCGATTGCCGGAATCACGCAGAATCCGACAAAGTATTCACCTCTTGTTCATGCTGATTTGAACAAGGAACGCCAGCAGACTGTTCTCATGGAAATGCATAATCAGGGAAAAATTACTGACGCAGAATATAAAACGGCAATGGATAAATCCGAACATATGAAATTTGTGGGCAAGCAGTCCGAAAATGTAGTTAACGATGTTCCAATTTGGAATTGGTATGTTGACACCCTGTTTGAGGATGTCAAAACCGGCTTGATGCAGGCATACAACTGTTCCAGCGATAAGGCTGTCGATATGATTTACCATGACGGCTTAAAAATTTATGCTGCAATGGACACCAACTTGCAAACCATTGCGGAAAATACGTTTTTGTCCGCAAAGTCATTCGGGGGCAGTAAAAAGTTACAGGCAGGCTATTTGGCAATGGATTACTCCGGCCGTGTGCTTGCGACAGTGGGCTCCCGCGGAGAAAAGAAAAGCAACCGTCTTTTCAGCCTGGCTACTGATTCGAAACGGCAGCCCGGTTCAACGATGAAACCTTTGGCGGTTTACGGCCCGGCGATTGATTCTGGAAAATACAATTTTTCTTCCCTTGTGAACGACAATCCGCTGCCGAATTGGTTCAGCGATGGAAGCGAGGGCCCGAAAAACTGGGGGCCGGGGAATACCAGCGGTAAATATTGGGGCATGGTACCGATTGAATTTGCACTGGAGCGTTCATTGAATGCTGCTGCGGCGCAGACCGGTACTGCGATTACGCCGAATACAAGCTTTACGTTTTTAAAAGATAAGCTGAATTTTACAAGTCTTCTTCCCGCGGATAACAATCGTGCGCCAATGGCAATCGGCGGTCTGAGCGAGGGTGTTACCGTGCGAGAAATGACAGCGGGATATCAGATGTTTGCAAACGGCGGTAAATATTATCAGCCATATACTTTTTATCACGTGGACGACCATGACGGAAATGTTATATTGGACAACCGAAAGGAAATACCCAAACAGGCAATCAGTTCCATTACGTCTTCGGTCATGCACCATCTTTTAAATAATGTTATTACGGGACCCAACGGAACCGGCCGCGGTGCCGCAATCAGCGGATGGGAAGTTTTCGGTAAAACCGGTACTACAAATGATAATAAAGACAGCTGGTTTGTCGGCGGAACACCGTATGCCGTGGCGGGTATCTGGACCGGATACGCTACCCCGACCTCGCTGACAACCACGGAGCAGGGATATTCCAAGTCAGTTTGGAAAAATATCATGTCGGAATATTTAAAGAATAAGGCAAAACTTGCGTTTAAGTATGACCCGAATGTGATTTCCGCGTTATATTGTCAGGATACCGGCTTACTTGCCAATCCGGATACCGATAAAAGCACCGCGACAGGGTGGTATGATAAGAATAAGATGCCTGCTATCTGTGATGGAATTCATAACAGTTCAAGTTCGGCTCTTACTTCAAGCGCTGCGGCGTCAAGTCAGCAGAGCGTTTCAAGCACCGTCTCCCAAACGGAATCTTTCGCCAGTTCAGAGGAATCAGCAGGATCTCAGTCTGCTTCCTCTGCGGATGAATCCCAAAAATCATCGTCTACTCCAAGCTCGCATCCGGGACAGTCGTCTGACTCAACTACCCATGCAATCACTCCTGCGGCAGGATAATCTGACACAGTGCAAGAATGCAGATGCCGTTCGGTGTCTGCATTCTGTCTAATTTGCCGTTGAATGTTACGCTGAAACATGGTAAACTGTTAAAGTGTCCATAATGTTTTTTGTAAGAATGAGTAGAAATAATAAGGGGTGCATCATATGGTAGAAATAGCCGTAATGGGCTACGGCGTTGTTGGGTCCGGAGTGGTAGAGGTTTTAACCAACCACACCGAAAATATCGCCAAACGTGCAAAAGAACAGATTAATATTAAGTATATATTGGACTTACGTGAATTTCCTGAAAGTCCGCTTGCAGACAGATTTACAAAATCCTTTGATACCATACTCAATGACCCTGATGTAAAAATTGTTGTAGAAGTAATGGGAGGCCTGAATCCTTCCTTTGAGTTTGTGAAACGCTGCCTTGAGTCCGGCAAAAGTGTAGTCACCTCCAATAAAGAACTTGTTGCGGCAAAAGGAGCCGAGCTGCTTAAAATAGCGCAAAAGAACAATCTTAACTTTTTGTTCGAAGCGAGTGTTGGTGGCGGGATTCCGATTATCAGGCCAATCAGCCAGTGCCTTGCTGCAAATGACGTGGTCGAGATTGCCGGCATTCTTAACGGGACTACCAATTTTATTCTTACCAAAATGATTCGTGAGCAGATGACGTTTGAAGATACTCTCGCGCTGGCGCAGAAACTCGGTTATGCCGAACGTAATCCTGCTTCGGATGTTGAAGGATTAGATGCCTGCCGTAAAATTTGTATTCTCGCGTCCCTTGCTTATGGCCGTCATGTCTACCCGGAGCAGGTGCACACCGAGGGCATTACTAAAATCAGCTTGGCGGATGTAGAATACGCAGCTTCGTGGGGCGGTGTGGTAAAGCTGATCGGACAGGTCAGAATGATGGAAAACGGTAAGCTCCAAATAATTGTTTGTCCGATGTTTATTTCACGTGACAGCCAGCTTGCAAATGTGGATGATGTATTTAACGGTATTATGGTTCGCGGCGATTCTACCGGAGACGTTGTGTTTTACGGCAAAGGCGCCGGTAAACTGCCCACCGCAAGCGCTGTGGTTGCGGATGTGATTGACTGTGTCAAACATTTCAAGGCCAGGAAATACCTTTTCTGGGAAGATGGCTCAAAAGATTACGTTGAGGATTATCTCCTGGACAGCGTATCAATGTTTGTCCGAGCCAATACTGATAACGAAGAGCTTGCTTTTAAAAATATTCATAAGGTGTTTGGCAATGTTGTCCGTCTGTCCCGTAAAACTGTTGAAAATGGAGAAATTGCTTTTGTCACCGGAACCATGCAAGTAAAAGAAATAATTGACAAATTATCAGAGATTGAGGCATATGGCACTCATATTTTAAATACAATTCGAATTGGCAATCTGTAATATTAAATATAGGATGTTGATGTAATGATTAGAATTCAGGTGCCGGCGACCAGTGCAAATCTTGGCTCCGGTTTCGATTCCCTTGGGATTGCGCTTAATTTGTATAATCAGGTATGGATGGAAGAGTCCGACACAATTGATATTACCTGCAAAGATGATGTCGTGGTTCCAACAGACGAAAGTAATTTGATTTTTTGGGCGGCAAAACAGGTGTACGAAAAGTGCGGGCGAAAGCTTCCGGGATTAAAAATTGTGCAGCTCAACAATATTCCCATGGCACGCGGTCTGGGAAGCAGTTCAGCGTGTATCGTTTCAGGAATATTGGGAGCTAACCGGCTTTTGGGCAGTCCTCTGTCACAGAAGGACCTCATTAATCTTGCTGCACAGATTGAGGGCCATCCGGATAATACTACTCCGGCAATTGAAGGCGGTCTTGCCGCTTCCGCAATCGAAGCAGGCCGGGTATACAGTGTGAGTGTACCTGTTTCGGATAAAATCCGTTTTGTGCTGTTTATTCCGCCGTTTGAATTAAAAACTGAAAAAGCACGTTCTGTGCTGCCGGAACAGTATTCCAGAAGTGACGCAGTTTACAATCTTTCACGTTCTGCATTGATGGCAGCATCACTGTTTTCCGGGAAACTCGAAAATCTGCGCGTTGCGGTTCAGGACAAAATCCATCAGCCGTACCGTGCAAGCTTAATTGAAAATTTGGATAATGTTTTTCGCGTCAGCTATGAGCTTGGTTCCCTTGGCACTTATGTAAGCGGTGCGGGACCGACCATCATTTCAATGATAGATGCTGACGATACCGAAAACTTTGCAAAGTATGCTGCGAATCATCTTGAGGAAAAAGGGATTACGGGCTGGCAGATTAAAGTGCTGAATACCGACTCTCAGGGTGCGCAGATTTCAATTGAATAATATTTTTTAGATGATATGGGGGACAGAGCCTTATGAGCCTTATTGTTCAAAAATTTGGCGGCAGCTCAGTTGCAAACGCCGAGCGCGTCTTTAATGTAGCGGATATTATTACAAAGGCATATGAACAGGACAACGATATTGTTGTTGTTGTTTCCGCGCAGGGTGATACAACGGACGATTTAATTGCCAAGGCCAATGAGATTAATAAAAGTGCTTCGAAGCGTGAAATGGATATGCTGCTGACTGCCGGCGAACAGATGTCGGCTTCCCTTCTGGCTATGGCAATAGAAAAACTGGGTTATCCTGTTGTTTCACTTTTGGGCTGGCAGGCAGGTTTTATTACAAGTTCGGCTTATGGCAGTGCGCGCATTAAGCGTGTGGTACCGGACAGAATTCAAAAAGAATTAGATAAGAAAAATATCGTAATTGTTACAGGCTTTCAGGGACTTAACCGTTATAACGATATCACTACATTGGGCCGTGGCGGTTCCGACACAAGCGCAGTCGCAATTGCAGCAGTGATGAATGCTGACTTGTGCCAGATTTACACCGATGTGGAAGGCGTTTATACCGCCGATCCGCGCAAGGTGAAAAATGCGAAAAAACTTGATGTAATCTCCTATGATGAGATGCTTGAACTCGCATCACTTGGTGCGCAGGTGCTGAATAACCGATCCGTTGAAATGGCAAAAAAATACGGCATTCAGCTAGAAGTACTTTCCAGCATGACCAGAAAACCCGGAACTATTGTTAAGGAGGCTAAAAAAATGGAAAAAATGCTGATCAGCGGAATTGCCAAGGACGAGGATGTCGCCCGTATATCAATTATCGGTGTGCCTGACAGACCGGGCCTTGCTTTTAAAATATTTTCTAAACTCTGCGCGAAAAATATTAATGTTGATATCATTTTACAGTCGGTTGGCAGAAACGGAACTAAAGATATTAGTTTTACGGTAAGCCAGATAAATTTGAAAGAAACCATTGATATTTTGAACCCTTATGTGGAGCTGATTGGCGCCACCAGTGTCGTTTACGACGAAAATGTGGCTAAAGTCTCTATTGTTGGTGCAGGTATGGAAACTCATCCAGGCACTGCCGCACAGATGTTTGAGGCTTTATACGAGGCTAATATTAATATCCAAATGATTGCGACCAGCGAAATTAAAATTTCCGTTTTGATAGACCGTACCGATGCCGACAAGGCTGTTTCTGCGGTTCATAATAAATTCTTCAGTGAAGCTATGAATGCTTAATGTTGTAACTCTGCCGGTGGGTTTGTCCTGCCGGCATATTTTTTAGTTTGATCTCTTGCATTATATTCACACTTGTGTTAAAATAATTCTTGTTGTTTCCGGGTGTAGCGCAGTTGGTAGCGCGCTTGACTGGGGGTCAAGAGGCCGTGAGTTCAAGTCTCGCCACTCGGACCATTGAGAAGGCCGTCGACTTTTGTCGACGGCCTTTTGCTATGCCTGTGTTTAAGCGGGCTTGCGAACTGTAAGTCCTATAAGGACACTCCTACTACTGTCTTTACATCTTCTTATAGACTTTCTTTTGTTGGCTTGTTACAATAAGACTATATTTTCTAATTTGTATGAAAGGAGTGGACGTCATGTTTCAAACTGCCCCCGGAGTGACAATTCCATTCCCTGATAAGATTTTGGAAGAATACCAAATATTTGAAGGAGAATCTATTTGCGCTAATGTTAGCTACGAGAAACTATTAGCTTTAATCACCGATTTTTATCGAGCACTTCCTGAGCCATTGTTTTTGGTGATGCAATTGCCGCTATCAATTGATGAAGAAAATAAAATGGGATTTGAGGAGATTCTTCACCAAGAAGTACTGTATCTTGACGGGCAAACGCAAAGTCAAATCGATACAATAATGAATTCATACGGTCAGCTGTTATTAAGTGATGGATTATCCCAATTCGCTATTGCGTCCCATCAAAGCCACGAAGAGATTTTTATTCAAAAATACAAACTGGTTTCTATCTATTCGAAGATACCAGAAAAGTATGCCGCCCTGCTAACAAAATATGGCTTACATAAGACTGACCATTTGATAAATGTTTGGGATACTTTTTCACAAGACTATCCAGGCGAATGCCGCAGAATCTGTTTTGAGGGCCTTGACGCGTATAATGTGGTAGATATATTAAAAAAGCAAGGAATGTATCGTGCAAAAATAATTGAAGACTAATATCTACTAAAATATATTTTATAAATACTGCTTGCAGATTGCCCACAAACCGTTGATATTACTGGATTTCTCCAAGTCCTATAATTTCACTCGTACCATTGAAAAGGCCGTCGACTTTTGTTTTGCCTGTATTCATGCGGGTTTGCGAGAAGCAAGTCCTATAAGGGCACTCGGAAGCAAAAATGAGTGACAAGAACAGTATCAACTGGTGGCGGTCTTTTGTCTTTTGGGAAAGGCTTCATGCCAAGAGGATTCTAAGAACCGCCGTCAGCAGGTTCTTTCACATATAGCAATAATCATGGAATAGCGAGTAATAAAAGTGGGCCCCATTTTTCTAAATTCCTGTTTTAGTTTTAAGGAGTTAATTTATAAAATAGGATAGTCAAGTTTTCTTTCACTATCTCTTAAGAACCAGTTTTCAATAAATTTCATGGCGATAAATTTTTCGAATAATTCTTTTACGGGTTCATGAAGATATAGCAGATGTTTTGAATGTTTTATTCTAGCTTTTATATCACTTTCACATTTCTCTGTTAGAATAAATTCATTGTAAGAGCGAGTGTTCTGTAATACGTAAGCAAGTTCCCCCGTAATCCTATCTTCATTAAAAGATTTTTCATCTCCAAACGGAAATGAAGAAAAACTATACCAATTCCAATTAACATATTTAAATCCTTCCAACAAGTATTGATGAATCACGTTAGGTAACCAGTTGCTTTTATCGGATAATAACCATATCAGGTAATCAATACTTGAATAAATTTTTGCATTGATAATCATACCTCCACCGTTCATGTATGCGTCTGCAATAGCAAAGGGCTTCCAACTTCCAAATTTGGGATGTCTAAGAGCATAGTTCAAGTAGCATTCAGGGTTTGCAGAGCAACCATAGGAGGGCCCAAAGACCCACTCTTTATTAGCTTTATCTTTTTCTGCCTGTTTTTTTAAAGATATTTGAGATTTCTGATACATCTTTTCAAAGTGCGCTTCAAATTGCGCTCCATAGCCCTTTATAGTAAGTTGCGGTACATACGCGGCTAAATAGTCAGGATGCAAATAGCATATCTCTTCTAATCCAGAAGACTCTTTAATGAAATTAAGAACTTCTTCGGGTCTTGACATTTGTGAAATATTTTTTTCTTTCCTTTTTTGCTGCCAAGTTTGCTGCATAGCAGCCCAAGCAATTTTTTTACTTTTCGGAAAAGAATCACTTATCGGAAACCCCCACGGCTGTTTTCTAAAGTCTAACGTGGAAAACGCAACAACATCCAGCCACCAATCATCTGTAACAACGGGTGGGTTCATCTTGTAATCAATTAAAATGTCTCTTGCATTTAATAATGTTGAACCTTCTGGTTTGACAATTTTGGTTATTTCAGAAACGATATACTCAAGACCATTTGAACTTAAAATTGCTTTTCTATCTGCTAAAGATGGGGAGTACTTCAGAATATCATCAAAAGAGACGTCATGCCATATAGGTATGATGATGTTATTCTCTGATCTGTTTAAGCGCTGGATTAGGCCATCTAATTCCCATTGAGTCCATTCTTTTTGAAAAAACGCTTTGCTTAATACTACAATTCCATATCGGGACTTTGCAATACCCATATCTATGGATCTGCGAATACTGTCTCCAGGTTTTAAAGTAAACTCATCATACCAGACTTGAATACGATTATCACTTAATCTTTTTGCTAATGGACGAACAAATTTATCTTTATCCTCACTTGCATGACTGACAAAAACATCATATAGCATAGCATACTTCTTTCACTTGATCATTTCTATTACTATAACATAACTGATAGATTTTATGTAAATACCGCCTATCGATTGCCTGCAAGCCGTAGAAATTTCTGGGTTGCCACAAGTCCTATAATTTCACTCCGACCATTTTAGAACCCGCATGAGCGCTGAAAAATCAGTATTCATGCGGCCTTTCTTTGTTTTGGCTCAGACTGTAAAAACATTAAAAGGACTATTTTGAATACTTTTATGTGGACTAATGGTGGACTAAATGAGGATTATATTTCTTTATTCAAAAATGCATGCAACTTTTTTCCTGCGCTTGCTATCATTTGCGGCTTAAGTGCCATATAAACTTCATGAATCATTTTGCATATCGTATTTATACATAAGTCCCATCAGCACTTTACTATCATACAATGCAGAATATTACATCGGGTTTAAGACCTGAGGCACTTTGATTTTTATTATTTGATTACCACGCTTGCCTAGTTTCGGACACCCTTTTTGCAGTGCATCTTTAGCCGCCTGTGTGGTTGCATGGTGACCTATGATTTATGGAGAGATAAGTTGCCGTCATCATACTTAGCAAACGTGGCGGCTGTCCATAGCCTGTATTTAAGGCCTTTCCGTTTATACAATGATCCGTACTGTTTTCATGCTTAATATGTTTTATTTTTCTCTTGGTTCTAGAGGGCATCGGATTAATTTCCGGTGCCCTTTCGTCTCTTAATAATGTAAATTTGGTAAAATAGATTGACAGAAATTGAAATTTATGTTAATAATAGAAGTTAGAGTTTATACACATTGTAAGCTAATGTGTATTTGCTTTTTTGCATTTTTTCAATGAAGTTGTTCCAAGATAAAGGTCATTATTGGAGCAACTTCGTTTATTTTATTGGCCAAAATGGCTATAAACAGGAGTATCAGCAATACGAGCTTCAGTGCCTTCAAAACAGCTTTAAAATCAAAACTCGGTAAAAAATATTGAGTGGTTTTGACCTCATGATGTTTTTCTTCATCCTTAGTAAATACAATATCATAGTACTTTTTGCAGATTACGATTGGATGAGAATTCGTTTTCATAAAAATTCTCCTTTCTTATGGCGAAAACACAATGATACGTTGATTTTGAAGAAAGCCCATGTTTTATCACCTCAATTCTTTATTTATATGTTTTTGCAACAATCTATATATAAAATGACCAATCTGAAGGCGGAATGGTCATAAAGGCCTTCCTTAAATTAAGGATAGATAACCATATACAAGAGATCCATTATTTTTTAAGTAGTACGAATCTACTATTATATGAGTAACTTGGCTTGGCTACTTTTATGAGAAATAGCGCTCTAAGATTATTCCGAATTACAATAAAAGAGTATTACAATTTTTAATTAGAGTCAATATGTATTTTGACGAAGGCTTCGCGCAGAATAATTTTTATTATGCGGTAATTAAGGTCTAAAAGTTTTAATTTATCGAAATAGGTCGATTCTTAGTCTCTTACAGTTAGAAATATAATATAGCAAGAAGCATTTCTGAAAAAATTCAGATTATTGTAACTGGAGCAATTCAGACAAGCCGATTCCATTCTGTAGCCAACCCTTCCACCACAGAATAAAAATAAATAGAGATGACAAATCCCCTGATGGCCTGTTGTGGGCTATCAGGGGATTTTTTGTTTATTCGGTAATCATTTAACATATATTTTAAATTGCTACTTATATATTATCTGAGGTGGAAAAAATCAGATCATTGGAGGAAATTAACATGTGCACATCCATAACATTACAATCTCAACAGCTGGGAAATTTTTTTGGCCGAACTATGGATTTTTCTTACGATATCGAACCGAGCCTTTATGTGGTTCCTCGAACTTACAGGTGGTACAATACTTTCAATATGAACCAAATTTCTGATGGCTATAGCTTTATAGGCATCGGGCAGGAAAGCGGTGGAATGCTCGGATTTTTTGATGGAGTAAACGAAAGAGGATTTGCGGCGGCGGTATTATATTTTGCCGGTTATGCTAAATACGATACACAAATGGCGGATATGGAAAAGCAACCAATTGCATCTGTTGATTTTCTCCATTATATCTTGGGGAAATGTGGTTCGGTGGAAGAACTGGAAGAACTGCTGCAACACATATCTCTCGTTGGTTTACCAGATCCCGTAACACAAACAGTTGCACCATTACACTGGATTGCAACAGATAAAAGCGGAAAATGTGTTATTATCGAACAGACAGAAAAAGGTCTTGAGGTATTTCAGAATTCCATCGGTGTTATGGCCAACAGCCCGGATTTTCAGTGGCACATGACTAATTTAAGAAATTATATGGATGTATCCCCAAGACAGCATAGTGAGGCCTACTGGGGAGAAACCCGATTAACACCATTTGGACAGGGGGCAGGAACCATGCTGTTGCCGGGAGGTTATACGTCCCCGGAACGTTTTGTGAGAACAGCATACCAGAAAACACATACCGCCGTACCGCAGGACAGGACGGAGGCAGTTATGACCTGCTTTCATATCATGGAAAGTGTTACTATACCGAAAGGAGTTGTCTTAACAGATCGGGGAACATATGATTATACGAAATACACGGCCTTCATAAATACAAACACTTGTGAATATTTCTTTAAGACTTATGACAATAATCAGATCACAACGGCAGGTCTTTGGGATAATTATAAATATAGTGCACAGCCCATCTGCATAGGAAAATTAACGCGTCCGGTCATCTTTGAAAAAATATAAAAGAAAATCCCCGACTGACCTATTGACGCTCTCTGCTGTTTTCCATTCCAATAGTCTGCTACTTAATTTTCGTTCCAAAATTATCACTTCTTTATCAAATCATTATCAGGATATAGCTGCTTATTCATAATGTCTCAAAGATTGATACAATCTCTTCAGGATATTGACTGGAAGACTTTTTCAACTCTTTAATTGCGAAGTCGATACTTTTTGCAGCTGGCTTATATGGTCTATACGCAGTAATAGCATCTACACAATCAGCCACCATAACAATTTGAGCATGTAGCGGTATGTCTGATGCTTTTAAGGCATAGGGGTAACCGGTACCATCCATCCGTTCATGATGAAGGAGAATGATTTCTAATATAGGCTTATTAAAATGATAGTCGGTTACTATACTGAATCCCAGCTCACAATGCCGCTTTATGTATTGAAATTCCTGCTCAGTTAATTTAGCTGGTTTTTGAATAATTTCCTTTGGAACCATTAACTTTCCGATATCATGCAATAGGGCTCCTAATGCGATATCATGCAATAATTTTTCGTCCAGCCCCAGTTTTAACGAGATCATTAAAGAGATTAATGAGACATCAAGAGAATGTGAATATAGCCAGTCTATATGATTAGCTAAAGTATTAACTAGGGGCCGCCAAGGAGCATCCTTTGATTCAAAGATGATTTTATCGAGTATTGCGGATGAACTTTCAATTAATTCAGTATTTGAAATATTAAGTCTTTCTTTTGTTTCCGCTGAGTGTAATTTAGTCAATTTACTAAAATCAGTCTCATTTTCGGGTGAATGAGTATTGTTTATATCAGAGCCTAATCGCCCTAATCTTGCCTGATGTTCATTTGTAACTATTTGCCCTTTTGCAATTAATAGAACCCCATTTTGGTTATAAATATCCTTCTTTGCATAACTTTTTCGCATTATAAGCCTCCTATCATTTAGAATTATTTCTACTTTTAATTTGTTATGTAACAATATCATTATTATGTTACATGACAAATTAAAGAAATTGGCTCTAATGCTAGATAGGAACAAGATATTTTTCCTTTATTTACATATTACATAATATGGTAATCAGCTTTATAATTGGTATAATATGCTTTATACTTTAAGATCAGAAGCTTATTTTATTAAAGTTAAAGGAGCCGACTTATGACTGTTGAACCAATACGAAGCAAAGATCAAATAAAAAAATTGTATCATTCCCTTTCTAATTTCGATCAGAAATACGGATTGCTTTTTAAGTTTGGTTTAAATACCGGACTTCGGATTAGCGATATTCTGCCAATAAAAGTAAGTGATATATTAAATCAAAATGGTGATTTTAAAGATTATTTGGTTTTAAAAGAACAGAAAACCGGAAAGGTGAAGAAAATCAAATTAAATAGTTCGATACGAAAATTACTCGTCTTATTTGTGAAATCATCTGGTTTATCTTATGAAAGCTACATATTCTTTAGTAAAAAGGGGGGGCATATAGGAAGAATACAGGCATATAGGGTTTTAAAGCAACATGCTGAAGAATGTGGCATTGAGAATTTCGGAACACACAGTCTGCGTAAAACATGGGGGTATTGGACTTATAAAATTTCAAAATATAATATTGGGATTATCATGGATACTTTTAATCATAGTTCTCAAAGCATTACATTAAGGTATATAGGAATCAATCAGGATCAAAAAGACGAACTATACTCAAAAGTCCAGCTGTAATTTTTTGTCAGATTTTATTCCATTTTGAATTGACTATATTTGGTATTGGTTTTATAATGAAATATGTCGAATCATGTAACATAATAATGATATTGTGACTTGTATAGTTATTATTCGAATAGTGATATAAATCAAAAGATGAAGATATGTAAAGCCAGTGGGTCGAAGTCCTAAAATTTATAGTTTCGACTATTTCTGAACAAATTTAATGGACATTCAGTGACGTTGGATAGACAGAAGTATCCTTACTGCTTGTTAGGATTCATCGTATACACGGCATTCACAAGTCATAATGGGTCTGTGAACCCTAATAGCGCATGGCAACTGACTGTTTGGCGGATAGTTAGTTGCCTGCGGTTCCCTTTGGTACACTAAAAGTGTAATCACTTAACTTACAAAACAAGTTGAGAGGTTACACTTATTTTTATGATAGGGTTTAGTGAAGCAACCCCTTACAGTGAACCGATGCTTGCAGCAATAACGGATGCAAATATTGATGTTGTACGGTCAGCGACGAAGCTTTTAATTGAACTCAAGTTGATTGAAATGCTGAGTGACAATACAATTTTTATGAATGAAATATGCTTGGAAGCGGGAGTGGGGGAGCCAAAAGAGTACGTGCTTCGAAAAGTTTTGGAATGCGTATTCGAGGAGGGCCGGGGAAGGTGCTGCCGAAGTGCTGATTCTCATAGAGATAATAATATGAAATGTGATAAATATACTGAAAATTGACAGTTTGATTGGGAAAAGTTGTAGGTTGAAGAAATGCACTTCTAAGCCTATACTTATTTAGCAATTATCAATGGTTTATCAAGATTACCTAATTAACTGAGACATATGATTTATGAAGGGAAGATACTTATAAAAAGATGAAAAGAGTACGTAAAGCGAATAAAATTATATTGGCATATCTTGAACAGTATGAGGTGATTACGGCAGATGGTAAGGATGGTCTTGAGATAGCAGAAAGAGTATATTCAGAATTAATAAATGATTGCTATTTACCTGTTGAATTAGCAACAGAGTGGGAAGTCGAAGATATTTTGCTTATTGATTATAAATATGAGTTTTCAGAAGAAAGAAGTTTATTTTTAATATCAAATGACATTAAATTTTCTACTTTCATAGATTGCAAAGTAAATAATTAAAGATAAATATGATACGCGTTTACAGCATCTCACTTTTGTGGGGTGCTTATTTTATTTATTGAGGTATTAATATGAAGTGTGACAAATACACGGTCAGTTTTGTAGTTGCACTTCCGGCAATCCCAGTTGTTACGACTGCATTTCATACAAACGGTTGCGGTATATTAATATTATTTTCAGAGGTTTTTTATGGCACAGACTTATCAGTTCAGGGCGATCCTAAAAAGTAGTTACAATATTCTTGTAGAATACGATTGCGATTTTGGGGGTAAACTACTGAACACCACAGGCATATTAGGAGCGAATATCTGGTGGATTAATCCGGTCCGGTGTCGTGGTTACTACTACGACACCGGACTTTATTGTCTTAACAGCAGCTGTATATCATTGCGTGTTTTGGGAAAATAGTGAGAAAGACAACTATAAACAGTCACACTGGTTCTTAAGGAGTGAAAAAAGAATGGATGGGAAACCAAAAAACTGGAAACTTTATATTCTGTATATTCCTTTTCTATCGATGCTCGTTTTTTGGTTGATAATTTATTCCTATACTTTTTTGCAGGGGGATGACTATCGATTCAGTATTAATGGCGGCAACTTTCCAAAAATCTGGAACCACTATCTGGAATATTACACATACGGTGGTGCCAGAATGGGCAATGTGCTGGCTGGTGTGTTTCTGATGATGGACATGCGTGTTTGGAAAGTTATGACTGCGTTTGTGGCAAGTGCTGTTTCTTTGGTTTTTTTCTACTATGTCAGAGGCTCCTTTCGGTCAGACGGCATACCTGACCGGCGTACAATAATTTTAGCATGTGTCTGTGCGGTATTTCCGGGGCTGTTGCCCATGTCTTCACAGCTTTTTTCTGATGTCTTCCTTTGGCTGGATGGCTCTACAAATTACATTTATCCATTTCTGCTGATGATGGTGGGATTTTTGCCGTTTTACAGCAGGCTCCGCGGTCGAGTCCTGCCGAAATTTTTTTCGTGGCTCTCTCCGGTTTGCTTTGTTGCCGCGGCACTGCTGCATGAGCAGGTGACAATGATGCTGATGTGTATGTGCATTTTAGCGCTTCTTTATTTGAGACAGAATAAGTCGGAAAAAATTCCGCTTTGTCTGAAAGTGTTAACTGTCATTAACGCTGCCGCGCTAATTCTTATGCTGACGGCGCCAGGGGCTTATTTTCGTATGAAGTCGGAAAGCGCAGTGAAACAAAGCGCAATTGGGAATGTTGTGCGAAACTTTAGAAACTATTTCGTCCCATTGGTCAATGATTATTGGCCATGGCTGGTTGCGATGGGGCTTGCGGCGGTCTTTCTCCTTCGCCATCGATCAAATAAGGAAAAGTCCGGAAAGTTCATCCAGCTTTATCTGTGTTTTGGCGCACTGCTGATACCTCTAAGCTGGAGTTTGCGCTTTCCTATGCTGCAGTTACCGGAAACGCCGAGTCTGCAGAATCGTTTTCAACTGGTAGCGGAGGCTTTGCTTACTCTTTATTGGCTGCTGTATATCCTGTTGATTTTTGTGGTTTTGCTCATTTTTGCGCATGAAAAAGAGTCCAGCGGAGGGGAAAGCCGTTGCTACTTGCCGGTGTTATATGTGGGTATGTGGGCATCCCAGGCGATTCCGGCGGTCGCAACATCCAGCAGCGGCCGTGCAAAAATGCTTCTGTATGCTTTCGCACTGCTGATGATTTTCTGTATCCTTTGGGATTACGGCGGTTTGGTTCGCTGGGCGGGCCTTCTGCAGAGTTCTTTGGTACTAATCGGAATAGTTTCCTTTGCCTGCGTTGCGCGCGGTACTGTTATTAATGGTATTGCTGCGGCAAATATAGAACAACAAATCTTGGAAGCACAGCATGGTGAACGGAGTACAGTGCTGATTGATTATAATCAATTTGACTGGACGTTCTGCAATGTGACATTTAACTTTAAACCAGACAGAAGTGCCTATGGTTATGAAACCGCCATGCGCAAATATTACAGCCTGCCAGACACTGTGGAATTTCAATATACCAAAGCAAAAGCCGGGCGTGGCGCAAAAATTTATTCCTTCAGATGAACCAACAGTTCTGCCTTGGCAAAGTGAACAGGTCAATAGGAAGTAGACAAAAAATGCACCCCCTGTCCAGACGAAACTGGGCAGGGGATTTATATTGTAGCTTTAGCGTAAACCACCGTCAGCCCAGCCGGTGGAATTAAAAGCTTATAGCAAAAATAAGTTCTCGGATGTTAAAATGATGAGGGTTTACAACCCGCATCGAATCAATTACAAGAGGATATAGCATCTGATTAAATATTTTACTCAAGGAATAGATAGACCCGTTTGTAGCCAGTAAGAAAACAAAGGCATAAAAACAGGCAGCCGCTAAAGCGACTGCCTGTAATAGCAATGCGGCTGTCGGAACCATCCGGTGCGTCGCTGTGCCAGTAATATGCACTTTTAGGGATAGGCTTGACTTATCCGGTTACTTGTTTGCCTCATAAATCATTCTAAGGCCTTCCAGCAAAAGAGTGTCGCATAAGTGAATACTGTGTTTGCAGTGCGGAACAATTTCCTTTGACAGGCCGCCCGTCGCAACAACATGGCACGTTTCGCCAAGCTCTTCTTCCATTCGCTCCACCATGCCGTCGATCATACAGGCTGTTCCGAAGATAATGCCGGAACGCATACAGTCAACGGTATTGTCACTGATTACATGCTGCGGTGCTTCCAGACTGATGCTTGGAAGCTGAGCCGCGCGTCGGGTAAGTGCGTCCATTGAGATGCCTACACCGGGGCATATGCAGCCGCCGCGCATGTTTTTCTCCCTGTCCAGCACCACAAATGTGGTTGCCGTGCCCATATCTAAGATAATGGTCGGGCCATGGAACATTTCCGCAGTTGCCACGCAGCCGACAAGCAGATCGGCGCCCAGCAGTTCAGGGCGCTGAATATTAATTTTTACATTTGTTTTGGTATCCGGGCCAACACAAATCGGCGACACGTTAATCAGGCGCTTAATCGCACGTACGATATAAGTTGTAACCGGCGGAACAACTGAACTGATCGCCGCACCCTCAATATCATTTAATGAAATTCCGTAGATATCTAAAATATCACGCAGCTCAATGGCGTATTGATCTTCCATGCGGGATGTATCGGTCGCCATGCGCGAAACAAAAATCAGCTTTTTATCATCATAAACACCGATGGTAATGTTGGTATTACCGATATCCAACGTTAAAATCATGATATGACCCCCATGTATTTTATTAAACCTATTATTTACAGATTGAATTATAACAATTTTTGACCCAATATGCAACAATTATTGATAAAATATTAACGATTGTTGTATTTAATAATTAATTCCTATATAATCTACATGATATCCTCGAAATAGAATTTGATTCACGAAAAAGTCAGGCAGTCAGGCATAGAAAAGAAAATAGAAACAAAGTGCCCCCGGCGGTGCTCCGCCGGGGGATTAGCTATGTAGAAAACCGCACAAAAAGTACAGCGCATTGAAAAAACAAGGCGGAGCAATACCACGCAGTTGTAAATTGGTAAAGAGCACTTGCAACCGCCCATTTTATGCTGCCTGTTTCCCGGCGTATGGTACTGAGTGCAGCGGCACACGGAGTGTAAAGCAGAACAAAAATCAAAAAGGAACAGGCGCTCAGCCGGGTAAAGTTCATCTGAAGAGAGGCTGTTAAATTTCCGGAGTACAGCACGCTCATGGTACTGACAATGGATTCTTTTGCGACCAGACCTGTCAGCAGCGCGACTGTGGGCTTCCATGTACCGAAACCGCAGAGGGTGAAAATCGGTGCGAGCAGCTTTCCCCCGGCCGCAAGAATGCTTTGGGAACTGTCGGTGGTCATGTGAAAATCGGTTGAAAGCGACTGCAGCAGCCAAATGATTATGGTTGCGACAAACACAGTGGTTCCGGCTTTTTGCAGAAAGTCTTTTATCCGCCGTTCAACGTGAAGCCACACGCTTTTCGGCGTGGGCAGGCGGTAATCGGGCAGTTCCATGAGGAATGAGGCCGGTTCACCTTTGAGGATGCTGTTTTTTAACAGCAGCGCCGACAAAATCCCCATAATAATTCCGAACGCATAAATCAGGAACATGACAAGCGGTCTGGTACCCACAAAAAATGCCGCGATAAACAAGGAGTAAACCGGTGTTTTTGCACTGCAGGACATGAATGGGGTAATCAGTATCGTTAATCGCTTATCCTTCTCCGATTCTAAAATGCGGGTACCCATCACAGCGGGGACAGTGCAGCCAAAACCCATCAAAATCGGCACAAACGCGCGGCCCGAAAGGCCAATCCTTCGCATCGGAGCATCCATGATAAATGCGGCGCGCGCCATATAACCACTGTCTTCCAACAGAGAAAGCAGCAGGAATAAAAGCAGAATTTGCGGCAGGAATTTCAGTACCGCACCAACCCCCGCAATAATGCCGTCCACCACCAGACTTCGTACCCAGACGGAGGCACCGACCGCAGACAGCGCGCTGTCCGTCACCGGTGAAAGATATTCGGTAATTAAGAATTCTACTCCATGCACAAAAAAAGAGCCGACCGAGCCAAAGGTTATCCAAAAAATAAGGAGAATGCTGAGGAAAAAAGCAGGAATTGCAAAAAACCTGTTGGTAGCAACGGTATCAATGCACTCTGTTATATTTTTGGAAGAATTTGCACGTTTTTTAACCGCAAGGCGGGTGATGTTCTCAATATAGCGATAACGCGTGTCGGCAAGCTCCGTTTCGGGGTCACGGCAGCCGGGATGCGGTTTTGAGACCTGATGGTACAAAGCCGGGTGCTGAGCGGCTTCCACGGCGGCCCGGAGCAATTCGGAAATGCCCTGCCCTTTTGATGCGGATACAGGAACTACAGTCGCACCAATCAGCGACGAAAACAGGCGGCAATCAATGCGGTCACCCCGCCTTTCCACAACGTCCATCATGTTCAGTGCAATCACCATTGGAATGTTAAGTTCCATAAACTGGGTGGTCAAATAAAGATTACGTTCCAGGTTGGATGCATCCACGATGTTGATGATCAGGTCGGGCTTTTCATGTAAAAGGAAATTTCCGGCCAGCGCTTCTTCCGGGGAATAAGGCGTCAGCGAATAAATTCCCGGCAAATCCACAATCTCTATGCTGTAATCTAAATACCGTGTGCGGCCGCTCTTTTTTTCGACGGTCACGCCGGGCCAGTTGCCCACATAGGCTGTTGAACCGGTAAGTGCGTTGAAAAGCGTCGTCTTACCGCAATTCGGGTTGCCCGCAAGAGCAAACGTAAGTGTAGTTTTGTTTTGAGTATTCATATGTATTCCTTAATGAAAAAATAGTCTGACTGCCAGCGCCGAAATGATACACGCTGTCAGGTCTGCGGTAAGCGCCGCAGGTATTGTGTGGCGCGTTTTTTTGATGTTAATTGCACCGTAATAAACAGCAATGGCATAAAACGTGGTTTCGGTCGAACCGGACATGACGGAAGCAACGCGGCCTGCAAAGCTTTCCGTCCCGTTGTTTTGGAAAATCTGGGACAGGATAGCAGTAGCTCCGCTGCCCGAAACCGGCTTAATCAGCGCAAGCGGCATAACTTGCTCCGGCAGTCCCAAGAGCCTTGATACAGGCGCAAGAAACGAAGACAGCATATCCAGCGCACCGGAGGCGTTCAGCATGGAAACCGCCATCATCAGCCCAACCAGCGAAGGCAGGATTGAGATTGCGGAGGAAAACCCTTCTTTTGCACCGGAGACGAACGTATCAAAAAGCGGTACGCCGCGAAACAGTCCAAACACGATAATAATCAGGACTGTAACAGGAATCGCGTACACGCCAAGCTTATCCACGTTTTCGTCCTTCCAGAACCTTTGCAATCGTAATTCCCGCTGTAAGCGCACAGACAGAAGTCAGCCAAACCGCCGGAAGAATATCAAATGGTGTGGGGGAACCGTACTTCGCGCGCAAAGTCCCCATAAAAGTAGGAATCAGCTGAATGGATGCGGTATTGATTACGACGAACATTACCATGGAGTTATCTGCGGTTTGTGTTGGGTTCAGTTTCGCCAGTTCCTTCATTGCGGCAATGCCCATCGGGGTGGCGGCATTCCCTAGGCCAAGCAGATTAGCAGTGATATTCATGCAGATTGCTTTGATTGCCGGGCTTCCCTTTTTACAGTTTGGGAACAGCCGGCGTGTCAGCGGGTCCATCAATTTGGAAAGTATCAGTGTAATTCCGCCCGAATCCGCAATCTTCATCAAACCGGTCCACGCACACATCATGCCGAGCATCGCTATTACCAGTTCAACCGCTCCGGCCGCCCCGCTCATTACCGCAGCTGAAAGCTGAGGCACCCGCCCTGTTGCGACGGCGCAAAACACACTGAGAAGAATTAGACCGGCCCAAATATAATTCAGCAGTACACTCACCCCTTTTTTGACTGTTTTCGTATAATATCTATGCAAATTTCGATTCAGATATCACAAATTCCGTCGTATTTTACATATACAATTAATTGACATAATTGGAAAAATATACTATAATACACCATAGAAGTGACAAAAAATGATAGCTTCAGAACGAAAGGCGATGAATAAGATGAAATCAACTGGAATAGTTAGGAAAGTAGACGAATTAGGTCGAATCGTATTACCGAAAGAACTCCGGATGACTCTTAATATAAACGAGAAAGATCCTCTTGAAATTTTTGTAGATGATGATGGAAGAATCGTTTTGAAAAAATACGAACCTGCATGTATTTTCTGCAACAATATGAATGATGTCTCCACTTTTAAAGGCCATAATGTTTGCCGTGACTGCATGAAGAAAATGGTTGCGAGATTGGAAGAATAACCTACATATCGACACAAGGCCGCCTTTATAGGCGGCCTTGCTTTTTCCCTTTCAGCCCAACACGGCGAAAGCTTTGCATTTTTCGCTTGCTTAAAAAGTTGATATGCGATACTATTATAGCAATTTCAATTAGGAATAGGAAAAGAAGATGTTATCTCCCCCGCCGGAGGCGGGGGAGATAACAATAGCTATTCCGCTTCATTTTTGTAATTGATATAAGAAAATGTGTGGGTACCGAAGGGAAGAATCTGAATGACCTTGACTAAGGAAGAAGAACAGTATTTCAGGGATTGCGCCGCAGAGCTGTTAAAATCAGCCGAAGTGCGGCGAATGAGTACTTTTATACAGCACGCCCATATTTCCTGTCTGGAACACAGCGTTTCAGTCGCGTATTACAGTTACCTGCTCTGCCAAAGGTTCAACTTGCACGTTGACTGCCGCAGTATCATACGCGGTGCACTGCTGCATGATTTTTTTCTTTATGATTGGCATATTGGGAACGGTAAAAAGGGGCTGCATGGCTTTACCCACCCGAAAACGGCACTGGAAAACGCAGAGGAACATTTTTCACTGAACGATATGGAAAAAGATATTATCGTAAAACATATGTGGCCGCTCACAATTATTCCGCCAAAATACAAGGAATCGATGATTGTAAGCCTCTCCGATAAATTTTGCTCAGCAATTGAAACGCTCCGGCTTTACCCCACGTTTATATCAAGATAACATAAAAACTCTCTCTGACGGATAACCCATCAGAGAGAGTTTTTATGGTTTATTTTATTTTTAAACACGATTCAGCAACCTGTCAACGGAGTAGGCTTTCCCTCTAGATTTGCTTTATAGGATTCCCCGTAAAATTTAATTTTACAATCAATCTTTTCTAAATGTCTTTGCAAGGAAGCGATTTGATCGAGCACAGTCTGGCGGTGTTCCACCAAAATCTGCTGCCGCTGCAAAAATGTTTCATTTCCCTCGACGGTCAGTTCGATAATATCTTTTATCTGTTTAATCGGCATGCCGGTGTTTTTCAGGCAGCTGATGAGGGCCAGCCACTCCAAATCGCCATCCGAAAATTCACGGTACCCGCTTTCGCTTCGTTCTACAAACGGCAGAAGTCCCTCTTTGTCATAATAGCGAAGCGTGTAACATGACAAATTGGATTTTTGCGAAGCCTGTGCAATGGTATATCCCATAATTCATTCTCCTTGTATTTTGTTTTGGCAATGTGCTGCAATTAAACATTCCAATTTGTAAGAAACGCTAAATATGTAAAAGCAGCATTGCATTAGAGCGTACTCAAAGGTTTATGATAATACTACACCAACCAAAATAAAAAAACAAGGAGATATTTATGAACTTCAATTATTATATCCCAACCAAAATTCTATTCGGCAAGGGTCAGCTTTCTAATCTTCACAAAGAAAAGCTGCCCGGCAAAAAAGCGCTGATTGTAACGTCATCCGGCCACTCGGTGAAGCGTTTCGGCTACCTTGACCGTTTGGAAAGCGAATTGAACCAAGCCGGTGTAACATATGTGCTGTTCGATAAAATTCTTCCGAACCCGCTTAAGAGCCATGTCATGGAAGGTGCTCAGCTTGCCAAAAAGGAAAGATGCGACTTCGTAATCGGTCTTGGCGGCGGCAGCAGCATCGATTCTGCAAAGGCAATTGCGGTAATGGCAACTAACGAAGGCGATTACTGGGATTACATTTCCGGCGGTACCGGTAAGGGTTTGCCTGTGACGAATGACCCGCTGCCAATCGTCGCGATTACCACAACGGCGGGAACCGGCACGGAAGCAGACCCATGGACCGTTACAACCAAAGAGGAAACCAGCGAGAAAATCGGCTTTGGTTATGAAAAAACCTTTCCTGTGCTTTCCGTCGTTGATCCGGACCTGATGATGACCGTTCCGGCAAATCTGACTGCTTACCAGGGATTTGACGCATTGTTCCACAGCACGGAGGGGTATATCAATCAAATAGCAACGCCGATGAGCGACATCTACGCTCTGAAGAGCATTGAACTGATTGGAAAAAGTCTTGCGAAAGCAGTGGCAGACGGCTCTGATGAAGAAGCCAGAAGCGATGTTGCGCTGGCAAACACACTTGCAGGTATGGTGGAATCCACTTCAAGCTGTACCTCGGAGCATTCCATTGAACACGCACTGAGCGCTTATCATCATGACCTTCCGCATGGCGCGGGGTTGATTATGATCAGTCGCGAGTATTACGCCCATTTTGCAAAAACGGGCAAATGTGATGCACGTTTGGTCGATATGGCAAAAGCTTTGGGAGCGAAAGATGCTGCCGGCGCGGCGGACTTTGTTACTGCGCTTGTTTCGCTGCAAAAGCAGTGCGGCGTGGATCAGCTGAAAATGAGTGATTACGGGATAAAAAAAGAGAATATGTTGCAGTACGCAGCAAACGCCCGCGCGACCATGGGCGGACTGTTTGCTGGTGACCCCGCTCCGCTTTCGGATGATGATGTTGTTGCAATTTTGGAGAAGTCCTACCGATAAGTCAAATGATCCACAGTAAAAAAGGGTTTGGAATCGTAAAGATGGTTCCAAACCCTTTTTATTATAGCTTGAGCGCAAACTGTCACCAGCTATGCTGATGGTATTAAAAGCTTATAGCGAAAAAGTCCTCTCTACGATGATGCATTGGCGCGAACGGACGGTACATCAGCTGATGGGGAATATAGCTGCACTTTTCGAACGGGGCGATGAAAGAGATATCTTCGTGTGTCCGGGAAACTTGGTATTGAGATTGTGAAAAGTAGGCATATGCTCGGTTTATCTGTTTTCTCAGACTGCTGTGCTCTTTTATTCACTCTCGTTCAATCAGTGATTCCATTTTTAAACTTTTGGTTTTATACTATATACCATAAACATACTATAAATTTTTTGCACATTGTGGTAAAGTTTATACGAAAAGTATTTTGAAATTGATAAGATTGGGGGAAACGAGGGTGAATCTATTTCGAATTGTTAAAAAACATATGTCAAAGCTTTCATTCAAGGTTTTTCTATTACTAATTCTCTGCCTGCTCCTTCCCATGTTCTGCATGTTTAGTTATATGAAGTCGAACTTTGAGCAATATGTTCAGAAAGAACTTAGCAATACAATCATTCAGGGAATGTCAAAAAGCGAACAGGAAATTTATAAATCCTTCCAAAACATGGCCAATATCTCCACCGTAATCGTGATGGATAACAAGCTAAAAAATATCATGTCGGATCCTAATGTCGATTTTTACAATAAAACAGTGGCGTTTGACGGCACGGTAAAGAATTTGATGGCAACCAACCTGTTTACGGTGGATGATATAAAAATTACTTTTTTAGATGCGAATGGAAATGTCTATTCGAATTGGAGTATGAATTACAATGATTATTCTTTTCTTTTGAACCAGGATTGGGTTCAGGAGAGTATTAATCAAAAAGGTCACATTACATGGAGTATGTTTGCTCCCGGATATATTATAGAACCAAATAAAAAAGAAGAAAAATATATTTCCCTGGCCCGTTCCATGCTGAGTGACGGAGTAACAGGTAACCGCGTAGGCACTCTTATTATAAGCATAGGACAGAGCCAATTCAGCAATCTGCTAATGCAATACTCTTATGCGGAGAGTGATTCCGTGTACGTTTGTCTGAATAATGGAGAAATTATATTTAAAAATGATCCTCAGAATTTTTTGCCGGATACGCATGTTAAAGATGAGGTGGGGCTAGTTACCCCGGGCTCAAGTGGCAGTTTGCGCGACGCGTATCAAGGAAAGCAGTATCTGGTAAGTTATTACACGCTTTCACAGCCGTGGACCTTTAACGGACAAAGATTGCTGGTGATGCACTACACGGATTACCGCGGAGTTATGGCACAAATGGATAAGTTTTCGCAGCAAATTAATTTTAGCATGGTGGTATTTTTTGTAGTAATGGTCCTTATAATGGGCTTTATTTCCACGAAAATAGTGAAACCTATCCGTGTGTTGGCGCGCCAAATGAAGGTATATTCAATCGACAGGGAGCTTCAAGGGCTAAACATGACACGACAGGATGAAATTGGCCATTTAAATCGTGCCTTTTCCCGGATGTCAGACAATATACGCGAATTGTTTTCCAAATTGAACCATGAGCACGAAGTGCGGGAAAAATACCAGTTTGAAGCGTTGCGCGCGCAGGTGAATCCCCATTTTCTGTTTAACACACTCAACATGATTCGCTGGATGGCGATTATCCGCAAGGCGGACAATATTGTAGAAAGCATTGATGCTCTTGTAAATATGCTGAAGTTCAGCATGAGCCGCGGCGGTGAACTGGTATCGCTGGAGGAGGAACTTAGCAATATACGCAGCTACGTGTTCATTCAAAACAGCCGATTTGGCAATCGTTATGAGGTTAAAATCGAAATCGAACCGGAGATTTTGCCGTTACAAGTAGTCAAATTTATTTTACAGCCAGTGGTGGAGAATGCGGTTATCCACGGCTTTGATGAAGAAAACGGGATGATTTGGATTTACGGGGAACGGGAGGGAGATATTCTGCGCCTGTATGTCAAGGATAACGGGAAAGGAATCCCACCGGATGTAATCGATCAATTCAGTCAGTCAAAAGGTCTGAACCGCAACGAAAAAAAATTGACGGGAATCGGACTTGCCAATGTAAATGAACGTATTCAGGTTATCTATGGAGAGCAATTTGGTATTCACTTGGAAAGCAAGTTGGGCGAGGGAACGACAGTTACTTATACGTTACCGGTGATAGAAGGAGGCGAAAAGGCGATTGAAGAGGGTCATGATAGTTGACGATGAAATTTTAGTACGGGTTGGTATCAAATCCATTTTGAACTGGGAAGAGAATGGATATTGTGTGGTGTGTGATGCAGTCAATGGCCGGGATGCACTTGAAAAGATGGAGCAGTATCATCCTGATTTGGTCTTAACTGACCTGATGATGGATAAAATGGATGGTTTTGAGCTGATATCGCAATGTAAAACGCAATATCCGGAAACTAAGTTTATCGTGTTAAGCAGCTACAATGATTTTGACAATGTGAGAAAGGCTATGAAGCTGGGCGCTGCGGACTATATTTTTAAGCTTACTGCAAAACCCGAAGATATGCTGTCCGTTTTAGATGAGGTCAGTAAATCGTTGAAGGCGGCCCCTGCGGAAAAGGACGCAGATATGATTTTGCTGAAAAATATTTCAGCAATTAAAAACAGACTCATTAAAACAGCGATTCAGCAGAGCTATTTGAAGGAGTCCGAATTACTGGATGAATTTGCCTTTTTGAATTTGAAGACGAATTTTAATCAGCAATATGTATCCCTTTATATCAGTATTGATAATTTTTATGCCAGACAGAGAAATGGCGAGATACAGGAGTTACAGCTTTTAAAATTTTCATTGGAGAATATTGTACATGAAGTGATCAGCAAAAACCGGCAGGCCGAAACCTATAATTATGACCGCGGGGATTTAATTGCTTTGATAAATTTTGAGGAAGAGGAAAGCTATGACCAGTTGTGCGCGGAATTAAGGAATGACATGGGTACTATCATCGAATACGTTAAGCGATATCTGGGCATAGAGGTGTCTGCATCTCTCAGCGAGGCTTTCACCGGTGTGAATCAGATTAAATGTGCGGTGAATCAAAATCTGCAGGCGCTTACTGCGCGCTTTCTCTCAGGTGGGGGAGCATTATATATTTATCGCAACACAGATGTCAGCAGCGTGGAATTCATCTTGCCGGATTATCTTAGGCATTCACAACTGGAGGAACTGCTGTGGAACGGGAATTTTGAACAGATAGAGGAGCATTTAAAGAAATTTTGGTGTTTTTGCAGAACCGAAAGAGCACAAAATGCTGAGAAAATTCGAATTGAACTGTTAGAATTGTACCATCGTTTTCGGAAGCATGCGTTAAAAGATCAAATTGACTTCGATAATTTACTGGATGGAAACAGTTTAACTTTGTATGAGGCCATTACTCGGTACGACACAATTTCCTGTATGGAAGAAAGTTTTAGCAGTATGATCAGCCAGTACAGGGGGTTGCTCGAAAACTGTGATCAGGGAAAATGCCACAGGGAGATTACCGAGGTGAAGCAATACGTACGACAGAATCTACGGGAAAATTTAAGTATACAAGCTGCGGCGAAATTAGCGAATATGAGCGAAAGCTATTTTTCTCATCTGTTTAAAAATGAAACGGGGATTAGCTTTGTTAATTATGTGAATAAGATACGGGTAGAGCGCGCGGAAACTTTACTGCGGGAGACGAATGGAAAAATCAGCGAAATCGCACTTGAAGTCGGAATTGATAACGCAAATTATTTCAGTATACTGTTCAAAAAGATCACAGGGAAATCTCCCAATGAGTACAGAAGCTGAATATTTAAGGAAAAAGCAGGATTGTGATAGACATTTCCGAATAAATTACATGAGGGATAAAAGTTTTATAGAATATAACTGTTTTAAAAAGAACAAGAGCAGAATGGATGATTCCATCCAACTGCTTTTTCTTTTATAATGAGAAGCAGAGAAAAGGTATGAAAAACCCTGAGGAAGCAAAACCAAATAATGAGGAGGATATTTATGAAACTGAAAAAGTTGGTAAGCGTTATACTGGCAGGTGCTATGATGGCTTCAGTATTTGCCGGATGCAGCGGAAGTACCGCCAGCAGCACAGGCGGAACAGGTACGAATTCAGCCGCTGCTGCGTCCCAAAAAGCAGGAAAGACTGTTACACTTCGTGTGTGGGGCGGTGTGCCGCCCGAGGCAGGGCCGCAAAAGTCCATTGACGCATTCAATGCAGCGTTCAAGGACAAGGGAATTCAAGCGGAGTATGAAAGATTCGTAAATGATGACACCGGAAATCTGAAGTTGGAAACCAGCCTTATGGCAGGCAGCGATGTAGATTTGTACATGACATATACACCCGCTCTTCTGGAAAAAAGAGCATCCGGAAACATGGCCCTTGATTTGTCCGATCTTATCGCAAAGGATAAATTTGACGTGACCGGTATCTTCGGCGAAATCGCCAAATCCTATTACATCGACGGGAAGCCGTATTCTATCCCCACAAAGTTGGACCAGTATGGAATTGTTATTAACAAGACCATGTTCGACAAAGCCGGCATTCCAGTTCCTACTGAATGGACTTTTGACGAATTCAGAGATATCGCGAAGAAATTAACCACAGGGGAAGGACAGAACAAGGTTTACGGCATGTTCTGGAATTCACAGCAGGATATGCTGTACCCCTTTAATTATCTTTCCGTGCTGACTTTGGGCGGCGACCCGTTATACAAAGCCGGCGGCAAAGAGGCCAACATCACAGACCCGGTTAATGTGAAGAGTATTGAACTGCTCAACAATATGATGAATGTAGATAAATCCTCACCGACACACACGGACAGTGTAACGCAGAAGCTTTCACAGGAAGGAATGTTCCTAACCGGAAAGAGCGCTATGACGGTCGGCCCATGGATGGTAAGAAGTATCAAGGACACTACACAGTATCCGCATGACTTTGTTACTGCATTCGCGCCATACCCGGTCGTGGAAAAAGGGAAACGCCAATTCACGCAGGGCGGATACGGTGATCACCTTTGCATTAATCCGAAGTCCCAGAATATCGACGCAGCTTGGGAATATCTAAAGTGGTATGCCACTGAAGGTATGCTTCCTGTGGTGGAAGGCGGACGTGTACCGGCCGCAAACACCTACAAGACAGAGGACGTGACGAAAGCGTTTCTTGCCGGTGCAGAAAAACTGTTTGATTCACAATCCACCCAAAAAACTTTGATTACTCCTGTGACCAATTACGCGGTTCCTTCCGTCACTACAAAGCTGCCTGAAATCAACAAGATTCTTACGGAAGAACTTGAAAACATCTATACGGGCAAAAAGACCGTGCAGGCGGGACTTGAAAACGCGCAGAAACGCGCCAATGAACAACTCCAAAAAGCAGGCTGAACAAGATAATATAAAATCAGGGGGAAGAGCGTTCTTCCCCCTCTGCTTTCAAAAGAATAATTGAATGAGAGGAGGAGAACAAATGAAACTGAGCAAACAGCTTAAAACCGATTTGATCGGCTACACTTTTATTTTGCCGAATATCATTGGTGTTGTTTTGTTTACATTGTTCCCTATGGCGTTTTCCCTTGTGATCAGTTTTACAGACTGGGATTATACAAAAGGTTTCGGAAATTGGAATTTTATCGGCATCCAAAATTTTACTGAAATGTGGAAAGACGAGTGGTTTACCGCTGCACTGATGAACACGATTATTTTTGCAATTGTGGTGGTTCCCGTTACAATTGCTTTGGCGTTGGTTCTCGCAGTGGTGATTGATAGATTTTGTTTTGGAAAACTGCCAATCCGTTTGGCTATGTTCATGCCTTACATCTCTAATGTGGTGGCAGTCGCCATCGTGTGGGTAATGATGTATTCCCCGTGGGGACCCTTTACACAGCTGATTCAGCTGTTCGGTGTGGCAAATCCGCCGCAATGGCTGGGCGACAGCAATTGGGCGCTGCCGGCTATTATGCTGATGACAATATGGTCGAACGTGGGATATTCTGTCATGATTTATACCTCGGCGATTCAAAGCCTGCCCAAAGACGTGTATGAAGCGGCCGATGTGGACGGAGCCAGTGAGGTTCGCAAATTCTTTCAGCTTACAGTTCCATTTTTGTCCCCCACTACCTTTTTCCTGGTGATCACGACATTTATCACATCATTCCAGGTATTTGCGCCGATTCAGATCATGACAAGGGGCGGCCCGGGAACATCGACGCATGTGCTGGTGTATTACATCTATACTTCGGCGTTCACTTTCTACCGGATGGGGTATGCGTCAGCCATGTCATGGATATTGTTCATTATTTTGTTTGCCATTACGATGGTGGAGTGGTATGGACAGAAAAAATGGGTTAACTATTGATGAAAGGGGGTAAACCGGTGGCTCGTAAAACCATTAAGCGCAGAGGTATGGCATACAAAACTCAAAAACTGCTGGCCCGTATTCTGATTACTGCCATTGTCGGCGTGTTTGCTTTGACAATGATTGTACCGTTCCTTTGGATGATTTCCGCCTCCATGAAGCATCCGCTGGATGTGATGAAGCTGCCCATTGAATGGATTCCAAAATATTTTTATATCGATAACTTTAAAATGGTCTGGAATATCGGGAATTCCGCTCCCAGTGATTATCATTTCGCATTGGCTTACTGGAATTCCATCAAAATTGCCGCAATTAATCTGGTAGGCTCCGTATTGACCAGTACATTGGCCGGCTACGCCTTTGCTAAAATCAAATTCCGCGGAGCGAATGCTGTTTTTCTCTTATATCTGGCCACCATGATGATTCCCACTCAGGTTACACTGATCCCTAAATTTGCCATGTTTGATAAACTCGGGATTATGGGCACTCACCTTACCATGATTTTACCGGGGCTTATTACAATAACCGGTACGTTCCTGATGCGGCAGTTTTTCATACAGGTTCCCGACGAACTTGCCGAATCCGCACGAATCGACGGCGCGGGGGAATTCCGTACATGGGCTCAGATTATGGTTCCGATTGCGAAACCCGGCATGGCGTCCCTTGCTATGATTGTATTTTTATGGAACTGGAACAACTATCTGGACGCTCTGGTGTTTTTGACAAACTGGAGGCTGTACACCATACCGCTGGCCCTGACTAACTTTATTGAAGAGAGCGTCACACAGTATAATTTGGTTATGGCAGCGTCAGCTTCCGCATTGCTTCCGGTGTTTATCGTATTTTTACTGGGTCAGCGGTTCTTTGTCAAAGGGCTTATGGCAGGCGCGGTAAAAGGATAGGTGCATTTTATTGTCAGGAAGGGAATGAAAATTTTATGAAGATGATAACTGATCCGCAAAAGCAGATTTCCGTGGCGGCGGAAGTGGATGTTCTGGTCATGGGCGCCGGACCCGCAGGCTTTTCCGCGGCGGTATGTTCTGCTCGCGAGGGCGTGAAAACAATGCTGATTGAACAGACAGGGGACGTGGGCGGTGTCGCTACTACCGGACTGATGAGCCACTGGACGGGGAATACGCAAGGCGGTTTTTATGAGGAAATTTTGGATCGCTCCGCGGAAGCGGGGGGTGACTGGGATACAGCCGAATTCAACGGGGGAATGCGTCAGGTTATCAACCCGGAACGACTGAAAACGACAATGCTTCAAATGCTGGATGAGGCCGGCGTAAAGCTGAGGCTGTACACATTTTCCAGCGAGGCTATTGTGGAAGACAACTGTATCAAAGGGGTTATTATTCAAAGCAAAGCCGGCCGTCAGGCAATACTCGCGAAAGTAGTCATCGACGCTACAGGCGACGGCGATATTGCTGCCAGCGCAGGCGTTCCCTACCAGAAGGGAAGGGAAACGGATGGAAAAATGCAGCCCATGAGCATCATGTTCAAAGTGGCCGGTGTAGATGTGGAACGCGGCGTTTTCCCCGGGGGCTTCGAAGAAACCTTCCAAATTCCCAAGGGGGATATTCAGACGCTGGGCCGGGAACATATCCCATCGCCCGCCGGACATGTGCTGCTGTATCAAACAACACTTCCGGGAGTCGTCACCTGCAACATGACAAACTGTATTGATGTGGATGGAACAAATCCCGAAGATCTGACGCATGCTACCTATGTTTGCAGGAGCCAGATCGATTCCATCGTGGAATTTCTGCGCGGATATGTACCTGGCTTTGAAAATTGTTACCTTATTAGTTCCGCTTCGGTTATCGGGGTGCGCGAAACACGTCACTTTGAGGGGGAACAGTGTATTACGGAGCAGGATATCCGGGAAGCCCGCGTATTCGACGACTGGGCTGTGACGCGTGTCAGCTTTAATTTTGATGTACATAGCCTTACCGGAAACGGTTTGGACGAAACCGGCGAGCAAAAAAAATTCAATCAGAAAAAAGGGTATACCATTCCATACGGGTGTCTGGTACCGGTGAAAATAGACGGTCTGCTGCTGACGGGAAGAGATATTTCAGGAACGCACATGGCACACTCTAATTTTCGTGTAATGCCCATTTGTGCAAATATGGGTCAGGCGGCGGGAATTGCTGCCGCGCTGTGTGTAAAACAAGGAATTCAGCCGCGGCGGCTTGATGTAAAACAACTTCAAAACAGATTGACGGAGCAGGGTGTAAAGCCTTGAAAAAAGATATGAATACTGTAATTTCTGAAAATTATGATTTTATTGTTGTGGGCGGGGGCATGTCAGGTCTTTGCGCAGCGATTGCGGCAGCGCGCGGCGGGGCAAAAACTGCTCTTGTTCAGGATCGTCCCGTGCTGGGCGGCAATGCCAGTTCCGAAATTCGTATGCACATTTGCGGAGCGGATTACCATATGACCCGTCCGAACGCCCGGGAAACCGGAATTTTGGAGGAAATTCTTCTGGAGCACAAGCACCGTAACGCGTGCAACAGCTACCCGATTTTTGATTCGGTATTGTGGGAGAAAGCAACGTTCCAGACCAATCTTTCCCTGTATCTGAATACACGCATGCTTGATGTGGCTGTGCAGAATGAGCGCGTCGTTTCTATCACAGCGGAGCAGATGACAACAGAAAAACGGTTCTGCCTGAGTGCGCCGCTGTTTGCGGACGCGACCGGCGACGGTGTTCTGGGGGCTAAAAGCGGTGCGGAATATCGTGTCGGACGTGAAGGAAAGGCGGAATTTCAGGAGGGGTATGCCCCCGTGGAATCCGACTTCTGTACAATGGGCAGTTCGCTGATGTTCCACGCGCGTGACATGGGTCATCCGGTAAAATTTATAAAACCTTTTTGGGCCAATACCTATACGGAGGAGCAGCTTAATTTGCGCGATCATTCGCAGGTTACTTCCGGATACTGGTGGATTGAACTGGGCGGCGGACAATACGAGATCATCCGTGATGGTGAAATTATCCGCGATGAACTTCTGAAAGCGGTGTTCGGTGTATGGGATCACATCAAAAACGGCGGAGAACATAATGCCGATAATCTGGAGCTGGACTGGGTGGGTTTTTTGCCCGGAAAGCGGGAAAGCCGGCGCCTGACGGGGCCCTACGTGCTAAACGAAAATGACTGCCGTGCCGGACGACGCTTTTATGATGCCGTGGCTTATGGCGGCTGGCCGATGGATGTTCACACGGTGGAAGGTTTTTTAACACAGAGCGAGGATCCAACGGTATGGCTTTCACTGGACGATGTATATACGATTCCGTATCGTTCTCTTTTCTCAGTCAATATCAGAAATCTATTTCTGGCGGGCCGCGCAATCAGTAGCACCCACATGGCGTTTGCATCCGCACGTGTTATGGCTACCTGTGCGGTAGTGGGGCAGGCGGTGGGAACTGCCGCTGCTTTAGCGGCGAAAAACAATACAGAGCCGGACGGCATACTGGAACATGTGGAAGAATTGCAGCAGACACTCCTGCGCGATGATTGCTATATCCCCGGCGTTGTCAATGTGGATCCCCGCGACCTTGCCCGTGAGGCGGAAGTGACAGCTTCTTTTTGTGAAAAGGGCTTCGAACCAAAAAATACGATCAACGGCGTGGCCAGAACAGTGGGGAATCAAAGCAACTGCTGGCAGGCTCCCGCACAGGAAAAACCTTGGCTGCGGCTGCGCTTTTCTCATCGGGTAACGATGAGCGAAATTCTGCTCACTTTTGATTCGAACCTAAGCAGGGAGATTACGATTTCCCTTTCCGACGAAGTGCTCGCGCGTCAGGTGGAGGGGGCTCCCCCGGAATTGGTTCGTGACTATACACTGCAGGGATTTTGCGGAGGGAAAACGGTTTTCGAAAAAAATATGTCAGGCAATTATCAGCGGCATTGTGTGATTCCACTGGAAACTCCGGTGGAATGTGAAGAGCTTCTTCTGACTGTAACAGCAACCAATGGGGCTGACCTGGTTAGAGTTTATGAAGTCCGTGTCTACTAAATATGATTATTGAATGAGCAATCGCTGCCAAATTTTTTAAGCAGTATGGTAAATTATGTTTGAAAATCAGGTTCAAAGCAGGTAAACTATAATTAGATGAGGTTGGCATGTGAATTGGTCGGATATGCATTGAGCAATAAAAACAGGTATGAGGTTATGACATATTCATTCAAAAGCATCCGAATTTTGAAATGGAGTTTAGAGGGGAGTTTTTAAATGGAACTGCCAAAATATTATGAGAATCCTTCTGTAGTTCATGTGGGGACCATGGAAAACAGGACATATTATATTCCTTTTGCAAAAGAGGAAACAGCTTTGCTGGGGGAGAGAACCTCATCAGAACGGGTATTGATGCTGAGTGGGAAATGGAAATTCCGTTATTACAACAATCTTTATAACGCTGAAGAAGGCTTTTTTGCTCCCGATTTCTGCGCAGATCAATTTGATACCGTTTCGGTGCCAAGCTGCTGGCAGATTCTGGGGTATGACCGTCATCAATATACCAATGTAAGGTATCCCTTTCCTTATGATCCTCCCTATGTTCCAAAAGAAAATCCTTGTGGCGCATATATCCGAAAATTTGTAATGACCGAAGAACAATGCGCAATGAAAAGTTTTTTGAATTTTGAGGGTGTTGACTCTTGCTATTATGTTTGGATCAACGGCAGGAGTATAGGGTATAGTCAGGTGTCTCACTGCACCAGTGAATTTGAAATTACAAATTTTATCCAGCCGGGTGAAAACACGATTGCCGTACTGGTGTTAAAATGGTGTGACGGAAGTTATTTGGAAGATCAGGATAAGCTGAGGATGTCCGGAATTTTCAGGGATGTTTATATTCTGTTCCGCCCGAACTCCCACATTAGGGATTATTACGTAAAAACCAGACTGAATCCTTCCTGCAAAGATGCTGAAATAACGGTGGATTTCGAATGGACTGGTATTCCTATGGTTGGAACATGTACGTTAATTTCTCCCTCCGGCAAACCCGTTGACATGAAAGAAATATCCGATGGGAAATTGAGTTTTACGGTAAAAGACGCGGCTCTCTGGAATGCGGAAACGCCGAATCTTTACCGGATAGTGATGCGCACCTCCGGTGAAGTAATCGTTCAGAATGTGGGAATCAAACAGATTGCAGTAAAGAACGGCGTGATTTATTTTAATGGGGTCAATCTTAAATTGAAAGGCGTAAACCGTCATGACAGCGACCCCTTTACCGGGTTCACTATTTCGAAAGAGCAGCTTCGCGTTGATTTGACTTTGATGAAACAGCATAATATCAATGCAATAAGAACCAGCCATTATCCGAATGCACCGTGGGCAACTCAATTATATGATTTGTATGGCTTTTATGTAATTGATGAATCGGATATCGAAACGCATGGAACTACAACCGTCTACGGCGGCGGACATGAGAATGATTATCTGAAGCTAACCTGTAAGGACCGTACCTTTGGGTCGCTTTGTCATGATCCGCGTTTTGAAACCGCGTTTCTGGACAGAGTCCAGAAGAATGTGATGCGGGATAAAAACTGTGCAAGTGTATTGATGTGGTCTTTGGGGAATGAATCCGGATACGGCCCAAATCTTGAAAAAGCCGCGGCATGGATTAAATCCTATGATCATGAGCGTTTGGTTCATTATGAAAGCAGTATTTATGAAATGGAGGGCTATCATAATGACCTTTCCAATATTGATGTTTACAGCAGAATGTATGCACCAGTGGAAGCAATTGAAAAATATTTTGCAGACGGTTTGAAAAAGCCTTTCATACAATGCGAATTCTCCCACGCGATGGGGAACGGCCCCGGAGATCTTGAAAATTATTATCAGCAGATTTACAAATACGATGGTTTTGCGGGAGGCTTTGTCTGGGAATGGTGCGACCATGCAGTTTGGATGGGTACTACCCAGGAAGGCAGGAATAAATTCTGTTATGGAGGAGATTTTGGAGAATTTCCGCATGACGGGAATTTTTGTATGGATGGCCTAGTGTATCCGGACAGGCGTATACATAGCGGATTGAGGGAATTAAAAAATGTTGCCCGACCGGCGCGTGCTGCGGCAGCCGACCTGCAAAAAGGTCTTGTAAGCATTTCCAATAAACTGGACTTCACCAATCTGGCGGATTATCTTTATGCCGAATATCAAATTACCAGTAACGGAGATGTCATAGCAGCCGGAGTTGTTCAGGATTTGAATATTCCTGCGAAGTCAGAAAAAACGGTGCAGTTAGAATATGATATGCCTGAACAAGGGAACTGTTATTTGAGTATTGTTTATAAGCAAAAATACAGTTCGGGTTTTGCTGAGGCAGGTTTTGAGCTGGGATTTGACCAGTTAACCCTTTGTGAAGCGCCAATTCTTCCAAGAAGCGGCAGAAAGCAAATCGTTGCAGTAGAGGAATGCGACAGAAAAATTGTAATAGAAGGGGAAAATTTCCGATATGTATTCAATAAATTTACCGGTGTTTTTGACAGTTTGGTAAAAGACAACGTTACATTATTGAATAAACCGATGGAATACAATCTCTGGCGTGCTCCTACCGACAATGATATGTACATTAGAAAAGAATGGGAAGCCGCAGGCTATGACAGAACAGCCGTTAGGGTGTATGGTGTTGCAACTGTACAAAAGGATGGGAAAACTGTGATTACGGCTGATTTGGCTGTCTCAGCTGTTTCAATTCAGAGAATTCTCAAGATTGAATCTAAATGGACTATCCATTCAGATGGAAAAATTTCGGTACACATGATTGCAGACAGAGATACCAATCTTCCGTTTCTGCCGAGATTTGGCCTGCGCTTGTTTCTTCCAAAATCACTCAGTAAAGTAGAATACTTCGGCTATGGATCAAATGAAAGTTATGCGGATAAACACAGGAGTTCTTTTATTGGAAGATTTGCTTCTAAAGTTGCTGATATGCATGAAGATTATTTGAAACCGCAAGAAAACTCCAGTCATTATGGATGTAAATATGCAGAAGTTTATGATCCGGCAGGGAACGGCTTGAAAGCCTATAGCGACAGCTTTAGTTTCAATGTTTCGAGATACACGCAGGAAGAACTGACATCAAAAACCCATAATTTCGAGTTGGAGGAATGTGGTTCCACTGTATTATGCTTGGATTGTAAGATTTCCGGTATTGGTTCCAACAGCTGTGGGCCTGCACTGAATAAAGAATACTGTTTTGACGATGAGCACTTCGAATATAATATGGATTTTGTGATTGGTAAACATTCTGAAAGGTTTCGGTGAGGTACGTAATCAAAACAGGACATATTTAAAATAAATCAAAGATAGCTTAGTGATGGCTGTTTTTTATCAGGCCGCCGGAGTGAGCGTATACGGCGTATAAATTCAATCCATTTTTTATCTTTTTACTTCTACACAAACTCTGTTGGCTGCCAATAAAAACGAACAACATCTACAGATAATAATTAAGCAGGGTAAAAAAGTTACAAGCGCTTAAAATATCCGAAACAGGGCAGTATTCATCCGTGGTGTGTGCCTGCTTTTCGATTCCGGCGCCAAATCCGATAGTCGGAATACCCAATTTCCCGGCACTTGCCACGCCGTTTGTGGAAAAATCCCATCGATATAAAACAGGATCTTTTTTCATCAATTCTTGGTAGGCAGCGATACTGCATTTGGTCAGCGGATGGTCTTTTTCGATTTCCCACGCGGGAAGAAAAGATTTCAATGTAATATGTTCATTTTTCCAACTGGTTCCTTCTGCAAGGTAAACCTCCCAGGAAGCATCTGTTCCCTCTACTAAAGTATTCATCTCCTTGTTAAGAAAATTCCAGTCTTCCTGCATCGTAGTACGACGATCAATATAAATACTGCATGTATAGGGAATCGCATTCAGTGAAGCTGAAGTACTTTCGATCTTTGAAATAGCAATTGAGCCTTTTTCTCCCTCTTTTGCCATAAACTGTTTTCCGAGTGCTTCAATTCTTTGTTGAATGACAGCCATTTTATAGACTGCGTTATCGCCTTTTTCAGGAGCGCTGCCGTGTGCGGAAATACCATGTGTTGTAATTTTAAAAACGGATCTCCCACGCTGCCCGATGGAAATTTGGAGGTGGGTCGGTTCGCAGATTACCACATAATCAGGTTTAAGTTTGTTATTGATAATCGCATGATACAACCCTTCGCCGTCATAATCTTCTTCCATAGCAGAACAGCATACATAAACAGTTTTTCCATAAAGCAACCCCAGCTTTTTCATAGCATACCCCGCGTAAACCGATGCAGCGGCAGAACATTTCATGTCGGAAGCGCCCCTTCCGTACAAAAGGCCATCTTTTATGACTCCGCCAAAGGGGTCAACTGTCCATTCATCCGGATTTGTTACTTCGACAGTGTCAATGTGGGAGTCAAACAGAACTTTTTTTGGGCCGTTTCCAAGAACTCCGACAATACTTCCGCTTTTGTCAATCAGAGTATCGTCATAACCAAGATTCTGCATTTCTTTTTGAATCCGTTCCACTACGTTTTTTTCATGTCCCGAATAGCTTGGGATTTTCACTATATCCTGCGCGAAATGAAGTAAATCCTCTTCAAAAGACGCAACCAGTTCTGTTACCTTCTCTTTCATGATAAACCATCCTCCCATGTTCTATTGTTCTTGTTCGCACACATTTGTTTTTAAACTCAGGTTTTCTCCTGTAGGAATATTTGTGACAACTGTAGTTCTCCGCAAGTTATGTTTTGAAAATAAAAAAGACGTAATGAATCTAAAAAGATTCACGACGTCTTTGCCTTGCTTAAATTATATAGATGAATTTTATAGGTGTCAAGCCTTTTTGCAAACTTAAAAGATTATCTGATAATTTAAATATGCAAGTTCTCTCCATGATTCTTGCATATTGGTATTTATTTGACTTTTTATATTACTGCAACAAGAATTTTGCCAATCTGTCTCAATTCTTAGTCAAGCTTGTACATTGACAGGAAAACGGCTCGCTGTGTATAATATGGCCAGCATGAACAAAGGGGTTCACTATTTTCGGATAGTGAGCCTCTTTTTTTATAATTAAAACTTGGAGGATAAAAACATGAAAAAGAAAGTTATCGCAGGAACACTGGCCGGAATCATTTTAGCGGCCAGCATGTTCACAGGCTGCAGCTCAAGCACCGCACAAAGCAGTTCCAAGGCGGCTGCCGAAAGCACTGTCGCATCCGCCCAAGCCAGCACCGCCTCAGCATCGGATAAAGTATATCTGATTGCCTGTGATGCGAAATATGCTCCGTTCTCTATGGAAGTCGACGGCAAATATAAGGGCATTGACGTAGAACTTTTGGATGCCATTGCAAAAGTGGAAAATTTCAAATATGAACTCAAACCAATGGATTTCAGTGGAATTATCCCTGCTATTAAAGCCGGACAAATTGACGGCTCTATCGCCGGGATGAATATTACGGAGAAAAGAAAAGAGTCGGTAGATTTCTCTGACGGATATATTCAAGCCGCTTCTTCCATTGTAGCAAACAAGGATGATACTTCCATCAACTCGCTCGACGACCTGAAAGGCAAGACGGCTGCAGTGAAAAAAGGTACTACCGGCGCAGCTTTTGCAGAGGAAAACAAGGAAAAGTATGGTTTGAAGGTAAACATTTATGACGATTCTCCTTCCATGTTTGCCGCTGTGGAAAATAAAAATGCGGACTTTCTTGTCGAAGATTTCCCGGTTATTTCCTATAAAATTAAAGTAGACAGCAATGCTAAGCTCAGAGTGGCTGTGAAAGAGATGGGTGAACCCCCGTATGACGGATTTGCTGTGGATAAGGGAAAAAATCAGGATCTTCTCAAAATGTTTAACGAAGGTTTAAAAACAATTAAGAGCAACGGTACTTACGACAAAATTGTAAATCAGTACTTATAATCCAGGGAAATGTCACAGAACTTTTTCCCGGTAAAGACAGCAGGCCCGCGTTCGCGCGGGCCACTGTGCTTTTGCTAAAGCAAATGATAGGAGGTATGAAGGTTGGGTTTATTTTTTAAAATATTTCAGGAGTCGCTCCCCAGCTTACTAAGCGGTCTGCGCATTACCGTTATTATGGCGATTTTATCGCTGATTTTTGCCTCGCTCGTGGGGGTGGTCATGGGAATCTTCAGCATAAGCAGATTCAAGGTCCTGAAGGCCGTTTCAACTACATATATTTACGTAATTCGCGGTATCCCGCTGATGATTCTGGGGTTATTTCTGTATTTTGGCGTCGGTGCCGCATTGCAAATCCGGTTTGACCCTATGGTTGCTGCAATTATTGCATTAACTATAAACGCAGGTGCATATATGGCCGAAATTTTCAGAGCGGGAATTCAGGCCATCGACTTTGGTCAGATGGAAGCATCCCGCAGTTTAGGACTTAGCTATTTGAAATCGATGAGGCGGGTTGTGCTGCCACAGGCGGTCAAAATCATGATTCCGTCGATTATGAACCAATTCATTACAACAATAAAAGACACGTCGATTCTGTCAGTTGTCAGTGTAAGGGAACTTACCTTGAGCGGACAAATCATTATTGCAAACAATTACCGCCCGTTCGAAGTTTACGGCGCCGTAGCAATCATGTATTTTATTTTTATTACGCTGTTGACTCTGCTGTCTAAAAAAGTGGAAAGGAAACTGAATTATGATAATCGAGGCCAGTAAAATTAAAAAAAGTTTTGGAAAGTTAGATGTTTTACGCGATATTTCACTCGAAGTGGAAGAAGGAGAAGTGCTTTGTATTATTGGGCCTTCCGGTTCAGGGAAAAGCACTCTTTTGCGCTGCTTGAATCGTTTGGAAGAAATTCAGGAGGGCAGTGTAATCGTCTTGGATGAAGATGTTGCGAACACCAAGAACATCAACAGATTACGTGAGAATATCGGAATGGTATTCCAGTCCTTTAACTTGTTTCCAAACTATACCGTAATAGAAAATATGATTCTTGCCCCGCTGGAATTAAAAAAAATGAATCGTGGAGAAGCAATCAAAAAAGCGGATGCACTGTTAAAAAAGGTAGGTTTGGCAGACAAGAGAGATGTTTACCCCCAGACTTTGTCAGGCGGACAAAAGCAAAGAGCTGCGATCGCCCGCGCGCTTGAAATGAATCCCAAAATCATGCTGTTTGATGAACCGACCTCCGCACTTGACCCGGAAATGGTGGGCGAAGTATTGAAGGTAATGAAAAACCTCGCGTTAGAGGGTATGACTATGGTGATCGTAACCCATGAAATGAACTTTGCCAGAGATGTTGCCGACCGTGTTATTTTTATGGACGACGGTTATATTGTAGAGCAGGGTACCGCCGAAGAAATTTTTACCGCTCCGAAAAATGACCGCTGCAAGGACTTTTTGGCAAAAGTGCTAAGTGCGTAAGCGAATGACAGAATTAGCAGTTGAAATAATTCAAATGTCAGGAGGACGCAGGATATGGATGAAAGCATTAAATGGATAAAAAACACAATGCCTAAAAGCCAGTTGGCAGGGCTTGATCTTGTTATTACAAAAGAAGAGACGGAAAAAGCCGGGAAATTTCATAAAAGTATTCCCGGCTACTGTGCCACACCTCTTGCTGAATTGCATCAATTATCACAGCATTACCATTTAAAAAATATCTTCGTAAAGGATGAATCCTCCCGTTTTGGGCTGAATGCATTTAAGGTGCTTGGCGCAAGTTATGCTATGGCATGTTATCTGGCACAGCGGCTTGGAGCGAATATCGAAGACCTCAGCTACCAAAATCTGGTCAGCTCCGAAACACGCAAATGTTTAGGAGATATCACTTTTTATTCCGCCACCGATGGAAACCATGGTCGAGCCGTGGCTTGGACGGCGAAGCAGCTGGGTCAAAAGTCAGTTATCTATATGCCGAAGGGTTCTTCCAATACCCGCCTGCAAAATATTCTGGAATTTGGAGCCAAAGCGTCGATTACAGAGATGAACTACGATGATGCGGTGCGCTATGCCAAACAGCAAGCCGATCTGCACGGCGGCGTTGTGGTACAGGACACGGCGTGGGAAGGCTATGAGGAAATTCCACAATGGATTATGCAGGGATATACGACACTGATAGCCGAAGCGCTGGAACAGATGACAGAAAAGCCCACACATGTATTTTTACAAGCCGGTGTTGGCTCATTCGCCAGCTCCGTGCAGGGGTATTTGACCGGTCTTTACGGTGAGAAAGCCCCCACTGTCGTGGTGGTGGAATCGGATCAGGCGAACTGTTACTACCGTTCAGCCCTTGCCGGAGATGGGCGCGCCTGTTTTACAGGCGGCGATATGCTGACATTGATGGCAGGCCTTGCCTGCGGGGAACCAAATACAATCTCATTTGAACTGCTAAAAACACACAGCCAGTTTTTCGCTTCCTGTCCGGATTGGGTTACAGCTTTCGGTATGAGAATTTTAGGGAATCCCTTGGGTGCAGACACGCGAATCATATCGGGTGAATCCGGTGCTGTGGGTATGGGACTGCTCGCCGCAATTATGGAGGGAGATTCTCTGTGGAATTTCAAAGAGGCACTGAACCTAAATGAAGATTCCATTGTGCTGCTTGTCAGTACGGAAGGCGATACCGATCCAGGTTCTTACCGGGATATTGTATGGAGATGCAAAAATCATTATTGAAAAGTGCACAGGAAAGGGAGGAACCATATGTTGACCGAAGAACAAAAAATAGGGGTTATTGAACTTTGTCAAAACCTCATTCATCAAAAAAGCTACTCCGGCGATGAACAATTTGCCGCGCAAACATTACAACACTATTTTGAGCAAAAAGGTTTTGACAATATTGACGTAGATAAATACGGTAATGTTATCGCCTGTATGAAAGGCAGCAGTCCGGGGAAAAAGATTCTTTTTGACGGGCATATTGACACCGTTCCGGTAACGAATCCTACTGCATGGAAGTACGACCCGTTCGGAGCGGAAATTCACGATAATAAAATTTATGGCCGCGGCGCATCGGACATGAAGGGCGCTGTTGCAGCCATGGCATGCGCCGTCAGTAATTACGCAAAAGGCTGCGGCAGAAAATTTGCCGGCGAGATTTACGTAGCAGGAGTGGTACATGAAGAGTGTTTTGAGGGGATTGCTGCCCGGTCTGTCAGTGCAAGAGTAAAACCTGACTATGTTGTGATTGGGGAAGCATCCAACCTGAATCTAAAAATCGGACAGCGCGGCCGGGCGGAAATTCTTTTGGAAACATTTGGCGTACCTGCTCATTCGGCCAACCCGGAAAAGGGCGTGAATGCCGTTTATCAAATCTGCCGTCTGATCGAAAAAATTCGCGGCATGGTTCCCCCGGAACACGACGTACTGGGAAAAGGAATTTTGGAACTGACGGATATTAAGTCTTCCCCATATCCGGGTGCGTCCGTCGTGCCGGAATATTGCTCCGCCACCTATGACAGAAGGCTTTTAGTGGGAGAGACCCGTGAAAGTGTTTTGGCGCCTCTTCAAAAGCTGCTACAGGAAGAAATGGAACAAGACAGCAAGTTCAAGGCGAAAGTTTCTTATGCATACGGCCAAGAAAGCTGTTATACGGGCGCGGCAATCAAAGGAGAACGCTTCTTTCCGGGATGGCTGGTTGACAAAGAAGAAGACTTTGTTCAAAATATAGTAAAAGAATTGCACACCAGAGGCTTTCAGCCCGAAATCACACAATATCAGTTTTGCACCAACGGCAGCCATTACGCCGGTGAAGCGGGGATTAAAACGATCGGCCTAGGGCCGTCTTTTGAAAGCTTGGCGCATACGATCAATGAATATATTGAAATTGATCAGCTGCTCAAAGCAGCGGAATGTTATATCGGCGTGATAAACGCTTTGCTTATCCGGTGAAAGCAACAGAAGTTCAAAATTATTTCAAAGGCTACCAGGCGAACTAAAAAAATGTATATTATTTTACGCCATACACAATTGGTGCGATTCATCAAAAATTTTTTCTCTCTTAATTCTATAACACCTTTAAGATCAATCCTATATTTAGTAGTTATTGTATCACGGAGTCCTTTTTCTCAAACCGTTGCATTTCAGACGTGCAGCAGCTAAGTCAAAGGGTTACCTTATGCTTTGATCGCCCAACGCAATTTAGCAGAGCGCGCACGACTGTTGGCATGACATTCTTCTGATGATGGCCGAATAGGATCGGGTGCTATTTCACGATAAATGCCTTCATTAAAAAAGCGTTTAAAAGATTTTTTAACACGGCGGTCTTCTCCCGAATGAAATGAAAGTATGGCAACGCGTCCACCCGCGGCAAGGACATCAGGAAGTTTTTCTAAAAATTCATCTAACACTTCAAACTCATGATTGACATCAATTCGCAACGCCTGAAAGCATCGCTGACAGGATTTTTTAATCTCTTCATCCGTTATTTTCGGAATAAATTTCAGAGCATCTTTGATGATCTTTTGAAGCTGTGTTGTAGTTGAGATATCAATTCCTTTTTTTATGTTGGAAATAATGGCGCGAGCGATTGCTGCGGAATAAGGCTCGTCTGCGTTTTCTATCAACATCCCTTGTAATTCATCCAGTGAAATAGTTTTTAAACGACTTGCCGCAGATTTACCGGTTTTAGGATTAAGCCGTAAGTCCAACGGCCCTTCAGTCTTAAACGAAAACCCTCTTTCAGGATTGTCTATTTGCATAGAAGAAACACCTAAATCTGCCAATACAAAATTTAACGGTCCCGATTCGGAGGCAATTTGATCTATTTTCGAAAAGTTCATTTGCTTGATCTCTAAAATTTCAGGGCCATAACCCAAACGTTCCAAACGATCTTTGGTGCGGGGTAATTCAAGGCAATCCACATCAATTGCATACAAGCGTCCTTTTGAATTTAAACATTTAAGCATTTCTAAAGTATGGCCGCCATAACCCAGTGTTGCATCTAATCCAGTTTGTCCAGGTGTAATTTTCAGGAATTCCAATATCTCCTTTACGCAAATCGGAAGATGCATACCGGCAGGAGTACGGCCTTTCTGAATAACCTTTGCCACATCATCGGCATAATGCTCCGGCTGCAGTTCCTTGTATTTTTCTTCAAAAGTTTTAGGGTGAGTGCCTTTATATCGAATACGCCGCTGATGTTTGGGCTCTTTCTCATCCATTGCATTATCTGTACTCATTTTCTCTACCCACTTTTTTAAAATATTTTTGTACTGTTGCTGGCAAATTATATGATACCAGATACAATTTATGAAAGCAATCCCGGCAGTTTAACTTCTGATTTTCAGGTGAAATAACCTCATTGGATCATCTGACGAACTGTATCAAGAATAAAGTAATTAGACAGATAAAAAACCAAACCCGGGAAGCTGTTTTTATTTCAGCTTCCCGGGTTTATTTATATTTTAAATTTATAACCTATCGTCCAAAAACAAAGTTTGACTGAGGGCGAGTAATCATTATTCTTCTCAACGCAACTAATTGATATAACCAAAACGCTCCAGAGCGACGCGGAGTTCCTCGTTGCTCTGTGATGCTTCCGTCAGGCTCGTGCCGGACATGACGGCATCAATTGCCTGGCGCATTGCGCGCGCACCGGCTGTGGCGCCCATGGGATGGCCCTGCACGGAACCACCCGGTGCAAGTATGATATCATTGCCCAGGTCCTTCATGTAGCGTTCCGCCATACCTGGATGTACGCCTCCGCCTATGCATGGCATGGAAGGTTTAATCTGGTAGTATGGCAAAGACATCTCATGAGCTGTCTGAATGTACTTTTGGAACTTAAGCGGATACCCGCCGTAAGGGGTATTCATCATAATCATATCTGCCCCTGCAAGCCTTGGGAATCGTCCGGTGGCCAACGGTGATGTAAATCCGCTGTTTGGCCCTTCATAATACATGCCAACACCCGCATAATGCCCAAGGATTGGAACATTTACACTCTCCGCCAGTGCGCGCACCATGCTGTAACCGACAGCTGCATAACTGACCATGATGGCTTTGGCGCCGGCTTCAATGCAGCGTTTCGCGTTGTCGATGATGCGGTCAGCCCGGTCAGTGATGTTGCAAACATAAGTGGTACGGTGGCCCGTCTCCTCATATGCGGCATCAGAAGCCTGCTGATAGGCCTTTACGCGCTCAACAGCAGGGCAAAAGTCCGGGTTGCCAAGCAGTTCGTCATCCTTGATGAAATCCACACCGCCCAGTGCAGTCTTGTAGAAAATCCCCGCGCCAACATCTGGTGAAAAACCGGTACAGGGTTTGATCATATTCAGTACAAGCGGACGGTCTTTCACGCCTGTGAGTAACCGCAGACCCTCAATGCCGAAGTTTGGCCCCTTAAATTCCTTTACAAAACATTCCGGGAATTGAAGATCCACCAGTTTGACCTGTGCAGATGTGGATGCATCGTTGCCAAGCAAGGTTGTTATCATTTGAGGAAACTGCGCCCCGAAATTGGATACCGGATAAGCCAGCTGAATCAGGTACGAGACATTTTCCGTCTGTACCTGACTGGAAAGGTCGCATGGGGGAAGGTCAATGATGTTGATGACCTTTCCCATATGATTTTCACGCATATCATCTGTAATGCCCGGCACCGGTACCCAAGTACCGATTGTTTGCCCGATTGCCATGGCGGATGCTTTTTCCACCACATTGGTTTCTTTAGGCAGTTCAATATAATAGGTAGCGAGAACATAGTCAAGGTTACGGATGGATTCATTTAGCGCATATAATGGGGACGGCTTCATATTGCGGCCTCCCTGGAACGCTTCATTTCAAAGAGCGGCAGTACCTTGCGGATAATCGCATTAAAACTGCCGGCGTTCCAAGCGCTGCGGCCGATAAACAAACCGTCGATGTGCGGCATTTGAATCAGACTTTCCGCATTGCGCAGATTTACACTGCCGCCGTACAAAATGGGAATGTCGCCGCCGATTACAGCACCGAACAGTTCTACTAACGTCTCGCGGATAACAAGGTGGATAGTATCCGCATACTCTTTGGAAGCAGGAACACCGTTTACGCCAATTGCCCACACAGGCTCATATGCAACAAGTGCCTTTTGAGCCTGCTCCGGCGTAACGCCATAAAAACCGACCTTTAGCTGTGTGCGCAGCACCTCTTCGGCTATTCCGAAATTCTTTTCTTCTTCTGTTTCACCAACGCACAGCAATGGAATAAAATCATGCCGCAGCGCACATAAAACCTTTTTGTTTTCTTGTGCATTTGTCTCGAGAAAAATGTGGCGGCGTTCCGAATGACCGACCATCACCATATCCATCCCGGCTTCTTGGAGCATCAGGGGTGAAATTTCGCCGGTAAACTGGCCCTGTTCTTCCCAGCCCATGTTCTGAGCGCCCAGCAAGACCCTCTGCCGCGGCACGGAAGCCCGCGCCACAGCCAGTGTTGTGTACGAAGGGATAACAAACAGTTCCATCTTATCGCGGGAAATATCCTGTGCCAGTTCACTGATCTGCGTCAGAAATTCAACCGTTTGCTCGGCGGTTTTATACATTTTGGTGTTTGTACCAAGGTAAATCTTTTTCCTTCGTTCCATGGAAACCTCCTCCGTTTGCTTTAAAATAAATTACAATTTGAAGTTTTCCTTTTCAACATTGCAAATTTCCTGTACTTTCACGGTAGAACTGCCGTCCTTGAACTCGAGGGGGAGCCATTCGTCCACGATCTTTTTGGCGAGCTCAAATCCGATGACACGTGCACCCATACACAGGACATTAGCATTATTGCTCAGCACGGAACGCTCAGCAGAGAATGCGTCATGGCAGACAGCGGCGCGTATCCCTTTGAATTTGTTGGCAGTCATAGCCATACCAATACCGGTCCCGCACACTAGGATTCCGCGCTTGTTATAGCCGCTGTCAATTATGTTTTGGCAAAGCCGTTTTGCGACACTTGGGTAGTTAGTGGGATCATCAGAGGAATCACAGCCCATATTTTCGACCGTAAGACCTTTCTTTTCAAGATATTTTACAAGCATACTCTTCATGTCGACCGCGGCATTGTCACAACCAATTACAATAGTATTCCGATCCATACAAATTTCTCCTTTTATTTTGAATTGTGTTTGTTTGTATTAATTCTACATCATAATATGCGTAAATTCAATAGCGAAGTGTTTACAATCAAACATAAAAAAAGATAAATAAAGATATTTAATCACAACTGCTCTGAAAGACGTGATCTGGATCACGGAACTTTTTACGAAAATCTTGAGCAGGGTAATTTTTATAATGCCGCTTTTTCAAATTCAGAGTTACAGGAAGCGACAATATTGACTCCGGTATCAAATAAATTACGGATGATTACGTCGCCCATTTTTACAGGTGTTTTCACAGTCATGTGCCGAAGCAGCTCCATAGCTCCCGCGTGCCTGCTCAAAGCGAAAGGACTTGAGGAACGAACGGGAAGCAACGCTTCGGTTCCGTTTCCTAAATCGAGGAGCACCGTACTGGTTAAAACGCGCATAGGGCATACGACTTCCTGCTTTGCAAATGTTTCGCCGCGGGAACAGCGGTTTCCGCTTACTTTTGCAGCCTGGCCGTCCAAATTCAGTTCTACTGTCAGACTACAGCTGTTTGGGCAAACCGTACAGACAAGTTCTTTTGTATTCATGAATGTTTCCTCCTCATATGGATTCGATTTTCAGAGTAATCTCATTGCCTGCATCCTGCAGGACGGAAGACGGAAGAATTAAATCCTCCATGATACTTGGTTTGTAGCTGCTGAGCTTGCCCTGCAGAAGTGTGTTGCCATTCGAGGTAACAACGATATGTACGTTATCAAGCGGACGGCGCACCCGGAAAAATACGGACGCTTTCTGCCGGGAGTAGATCTTTGACGGGACGGTGTAGCCAATCGGATCCTCGCAGTTCACGGTGATGACATTGCTTTCGTCTGCCTTGAGGGAATTTTTTGCATAGTTCGCGGCGGCGGTACCGGCATGTTCCGCTTCGGCGGTTACATTGTCGGCAAGGTCATGAACATGCAGAACGTTTCCGCACGCGAAAATGCCGGGAACGCTTGTCTGAAGGCTGTCATCCACAATTGCTCCGTTCGTTCTGGGATTCAATTCAACCCCAGCGCAGGCAGAAAGCTCATTTTCCGGAATAAGACCAACGGAAAGCAGCAACGTGTCACACTCGATTATTTCAGACGTTCCTTCGATGGGCTTCATGTGCTCGTCGACTTTTGTTACTTCCACACCGGTAACGCGCCCCTCTTTGCCAATAACGCGGGTCACCGTGGTTGACAGGTGCAGCGGAATACCAAAGTCATCCAGACAGTTCTTGATATTTCTTGTCAGGCCGTTTGGGTAGGGCATCAATTCGTATACGCCCTGTACTTTCATACCTTCCAGGCTAAGACGGCGCGCCATAATCAGGCCAATGTCACCGGAGCCGAGAATCACGAACTTATGACCAGGACAATAGTTATCAATATTAATATAATGCTGGGCAAGACCGGCGGTCAGCACACCCGCGCAGCGATCTCCCGGAATTTTAATTTCACCGCGGGTGCGTTCACGGCATCCCATGGCCAGCACAATGGATTTTGCATGAAGTACTTCAATACCATTCTCATTCATGCAGATTACCTGTTTTTCAGCGGTAAGCTGAAGCACCATAGTGGATAGGAACACCTGCACGTCTGTTTCTGCAAGGGCGTTAATAAAGCGTTGAGCATATTCTGGCCCGGTAAGCTCCTGCTTAAAATATTTTAGTCCGAACCCGCTATGGATGCATTGCAGCAAAATACCGCCAAGGCGGGGATTGCGTTCGACCAAAGAAACGCTGGCACCGTTTTTTTCTGCCTCTATTGCCGCAGCCATACCGGCGGGACCGCCGCCGATCACGACGACATCAAAATAACTTTCTTTCATTTCAGCAACCCTCCTTGAGCCGGGAATACACAATTTTTGAGCCTTTTTTGCCAAGTTCTATCTCGGTTGGGCTGCAGTGAAGCTCTTTAGACATAATTCCAAGCACCTTGTGCTGACAGAATCCTCCCTGACAGCGGCCCATGCCGGCACGTGTGCGGCGTTTGACGGCATCTATGGTCGTGGGCTGCGGATTGCGGTGCAGTGCGGCAATGATTTCGCCTTCGGTTACGCATTCACAGCGGCATACTATTTTGCCATATGTAGGATCTTTTTGAATAAGTTCATTCTGTTCCTCCATGCTCAGCTCGCTGAAGTCTATGGGCATTTCCCTTGTCGCAATAAAATCAGCGCGTTCTTCCATTAAAACGCCATAACCTTTGAGCATCTGAGCCACATATTCCGCAATAGCCGGGGCAGAGGCGACACCGGGCGACTGAATGCCTGCAACATGGAACAAGCCCGGGACTTTATGCGAAGGGCGGATTAAGAAATCATTATGATTTCCCTCCACAACTGCACGGGAGCCGGCAAAAGTTCGAATTACCTTACGTGGGTTCAGATTCGGAATCAATTTATTTGCACCGGAAATCAATTCATTAATGCCTTCCGGATAACTTGCAATGTCATCTTTGTCGCGCATTACAGCGGAAGAACCTACCAGAACGTTGCCGGAAACCGTGCACATTACCACAACACCCTTTGAGTCCGGTTTTGGAATAGGATATAACGTCATGACATTTTTTATGCCGCAGTTCTTGTCCATGACCAGCAGATCACCGTGGCGGGCAGAAATAGTAAATTCGTTCGCGCCTGCCATTCGGGCTATATCATCTGCATGCACGCCTGCGCAGTTGATAATATATTGACCTTTAATTTCGCCTTGAGGAATCGTAACGGCAAAACCTTCTTCTGTGCGTCGAATAGCGGAAACAGGGGAGGACAGAAGGAACTGAGCGCCGTTTGCGGCTGCATTTTCGCTGAAAGCAAGGGCAACCTCAAAAGGATCAACCATGCCGGTGTGTGGAGTATAAAGGGCATATTTTGCGTCACGGTTTGTCTCGGGTTCCAATTGGAAGATACGGTTGCCCTCAATAAGTTCCAAATTCGGAACCCCGACTAAGCGCCCGTTCTCCAACAGATTTTTCAGGAATTCATGATCTTCTTCGGTAAAACCGACGACCATGGAGCCAAGTCTGTGAAAACGAAAACCGAGCTGTTCCGAAAGGGCAGGATACATCAGACAGCCCCTGCAATTGAGCAAGGCCTTAAGACTGCCGGGTTTAGGATTATAACCGGCATGAATCAAACCGCCGTTGGCTTTGGTTGTGCCAGAGGCAACATCAGAAGCGGCCTCGCAAACGGCGATACGCAGTTTATAGCGAGACAGTTCCCTGGCAACAGAGCATCCTATGATGCCGCCGCCGATAATAATAATGTCAAATGGTTGCAAAAGTGAACACCCCTTTAAATAGATTTTTGGCGCATTATATCTTAATCTGCAGTGTTTTAAAGTACCACAGAAGATACCTGATTAGAACGGCCATAGCATGAACCGTATATACCTAATATATATAAAGAAAGAAGTTCATTTGTTGAAAGGGATATCTCTGTTTTAAAAATAGCCATTATAATAAAGTTGGATTGATAGGCGTAGGCCTATCAATCCTCTTCTTCCTGCATAGGAATGCTGTCTGTGCGCACGACTTGCGCGTCATCATACAATCGACAGTCGTACTTTTTCATTTCCAGATGCCAGTCTGCGGAAATCGGCCTGTCTGTAAAGATTGCGTCAAGACGGTCAAAACCGCAGATGTTGATAAACGATGTTTCGTTAAATTTAGTATAGTCAGCAACGAGATAGCGTTCTTTACTGCGTTCAATGATTGTTTTGCGCATCTGTGCCCAGTCATCATTGGAGTCGGTGACCCCATGATCAAGCGAAAGGGAGCGGCAGGAGAAAAAAGCCTTGTCCACATAGTACTCCTCTAATGCGTTTTGGGCTTTGCTGCCGTAGAACGCATGCTCTTTGCTGGAAAAAAATCCTCCAATGCAGATAAGATGTATGTTCTCCTTCTGCGAAAGAAGATTGATAATAGGCAAGGAATTTGTTATAAGGGTCAGCCTCATATCCTGTACAGCTTTAGCGATAAAAAAAGTAGTCGTAGAGTTGTCAAGTAAAATGACGTCGCCATTCTGGATAATATGTTTGCACTTTTCAGCAATAAAACTTTTTTCCTCTGTATAAACGGTGGAGCGAATACTGGAATCAATCAGGTTTTCCACACCGGACTGGACAAATGCACCGCCGTAAGAGCGCATCAGAACGCCTTCCTCTTCCAGCGCGCGCAGATCGCGTCGGATGGTTTCATCAGTCACAGAAAACATCTGTGCCAGTTCTGTAACAGTAGCGCTCTTTCGTTCCAGGATTAGATCTTTTACTTTTTGCTTGCGTGTAACAGATAACATGCTCATTCCTCTTTTCAATATTTGAGTCAGCCGTGTGTAGTCCGGACAGAAATTGAAATCAATAGATATTTTCTGTAAAGACCTTAAACATATTTATAATTACCAATTAAAAAATTATATAATCCTTTTATTGAAAATACAAGTAAGAATTTATGAACTTCCGGCAGAAACAAACAAAACTTATTGTTAATTTCATTTTTTTTGCACGAAAACCAAGGATGACATACAGTGAGAACAAGATTATTAAAGCAGAAAATAGTATTTTTGCTTTAATATTAGAATATAAATCAATTGAAATCAACATGAATCAACAAAATAAATATTTGAATTGTTTATATTATACAGTAAATATACATCACTGTAAATGGTTTTGGCTAATTAAAATATAAAATAATCATAAACCATTGACACATCAACACAATGATGATATAATTCAAAACAAATCAAAATATTCAGATATTTATAAAATTTGAATGGAGAGATGAAATGTTTGAAAGAGATCACTATCTCACAGATTATGAGGCCAAAGAGGAAATCGTAAAGATTGGCTGTGAGTTGTGCAAACACGGATACGTTGTGTCAAACGATGGAAATATTACTGTAAAAGTTTCTGAAAATGAAGTTTGGTGTACACCTACGGGTGTTTCTAAGGGAGCTATGACTCCGGATATGATGATCAAACTCGATTTGGACGGCAATATTTTAGAAGGTACCGAACGTCCTTCTTCCGAAGTTAAGATGCACTTGCGTGTTTACAAAGAAAACCCCAGCGTGAACGGAGTTGTGCATGCTCACCCGATTTATGCAACCACCTTTGCATCGGCAGGTATTGCGCTTGACGAACCCACCCTGACGGAAGCCTTAATGGCACTTGGCTGTGTACCGGTCGCGAAGTATGCGAAACCCGGTGTTGAAGAAGTTCCGGAAAGCATTGCTCCTTTCTGCAAAGACTATAATGCTGTGCTGCTTTCCAACCACGGTGCACTCACTTGGGGCAATTCCCTGGAATTAGCTTATCATCGCATGGAAGTGTTGGAAGATTACGCAAAGATTACTTTTAATCTCCATTTGCTGGGCAGAAGTCGTTTTTTGAGCAGTGAACAGATTGTTGGAATTGATGAGCGCCGCCGACTAGCTGGATTTACGACCGGTCTACTGCCTCACGGAGTCAGCCAGCCGCAGAACACTACGGATGTACTGCCGGAAATCGACTGAGGATCTTCGCTTAATGCATGTCCTTTGATGTGACAAAGAAAGAAGAATATTATTATGTTAAGAAAAGATTTGATACGCATTGAGTTGGACGTTGCGAACAGTGAAGAAGCAATTCGTGTACTTGCCGACGATTTTGTTAAGGTAGGTGTCGTTAAGCCAAGTTTTGTCGATGCTGTTCTGGAACGTGAGAAACGTTCGCCGACCGCACTTCCGGCCGTCGCATACGATATTGCCATCCCTCATACCGTAAGCGAGCATGTCATTACCCCCGCTATGAATGTGGCCGTACTAAAGCATCCGGTCGAGTTCCAACAAATGGGAAGCCCGGAAATCACACTTCATCCACAGGTTCTGTTCATGCTTGCGATCAGCGATCCAAAAGATCAGCTGACGTTGCTGCGCCGCATCATGAAAATGCTCCAGAACAAGGAACTGCTTGATCAAGTGCGTAATGCTCAAACGGCAGACGAAATTTACGATCTGCTTCAGCCTAAGATTGACGGCTAACTTTACTCGCTACATAAATACGCGCGATATTAATACTGAAAATAAAATATTATTAAAAAGGAGTGTTTTTAATGGCAACAAGAATCAAAATCCTGTCTATCTGCGGTTCAGGCGTAGTCACTTCATCCATGATTGCAAGCAAATTAAAAGACATGTTTGAAGAAAAAGGGTATGACGCTGAAACGGTAGAAGCCAATTCCAGCGAAGTCGAAGGCTACTGCAGCCGCGATCATTTTGACCTCATCGCTTATGCAAGTCCTATTGGCAGCAGTTTTGGTGTTCCCGCGTTCAACGCTATCGGTTTAATTACCGGTATGGGAGAAGAAAAATTTATGGAAGATGCTGTCGCAGCTCTTCACAAAGCAGGCAAATAACTTCTGCGTTAATCTTTTCGGCATGGCGACTGTGTATTATATAATAAGGGGTTGTATTTAGTGCGGGGGGTCCGCAGAACAAAACACTATTAGGGAGGATTATTTATGTTTTTCACAGCGATTAAAGCCTTCTTTGATACATTCGGCGCGATTGTATTTGTTCCGGTAGTTATCTTCATTATTGCTCTGGTGCTGAAAGTTCCCCCAAAGAAAGCCTTTATGTCCGGCTTGTCCGCTGGTGTGGGTCTTGAAGGTTTCAACTTGGTTATCGGTGCTTACAGCCCAATTATTACTCCAATTATCAACCAGCTTGTTAAGGATACCGGCATCAAGCTGAACGTCCTTGATATGGGCTGGCAGACAACTTCAATCATTGCTTACTCCACAAACGTCGGCATGATTTTTATTGCCATTGCCATTATTCTGCAGACAGTCCTGTTTCTTACCCGCTACACGAATGTCTTTCAGGCAGGCGACTTGTGGAACAACTATTCCTACATGGCATGGGGCTCAATTCTGTATCTGTTAACCAAAAACATGGCGCTGAGTATGGCCTGCATGGTTATCCAGCTGCTGTACACTCTTTGCTTCACAGAAGTTATTGAAAAAAGATGGTCTGAGTACTATCATTATCCGAACTGCACTATCGCATCTCTGCACACCGCTACAGTCGGCGTGTATGCGGTACTGATGAACTGGCTGCTGAACCGTTTGGGTCTGTACAAAGTAAAAGCAGATCCGGAAGCATTCCGCAAGCGTTTCGGCTTCCTTGGTGAACCAATGACGCTCGGTCTGCTGCTTGGTCTGTTCATCGGAATCATCGGCAACATCAAGCATTTGGGCGAACTTAAATCTTGGGGCACCATCCTTGTCTGCGGTGTTGCAACAGCTTCCGTTATGGCTGTGTTCCCGAAGATTTCTTCAATCTTCGCCGGTTCTTTCGGACCGATCACAGAGGCTTCCAAGAAGTCCATTAAGGGAACAAAGGGCGAATGGTATCTGGCTGTTAATGATGCCTGCGGCTACGGCGAAACTGCCACGCTGATTTCCGGCATCGTGCTTATGCCAATCGTTCTCCTTATCTCCTTTGTAATTCCTGGCAACCAGACCCTGCCTATGCTCGATCTTGTTGCGATTCCGTATGTTATTCAGCCCTGCGTTGCCAGTGCAAACGGCAACATTCTGAAGTCTGTTATTTCTGGCGGCATCTTCTGCGTAATTTTCCTGTATTGCTGCACAATGACCGGCAGTGCATTCACTGAGGTCGCAAAAAGCACCGGTACAGTTGAAATTCAAGCCGGCGTCATGATGATCACCAGCTTTATTATTCTTGGTCAGCCGGTTGGTGCAATTATCTTTATGGCGTTCCTGTCTCAGAATCCAATTGCCATTGCTGCCGTTATCATCGTCTATATTGCATGCTACATCTTTGTACGCAAATATCGTCCTCAGATTCATGCTTGGATCGAAGAAGAGGCTCTTAATCCTGGTCATATTAAGGCTACTGCAACTCCGGTTGCTGTTGCACAATAAAGCAATCCAGCTTCTAAATTCCAAATACATACCTATACAACACGCATATGATACACAGGTTCAAGAAAAGGTGCCGCACTGTTTTCGGCGGTGTGCACCTTTTCTTTATCTAATAACATAATCTTAAAGATTCGAGTGTGTGCTCCATACACGTCCCGGAAGCTTTTAAAGTCAAGGAGGAAATCTATTTATGGTATATCAGGGAAATCCGGTGTCCGAGGGCATTGTGATGGGGAAAGTGATGCAGTATGAGCCGTTTGTGCCCATAGTCGAATGCACAGCAATTACCAGTGAAGAAGTGCTGGAAACATTGAACCATTACGAAAATGCACGCAATAGCGCAAAAGATGAGTTGGAGGTTATCCGCGAGCGTCTTTTGCAGGATGACCCGGAAAAGGCCAAAATCATGAAGGCACACATGGATATTCTGTTTGATGTAGCCATGGATGAAGAGATTCGCGATATTATTTCTTCGGATTTAAAAAACGCTGAAGCAGCGGTGGATAAGATTTTTCGCAAATACATCAGGATTATCAGTAAGGCCAAGGATGAACTGATTCGTGAGAGAGCTTCTGACTTGGAGGATGTAAGGTGCCGGCTTTTAAGAACCTGTATGGGTATTAAAGAAAAGAATCTTGCACTTTTGGCGGAGCCGGTTGTTATAGTGGCGCATGACTTGTTCCCGTCCGATACGGCTTCCATGGATCGCAAAAAAGTACTGGCCATTGTTACTGAAGAGGGCGGACCTACCTCGCATACTGCAATTATCGCGCGCAGCTACGAAATTCCGGCACTGCTCGGTGTAAAGAATATACTTAATAATGTACATAACAACCAGCAGGTGGTTGTAAATGCTGTGGACGGCTTTTTAATTACCGACCCAACTGCTGAAGAGTTGGTAACCTATGAGGAAAAAGGCAAAAAGTTTGCGCAGCAAACCGCTGAAACAAAACAGTATCTGGGTATCGATGCTGTTGCTGCAGACGGTACAAAAATAGAAGTGGAATTGAATATCGGTTCTACGAGTATTCAAGAAATGCAGGCAATGAAGGTTACGAATGGTGTCGGACTTTTTCGCAGCGAATTTCTGTTTATGGGCAGGGATGCGCTACCGACAGAAGACGAACAGTATGAGATTTACCGTAAGGTGCTGCTGCAAGCAGGGAATGACCCGGTAACGCTTCGCACGTTGGATATTGGCGGCGACAAAAAACTGGATTGCATGAATCTGCCTAAAGAGGACAATCCGTTCTTGGGGAACCGCGCATTGCGCCTTTGCCTCGAGCATAGGGATATTTTTAAAACACAACTGCGTGCTGCTCTGCGTGCCGGCACCACCGGAAATCTATGGATCATGTTTCCCATGGTAGGGAGCCTTGACGATGTTCGCAGTGCCAAAGCCGTTGTACGCGAGGTACAGCAGGAACTGGATCAAGAAAATATTGAATATGGGAAACACATTAAATATGGAATTATGATCGAGATTCCCGCCATCGCTATGATTGCGGATATGGTAGTTAAGGAAGTCGACTTTGCCAGTATTGGCACAAATGACCTCTGTCAATATACAACTGCTGTGGATCGGTTAAACCCGAATGTTTCACAATATTATCAGAGCTATCATCCATCTCTTTTCAGACTCATCCGCTACACGGTTGAGCAGTTCAATAAGGCTGGAAAGCCTGTTGGCGTATGCGGCGAACTGGGCGGTGATAAGCTGGCCATGCCGGTCCTGCTGGGTTTTGGTATGCGCCGCATCAGCATGGGCATTGCTTCGGTTGCCCGTACAAAAAAGGTTATTTCACGCTTGACCATGGCCCGTGCCAAAGAGCTGGCAGACCATGTGTGTGAAATGGAAACAGCAGGGGAAATCGAAGCATATCTAAAAGCTTCTCTTGCAGATATTTTATAAGGGAGTAACAGAACATGTATTCTAAGAGAACAGTTATCGCGAACGCAACAGGGCTTCATGCTCGTCCGGCATCAGACTTCATCGCAGAAGCCGGTAAATTTACAGCTAAAATCAAAATTGCCCGCGCAGACAGCCCAGATGAAGACGACACAGTCAATGCCAAAAGTATTATCAATGTACTTTCCCTCGGCCTGTGCCAGGGCGAAGAGGTTGAACTTTCTGCCGACGGCCCTGATGAAAAAGAAGCTGTCGAGACTCTGATTGCTCTTATTGATTCTAAATTCGGTGAGTAAAGTCCGCCGGTGAAAACACTGCGTCTATAAATTTCAGTAAGGATGGTTTATATGTATCCAATCGTATATCAATTTAAATCGACTATGGACGATTATAGGGAAATGAGCTTTTTCTCTACCTTCTCGTTTCGAAAGGGTCAAAATATATTTCTGCTCGTTGCCTGGATTGCGGGAAGTACAGCCTTTTTGCTGGATGTGACCAACGTGATTAAGCTGGCGGAGACGGTTCATCTTGCCGCGCTGATGGTTGCTGTAACGATGCCGATGCTTTTTGTGAGCGCCTTGGTAAGCGTGCGCCGGTTCAAAGTAAACGGTGCCAGTTATCGTAAAAAGACCCATACAGTATTGCTTGGAAAAGATGATGTGCAGTATAAAGAGAGCGGAAATATCAACACCGGGGTAGACAAGTGGGATGATATGGCCTATGCATTTGAGACAAAGAACTTATTCCTGCTGTACCGTACTCCTAACAACGCCGTATTACTCCCAAAACGAAGCACAACACCTCAGCAGATCATGGAAACACGCGCCTGTTTAAAAGAAAAACTTGGTGTGCGATTTAAAATACGCTGCAAAATAAAGTAATACGAAGAAAACAGGAAGCAGCGTGATATTTAATTAAGATAGAGTATAAGTTTAGCTCGCAGGACACGAACCCTGCGGGCTATTTTTATTGTATTATCCCGACAGCGGAAATCACGGCATGAACGTTTTAGTCATTAAAAATGCCGTCCATTATGGGCGGCAATCAATCACATCGTCGGGTCGCTGTCTTTTGTACTTCCATTCTGAACAGCGTTCGTGCTTTTTTTATCTGTTTTTTTAGGTAATGGCTGTGTGGGCGGTAAAAGTATAGATTTTGGCTCAACCGCGTCCAAGCCGTTATCGTTATTTTGTTGTTTGTTTTTGTCCATAAATTCATCTTCTTTCGTGTAGTAGTTTATCCATAACAATATGTTTTATTAAATAAGCGGCCCAAACCCATAAAGGTAAGAGCCGCGAATATGCATAGAAAAGACCCCGCTATCAGTGGAATTCAAACTGATTAAAACCAATTTTGTTTTCAGTTTGAAAACAAAATTCGCCTTAAAAGCGTGTGCGCGCGCCGAAGGTTTTGAACTGTAATTGACTTTAATAAAGGAAACCGCTATTTGCAATATACTGCCATCGTTTGCATAATGTAGTTTTTATGAAGTTTTTCATCCAAGATGATACGTTCCAGAATATTCTTTATATACCGGTCATCTATCAGCTTAATGTGTTTTTCATAGCTCTCTATGGCACCTGTCTCTCCTTCTAACGCCACCTGAAGACTTTTGCAAAGGTCATGACTGTACACAATGTTCCGGGAAGTCCAATATTTCCCGCCCGAATCCGAGCCACCGCGAAATACCGGATTCCCGCCCAACTGGCGGATGACCGAGGACAAAATGTTCAAGTGATTCATTTCTGCAATGGCAATTCGCATTACCATTACACCGTAATCACCCGATTCCTCGCTTGCAACGTAATGCTGATAAAAATACAAGCTCATAGCGCTGAATTCACCCTTTGGCCCGGCAAAATCATCCATCAAAAGATCAGCATATTGCTTATTGGGAGCTAGGACCTTGATGGGAGGGTATGGAGCAGAGTCGGTGTATCCTCTATAAATCACATTATTATTTGTCGGTGCCATACAAATCCCCCTTAACTTCTAATACGTTACATATATGAAATTGCACTTCCTTTTATTCTAGATCAGCTGTCTCACCTGCTGGTCAGCAGAGCAAAATAAACAGCCCTTTACAGGCGGGCAACCGCACGCAAAAGGACAAGAACAGGATTAACAATAGAGGAATAAAAGCCATCAATAAAGTGTTTTTAATCTTATCCAAACCGACTTTGTAAGATTATTCATTTACGCTTGTTAAACTTTGAAATATTATGATATAATCTCACAAGTAACAAAAATTCGGTAATAGGAGTGTAAAAGAATGGGAGACTACAAAATTACAACCGGTAATCAAACCCTTGATATAATTGTTGAAGGGTTGTTTACTCCAAGTAATGCGCAAGCCTATCTGATTGATTTTAATAAGGCTGTGTCGGGGATTAACCCTCCTGAATTTAAACTGATTTTAGACTGTACGGGACTTTCAGTATCACCTGTCGAAATGCAGCAAATGCTTAAAGGGTGTTTGGAACTTTATAAAGAGCTGAAATTTAAATCGGTTGTCTTTAAGGCAGGCACAAACGCAATCCTGAAAATGCAGATGCAGCGTCTTTCAAGTTCAGTAGGCTTGAATAACATAAGTATTATCGAGTAAATAAACTAAAAAGCGCCGCCATTCAATTGAATTGACCCCAAAAAGTTAGACAAATATTTTAATTAAGCAGCCAAGAGAGCT
>CAUQPM010000013.1:0-102563 GCA_963520015.1 uncultured Oscillospiraceae bacterium
ACCAAGTCCCTAAATTAATTTTGAAGCGTACGTTTTCACACAGTCTGGAGCATAACAAGAAGTAAACATAGTCATCTGAACTTCGTATAAGACCAGAATTGGGTAATTGACTGTGGAGGCAAACATACGAGTATATCTCAATACTTCGTCTTCGTGAAGGCATGGTTATTGCGAAAAGTTTATATGGAACCGACGATGGCTTGTTAGCCTGAATTGTCGGCGGATGATAGTAACGAACGATTCTGATCGATATGGTTTCTGACATACCTAAATCTGCGATAAATAGTATCGTCCGATCGTTTTACTGACGCTTCACCCTTATTATTTTCAGCGATAGTTGGTGCCGGCAACTGGAACCCTCTTCGGATACCCTGTGGGAATGTGAAAATATTAAACGGGTCGTACTTTTCTTTGATCCTCTCCAGCCTGCCTACATGCGAGCCATAATACTCTTCCAAATAACAGGGTAGATCATTATATGGAAAATTAATATAGGAGCCTGTCGTTTCGGACGCAAGGGTTGGAAATCGGTCATTTATCCAGCTTGTGTTTTCCTCCGCAAATCTGTTCTCCTCCCAAATAGTTTCCAGCCATATGATAAAGTGCGCGTTCCGATAAAAGAAGGCCGTCTCATTCGTTCCGACTTCACGAACTTTGCCACCCAGTGCATACATGGATAAGCCAGCAAAGACAGAGCCCACCGGACGTTTGCGAATTAGCCTGACAAGTTCTGAAATCTCATATTCACTGAAATTTTTCAGAGCAAAACGACTAGCAGACTGGAATTTTTCAAAGGGTGGATAATTGCTCCCAATTATTGTAACCGCTTCAAGAAACGTCATATAGTCGAGGCTGTACTCCGCTCCAGCGATCTTAAGGAAAGGTTTTACAATTTGCTTCGCCTCGTCCGGTCCGCCGTAAAAAATACCCCTTGCAAGCATCGCTAGGCCGTCATTGGCGGAGTTGTAGATTCTTGAAATCATCGTGATTCTGGGATCGGCGTCTCTCAGCCATTTTTGCCAAATCTCGAGGAATTCCTCCTGCTCTTTTGGAGTCACATTGAGGTAGTCAATTTCGATTAGGGTAACTTTGTCTATCTTCGGCGGAAGCCTGAATTTCATAGATACGACAACGCCGAAATTTCCTCCTCCCGCGCCTCGGCATGCCCAGAAGAGGTCCTCGTTACAGTTACGACTTGCTTTAATGATGTCACCCTCGTAGTTTACAAGCTCAATCTCCTCGAGGCTGTCACATCCGAGTCCTAAGTAACGGCATGAAAGTCCCCATCCCCCACCCACAGCGTATCCGCCCACTCCGACAGTCGGACAAGTGCCCCCGGGAAAAGGATATCCTTTTGAAGACAGAAATTCATATACCAACCTATTGGTTACGCCGCCCTGAACATATAACAGGTTTCCACTTTTTTCGATGTCAATACGAGTCATTTCACTTACATCAATTACTAAGGTACAGTTGCCGTTCGAGTAGCCTTCATAATTGTGGCCGCCATTGCGGATTCTTAGTGGCACATGGAACTTTCTCGACCATATCACGGCATTAACGACATCCCATTTATCCCTGCAGTAATCAATTATTTGAGGATATTGCTGAATGGCACGGTTATAGTCCTGTCTCGCTTCGTTATATAAACGTTCTGTCGGTATGACAATACGGCCGGTAAGGCCGCAGAATTGATTATCCAAATGAATGCCTCCTTCTCGAAGCATAAATTAAATTATTATTAAATATGTGAATCATCTTTATTTTATATTACAAAAGCTATTCTGCTTTTTCTTTTTAATTGCCGAACAGCCCTGTTTTGATCAAATAATCAACAAAAAGATCGGATGATAGTACAGGATATGAGAATTGTCCCATTTTGGTTCAGGAGCGGATCCAGCAGAGAATGCTGCTTAACGGAAAAGATGAGTACCACACTTCAAGAAGAATTCGCAAAACCTGGCGAACTATCACTCACATTATTTTCACTTTTTCGACTTAGTGTGTTGAAACTAATAGATTCATTGTCAAGTACGCGTATACTTCGGCGATTCTAAGTTAAAATGTAATTAAATAGTTGTTATTTTATTAATAGCTTCTTTAAGATGCAAAAATGATGCCACTAATGTGTAAAATGATAAAATAATACAACATAAATGAGGATGTTATATGAACTCGATTTTAATTGTGGAGGATGAAAAAAAGATCTCTGATTTGATTAAAATTAATCTGACAGACGCCGGTTATCGCTGCACTTGTGCCTATGACGGGCTGCAGGCAGCGGACAGATTAGAAAATGAAACATTTGATTTGATATTACTTGATATCATGCTGCCGAAAGTCAACGGCTATGAATTGATGGAATATATTCGGCCTTTGAACATTCCCGTTATCGTTGTCACCGCAAAATCCGATGTAATCGATAAAGTAAAGGGCTTGAAACTCGGTGCCGACGATTATCTAACAAAACCTTTTGAAATTGTGGAACTGCTGGCCAGGGTGGAAACCGTGCTGCGCCGTTACCACAAAAACGATCAATATATTGAACTTTACGATGTGAGTATTGACACGCTTTCCCGTATCGTAAGAAAAGACGGAAAAATTATTAATCTAACTGTCAAGGAGTATCAGCTGCTATTACTGTTCATTCAGAACAAGAATATCGCCCTGTTTCGGGATCAGATTTATAAAAACGTTTGGGACGAAAGCTACATGGGAGACAGCCGTACCGTTGATCTGCATGTGCAGCGTTTGCGCAAAAAATTAGGCTGGGAGGATAGAATCACGGCGGTTTATAAAATCGGTTACCGGCTGGAGGTGGAATAGGTGAAGTTCTTCTGGCGAATCTTTTACAGTACGATCACGGTAACAATGATTACTTTCAGTTTAGGAAGCTATTTTCTTATAAGCGTCTTGTTTAATACTTCATTGGAACGCGAAATAAACGCGGCCTATAAAGAAAACGATATGCTGAGGACATCCTTTGAAATGGCGATTGCCAATACCCCTCATTACGGAGATTTGTCCGAAGATACACTGAAAAATCTGGCACAGTCGATGAAGATTAGTACAGCGTCTGGTATACTGCCAATCAGCATTGATGATGCAGGCTTTAAAAACCTCTATACCAATTTCAATGATACACTTGACAACGCCATTCTGAAGACTCTCTCCGGCGGGGTTCGGGGGTATGAAATTACAAAGCTCAACGGAAAACAAGCTATTGTAACTGCAAGTGCTATGGATGTGGGCAGGCAGCGGCTCTATCTTAGAAATATTCATGATATTTCTTCGATATATCAGGCCAAGTCCGAACAGTACACAATCTATCAAAAACTCATCCTCGGTCTTATCCTCATAAACGGTGTATTGATTTTTATTATTCTCATGTGGCTGACGAACCCGATCAAAAAGCTCTCGCACGCCGTCAAGTTAGTGGCAAACGGTGACTTTCATGAACGGCTTAAAATCCGCAGCAAAGATGAAATCGGAATGCTGTCCGAAGATTTCAACCTGATGGCGGATAAACTCGAGCAAAACATCACCGAGCTAAAGGAAGCCAAAGAGCGGCAGGAAGATTTCGTCGGTAGTTTCGCCCACGAATTAAAAACGCCCTTGACCTCTATGATAGGTTACGCGGACATGCTCCGGTTGAAAAAGCTGACCGATGAACAGAATTTCATGGCTGCCAATTATATTTTTGAAGAGGGAAAGCGCATGGAAGCGCTGTCTTTAAAATTGCTGGACATGATCGTACTGAAAAAGCAGGAGTTCACTAAGAGGCGGATACATTCTGCTGATTTGCTGGAATCGGTACAGGGAGTTGTGCAGCCGCTTCTGGAAGAGAAACAGTTGGATTTAATCCTGTCGGTTGATGATGCAATCATTTTTGTGGAACCTGATTTGATTAAAACGGTATGTATCAATTTAATTGACAATGCCATAAAGGCAATGGATAACGGGGGGCATATCATTCTTACCGGTGAAAAAACGGTTGAAGGGTATTGTATCCGTATACAGGATAGCGGGAGAGGAATACCCAAAGAAGATCTTTCCAAAATTACAGAAGCGTTTTACATGGTAGATAAATCACGTTCGAGAGCCAGGGGCGGTGCAGGTTTGGGTCTTGCCATTTGTTCTGATATCATAAATCTTCATAAAGGTGAACTGCGGTTTGAAAGTGAGCTGGGTAAAGGAACCACGGTATCTATCTATTTAAAGGAGTGGAAGTCATGAAACAATTCAAAACGGTTTCTCTCCACTTGGTTCTTTTGCTTATTCTGGCGGGTTTTGTTTTGCTGCCACCCTACCTTTCAAACATGCAGGATCAGACCAAAATGAATCAAGTAAATTTCGAGAAGATGGAAACATCTTCAAGTTTGACACAGAAGCAATTGAGTTCGGCTGAAAAGATTCAAATGATGATCCGCTTTGGAATGAAGAGCGAATCGGTAATGATGACAGAACAGAGAAAGCCGGAAAACACGTCCATCAACGAAAACCAAATTCAATCAGTCTGTAAAGAAGAGCTTAAAAAGCTGCAAAAAATCGGCATTTTTCTTATACCAGATTCAAGTACTAATGTAGAGAATTTATCTTATAGCTTACAAACCTTTGTTGATATAAGCAAACCGTCAACGTATGTGATCATATGGAAGGTTAACATGATTTATGATGGTTGTTCCATAGAACTGATAATGGATGACCAAACGCACACCATCTTTTCCTTTTCCATATTGCAAAATAATGTTAAATTCATTGGGGGAAATGCTCTGATTCAAAATTGGGTGGACTATTTAGGATTGAACAGGGGCCTTTTCTCTATCGATATATCGACGAACGATTATGTCCTGGGAAAATATAGAGATGAAAATCAACCGTTTTATCTGCAGTACCAATCATACAAGAACAAAAATTATTATACCAACTCTATCACCTTTTACGCGGATATGAATCAACCACAGACGCTTTCATAGTCTTATTGATTTGATGCAACTTTGATGGATATCGGATGATAATCGGATACAGCCGTTTTGTATATTTTTATACAGGACGGCTGTATTTCTATTTTTTAAGCCGCATCAAATCATATGGAAGGTACTAATTATGGACGTTAGAAAAAATGGCCAACAGATCAAAGCACAGTGCCATATACAAAAAAGAAGATACGTTATCGGCTTTTTAGTCTTAATCTCTATTTCCATTTGTTTAAAAAGCGTTGCTTTTGTGCGTTTGGATTACGACAGTATTCAAAGCATCAGTTTATTACATACCGATAAATCCCCAAAATTAATTACAGTTCCCTATATTAATCAATTTCCGGCCTACCCAACGGGCTGTGAAGTTGTCGGCGCCACGATGTTGCTGCAATATTATGGCTATCCCATTTCAGTTGATACCATGATCACACAATACTTAGATACATCTGATATCACAAAGAAGAATGATAATGTATACAGCGGCGACCCCAACGCAACCTTTATCGGTACGCCGTACAGCGTCCATAGCTATGGATGTTACGCTCCGGTCATCGCTACTTCCCTCAACCGTGTGTTAAAAAACGGACAAACAGCTGTCAACACAACAGGAACAGATTTACCGGAGCTTATTACGAAATATATTCAACATGACATTCCCGTTTTAATTTGGGCAAGCATCAATATGAAAGAAACTCACCTAACTGCCGCTTGGGTAAACACGGAATCAGGTGAAACTGTTTATTGGCCGTCAGGTGAGCACTGCCTGGTTCTAGTCGGGTACGACAAGGACAATTATTATTTCAACGATCCGTATCAGAACAAAGGGATCGTGCATTTTCAAAAAGAAATGGTCGAGGAGAGATTTCGTGAACTAAACAAACAATCTGTTGTTATCGCTTCTTAGACCTCTTAACAGCGAAATTATTGTTCTTAAAATTTAGGAGGTTATCTGGTGGAATTTTTGGATTTTTCCTCGTCCGAGCAACAGAGAGAATATGAGTCTTTTGTTGAGAATCATGTGCTGGGCGGTTTTACTCAGTCGCTTCAATGGTGTTTTGTAAAAGAAAACTGGAAGCACGAAGCGCTTATCATTCGAAATGAGCAACAGGAAATCGTTGCCGCAATGCTTGTCTTAATTAAAAAGATACCGGTTTTAGGAACTGCATTTCTATATTCGCCCAGAGGCCCTCTCTGTGATTTTCAGGATGAAATGATTCTTTCGAAACTTCTGGAGGGAATCAAAGTATTAGCCAAAAAATATCATGCCTATCTTTTTAAATGCGATCCGTATATTCTCTCATCAGATGTGGCTTCTATCCAGGCTCTAAATGTTCTAGGGTTTACTTATCAGCAGCAGTCGCTGGAGGACACCGTTCAATGCCGTTGCAATTATGTGCTAGACATCAAGGGCCTAACAGAAGAAGAAGTGTTCCAACGCTTTCATAAAAAATGGCGCTATAACATACGCCTCGCTGAACGGAAAGGGGTTGTATGTAAAATCTATGATAAAACCCAAATTTTTGATTTTGCAATTAATGACTTTTACCGTCTAATGCAGGAAACAGGCCAACGTGACGGCTTTTCTATTCGTTCAAAAGAATATTTTTTGTCCATGCTGAATAGCCTCGGGGCTCACTGCCGTTTATATCTTTGTTACTACCAAGGAATTCCTGTTTCGGGAGCGATTGCCACGCAACATGCCGGAAAAACCTGTTATGTCTATGGAGCCTCGTCGAATAGCGCCCGAAATGTTATGCCAAATTATTTAATGCAGTGGCGTATGATTCAATGGTCCATTGAAAACGGAGATTCCCTTTATGATTTTCAAGGCATCCCCCATTATTACGATGAAACCCATTCGAATTACGGTGTATATCGCTTCAAAAAAGGCTTCAATGGCGAGGTCGTTGAATATGCAGGCGAATTTGATTACGTGTTTTCACCGACGAGGAAGAAACTCGTTGACTGTTTATACAGAATAGCTAAAAAGCAGTACAAATAGTTCAGAAGTATCTGTTAATGACGCGTCGATAAACGATTTTTGTACGAGGCATTTGATGTACATAAATATCGAAATATCTTGATAGAAAAACACGAAAGCAGCAACCTTTATAAGGCTGCTGCTTTCTAAAAGCCTATTTTTTTTCTGATTCTGCTCTTGATTTTTTAGAATAGTTTTATCTAAGCTCTCATGCTTACACTGCTCACGATACATATTAAGCAATTCCTGTGGCTTCATTGTCCTGTAAACATTCGCGTGAAGGATATGCACTACCTGTTCACACGAATTTGATGATTCCTACAAAATCATGTTATCATCAAGCATGGGATGCCACACGTCCACCGTGGTACCCCGCCCGTAGACACTTTGAAAACTCAAACCGTATTCATTCCCGAAATTCAGTTTGATTTTTGCATTTACATTGAAAATACCATACCCGACTTCGTTGGGCTGCAAGCTGTCTTCCTTTAACAATTGATTAATTTCCTCCAGTTTTTCAGGTGTCATACCAATACCGTCATCAATGACCTGAAAGTGGATTTTCCCGTCCTGCAACTGACCGATAATGTGGATTTGACCCTGACCGTGCTTTTCTTTGATACCATGATAGATGGCATTCTCTACCAATGGCTGTAAAATCAGTTTAATCATTCTGCAGGACATCAGCTGTTCCTCCACCTGAATGGTGTAATTCAACTTATCTTCGTAGCGCGTTTTTTGAATCATCAAGTAACTTTCTACATGTTTAATTTCCATGCGCACAGTTATAATCTCGTTTCCTTTACTCAGCCCAATTCGAAGCATACTAGTCAAACTGTCCACGAGGTCGACTACCCCCTGGGCATCGTGCTCCTGTGCCATCCATTGGATCGTATCCAGTGTGTTGTATAGAAAATGAGGCTTAATCTGCGCCTCTAAAATTTCAATTTCAGCCTTACGTTTGCTCTTCTCCTGAGTTTGCACCATGTTAATCAACTCCGAAATTTGATCAATCATTGTGTTATAGGATTCACCAAGCTGTCCGATTTCGTCATTATATTTTCTGTGAAAACGCACGTCAAAATTACCCTCCTGCGCGCTTTTCATCAAAAGTCTTATTTTGGTGATGGGGTTGGCAATTGAACGGGCGAAAAGCACGGCAAGCACAATCGCGAAAATCATAATCAGAAGCGCGGTTCCGTAGGAAGCGTATGTAATGAGCGTTACGACCTTCTGGGCCTCGTCGAGCGGAAAGACACCCACTGTTTTCCACTGCGTGTACGTTGAATTATCATGAAAGAGCAGTTCGCGTTTGCCCTCAATGTTTTTAATCAGTAACCCCATCTGCGTAGTCCGGAACCATTCGTTTTTGATCCGATTAACGGTCATATTGACAGGGGAATAGACGATTTCATCCTTGGAATCGATAATATAAATGAATCCCATATTGCTGGGATGAATGCTTTCAATAATATTTTTGATGATGTCCAGCTTCATGTCGATTAAAATAACACCTTTGCACTGGCCGGTTGTCCTATCGATCACTGCCTTGGAAATAGAAACCACATCATCAGCGGAATATTGAAAAATATTATTAATATTACGTCCGATTGGTTTACTGAAAAGCTGCACCTTGCCGGGGTTTCCCTCTGCCTGGGTATACCAGTTTTCCTGAATAAGCGGTTCGCTGGAAATGCGGTTCATTACATTGCTCACATAAATATCATAAGGGCTGACTACCATAATTCCCGCAATTTCCGGATGAATATTGGATGCGGAAAGGACCGCTTTATACGCGGAATCTTCCAAATCGGTAAGATTCTCGTGGGCGCTCTGAGATAGATATGCGATCACGCGGGGGTCATCCCCAAGCGAATCGATTACATGTTCCATCTCCGTTATATAGTAATCCACGTTATCGCTGATTTGGCAAACCATCTGGCGGGTATTGGAATTTTGCTCATTGATCATTTCTTTGCTGTACATCATCCCGCTGATCGACGCGATCAGCACTGTGGTCAGCAAAATAATAAAAACAAAATAGTAAATCAGCTTTGAGCGCATGCTGCTGTCCCTAAAGAATCGCATTATTTTTTTCAAGCCGCCCACCGTCTTTTCACTTTTTTGTTTCCGTTTATTACCATAATAACAAATCGAATATTCTAATTCAATCCATTTAAATAAAAAATGGGGCGCCGGGAGAGATACCCGGCGCCATGAATCAGGAGAAAATATGAAAGGGAGAATATCGTGAAAAAGAAGTAAACGGTTAAACAGCCGCGTGGGAAGCCGGCTTGGCGGGGACTTTGACATCAATGACCTTTTTCTTTTCGCCGCGAACTACAATGATACGCTGCAAAGCGATAAACAGAAACAACAGACCGCCAACTGCGACTTTTGTCCACCAAGAATTTAAAGTGCCGTCAAACATAATTAGGTTTTGGATTATTCCTGTCACCAACACACCGAACATGGGGCCGATGGCGTAACCGGAACCGCCGGTGAGCAGAATTCCGCCGACCACACAGGCTGCGATTGCATCCATCTCGGTACCGTTGCAATGCAGGCCGTAACCTGAGAGTGTATAAATCGTAAAGATAAGTCCGCCCAAAGCGGAACAAAAACTGCTGAGTGTATAAACAAGAATTTTCGTACGGCCCACGGGCAGACCCATCAGGAGTGCTGAATTTCCGTTTCCTCCAATGGCATAAATGGTACGCCCGAATCCGGTGTATTGCAGCAGATAAATTGCAGCAGCTACAACGACCAGACAAACGATAACACTGATGGAAGTGTAAGTACCCCCTCCAAGTGGGATCTGAAGGCTGGAAATTGTTACAAAGGTCGGATTATCGATTGCAATGGTATCAATGCTGATTAAATAGCTGGCACCCCTTGCAAAAAACATACCGGCAAGGGTGACGATCCATGGATGGAGATTGAACCGTTCAATCAGCAGTCCCTGAACAGTACCAAAAACAACGCCGACGAGCAGCACAATTGCGATGACTAAATAAGCGTTGACACCTTTTTTTAGAAGGTCGGCCGCGATCATACTTACGAATGCGACCATCGCCCCCACGGACAAATCGATTCCACCGGTCAAAATTGCGAGCATCTCGCCAATGGCAATTACGATCAGAAATGCATTGTCAATAAACAGGTTTGAAATCACCTGCCACGAGAAAAATCCGGTGTATAGGGCAGAACCTGAGAAAAATAAAACTGAAAATAAAGCGATGGTGGCATATATGGAAATATAGTTACGATTGGGTTTAAATTTGCTCAGCCACTTCATTAGTTGACCACCCTCTTAAAATAATGTCTTAAATTCAAAACGATTTGAATTTCCATTTATGTTCCGTCACCAAATTTAGTTGGATGGCTGGATTTTTCTTCGCAAACATTTTACGGAAAGCCGGAGTTTGAATCAGACAGACAACAATCACAATGACTGCCTTTACCACCAAAGTGACCTGAGTTGGAACACCGAGGCTGTAAATTGTTGTGGTCAGTGTTTGAATGAATAAGGCGCCAACAACGGTGCTCCCTAAATAAAAGCGTCCACCGTTCATGGAGGTTCCGCCGATTACCGTAGCCAGAATGGCGTCCAGCTCCAACCAAAGCCCGGCATTGTTGGCGTCGGCGCTCTTAATGTTGGAACAAATCAGGATGCCGGCAATACTGGCTAGAATCCCCGAAATTACATAAGTAAAAAAAACTACTCTTTTTGAATTAATTCCGGAGTAACGGCTGGAGGTGCTGTTCACGCCGATGGATTCCACAAACAGACCGAATGATGTTTTACGCATCAGCAGGTGTATGATTACGATGATTGCAATCGCAACATAACAGGCAACCGGCACAAGCCAGTATCCGGTGCCGATAAAAACAAACGAAGGGCTGGTAAAGGTTAGAATCTGCCCCGAAGTGATTAGCTGGGCAATGCCGCGGCCGACGATGTATAAAATCAGCGTGCCGACCATGGGCTGAATCCCAATGTAGGAAACCAGTAATCCGTTCCAGAAGCCGCAGACAATACCCGAGGCAATACCGGCCAGAACGGCGGCCAGAACGCTGCCGCCATCCACAATCACCGTGGCTGCGACAGCGGCACTGATGGCGATAATGGAACCGACTGAAATATCAATGCCCTGTGTGGCAATTACAATAGTCATGCCAAGTGAAATCAAAATCAGCGGGGTGGCATGGTTTAAAATATCCAGCAAACTGCCATAAAGATGGCCGTCCTTTATCTGTACATTAAAGAAACCGGGTGTCATGAATACATTGAATAAAAGGAGTAACGCCAAGGCGATGATCGGCCAAAACATTTTGCTATGTATAAAATCAGTCAAAGCTTTTATTTTGTTCTCACCCAACATTCAGCACTCCTTCCGCGATGGTCTTCATAATGGTCTCTTCACAAATTTCTTCTCTGCTCAGTTCCCCAATGATTTTTTGATCACGCAGTACAATAATTCTGTCGCAACAGGTTACCAGCTCTTTTAACTCGGAAGAGATGAAGAGGATGGTCATGCCGCTGTTGGAAAGTTCGATAATCAGCTTTTGCAGCTCACTTTTGGCCCCGACGTCGATTCCGCGGGTTGGTTCATCAAGAATTAAAAGCTGGGGGTCGGTAGCAAGCCAGCGAGCCAAAATAACCTTTTGCTGATTGCCGCCGCTCAGGTTATCAATGCGCTGCTCCATGCCCGGTGTTTTAATCGCCAACAGGTCAATATATTTCTGCGCGATTTCCTGCTGCTTTTTCATGGGGATATATTTAAGAATGCCTTTGCTGGATTGAAGCGCAAGAATAATATTTTCTCGAATGGTCAGCTCGCCGGCAACACCCTCGGCCTTTCGGTCTTCCGGACAGAAGCCGAAGCTTTCCGCGATTGCCTTTTTCGGGTAGATGTACGAATAGGTTTTATTGCCGATTGTTATTGTTCCGTGGTCGGCTTTATGGATGCCGAACAGCAAACTGCCTACTTCCGTTCTTCCGGAACCGAGCAAGCCAGCCAGACCAAGCACCTCACCTTTGCGAAGCTTCAGGTCAAAGGGTTCGATGGTGCCGCGTTTTCCGTAGCCATGAGTTTCCAACAGATTTTCTTTACTGATTACCTTGTTGGAATTCTGCTTAATATCATTTAGCTTTTCCAGTTCATCCAAATCTTTGCCAATCATCTTTGATACCAGATCAATACGGGAAAGACCTTCAACTTCATAAGTACCAACCAGTTTTCCGTTTCGAAGGATGGTAACACGGTCACAGATTTCATAAATCTGCTCCAAAAAATGGGAGATAAAAATAATGGACATGCCGTCCGCTTTCAGCTTTCGCATAACGCTGAAAAGTTGGTTAACCTCGTTGGTGTCCAGACTAGAAGTAGGTTCATCCAGAATTAGAATCCCGCGGGAGGTATCAACCGCACGGGCAATGGCAACCATCTGCTGAATGGCAAGGGAATAATCGGAAAGCTTTTTTTCCACGTCAATGCGGATTTCCAATTTATCGAGCAATTCCCGCGCATCCTCATTGATTTTTTTCCAGTTAATCGAACCGCCTTTTTTCGGTTCGCGGCCAATATAGATATTTTCCGCCACACTTAAGTTGGCGCAAAGGTTGATTTCCTGATAAACCGTGCTGATACCGCTCTTTTGGGCATCACTGGTGGAATAGATCTTAACTTCTTTTCCATTTAACAGGATGATGCCCTCGTCCACTTCATAAACACCGGTCAAAACTTTAATCAAGGTGGATTTCCCTGCACCATTCTCACCCATTAATGAGTGAATTTCGCCTTTTTCCAGCTCGAAATCCACATCGTTCAATGCTTTTACTCCTGGAAACGATTTGTAGATGTGCTGCATTCTAAGGACGGGCTCATGTTCAGCCATTGTAGTCTCCTCCTTAACAATGTAAGAGCCGGAGTATCCATTACTCAAGCTCTTACATTATCATGATACCGTTTATTGAGTATTAATACTTTCTGTTCGGGAGCTCGGCAGCAGCCTGATTTTGCAGGAATACATTTTCATTGGATTTGGTGACCTTCTCAAAGGAAGCCCCGCTGGTAACTGCTATGGCAAGTTCCGCGAGCTGCGGCCCAAGGAGCGGATTGCACTCGACGATGGCGTTAGACTTGCCGTCCGCCATGACCTGGAACATATCTTTGATTCCGTCGTAGGATACGATGAAGATGTCCGAACCGGCTTTTTTGCCTGCTTCATCAATTGCCTGAACAGCGCCGACTGCCATATCGTCATTCTGAGATACCAGGCAGTTAAACTTGTCGCCGTCAGACTTTAAGAAAGCTTCCATAACTTCCTTGCCTTTTGCACGGACAAAGTCGCCGCTCTGTTTCTTAATGACCTTAATGTTATCGTGACCAGCAATGGTTTCGTCAAATCCCTTGTCGCGGCCGGTCTGTGCACTGGAACCCATGGTGCCCTGAATAACAACGATGTTGCACGGGTTTGTTCCAAATTTGTCGATGACCACCTGAGCGGCCTTTTTGCCTTCTTCCTCCATGTCGGAGCCTAAGAAAGCTGAATAGAGGGAAGCGTCGGCGTCAACACTTCTGTCAACAATGATCACCGGAATCTTGGCCTGCTGTGCTTCTTTCAGAACAGTGTCCCAACCGGTTGATACAACAGGGTCAATTGCGATAACGTCGACTTTCTGTTGAATGTAGGTTCTAACGGCTTTTAACTGATTTTCCTGTTTTTGCTGTGCATCAGAGAATTTCAGTTCTATGTTCGGGTACTTGGTTGGGATATCCTTGATCGAAGCTGTTTCAGCGGTGCGCCAGCCACTTTCCGCGCCGACCTGTGCGAACCCCAGAACAATTTTCTTACCGCCGGCATTAGCGGTGCTCTCGGCTGTACTGGCAACCTGATCTGCGACGGAACCCGTACTTGCTGCCGGGGTTGTCGATGCCGGTGTACCGGCGCAGCCTGTAAACGCCGTACCGATCATAATTGCAGCGGTAAACAATGAGAAAACCTTTTTCAATTGCATACTCAAAACTCCTTTTCAAAACTAAATCTGTTTTTATTATAGCTTCATCGTTTTACAGAATAAATGCACGCAAAGTGTTTTTTTTATACAATTCACGACGAAACAAAAACCGGCTCCGTTTTATGAAGCCGGTATAATGTGTTTTAATATTGGCGGTTAAAAATCGTCCAGTAACTAATACTGCGGCTGAAAAGATTCTCTGAATTGATGATGCGAAGCGGCACAGTTTCACCGTTCATGATTTTTTTTGCTGCGAGCATTAATTGAGGCCCCAAGAGGGGGTTGCACTCCACTGTATTATACATATCGCCACGTTTCACAGCAAGAAGCGCCTGCTTCGTTCCATCTGTGCCGAAGACGATGATATCTTTGCCGGGCCTCAAACCGTATTCACGGATCGCATCAATTGCCCCGATGGCCATATCATCATTTTGAGCATAAACGATGGTAAACCGATTACCGTATTGCTCTAAATAACGTTCCATTTCCTGTTTCCCGCTGGAGTAAGTAAAATTACAGAAACCGGAATTGGTGCAGGTGATATTTTTATAGCTGCCGAGAATTTCACGCAGGCCTGCGTCACGGCCTAGTTCCGCACTGGAATCCTTAGTGCCCATGATTTGAAGTACATTAACTGCCTTGTTTGCGGCGTTATCATTACAGTACTGCACAATCTGCCGGCCTACGCGGCGCGCCTCCTCAGTAAAATCAGAACCGATATTGCAGCGCCACAGTGATTCATCCGAATCAACGTTGCGGTCGCTGATTATGACCGGGATGTTGGCCTTCTTCGCCTCGGTCAGCACATCATCCCACCCGAACTGAACAACCGGTGAGAAGGAGATAATGTCCACTTTGCGGCGAATCAACTCCCGGATCAAAGCTTTCTGGTCCTCCTGTGTTTCCCCCGATTCCAAAAACACCAAGTCCACACCTGCTTTCTGTGCAGCTTGCTTGATCGAAACGGCACTGGCGTCGCGCCACTTGCTTTCGGATGCAAGCTGGGCGTAGCCAAGAACAACCTTGTCCTTGATTGGTACAGTGGGATTGCTATTTAAATAATCATCTACATTTTTCGAGGTTACCTTATCACTGCGCAACATAACCTTTTTCGGGATATCGCCTTCGCCATTTAGAATTTTTACCGCGTAATCCACCGCTTCCCTGCCGCCTGTGGAACAAATGAAGGTACCCTGCAAAACACCCGATTTCACAAGATTCAGACCTCCATTTTTCCCCTTCAGTCCGTCAATGCCGATCATGATTGGCTTTAAATTGATGGAGTGCGCGGCCTGATATGCACCAAGCGCCATAAAATCACTGTCGGCAAAAATCAAGTCAATCTTGTTGCCGGGCTCACGGAGCACCTGGCTTACATCTGCCGCCGCGTCGTCCAGCTTCCAGTTGCAAATCAATGTACGTTCCAGATTAATATTGGAATGCTCTTTCAGCACTTCGCGAAATCCCTCGCTGCGCTCTACTGTGGTGGCGGAGTCCAGAGCACCCTGAATCTCTATGATATTACCGCTTTTCTGTCCGATCAAATCAGAAACCAAAGAGCCGACTTGGCGCCCAATGGAGCGATTGTCGTTTCCTATGTACATGGTATAGTCATAACCCTCCACAGCCCGATCCAGAACAATTACGGGAATGGATTGATACACACCGCTGACCACAGAAGTCAGATTTTTGGAGTCATCCATAGAAACAATCAGCAGATCAATTCCACTGTTTTGCAGCTCTTTAATATCATTTGCCTGCTTTTCCGTACTGCCGCCTGCATCACGGAATACGACCTTGATATTGTTGTATTTGAGCGATTCCTCAGAAATCTCCTCATTCATGGCAATACGCCACGGCTCGTTCAGGTTTGCCTGCGACATACCGATCACAAATTGGTAGCCGTCATTTTGGGTGCGAGAGGAGACCACTGCGAAAACCACACCGGACACAGCAATGAGAACCACAACAAAAATTAAGAGAATCATCTTCCTCCGTTTTTTCAATGGCTTTTGCCCTCCTTATATTGCACAGGCGAAAGGCCGGTAACCTTTTTGAAAGAACGGCTGAAATAATACTGGCTGCTGTACCCAACCAGCTCCGAAATTTCATAAATTTTGAGGGAAGATGTGTTCATCATAGTAATTGCTTTTTGAATTCTCATATTCGTCAGTACATCGACAAAAGAAATACCTGTCTCTGCCTTGAGCAGCTTGCTCAAATACGGCGGGGTAATTTTAAATTTTTCCGCTGTCTTTTCTAACGAAAAATCATTGTCATAATAATTGCTTTGTATGTATTGCAGGATGGAAGCGGTGATGGGTTTTAAACTGGATTTGTCCTTCAACCGGGCGGAAATCTTCTTGTATTCGGTGGTTATAGCCGTGAGGGAATTTGCCATACCATATTCACAAATGACACTGCTGGTGACGTATTCCCCCACACAGGAGTTGATTTTATCACAGAATTTTGACCATTCCGCCATGCTTGGCGTACTGCCGATTATCACAATATTCCCCGCGTCATCATAGAAGCAGACAGAGCTGAACGCACCCAAAAGCTCTGCTACCATATTTTTAATGCCGAAGAGCATTAAACCCTTATCCAGGCTGCTGTCGGAGTCCGTATCAAATCCGGAGTGCTTCATCACCCGAAGCGCCGCAATCCCAATTTGCCCGGTAAAGCTTAAATTAAGAAAACCCAATCCGCCTGCAATCTGGTCATCATCCATACCTGTTTTCAGCAGGCTTTTAAAAAACTTTTCACGCACTGTGTCAATGCTTTCGTCCAAACGTTCATTGACCCATTTGAAATATTGATCTTTGCTCCTTCGTTTGTTGAGTTCTCCGCATACACGACAAACCGCTTCGGTAAGGTCGGATTTAGAGACGGGCTTAAGAAGATAATCAAATACCTGCAGCTTGATTGCTTCCTGCATATAGGCGAATTGATCGAATCCGGTAATGATGATAATGAGGCAGTCCTGCGTTTGATCTTTTAGCTTGTGAATCAAATCAAGCCCATTGATAAAAGGCATGCAAATATCCAAAAAAAGAATATCAGGCTGTTTTTGAGCTACCTCGCGTAACGCAACTTCCCCATCCTCGGCTTCACCAATCACCTCGATACCGAACTTATTATAGTCAAGCATTTTTCGCAAGCCGTTTCTAATCTTTGGCTCATCATCTGCAATCATCATTTTATACACGATCACATCTTCCTTCTTCATCCGAAAAATTCTTATTCCTACATATGGTAACGCATCAAAAAATCTTTGTCAAACAAAAAAAATAAACATGATAATAAAAATATATTGAAATCAACGAAGAGTTGAGGCGGAATATTTAAGGCTTTGAACATTCTTTGACATCAGGATTTATTGCGTTCATCTCCATCTTTCTTCTGCATTTTATCATCTTTCCATAAATTTTTCATCCACACCATAAAAATAAATATATTTTTTTCACGGCTTTTAAGATGGATGAAATTAGCGTGAATTTTTTAGTTAATTTACGCTTGTCCGAAAAGCTAATCAATTTACACATTCATTACCCCGTTCCCCACTGATTAACAAATTAATTAATTAATCATGTGTAAATGAAGCTCTCGATTAATCATTTTGTAAAAACTACACATAAAAATGTTAAATATTATTAAATTTATATATCATATTGACAAATATAAAAAAGTGTAATATGATAATCATGCAAAAAGGGATCGCCCGATTAAGTTTTTAGTTAAGCAAGATAAGAATGGAGATGCAATGCGGCAATGGGTTTTCAAAAAGCTAAAATGGTTTTAGACAAAGATTTTCAAATTGGTCAGATTGACCCGAGAATATATGGATCCTTTATTGAACATTTAGGACGTGCAGTATACGGAGGTATTTATCAGCCCAATCACCCCTGCGCTGACGAGGCAGGATTTCGCCGGGATGTGCTTGAGCTTGTACGAGAATTGGATGTTCCTGTTATCCGATATCCGGGCGGTAATTTTGTATCCCGCTTTAACTGGGAGGACAGTGTTGGTCCTGTCAGTGAAAGACCGCATCAGCTCGAGCTTGCCTGGCGGAGTTTAGAGACAAATGAAATTGGTTTAAATGAATTTTACAAATGGGCACAAAAGGCGAATTCCAACGTGATGATGGCAGTGAATCTGGGTACACGGGGAATACAGGACGCATGTAATCTTTTAGAATACTGCAATCATACTTCCGGCAGCAAATTCAGTGACCTTAGGATAAAGAACGGGTATGAGGAACCGCTGAATATTAAAACGTGGTGTCTTGGAAACGAGATGGACGGCCCCTGGCAGATTGGCCATAAGCTTCCGGATGAATACGGGCGCCTTGCCGTAGAAACCGCAAAAGCAATGAAAATTATTGACCCCAACATTGAATTGGTTTCCTGTGGAAGTTCCAGCGCCGAAATGCCAACATTTCCTGAATGGGAAGCAACCACATTAGGCCATACATATGACGCCGTAGACTATATTTCACTTCACCAGTATTTTGACAATCGGGAAAACGATACTGAAAATTACCTTGCAAAATCCATTGAAATGGATCGTTTTATTAAAACTGTCGTTTCCACATGCGATTATGTGAAAGCAAAGAAACGCAGCCCAAAAACGATTAATTTGAGTTTTGACGAGTGGAATGTCTGGTTTCATTCCAATCAGCTTGATAACGATATCATGAAAAATCACCCGTGGCAAAAAGCTCCCTCGCTTCTTGAGGATGTGTACACATTCGAAGATGCACTGATGGTCGGCTGCCTGCTTATTACACTGCTCAAACATGCTGACCGCGTCAAAATTGCATGCATGGCACAGCTTGTCAATGTGATTGCACCCATTATGACGGATTCGAATGGCGGCGCATGGCGGCAAACCATTTTTTATCCATATCTGCACACTTCGAAATACGGAAGGGGTGTGTCCCTGCAGTCGGTAATTTTCTCCCCAAAATACGACTCGAAAGATTATACAGATGTTCCGATGATAGAATCCGCCGCCGTATTTAATGAAGAAAAACAGGAAGTCACAATCTTTGCAGTCAACAGGAGTGTAAGCGAAACGCTTACACTGGAATGCAATGTGGAAAGTTTTGAGGGCTATCATCTTCTGGAGCATATTGTCATGGAAAGCGAGGACCTGAAGGCGGTCAATACATTGGGGAACAGTTCTGTTGTACCGCATTGCGGCGGCGTGTCCGCCATGGACAGCGGTATCCTTACATCCACGCTGCATAAAGCATCCTGGAATGTAATCCGATTAGTGCACAATTAAACTGAAATAAATTATGGGAGGATTTATCATGAAGAAAAGAATTTTAGCATTACTTCTCGCATGTACAATGCTGGCTTCCGCATTTGCAGGCTGCTCCGACGGAACAGAGAATCAGAGCAAAACACCAGCAGCAAGTACAGCGGCGGATTCCACAGCAGCAAGCAGTGCACCCACAGTAATCACGGGTAATAAAGTTGCAGGCGCAACGGAACTGACCATGTGGACTTTTCAGGAACTCCACGCAAAGTTCTATCAGACTATGATAGACAGTTGGAACAAATCACATTCCGACAAGCCGATTAACCTGACAGTCACCGTGTTGCCCTATGATGACATGCACAACAAGCTGCAAATCGCTCTTCAGGCAAACGGCGAAGGCGCACCGGATATCTGCGACATTGAAGTCGGTAAATTTCCGAACTTTTTGCAGGGTACGCCTCAGCTGGCGGATTTGACCAGCGCGGTGGCCCCTTACCGGAATGATCTGGTCGAGTCCCGCCTTGCCCTGTACAGCAAAGACAATAAGCTCTACGGAATAGATTTCCACGTTGGCGCTACCGTTATGTTTTACAACACTGAGATGCTGGAAAAGGCAGGCGTTGACTACAAAACCATTAAAACCTGGGACGATTATGCCGCAGCCGGTGAAAAGGTAGTGAAAGCGACCGGTAAGCTGATGGGTGTTGCGGAAACCAGTGCAAACTGGACTCTTTCCGCCATGCTTGCACAGCAGGGCAGTGATTACACGAAGGCCGATGGTTCCGTAAACGTAAACACACCCGAAATGAAACTTGCCCTTACCACACTTCAGGACATGCAGAAAAAGAAAATCATAGGAACCATTCCCGGCGGACAGCCTGACACAGAAGAAGGCAAAGGGTACATAAATAAGGAAGAAGTCGCAAGCTTTGCTATGCCGCTATGGTTTATGTCCCGTTTTGTTGACTATATGCCCGACGTGAAAGGCAAATTTGCAATTGCTCCTATTCCTACCTTTAAAGCAGGTCAGCCACGCTCCGTCGGCCTTGGCGGCACAGGCACCGCAGTGATTAAGACCGGAAAGAGCGTCGCCCTTGCGAGCGAATGGCTTGCTTACGCCAAACTGTCCGAAGACGGCGAACGCCACATCTGGAACGACCTTGGGTTTGACCCAATCAATACAAAGCTGTGGACGGATACTACCTTAACACAGGATAAAAACAATAAGTTCATCCAATATTTCAAAACAAACCCATTTGACACCTTGAACGAAATCAAGAGTGAGATTCAGATGATTAAGTCAGTCAGCGCTTCTCCTACAATTTATAATGTGCTGGATACACAGACCCTGAACACGATCTTCGAAAACGAAGCCGATATCGGTTCAACGCTGAGCGATCTGCAGTCCCAGCTGGAAAACACAGTAGGCTGATCTCCTGAAAGAATAGTGGTATCATTCCATTGGAAGTCTTCAATGGAATGATACTTGTTTATTCAATTCATCTAAAATGGGGTGGCACAAATGAACAAGGTCAAAAAGTTTATCTATTCCCAGAAAGCAGCTCCTTACATATTTATTGTTCCGTTTATTCTTGTATTTCTAATCTTTTTCGTTTATCCTCTAATCAATACTACAATTATGAGTTTTCAGTCGGTTTTACCGGGCGAGACTGAATTTATCGGATTAGACAATTACATGAAAATGTTTCGTGATAAGATTTTTTATAAAGCTGTAGCAAACAGTGTTTTGTATATGGTATTGACACTGGTGCTCCTTATTCCAATGCCCATGCTTCTGGCCTGTTTGATTGACAGTAAGGTAATGGTCGGCAGGAATTTTTTCAAATCCATAATGTTCGTTCCCGCGCTGACGTCCGTCGTGGTTGCCGGCACTATATTCCGTCTGATATTCGGTGAAATGACGGGTTCCCTGATGAACCAGGTAATCGGAATGTTTGGAATGATGCCGATTAAATGGCTAAAAATACAATCCACCGGTTTTATGACGCTCCTGCTTCTTGCATGCTGGCGCTGGACCGGTGTCAACACGCTTTACTACTTGTCCGGGTTAAAGAACATTCCAAGCGACCTTTATGAATCCGCCCAAATCGACGGTGCCTCTGCCTGGCAGACTTTCACCAAAATTACTGTGCCAATGCTGCGTCCAACAACGATTTATGTTCTGACAATCAGCATTTATGCCGGTCTTGCCATGTTCACGGAAAGCTACATGCTATGGAACGGGAATAATTCTCCGCAAAACATCGGTCTTACTATTGTTGGCTACTTGTACCGCCAGGGTTGGGAACAGAACCGGATGGGCTATGCTTCCGCCGTCGGTCTGGTGCTCCTTGTTATTGCCATGGTCATTAACATTACGCAACTTCGCCTGACCGGCATTTTTGGAAAGGGGGAAAAGTAAATGGAAGACATCGGAAAAATCTCCTTGGGCACAAAACAAAGTTTTTATTTTCACAGGACTCTTGTTTTCTTGCTTTTCCTTGTGCTTACCGTTTTGCTGATGCTTCCACTGTACGCGATTTTTCTCGCGTCGTTCAAGCCCGGTCAGGAACTGATCCGCTATGGGCTAAACCTGAAGCTGAATTTCAGCATAATGTCCTTCAAAAATTACCGTGAACTCTTTTTGGGACAGAACAGCTATTTTATGTGGTTCCGCAACAGCTTTTTCCTGACGATTGTGCAGACTGTGCTTACGCTTCTGATTAGCGCGTGCGTAGGCTATGGATTTGCGATGTATGAATTCAAATATAAAAATCTGCTTTTTACCTGCGTGCTGCTCATTATGATGGTGCCTTTTGAAATTTTAATGCTGCCGATGTATCAGCAGACCATTACGATGCATTTGACCAATAAATACGCCGGCATCATTCTTCCGTTTATCGCCAATACCTCCGCCATTTTCTTTTTCAGGCAGTTTTTGAGCGGAATACCAAAAGAAATTCTGGATGCGGGCCGTGTGGACGGAGTTTCCGAGTATGGAATCTTCTCGCGTCTGATTATGCCGTTGATGAAACCTGCGTTTGCCGCCATGGCGATTCTGACAGGCATGAACAGCTGGAACAATTTCCTGTGGCCGCTGCTTGTACTGCGTGACGCCAATAAGCTAACCCTTCCCATCGGATTGAACACGCTGTTAACACCATACGGTAACAACTATGATTTGCTGATTGCCGGCTCCTGCTTCTCCATCTTTCCGATTTTACTGTTGTTCCTCTGTTTTCAAAAATATTTTATAGAGGGTCTTACTGCGGGCAGCGTAAAAGGTTAACGCCTGCTGCCCGCGTAGCACTCTCCCAAATCGTATGAATTGGGTGATTTCAAATGGTGTATGAAGTCTCTGTGGAAAATCTGCCTTTTTTTGATGCGCTTGCCAGTGAAACCCGGCTGAATATTATTAAAAAGCTTGCGGATGGCGACTGCAATATCAAAGATATGGCAGAAAGTCTCGGCATGAGCAGTGCCATTGTTACAAAGCATATCAAACAGCTGGAATCCGCGGGAATTATCAAAACACAAATGATAAAAAAAGACGGTTCCATCCAGAAAATGTGTAAGCTGCTCAATTTCGAATATCGTTTGCATATGCCGGTAAAAGTGCCGGATGAACGTGAATTTCACGAAATTTGTATTCCTGTGGGACACTATACCGATTTCGACATCCATCCGACTTGTGGTTTGGCGAATGAAGATCATGTTATCGGATACTTCGATGATCTCCGCTGTTTTCTGGATCCGGAGCGTGTCACTGCACAAATCCTCTGGTTTGGACAGGGATATGTGGAATATCAGTTCCCAAATTTTCTTAATCCCAATGAAAAGATTCAGGAGATCGAGCTCTCAATGGAGCTTTGTTCTGAGGCTCCGGGTTTTAATGATGATTGTCCTTCCGATATTTCGTTTATTCTGAATGGATATAAGATATGCCAATGGACGAGTCCGGGTGACTTCGGAAAACGTCGCGGTGTGCTGACCCCGTCTTGGTGGGAGGTAAACCAGTACGGGCTGTTAAAAACAATCCGTGTTAATGCAACCGGCGTCTATCTTGATGGCAATCGCCAATCAGGAATTACCCTAAATGACATTCCATTGAACCGCCAGAAATGGACACTGCGGTTCGAAGTTCCTGCCGACGCCAAAAACGTGGGTGGGTTTACTTTGTTCGGTCAAAAGTTCGGCAGCTATCAGCAGGATATTGTGATACGCACGTATTATAATTCTACAAAGCCAGAAATGAAATCGAATCCCGAATCGGTTTGAATAGGATCATCAGGAAGTTGTTATGAAAGGGACAAGCCGAAACGGATGAGAAAAATATACATAAGCTATTGTCTGCAAAACTTTAAGATTGAGCCATGTGAAGCCGACTCGGTAAAAGTGGTGTGGTGTGGCATGCTGTCCGGCGAATGTGGCACGCGCATTCCACAATATGCCTAAAACTTCAACATTGCAATCGCTGACGAAAGTGTTTCCTTTTTAACGGTAAACCACTACGCGATAATTAGCGGAGCCGGAAACACGGAAAGATTACGATTTCGTTTGATATGCGAGCAAAACTGGTCAGTGAAAACCCACAGGTACGCGCGGATGGGAATAAGGTAGCGATTGTTTGTGGACCGGAGGTGTTTTGCCTAAATGTTACGCTGAACGCCGTGCCATACAGCAGTTGGCGTAACCGGGTGAAATGTCAGTCTAGATAAATGCAGGAATATGAGTTTAAGAAATTAAAAAAATAAGCATAAAATTACTTGATTTTTCTACCGCTTTGGAATATGATTATCGTAAATGTTGTACGTACAACTTTTACGTGCTCTTATTGGAAAAGGATGTTAGAAAACATGTCATTTATGTTGGCTATGATACACTTTTGGGATGGTTTCTTTGCCGACGGGTATCATCATAGGAGGCACTAACTTCGAGGAAATGTTTACAGATTCAGCAATTATGAAAATTTGTCTATAACGGGGCGTCAAATGAGCGCTCCGTACAAACGATAAGGAGGAATTTACAATGTCATCATTAAAAAAATATGAGTTTTGGTTTATTGTGGGAAGTCAGGATTTGTACGGTGAGGAAGTATTGAAAACCGTTGATCAGCATTCAAATAAGATGGTGGAAGGTTTTAACGCCGACCCCGTTATTCCATGTACTGTCGTCTTTAAACCGGTCGTGCGGAATTCAGACGAGATTTACAAGGTCATTATGGAAGCAAACAACGACCCGAAATGTGCCGGTATTATCACATGGATGCACACGTTTTCACCCTCCAAAATGTGGATACGCGGATTCGGTATATTACAAAAACCGCTTTTACATATCAACACGCAGTTTAACCGTGATATTCCGTGGGACAGTATTGACATGGATTTCATGAATCTGAACCAATCTGCACACGGTGATCGGGAACATGGATTTATCGTCGCAAGAATGAGGCTGCAGCAAAAAGTTATTTCCGGTTATTGGGAAGACGGGACGATGCGCGCCCGCATGGGCGGGTGGATGCGTGCCGCTGTCGGCGCTTACGAGAGCCGGAAGCTCCGTGTGCTGCGCATCAGCGATAATATGCGTGAAGTTGCCGTTACCGAAGGTGACAAAGTAGAAGCACATATTAAATTCGGCTGGCAGGTGGATCATTACGGCGTGGAAGACATCATTAAACTGGTGGATTCCGTGACCGAACAAGAAATTGACGTACAGATGAATGAATATACGGAATATTACGAAATGGCTACCAACAACATTGAATCGGTACGCTATCAGGCGCGTGAAGAAGTCGCCATCAAAAAATTTATGGAAACGGAAAAGTTCGGCGCGTTCCACACCAATTTTCAGGATTTACAGCAGCTCCGCCAACTGCCCGGGCTGGCGGCTCAGGATTTAATGCGCCAGGGCTATGGCTTTGCCGGCGAAGGCGATTGGAAAACCGCCGCGCTTTGCAGAATCATGAAGTTAATGACCACTGATCTAAAAGGCGGCACGGCGTTTATGGAGGACTATACCTACAATTTCGACCCGGAATGCGGTATGAATATGGGTGCACATATGCTCGAGGTCTGTCCGTCGGTTGCCTGCGAGAAGCCAAAGATCAAGGTTGTGCCGCTCGGTATTGGGGACAGGGAGGATCCGGCCCGCTTAACTTTTAAAGCTGCTGCAGGCCCCGCCATTCTGGTCACCATCATCGATATGGGGGACCGCTTCCGTATGATTGTGAACGACGTAATCTGTCAGGAGCAAAAACACGATATGCCCAAGCTGCCGGTTGCAGGTGTTTTATGGAAGCCCCTGCCGAGCCTTGAAACCTCTGCCGAGGCGTGGATTTACGTGGGCGGCGCGCATCATTCCGTGATCAGCTACGCTTTAACAGCCGATGAGATGCGCGACTTCGCCGAAATCATGGATCTTGAATTTATTCACATTGGCAAAGAAACAAACATTGATGAGCTGCGCAAGGAACTCACATGGAACGATTTGATTTGGAAATTAAAGAAATAAAAAAAATTAAGTATCATAACCACCTATAAAACGAGTGGTGTACACAAGCCCTATAAGGGCAATTATGAGCCAGCGTCTAAAGGCGCTGGCTCGAACTTCGTTCAAGCCACTTTGCATTAACTGCCTAGCTAACGCCTAAGTAAACAGTGTTTTTTCTGTCTACTTAGAGGTTACCACTTCACATGCTCTGTGATTAATGGTAAAACGTTTGTCACCTGCTAAATCAGATTATAAAAAGATGCCAGAACCCGCATGTTCTGGCATCTTTGCTGCAATTCGGCGGTCATCGTTCTTTAACATTAGACCCATGGCTTTGCGTCGCCGTCTTTTGACGGTTTTGCTTAACCGCTTTCACTTTCATACTCTGCGAAAATACCAATCTATTACTGAACTAAAACCGTTCATATATACCTTTACGCATAGCTGCTATTGCTGCCGCCATTTAAGTATTTTTTATCCAGGTGGTATTGCCTTCTTTCCGCGGACTTGCGATAATTCCGATGATTTTCATCTTTCCTCCTTATTATTCCGGGAATCGTTCCGAAATCAATGATGAACCGATATCCTTCATGGCAGTGTGCAGATCTTTTCTTTCATGCGCCGGTTCATTTCGCATGCCGGTAACGACAGGAACCTCTTTAACATCAAATTCCAGCACCTCAAACATGTGTTTCGTATAATCAATATACGACTTAAACAGGCCGGCATCAGGATTACCTTGATTAAACGAAAGGATCAGCTTTTGTTTCACGGCATTTTCTTTGAAAAACGGAGAGAATCGCGGAGAAAATCGCGCAAATAGCCTGTCGGTGAATATCTTCCCCTGGGCACTCATCTGCCCCATGTAAATCGGCAAGCCTAAAACAATGGCATCGGCATGGTCAATCGCGTCATTAATTTTCTGCATGTCGTCTTTAATAACACAACCCTGATCGCCCTTGTGGCAGCCCCAACAACCCCGGCACGGTTTGATATCAAGATCGCTAAAATTGAAGGATTGAGTTTCGGCACCCTCTTCTTTCGCACCTTCGAGTATTTTGTTTACTATCCACGCGGTGTTGCCTTCTTTCCGCGGACTTGCGATAATTCCGATAATATTCATCCTTTTCCTCCTTGCACGTCTGATCTGTTTACGGTTTGTTCTATACTTTGTGTGTTCATTTAAAATTCTCACCTCAAAAAGAATAGTTATGTTTCCTTGGAAACCATAACTATCTTATCATTTTATTGTTTCCGTGTCAACAATAAAATGGAGTTGTATCATACGCTGATGTTTCAGCGCTTTGATACAACCCCTTTATTCAAAATCATTTCGATTTATTATATCTACACCTTGCTTCTTCATTTCTGCATCCAAGTGCCTGCTATACTTTTCCATGAAGCTAAGCATACTGTCAAATTGTTCCTCGGTTACCTGCTCAAATACAGCTTTATCCCGCTCTCGAAATTCTTTGTGCAGTTCCTCATGGACTTTGTTAATTACTTTCCCTTGCTCAGTAAGCCTAAAATAGATTTCTTTTTTGTTATCCGGCTTCTGGTAGCTTTCGATAATGCCTCTTTTTATGAGCTTCTTAGTTATTTTACTTATGGCACCCCTAGTCATATAAAAGGACTCCGCAAGTTTTGTCACGTTGGAATCTACATTTCTTCCAATGTATTCGATGCAATGTACTTCAGAAGACTTATAACCCTTAAGGCTGTCTTCCATCTTAAACTTATTAAGAAAAACCATCTTGTTGTATAAGTCCCTGAAACCCATTATGAGCTGTTCTTCTTTGTTCATGGCCTGTCCCCCATCCGTTAGTGCATTAACAATATTATATCAAGCTTTTGTTTCTGTTGCAACAATGTTAGAGTAATTATTCTAAGAATTGAGCTAATTGGATTTTCTCTTGACTCAGAAAGCCAATAAACGTGAGCAAGAAGTACATCTTTTATGTTCCAGTTTTGATCATAATGTGAGGTTCAAAAACCTTACTCAACTTCGTATAAGACCAGTTACTTACAGCTTAAGCGAGTTCTTAAATCAAAGACACCTTTTCAAGCGCCTGTTTTATGTCGTTTATAATGTCGTCCGCATCTTCAATGCCAACGCTGAAACGGAAGAAGCCATTGTGGAATTCCTTGGGGTAAAGATACTGGCGCTCGTCTTCCGGCCCTAAAAATACAATCAGGCTCTCATCGTGACCAAGCGAAACAGCGGATGTAATTACCCTTAAATAGCTGACAAACCGGTTATGGGTGTCAAAATCAGCGTTCAGTCCAAAAGAAATCATGCCCGAAAAACCGTTTTCCATTTGCTTTTTGGCTACTTTATGGCACCTGCTGTTTTCCAGTCCGGGATAAGCGACAAAACTGACCGCGGGAAGGCTCTCCAAAAATCGTGCGATTTTCATTGCATTTTCACTGTGCTGCCTCATGCGAAGTGGCAGGGTCACCGTGCCGCGCATAATCAGCCATGCGTTGAACGGGCTGATGCAGCCGCCGAGATTAACCATGGATTCTGCGCGGATTCTATCAATCAGCGTTTTGGAGCCAAGCACGGCTCCTCCCATAGCGTCGCCGTGACCGTTGATATATTTTGTCAGGCTTTCAACCGTCAGATCCGCCCCCAACTCGGCGGGGCGCTGGTGATATGGGGAGGCAAAGGTATTATCCACCGAAAAAAGCGCACCCGCTTCATGGGCAATTCTTGAGATTTCCTGAATATCGCTGATGTTGAGTGTGGGGTTTCCCGGCGTCTCAACATGGATCAGTTTTGTATTGGGACGAATCGCCGCACGAACCGCGTCTAAATCGGAAGTATCCACCAGTGTGGCTTCAATTCCGTATTTATTTTTTAGGTGTTCTGTCAGCAGACGGTAAACCGCAATGTAAGTGACATTGGAGCACACTACATGATCACCCGACTTTAAAAAAGCGAAGAATACGCCGGAGAGCGCCGCTACACCGGAAGCAAGCACAACGCAGTCCTGCGCCCCTTCCAGCGCAGCCAGCTTTTCCTGCAGGTATTGCTGATTCATTCCGCCGTTGCGGGTATAAAGCGCCTTTCCTGCGCTGCTCCAGTTCAGATCGGTTGGATCATACGGCAGTTCATAACTGTTGGCCATGATGATCGGCCGCTTAATGGCTCCGGTATCCTTATCTACATCGTTCCCGGTATGTACCGCCCTTGTCAAAAAGCCGTATTCTTTTCCGTATTGTCTTTCCGGCATTTTCATCAGCTCCTAATTGTGTAGTGGTGAGAAGGCTGCCCCAGCAGGGGGAACCCTCCTATTTCCGATATATATTGATGCTATAAATTGAAGTGAAGCTTTTATCTGTTTTTGTTTCAGCCTATCATCTGAACCATCAAGATGTTATGAAGCCGGAGCTATCATAGCTCCGGCTTTTCGTATATGTCTCTAACAGATTAAAATATAAGAGTTAAGGCTCAAACCTGCAATTCAGTAGGTATCCCCCAGCATGGGGCGTACATTGATTTCCTCTACAACTGCCTGCGGACTAAGTGTGAGCAGAACCGATACCAGCTTACCTATGTCGGATGCTTCCAGTAATCTGTTATTCGGTGTTTCGTCATCTGGAACACGCTTTTGTGTAAAGGTTCCGCCTGGGTTTAGCAGGGTTACCCCCACCCCCAATGCTTTCAATTCATCCCGCAGACTATATGCATATGAACGCAATGCCCATTTCGAAATTCCATACAGGGAACCCCTGTCCTGCCGTATGGCCGCGGTAGAACCAATTAATATAATGCGTGGGTAAGATCCGGATTGAACAGAAGGAAGAAAGCCCTGAACCAGCTGATAATTTGCAAGTAAATTTGTGTCCAGCAGGTCTTTCAATTCATTCACGGGCGGCTGTACTACAGAATGACCCGATGGCCCGAATGTGGCGGCATTCAGTACTATCACATCCGGTGAAAAACCTTTTTCTAACGCAGCGTTTATTACTGTAGTAATTTGCGAAGGTATAGATAAGTCTGCGGCAAAACCGTCCGCACGTTCCTGATAATCATCCAATACTTTTTTGAGCCTGTCTTTATCTCTGGCAATCAAGAAAAGGTCGTGTCCCTTAGCATGGAGTTCCTTTGCAATTTCAAGTCCAATTCCCTGACTGCCGCCTGTAATAAGTACTTTCATTTTTACACGATCCTTTTATTGAATATGAATATATTTGATATGTATATTATGTACGGCCGATAACGGCATCTTTTACTTCATTGCGCAGAGGCGGGTACGGGGTTTGATCTCCATATCCAACATCTACATAGGTTACGATGCTGATTTCTTCCGGCACATGAAAATAATCGCGCAGACGTTTTATAATCGTATCGTCAAAGGTCAGCCAAACGCCTTCAAGGCCTACTGCGTGGGCGGCAAGAGCAATATTTTGAGCAGCGGCACCCGCATCCAGCAAGTGATTACGTTCCGGCATAAAGGTATTGGCACGGTACACACGCTTATCCTGAAGCACAACCAGATGCACCGGACCTCCGGGAATATCGCTGCCTTTGAAAAGGCCGGGAGCGACTTCTTCACGTACCACAAGATAGCGGATCGATTGCAGGTTGCAGGAATGTGCCGCCCACAGCCCCGCTTCCAGTATTTTGTCGATTAGTTCGTCGGGAACTCTTTGTTCCGTATATTCCCGCACGGAACGGCGTTCTTTTAAAATCGTATAAAAGCTTTCCGTGTCTTCCGGCGTAATACTTTTCGGCGCATAGGGAGCAAGGTCAACTGATTCTCCGGCCGCCGCGCTGTCAGCGAAAGCGATCAGTTTGCTTGCAAAAAGGTATTCCGGCAATTCTTTCCCAAGCCCTCTTTTTTCCCATAGATTGACCAAATGCTTCGCGGGATTCGCCTGAGCTGGATTCAACGGTTTATTTCTGTAAATGGTAGAATAAACCTGAATTTCCAGCGTATGGTGGACACGTTCACGAAAGCGTGCTTTGAATTCCACCAAATCCTGTGAAAGATATTCTTCATCCGATAAGCCCGCAAGCGACTTTCGTGCCCGGTTCTGTTCCTCTTCATTTAGTTGGTAAGCCATAGTAAAACTCCTTTTCGTAGATTGTTTCATCATTTTTATATAAAGTATTCGGTCTTTTCTTCTTCATCGTATGGATTGTTCAGGCTGATGTAGATTTTTTCAACCACCTCCAACAGTCCCGGATCTCTGCGGTCACGCGGGTGTTCAACCGGAACATCAAAAATCCTGCGGATGCGGCCCGGCCGTGGGCTGAGCAATACAACACGGGTTGCCAGATATACCGCTTCCGCTACGTCATGCGTGATAAAAAGAATAGTTTTTTTCTCCTGAAGCCAAATGCGGACAATTTCATCCTGCAGGGTAAGGCGCGTCAGATGGTCCACCGCGCTGAACGGTTCGTCCATCAGGATGAAATCGGGGTCGTTCACCAGCGTGCGGGCAAGGCCCGCGCGCTGGCGCATTCCGCCGGAAAGCTGATGGGGATATTTATTTTCGAACCCATTCAGCCCCACCATCTCAATTGCTTTTTGTACCTTTTGGGCGCGCTCATTCCGGTCGGCACCTGCAACTTCCAAACCGAATTCAACATTTTTACGGATGCTTCGCCACGGAAACAGCGAGGAATCCTGAAAAACCACACCAATATCACGGCTGGTACCGGATTGCGGCTTGTCATCCAGCAAAATCTCGCCCCCGGATCGGGGAAGAAGCCCGGCTGCAATTTCCAGAAGCGTACTTTTTCCGCAGCCACTGGGGCCAAGCACACAGACAAATTCGCCGTCTTTTACTGTTAAATTGATATTTTCAAGCGCGGCTGTCTCGTCGCCTTCCAGATTGCTGTAATTTTTGTAAATATTGCGGAATTTCACTTCAGGCATACTGCTTTTCACCCTTTCCTGATAAAACCTCTTATTAGCTGATCGCGTATTTACCGGGTTTCAGTTCTTTCGCAATCTGTTCGGCAAACTGGTTGTCTACCACGTTGGCAACTGAATAGGATTGCTTCTGCATGTTGTATTTCGTCAAAAGATCTTCCGTAACCTGCAAGCGGCTGGTGTCCACAATCGGGTCATTTTCCCACAGAACAATTTCCGATTCAATTGCTTCCCGGGCAGTAGCTTCATCAACACTGAGGTATTTTGAGGCCCAGGGCAGGAACTCATCCAAATGATTTTTTGCATAGTTGTTCGCATAAAAATACACTTCTAAAAGACGTTTTACGGTGTCCGGCTGTTCGTCAATCAATTTCTGAGTAGCAACCAGCACGCCGGTGTTGTACTTGGGCATGTATTCCCATGTCTTGCCCAGTACGGTGTAACCCGCTTTTTGAGCGATTGTCGCAAATGGCTGATGAATAATTGTCGCGTCTACGTTGCCGGAGGTAAGCGTCGCGTAAGCAGTTTGATAGGTTCCGTTGGCAACCAGTTCAACGTCTTTGCTGCCGTCAATTCCGTTCTTGGAAAGCACTTCGAGTGCGGTCATCTTCATGCCGCCGGTAGGCGATGCGGTACCGAACTTTTTGCCCTTCAGATCTGCCCATGTTTTAATTTCAGGCTTTGCAATAATCCAATACGCTCCCTTGCTGCGCCACATATTGCTTACAATTTTAATGGGTACGTTATTCGCGATTGCGGGAATATAAGTTCCCGGGTCACCGTCGGCAATGTCTACTTCTCCGGCGCCGAAAGCGGAAACCGGATTGGCAACATCGAGCAGATCCAGATTGATTCCCGCTTCCTTATACCAGCCCTTTGCAATTGCAAACTGATTGGCAATTCCAGTCATCCCTTTTGCAAAACCGGCCTTTACGGTAACTTCCTTGTTGTCCCGATTCTTCCACGGCGCATCAGCGGGTGAAGCTTGTGTAGCGTCTGTACTTGTACTTGCGGCAGCGGCGGAGGATGCGCTGGCTGCTGTTTGTGCCGCTTTGGCGGCTTCTTCCGGCGATGCGCAGGCTGTCAAAGAGACCGTTAGAGCAATTACAATAATTAAGGATACGAACTGATAAGTTTTCGAGCCAGGATATTTTTTCATGATATGTTCCCCTTATTTTATAATTTATCTGATTTATACATTGCGCCAATGTCGGCATAAAATATGTTCTGCTAAATTTACAATGCTTACGAACAAAACGGACAATATGGTCACGATGATGATGACCAAGAACAGTCTTGGTGTATTCAGCACGGCCTGAGCCTCATTCAGTAAGTACCCGGCACCTCCTTTTGAAGCCGTCATTTCCGCGAAAATGACACCGGTAATCGCGGTTGCCGCCGTAACTCTTAGTCCGGTGAAAATGCTCGGCAGAGCGGAGGGAAGCATTACCTTAAATACAATCTGTGACCGCGTTGCCTTAAACACACGGGCCACCTTGAGATGTTCCTCCCGTGTCTGCTTCGCGCCGGATACCGTATTGAATAGAATGGTGAACATGCAGAACAACAGAACCATAACTACCTTGCTGTTAAAACCAATTCCAAACCATACCACCAGAAGCGGCATAATTGCGGTTTTCGGGACGGCCATCACAGCAGAAAAGAACGGACTGACTACCGCCTCCAGCTTTGGGAAAGTGACAAACAGAACGCCGATTGCAATTCCAAATAACGCGGACAGACAGTACCCTACGATAACCTCTTTCAAAGAAATAAAAATATTCGGCCACAGTTCGTTGCCACGCAGCATGTAAAAAAACTCATCCACGATCTGGGTAGGAGAGGCGAGAAAGATGCGGTTGATATAACCCTGTGATACGGCAATCTGCATACCAGCCAGCAATGCAAGTACCAGGACCGCCTGTAAAGCTGTAACCCATACCGGCTGCCTGCGTTTACGCTTCTTCGTCTTTTTTTCCATAGGTCAACACTCCTTCTGCAGCTTGTTTGCTCGAAAAGTATTCCCGTTCACAGGTCTCTCCTCCGGTTAAAACATTCTTCGTAATTTTATGGGATAAACCGCGCGTAAAATTTTCTGCGTTCGTTGTGTCAATCACATCGCAATACAATGGCGCAAGTTCCTGAAACCACGGATATTCGTCAAAGTATTTCACCCATGTTTCCGCATAGGGGCAATGATTTTTTCCCAGTTCTTTTACCCATCCGATCATTGGCAAGTCGGTGATCTGCTGGAATGTTTTCATGGAAAACTCCATGCCGGATTTTTCCGCCTTTTCGCGCAACTGCCCGGAACGGTCGAGTGCAAGTTCAAAGATAGCCTTTTGAATCAGCACTTTCGCTTTCTCTTCGCCCAATTCTTCTACCAATACTTTGGCAAAGTGAAAGTAGAGCATTGCAAACTGCCGGCATGCTTTGCGCACCTGCTCCACTGCCTGCCCATATTCTATTGTTTTTGCATCACTCATCGGAAATTTCCTTTCTCTCAAGCCGAATCAAACTCTCCATAAAATCGAGGTATTCCGCCTTCGTGTACTTGGGCTGATACTCCTCGATTATTTTATTCGCTGCGGAAGCCCCATTTTTCAGCATTTTATATGCGGAAAGAGCGAATATCTTAGCTGTAATAAGATATGCTTCTTCTTCGTCCGTTACATGAAAGCGGTTGGAATGCAGCGCACCGTCTACTCCGCCTGTATTAAAGGTCAGAACGGGCATAATATGCTGTAAATCCCCAACATCGGTTGAACCGGCACCATGAAATTCAGGATTCACTTCCGTCACTTTTCTGTTTGGTGCAGCTTCCCGTGCGGCCTGCACAATCAGTGGATTTGCCGGTTCCGGCAGCCGGGGCAGATAACCGGGCATTGTTGTAATCTCTATTCCTGCGCCGATTGCGTCCGCCCCGGCAATCAGCGCACGGTCGGTCTTTTTACCGGCGTCAAGGATGGCTTCCGTGCTCTTTGCCCGGACAAGACTTTCCAGCACTGCTTCATTCGGAATTACATTTACAAGATTACCGCCCTTTGTGATGATAGCATGCACGCGGACCGAATCCTCATCTCGGAAAGTCTCACGCTGATAGGCGATGCCGGAAAGGCCGAGCGACGCGGCATTCACCGCGTTAATTCCCTTTTCAGGCGCCGCAGCGGCGTGTGCTTCACGCCCGATATATCGAATCACTTTAGAAATGAAACCGTTTGAAGTGCCGCTTCCGACCTGAATACCTTGCTGATCAGAATGATGCACAATGCTCAGATCAATGTCATCAAATGCGCCAATACGAATCAGTTCGCTCTTCCCGCCGCCGTAGCGAATTTTTCCATCTTTTTGAAGTTGGTTTTTAAACTCAATTTCACCGTATTCCTCTGACGGAACTGCAAAGAAGATCACGTTGCCGTCTAAAGAAGCTGCCACCTGCGGGTCAGTTAAAGCAAGAGCAGCACCGATTACCCCGGCCAGCTGTGCGTGGTGACCGCAGCTGTGCGCAGCTCCCGTTTCCGGGTTCACATTCGGATGATTGGGAATCCGCAAGGCATCAAGTTCCCCAATCAACGCAAGCGTGGGGCCGGGCCGGCTCCCTGTTAAGTATCCCTTACTGCCGGTAATTGCCAGACTTTCCTGTACATCCAGGTTTAGCGATTTTAAAAAATCAGCAAATTTCTTTGATGTTCTAAATTCCTTATAACCCAGTTCGGCATGGTTGAAGACATCGCGCCCGAACTCAACAATCTTATCGAAATTTTGATCAATGATATGTACAATTCGTTCTTCAATTGCATCCATTTATTTCACTCCTCGGATTCGTTTTATAGCTAAATTTACTTTCACATATTACTACGTTACATCAAAAATGGTATAAAAAAACCGGCTAAGGTTTCACCCTGCCGGATTTCTCGTATTCTGATTAGAAACGAGTAAAACGAAGGTATAACTCACTGCATAATTCTATTATTCTGTTTTTTATAGCAACACATTCGCATGGTACAGGTCTTCATAGCTGTGATCTCCTTCTTTTAATATATGTTTCGTATAAATATATGTTTTATATAATTTAGCATGAATCACTTCAAAATGCAATACCTTTTTATAGAATATACTTTTTCAATAGAACTTGATCGATAGGAGCTTCATTATTATGTATATCTACACATTTTCCATGCCTGAAGCTGAATGAATGCCCAGCTCATTTGTAAATTTCAGGCCATTTTCTTTTTTAGTATGGACTCCATGCTTAAAGAATAGTCTGATTGGTTAATTTTTTTTTCGAATATATCAGCCATATTCAGAAACATATCATTATAATATTTCCTTACTTTTAAATAAGGATCATCATTTTTGATGTGCTCTTTCAATAATCTAAAAGTGGAACCAATTAGACATGGATATAATCATATTTATTGAATAATAATATCTCGTTTCTGATGTAAGAAAGGAGAATTTTACATACCAAGAACGTTGTCTCATTATTTATTCTTGCGGTCAGCTAATTCATGAAATTGTATTATCATTCTTCATAGCAAATAATTGGGGTTCCTATTTCTATATTTTCAAAAATTGTTTTCGCCAGATAGAATGGGGCATTTACGCACCCATGAGTTCCGTTTCTTTTATATATCTCTCCTCCAAAAGAATATCTCCAACTGGCGTCATGTATTCCTGTATTTCCGTAAAAAGGCATCCAATAAGTTACGTTGGATTCGTAACCTTGGCCACTTAAAGTTGCACCTTTCTGTTTGTAATTGAGCATATAAATTCCGGTTACAGTGGACCACCCCCTATTGGGATTTCCGGTCACCACAGAGCCATTTGTTATCAGCTCTCCATCCATATAAAACCATACATGTTGCTTTGTTATATTAATTTCTAAATATGTATTACCTATTTCATTTTCTCCCCTGAATAAAGCCTTTTGAACATAGATTGGTTCTTTTTTCGTTATCTCCCCACGTGTTATATTTTCAAATAATGCTTCTGTTTCAGCATCTTGATTTATTTTCCACCCATAAAGACCTCCTTTAACCGCAATTGTTTTCCCCGTAGATGTTTTAAAGTTTCTTGCAACTCCAACCGAATCGTATTTTTTGCTTAATTCATTTACATATTTCGTAACTGCCATTTTGTTTATTACAACTTCTAAATCTTCGTCAACACCAAGCCACTTATTGATTGTATTTCCATCTAATATTTCATTTTTACTGCCAAATTCATAAGCAATACTTGCCGATACATACTTGTCTAGCAAGTTTTTTGTGATATGAGTTTTATAAGAGTTTAAGGTATACTTTGGATTTTTGTAACAATGATTTACCTCTAATTCTAAATTTGTTTCACCTTTCTCAATACTCGTTTTTATGGCTTCGTTTAATTTATCCCTCATGATTACATTTCCATATATTTCTTTAATCGCTTCATAGGAACCGTTTGAATACTTAAAATGTACATTCTGAGGTTCGGTAATAGTCCCATTCAAACAATTTAGTTCATCAATTTTATTTTTCAAAAGGTCTTTATCATAAGAATATAAGTCACTGATATAATATTTTTGGCTCTTAAATAACGAGCCAATCCATTTAAACGAACTTTGCAAATGATAAATTTCAGGAATCCCGATTTTTTGATTATATTGCAAATCTATATTCTGCCCTGATATTTCCTCTGTTTCACTATTTCTTTCTGTTAACTGCAGTTCATAGTCCTTAATATAGTCTCTTATCACCTGATTCGCAGTGCTATGTGATTTTAATGAGACATTCACTCCATTTATTTCTGTATTAAAAAAGAAATGACTGCAAAAGTATACTGAGGTCAGTGAATAGATCAATGCGATGGAAGCTGCTAAAATTATAATATTTCCTGTAACCTCACTCTTAAAAAGCTTTTTAATATCAACGTATTTCATATAGCTCCATACCTACCATTACATTCTATTTAAATGCAATAACTAATCAAACATATCATATGTGCGTATTTTTGCTTTTAAAACTCCGTCCGAAAAGACGTGAGCCAGAGAAGAATAGGAACTCTATGGCATTGACCATTGCAATAAAATCGTTTGCCCGATCAAGTACTTCTGATTCCTTTGGCGGAATGTTTGTCCATTGGCACGCGATCTGGCACAAAATATACTTTGCTTCGTCAAAGAGGAAAATGTTTTCTATACTCTCTAAAATATCTCCGCTGCTTCTTTACCGCTAATGCAAATTACAGATTAAGCCATCAGATGTATCTTAAAAAAATCGCTATGATATCTATCAATTCTGTTCTTAATAAATAGATATCCCCCTCACGCATTGAAGAGCCCTGTTCAGTTTATACCTGAGCAGGGCTCTATCACTCTTCTATGCCCTTTTTTGCTTGGTCAGTCCAAATTCTTAGAAGCCACCTTATTAATCATAAATCGTGATTAATAAGGTGCCTCCGACTAAAATCAGCTCATTCTTATGATTGTTAATGCAGCTCCTGCACCCCCTCCAACTAATGTGGCCGCCCCAAGCAGGCCAAACAGTTGCAGTGTGATTGTTGCACCAGCACCTAAAGTAACAATTACATTGTTATTAAACGATGTTGAACTTAATGCAGGAACGATAGTTGAGGCTGTATTGGCTATTCCATTTATTATTAGTCTGCTGCTGACTAAAAGAGCAGCGGCGAGATTTATTTGATATGAGATATAGTATCTGCCAGCTAAAGCAACGGTTATCGTATCGTTTGCTCCGTTTATAGAGATATCTGCTCCAAAATCTTGGCTGCTGGGAAGTGGTATATTTGTTCCCCCCAGTATAACAGGTACCACCCCACCTGCTGTATTGGCTGCAAACGCAGAATCCGCCAGGCCAGTTCCTATTGCCCCAGCAGGGCCTGTATCACCCGTTGGTCCTGTGTCGCCTGTCGGCCCTGTTGGCCCCGTTGAGCCCACTGGGCCGACAACTCCTTGCGCGCCCTGTGGCCCCGGATCACCGGCAGGGCCTTGAGTACCTGCGGGTCCTGCAGCTCCCTGCGCACCGGCAGGCCCTGCTACACCTTGTGGGCCTTGAGGCCCCGGATCACCTGCTGGACCTTGAGCTCCCGGAGGGCCGGCCACTCCTTGTGCACCAGCCGGGCCCGCGACTCCTTGTGCACCCTGAAGTCCTTGTGCACCCGTTGGGCCTACTGGACCTTGTATCCCAACTGAGCCTGTCGAACCCGTTGGACCCATAGAGCCAGTTTCCCCTGTCGGTCCTGCAGGCCCGGTATCACCGGTTGGCCCCGTTGAACCAGTATCACCAGTCAATCCAGTAGGGCCTACAGGTCCCATATCACCTATCATCCCTATTGGACCTGTATCTCCGGTTTCACCAATAGGGCCGATCGGACCAGTCTCGCCAGTTTCACCGATAGGGCCGGTTGGACCAATTGGGCCTGCTATACCTTGTGCACCTTGAGGTCCCGGATCGCCTGCTGGACCTTGAGCACCTGCTGGACCTGCTATTCCCTGTGCACCGGCAGGACCGGCTGCTCCTTGTGGACCTTGAGGCCCCGGATCACCTGCCGGTCCCTGAATTCCCGGGGGTCCAGCAGCTCCCTGTGCACCGGCAGGGCCGGCTGCTCCTTGTGGACCTTGATTACCAACTGCTCCCTGAGATCCAATTGCACCCTGTGTGCCAGTTGGGCCAGTTGGGCCAGTTGGACCAGTCGTGCCTAACCCAGTTGGGCCTGTAGCCCCGGTTGGTCCCGTTGGGCCGGTGGCTCCTGTTGGCCCTGTCGGGCCAGTTGCTCCGGTCGCTCCGGTTGGGCCTGTGTCTCCCATTGGACCTGTCGAACCAGTAGTTCCTGCTGGCCCTGTTGAGCCGGTATCCCCGGCTAACCCTGTCGGACCGGTGGTTCCTGTTGGCCCTGTCGGGCCAGTTGCTCCGGTTGGTCCGGTTGAACCGGCGGCTCCTGTTGACCCCGTCGGACCGGTGGCTCCTGTTGACCCTGTCGGACCGGTGGCCCCTGTTGACCCTGTCGGGCCAGTTGCTCCGGTTGGTCCGGTCGGACCGGTGACTCCTGTTGACCCTGTCGGACCGGTGGCTCCTGTTGACCCTGTCGGGCCAGTTGCTCCGGTTGGTCCGGTTGGACCAGTATCTCCTGTTGACCCGGTTGAACCGGCGGCTCCTGTTGACCCTGCCGGACCGGTGGCCCCTGTTGGCCCAGTGGGGCCAGTTGCTCCGGTTGGTCCGGTTGGACCAGTATCTCCTGTTGAGCCGGTTGAACCGGCGGCTCCTGTTGACCCTGCCGGACCGGTGGCCCCTGTTGGCCCAGTGGGACCAGTTGCTCCGGTTGGTCCTGTCGGGCCTAATCCGGAAATATCATCTTTCACAACAACTAAAGTAGCCTTCAATGGAACAGCTGAATTATAGAAAACAGTAGCAGTACTGGCATTAACCAGCGAAACGGTAACCGGAGCAGCTATGACTTCAATAATCCCTATTCCAACTACCTCTCCTGTCTTAATAGGAGAGTCGCCTTCCAAAAGGTCCCCCTGAGAAGATGAAAGTGCAAAAACAATCCCAGTTGTAGACGTGGAAGATTGTGTCGCCACCCACCAATTCAGAACATATCTTCCTGCCTCATTAAAAATTATATCCCCAGTAACATTATTGTAGCTGATGTTTCCAGCAGAATATACTACCGAGTCGAAAATCACATTACCTAGGACCGCTACTGACCCACCAGTCAGGCGCTCTATCTGTAATGCTATATCACTCATATCATCACCTGATCATTTTTTGTAAATTTGTTAGGCTGCAAATCTAAGAGCAAACTTTAAATATACCTGCACTATAGTCGCAACCCACCATAAAATATAATATTTTATAAATAGTGTTGTGGTGTGTGATCCTACAATAATACACTTAGCTGGCCTGCTTGATTCAAAAATTGAATAATGTCACAAATAGAGAGAGGGAACCGGTCTGCATCGGTTCCCTCTCTCTACAGATTTAAGCTACGCTCCATTTATAATGACTAATTTACTCATTTTTTATTAGTTGATGTAGGACTTTCATAGCGTTTACGGTAATGTCTCTGAATGTAAATTCCAGCAAGTACTAATAAAATACCAAAAGCTAGAATGATAGCCGTTATAGGAATTCCCCCTGTTTTAGGCAAGTTGCCACTATCAGTCCAGCCCAAGACTACCGTGTCATCTTCGTCAATTGTAGTGTCACGCAACGTATAAGATACAGTTTGACCAGTCTTTAGCGTAATTTCCAATGGATCATTGAAAAGTTTATATCCTTTTGGCGCAGTGGTTTCTTTAACTGAGTAGTTACCTGGCTTAAGGCCGGTAAAGGATACAAGGCCATCCAAACCCGAAATTAACTTCTGAAGGACTTTCCCGTGAGAATCATACAAAGTAAACTCTGCACCAGAAAGTGCGTTTCCTTCCACATCGGATTTTTTAATCTGAATTAATCCATCATTTACTACAATCTTTTTGTTTTGTATTGTCAATGCGGTGGTTTGCCCGTATTTTACGGCGATTGCAGCGCCGCCATTGCTTTCAGCGGCATATCCCTCCGGAACATGAGTTTCGTACAGGGAATAATCCCCTTGAGGAATGTTTTTGAATACAGCCAATCCGTTGGCATCTGTTGTAACATTTTTTACAACAGCACCTTTTGCATCGTAAAGCGTAAACACCGCTCCAGCCAAAACATGCCCGCTTTCATCTGTCTTTTTGATTTGCACGGTACCTGTCAGAGTGCTTTTTACCTTATCAACTACGGTGAATGCATTCGTAGTTGTATCGTTTACTGTAATATTCAGGACCGCAGTGTTTATTTCATAACCCTCCGGGGCCTTTGTCTCACGGGCTGTGTACGCACCCTCCGCCAAATTGTCAAAAGCCGCTGCTCCCTGATTATTGGAGAACGCTTTGGCTATCGCTTCGCCTTTTGAATTATAGAGCGTAAATTCCGCTCCGGCCAGTGGTTTCCCGGCTTCGTCGGTTTTCGTAATGGTAACACCATACGAAGTAACGGGGGTTCCGCCGCCGCCGGATTTAATATTCCTAGTGTTGGTAAAGGCCGCAGTTTTCGTAACATTTGTGCTGATTTGTCCTACCGCACCAATACTGACAGTAGTATATCCATCACCGGAATAATTCTTTTCGGTTACCGTGTAGGTCGTACCTTCTAACAGGTCGGCAATGGTGACGCTCTGACCGTCCTCGAGCTTGATAGCGCTGCTTCCTTTAATGCTCCCACTCGGCCCGCCGTTTACCCCGGTGTAAGTATGGGTATTAACCGTATCGTTTAAGGTTACAGTGAACTCGAATTTCTTCCCGGCTTCTTTGGCATTACCCATGACTGTTTTGCTGATAGTCAGACTGCCGGGCTTATTCTTGGTGTTTGTGAATACGACCGTTTGGATAGCATCCTCAACAATCTTACCGGTTTCTCCAGTACTGACAGTAGTATACCCTTCACTGGAATAGTCATCTTCAGCCACGGTATACTTCAATCCCTTAATCAGGCCGTTGATGGTGATGAACTCATTGTTTTTCAGCGAAAAATTACCTCCGCTGCTAATGGTTCCGATCAAAGTGCCATCTTTATCCGTGTATTGATAGGCATCATTGTTCGGCGTGTCATCCGCATTCCAAAATGTTACTGTAAAATCGAAAGATCTGTTTTCGTTGGCAGTTCCCGCAACTGTCTTGCGAATCGTCAGGCCTCCCACGGTGTCACTGAAAAAATCCCTTATGCCTAGCGGCTGGGTATTCGTGACCACGTTTCCGTCAATTTTGGTGGTAACGGCAGAACCCACTGTTGTTACTACCACGGTGTGGGTCACGCCTTCCAGTGTATACCCGGCAGGCGCCGTCGTCTCTTTCAGATAATACGTTCCGTCCGGAATCATTTTCAGCAGGAGGCTGCCGTCGTGGGCGGTGGTTCCCTGGCGGATTACGGTGGTTCCGTCCGAGGCATACAGCGTAAATCCCGCGTCGGCGAGGGCGGCTCCGGTGCCGTCTGTTTTCTTGATGGCCACATAACCGCTGCGCAGCAGGGTGGCGCTGGCGTCCGCGTCGGTAATGAGATAGAATTTTAAGGCGGGAATCGCCGTGGTGGTGCTGGAAACCAGCTTCGCGCTATTGGACACCGAGCCTGGCGAGCCGGTGAGATATGTCAGGTAGGTCAGTTCGTACGCCTTGGAATTGTCTGGAATGACGAACCTCAGCGTACGCGTGGCGTTGTCGTAGAAAATATTCTGCCCCGCTGTCAGCGGGACGGAAGTCCCGAGTTGGTAGGTGCCGTCCGGCTTCAGCGTCCTTTCATTCACCGCGATGTTACCGGAAACCAACAGGTTACCCGAACTGTCCAGCGGGAGGTCAAGGCCGGTCGGCAGAGTGTCCTGAATCTTCCTTGTGTCGGCATAGGACAAATTATAGGGCTGGTAATCCACCGTCCACTGCAATGCACCGTTATTCGGAGTGCCGTAGCCCTTTGAAAACACCGTGCTTGTGACCTTAACATCCTGCGTTGTGGAAACACCCGGGGTCCAGTGAATCGCGTTCAGACTCGCGGTGTTCGTTATCGTGAAAGAGCCGTTTCCGGCGAAGTAAGTCGCGATGGTAGCGTCAGTTGGCTTCGCCTTTACCAGAATGACATACGGCTGGTTCAGGCCGTTGAACGTAAAGGCCACTGTCTGCTGCGAGGAGGTACGGTCAAAAACCGCATTCATAACAGACGAATCCAACGTCAGCGGCAGACCCGTGGCGGTCAAATTCCCGTTCGTGGTTGCGTTTGCCGAGTAGATCAGGTAGTCCGCCCCGGGAGCAAACGGTACAAACTCCCAGCCGGCAGGTAATTTGTCGGTTACGGTGGCGGCGCCCAGCGTACGCCCCGCAGCATCATACGTGCTGCCGCTCAGATTCAGCCCGTCCGCGTTGATCCTGAGACGGAAAATCACCGATTTATCCGTATAATCAAAGCCGTCGGTCGGGGTTGAAGTGTACTTGTTGGCATCCGGCGCGGTGGGGAGATTCGCCGCCCCACGCTGGAGCATGTCTTTGGCAAGCACATGGCTGTTGTAGTCAGGGCCGGCGGTCGCTTCTGCGAGCTTTGTATCATCATTGAACAGCATGGTGGTGTTGTAGATTTTTTTGGTACTGTTTCCCGCGAAAATGTCCGGATTCAGCACGAGCGTGTCGAAGCTGAAACTGTTGACTTGCGTGTATGACAGGCCATTGAATACCAGCAGATCGGCGACCGCCACGCCGTCTTTGTAAATAGTAGTCACAGTGGGAGCCAAAACCGGTGACGGCCCATTGTTTTTGAAGTTGCCGTTGTACTTCTCATTGTACCGGATATTTGAAAAATTCGCTTTGGTGAAACCGGCGGGCAATGAAGCATCAGCATCAATCTTTGAAAGATCGAAACCGCTACTTCCATAAACCAGAAGGTCGTATACCTTGAGGTTATAAAGGCTGCTTTGCCCCCTTGCGTCCACGTTGACCATCCATGTTACCGTGCGGTCCTTCGGGTGCGGGGTACCGGTTTTGGTGATGGTGTTGTATCCAATCGTAACCCCCGGTGCGGTGGCTGAAACAGGCCCGCGCTCGGTGCCGGAGGCGTCCTTCCAAGCGATGCTGGCGCTGTTGGTATAAGTTGTGGACGTCGTTGTGCTCGCAGCATCAGGGACAGTGGTAACAATAGTCAATTGAACTTCGCCTGTAATGTCGCCAAGGCTGTAATGCCCAGCATCAGGTGTGATGAAACCTTTAGGCACCCAACTGCCGAGGCTGTCTTTCTCGCTCCATGTTGCCGACTGCCAAGTCAGACCGCTGGGCAGTACGTCGGTAATCACGACGCCATTCATGGCTGCCCCCACCTGGTTGGCGGTAATCGTCCACGAGATCGTACGTCCGGTTGAACTGTAATTGCCGGAGGTGGTATCATTCGTAGAGCCCGTTTTAGTGATCCACGTCGGCGGGGTAAAGGCGACAGTTTTGGAACCGGTCGCCACCTGCGTGTCCGCAGTATTCCTCAGCACGGCTGTGTTCGAAATCGACTTGCTACCGCTGACATAATACTTGCCGTCGGGAATCGCGGTGGAAAAATGAACGGTTTGCGGACTTGTGGAGCCTGCCGGGAAGGTATAGCTAATGTCGCCGCCTCCATCGGGGCTTACGAAAGCGGTGCCGACTTCAAGGCTGTCCGGCACATAGGTGCCTACTCCGCTTAAATTGTCCGCAAACTGATAGCCGGTCAGGTCAACAGAGTTCCCCGCCTTTGTTGCCGTGACGTCCACCTTCCAGTTAATCTTCTTGTTCGCAAGATCTGCAGTGCCGTCTTTCGTCACCGTATACACAATCGGCGCGTCCGGCACATGCACAGTGTATGTTTTATTCAGAATCGCTACGTCTACGTCTTTTGCCTCGCCGTCGTCGCCGGTTTTATCGTATTTCAAATTCGCGGTGAACTGGCAGGTGACGCCAGTGAGGGTAAGATCGGTGCCATCAAAAACACTGGTAGCCCCATCAAATACGACGTTCGCGAACACCTTCCCCTCTTCCCCCTCGTCGGTTCCCATGACAAGGCTGATATGGCCAACATCAGTACCGTTGAATGACAGAAGCTTATTTGTCACACCTGTCAAAATGGAGAACTGGTCGCTCACTTCAAACCGCGCCATATCACCGTGCTGAACCGGCTGTGGGGGAGTCGGGACGGTGGTCTGCACCGGTACTCCGAAGGAGATTGCCACGGAAAGCGCCTTTTCGCTGTCTATTTTATCCGAATCTCCCAGTACATTACCGTCCTGCGTCAGCGTCGCATTAAAGTCCGTGAGCCGATCTGACACATTCACCGACGAGTCGGAAGGTTCCACGGATGGAGTAAGCGCATTGGCTGTGGAAAACGGGATGATTACCAGAGCCAGGATTACAGCAAGGAATGAGTTCAAAGCTTTCAATTTTGTTTTCAAAATAAGTCCTCCTAGGGATTTTCGTAAATTTTTTCAGTGTGAAAATCCGATAAAATAATTCGAAGAAAAAGAAAAATCTATTTTTATAATATTTTAGCAGAATGTATCGTATTTAACAATAGTAACAATAACTATTATTATAATTAATATTTCTAGCAATTAAGCAAAATCACAAAATAAAATTTTATATAGTTGCAAACCATGATTCTTGTGTTATCATTAATACTGATCTCCAATAAAAGTATCGATAAAAATCCGCATCAAAATCCATATACGAAAGCTTTTGATTTGATTTTTATATCCTTTTTAATCGGATATCAGTATAAGAAATCAGCAATGACATTCACAGGAGAGAATAAAATGAGGAATAGACATAAAAGATCAGATAGATTTTCTCGAATCTTGATTTTAGCAGGAATTATACTGATCGCTGTCACTCTTATTTGGGAGGCGTATCGCTACCCATGGGCAACTGTATTTGGTGGTGCCCCACAAAATGATTCTGCCCTTCCGGACCCCCCGCCGATTGTCTGGGCAAACGGCGATCATGAAGCTGGTTTATCATCCATATCGCCCACTTCTGTTCCTGCAATTTTGCCTGGGCGTGATGAAGCAACAGATGAGGCTCCTGCACAATATGCTGACCTCGGTGTCATCAAGATTCCAAAGCTGAATTTGTCTCAACATATTTTGGAAGGTACAGAAAAGCAATTACACTATGGTGTGGGGCATGTTACTGGGACATCATCTATTGGTGGAAAGGGCAATTGTGCTATTGCCGGCCATAACACAACATCGTTTCGTTATCTTAATAAACTCAATGCAGGAGATAGGATTATTCTAAAGATCGATAAGAACATATTCACTTATTCAGTATTTAAAAGTTTCACAGTGCTTCCTACTGACACCTATGTATTGAATAATATTAACGGCGAAAGTGCTACGTTGACTATGATTACATGTACTCCTTATCTGACAGGGACTCATCGTTTCATTGTTCAAGCCCGATTAATAGAGGAAGTCTCCCCGGAGTTAGGAACCGGTTCGAAAGGCTCGGGTTATATTAATTCTATAACATGACGATAATAGCGGCCACAGATACACCAATGTATAAAAATCTCAAAAGGGGCTTGTATTATTCTGATTTCTTGTGTATTATATTAATTAGGAAATCTTTTCACTAAATAATATATAAGAGATAAACCGATACTAGCAAACCTGTTGAAAAACAGGGACGCAAAGCTTTGGGTCTAACGTCATAATGACTATGATTGCCAGGTTGCCGAAAGTATCTCATCATTTTTATGATGAGTTCTGTTTATGGGATAAACAGGACTTTATTTCTTTTATATATAATTATAAGAAAGAAGAACTCATCATGAAAATTAAATTTTGGCAGATTATATCCTTCGTTCTGATACTTATGAATGTCTTGCCTACCGTTCCTGCTGCAGCAGTGGGTTGGGAAGCCGGAATATCAACTCCCTCGTCAAATACCGCAACATTAACAAAAAGTTCAGATTCTCAAAAGGCGGTAGAAGATTTCAACGATCAAGTATTTCTTCTGGTAAATAAGGAACGCACAAATAAAAATCTGAGTTTGTTGAAAAAGACGGCTACACTTGATGGTATAGCCGATATCCGCGCCAAGGAGTCTTCTGTCCTCTTTTCTCATACAAGACCAAACGGAAAATCCCCCGCGTCTGTTTTCGAACAATTTAAGCTCTCGTATCAATACGCCGGTGAAAATCTGGCTTATGGTTGTAGTACTCCCGCAGAACTGATTACAGCATGGATGAAATCACCGGAGCATCGAAGTAACATCCTGAGCAAAAATTTCACCTGCATTGGGATAGGTTTTTATCAAAATTCAAAAGGAATTTATTCCTCCCTGATTTTTGATAAACCCTAAGTAATTTTTATTCTTAAAACCCGGGTGAAGCTCGTATTACTTTTTCGCTCAACAAACGTACCCCCCTTCCTTAAATAAGTAAATTATTAAATTTTACAAAAAGATATGAAAAAATTAAGGCCATCATAGATATGCTTTAGGTATGTCTATGATGGCTCATTTTTTATTGTATGGAGAAAAGCCCGCATTGAGTAAACTGTAAAAATTTGTCTTTAAAATCATAATATAAATAAAAAGAAAAATCAAGATGTTATTTTCTATATATCAATGATATTCCATAGAATTTCTTAAGAATTTTTTATTATCGCATATAATTAAGATGCCGTGTCCTTAATAAAAGTAGAAAAGAGGAACTAACTCCTCCTTTCAATTACTATATTCAAATTATTTTGTTAATAGGCTATACAATTTATCAAGTCAGTTTCTTAACAAGAGTCGGTCAAATTCATGAAAATTTGAAATTATGTCATAAACATCAGGCATTTGTTCAAATAATGCCTGTTTACTGTTCGGGCATATAGCAATCACTTTCCCAATTCCTGCATTATGGGCTGACTGTATTCCGGATATGGCATCCTCAATTACAATACAGTTTTGAACCGGTACGGCAATAGCCTGCGAAGCTCGAAGATAAAAGTCAGGATTTGGTTTGCCTGCAATCGTTCCATCATCATAGATGATGCTGTTGATGTCAAACCACTTTTTCAGGTCGAAACTGCTGATATAAAAATCTACGTTAGTTTTCCTGGAAGCAGTAGCTATCGTTCGAGGAATTTGTCTGGATTTTAATTCATTCAGCAATCTTACAGCCCCGCTCGCTAAATGAAAACGGAATCTATCTTCTTTGCAAAGTTGACGATATCTATTTTCTTTCTTCTCTACAAAGTAATTAATTTGTACTTCGGTTAAAGGTTCTTTGGATAAATATTCCATAATAAAATCATTATTTCGTCCATGAATATAGTCTAGAAATTCCTCGTCTGTGATAGTCCGGTGAAATTCTTCTTCTGCAAACATTCTCCACGCTTTTTCCTGTTTGTCTGAATCATTAAACAGTGTTCCGTTAAAATCAAAAATAACACCTATCGTACTCATAGCAGAACCCTCGCAGTATTACGCCGGAGGGTGTCACGATTCCCTGTTGCATTGTATAATGCGGTTAACTCCCGTGCCTTATTGATAATTTTTAACAGTTCCGCATTGGTACAATTAAAAATGTCGCCGTCCATACACTTCTCGAATTCAGATTTCGGCATATTTACACACCCCTACTACTTGATTATCTAACTATTTAAAAGTATAATGCATTCATGCAGTTAAATATATATAGATATTGCATCTTATTATAACGATGTTGCAGGTGTGTGATATGGGGAAAAATATTTATACGGATAGAAATCAGATGGAACTAAAGCAGCACGGTACAGTTGATTTTCCTTTTCAAATTGGAGAAGAAAGTATCCTTGAGTATGACAACAAGCGCTTTGGCTGCCACTGGCATAAAGAGATTGAAATGGCTCTTGTCTGTAAAGGAAAAATGGTATATCGAATAAACGAAAAGGAATATACGATTTCTGAAGGAGATTGTTTATTCGTAAATGCGAATGCTCTGCACGTGGGGTGGAGTATTGATAATCAACCTTGCGTGTATCATGTGCTGACTTTCGATCCGTCCATCCTTGGAAAGGAAAACAACAACCTCCGTTTAAAATATGTTGACACAATTTTAGAAAATACGGAATTAACCTCATTTCTTTTTCATGATGACAGTGATTGGCAAGGGGAACTTTTGTCAGAAATAAAAAAAATTGATGCAGTTTATCAGGAAAAAGGCGACTGTTACGAAATGAAAATAATTTCTATGCTCATGAAGGTTTGGTGTTTATTTTATGAAGATGTAAAATGTGTTTTGCAGCAACAAAATATTCCCAATAAAAAACTGAATAAAATAAAAACCATATTGAGCTTTATTCATGAAAATTATACATCAAAGATATCGTTGGAAGACATTGCCCGATCTGCCAATGTATCCAAAAGTGAATGCAGCCATTTTTTTAAGCAATATATGCATGAAACGCCATTTGAGTATTTACTTCATTATCGAATTGAAAAAAGTCTGCCCATTTTACTCGACGCAAATAGAAATATAACGGAAACATCCTTAGCTGTCGGATTTTCAAATGCCAGTTATTATACTGAAATTTTCAAACGTTTTATGGGTATTACGCCTAAAGCATACAAAAATCAATGATGTCCAGAAAGTCAGAATATTGCTAACTGACGATATGATAACAATGCGAAGTTCAGACAGCTATCCGAACTCCGCATAAGACCATGAATCATTTAGTTTTGCTAACATCTTGAAATAAAGGGAATGGAAAGAAAATGATGATTGACAGCATTACCGAATCAGAAAAAAGTGAAGTAAAAGAAGACCGCCTCGATTACGGTACAAAGATGAGTAACGCGCTGCTTTCCGGTATTGCGATGTGCGTTACAGCAGTAATTGTATGGTTTTTACTTTCAAGAACTGCGAAGAGCATCGGGTTTGCTATGCTGATTGTAACTGCCGCTTTGGCTGCTTTCGATACGCTGATTTTTGTGATGCTGAAAAGCGCGCATAGAAAACAGAAAATATTAGTCACTGCTATTCTGGCGCTTCTGAATGCAGCCGTCTTCCTGTCCGTAGCGGTCTACGTTCTCGCGCCGACACAGCTCTTTTATCCGCATTTTGACGAAGAGTCGTACGCGGAACTAAAAACACGCTCAGGAGCGGAAGAACTGACGGTTAAAACCAAAAACGGCAATATTTCCGGTTGGATGCTACATACCGCAGAAGATCCCGCCCCGCTGGTGCTGTACTTTTGCGGCAACGGTGAAAACGCCTCAACACGTATGCTGAGAATTCTGGATAACGGTCAGCTGGGAACATTCACGGGATGCAACATAGTAATATTTGACTATCCCGGTTATGGGAAGACCGACGGAAACCCGTCTGAAGAGACGCTGAAGGATTTTGGTCTGGCCGCATTTGACGCGCTTGCGCAGCGCAGTGACGTGAATCCAAACCGCATTATCGTCTTCGGTTACAGCATCGGCACGGGCGTTGCTGATTATGTTGCCTCCAAACGTAATGCCGCCGGCCTGATTCTCATGGCGCCTTATTCCGACGGATATGATCTTTACAACGGATTTGCAGATATATTCCATGGTCCCCTGCGCCTCCTTGTCGCATTTCGGATGGAATCCATTCAGTTTGCGAAAAACGTATCGGTAAGCCCGCTTATTCTGGCCTCGAAGAGTGATGAAATGGTGAACTATAATAGTTCCGTGCGGCTGTCCCAGGCGTTCCCATCCGGATGCACACTCAAAACACTTGAGAATACAAGCCATAACGAGTTCTGGGGTTCAGAGACTGCGCTGAATTACATAGCAGAATATCTTGCGGAGGTAAACGCGTGATGAACAAGGGTTCTCTCATTAAAGCATTAAAGTCTGCTGCTTGGGTTGCTCTTCCGGGGGCTTTCATCAGCCTGTTATTCTGCATGCTTATGCTCGGTTCCGGTGTTTTTGAAATGCTGCTGCCGGTGTGGTTAGGCATCATTTTCACTGTCATAAGCTTGGCGCTCGCGCGTATCCCGTTTACCGCCAACCGGTTATGGCTGAAAACAGTAATTTCTGCTGCTGTCGTTACCGTTACAGTAATTTGCTTGCGATTTTTCTAAAGTAATCCGAAAACGGTTTTAAATATCTGCAACATTATGAGTCGTCCATATAGCATTTTTAATTTCGTATAAGACCAGAAATTATCTGCTTAAGAGAGTAAGCTAACTGCGAATATCATTATCGATCTTTTATTGATTACATAATTGTAACTATTCAATCATAGTAATTACATAAAAGGTGATGATTGGAATGCAAAAACAGAACAAATGGGTTTATTTTATTGTAATTGTTCTTTCTATCTTATTCTTGTATGGTGGAAATAAAGCTGCTACGCATACATCTGATCTCATAGTACAAAGCCGTGAATCGGAAATGGATGACCAGGTATTCGCCCAGGTTCTGAAGGTTAACAGTATAACACTTGATCCAACAGACGGAACCAGAAATATTGTTAAGTTTACCGCAAGAATTACAAGCGGTCAAAATGACGGACAAATAGTACAGGCTACTCAGTACTCATACAAATCGAATGAAACCATGCCGCCTGCTGTAAACCAAAACGACAAGGTCGTTCTGGGGAAACTCACGTCAAACAACGGCCTTGAATGGGCATTTGAAAATTATGAGCGAATTGATCAGATTATTATTTTATCTATTATTTTAATTATACTGATCCTTGTGTTCGGGGGGCGAAAAGGAGTTTCTACCATATTTGCGTTAATATTTACCTGTATATCAATCTTTTACGTCTTTATTCCGCTTATTATGTCAGGGCATAATATCTATTTTTGCACGATACTGATCTGTGTTTATGTGATCTGCGTTACATTTTCCCTGACCGGCGGAATAAACAAAAAGAGTCTGGCGGCTGCTTTGGGATGCATCGGAGGAGTGATTGTTTCCGGAGGCGTGTACGAGATTCTTGAACATACCATGAAGCTAACCGGCTACTACAACGATCAGTCATCCAGATTAGTTGAGATGTTTACAGATCATCCGATCAATCTGCGCGCCGTTGTTTTTGCAATGGTAACAATCGGTGCATTAGGGGCCACCATGGATGTAGCCATGTCCATATCCTCTTCTCTGGAGGAAATCAAATCCGGCAGAAACAAAATATCTCGATATACGTTAATTAAGTCAGGTCTGAATATCGGAAAAGATATTATGGGCACCATGATGAATACGCTGATTCTTGCATATATCGGCAGCAGTCTTGTTATGGTGATCATTTATACTGCTTCGGCTTACCCCCTGATGCAGCTGCTCAACCAGGAGGAAATCATTGTGGAGTTTTTGCAGTCCCTTGCAGGCAGCATCGGAATGCTGCTGACCATTCCATTTACCACATTTATCTCCGCCCTTGTTTTACCAAATTCGAGAAATCCTGAGAATTACGAGACGCAAAACAGAGCAAACGCCGCAAGGAAATTGCCGTAAGGATCTACTCCTTCCCTGCTCGTCCACAAAGGTGATGTATTATTATAATCAAAACCACCATTTAATGAAGCGGTAACCTCTAAGTAGATAGAAAAAACACTGTTGCGGTCACAATAGAACATTTTGAAGAATAAATCGGTATTTCAGAAAGCGCCGTTTGGATTTAAAAAACAACCGGTGCTTTTTACCTAAGCTCAGGGGCTATGGTAAATGCATGTTTCGTTTTCACACTATCTAACCAGTATTGCGGATCTAATTCCAAATTAACAAGAACTATATAGAAAAAGTAGCTTAAACATTTCATTTAAGCTACTTTTTCTATATGAGCTATTTGCTGCTTTCCCTTGGAATTATTTTGCAAATGATTTGCATTTGGTCTTGACAAATCCAAGAATCAGGTATAGTATAAACGCAAATGATTTGCATCTAAAAATTCTTAGGGAGATTTAAAAAATGAAAAAATTCGTATCGCTGATTCTTGCCTGCGTCATGACGCTTGGCCTGCTCACCGCGTGCAATTCCAGTTCGGCGCAAACACAGTCCAAATCGGAGTCGCCCGCGAGTCCGGCATCCAGTAAAGCTGCAAGCCAGACCGGAGCCGAAAAAAAGTTGAAAGTATACACCAGTTTTTATGCCATGTACGACTTTACGAAAAAAGTCGGCGGCGACAAAATCGACGTAACCAACCTTGTTCCTGCCGGGACGGAACCGCACGATTGGGAACCTGCAACAACGGATATTGTCAATCTTGAAAAAGCGGATGTGCTCGTCTACAACGGGGCAAGCATGGAAAGCTGGATTGAAAAGGTTTTAGGCTCGCTTCAAAACAAGAATTTAGTTGTTGTGGAAGCTTCCAAGGGACTTGACCTGATGGCCGGCCACGCGGAGGAAGGCGAAGAAACCACAAAATACGACCCCCATGTCTGGCTCAGTCCCGTAAATGCAAAAAAGGAAATGGAAAATATCAAAAACGCACTCGTACAGGCCGATACGATAAACAAAGATATCTACGAGAGCAATTATGCGAAATATGCCGCGCAGTTCGATGAACTGGATCAGGAGTATAAGACTGCCTCTGCTTCGTTTACCAGTAAAGATATCATCGTGGCACATCAGGCGTTTGGTTACCTATGCAAAGCATATGGCCTGAATCAGGTCGCCATTGAAGGCCTTACCGCGGATTCGGAACCTGACCCGGCACGCATGAGTGAAGTGATCAAATTTGCCAAGGACCATAAGGTAAAAACCATATTCTTTGAAGAGTTGGTAAGCCCGAAAGTTTCCGAAACCATTGCAAAAGCGGTGGGCGCCAAAACTGCGACCTTTAATCCGCTCGAAGGATTAACGGATGAAGAACAGTCAAAAGGATTGGAATATGTTTCGGTTATGAAGCAAAATTTGCAAACGTTAAAGGATGCACTAAAATAAGATGGATATCATTACGATAAAAGACCTTTGCTTTGGATACGAGAATATTAGCGTGCTCAGCCATATCAGCCTATCGGTTGAGCACGGTGATTTTGTCGGGATAATTGGCTCTAACGGCGCGGGGAAATCCACGCTGTTAAAGCTGATGCTCGGCCTGATAAAACCTCAGTCCGGAAGCATTTGTCTGTTTAACCAGGAAATAACTCAATTTAAAGAATTCAATAAAATCGGTTACATCCCGCAGAACAGTTCCTCACTTGCCGCCGGATTCCCGGCGACAGTAGAAGAAATTGTAAAAGCCAACCTGTTTGCACAGATTGGCTTTCTGCATTTTCCAACAAAAAGACATACAGCATTGGTACAGCAGGCTCTGGAAACGGTCGGAATGCAGGATTACGCAAAACGGATGATAGGCGAGCTTTCGGGCGGTCAGCAGCAGCGTGTGATGCTGGCGCGTGTTCTCATTAATCATCCGCAGATTTTGATGCTGGATGAGCCAACCACAGGAGTTGACTTTAACGCCTCCGAAGCGCTTTACGATCTTCTGGAAAAATTGAATCAGGAAAACGGTATTACCGTAGTAATGGTCACACACGACATTGAACGGGTATCCCGTTCCGCAAAACGTATGCTCTGCATCAATCATAACGGAGTTTTGGAGGAAAAGCATGATATTTGAATATGAATTTATGCAAAGGGCGTTTGCAGTTGGAATCATGCTTGCCATTATCATGCCCTGCATCGGCGTAGTCGTGGTGCTGAAACGACTTTCTATGGTGGGTGACGCGCTTTCCCATACTTCTTTGGCCGGCGTTGCAACGGGCCTCATTTTTAATTTCAATCCCATTGTAGGCGCCGTAGCCGCCTGCACTCTGGCCGCGTTCGGAATTGACGCCATTCGGAAGAAAATCCCGAAGTATTCCGAAATGTCCATCGCGATCATTATGTCGGCAGGCATCGGTCTTGCGGGCGTGCTTTCCGGATTCGTACAGAACGCACAAAGCTTTAACAGCTTCCTGTTCGGCAGCATTGTTGCCATCAGTGACTTTGAACTTCAGCTTGTGATAATAATCAGTTTGATTGTATTGATTACATTTATTTTACTGTATAAAGAGCTGTTTTATATCTCGTTCGATGAACAGTCTGCGCGGCTGGCTGGCGTTCCGGTGCGGCTCGTCAATTTTATCTTTACACTGCTGACTGCCGTTACCGTATCCATCGCCGCACGGACTGTGGGGGCGCTGATTGTGTCCTCCATGATGGTGGTTCCGGTTGCGTGTGCCATGCAGGTAGCGAAAAGCTACCGAAAAACAGTCTTGTGGTCGATTGGCTTCGCACTTTTATTCACACTTTCCGGTTTAACCGTTTCGTATTACGCGGGACTAAAACCGGGCGGAACCATTGTGCTGTGCGGGGTCATTACATTGCTGTTTGTTTTTATAATAAAAAAATTAATTCATGGAAAGGCGAAAACATGGGAACTAAAATAGATATTATCTCCGGCTTTTTGGGTGCTGGAAAAACAACATTGATTCAAAAGCTGTTGTCGGAAAGCCTGCTGGGTCAAAAAGTAGTATTGATAGAAAATGAATTCGGTGAAATCGGAATTGACGGCGGGATTCTAAAGCAGGCGGGTATTCAAATCCGCGAAATCAACTCAGGATGCATCTGCTGCACACTGGTGGGTGATTTTAATGCGGCGCTGAAAGAGGTCATCCGGCAATATCACCCGGAACGGATTCTGATTGAGCCTTCCGGTGTTGGCAAACTGAGCGATGTGATAAAAGCCTGTGCAGAAATCGCATTGAAAGAGGATATCGAAGTAAATTTATGTGTCACGGTAGCCGATGCAACAAAATACCGGATGTACAGCAAAAATTTCGGGGAGTTCTTCAATAATCAAATTGAACATGCCAAGACGGTTATTTTAAGCCGCACACAAAAAATAGACGCAGAAAAACTCGCTGCGGTGGTAAAAGAGATTCAACAGCGTAATCCGGACGCGGCAATCATTACTACCCCCTGGGATGAACTCAGCGGCGATAAAATTCTCTCTGTTGCCGAAAGCGGCGCATCCCCTCTGCTGAACCGAGCGGATTTATCCCATGATGAACACGAATGCTGCCACGAGCACGACCATGAGCATCAACATTGCCACCATCATCACAGTGCCGACGAAGCGTTTGATGTTTGGAGTCTACAGACGCCAAAAATATTTCAGAAAAATGAAATTGAGATGCTGTTAAAGAAACTTCCGGATTACGGCACGGTTCTGCGTGCAAAAGGGATCGTCCCCCTGGCAGACAGCAGTTGGCTTCAATTCGATTTTGTCCCAGACGAAATCAGCAGCCGTGAAATTGAACCCGATTTTTCGGGCCGCTTATGCATCATTGGAAAAGACTTGGACAAGCCCGGCTTGACTGTACTGTTCGGAGTATAAAAGTCAATTACCATCGGCTAAAGCCGATAGTGAGGTCTGCTGAGACAGGCCTTGGAATTTGAGGCGAAAGCCTCCTAAAGGATAAAGTACGTCTTTCAAATTTAAACCGTAATTGACTTTAATCAAATCCAGACGAACTGATAAGTGGGAGTAATAAGGATGGGTAAGACAAAGATCGAAGTAATCTGCGGCTTTTTAGAAAGCGGCAAGACCACACTGATTCAGCAACTATTGGAAAATGACCAAATGGAGCAATACGACAAAATTGTGGTGCTCCAGTGCGAAGAAGGAATCGAGGAGCTGCGCGCCGGCACTCTTTTCAACAAAAATGTGGTACAAGCAGATATTGCCAACCTCTACCAGATTTCCGGGCGGTTGTTCAGCAAAATTAAACGGGAACTAAACCCCGACCTGATTCTGATTGAGTACAACGGAACATGGCCGATTGGGGATTTGCTGCGGGCCCGCCTGCCTTCGGATTACTATATTGATCAAATTCTGTTTTGTGCCGATGCATCTACTTTTGAGCTGTATCGAAATAACACCGGTGAACTGATGGCAGAGCAGCTCAGTAATTCGGATGCCGTCCTGTTTAACCGCTGCTCCGAAAGACAGGACAGCCTCAAAACAAACGTAAAAAACCTGAACCGCTCAGCAAAACTCTTTTTTGATGACAGTCTGGCAGAATCTTACCTGAACAACATACTGAAAAAGGCGGACGTTCCCGAGCGGCAGACACACCGGTGGAAATTAGGCGGAGCGGCGGTTGCCGTCCTGATTTGCCTCTATTTATTCGCTGTAAAATTACCGACCGCCCCTGCCGCATACGCCTTTTTGAAAAGCGTCAATACCGTTTTTATCGGTGTGCTGTTACAAGCAGTGCCTTTTTTATTGCTCGGTGTATTTGTATCCTCCATTTTACAGGTTTTGGTGCCGGACGAAAGGCTGGCAGCGATTTTTATAAAGCATCCGGCGCTCGGATTCCCGCTTGCCATTGTGATGGGTGTGATGTTCCCCGTGTGTGACTGCGCGATGACACCGATTACCACTCGCTTAATCCGAAAAGGCGTTCCTTTGCCGCAGGCGATTACGTTTATGCTTGCTTCTCCCGCTGTAAACCCCGTGACTTTCATCTCTACCCTTTACGCTTTCCCCGGTCAAAGGGAATACGCGGTATACCGCCTTTTGCTTGGTGTGATTATTTCCCTGATTGTAGGATTGATTTTGTCGGTATGCAAAGTCAACGTGCAGGAGATTTTGATCGGCGGTTCCGAAGGGGCAGCCTGTTCCGGCGGCTACATGGGCAGCCTGAATTACACGGGGGGACTTGGCAAAGCGGAAGCCATTTTTCGTCATGCGGGAATGGAACTTTTAAATGTGGGGCGTTTTATCGTGTGTGGGGCGTTGATTTCAGCAATCCTGCAAATCGCACTGCCCGCTTCTGTTTTTCAGGGCACGGGGAAAAACATAGTTCTTCCCTTGCTGATTATGCTTTTGGCATCGTTTGTCATGTCGGTTTGCTCCACCTCAAACGCCTTTATCGCCCGAAGTTTTTTGAACTCTTTCCCTTTGTCCGCAATTATGGGATTCATTGTAATGGGGCCAATGCTTGATTTGAGCAATCTATTTATGCTGAGCAGCAGCTTCCATAAAAAATTCATTCTAAAACTTGTGGGGATTCTATTCTCAATTGGATTCCTCGTATTCATCGGTTTTTCATTTCTAGTCCATACATAAAAACCGCCACAGGAGGTTGCCATGAAACGAAAAATAAATTTTGAAGTGTTGTTCCAGCTGATTCTATTGCTGGGGTTGGCTGTGCTTCTGATTTTTGCCCTGCTTAGCGGAAAAGCACAGGATTATGTCCATCCCCGTCTAAACATCTACCTGTGGTTTTCTGTTGTTACGCTGCTTGGAATATGTTTTTTTATGCTGCCGGGTCTTTTTAAACCAAAGCACAACACAAGCACGGCAAAATATTTTATTATTCTGTTTCCTATGATTACCGCGGTACTTTTGCCTGTTGGAATCGTACAAAGCAAAGCAATTACACTTGGCGGCATAACGGCATCCCCCGCAGGGCAGCTGTCACAGTCAAAAGGGACCGTCATTCCGGACACGATCGCTCCCCAGGATGACATTGGCATTGAGACCAATTCTTCTGTGGCAGAGCCACAAAAGGATGCGAGCGGAGTAACCACCATTACAGACGAACAATTCGCCGACTGGTACACGAAGCTGAACAAAGACATGAAGCAGTATGAGGGCCAAAGCTTCCGATTTAAAGGACAGGTATTCCGAATGAGTGATTTTGCTCAAAACGAATTTGTCCCTGTCCGATACTCCATGGTTTGCTGTGCGGCCGACCTTCAACCCTGCGGAGTCCTGTGCCGCAGTGATGAAGCAAAATCGCTAAAAAACGATGATTGGGTTTGGGTAACAGGAAAATTAAAAATCGAAAATTATAAAGGACAGACCATGCCGGTCTGTTATGTTACTAAGATTGAAAAGGCGGAAAAGTCAAAGCAGGAATACGTCTATTTCACGTATTGAAATTTCATGAACCTCTTATTTTAATTCCATCAGTTCAATAGAAAAATATCGCCGAATCAAACAGGAATGAATTGCTTTGTGTATGGGAATAATTTCAAAAACTGACTGTCCTGATTTTATAAGTGCCCCCTTAAAAATCGATAATTTAGTCTTAAAACCATTGGTACCTTGCTCCAACTCCTCCTTTTATATGGTATAATACAATGGTACATCATTTAGGGGGGCGAATGCAGGAAGTGGAATTGCTGGACATTATAGATGAAAACGGAATACCTACAGGGGAAACGGTTGAACGTGAAGCCGCGCATCGGTATGGAATCCGTCACCGCACATCCCATGTATGGATTCTCAGAAAACGTGATGGGAAAATACAGGTGTTGCTGCAGAAAAGAAGCCTGAACAAGGATTCCTATCCGGGTTGCTATGATATATCGAGCGCTGGACATATACCCTCCGGAGATGGCTTTTTAGAGTCAGCTCTGAGAGAATTAAAGGAAGAACTCGGAGTTAACGCAAAAACAGAAGAACTCATTTATTGTGGGCGTCGTCAATTCGAGTACCGTGAGATATTCTACGGACAGGAATTTTGGGACAATCAGGTCAGCAATGTGTATGCACTCTGGAGGAATATGGAAGCTGAAGAGTTCGTAATACAGAAGTCGGAAGTGGATATGGTTCTGTGGATGGATTGGGATATGTGTATTGACATGGTGAAAAACATGAAAGCCCCTAATTGTATTTGGCTTAAAGAACTGGAAATGGTTTTTTCAACAGTTAACATCATTCATTAATGGAATCCATGCAAAAACCTTTCCAGAAAGAATTGGCAACAGTTGTCCTTTACAGAGGGAAGATTTATACGGCTGTCCAAAGCACTGTACCGTTGATTGACATGGTTGAGCCAAAACCAGCATATGGGGCGCAGTTAATACCAACAAAGCACCTGACCTTATACGGACAGCAACGCGCAGCACAATAAAACAGGTAGATAAAAATCCCCTGTCGGACCTCATGAGACCGACAGAGGATTTTATGTATTTAATCGATTTTTCTAAAGCAATTCCACTGATCAATGTCTAATAAATCAGTATGCTCTTTTAGGTATTGGCCCAGACTTTCAGACCGATGTGACATCCGATACCAAAGGTCACAAAGATCGATAATTTGTTTTATGGCCTCTGCCTCGGTGACCTCGCCTTTCGAAACTTCACTGTAATAGCGTATCATATGTTCTCCTAAAACTGTTTTTAGGGAAATTTTGTACGCTTCGCTGCGCTGTTATTTTTATACCACAGACTAATGTGAAAAGCAATTTTATAAAGTGATCTCCCCGCCTTTTCAGTATTGCCCGGCGGGGATTTCCTGAACACCTATATTAACCATCCGATAGATAGGATTATGGTGGGGGCGAAAATTATTTAATAAAAATATTGAATTAGAAAACGATTGGAATATAATATGATTAACAAAATTACAGTTATGAAAGGTTGTGTTGGAATGTCGAGAAATAATGAACCAGTTGACAGATTTGACCTTGGCGGCAATTATACACATACGGACTATTATGACGAGCATGGAAATTTTGTGGGAAGCAAAGTTGATAGATACGACCTCGGCGGAGAATATACACGCTCAGACAACTATGACAGACACGGCAACCAAACCGGAACATCAGATAATGAATACAGCGACGATGACAGCGACAGCTCAAAGAATGATGGTGGATGCTATATAACCACTGCTGTCTGCGGCCTTTATGACAAGCCGGACGATTGTTATGAACTTACCTTGCTAAGAAGATTTAGGGACAATTGGCTCATGAGTCAGGAGCACGGGTCAGAACTAATTGATGAATATTACAATACAGCGCCTAAAATTGTTGCGAAAATTAATGCTCATCCGGAGAGAACCAGTATTTTTTCAGCAATTTATAATAATTATATTTTGCCTTGCGTTAGATTAATTGAAGAGAATAAAAACGAAGAATGTAAAAGTTTATATTCAAAAATGGTTATTACTTTAGGTAAGAAATTTATTGAATAGAATGATCATACTTCTGCCCCTTTGGGTTTTATGTACCAGAAATAATATGGTATTTCAACAGCCAGCATCACGCTCCACCCTATCGCACAGGCATACGCTACTCCCTGTATTCCCCATACCGGAGCCAACAGATATACAAAGACCACTCGAAGTCCTGTCTGAACCGCAGTTCCAATCAAGGTAATTCTCATATTACCCATACCGCGGAAAAATCCTTGCATACCATTCGTAAATGCCGGGAATAAATAAAAAATCGCCATTAAGCTCAGATAATAACTTCCAAGTTTTACAATGCTCTGGTTTCCTGCAGTGACAAACAACTTCATAATCGGTTCTTTTAATACCGTGATAGCGATACAAATCAGAACCCAGTAAAGAAATTCCAACATCAGGCCATCACGAAATCCTTTGCCAATCCTTTCCTTATTCTTTGCTCCATGGTTTTGCGCTACAAAAGTAGTAATTCCATTTGAAATACTTTGTTCCGGAGTAAAAGCATAATCATCCACCCTGTTCACCGCATTAAACGCTGCAATCACATCTACTCCCATAGGATTGATCGCTCCTTGAATTAAAAGCTTTCCCACAGGCTGGCAAGCCTGTTGCAGCGCCGTTACACCGCCATACTGTAATGTTAATTTCAATAGTTTTCTATCAATATGGAATTCATTTTTTTCCAACTGCAGGATAGGTATTTTTCTATATACATAGATAATACAAAGAATGGCGGAAACCGCCTCTGCAATTACCGTTGTGATTGCAGAACAGGCAATTCCAAAACCAAGACCGCCAATAAAGATCAAATCCAGCACACCGTTCAACACAGATGAAAAAGCCAGAAACTTCAGCGGTGTTTTAGAATCCCCCACACTTTTCAGTGCTGCGGAGACAGAATTGTAATAATATGTAAAAGGTACGGCCAAATAAGTAATTCTTAAGTACAGCGTTGCCATATCAAGAATCTCTTTTGGTACCCTCAGTACTTGAAGCAGAGGCCTGGCAGTCATGATTCCAGCAGCAACCATAAGGATTGAAAAGAAAAAGCCGAAAACAGTTGTCGTTGCCATCTCTTTTTTAAGCATTTCATCATTTTTCGCTCCAAAGAATTCACTCATCAGCACAGACGCACCGATACAGATTCCGGAAATACCCAAGATAAGAATATTCATCACCGGATTTGCCGTTCCTACCGCTGCTAATGCATCTTTTCCAATAAATCGACCAACAATTATGGAATCCACTGCATTATAGGTAAGCTGAAGCAAATTGCCTAAAATCAGAGGAATTGAATATTTTATTAAATGCCTCGAAATATTTCCTTCTGTCATGCGAACTGCTGTCATCGGTTTTCTCCTTGTTACAGTAATCTGTTTAATGTTACAAATAAACTTATTATAAAACTATTTTGCTATGGTTTTTAGCATAATAAAAAATTAAACAAGATTAATAAAGTCAAGGTCACCTGCTAAGCGGGTGACCTTGACTTTACTATAGTATGTACTTCTCGAAAGACTTTAGGGCAAACAACTCCGGTGATCATTCCAAAGCGCAGGTAGCCACCAAGTGAATTTTGACTTCTGCCACAAGGAGTCAGTAAATCTGTCGGCACCCGCGGATTGCATTGTCCAGATTCTCGTCAGTACAGTGGCGAGCAGCCTCGCGGTCGCGCGCGAAAATGCATTCCGCAAGACTGCTCGTGCTGTCGTAAAGCGCGTCCGTGCCATAGCGGCGGCAGAACTGCAGCCAGAGCTGGGTAACGACGGGCTTGAAGGAAACGTAGATAAGCGGCAGGATGCTGTTGCTGCCGACAACTGCCAACTCGTGATGGAAAGTGAAAGTCGCCTCGATTGTCTCGTTGACCGCACCGGCGGCCCCGACATTGGCTACAAGGCGCTGAAGGCGGTCCATATCTTCGGCTGTCGCCGTCTCGATTGCGGCGTCTGTCGCCAGATGCTCCAGTGCGCGGCGCACCTCCAGAATAGAGTGGATCTCGGCACGGCCAAGTGTCTCGCTGTGGTATTCCATAATTGCGTTCAGCGTACTGATATTGCCGTTACGACCATAGTCCGCTACAAAAGCCCCCTGCCGGGGGCGTATCTCAAGAAAGCCCTGCCGTTCAAGCTCCGCAAGGCCGCTGTTGACCACAGCCCGGCTAACTTGCATTTGCTGTGCAATCTCCCTCTCCGGCGGCAGTTGTGTGCCGACCGAAAGCTGCCCGGACAGAATGTTTTCCCGGATTTGGCAGATGAACATCTCTTTTAAGCTTGGAGCGCTGAGTTTTTTAAATTGCATGGGAAACATCTCCTTCCGTGACCGTGGTATGACCAAGACCAGAATAATTCTACCATACAATATGGCCGGATTCAAGGAATGATTTTCGGATATAACACCAATTTACTAATCTAATCATTGCAGTTTTATAGATATTTGTTATAATATTCACATATGTATGAACGGTTGGTGATTATCTGGTAATGCCACGGCTGTGGCCTTGCTGCAAAAGTGCCGCCTTTATACGGAAGGGAGCGCAAAACAATGAACGGATTTAAGGTTCTGCAGGTTAAGCGAAGTGTGTTCGCGGACAACGACCGGCGGGCTGAGGAACTCCGGCAGGAGCTGAAAAGGCAGCATGTCTTCCTGCTCAACTTAATGTCAAGCCCCGGCGCAGGAAAAACGACTCTTCTGTCACGTACCATCGAGGCACTGGACGGAAAGCCGAAGATTGGCGTAATGGAGGCGGACATTGACTCGGATGTAGACGCACGGACAATTGAAAGCTTCGGCGCAAAGGTCATTCAGTTACATACGGGCGGCATGTGCCACCTTGACGCCGACATGACCCGGCAGGGTCTTGAGGCTCTCGGTATCGACGATGTAGAACTCGCAATCCTCGAAAATGTTGGCAATCTTGTCTGCCCGGCAGAGTTTGATACCGGTGCGGTCAAAAACGCGATGATACTTTCCGTGCCGGAGGGCGACGACAAGCCACTCAAATATCCCTTGATTTTCTCTGTATGCGACGTAGTCCTCATCAATAAAACGGACGTCCTCCCATACTTTGATTTCGACATGGAAAAATGCGTTGCCAACATTCGGATGCGCAACCCGAAAGCGAAAGTCATCCCTGTCTGCGCGCGCACGGGCGAAGGGACTGGCATATGGATCAATTGGTTGTACGATGAGGTCGAAGCTTGGAGAAAACCGTAAACTGACTTTAATAAAAGCTTATGGAAGGGAAGCGACAGAATGGCGGAACTAAGGCCGAAAATTTTAAAACTGGCAAAGATGGTGGGCGGCGTAGCCGGCGTGATAAACAAAATTGACGAAAACGCCCCCGAATACTATTCGCTCAACGCCGTGGTCACCGACGAGATGGCCGATGTGGCACTGGCAATCGGGTTGCGCCAGCCGCGCACTCTCGAATATATTGTTGAGAAATGCGCCAAACCCCGTGAAGAAACCCAAGCGCTGCTGACAAAGCTGGCAGAAACCGGGGTCTGCAAAGTGTGGATCGACAAAGAAGATGGCAAAGATCGTTACTTCGTCAATATCTTTGCACCCGGCATGCTTGAGATGATGGTGAATAACCGCGAGCAGCTCGCAGCCCATCCTGAAATCGGCAAAGCCTTTGAGGAATATACCCGCATGCGTCTCGCGCCGATGGCAGCCCTCTTTCCGGAAGGACTCGCCATGATGCGCGTCCTCCCCATCGAAAGCGCAATCAAGGACGTCCCCGAAACAAAGCCGTGGGAACACCCCTCCTACTATCTTGACAAATATGACATTTTCAGCGTGTCGGACTGCTCCTGCCGCCAATCACGCCGGGTGTTGGACGAGGGCTGCGGTCATCTGGAAAAAGACATCTGCATCCAAATGGGCACCGGCGCAGAGTATTACATTCGCACCGGTCGCGGGCGGCAGGTAAGCCGCGCAGAAGTCGAAAAGATCCTCAAATTTGCCGAGGACAACGGTCTGATGCACCAGATGCCCCAGACTGACGGTCTCGGCGAAGCTGCGGCCATCTGTAACTGCTGCGCCTGCTCCTGCTTCTCCATGCGCCTCGCAACGCTTTTTAAAACGCCGGACGCTATCCGTTCCAATTTCAGCGCCGTGGTCGATGCCGAAAAGTGCGTGGCCTGCGGCCAATGCGTCGAGAACTGCCCCACCAATGCTCTGAAGCTTGGACAGCGTCTGTGTACCAAACAACCTCTTCCCGTGCACACATCGCATACAGCGCGCGACCATGTCTGGCGTGAAACGGACTGGAACGAGGACTACCGTGAGAACCGTGAGGTTGTCGCCGAAGAGGGCACATCCCCCTGCAAGACTGCCTGCCCGGCGCATATTGCCGTACAGGGATATATCAAGCTGGCTGCACAGGGCCGCTACAGCGAAGCCCTCGAACTTATCAAGAAAGAAAACCCCTTCCCCGCCGTCTGCGGCCGCATCTGCCCGCATGACTGCGAAAACGAGTGCACGCGCGGCGACATTGACGAGCCGATTGCCATCGATGAAATCAAGAAATTCATTGCCGACAGGGAGTTCGACGGCTCCGCCCGTTACATTCCGCCCATGCGCTACCATCTTGGCAACCGGGTCGCCGTTATCGGTGCGGGCCCGGCGGGGCTTTCCTGCGCCTATTACCTCGCTGTCGACGGCTATCGCGTTACTGTCTTTGAAAAGCAGGAAAAACTGGGCGGCATGCTCGCATTGGGTATTCCTTCCTTCCGTCTTGAAAAGGATGTGCTTAACGCAGAGATTGATGTACTGCGTGAAATGGGAATCGAATTTAAAACGGGCGTTGAAATTGGCCATGATGTTACACTCGGTTCGCTGCGCCGCGAAGGCTACAAGGCATTCTACCTCGCCATCGGCGCGCAGGGCGGGCGCAAACTGGAAATCGAGGGTGAAAACGCCGAGGGTGTCGTTTCCGGCGTCGATTTTCTGCGCGAAGTTAACCTCGGGCACGACCCAAGACTTTCGGGGAAGGTTGTCGTCATCGGCGGAGGCAATGTGGCTATTGATGTGGCGCGCACCGCGACACGTGAAGGAGCCGATTCCGTCACCCTCTACTGCCTTGAGAGCCGCGAGGAAATGCCCGCGCTTGACGAAGAGATTGAGGATGCTGAAAAAGACTCCGTTATATTCAGCAACAGATGGGGTCCGAAACGGATTCTCACCGAGAACGGAAAAGTCACCGGTGTTGAGTTCAAGCGCTGCGTTTCCGTCTTTGACAATGGGCACCTGTTCGCTCCGCAGTACGATGAGGACAATATCATTACTGTTCCTGCGGACACAGTGCTGCTGTCAATCGGCCAGTCGATTCAGTGGGGCGGTCTGCTTGAGGGAAGCCGTGTACAGCTCGGTCGGGGCAACACCGCGAAGGCTGACAGCCTGACTCTTCAAACAGACGAACCGGATATCTTTGTGGGCGGCGACTGCTGCACAGGTCCCAAATTCGCTATTCACGCCATCGCGGCCGGAAAAGAGGGCGCGATTTCAATTCATCGTTTTGTGCAGCCCGGTCAGGCTCTTACCTTGGGCCGCGACCGTCGTCATTACCATGCCTTTGACAAAGCCAACGTCGCTGTCCCGCTTATCAGCTTTGACAACACCCCGCGCCAGCGTGCCGGCCATTCCCCTGAAAAAAGGAACAGCTTCGCGGACGACCGCCTAACCTTCACGGAAGTTCAGCTCAAAAAGGAAACAGAACGCTGCCTCAGCTGCGGCGCGGTGCAGGTAGACAGCTATATGTGCGTCGGGTGTGGCATGTGCACAACAAAATGCAAATTCGAGGCAATTCATCTCGGGCGTACTTATAACACAACCCCCGGTACATACGAAAAGCTGCCTGTCAAGATTGCGGCAAACGCAATCCGGCGCAGTGGAAAAATCGTCGCCGCTTCAGTAAAAGAACGGTTCGGGAAGGACTGATTTCATGCATGAACTGGGTATTCTCAGTGCGCTTGTCCACACTGTGGAAGGAATCGTGCAGGATGAGGGACTGACCGAAGTCGAGAAGATCGTTATCGAGGTAGGCGAGCTTTCCGGCATTGTCCCGCGCTACATAGAACAGTGCTACCCCGCAGCCGTCTATAAAACGTTCATGGAAAAGACGGCTCTCGAGCTTGTTATTGTGCCGGGAATTGTCAATTGCCGCGGCTGCGGGCAGGTCTTCAACGCCGCGGCGAACGACCTGTTCTGCCCCGGCTGCGGCGGGCAAGATTTAGATATTCTCAGCGGTAATGATATGATAGTCAGGGAAATCGTCTGCCGGTAGTATAAAACAATGTATATTTCTTAATGCATGAGGAGGAATCTAATGTGTTCGTATTTTATGAAGGCATTCCCACCGTATTGGTGCTTCTCGTCTGGCTCTGCGTCTTTGCGAGCCTGTTTCTGCTGAACGAAGTAGGCCGTCGTTTCAAATGGGTTGGCTTCAGCTTTTTTGTGGTGCTGCCCATTGTGCTGACCGTCCTGTGGCTGACCGTCTTCCGCAACAGCGCCTATATGGACTGGTTCCATCTTGCGAAGGTCTATTCTTCAACGGCCGGCTGTATCGGCTTCTGGTGCATCCGCCATATCAAAGGACTTTCCAAAAATAAGATTGCCCTTTGCTTTCCGCCGCTTATCCTCGCTGTCAACATCTGCGAAGCTGTGTTGCGCGACTTTGAGGTCGGGCGCTACACCACCCCTGTTGTTGAATACTCCAACAACCAGATCCAGTATTACATAGGCGGTTCTTGGAACTATATGAACGGGATCGCGGGTATTCTCAACATCATCACTATTACCGGCTGGTTCGGTATCTGTATTCGTTCCGTCACCGCAAGGGACAAGAGCCGCGACATGCTTTGGCCGGATATGCTTTGGTTCTGGATTGTCGCGTATGACCTTTGGAACTTTGCCTATACGTACAACTGCCTGCCCACTCACGCATGGTACTGTGGTTTTGCGCTGCTTATCGCACCCACACTTTGCGCTTTCACACTCGGTAAGGGTGCATGGCTCCAGCACCGTGCACAGACGCTGGCCCTTTGGTGCATGTTCGCCCAGACTTTCCCGACCTTTCAGGACGCAAGCCGCTGGATGGTGCAGTCCACTGCAAGCCATGCGATAGCGCAATCCGCCATCAAACAGGGTCTTGTCGCAGCGAACGGCTACACCATGAGCGTCGCTCCCGGTATCTACACAGTCGCATCGGCTTCGCCCGACACCACAGCGCTCTTTATTGTCAGCCTTCTGGCACTGATCGCCAACGGGGCGGTCTTTGTCTACATGATCGCGCGTATTGCTAAAACAAAGCGCAACCCCTATACCGCGGAGCTTTATACCGACCTTGCCGCTCACGGCAGGATTAAGAGCCTTGCCGAGGTGACTGCTGCAAGAAGTACAGCAAAAAAGATGAAGCTGTCAGGGATTTAAAATTTATAAAAAATCCAAATATAAAACAGCAATTTCCGACTTCAGTGCAACAGGAAACAGACCGTTTTGATCAACGAAGGTTGAAAATACGGTCTGTTTTTTTGCTTAGCAATGATTTAATTTCCTCAATATTTTGCACATGCGCTGTTACAGCGTGTTAATGAATAAGAAACAATGCGAAGTTCGAATGATCAGTTCATCCAAGGAATAATGTGAAAAAAGTGTTCGTTGGCCTTGTTAAAAATTGCTTTGGATATGATAGTATGATAAAATAAAGATGATATTAAAAAGAAATGGGTGAAAATTATGAATAATGAATTTATTACATTTACAATTGAAAAACAAAAGACGATTGCATTAATCGCACACGACGGGAAAAAGGAAGAACTAATCGAGTGGTGTGCGGAAAATCAGGATGTTTTGAAGAATCATTTCTTATGCGGAACCGGAACAACTGCAAGACTGGTTGCGGAAAGAACCGGACTTCCGGTAAAAGGTTACAACAGCGGCCCTTTGGGTGGAGACCAGCAAATCGGTGCCAAAATTGTGGAAGGTAAAATCAATTTTGTGATATTTTTTTCTGACCCACTGGAAGCGCAGCCGCATGATCCCGACGTAAAGGCCTTATTAAGAATTGCGCAGGTTTACGATATTCCAATTGCAAATAATAAAGCAACTGCCGATTTCATGATACATTCCACGTTGATGAATCAGGAATATGATCATCAGGTAATTAATTTTAAACAGAAAATTATTGACCGGGCGAACGATAAAAGTCACTTAATAAAATAGGAAGGGTAATATTTATGATTACTGTAAAGATATTGATTGACAGTGTTGAAAAAGTAAAAAAGTTTTCTTCGATTATCTCTGAAAAAGATGAGGATTGCGAACTCATTGAAGGAGTTCATATTATTGATGCGAAGTCTATCATGGGAATTTTCAGCATGGATTTGAAAGAACCAATCCAGCTGAATATACACTCCGACGACAAAGAGATATTGAATAAACTTGATGATTTTATCGTCGGTTAAGAAGGATTCCTATCGCATCACAACAAATTTACTCCTAATTTACCTGCGATCAGTTGTATGTTCCTAATAAATGATGGAAGAAAAAATATGCTGGTAGATATGACAGTAAAGATTACGCCTAAAATGGTGACAGACACGCAGGGCAAACGTATTCTAATGTGAATTCTTTATTCATAACATCAAAATGAGTTCCTAAGTGTCCGACCAGGGATTTTTTCATGGCGAAAGTTTAAATTACCTTAATTCCATAAAAGCGGGGGTACTCCCAGTGTCCCAAGATCACCTCTTTTGCTGTGATTTTGGGTGGCTGTTGGCAGTACCCCTGTAATATTATGTGTTATGGTTTTATTTGAGAATTAATCCGTTTTAAGCTGCAAGGTTCCTAATAAAATTCCAATTAATTCACCACGCCGTGACATTATCCATTGAAAAGGACAATTCAAGAGAATATAATTAATTTATATGAGAAAATAAAGTTATGACGGACATGAGATAAAACTTGATTTTTTTAAAATATTAAGCTATATGCTAAATCAACCTGAAATCGGTGAAAAAAGATGTTTCTAAAAATCAAAACACACCTTAAGACTTTTTTGTCTGTCCCGGTATCCGAAGAAAATCGCAGGGAGTTTGTTGAGAGCATTAACAAACTTAATGTATCCAGAGCCAAAACGACTGCCTTGTTATTTGTTTTTTTAGAAACGATGCTTTTATTGGCTTCGGTTATCATGAAAAAGAGCAACGCGTTCCGAGTTCCAAGTTTATATTATACGGTAATGTATCTTGCAATGCTCTTTGCTATGCTTGTTTTTTACCTGATCTTTTACAGATTTAAAAAGAACATAGCGGGATACGGAAATGAGATCCAGATTGCCGGAATTTTCTTTACAAGTTTTATATTATGCTGGTGTGCCGGAATATCACTATTGGATCAAATGTCGTCCGGACAAATTATGGTGTATATTTTTGCGGTGATATCCGTCGCCGTTACTCCTTTGTTTGAACCGGTTGTTTTGTTATTAATCTATCTTCCTGTTCATACCGCTTTTATTGTTTTGCTGCCGATCGCCTCACTTCCTTCCGGAATACCGTTTGGGAATATCGCAAACAGCACTACTTTTATTATGATATCCTGGATTATTTCCTTAATGCGTTATAAACAGCAGTCAATAGAATTCAATAACGCGAAACTTATTGAGGGAAAGAATTCAGAGCTGAATCGAATAAATATTGAATTACAAGAGACAAATCATATGCTTGAGAAACTCGCCCAGATTGATGGGCTGACAGGGATTTACAATAGGTCAATATTTGATTTGACAATGAAATTAGAATGGGACAGATGCAAACGTCAATTCAAGCCTTTATCGCTATTAATGATTGACATTGATTTTTTCAAAGCCTTTAATGATCATTATGGGCATCAGGCAGGCGATAACTGCATACGACAGGTAGCAGGAGTTTTATCTTCCTGTGCGAAACGTGCTTCAGACACGGTGGCACGCTATGGTGGAGAGGAATTTGCCGTAATACTCCCTTGTACCGGAAGAAACCATGCCGAAATGATTGCAGAACAAATAAGAGAACAAGTTGAAAAGCTGGCAATTCCGCATGAGTTTTCCTGTACATCGAAATATGTGACAATCAGTTTAGGGGTTTATACCGCTATCCCAACCAATATTATCCCAATTGAAGAATTTATTAAAAACGCAGACTTAGCATTATATGACGCAAAAAAATACCGCAATAATGTAGTGGTGTCGTCTGTAGCGCCAAAGTAACACAGTTCGAATCAGTTGGATAAAAGAACAGGGAGGAATATTTATGGCAAAAGCTGCAGCTCAAACAGGATCAAGCCCAACCGTGATTGTCGCAATTGAGCAGTACTTTCCTGCGAAAGAGCGTATCATTGAAGATAATTTGGCCTATCGGATCCTGCCGTCCAGCATGAAAGCCATTGTTGGGCAAATGCAGCTAGAGTCGGTTAGAAACTGGATGATTCAAACAAACGAAGCAGAGAACCCGGGCATTTGGGGAGGTATCTTGTGCAGAAAGCGGTATATAGACGAAAAACTAATTGATTCGATTAGCAAGATTGACGCAGTAGTGAATCTGGGCGCAGGATTTGACACCCGGCCATATCGGTTTTCAGCTCTTTCCAGCATCCCTGTTTGGGAGGTTGACCAAGCAGATACCATCAAAACCAAACGAATCCAGCTACTAAAAATTTTTGAAAATATTCCTGCTCATGTGAACCTTGCTTCAATAGACTTCGACCATGAAGATCTGAGCACGGTACTGAACTCGCTTGGTTATACTGCGGACAAACGTACATTTTTCATATGGGAGGGCGTTACTCAGTATTTAACGGATCAGGGCATTCGGTCAATCTTTGACTTTTTGGCTAAAGCCGTTTGTGGCAGTCGTATCGCTTTTACATATATCTGTAAAGATTTTCTTGATGGACGGATAGCGCATGTCTGGGAAAAGGGTTACGACGACTATGTAAGAAGAAAGATTTGGCTTTTTGGAATGGAACCGGAAGCATGGCCAAACTTTTTAAAAGAATATGGGTGGCAGATAATTGAGGACATCGGCCGCGATGAAATGGCTGAGAAATACATAAAGCCCACCGGCCGAAAACTTTCTTCATCACCGATTGAGCGAATGGTTTATGCGGAAAAGACATAGTATCAAGTAATAAATACGATACTTTATTTTTTAATATCGTAATTTTAACCGAGAAAAAGACAGACATGCTGTTATGCAAGCCTGTCTTTTTTCATGTATCAATTTACATAGCGCCGCTTGAAACGAGCAAGTTCGGATTCAGCATTCCAAAAATCATGGCGACATGCGCGACAACCAGGAATATTCCTACAAAAATAGCATGAAGCTTCAGCCGGGCAACCTCATCCTTCTTCTTTGCCACAATTTTGGTGTCGATTAGCAAAAGTCCCACATAGGGGATAACACCTAAAAGGTAGAAGCCCACGGCAATTACGTCAAACGGACCCCTCCAGCCACCGGTTGCTGTCAACGGAATCACTGCGTTGATTAGCAGATAGATAAAGATCCCTGTAAAGTAAACCCCCGCGAACATTCCGGTAATCTTATTGACCAGTTTTGCGGTTCCCGTTAAATCCCTCGTGAAAAGAACGATAAATTCTGTGATTGCCAGTGTCTCCGCACAAATGACAGGCACCGCCATAAAAATGAGCAGGTTCCACGGCTGGTTTGTCGAAAGAAGCTCCATGTAATGAGTCATTGCACTGTTCATGTCATAATCCTCCCAAGTAATAAGTTGATAGGATTATTATATAAATGTGTTGTGAAGATATTATGAAGAAGATATGTTTTCTATTCATTAGGTTTTGGCAGTGATACCGTAAAAACCGTACCTTTGTCCAATTCGCTCAGGACTGTAATTTTCCCTTTGTGAGACTCTACGATTGCTTTGGTAATGGTAAGACCAAGCCCCGAACCTCCGGTTAATCTGTTCCGTGATTTATCCGCTCTGTAGAACCGTTCAAATATAAACGGGATGTCTTCGGTCGGAATTCCTCTTCCGCTGTCCTTGACAATGATTTCAATTGAATGTTCTGTTTCATTTACTTCGACTTCCACATGACCACCTTCAGGCGTATATTTTAGCGCGTTGGAAACAAGGTTTATAATCACCTGACTGATTTTATCCTTGTCGGCTTTGATCTGTTCCGATTTTCCGGAGAAATGCAGTTGGATTCTCTTTTTATAAAACTCATTTTCAAAATTGTTCAGAATACGCTGAATGAGTTCAGAAATATCGAATTCCGAAATTGTTAATGTGGCATTTTCCGCTTCAAACCGTTCCAGCTTTTCCAGATCGCCCACCAGACGGTTAATCCGAATAATTTCCTCATGACAGCTTTCAAGCCTTTGCGCGCTCGGCTCCCATACGCCGTCTATCATTGCCTCCAGTGAACTTTGCAGATTGGCAAGGGGAGTCCTTAATTCATGCGCGACGTCGGCAGACATTTGCTTTCGTAATCCTTCCTGTTTTTCCAGAGAGTCCGCCAGATGGTTGATGTTATCCGTCAACTGCATGATTTCCCGTGTATCGGATTTTTCCGATATTCTTTGTTTGAAATTTCCTTTTGCAATTTCACTTGCCGCACGGACAGACTTAGAGAGCGGTCTGCTTATCCTTTTTGCCATAAAAGCACCAAGAAGCAAGGCCATAACAAGCGAAAGAATCCCCACCGCGATCAAAATCTGATTGATATTATTTAAAAAGGCGATATCATTGTCCGTAAAATAATAGGGTCCGTAATACCCCATTTCAACGTGTCCCACTTCTTTAAAATTTACCGTCACAGGATAATTCGTCTGTTCATATCCGCCTTTGAAATTAGGATAATGGCTGAGCATGTTATCCGACATATGGGAAAGCATCTGTACACAAAGGCCGTTATTATGGACGGTAGCATCCCATATGGTGTTTCCCCTTTCGTCCTTGACTTTCATAATAATGCCCTGTTCCAGTGCATTCACGCCGGTATTTTCAATTACGCTTTTATTCCAGCTGCCATCAGAAGCATTGTATTGTTTTGCCACAAGAGTTACAATCTCTGCGTTTGTTTGATTCCGCTCTTTTATAATATAGTTCTGAAACTGGTTTTGCAGCAGGACATTGACACAAAAGCTGATCAGGGCGACCAGCAGCAGGGCCATCACTGCGTAGGAAAAGGATAATTTTGATCTTAAACTGTATTTCATCTCAGCTGCCTCCGAACTTGTAACCAACTCCATGAACCGTCAGAATGAACCGGGGATTTTTGGTGTCCCGTTCAATCTTTTGCCGAATATTCTTGATATTTGTATCAATTACCCTGTCGAATCCGTCAAAGTCCGCCCCGCTGATAATGGTAATCAGCTCTTCCCGGGTAAAAACCTTTTGGGGATGTCTTGCCAGAGCGCATATTACTTTAAACTCGTTTGGAGTCAGGTTCACTGAATTCCCGTCTATTTTTACATCCCGACCGTCAAAATCCACAACCAGTTCACCATTGTAAAAGGAGAGAATCTGCGGGGAATCGCTTTCCACCCTGCGCAGAATAGCTTCCACCCTTGCCACTAGCTGCCTTGGACTGAACGGCTTCGTTACATAATCATCCGCGCCGATATGAAGCCCCTGCAGAATATTTTCTTCTTCCACCTTGGCGGTCAGCATAATAATCGGAACATCCGATTTTTGGCGGAGCGTCCTGCAGATTTCCACTCCTGTGGTATCAGGAAGCATCCAGTCCAAAATAATCAGCGAAGGGGTCTCTTTTTCAAACTTTTCATAAGCTTCCTTACCGTTATATGCCGCAAAAACCTTGTAATTGTTGCGTTCAAGGTATGACTTCACAACGTCCACTATCTTGGGCTCATCATCCACAATCAGAATGTGCTTTGCGTTACCGCTCATATTCTCACCCGTCTTTAAAAATAGAAGCTCCTCAAAAGAAGGAGCTTCCGTCTTTTTATCTATTATACCACATCGTAACCTTGATCTTGAATCGATTTTTTCATTTGCTCAATTATAACTTTGTCCGAGTCATACTCGACCGTGACCTGCTTTTCTCCAAGTCAACCGCAATACGGTCTGCTCTGCTCAACGCGCCTACTGAATTTTGAATCGCATATTTGAAGTGACGCGAGTCATTTACATTTAATTTTTTAATGATTTTGGCATTAGAAACCCCGTTATTTTTTTAGTTTCCACGCGGGATTCAGTGCCGATGACCCCGGCAGGCTGTTTTCTCCGTTATTTTTACCGGGATTGTACCGTTTTAAACTAAGTGAATTCGTAACAACTGAAACGGAGCTGAATGCCATGGCCCCACCCGCAATCATCGGATTTAAGAAGCCGAACGCAGCGAATGGGATACCGATGATGTTATAGAAAAACGCCCAAAACAGATTTTGCTTAATTTTATTCATCGTTTTTCTGGAAAGGCGAATTGCGGAAGGAATTGTCCTTAGATCTCCGCGCATCAGGGTAATGTCGGCGGCTTCAATTGCGACGTCGGTTCCCGTACCGATTGCCATGCCGATGTCTGCTGTTGCAAGCGCGGGGGCGTCGTTAATTCCGTCGCCCACCATTGCCACAACTCTGCCGGACCTTTTGAGCTTTTCGACTTCCGCCGCTTTGTTTTCCGGCAGAACCTCGGCCAGAACATTGGTAATTCCGACCTGCTTTGCAATTGCGTTTGCCGTCCTTTGGTTGTCACCGGTTATCATGTAAACGTCGACGCCCATCTTTTGCAGGTCTTCAATCGCTTCTTTGGAATTTTCTTTGAGCGTGTCTGCGACCGCGATCACAGCTTCCATTTTATGATCCACCGCCATCAGCATCGCGGTTTTTCCGTCATTTTCCAAGGCTTCCAAAGTCACCTCGATTTTACCTATTTCAATTTCCATTTCCGACATCAGCTTTCGCGTGCCCATCAAAACAGATTTCCCTTGATAGGCCGCTTTCACTCCTCTGCCCGGGATCGTCTCAAATTCATCGGGGTCCGGAATTGTTCCCAGTTTCTTTTTACCGTCTTCATAGATAGCAACGCCAAGCGGATGTTCGGACTTTTTTTCTGCGACAGAGGCAAGCTGAAGCAGCTCTTTTTCATCCAAACCGCCGAACGAGATTATGTCGGTGACTTCAGGCTGGCCTTTGGTAATGGTGCCTGTCTTATCCAGTACGACAGCGTTTAACTTATACGCTGTTTCAAGATGTTCACCGCCCTTGATGAGGATGCCGTTCTCAGCCCCTTTTCCGGTACCGACCATAATGGCGGTCGGCGTGGCAAGTCCCAGCGCACACGGACAGGCTATGACAAGTACAGCCACGGCGCTGACGATTGCTTTCGTCAGGTCCCCGGTTGTAAAGAACCAAATAAAGAATGTCAGCACGGCGATTCCGATTACAACAGGAACGAATACACCCGCAACTTTGTCTGCGATTTTCTGGATCGGGGCTTTGGAGCCCTGCGCATCTTCGACCATTTTGACAATCTGCGAGAGTACCGTATCTTTACCGATTTTGGTCGCTTCAAATTTGAATGTACCGAATTTGTTGATGGTAGCACCGATGCAAAGGTCACCCGACTTCTTTTCCACCGGAAGGCTTTCGCCGGTCAGCATGGATTCATCAATGGAAGAGCTGCCTTCGGTGATTTTTCCGTCAACCGGAATTTTTTCGCCCGGACGGACTACGACAATATCCCCGGTTACCACTTCTTCAATCGGAATATCCTCCTCGTTACCGTCGCGGATGACCCTTGCGGTTTTCGCCTGAAGACCCATCAGTTTTTTGATTGCCTCGGAGGTTTTTCCCTTTGCGACAGCTTCCATGTATTTACCGAGCAGAATCAGCGTGATAATTACTGCTGAAGCCTCGAAATAAAGGTCTTTCATACCGCCCATTTTAGCAGGCTCAAAAAAGACATTATACAAACTGAAAAAATAAGCGGCAGAAGTTCCCATTGAGATTAAAACATCCATATTGGAGCTTCCCGAGCGCAGCGCATAGAAAGCGTGCTTGTAGAATCGGAAACCGATGATAAACTGAATCGGCGTTGCAATAGCTAATTGAAAAAAGGCGTCGTGCAGAAACGGTACGTCAATACCCAGCATCGAGAAAATCATTGCCAGAAGGAGCGGCGAGCTTAGAATAATAGAAGCGATGAGCGTAATTCTAAGCTTTTTAATTTCTTTTTCCCGCTCTGCTTTTTCTTTATCCTGCGTAAGGTCTTCCGCTTTTTGCGCTCCGTATCCGAGCGACTCAACTGCTTTTATCATGTCTGAAATTTTGACCTGTGATGGTTCATACTCCACCGTAGCTTTTTCGGTCGTGAGATTTACATTTGCTTTACTCACTCCGTCCAGCTTACTCAACTGTTTCTCTATCCGGGCGGAACACGCCGCACATGACATGCCGGTAATTTTTAAGACCGCTTGCTTTCCATTCACCTCTGCCTCTTTAATCACCGAATAACCAAGTTTATCGATTACCTGTTCCAAGTGACCCATGTTCGTCAGTTTGTCATCGAATTCTACGGTTGCCCTTTCCATTGCAAAGTTTACATTTGCCGATTGGACTCCCTGTGAACCACTCAGCCCTTTTTCTATTCTTAATGCACAAGCAGCACAGGACATGCCTGCGATTTTAATTGTTTCCCTGCTCATCCTTGTTTCCTCCTCTATAAAGCCTTTTCTCAGAAGCAATTATTTCTTCTGATTATTATATCCTTGCCGGTTCATTTTGCAGCAGTCCGGAACACCGTTCCCAAATTCTTTTTGGTTTTCCGCCGCCATACGATCCAGTGACTTTTTGACTGATGCTTTGATTTTTCGCCAAATTCCAAACACAGCAACTCTTCCTTTCAAATTTTAACCGCAGCAGCCGCCTGCGCCGCCGCCCGCGGGGGTATAATTCTGAACCTCTGCTTTGATTGCATTCAGGTCTATTTTGCTCAAATCATCGACCACTTTCACGTACCCGTGAAGCATGCCCATCCCGCATTGGAAAGTAAAGTCCGTTTGAGGCGTAATCGATGGTGTCTCCTTCTGAGAATTCAAGTCAAGCTGTCCGTTTAATTCCGGAAATACGATTGTGCTGTTGCAGCCACTTAACTGGCTGGTGTTGAATTTTATTTTTGCAGGCACCCCTTTTTGCAGTACGACAACTGCGGGCGAGTAGCCTTGAGCATCCACTGTAACCGTAACATCCTGCTCAGTTCCGTTGATTTTTGCAACACCAATGTTATCCACAGGAACCTTACCGTTTGCAAATTTGGCAGGAGTCACCCCACAGCAGCCGCCCGCGGCGGCTGCCCCGGCGGCAGCATCGGCCGGTTGTGCAACGTCTTTCGCCGAGATATTTGATAAATCAGAAACGATTGTAATATTGCTTGTAATCATGCCCATCCAACAGGTATATGGAATGGTTCCGGCTTCATCCGGGGTAAAGTCGATTTCATTATCGCCCGGTACCAAGGTTTTGGAAATATTGTACTTAGGAATCGTTACGGTTTTATTACAGCCGTTGATTTCACTCGCATCAGCCTGAATGGTCCATTTGACCGGAACCCCTTTTTGTACAACAAAAGGAGTATAGCTGCCGGATTGCAGTTTTGTCGTAACAACCTGAACATCGCCTTCTAATTTTGCTACATTGCTCGAACTGGATGCCTGAGCGGTAACTACGCTTGGAAAACTGATGCCTGAAAGGGAAAATCCCCTGCCGAGCATAATCACGCCAAGTATCATGACCAGCATGGCGCTGACCTTCATCATTTTATGCGTAAATTTGCTGCTTAAAAACGAGCTGACCGCTCCGAATCCGAACATCAGCGGAACCGTTCCCAAGCTAAAAACGAGCATGGAAGTCGCGCCTGCCAAAAAGCTGCCCGTTCCCAATGCATAAATCTGCATTGCCTGAAGCGGACCGCAGGGCATCAGGCCATTTAAAAGGCCCACGTAGAACGGGCCATGCTTTCCGCTGTTACTGTGAATTTTATTACCGAATATTCTTGGCATGTGAGGGTTGAATTTACGAAGCCACGGAAATATATTCAGCATATTCAATCCCATAATTACCATGAAAATTCCGGACAGAATTGCGATGATTCCCTTTGCGGTTCCCGAAAAGCTGACTACGGAACCAAGTGCTCCCACAATTCCGCCTATAACCGTGTAGGAAATGACCCTGCCGGCGTTATACATCAAACTCGGTTTGAGCTTTGACCATTTGCTTGTATCATTCTCTGTAAATTGATATGACACACACTGGGAAAGGTTGATCCCGCCGCACATTGCAACACAGTGGAGCGAAGTAATCAAACCCACGATGAACAGAATGCCATATCCCATATTTTGTGATACATCCGGAATAAAATTAAAACCGATCGTGTTTTTTATAATAAGATATCCGGCAAATAAGATGATGCCGATTCCAATGAGCTGGTTAACAGACATTTTGTCATTGGGCTTCGTTTCACCCGCTTTTGTGGTATTACTCTTATTGTTCTGTTTACTCAGGGTGGCAGAGTTATTCACATGTGATGTTTTGACTTTATAATCCAGCTTCTCGATTGTTTCAATGATTTTTTCCAAGGAAGTAATTTGAGGATCATAAGTAACCTTTGCTGTAGAGTTGCTAAAGCTCACTTTTGCATCTTTAACACCCAGCATCTTTTTCAGGCCATTTTCTATTCTCATCTCACAGTTGATACATGACATGCCGTCTATCATCAGCACTGTTTGAACCAGATTCTGTTCCATACGGTATCACCCCACAAATAAATTCCAATCTGATCTTTTCCTGTTTCCAATAGTATCAATCCGTTATGAAGATATTATGAAGATTAGAATTCAGTTTGGAATTAATAATAAAATACATTTTTTTACCTGGTAAAAAACAGAGTCACCGTTAAGGCGACTCTGCTTCATAAAATTACGCCCTTTTCCAGTTTCCAAACAGCGCTTTATTTTGTTCAAGAAAGCCCTGTGATATTGTAATTGTGGTTCCGTCATCCTTTTTGTTATCATCCAATATCGGTACAGGGTTGCATCCGTTTTTTTGCTTTTCAACCTGACTTATTTTAAACCGATTACCACAGTTCTGGCAAACCAGTTCATCGCCCTCCTGCTTGTAATAACCCTTGCCGGAATCGTAACAGACCTGACAGGTATTGAATGCGGTCCGGATAGTTCCATCCGGTGCTTTTACCGCTACCAGTTCCATGTTAACTCCTCCTGCGGTATAAGGGATGAACTTAGCTGTTTCCGTTATTTCACTTTTAGTAATTTTTAAATCCGAACCTTGCTGTGTCGTTCCCTGCTGTGCTGCTCCCTGTTGTGCCGTTTCTGTTTTTGGTGCGGTAATTCCTTTTACGATGAAAACACCGGCAGCTAAAATAATTAAGGCACTTAATCCAATCATTAAAGTTCGGCTATTCTTTTTTACAGGAACCGCCTTAGTGTTATGAGTTTTGTTTTTTGAATTTCCCATTTCACGCACTCCTTCATTCATTTCGTTCAGTTTATCAAGCTGTTGTGAAGATAATATGAAGATTAAAGACATACATTTTTAGCCCGTTATACTTGCTATTTTTATAAATCTGTGGTTGACTTAATAAACGGAATTATAAAAAGGAAAATTATTGATATGGATAAACAACGATTCAGCGAAACTTGCGATAAAGTAAGAAATACCAAGTCAAAAAGCAATGGAATCGGTACTCTCGGCGAAAAAACACTTCATGCAATTTTAAAGAATTATTTTGAACCGATGGAAGATAACCATGAGAAAAAGGTAGGCAGCTTTGTTGCTGACATTTCAAGGGAAAGCGGCATTATTGAAATTCAAACACGTCAATTTAATAAATTAAGAAAAAAGCTCGAGTATTTTCTTGCCTTAACGGATGTAACCGTAGTGTATCCGGTAGCGCACACAAAATGGCTGATTTGGATTGATGAACAGACTGGCGAAACCACTAAAAAACGGAAATCACCCAAGAACGGTAAGCCTTATGAAATATTCTATGAATTGTATAAAATCAAAGATTTGCTTTGCAATACCAGACTTAGCTTCTGTATCATTATGCTTGACCTCGAAGAATATCGATCGTTAAACGGTTGGAGTGAGAATAAAAAGAAGGGCTCGACACGGTATAACCGGATACCAACTGATCTTGTCGATGAGATTTACATAAACAGCCCAAGCGATTATGATAAGTTGATTCCAAAGGAGCTTGGACAGCATTTCACCTCTAAAGAATTCATGAAGTTCACCGGCTTAACATTATCGGCTTCGCAAACTGCGCTCAATGTGCTGAATTCAGTCGGGGCCGTAGTTCGAACCGGCAAACAGGGAAACAGATATATCTATGAAAGAAAGCTGTTTTCCGAGCAAAGCTGAAACACCCCGGATCGTTTTTAATTATTGTATAGAAAAGAGCAGCCATACTGAGATGACCCCCTTTATGTCTAACTGATTGGGGTCATTTCATTCGGCTGCTCTTTTATTTAGGAATTCTTTTACATACGCAAGCTGAATTATTACAGCGTGTAGGTTTTGGGGCCTTCTGTATAGCTGAATGTTTCCACTTCCTGCGCATCAATGTAGAAAATTTTGAATACCGGATTTTCCGGTGACTGATACAGATTTTTAATACCGGGGTTTTCATCCAGCGCGCGAGCCTTTAAGGACACATCTTCCACAAAGACAGCCTTCCCGTTCACCGAGACAACGGGGGAATAGTTTGCCGGATAGGTACAGAAAGAGACATTCGGGTCAGCTACGAGCTGATCGTAGACAGGCTTTTGGCTGCCTGTGCAGAAATAAATTTTGTCGCCGTCGGCAAACAAATACTGGAACACGCGGGTAGCCAGTTTTTCACCGTTCCTTGTGGCAAGTACACCATTCGAGTTTTTCTTTAATACAGAAACATAATCAAACATCTTAATTACCTCCAGAATAGTAGTTTGTGCGGATGTTCGATCTGTATTCATAATAACGGTGAGCCTTCCAATTTTGCGATTCTCAAAAAGCTTAAAATTTCTTTTGCCGGTTAAACTAAATATGAAAGAAGATGAATTTATGGATAAGGATAAAGAAGATATTCATATATCTTACCCGGGTTCTGTTATACCATCATTATATAAAAGCCAATTGCTGCCGTCCGAACCATTGATCGTACCGTCTGCTGACGACGAAGAATCCAATAAAAACAGCAAGGCTGCACTGAAGCCAAAGAATAAGGAATGAATAAAAAAGGCTAGCCATTTTAATACACGGCTAGCTTTTTATTTGTGAAGGTCTGCTTGATTACTGAAAATGGGACAGACTGCAAACTTGAAAACTTAGAAAAGCGTGATTTATGTACCTGCAGGAAGTACAGATGATCTTTATTACTGCAGCAGATAAATGTAATGATTTGCCTCGCGGAGCAGGTGATCGGTATAGAGCGCTGACATGATGGCTTTCACTTTGCACTCAATCAGCCCTTGAGTCGTGTCTGCTTTAAATATACTGATGTTTCTGGCATCTGCCAGTTCGTCGCCGATTCTTATTCCGCCCGGCCGGATTAATTCATTGCTTGTAAGATCCTCGTATAGCTTCACAAAATAATCAGCCTCACTAAAATATTTAGCTTCGGTTGGGTCAAAAAGTCCGCGCATTGATTTGGCATGGTCGGACATGTTATTATTCCAGAATTCCTTAAAATTTTGTTTGGCACGGTCAGTCTTGTTCTGCAGACCATTTAAAATCTCGATATATCTTTTTGCCTCCTGAAATATATGATTCAAATCCGCTGTGTAAAGAAAAGTGAATAATTGACAGGATTCCTGACTGTTTAGCAGTTCCGCTTTAAAACGGGCAAAAGCATTTGTTTGATTCAGTATGGATTGATTCAGCGCTGAAACTTCCTGTTCTTTCTGAGTTCCCATTGTTGCACTGGGATTCAATGGTTCGATATTGTATTCCGTCCTTGTCAGATTGCTGTTGATATCGATTCCGGTGAATTTCTGTACAGCTTGTTCGGCTGCTTCAGTAAATTGTGTAAAGAATTGCCCGGACTGCAAAACCTCTTTTGCTACTACACCGTTGGCTAACCGTATCGTCTCCGCCAGCTGGCGCTCATATTGCTGTTTAAACTGTTCCGCCTGGTTTGCAAGTTGCTTTTGCGAGCAAGGAAGTGCACTTTCAATAAATATTGCATGCTCTTTCATAATCCTTACCCAAAAAAGATTGTATTCAATGGATTTACGTATGTATTCTTCACTTGAAAGCATAAATAATATACTCCCCCTAACTTCATAAATTGTTATATTATATGATAGGAAAGTATTAATATATCCGAAAATTGGCAATACGTGTCCGGTCTGTGCAGAAGAAGCATTCCGCACTGCATCATTAGATTTTCAGCTGCTTTTTTGGGCAACCTATTACAGCTTAAATAATACTGTTAAAGGGGTATTCCATTGAAAGAAGTAAAAAAAGGCTTTAACAGGAACCGCCTGATTATTATGTCACTCGGAAACATTATAGGTTCCGGCATATTTCTCGGAAGTTCCACAGTAATATCGGCTGCCGGGCCTGCTGCTGTTATTTCTTATCTTATCGGCGGACTGATTATGACATTTGAGGTCATGTTTATCACGGAAATGTGCGTTATTAACCCCGCGCCGGGCGCTTTTCGGGTGCATACCTCCGAAATATTCGGTCCATGGATCGGTTTTGTGAACGGATGGATGTTCTGGCTCAGCGGTATACTGGGAATGGCCAGCGAAGTAACAGCCGCCGCAATATTCACACGATTCTGGTTCCCTAAAATACCACTTTGGGTTTTCTGTATCATTTACACTGTTGTAATGACTGTTATCAATATGAATGACCTAAAGGGATTAAGCCGGATTGAAAGTTTACTTGCCTCTATAAAAGTAATATCCCTGATTTTTTTTATTTTGTTTGGATTCCTTGTCCTGACAGGAATCCTTCATTTCGATTCAATAAAAATCAGCAACTCCTTTACTTCAGCAAACCTCTTTATGCCAAAGGGATTCAGTGGTATCGCGTCTTCCATGATTATGGTAATGTTTTCTTTTACAGGGACGGGAATCATCGGTCTGGCGATTGCGGACACGGAAAATCCGGAAAAAAGCGCACCCCAAGCCATAGCGGTAATTTCCACACTCGTTATTGTATTATACTCATTTTCAATTCTCTTTTTGGTTCTTCTTACTCCATGGCAAACACTTTCCGAATCGGAAAGCCCTTTTGTGCTGATCTTCGAAAAAGTCGGCATACCGTCTTCGGGCAGCATTTTGAACTTTATTGTATTAACGGCGGCGCTTTCGGGCCTTAATTCCTCCATGTACAGTTCATCCAGAATGATCAATTCCTTAAGCCGTGACAATCAGGCGCCGAAGCTGTTTTTAAAAACAAATAAAAATCACGTTCCTGTATACGCTTTGGGCTTAAGCAGTATTGCACTTCTTTTTACAGCAGTGCTGTCTTACTTCCTGCCGGATAAAGTATTTGTAATACTTGCCGCGACGAGCGGTTTCCTTGCAATGTTTAACTGGATGACCATTTCAATCACTCACTATTTTTACAGAAAAAAGACTTTAAAAGAAAAGCCCGAAAAACTCAAATACAGAGTTCCGGGCTACCCTTATACATCTTTTATCATTGCTTTTTTAGTTCTCGCGGTACTGGCTACCTCCCCGCTTTACCCGGGCCAGCTTTCTGGCCTGGTTGGGAGCGTCGTGCTGTTTATCTTTCTTCTAATCATTTATTTGATTCTAAAAAAATCTAAGGTTCTACGGTAAAACTGCAGAAAGTTAAAATATTTCCCAATTTTTTAATACATTCTCAGCAAGCTTGGCAAAATACGAAGCGGCACCAAACAGTGCGTCTTCATCCGGATTATAAAAAGGACTGTGCAACTCATGTTCACTGTCCACACCTATCCACACAAAAAATCCAGGTATCATCTCCTGAAAATACGCAAAATCTTCGCCGACAAGCACTTGCTTCCCTTCCGCGACCATCAGTCCCTGATCCTGCGCAGTAGCCTTTACAACCTCCGTAAAACGTGCATCGTTGTTTACCATGGAAATGCAGTCGCGCCAAACAAATTCAACCCTGGCTCCCATTGCGGAAGCGATTCCTTCCGATATTTGCTTCATGAGTTGCGGTATCTTTGCCCGAGCCTCCGTTTGGAACGTGCGCACAGTGCCCTCAAGCTCGGCCTGCTCCGGTATCACATTCCAAGTGTTTCCGGATGTGAAACGTGTAACACTGATGACCGCGTTGTCAAAAGAGTTAAGACGCCGGCTGACAATGGATTGCAGAGCTAAGACAATTTGGCTTGCGATCACAGTAGGGTCAATGCAGTTTTGCGGCATCCCGGCATGGCCTCCCGTACCCGTCACGGTAATGAGGAAGCGGTCAACGCTCGCCATAAGTGCGCCGGGGCGTACGCCGACAGTACCCACGGGAAGATAAGGCTGATTATGAAAGCCGAAAATTGCCTGTACTCCGTCAAGCGCGCCATGCTGAACCATCCACCTCGCCCCGGAGGCTTCCTCTTCCGACGGCTGAAACAGTACGCGTACAGTACCCTTAAGCTTTGATTTTCGCTCGTTCAGCAGGATAGCCGCACCAATCATTCCTGCGGCGTGAAAATCATGACCGCAGGCATGCATGACACCTTCCGTCTGCGACCGGTACGGCAAATCCGTTTGTTCGCTGACAGGCAGCGCATCGATATCGGCGCGCAACATGATAACGGGGCCGGGAAGTTTACCCTCAATCTCCGCGACAAGGCCAGTGCTTATGGGCAGGTTAAGAATCTTCACCCCGGCTTCAGTGAGCCATATCTTAATTCGTTTCGTCGTTTCAAACTCCAACATGGAGAGCTCAGGATGCTCATGAAGTTCACGACGGTATTCAATAAGCTTTTCCCGTAATATTTCGGGTGATGTCGGCATAATATTTCCTCCGTTCAGTTTCCAACATATATTATAAAAGATTGAAACCTTATTCTCGGGTAATCACACTGATAAAAAAGATAAAAGGTCAGATTACATGTCGCTTACTGTTTCATTTCAATCTGTTTGAATTTATGATAGATAAATGTTCTTAAGGATGTGGTTGAAAGTCGATGCCTACCAGCCGCCGCACCTCATCCATTATACGCATCGCGGTGACAGAATCACCGTTCCATTTTTCACTGCCCTGTCCGTTTTTAATGCACTGAATAAAACGATCTAGCTCATAATACATATCTTCTTCGTAAAAATCCACGGCCAATGCTTCTTCCGTGCCGTCGTTATAACAGATTTTAATCTCTCTCGGTATGGCCAGCGGTTCAAAAAGCATACAGCCTTTTTCGCCTTGAATCTCGCTCGGTGCAAAACTGTTGTTTACCTTGGAGTACAGCAGCTGAACAGACATGCCGTTATAGTCCGCCGACACCGTGCCGTAAGCATCAATGGAATTCTTCAGGAAATATCCGCTGGCATTGATTTTTTGCGGAGCGCCAAACAGCAGTACCATTGCATGAACGCAGTATACGCCAATATCCATTAATGCGCCATTGCAAAGCGTGGGGTCGAAAGCATTCTCAATAATGCCCGCTTTGTACTTATCATAGCGGGTGGAATACTGACAGTAGGAAAGCACTGCCCGCCGAATGGGGCCCAGCTTGTATAGATTTTGGCGTATTACCTCCATGGAAGGTGCAAAATCGGTGCGCATAGCTTCCAGCAATATTACTCCATTTTCTTTCGCGACGGCCAGCATCTGCGCCAATTCTTCACTGTTGACAGCCATGGGTTTTTCACACAGCACGTGTTTGCCCGCCTGCATGAGCAATATTGCTTGGGACGCGTGAAAACGGTTTGGGCTCGCTAAATACACTGCCTGAATCTCCTGATCCGCACATAATTGTTCAAAAGAATCACAGGCCTTTGGTGACCCCCACTTTTGTGCAAAGGCCTCAGCCCGCTCCATACTGCGCGAATATACCATGCCAAGTTGAAATTCTGCGCATTGTTTAGCCGCGCTCAGAAATCGCTCCGTTATAAAATTGGTGCCTATTACAGCAAACGTAACCATGAGTTTCTCTCCTTTACCCTATAAATCAAAATCTTATTCTACGTAAATCCGTTGTATTTTTTTACCATGTTACGGGTGGATTTTGTTTTTATTATATCATTTTATCAGAATGTATTGAAGCGATTCTCGAGAAACAATTAATTTACTCCGTGATCGCATTCAAATACCCGGCGCAGCAATTCTTCGAATCCGGATATTTCAAATTTTTAAGTCCCTCCTCCGTTCCGGCTTTACACGCGGCGTTATAATACGCAACTTTAAAATTGATATGGTCCAAATGCCCCTGTAATTCCGCAATTCGGCTTTCTACCGTTTGCTTATGAGCCAACACCATTTTTTGCCGTTCCTTTAGCGTACTGTCACCAATTATGCAAAGTGCAACAAAACGTCCTATCTCGCAAATCGGCATATCCGTGTCTTTTAAACAGGTGATAATTGAAAGCCAGTCAAGTGATTTTTCATCGTACACCCGATGCCCGGCTTCATTTCGATGTACGGCAGGAAGCAGTTTTTCGGATTCGTAATATCGAAGCGTAGATGCCGGAAGGCCAGTGATTTCGGAAACCTGCTTAATTGTATATTCCATAAAAAACCTCCTAAATTTTTTTATTCTATTGACTTAAAGTCAGCTTTAAGAAGTATACTCTAATTATAGTAAAAATTCAATTCCGGATTTATAAAGAGGAGCTGCATCTGTTTCCGTACCAAGTATTTGTAAAGTCCCGATTTATGTTCCTAAATTCTCAGCTCGTAATAAACGAATTAATTATTTTAATAAGGAGACATTGAATTATGGAAGATTTTAAATTCTATTCCCCTACCTATTTTTGCTTTGGAAAAGGCAGCGAAACAAACATCGGTAACCTTGTGGAGCGATTCGGGGGTAAAAAAGTTTTGATTCACTACGGCGGCGGCTCGATTAAGCGCAACGGCGTGTTGGATAAAGTGGTCGCCTCGCTGAAAGAACGCAGCATTCCTTATTGGGAATTGGGCGGCGTCATACCGAATCCGCGCAGCGGGCTGGTTTATCAGGGAATCGACCTTTGCCGCAAAGAAGGAATCGACTTTATTTTGGCAGTGGGCGGCGGAAGCGCCATCGACTCCGCAAAAGCAATTGCTGCCGGTACGGTATATGACGGCGATTTTTGGGATTATTACGGCACAGGAAAACCGGTCGAACACGCCTTATCACTCGGTACCGTTCTGACCATTGCTGCTGCCGGGAGCGAAGGTTCCCCCGATTCGGTAATCACGCATGAAAACGGAATGCTCAAACGCGCTACTTCCGGCGAAGCGCTCCGCCCAAAATTCTCCATTTTAAATCCGCAGTCAACCTGCACCCTTTCCGCTTATCAGACCGCGTGCGGCATTACCGACATTATGGCGCATGTTTGCGAGCGTTATTTCACAAATACGAAGAATGTGGAAATTACAGACCGCCTTTGTGAAGGCGTGCTGAAAACCATGATTGAGGAATCCCCGAAGGTCATGAGCAATTTACAGGATTATGATGCCCGCGCCAATATTATGTGGGCGGGAATGGTTGCCCACAACAACCTTTGCGGTGTTGGACGCGAGCAGGATTGGAGCAGCCATGACATTGAGCACGAACTTTCCGCTCTTTATGATGTGGCACACGGTGCAGGACTTGCTGTTATTATGCCCGCATGGATGAAATATGTTATGAAACACGATATCAACCGGTTTGCACAGTTTGCGGTGCGGGTATGGGACTGCGACATGAACTTTGCCAACCCGGAAATCACGGCAGCCGAGGGAATCACCCGGTTTCGTGCCTTCCTTACTTCCATTGGCATGCCTGCCAACTTTGATGAGCTGGGTGCAAAAGAAGAAGATATCCCCACGCTGGTTAAGAACTTAGGCGTCACAGAAGAAAAAACATTGGGCGGCTTTATGAAGCTTGGCTCCAAAGACGTTGAGTCCATTTATCGCCTCGCTTTATAAAGCGGGAACTGAAATTTCTTCTTTGATGCAAAGGAGGGAAAGCCGTATTTCGGCTTTCCCTCCTTTTTTATAAAAACTTATGTATCTATATTAGTATTTTCAACTGCCGTAACGGCATTTGGTTCCAGAACAGGTAATGCTGCCCCGTTTTCGTCTCCCGTTTTTCCTTTCAGGCTTAATTTATTTTCTGAAATAAACAAACCTAATAAAGTAAGCGCTGTTCCCGCTAAGGTAATCCATGTGATACGTTCATGTAAAACGACTGCTGAAGTGATAATGGTTACTACCGGCCCCAAATAGATATATGCGCTCGTCTTGACAGCTCCTAAAACCTTGACAGCAAAATTCCATGTAACAAAACAGAGAGCGGAAGCGCCCAGACCAAGATACAAAAAGTTTAACAGATTAGGCAAATGTGTAAAACGGGTAAAACTGTTTAGGCTTAGGCTGAAATTAAAAATAAACAGTGCGGGTATAATGGTGATAAGCCCATAGAAAAAGACCCTGCGCGTAGTCTGTATCGTATTATAATGGAAATGACCGATCTTCTTAATTAACACAGAATACACAGCCCATACAACGGCGGCAAATATGGTCAAAATATCCCCCAACGGATTTAATCGCAGCACCATACTTCCATTAAAGCTGATCAGAAAAATCCCGATGATCGCGGCGGCAAAGCCTAAAAAAAACTGCAGCCTTAACTTTTCACCGTCTAAAAACAGATGCGCAAAAATAGCGGTAAAAAACGGTGCGACAGAAATGATAACGCCGACATTGGAAGCCAAAGTATAGGTAAGCGCTATATTTTCGAGCAAGAAATATAAGGTTACTCCGCATAAACCCGACGCAAGAAAATACCACTCATGTTTCCGGTCGGTTATTTTCAGCTTATGAGGGTAAACGATCAGCAGCGTAAGAAAAGCGATTGTAAAGCGAAAAAACAATATTTCAATCGGAGAAAATTCCCTTAACAAGACTTTTGTTGAAATAAATGTTGTGCCCCAAATTAAGACCGTAAAGAATGCTAATAGATGCCCTGTAGTTACTTTTTCTTTCGTCATTTTTCTTCCTATCCATATGTTAATAATTTGAATTAATTATATTCCATATGGAACTGCATCGTCAATCCTATATTCTTTTTTATATTCTTTCCTGTTCCTTTCAGCTTGCTCCGATGTCAACTCATTATTTCCGCAGATAAGTGAACACTATTTGCGGAGGTGAGATTATGGATGATAATTTTTTCGGATTCCCTTTGGTGTTCGGTTCGCTGTTCGTCAATGATTCGGATGCCGGAGACTACTTTTTATCTCTTCCGGAGGAAACACAACAGGCCTTAATGAATGAAGAGATTCATTCGGCTAAAGACCTGCATGATTGTGTTGAAAGATTAAAGCTAAAAGAATAAGTTTGTTCAACAAGATACAAAGTCCGCCGGGAAGGTATTACTGCCTAACCCTGCGGACTTTGTTATTCTTCCGATATTCGTTTTAAACTTGACCGTAATAAGCATTAGCTCCGTGCTTGCGCAGAAAGTGTTTATCGAGCAGTTCCTGCTGCATGACCGAACCCGGAGCGCTGGAAATTACTTCTGTATGCCAGGCCATCATGGCAAGTTCTTCCAGAACGACGGAATTGTGAACCGCCTCTTCGCAATTCTTGCCCCAGGTAAACGGCCCATGCGATTTTACCAAAACAGCAGGAATTTCCTCCGGGCTGGTTCGGTCAAAGGTTTCCACAATGATCTTTCCGGTTTCTTCTTCGTACTCACCGGCAATTTCCTCAGGCGTCATGGCTCTGGTGCACGGGATTTCACCGTAGAAATAATCGCCGTGAGTGGTTCCGTATGCGGGGATTCCGCGGCCTGCCTGCGCCCAAATGGTCGCCCATCTGGAATGGGTATGTACCACGCCGCCGATATTTTTGAATTGGTTATAGAGTTCGCAGTGAGTCGGGGTATCTGACGAAGGATTCAGTTTTCCCTCAACCTTTTCCCCTTTTAAATTGACCACAACCATGTCGTCAGGGGTTAACTCATCATATGGCACACCTGACGGCTTAATTACGAAAAGCCCGCTCTCCCTGTCGATTCCCGATACGTTGCCCCATGTAAAAACTACAAGATTGTATTTCGGCAGGAGTAAATTGGCTTTACAGACCTGCTCTTTAAGCTGTTCCAACATATGAATCCCCCGTTTGTAATTTTTTTGCGCTATGACAAGTTTGCGCTATGACAAGAAAGATTGCATCTATGCGGTAAAATTTCGTCATAGTTGTACGCACAACTTTGTAATTATCATACTACTGAACACGGTAAAAATCAAGCAGTTGTTCTGTCTGTTTCATAGCAGAATGTATTTAATTTATAGCAATTACAAAAATAAAGCGGAATAGCTATTGTTATCTCCCCCGCCGGAGGCGGGGGAGATAACATCTTCTTTTCTTATTCTTAATTGAAATTTCCATAGTTATAAATTGTTTAAAAAACTTATAAATCGGACTGATCTGCCGGCTTTTTCCAGCTGAGGTACAGGTTGGCAATCACTTCTTCAATAGGAGCCTTTTTTATTTCAATATCCTCAATACCAGTCAAACGCGAAATCTCACTGAGCAGTTGATGCATTCCATTTTGTGTGCGGTCAAACTCAAACACATGAACATTGCCGTCTGAACGAATATATTTCATATCGTCCAAATTCGGGTGCTGCGTGTCGGCTGTTGTGATATTGATGCGGCAAAGCCCGTTCTGCGCCTGTCGAAGCGCGTCAAAACTTCCGTCAAATGCGATTTTTCCATTAGAGAGCAGAATAATCCGCTGAGCCATTTCCTCCAGATCATCCATATCATGACTCGTGACCACAATGGTAGTTCCTTTTTCACGATTGAAACGCTTTAAAAAGGCAATCATCTGCCGTTTTGCCAGCACATCTAGCCCGAGTGTCGGTTCGTCAAGGAAGATGACCTCCGGCTCATGAAGAAGGAGCATCCCTAAATCCGCCCGCATCCGCTGGCCAAGGCTTAGCTCCCGGGCAAATGTATGAATGAGGTCGCCAAGGTCGAGCAATTCAGTAACCATGTTAAGATTTCTTTCATAGATCTCATCCGGAATATTCCAAACTGCCTTTTTCCACTGATAGCTGGTGATAACCGGGTGATCCCACCACAGTTCGGTGCGCTGTCCGAACAGTACGCCAATGTGCTTCATCAGTTCAATCCGATCTGCTGCGGGGCTCCTGCCCAATACTTGAACTGTTCCGCTTGTAGGCTGCAAAATTCCCGATAAAATTTTAATGGTAGTGCTTTTGCCTGCACCGTTTGCGCCCGCATAGGCAAGGAACTCCCCCTGCCGGACTTCTAATGACAGGTGGTCGAGCGCTTTGATTTCCTTCTTTTCAGGACGCAGCAAATTTTTCATAATGTCGCGGATTTTTCCGCTTCTCTGCCACTGCATGTAAATCTTGCTGACATCATCTATAACCAAAGCCCGAGTATCGGGGCGATCCGTTTTTTGCATAATAGTTCATTCCTTTTTTAAATAATAGATTCGCTGTAAGAAGCAGTATTGCTGATACAGCCAATATAAGAGCGGGAGCTTTCCACCCGCCGAAAAAGCTGTTCGGTACTTTCGAGAACAGGACAGCGCTTGGGAGCCATGCTGCCAGACCAACCGGAATCAGCGTGCAGAACACCGTTTGCCAAAGCACTGAAATTCCTCCAAGCGGATAGCTTTTCAAGGAGGTGAACAGGTCCCTTGCTACTTCCGAAATTTCCTCCGCCGCTGCCGGTGCGTAAAACGCAAGACAGGAAATAATATAGATAACTGAAACAATAATGATATTCGAACAGATCACGCTGAACAAATACGTTAAAATCCACATGGCAGAAATGTTCATTTGTAAACGATGAATGGAATAAATGCTGAGCGCTATCCCACAGGCCAGCATACTGCTGCCCGAAACGGGACAGAATCCGCCTGTTATCAGCTGAATCCAAAGCGGAACCGGCTGAATGGCAGCATGGTCCAACTGGCCGCGGCCAATCACCCGGCTTATACTGCCCGTATTACTGCCCGCAAAGAAGAGTACGAACACGCCGTCTACCACGGTCGCATAACTAAGCATAAACAGAATTTCATTTTCATTCATACCGCCAATTCCGCCGAACTGAACGGACAAAAGAAACACACCCGACACTGCTGCGGCCGCACTGATCGTGTCCGCCGCTATTTGTAAAAGACAATACCGGGTGTCACGCAGGAACCACATCAAATCCATCTTGGAATAAATTCCGAATAAGCGGAATAAAGTTTTTATGTTTTGAATATGTCTGCTTTTTTTATGATCAGCCGCCAAAAGAAATCATCCTTTCCTCACTTTTTCGAAAAATCAGTATTGCTGCAATCCACAGAACAACATTCCAAAAAATCTGCAGTACAATCAACTGCCAGGGGTTGTCGGCACCGATGTAGATGGAAAGCGGCGCGTTCGCGATGGAACCGAAGGGAAGCAGTGTAAAAATCTCACCCAAATTCCACGGCAGCAATGCAAACGGAATCAACGCGCCGGAAAAAAGGGATGAAACCGCCTCGCGAACCATCATTGCTGCCCAACAGCCATTTTTCAATTTCATAGCAAACGCGGCAAACAAAATATCAAAAGCAAAGCCGAGTGAAGCGCTGAGTGCAATACTCAACGCAAACAAAAGGCCGCATACAAAATCGGCAGGTAGTGGATGAATGCCTAACAGTGGTGAAATCAGCCATACGGGGAGAGAATAAAGCAGGAATACCGGAATCCACCACCGTCCGATCGTTTCCACGATAAAGCTCCCAATTACGGGGATCGGCCGCGTATAGCGCCCGATGATGGAACCTTCCCAAAGTGCGGAAGTGGCCGGAGTGATAATTTCGAGCTGCTGCCGCATTACGGAAGCCATCATTATGTAAGTCAGAATCTGTGGTAATGTCATGCCGTTAAAATTCACGCCGCCCACCGCAAGCGACCGCCAGATAAGAATCAGAATAAACAGTCGCAGAAAGCGCACCGCGTGCTCTGCCGCAACACACAAAAAGTTACCGTCAAACGCATGCACGGCGCACATATAGGCGGTAGTATAATATTTTTTCATATAAAAGCCTGATCTTTCCCGCGATTCCGTAAGGCAGCCAAGCGTTTACGAAACCACGCAATTTATTAAAAAAGGACATAAAAATACCCGAAAGGCAGCAGAACGCCTTTCGGGCAGTTGTTTCAAACTTGTACTCCAGTATGGAAGTCAATTACTATCGGCTAAAGCCGATAGTTTTGAACCGCAATTGACTTTAATAAACGCATACTAAAGTAAAGAAACACCGGTGAAAGAGCGCATGACCTGCCGCAAAAGGGCGCAACTATACACAGACGCGGCAAAAATACCTGATTGAATCGCCACTTCACCGACATTGTTCCAAATAATCTGGTTCTTAAATACGCTGCAGTTCATACGTTTCACCTCCAATTCAATAACTAATTTATATTTTACTACTGAAGAATTTTATTGTCAATCATCAGTCCTACGGTTTTGCTCATGCGGGAACCACTTTTTACTAAAGCTGGCCTGTTCATGGGAATAAATCGTTTCTTTCATTCCGTATATAAAAACAATAATATCGGATAATAAATAAAATCGATTCAATGATACGATAGCGACACATGAAAAATTTATAAAACAGCGTAAAACTGATATGAAAACCAAAATCAACAAATCATAGAAGGTGAAATTTATGCCGGAAGGCAATAACAAACAAAACAATTTTCAAAAGCCAATTGAAAATCATAAAACTGCCGCTTGGGCAAATATCGAAAAAACAAAGCGTGTTTCCAATGTTGCTGAGCCAAGCGATATGCAAACAGATAATGCGAAAGATTATGTAGACGAAAACGAGAAATAGTCAGCAAAAAGCAGGACCGATAGGGGTCCTGTTTTTTGTGCTTATAATCTATTTTAGATTGATGTTTATCAATTCTCTGACATCTTTTTGTAAGCCTCGTACCGCTGTGACGCATGTTTTTGAGACGCTTCGAACAGAACCGCAGCCGAATCCGGGAACGAATTTTTGAGCTGGGAATAACGAAGTTCGCCATCCAAAAAGTCCTGATATGATTGGGACGGTTCTTTTGAATCGAGATGGAAGGGGTTTTCCCCTTTTTCCAACAACCTTGGGTCATAACGGTAAAGATGCCAGTACCCTGAATCTACCGCCTTTTTCTCTTCATGCATGCTCGAAGCCATTCCGGTTTTGATGCCATGGCTGATACAGGGAGAATAAGCGATAATCAGCGACGGTCCCGGGTAGCTTTCCGCTTCCGTGACAGCACGTATGGTTTGATTCATATCCGCGCCCATGGCAATCTGCGCAACATAAACATTGCCATACGTCATTGCCATTCTTCCCATATCCTTCTTCCGCGCAACTTTACCGTTGTAAGCAAATTTCGCAACGGCACCCGCCGGGGTGGACTTTGATGCCTGTCCGCCGGTATTGGAATAAACTTCTGTATCCATAACGAATACGTTGATATCGTCACCGGTAGAAAGTACGTGGTCAACACCGCCGTAACCGATATCGTAAGCCCAGCCGTCTCCTCCGATCATCCATACCGATCTCTTTTCAAGATAATTCCGTTTTTCATAGATTTCCTGAATAATCGGGTCGTTGCTGTCTTTGCCTGACAGAAGATTACAAATCTTTTGTGCGGCGATTTGAGAAGCGGGGCCGTTATCACAGCTTTCAATCCAACCGGTAAATGCATTTTTAAGGTCCCCGTTCAGATTGTTCTCTTCCAGCGCCTTCCGGATAAGCGCGCCAAGCCTCTCCCTGATTTGACGCACGCCAAGGTACATGCCGTAACCGTATTCCGCATTATCTTCAAACAGTGAGTTTGCCCATGACGGCCCTCTTCCGTTCGCATTGGTTGTATAAGCGATAGACGGTGCGCTGGCTCCCCAAATGGAGGAACATCCCGTTGCATTCGCTATCATCATTCGTTCGCCGAAAAGCTGAGTGAGTTCCCGAATATAGGGTGTTTCACCACAGCCGGGGCATGCTCCGTTGAATTCGAGCAACGGCCGAATCAGCTGGCTTCCTTTTACCGTATTACGCGGCATCAGGTCGGGCTTTTCGGTAAGAGTCATTGCGTATTCCCAGTTGCCCTCTTGCGCTTCCATCTCCTGCAAAGCAGGTTTCATGATTAACGCTTTTCCCTTTGCGGGGCAAACATCTGCACAGTTCCCGCATCCCGTACAGTCAAGCGGAGATACCTGTACCCTTAACTGATAGGATTCCAGCTCTTTTCCGGTTGCCTGTTTGGTTTTAAAAGAATCCGGTGCTTTCTCAAGTTCATTTTTATCCAACAGAAACAGGCGAATTGTTGCATGCGGGCAGACATAGGAGCAACGGCCGCACTGTATGCACTTGTCAATTTGCCATTCAGGTACAGTAGGCGCAATTCCGCGCTTTTCATATGCGGTCGTTCCCAACGGAAACGTACCGTCTTCCATACCTACAAAAGCACTGACAGGAAGACTGTCTCCATCATTGCGCGCCATAACATTTTGAATCCGTTTTACGAATTCCGGCTCATCCTTCCCATGGATCGGAACGTCTTTGGCATCCGCCCAGGAAGCCGGAACTTCTATCTTCACTAAAGCGTTCACACCCTGATCGACGGCTTCGTTATTCATTTTGACTACGTTCTCGCCCTTGCGGCCGTAGGATTTTTGGATGGAATCTTTTAGCAGACGCACCGCTTCATCCGTATCGATAATATCCGCAAGCTTAAAAAACGCTGCCTGCATAATCATATTAATTCGATTTCCCAAGCCTATTTCGGAAGCGATTTTTTCTGCGTCGATGATATAGAATTTAATCTCATTCTTAGCTGCGTATCTTTTGATGCATGCAGGCAGGTGTTCTTCCAGCATTTGAGGAGTAAAATCACAATTTAGTACAAAGGTACCGCGTTTTTTTAATCCCTGCAGCAAGTCATAGTGATTTAAAAAGGACTGGTTATGGCAGGCGATATAGTCGGCATCATAAACAAGATAAGGGGAACGTATAGGATTTTTTCCGAACCGAAGGTGGGACATTGTCGTACCTCCGGATTTTTTGCTGTCATATGAAAAATACGCCTGAACATTCAAGTCCGTATGCTCACCGATAATTTTACAGGCTGATTTATTTGCTCCTACTGTGCCGTCTGAACCAAGTCCCCAGAATTTGCAGCTTATCGTTCCATCCTGCGGCTGCCGGTAGGACATGTCTTCAGGTAGCGAAGTGTTGGTTACGTCATCTACTATTCCAATTGTGAACCCGGTCTTCGGGTTTTTGGCATTCAGGTTATTATAAACAGCAAGGATTTGCGGAGGGGTGGTGTCCTTCGAGCCAAGTCCGTAACGGCCCCCAACCACGAGTGGTACGTTAGGTTTTCCGATCAGCAGATTACAAACATCCAGAAACAACGGTTCGCCGGGCGCTCCGGGTTCCTTGGTGCGGTCCAAAACGGCAATTTTCTTTACCGTGGACGGAAGAATATCAAAAAAATATTTAGAAGAAAACGGCCGGTACAGCCGTACTTGTACCAGACCGACTTTTTCACCTTTCTGGTTCAAATAGTCAATCACTTCTTTTATCGTATCGCATACAGAACCCATGGCGACAATAATATTTTCCGCATCCTTGACCCCGTAAAAGTCAAAAGGTTTATACTGCCGTCCCGTAATTTCACCGATTTTGGTCATATAGTCATTGACAATATCGGGTACACGGTCAAAAAATCTGTTTTGAACTTCCCTGCCCTGGAAATAAATATCCGGGTTTTGCGCTGTACCTTTTACAACAGGATGGGAAGGACTGAGCGAGCGGCTGCGGAAGTCCTGAATTGCTTTCCGGTCAACAAGGGCGGCAAGGTCGGAATACTCAATCTGCTCAATTTTACGGTATTCATGGGAGGTACGGAACCCATCAAAAAAATGGATAAAAGGAAGGCTGGCGGTTATCGCGGAAAGGTGTGCCACACAGGCAAGGTCCATAACCTCCTGCGCATTGGTCGACGCCAGCATGGGAGCGCCTGTCTGACGGCATGCCATAACATCCTGATGATCACCGAAAATGGACAGGGCATGTGTGGCAAGCGCTCTTGCGGAAACGTGCAGCACGCCCGGCAGCAATTCACCAACCATTTTATAAATATTCGGGATCATTAAAAGCAGTCCCTGTGAAGCTGTGTATGTGGTCGTAAGGGCGCCGGCCTCGAGGGAACCGTGCATTGCGCCCGCCGCGCCCGCTTCCGACTGCATCTCAGCCACTTTCACGCGCTGGCCGAAAATATTGGTCTTTCCGTTGGCAGACCATTCATCTGTAACCTCCGCCATAGGGGAAGACGGCGTAATCGGATAGATTGCGGCAACTTCAGTAAAAGCGTAAGCTGCATAGGCCGCTGCCTGATTACCGTCTATCGTAACTTTCTTTGTCAATAGATTACCTCCTAAAATTAACAAATTTAAGACGGTAGTATTATTTCATAATAAAGCTGTCCTATGCTTTGCCTGTGCTGAATCGAAAGATTCATGCGTATTTAGCTGGGTTATAATAAATATTTAAAATTTAAAATAGCTCTGAAATTACCCCAAGCCATAGAATGTGAACTGTTTCTATTGCAAAAAAATATGTTCAATCTTTTTTGCTTAACAAATTTATTGATTGCCTGAGTATTGTAATAGGTGTATCGGTTAACTAAACTAATTTTGTATTAATAAACGGAAAATTATATCATTATCTATTATTCTTTACGCTTTTTATTGACTTTATCATATAATTTACCTATAATAAATTAAATTGCATATTTATTTTGTTTACCGGTTTCATAAATAGTGATTTGAATCATTGAATTATATATTCTTATGGTCTTTAATCCAATATCAAGGGAGAACGACAAGCGATGGCACTTTCAAATAAAAGATTTACCATAACGGATATTGCAAAAAGCGCGGGCGTTTCCAAAACCACGGTTTCGCGTTATATCAATGGAAAATTTGAATATATGTCTGAAGAGACCCGTGAGCGAATTGAATCCATCATACAGGTCGCAAACTTCCAGCCCAACAATATGGCTCGCAGCCTGAAATCGCAGAAAAGTAATCTAATTGGTCTTGTGATTGCCGACATTGAAAGTCCATTCTCGTCCGCTATTATAAAAGGTGTCGGTGGTCCAATGCGCAATGCAGGCTACAGTGTAATTATTGTCAACAGTGATAACAGTTACGAAAAAGAAAAAGAATATATCTCTTCGTTGGTTTCTCAGCGTGTAGATGGGTTGATTGTTAATACTACTACTAAAAATAATCCATTCTTAATTGATCTGGCCAATCGGGGGCTTCCCATTGTGCTGACCGACCGCTTTATATCAAATTATAATTTTGACATCGTATATATTGAAAATGAAATAGCGATTGCGAATGCGGTGCATCATTTGGTTGGCAGGGGTTACGGGCATATCGCACTTTTCGTACAGCCTTATGACAAAATATCCCCCCGTTACTTAAGGCATGATGCTTTCATTAAGGCTCTAAGTACAATAGGCATAACAAGCCCGGAACAGTATGTATTCGAAGTCGATATTACTGACCCTGAATCTGTTCCGAGCACTGTAAAAAACTTCATGGCCATGTCCCGCCACGAGGATGCTCCACCCGCAATCATTACCACCAACGGAGTTACGCTTCTCCACACGGTCAACGCAATTCGCATGATGGGGCTGAACATGCCAAATGAGCTGGGACTTTGTGGTTACGATGACTGGGGTTGGGCGCCCAGAATGGACTGGGCATCCATGGTTGACCCCGGTATTACCACACTTTCCGCTCAGCCGCATGACATTGGCAAAATAGCGGCGGAAGTATTGCTTGAACGGATCAATGACAGCGACACCCCCAAAAAAAATATCGCTCTTCCTGCTGAATTGGTAATACGCGGCTCCACCACGTTGGAAATCAGGCTGTAAAGTAACTCCCAGCAAACAATATGGGGGACTCTTAAAATGTGTACCGGTTGCGAAAAAGATATCTTTATATTTAAAAATAGGATGTGGTATGTATGTCAAACGGTATCATGCTGGTTGGCGAGCCTTTAGGATTGTTTATCGCACAATCGGAAGGTCATTTGGAAAATGTTCCCGGATTCTCCTGCGCCGTGGCGGGAGCCGAGTTTAATGTGGCCGTTGGGATGAGCAGACTGGAACACACCGTCGGCTACCTGACAAAATTAGGGAAAGATCCTTTTGGAAAGCGGATTTTAAAGGTTTTAGAACAAAATAATATCGGAACCGATTTGGTCGCATGGAGTGAAGATCGAAATACAGGCTTTATGCTGAAATCGATGGTTACCGTTGGTGATCCTGAAATCTTTTACTTTCGAAAAAATTCGGCGGCATCTACACTGAGCCCTGAAGATATTGATCAGGTAGATTTCACCGGTTATCGCTGGCTCCATTTGACCGGAATTCTGCCCGCACTTTCCCCTCTCACACACAAAGCTGCCTTACATTTGTTGGAAAAGGCGCGCGAGCATGGACTGTCAATCTCCTTCGACCCGAATCTGCGTCCACAGCTTTGGGGCAGTAAGGAAGAAATGGTTGATACACTGAATGATCTTGCTTTAAAATGCGATGTATTCCTTCCAGGGGAATCAGAGGGACTCGTTTTGATAGGCAGCGCCGATCCTGAAAAAATATCGGATCACTACCTCAGTAAAGGCGTGAAAACCGTAGTGGTCAAACTTGGCGGCAAAGGAGCGTATGTGGCTCAGCCGGGTATACATTTTGTTGTTCCGGGTTATCCGGTGGAAAAAGTGATTGACACGGTAGGCGCCGGGGATGGATTTGCCGCGGGAACCATCAGCGGGTTGATGGAAGGTTTGAAAATAGAGGACGCAGTCAAACGCGGCAATGCAGTAGGCGCCATTCAGGTAATGTCCCGCGGGGATAATGAAGGGCTGCCATCAAGGGAACAATTAAAAAAATTTATGACTACAAAATAAAAATAAAAGGAGTAACCACCATGAATGATCAATTGAAATTTATCTCAGGAGTCGGTCTGGTACCGGTCATCGTAATCAATGACAGCACAAAAGCAGTGAATCTTGCGAGGGCGCTTTGCGCCGGAGGGATTCCAGTTGCAGAAGTAACTTTCCGTACAGAGGCCGCACGCGACGCAATTGCGGAGATGGCTAAAAATGTACCGGAAATCATAGTCGGCGCAGGCACGGTACACTCCGTTGAACAAGCGGAGGAGGCCGTTGACGCGGGAGCCAAATTCATCGTGACACCGGGTTTTAATCCATCAGTAGTAGAATGGTGCCTTCAGCATAACATTGATGTATTTCCCGGATGTTCCAGTCCCAGCGATATTGAGGCTGCAATCCAAATGGGTCTGAAAACCGTTAAATTTTTCCCCGCTGAATCTTATGGCGGCGTAAAAACTTTGAAGGCTTTATCGGGACCTTATGGCAACATCAAATTTATGCCCACGGGCGGCATTAATGAGAACAATGTGAATGATTATCTTGCTCTCGATAATGTAGTTGCATGTGGTGGAGCATGGATGGCACCGGAGAAGTTGATTGCAGAGAGTGAGTTTGGCCAAATTACCGAGCTGTGCAAATCCGCTATTCGTAAGGTATTGGAATTTGAATTGGTACATGTTGGTATTAACACAGCCGATGCTGATGAGGCGAGCTCTGTTGCAAACAACTTTGCAGAGTGGTTTTCACTGCCTGTCTTCGAGTTTCCAAACGCCTATTTTGCCGGCAGTATGGTAGAAATTATAAAAGGACCGTTCCTTGGTACACACGGTCATATTGCTGTACAAACGAGAGACATCGACCGTGCCGTTCAGTATTTTCAGCGCATTGGGGTAGAGTTTGACCTAAGCACCGAAAATCGGGATGCGGCGGGAAAGCTGATAACGATGTATTTTAAACAGAAAATTGGCGGTTTTGCTGTTCATCTTAGACGGAAGCAGTAAGTCTGATATAAGAATAGCTTAACAACTTTTATAAAGCAAAAGCCAGCGTCTAAAAAAGGCGCTGGCTTTTGTTATGCTTAAGTGCACATAAACAAATTGTGTATTGAACTACTATGATTTCATTTTATAATGTTGGCGCCTTCCTATTGTCCCGGGCCGTTGCCAGCCAAGTATCTTGGGCACTAGTGAGCTTAACTTCCGTGTTCGGGATGGGAACGGGTGGACCCTCACTGTCATCAGTACCAACTGTATTTCACACATTGCTGTGTCAAAATCATATTAAGAGCCAAATTGCGTAAGCAATTTGAAACGTGTTCCTTCGGAACACAAAGTATACACTGA
>CAUQPM010000014.1:0-69080 GCA_963520015.1 uncultured Oscillospiraceae bacterium
AGTGCCCAAGATACTTGGCTGGCAACGGCCCGGGACAATAGGAAGGCGCCAACATCAAAAAGAACACCTAATTAGGTGTTCTTTTTTTGTGCGTAATCACAATTACCACTTTTCGAAAGATAAGTGGTTTTATTATTTTATACTACCTGTAATATTTGCATAGGAAGCAGCCTTTGAGTAATAATAAGGACTATAGAGCATCGTGACCCGCGACTTATTTTATTATAAAAATAAGTCGAAAAATAACGTATTGGTACCGCATTATCAGGAATAAAATATAAGATATTAAATAAGTGACAATAAAATAAATGTAAGTAAAAATTTATTGATGAATATGTATAAGAACTACTTGACAAGTTAAAACTAACATGTTAGTCTATTAGCAGGTAAACTGACATGTTAGTTTCGGCGAGTCCAGATTGCTACCACAACTCAAAAATGTATGGAGGTTGAACAACTATGGTTAACGTTATCATTGGCATCATAATGATACTGTCTTTCTTTGGCATGATATGGTATTGTGTCAAGGGGCATAATCTTATGGTCGGGTTCTTTATTATGTCTGCATTCTGGGTGACTCTTGCATTGATTGGCAATGCAATGTTCCCCAATGCTGCCATGCAAGGCAAATCGGTGATCGATGTCCTTACAAATGTGTTCCAGACCGGGCCTGAAAACTATGGCAAGTCCATCTTGGTCAACGTATTCTTCGGTGCCTTATTCGGCAGGATCCTTATGGAAACCGGTATTGCGGCTACCCTTATTCGTAAGGTCGTGGAACTGGGCGGCGATAAGCCACGCATTACCATGACACTGCTCTGCATTGTTACTACCGTTATCTTTACTTCCATGACAGGGATCGGCCCTGTTATCTCCATCGCAGTTATTGTACTTCCCATTATGCTGTCATTGGGAATTACTACTTCTGTGGCGCTGTTCGCCTTTATGGGCTCCATTATGGCAGGTATTTTTGCGAACATTGTGAACTTTAAACAATATCAGGCGATATTTACAACCGCCAAAGCATCGTATGGTAGCTATGATTACAATACATACTTCAAATTTGGCGTGATTGCAATGATAGTTGCATTGATTGTTGTTCTGGTTATGGCTAATATCAGCCTGAGCAAGAAGAAAACCTCCCATGCATGGGCGGCTACCGCTTCTTCCAGCACGATTGAAAATGCTCCTGTTATTTCATGGATTTCCGTTATTCTTCCAGTGGTACTGGTTGTTGCGCTTCAAGTCCCCATCATTCTCGCTTTCGTACTTTCCGGTCTGTTTGCATTGCTTACCTGCGGCAAACTAAAAGGCAGCTTCGGCGATATCTGCCGTATGCTGGCTAAGCTTTTTGCAGATGGTGCGATTGACGTAGCTCCAATGGTCGGCTTCCTGCTAACATTGTCAATGTTTAACAACGCGGCTAATTTTGCGGCACCTTATTTCCGGACATTACTCGGTGGATTCGTTCCTACATCAGCGCTTTTAATCTGCCTTGTATTCGCAATTGTAACTCCGCTCGGATTCTTCCGTGGCCCAATGAACTTGGTTGGCTGCGGTGCTGCTATTCTTGCGGTTGTCGTTGCTACCAGCAACTGGCCGGTACAATTCCTGTATCCTCTGTTTGCAATCACCACAATTGCTCCGCAGCATCTGGATGTCACCCAATCATGGGTTGCATGGGGCTTCGGGTACACCAAGGTGGCTGCAAGGGATTACATGAAGATGTCTATTCCGACCGGCTGGATTACCGGTGCAGTTCTGTGCGCGGTTGTCTACTTTATGTACGGCGGTCTTGTTGCTTAACCTGATTTGTCCGTAACATCTGGAGTATCCCTTCCATTGTTACGTATTTCGAAGAAATAGCATCCTTATCCTGATTACAGTTTCAGTGGAATGAATAATGGGCAGGTTTGGATAGATCTTTGAGACAGGGATCCATCAATACCTGCCCATTGATTTTAAGAAGTAAAGAAATTATAGTATAAGAAGGATGGTATAAATAATATGGGAAGAACCGTTAGAATGGGAATTGATGTGGGCGGTACCCACACAAAAGCGGTGGCAATCGATAATGCTACCCATGATATAATCGGAAAATCTTCAGTGAAAACAACGCATGATGACCCAAGAGGCGTCGCAGCCGGCGTTGTAAGGTCATTTGAAAACTGCCTACAGGAAAATGATATAAAACCAGAGGAAGTCGTTTTCGTTGCTCACAGTACGACCCAGGCAACGAACGCCTTAATTGAAGGCGATGTTGCAACTGTCGGTGTGGTCGGAATGTCAAAAGGCGGCCTCGAAGGGATGCTGGCCAAGAAGCAGACTCGTTTGAATAATATTGACCTTGGTAATAATAAAGAAATTAAAATTCTTAACAGTTTTATAAATACCAAAAAACTTACGCATGATGTGGCTGAGCAAACGTTAGTCGATCTGCAGCAGCAGGGTGCTCAGGTTATTGTATCTTCCATGGCGTTCGGTGTAGATGACAGCGGTCCGGAACAGCTGGTGTATGAAGCCGCCAAGAAAAAAGGGATTCCGACCACCGTGGCGTCCGATATTACAAAACTGTATGGTTTGACCAGAAGAACCAGAACTGCCGCAATCAATGCCAGTATTCTTCCCAAAATGCTGGATACCGCAAATTCAACCGAAGCTTCTGTCAGGGAAGCGGGTGTGAATGTACCGTTAATGATTATGCGCGGTGACGGCGGCGTTATGGAAATCAACGAGATGAAAAAGCGCCCGGTGCTTACCATGCTGTCCGGCCCGGCTGCTTCTGTTATGGGTTCCCTGATGTACCTGCGTGCCTCCAACGGCGTGTACTTCGAAGTCGGCGGTACAACGACAAATATCGGCGTTATCAAGAACGGGCGTCCGGCTATCGATTATTCCATCGTAGGCGGCCATCCTACTTATATCAGTTCACTGGATGTACGTGTGCTCGGTGTAGCAGGCGGTTCTATGGTGCGTGCCAACAAGAACGGCGTTGTAGATGTCGGACCGCGTTCCGCTCATATTGCGGGTCTGGATTATTCTGTTTACTCAGACCCTGACAAAATGGTGAATCCTAAAGTGGAGTTCTTTTCACCCAAACCCGGTGACCCAAGCGATTATGTGGCGATTCGATTGGAAAACGGAGAGCGTGTCACCCTTACAAACTCTTGTGCGGCAAATGTGTTGGGTCTTGTAAAACCGGAGCATTTCTCTTACGGTAATATCGAAGCCGCAAGAAAAGCGATGCAGGCGTTGGCAGACTACTGCAACACCACGGTAGAGGACATTGCAAAGCAGGTTATGGAGAAAGCTTACGCAAAAATTGAACCGGTCATCCTGGATTTGGCCGAAAAATATAAGCTTGAAAAAGACCAGATTTCGCTGGTCGGCGTCGGCGGCGGCGCGGCTTCGCTGATTATCTATTTTTCCGAGAAAATGGGTATAAAGTATAGTATCCCGGAGAATGCAGAGGTTATTTCCTCCATCGGCGTGGCGTTGTCCATGGTTCGTGACGTGGTAGAACGTATTATTCCTTCCCCCAGTCAGGACGACATCCGTTCCTTGAAGATGGAAGCAATGGATAAGGCGATTGAGAGCGGTGCTACGGCGGACAGCGTGGAAATCCACATTGAAATCGACCCGCAGACATCCAAAGTTACCGCAATCGCGACCGGTTCCACAGAAGTTAAGACCACTGACCTTTTGAAGGAATGCGATGAAAATGAAGCGCAGAAACTTGCAGCCGACGATATGCGAATCAATATAGACCAGACCGAGCTTTTAGAGAAAACAAAGTATTTTTATGTGTTCGGTGCCAAGGCAGTCAGCGCAGGCAAGTCAGTCCCGGTGCGTATCCTTGACACAAAAGGTTTTATCAAGGTTCAGCGCGGGAACGCTATGGTACTGAAGACCACAGCGCAGGATTACTTGGAGGCAGTTAAAAAGCTTTGGGAAGATATGGCTGTTTACCAGACTGAATTGATTGCCAGGCCGGATTACTACCTGTGCATGGGCGCCAGGGTCATGGACTTTACGGCAGCAGATTTCAGCCAGCTGCAGCTGCTTATGGGAATCGAAATGTCTTCCCTTGACCCGGATACCGAGGTTATTATAGTGGCTGCCAATCAAAAATAAGGCTGACCGCATAGCTCTTAACGGCTTACGGATGATATTGTATTTGAATTGGAAAGAACTTGGATGAAAAAGGCTTGCATGAAAGCAGGGTGGCGTATGGGTAAACCGGTAAAAATAAATATGTCGTTAAGCAGTATGATGTCATCTTTGCGGGATATCGATGATGAAATCTGGGGTGAATATGCTTTTTCCAGGGATATTTTAAGAGACCGTATCCCCGAAGAAAAAAAGTTTGAATATATTAGAAATTCAATCCGGTGCGGGGAAGAATATGCGGATCGTATTCTGCAGGAAACCGGGCAGAGCGGCCCGCGTGAGATTGCGAACTGTCTTGGACTTCATGTTATCCCAAGCGACCTCCCCATGACGAGCAAACGGGTATTGTTTGCTCAGTATACCCCGCCGGATCAAATCGAGATCCTGCAGGAGCCGCTTGCAAAGTATAAGGCGGTTCTTGCGCATGCGACAGAAGAGGAATCCGCTCAGCTGGTTGCCGAATCGGAAATTCGTAACGTACTGCTTGGACACGAGATCTTTCATTTTTTGGAAGACCGGTACGAGGATGAGATTTACACCCGGACGGAAAAAATACGGCTATGGCGCATCCTGAACTTCAAAAACGACTCTACCGTAAGAGCGTTGGGTGAGATCGCAGGCATGGCTTTTTCGAAAAGGCTTAACCATATCACTTATTCCCCGTTCTTACTTGATGTTTTGCTGTTTTTTGGTTATAATCCAGAAGGAGCGAATAACATTTACCAGGACATCATGGCTATTAGTCAAAGCAAAAAATCTAACAAGGAACTGGTGTGAAAAATGCGTCAAGGCGGATCACTAAATGATGTAATCTATAAAAAAATCAGCGACGATATTATGGATTTGACGTTGGAACCGGGAGCAACCGTAAGTGTGCAGAAATTAGCGGATATGTACGGAGTCAGCCGCACTCCGGTAAGGGAAGCGGTTATTCGGCTTCAGAAAAAAGAACTTGTAGTCATTTATCCGCAGGCAAAAACAATCATATCTAAAATCAACTTAAAGAGGATACAGCAGGAACGTTATATACGTAAAGCATTGGAGCTTGCAGTGGTTGATGACTTTATTCAAAACAGCAACGCGCAGGTAATCGATGCGATGGAAAATATGATACTTATCCAGAAAAATTGTATCAGCAAAAAAAATTATAAAGAATTCTTTGCTGCGGATAACGAATTTCATAAGATAATATTTGAAACAGCAGAAGAGAGTTTAGCTTGGGCTACGGTTAACGATGTCGTTTCACATTATAACAGGTTCAGAATCCTGTCCACAAAATTGGAAGGCATCGACCGAAAAATCATAAGTGAGCATGAAGAAATTCTAAATGCTGCAAAGGAAAAAGACGTAGCCGGAATGAGAGAGATACTGAATGCCCATTTAAACAAGGTTAAGAGTGAACTTGGCAGCTTGCTTAACATCTATTCTCAATATTTTGTTGACGCACAGTAAAGCCAAAACTCATGAAGGAAAGGGGAAAGCACACATGCAAATGACCATGAGATGGTACGGAAGCAAATATGATACCGTTACATTAACACAGATTAAGCAGACCGCATATGTTACGGGGATCATCTCCACCCTGTACGATAAAATGCCGGGCGAAGTTTGGACAAAAGAGGAGATTCTGGCGCTTAAAAAAGAAATAGAAGACGCAGGCCTTACACTTTCGGGTATTGAAAGCGTCAATGTAAGCGATGCAATCAAGAACGGTTCAGCAGACCGGGACAAGGATATCGCGGCATATATTGAGACCTTGAAAAATTTGGGTGAAGCAGATATCCATATGGTGTGCTACAATTTCATGCCTGTGTTTGACTGGACTCGGACGGAACTGGCAAGAAAACGCCCCGACGGGTCGACCGTAATGGCATATAATCAGGCTGCGGTTGATAAAATCAATCCGGACGAGCTGTTTGAATCCATTTCGAGCGAGATGAACGGTACGGTCATGCCCGGTTGGGAGCCTGAGCGTATGTCAAAGGTCAAAGAGCTGTTCGAAATATACAAAGGTATCGACGAGGAAAAGCTGTTTGAAAATTTGAAATATTTTCTGGATGCAATCATGCCGGTATGTGACCAATACAATATTAACATGGCAATCCATCCGGATGACCCCTCTTGGAGCGTATTTGGTTTGCCGCGCATCATCAATAACAAGGAGCATATCCTGCGCGTTATGAAAATGGTGGATAATCCGCACAACGGCGTCACGTTCTGCACCGGTTCCTATGGCACCAGTCTGAAGAACAATCTTCCGGATATGATTCACGCCCTGAAAGGACGCATACACTTTGCTCACGTCCGCAATCTTCAGTTCAATGATGAGGAACGCGATTTCGAAGAATCCGCACACCTGTCCTCGGACGGCACTTTTGACATGCATGCAATTGTGAAAGCACTCTACGACATCGGGTTTGAGGGGCCGATCCGTCCCGACCACGGCCGTATGATTTGGGGTGAGGTCGCTATGCCCGGTTACGGCCTTTATGACAGGGCACTTGGTGCAGCCTATCTGTGCGGACTTTGGGAATCTGTTGTGAAGGAAAATAAATAAACGAAATCAGCCTATCTGTCTTCAATGATTATGTCCGTTCAGGTTGACCTTTTAAAGGTAATCGGAAAATATGCAAATATGAACTAACACGCCGCCTATCATGGGGGCGTGTTTTTACAAAAGGATGATGAATCAATGAAAAAATTTTTAGACAATGACTTTTTACTTCACAATGATACGGCAAAGACATTGTTTGATTCTTATGCGAAGGATATGCCGATTTTTGATTTTCACAACCACCTTTCCGCGGAGGAAATTTATGAACACAGAAAATACGATAATATTACGCAGCTCTGGCTTGGGGGCGACCATTACAAATGGCGTGCCATGCGGGCGGTCGGTATTGATGAGCGCTACATCACAGGGGATGCGCCTGATAAGGAAAAATTTTTGAAATGGGCATGGACAGTGGAACGAATTCCCGGCAATCCGCTTTATCACTGGACGCATCTTGAGCTGCAGCGCTATTTTGGCATACAGGAGCCTCTGTGCGAAAAGACTGCCGGGGACATTTGGACCCGCTGTAATGATTTGCTTGCCACGCCGGGCTTTGACGCTCTTGGATTGCTGCAGCAGCGCAAAGTAACGGCGCTTTGCACGACGGATGAACCCTTTGATTCGCTGGAATGGCACATAAAAATCAAAGAGGACCCGAATATCTCCATTCAGGTATTGCCAGCGTTCCGTCCGGATAAACTTCTGCACATCGAAGACCCGGCCTTTTGCGGAGCTTTGCACCGCATGGAGGAGCGTTTTGCCGTTCCCATCCACTGCATGGCCGACCTGCAGCTGGCGCTGCAAAAAACGCTGGATCATTTTAAAACAGCCGGCTGTATTTTATCCGACCATGGCTTTTCCCTCTTTTCCTACGAACGCGGCGGCAATGCCGATGAGGTTCTGAAAAAAGCAATGACGGGGAACAGCCTGAGCGCACGGGAAATCGCTGTTTATAAAGGCGCGCTGTTGCGCTTTTTGGGAGCGGAATATTGTAAGCGCGGGATGTCGATGCAGCTTCACCTGGGCGCGCAGCGCGACAATAACACACCGATGCTGCAAAAGCTTGGCCCTAACTTCGGTTACGACAGCGTTGGGGAAGGTACGAAACCGGCGTTACTTTCCATGTGCCTTGATGATCTTGTTACCGCGGGCAACCTGCCCAACACGGTGCTTTACTGCCTGAACCCCGTTGATAACGCGGTGCTTTCCACGATGGCGGTGAACTTCGCCTGCGGTTCGGTACGCGGTAAAGTGCAGTTTGGCAGCGCATGGTGGTTTGAAGACAATGTGCGCGGTATTTCGAATCAGCTGGATGAACTGCTGGAAACCGGGCTGATTTCGACCTTTATCGGGATGCTTACAGACAGCCGCAGCTTTACAAGCTTTACCCGCCATGAATATTTCCGCCGGATCCTGTGCGACAAGCTGGGGAAAATCATTGAAGACGGGGAGTACCCCAACGATCTTGCGGCAATGGGCAAGATGATTCAAAATATCTGTTATGATAACGCTGTGGCCTATTTTGGCCTAAATGCAGGGGGAATTCAAAAATGAAACTGAACAAAGCAAGTTTGCAGGATGTCGGCGCGTGGAAGTCTGCGAATGTCATCCTTCCTCAGTTCGATATCGATACCATGGTGCAGGCAACAAAACAGGTTCCGATTTGGGTGCATTTTGGGGCAGGAAATATCTTTCGGGGATTTATAGCCCGGCTGCAGCAGCAGCTATTGAATAAAGGACTTTCCCAAAGCGGTGTAATCGCTGCGGACACATTTGATTATGATATCATAGATATGATTTATGAGCCTCATGATAATCTTACTTTACTGGTCAGTCTAAATCCGGACGGAACCACGGATCGGGAAATCGTAGCGAGTATCGCGGACAGCATCCGCGCTGACAGTGCCGACTCTGAAGAAATGGCAAAACTAACCGCCATTTTTGAAAATCCGAGTTTGCAGGTAGTGAGTTTTACGATCACCGAAAAAGGATACGCGCTGGCTGACCTTCAGGGCAAATATTTTCCGGTTGTGGAAGCCGATATTAAGAATGGCCCCGCCGGCGCACGGCATGCAATGAGCGTTGTCACAGGGCTGATGCTCGCGCGTTACCGCTCAGGCGCCGCGCCCTTGACCCTTGCCAGCATGGACAATTGCAGCCATAACGGGGAAAAGTTGCGCTCTGCGGTTCTTGATATTGCAAAAGCGTGGCGGGAAAACGGATTTGCAGACGACGGGTTTGTTACCTATTTGGAAGATGATACAAAGGTAACGTTTCCCTGGAGCATGATTGATAAGATCACACCTCGTCCTTCTGAAATTGTTGAAAGATCTCTTGCTGATTCCGGTATAGAGGGTATGGCGCCAATCATTACAAGCAAAAATACATTTATCGCGCCGTTCGTCAATGCTGAAGTGCCGCAGTACCTTGTGATAGAAGACACGTTCCCGAACGGCCGCCCGCCGCTCGAGGAAGCGGGTGTCTATTTTACAGACCGTGAAACGGTCAACAATACCGAGCGCATGAAGGTGACGACATGCCTGAACCCGCTGCATACTGCGCTGGCTGTGTACGGCTGCCTGCTGGGCTATACAAGTATCGCCGCCGAAATGCTGGACGCCGACCTCAAGGCTTTGGTATCGCATATCGGTTACGACGAGGGAATGCCTGTTGTGGTAGACCCCGGTATCCTCAGCCCGATGGATTTTATCCGCGAGGTAATCGATCAGCGGTTGCCGAATCCCTTTATTCCCGACGCCCCGCAGCGCATAGCAACCGACACAAGCCAGAAGATCGCAATCCGTTTCGGGGAGACCATCAAATCTTATATCGCGCGGGACAGTTTGGATGTTACGGAATTGAAGTACATTCCGCTCGCGATTGCCGGATGGCTGCGTTATCTGCTGGCTGTTGATGATAAGAACGAGACAATGGCGGTAAGCAGCGACCCAATGCTGCACGAGCTTCAATCCCAGCTTGCGGGTATTGCAGTCGGCAATCCAAAAACTTATCATGGCCAGCTAAAGCCGATTTTGTCGAACTCCGTGCTGTTTGCTACAGATTTGTGCAAAACAGGGCTAGGTGATAAAATCGAGGCAATGTTCTGCGAAATGATTGCCGGCCCCGGCGCGGTGCGTGCCACATTAAAAAAGTATTTGTAAATTAATAAGCGAATCTTAATTTACCCCCGCATAGACACTGAGTGCGGGGGTACTTCATATTAAATTATTTTCAGGAAAATAAAAATTATTGTATTACTAGGATTGTAATAATATGGGAAAGGTTATAGAATAAATTTATATTCAAATACTGCTTGAATATCCCAAAAGTTCTTCCGGGTATTTCAGTTATTCCTTATTAAAGTCAATTACGGTTCAAAACCTTCGGCGCGCGCACGCGCTTTTAAGGCGAATTTTGTTTTTAAACTGAGAACAAAATTGACTTTGCATATTATTGATTTAGGATCATTGAAAATATGACAATATGAATGAGGAGTTTTAACATGGCTACAACAAGACGGCGTTTCGGCGATAGGAAAGACGGCAGAAAATTACGAACTTTGGCTCCTTATAATACGGTTTCACCTTATATCATGGTCTCACGCAACGATTCCCAGAATTATCTGGCCGATAAATTTGAAACGTCGGCAGTGGATAAATATGTCCAGCAGAAGCGCGGCAGCGGGCTGGAGGGCTTTGGAATCCTGCATGTTATTCTTGCGGCCTATGTGCGAATGGTGTCCCAGAGGCCCGGCATCAACCGGTTTATCGCCGGTCAAAAGATTTACGCCAGACCAAAGATTGTAATCAATATGGTTGTGAAGAAAAGACTCCGTGCAGACGATATCGATACTGTTATCAAAATAGTATTTGATCAGTCCGACACTGCGGAAGATGTTTATCGCCGCTTTCATACTGCAAGGGCAAAGGCATTCGAGAATGAAGAAAATGCCTTTGACGGAACAGCCAGAATTTTAAATTACATACCCGGACTGGTCAAAAAGTTCGCAGTCTGGTTTTTAAAACTGTTGGATTACTTTGGTTTGCTTCCAATGGCCTTAATAAACGTCAGTCCTTTTCATGGCTCAATGTTTATCACATCGATGGGGTCACTGGGTATTCCGCCTATTTATCATCATCTGTACAATTTCGGCAATGTTCCCGTCTTTCTGGCTTTCGGCGCCAAAAGGTCTGAAAATCAAATGAATGACACGGGCAAGGTTGTGAAGAAGAAATACATTGATTTTACCTTTGTAACGGACGAACGCATCTGCGATGGCTTTTATTTTGCAGCCGGGCTGAAGCTGTTCCGTTCTTACCTCGCGAATCCTTCTATATTGGATATTCCGCCGCAGGAAGTTATCAGTGATGTCGAGTAAATTACATCTTTTCAATAATTCATGGGGATTATATATGGAAGAGAGTTGGTGCTTACAATGTTGTTTCAGAAAAAAATACTTCTGATTGACGACAGCTATTTTTTCACCAAGAGCATTACGGCAACTTTAACTGCTGCGGACTATGACGTAATACATTCGGTTACAGGTGAGGACGGATTGCGAAAGGTAAGAGAAGAAAAGCCGGACTTGGTATTACTTGATGTGGTCATGCCGGATATTGACGGATTTGAGGTATGCCGTATCTTAAGGGAATCCGAAAGTAACAATTTAATGCCGATTATCATGCTGACCTCACAGAACAATGAAGAAGATAAGCTGGTAGGGCTGGAATTAGGAGCAGATGACTATATTACGAAACCCTTCAATAACAGGGAAATGTTAAGCAGAATCAAAAATACACTAAGAAGAATTGACAGGAACAGGGGAGCGAATCCTTTAACCGGACTGCAGGGTAATTTGCAGATTCAGGCCGAAATAAACTCCAGAATTGTAAAAGACCTGCCGTTTGCGGTTATTTATGCCGATTTGGATAATTTCAAAGCTTATAATGATGTTTACGGCTTTGCCCAAGGAGATATCGCCATTAAACTGCTTGCGGATATTTTATCCGACCAAGTTCGTGACCGTGGGGACAAAAATGATTTTATCGGGCATATTGGCGGCGACGACTTTGTATTAATCACCTCAGTCGAAAATGCTGAAGCAATATGCAAGGGAATCATTGATGAGTTCGATCAGCGCGTTCGCGAGCTTTACAGAGATGAAGACCGCGAAGCGGGGTTTATCTCTGCCTTAGACCGCAGGGGGGAACGGGTTGAAACACCAATCATGTCCATATCACTGGCGATAATTACAAATGAATATCGCCATTTTCAAACTTATCTTCAGGTAGCTGAAATTGCCGCGGAATTAAAGAAAAAGGCAAAGTCGCTGCAAGGGAGCAACTTTGTCAAGGACCTGCGCAGGCAGTAACTGATTGATGACAAAGTAAAACCCGCATGGCCGCCGGCTTTGCGGGTTTTACTTGTGCAAGAGTTTATCCTAACGGATCATTGCGATAAGTGCCATGATACTGCACTTGACAAGTTAACCGCAATAACGCTATGATAATTTAATCCGACGTCCTGCGAAGGTTTTAACTCATGGGAGGTGTATTGGTGGATTATAAAAAAACGGTATTAACACAGAAAATTGTGATAAACCAAATCATATCAGTTCATTATTTTGAATATACCAATAATTTTTTCTTTCCCGGCGAAGCCCATGATTTTTGGGAATTTCTTTACGTCGATAAGGGCGAAATTACGGTCAATGCCGGGACAAATGTCACCCAGCTGAAACAGGGAAATATTATCTTCCACAAACCGATGGAGTTTCACAGCCTTCGCGCAAACGGTATCGACGCACCAAATTTGGTTGTCATATCTTTTGAAAGTTTATCAAAGTCAATAAGCTATTTTGAAAATGCACAATTTTGTATCGGAGACGAAGAGCGCGATTTGATTTCTAAAGTGATTTTAGAAGCACGGAATGCATTTTCCTCCCCGCTGGACGAGCCTCATCTGTTATATTTAAAAAGGCGCAATGAAAAGACTGCTTTTGGCTGTGAACAGCTGATCAAGCTGCATCTGGAGGAACTGTTCATTAAAATCATCAGAAAAGATGAAAAACAGAATAATACAAATAAAACAACAACCTCGTTTCAAGAACAGTCCCGTTTGGATTTAGTAAACCGCACGATTCTGTATATGGAACAAAACCTGAGGAAGAACTTAAATATTGAAGATATTTGCACAGGGACCCAGATTGGGCGCTCCCGTTTACAAAAACTATTCCGTAATAAAATCGGATGCGGAATTATGCAGTATTTTACACAGATGAAAATTGAAGTAGCAAAGCAATTGATTCGGGAAGGTCAAAAGAATTTTTCCGAAATAGCGGAGTACTTGGGGTATTCTTCGGTTTATTATTTTTCCCGCAGCTTCAAACGGGTTACAGATATGTCGCCCACACAGTACAGCGCGTCCGTTCAGTCACGTATACAATCGCCCAGCTTGAATTTTTTTCCGCATTCGTCCTATTAAAATAATCACCAATACACAATCGGACAAATAAGATGAACAATTTGGTATTTGATTCATACTGAGTTTGTTCCATAATATAAATGAAAATAATTGCGGCGGAGGTAATCATGAAAGAGCCAATTTTGTTGGTCCTGTCGGCGGGAATCGGAAGCCGATACGGAGGATTAAAGCAGATAGACCCAATCGGAAAGCATGGGGAAATTATCATTGATTTTTCCCTTTACGATGCATTGCGGGCAGGTTTTAAGCGGGTAATTTTTATCATTACCAAGAACATCGAGACGGATTTTAAAGCTGCCATCGGCGACCGGATTTCCGAAATTATGGAAGTACGGTATGCGTATCAGCAAATAGACGACTTGCCGGGCGGTTTTTCTGTTCCGGACGGCCGAACAAAGCCGTGGGGAACAGGTCATGCTGTGCTTATTTGCCGCGGCCTGATTGACGCTCCGTTTGCAGTAATTAACGCAGATGATTATTACGGCAGGGAAGCGTTTCAGAAAATTTACCAATTTCTTCGTACTGTCAAGGAGGGCACCCCGTATCAATTCGGAATGGTCGGTTATACTTTGGAGAATACTTTAACGGACAACGGTTTTGTTGCGCGTGGAGTCTGCACGGTGCAAGACGGAATTCTCACCGACATTGTGGAGCGTACTCATATTGAAAAACGATCAGGGTGTGCCCAGTATACTCTGGACGGCGAAAATTGGATTACGATTCCCGCTCATTCTGTAGTATCAATGAATCTTTGGGGATTTACACCCGGCCTGATAACGGAGCTTCGGGAGCATTTCCCGGCATTTTTGGAAAATGCTATCTTACAAAATCCGCTGAAAGCAGAATACTATCTGCCAACCGTTGTGAATGAATTAATCCAAAATGGGAAAGCTTCTGTGCGGGTACTTAGTTCCAATGATAGATGGTATGGCGTAACATACAAACTTGATAAACCCGTTGTCCAAAAAGCAATTGCCGACATGATTGCTGCCGGTACATATCCCGAAACGTTATGGGAATAAAACCGCCTTAAAAAAAGTTACCGCCCAACAGCGAATCTCTTCGCTGTTGGGCGGTAATTTTTTCAGGGGGTTATAGAATATGGTTGGCTTCAAAGTAGTCTGAAAGTTCCTGAGCACCTTGGAACAAATGCCCGTTTAAGCCCGCCCTGATTGCCCCGTCAATATTAACCTGCAAATCATCGATAAAAATGCACTCGCTGTTCTTCAGGTCGTATCTGCTGCACAGGCAATCGAAAATCGCGGTATCCGGTTTTACCAGCCTTTCTTTCGCTGAAATGATAAATCCATCAAAACAATGAAACATTTCAACTTTATCCCGATACTGAAAAAATCTGATACTGGTATTGGAAAGAAGATAAATTCTAAAACCCTTTTCTTTCAGTCTTTTTACGATTTCCGGCATGCCCTCCATTGGCGTTAGGTCGGAATGCCAGTTGTCCATTGATTTCTGCACATAGCTTGCATACTGGGGAATCCTGGCGCTTACCTGTTTAACGGCGTATTCCTCCGAAATGGTTCCGGCGTCCAGCTCCTCCCATTCTTTCGAATTGAAAAGCTCCTTCAGAACGGCCTGAGCAATTACTTCATCCTGCGTGATGGTTTTCATGTAGTCCTGCGGAGTGTAAGACAGAAGGACATTTCCCATATCAAATACTACATTTTTTATCATTATCATACCTGCCTAATTCAATTTTTCTCGGAATTCTTTTGGAGTAACTCCAACCAGCTTTTTAAATATTGCACTGAAATAACGCTGATCCTTATATCCGATCAGGTTGGCGACCTCATAGATTTTTCCATCCGGCCGCCTTAAAAGTTCACAAGCCTTTTTAATTCTGTAATAGGTAAGGTAATCGCCGAAAGTTTGGCCAACCGTGGTTTTAAACAAGCGGCTCAAATAGCTTTCACTGATGAAAAGACTGTCCGCAACACTTTTCACACTGATATCCTTCTGATAATTCTGGCTGATATGCCGTACTGCGCGTGTGACATAGTCGTCGCCTTTTCCCTCATCAAACATGTACTCTTTGAAAAGCATCACGCGGCTGTCTGAGATATCATCCATTTTATTCTGTATTTTATCAATTCTAAGCTTATCGCGTACCGCCACACAGGTATTCAGAAGCGCGCGGTCAAGGTCTTCGTCGTCTATCGGCTTAGTCAGAAAATCACGGACGCCCAGTTTTACCGCCTGACGTGCATATTCGAACTCACTATAGCCCGAAATAATAATAAATTCCGGCTTCAGTCCGTCGGATTTCGCCTGTTTAATCATTCCGATTCCGTCAAGCCCCGGCATGCGCACATCCGTGATTACAATATCCGGCTTCAGCCTCGCAATTGCATTCATTCCTTCGAGTCCGTTGGATGCTTCCCCAACTACTTCACAGCCGTACTTTTGCCAGTCTGTCGTAAGAATCAGGCCTTTTTTTACCAAAGTTTCATCTTCTACAACAATAATCTTAATCATGGTTTGGCAGCCCCCCTTCCTCATCCGTAAGCGGGGCATTGGAGAACGGCATCGTAATGTACGTTATCGTGCCAATGTTTTCTGCGCTTTTGATCTCTAGCCCATATTCTTCGCCGTAATACAATTTAATCCGTTTATTCACATTGGCAATTCCAATGCTGTCATCGTTCGTTGCCTGTGTCAGTTTACGAATCCGGTCCAGTTTTTCCCCGGGGATTCCCACACCGTCGTCTTTCACTTCAAAAATAATCTTATTTTCTTCATGCCAGCCTTTGATCATCAGATGTGCCTTTCCGACTTTATCCTCAATGCCGTGAATAATCGCGTTTTCTACAATCGGCTGAATAATAAATTTAGGAACCACACAGTCCAAAATGCTTTCCTCTATCTGGATATCAACATCAAACTTATCGCTGTACCGTACTTTTTGAATGGCAAGGTAATTTCCGATCAGACTGATTTCTTCCGAGATGAGCACGGAATCCTTTTGATTGCGGATACTGTTTTTTAGCAGTTTACCAAGCTGTGAAACGATCAGTACAATGTCGTCCACACCGTTGAGCTTCGCAAGCCACTTGATGGAGTCAAGTGTATTATAGAGGAAATGCGGATTGATCTGTGCGTACAGAGCCTTTAGTTCTGCCATCCGTAATCGATTCTGCTTTTCCAAGTTGGTCGCAAAGAGCTCGTTCAGGTTGTCAAGCATTGAATTCAGACTTTTGCCTATGTACCCGAATTCATCATTGTTTTTAAGCGAGACACGTGCATGAGTATCTCCGTCCTGAACTTTGTTCATTGTACGCACAATCGCGTTCAGCGGCTTAGTCAGGCTCCGTATAATGATAGGGGACAGAACTAAACACAGTAAAATCGCGGCCATAGCAACCGCAAAGGTAGTAACCATAATGTAATTGCTGTTAATCACTACCAAATCAACAGGGATGGACGATATTACCCGAAGCGGATATTCACCTTTTGTCGTATTCCAAGTGATAAATCGCTGCGGATCTTTCAAGTAAAGCTTTCTGGTTTGTTCTGAGGAAGTCATTTGATTTCGAAATTCTTTATTCAAAAAGGTTTCGTTCAAAGCAATGAAATTCTCATCGTACAGAAGGTAATTGTTTTCATCCACAATCGTGTAACGAATGGGAAGTGATACGTTGACCGCATCAAGAGCTGTTTGAAAAACATCCGCGGGGATATCAATAATCGCATACGCGACGATTTCTCCGTGCTGCTTAATACTGTGCGCGACTGCCATGGAATAACTTTTCCCAGTCTGTGAAACATATCGGTTCGAATAGGTAACCGTATCGTCCGTTAAGTTGATTTTGCGGAAAACGCCCCAATCACTGTGGTTCTTTAAAGTATAAACCTCCGGTATTACAGAGGTTGAAATTTGGAACGTTCCGTCTGCCTTAATTACATGCATTGCAACTTTCGTGGACTTACCCGCAAGCAGGATATACATTTTTTGATAAATACTGGTACGGCTGCTTTCTGTAACTTGATTTGTGCTGATCATATTGATGATTTCATTGTCCGTGCAAAAATAGGAAAGAGCGGACTTGTATTCCCCAACGGTGCGTTCTAGGCTTGATGTGGCATTGTTGACGGTATTCATAGCCTGATACTCAACATTGCGCATGGAAACGTTTGATGAAATGATGTAAGTGAGTGTTCCAAGCAAAGCTACAGGAACAATGCTGATTACTGCAAAACAGATAAAGAGCTTTGCAAAAAAGCTGATTTTACTTTTCTTTTCAGAACGCATATCATCACCATCCATCAGTTAATCACGTATTTTACTAATTATAGTTCCAGGGCGGCAGTCGATACAATTGCAAGAGGGGAGCAGGCAGTATTGCCTGTTCCCTCTATAAAGCATTGGAATTTCGATGATAGTTTTTTATACGACGGAAACCTTACCCTTGCTCACCCAGTTGAACAGCAGCAGCGACAGAATGGTGGCAACTGTTAAAATGGAAGCCAAAGCCGCGGCTGTGCCGAAGCTCGAACGAACAACCTCCGTGTAAATTGCCACTGAAATAGTCGCTGTTTTTCCGCTGTACAGCATAACACTTGAGCTAAGTTCATTAATGGTGGTAATCCAGCTTAATATTGCACCGGACAGCACGCCGGGTGCCATCATACGCGCAGTAATCTTGAAGAAGGTACGCATCGGCGACACCCCAAGGTTAATCGAGGCTTCCTCAATACTGGGGTCTATTTGGTATAGAAGAGCGCTGCTGGAACGAATCGTATACGGCATTTTTCTTATTACATATGCGATAATCATAATTGCGGCTGTCCCTGACAGCATCAGCGGGGGTTTGTTAAAGGCGACCAGCATGCTGATACCTAAAACAGCGCCCGGAATAACATATGGGAACATCAGGAGCAGGTCCAGCGCGCCGCTGATTTTGCTTTTCTTTTTTACAACAAGGTACGATAAGAGCATACCAAAAATTATGATAATAATAATTGCGATAATGGAGTATGAAAAGGTATTCATAATATTTTTGGAAAGTTTATAGAAGATCTTTTCGTAGCTTTCCAGACTGAATCCCTTCACAAAAATAGGCCCGCTTGTTTTCACGAAGGAGGTTATCACAACAACAATCTGCGGCAAAAAGGCGATAAATGCAACAAGCATGCAGACAGCGGTCAGAAGGAACTTCTTGCCCTTTGAAACTTCTTCCACAACGGGAGGCCGCATGGATGTCATTGTGTAGCTTTTGCGTGAAACCACATATCTTTGAATCAACAGTACAGCGGTGGAGCAGCAAATAATAATAACACTGAGTGCGCCCGCCATGTTGGCGTTGCCGCCCATTTCGCTCATGTATTCCTCGTAAACTAAAACAGGAAGAACTTTATAGCCTTCCCCAATCAGCATCGGGGTCCCAAAATCAGCCAAGGAAGACATGAACACCATAATTGCACCGGCTGCCAAAGTCGGCATAATAACAGGCATGGTAATGGTGAGGATTCTCCTCAGTTTACTGGAGCCAAGGTTTTCGGCGGCTTCCTCCAGGGAGCGGTCAATGCTCGACATTGCTCCGGAAACGTACAAATAAACATAAGGGAAAAACTTCAGGGTAAACACCAGCACAATTCCGCCAAAGCCATAAATCGGCGGAGTGGTAATCCCGATTTTATCAAACAGATTTGTAATGGCGCCGTTCCGGCCAAGCAGCATAATCCACGAATATGCGCCGATAAAGGGTGGCGACATCAAAGACATGATAATCAGCATATTAATGGCTTTTTTCCAGTAGATATGAAACCGGCTGGTTATGTATGCGAGCGGAACGCCGATCAGAACCGCGAAGATAGTGGCAAGTGTCGAAGTGGCCAAACTGTTTTTTAAGGTGCGGAAATAATAGGCCTTTGTAAAAAATGTTTTATAAAACTGCAGGGTGAAGGAGCCCTCGCTGCTGGTAAAGCTATGTAGTATAATAGAGAAGAACGGGAAAACCAAAAATACAACCAGCAGAAGTAGGGATGCGTATTTTACGACATTCCAAAAATCGAAATAGCTTTTAATACTTTTTCCGGAAGCCTTTTCGGCATTCATGAAAATACCTCCGTTCCGTCTTCGCTGAATACGCTGATTTTATCCGGGTTGAAGTGCAGACATACTTTATGGCCGATATCGCGGATAAAATCAATATCTTTTGTATATTCGTTTGCTTCAACGACTTGGCCGTTTGCCAGCTTGACTTCATAATTTGCAAAATCCCCAAGGAAAGTATACATCTGAATTTCACCGGGAATCCCTATGCCGTCAGGGTCGTTTACGATAAACTGCTCTGGCCTGACTGAAATTTTAATCGGCCCTTCGACCTTTTTTTTCAGCTTCACAGAAAATTCCATCCCGGACTTCAGTTTTATGTGCGCGGTCATGTCAGGATCAAACTTTTCAACGTACCCTTCCATAAAGTTGGAAGTTCCTATAAAACCGGCGACGAATGTGTTCCGGGGCTTTTTATAAATGGTGGCGGGGGAATCAATCTGCATGATACGGCCGGCGTTGATAATTGCAATTTTATCGGAGATTGCAAGCGCTTCTTCCTGATCATGAGTTACATAAATTGTAGTAATGTTCAGTTCTTTTTGCAGCTTGCGAATAATTGTCCTCATTTGAACACGCAGTTTTGCGTCCAGATTGGATAATGGTTCGTCCATAAGAAGAACGCCCGGCTTTATGACGATGGCCCTGGCAAGGGCAACACGCTGCTGCTGACCGCCGGAAAGTTCGGACGGTTTTCTGTCTTTCAAATCTTTGATCTGTACCAGTTCAAGCGCTTCCATCACTTTTGGGGCAATCTGCTCTTTCGGCACCTTACGGGCTTTCAAACCATAGGCCACATTATCGAAAACCGTCATATGCGGGAAGATTGCATAGTTTTGGAACACCATTCCGATGTCGCGTTTATAGGCTTCTATATTGTTAATTACTTTGTCGTCAAAATAAATTTTTCCGCCGTCAATTGTATTAAATCCTGCAATCATTCTAAGCAGGGTGGTCTTTCCGCAGCCGGAAGGCCCAAGCAGGGTAAAAAACTCTCCCTGCTGAATTTCACACGAAATATCATTTACCGCGATGAAATCATCATACCTTTTTACTACATTACAAATCTTAACACTGTGGCTCAATCTGCTCAACCCCTTTAAACTTACACTGTGATTGTGAGTGATAGAAAACAACTTTAATAATGCGTGATATAAATTGCGTGCAGACGCTGAGGTATCTCCGACGTCCGCACGCAGCTTTTACATTTTACTGAATTCTTTGAAAGCGATTATGTACCATTCTTGATTAACCCACTACGACTTCTTTCCATTTTTCCATAATCTCTGTTTTTTGTGAGGATGCCCATGCGAAATCATAGTCTACTAATTTAATATTTTTCATCACAGGAACGCCCTTAGGAGGATCAGTATCCAATCTTACGCCTCTTCTGGCGAAATCGTTCGCCATCATGGTCTGGCATTCTTTGCTAAGTACAAAGTTCATGAAAGTTTCTGCATTTTCTTTGTTTTTGCAGCCTTTTACGATTGCAATACCGTCCGGAACAGCTGAAGTGCCTTCTGACGGGTATACGATTCCAACGTCTGCGCCGGCCTGAACATATTTAATTGCTTCTTTTTCAAGTGTTAAGCCAACGCTATATTCTCCGTCGGAAACCTTCTTGTAAACATCGCCGGAGGAGCCGAGAATCTTGCCATCCAAATTGGACACAAATTTCTTAATGAAATCCCATCCCTTACCGTCATCTTTACCGAATGCAGTCAGCATGGTGCAGAGAATTGTATAGGACGAACCGGATTTTGCAGGGTCGGCATATGCGATTTTTCCTTTAAATTTCGCGTCGATCAGGTCGCCCCAACCCTTGGGGACATCGTTTTCGCCTACCAGCTTTTTATTGTACATCAGAACCATCGGCAGCGGGGATTCGCCTGTCCACAGGCCGTCAGTACTGACATATGTCTTATCAATGCTGTTAATATCGGTCGGTGTGAACTTATCAAAATATTTACCGTATGCTGCAAGTGAGTCGGCACCGCCGCCCCAGAACACGTCGCAAAGAGGGCTGCTGCTTTCAGCTTCGATTCTCTTTAATAATTCACCGGTTCCTGCCGCTACTACGTCAACTGTAATACCGGTCTTCTCCTGAAATTCTTTTACGCCTGCATTTAACGGGTCTGCCGGGTGAGGGGAATAAACTGTTACATGTTTGGAGTTTGGTTCTTGGGGAGCCGCCTGGCTGGCCTCGGCTTTGCTTTGTGCTGCGGATGCTGTGCCGTTCGAGCTGCTGCATCCGGCAAACACTCCAGCGATCATTGTTACCGCTAAAAGTGCGCTGAGTATCCTTTTCATAATCAATGTCCTCCCAATCAATATTTTTAGAATGCACGGGATCAACCTGTGTTTCATGTCATAATTATTACATTTTGAATTTGTGAATACAATGTGACAGTACTGTACTTTTGTAGAGTATTCTATCATATTAACCAAAATAAGTCTTATAATGATATAAAACTGTGCAAATTGATATATTTTAACTTGAAAACAGAAAGATTAGATGCTAAAATAACCCCCAGATTAAACATTGGAGGGGTTCAAATGATAAAATTTGGGACGGGCGGTTTTCGGGCGATTATAGGAGAAGACTTTACGCGGAGCAATCTGGAAATGCTGTCGCTGGCATTAATCAGAATGATAAAGCGTGATGGGATGGAGGAAGAACCGGTCATCATTGGCTATGACCGCAGATTTTTATCCGACATTGCTGCTAAATGGATTGCTTGTGTATTTGCCGCCGAAGGAATCAAAATACACCTCATTCATTACGATGCGCCTACGCCGTTAATTATGTTTCAGGTGATGAAAGAAAACGCTTCGTACGGAATGGCAGTGACTGCAAGCCATAATCCGGCGGAATACAATGGCGTAAAAATTTTTACAGCCGGCGGCAGAGATGCAACAGAAGAAGTTACGGATGAAATTGAAGCGCAGATTGAAAAAATTATTCCGTCGGAGATTCGTTCGATGGACTATTCCCAAGCGATTGCAACAGGGGTGATCAAAGAAATCAACCCTCAGAATAACTATATCGACAGTATCCTCAATGTTATTGATATAAAAGCAATCAAGCAAAAAAGTTTGAAAATACTGCTTGACCCAATGTTTGGTGTCAGCAAAACTACCTTGCAAACCATCTTGCTGACATGCCGCTGCAGTGTTGATGCAATTCACGACCGGCATGATACGCTGTTTGGCGGCCGTCTGCCGGCACCGAACAGCTCAACGCTGACACACCTTGCTCAAATGGTGGTACAGGGCGGCTATGATTTAGGAATCGCAACTGACGGTGACGCGGATCGGATCGGATTAATCGACACGAACGGCACCTTTATTCATCCGAATGATATTTTGGTGCTTCTTTACTATTATCTGCATGAATTTAAGGGGTGGAAGGGCGCCGTTGTGCGCAGTATTGCGACAACTCACTGCCTTGACCGAATGGCCGACAGTTTTGGCGAGAACTGTTATGAAGTTCCGGTTGGCTTTAAACATATTTCCTCCAAGATGGAACAGACAGACGCCTTAATCGGCGGGGAATCTTCCGGTGGGCTGACTGTTCGCGGGCATATTCACGGGAAGGATGGCGTTTACGCAGGCACATTACTGGTCGAAATGATTAGCGTTATCGGGAAACCGCTTTATGAGGTGCTGAATGATATTCATAAAAAATTCGGCACCTTTGTTATGGATGAGTATGACTGCCATATGACCGATAAACATAAAGATGAGTTAACGCACATGCTTTTTGAAGAAAAACAGCTTCCGCAATTCGATATGGAAATTGAAAAGGTATCTTATTTGGACGGATGCAAGGTCTACTTTAAAAACGGCGGATGGATTATTTGCCGTTTCTCCGGAACAGAACCCGTTCTGAGAATTTTTTGTGAAATGGCATGCATGGAGGAATCAGTCAGAGTCAATCAAATTTTTCGTGAATTTCTTCATGTATAGTCAAGTGTTCCGCCATTATTTCTAATACGCGATTTGTTGATTTTGGGCTTTCTGAAAATGATTTCAGAAGGCCCATTTTGCATTTTACACTCCGCATAGTTACTGACAAATGTAGAAATTTCTCGGGTTTGTTCGGAATTAGTCAATTATACAGTATTAATAAGAATAAAATGTTATAATATTAACTTTTGTTGATTATTTTTAATATATAATTTATAATAAAAAAGAAACTTATTATAAAATGAACATTTCTTTATTTACCTGCGTCGTCATTTGAACTGCAGGATAAAAAATTAGGTGGTGATATATTGGCAAGCGAAACAATTGAAAAAATCCGTCAGGCAGAATTACAAGCACGTGAAATTGAAAAGAGAGCGGAGGATGAAAGCAAAGAAATCATTCAACAGGCAGGGAATCAGGCAAGTAAAATAATCAGCGAAATGACACAGGATGCGCAGGAAAGTGCGAAGCATAAAATGGCTGAGGCTCATCAGAACGGTGAGAAAATCCTCGCGGATGCGCTTCTGGCTGCGGAACAGGAGATAGCGCGGCTGCACATACAGGCGAAGGAGAATGAACCGGAAGCAATCCGACTTATTGTAGCGGAGCTTACTTAAATTCAGCTTAAAAAGGGAGGTGTCTGTTTCATGGCGGTATTGCCCATGCAGCGGATTAGCCTGTGTGCATTGAAAAAAGACCGTAAAGAAATTCTCGAAGCTTTACAGCGCCGCGGTGTAGTAGAAATTAGCGACACCTTAGTAGAAGAGGGTGTTTTTCAAAAAACAGATACCGCTTCTGCAAGGACGGTGCTGGAAAAGGGAATTGCTGCTTCGCGGCAGGCGATGGCAGTATTAAACAAATATGCCCCAGAGTCGAAATCAATATTTTCCTCTTTGGAAGGTAAAAAAGAAATCTCGGTGGAATATTACAATCAATTTGGTGACAAGCGTGATGGAACACTGGAATTAGCTTACCGCCTGATTGCGATAGATAAAAACATTGCTGAAAATAGGGCGGAAATACCTAAATTGCAAACACAGATTGAATCACTTACCCCTTGGCTTGGGTTTGATATTCCCATGGATTTTAAAGGTACCAGGCAAACAGCGGCATTTATCGGAACGTTCCCGCCCCAAATCACGGAGCAGGAGCTTGACCAAAATTTTCGGGAATCCAATATAGAAGCGGTTCATGTTGAAATAGTAAGTTCCTCGCGTGACCAGTGCTGTGCGTTTGTCTTATGTAAACGGAGCGATTCAGAACACGTAGATGAAATTTTGAGGATGCTTGGGTTTGCTCGGCCTGTTTTATCATCCGCAATGCCTCCTGCTGAACGAATACAGCAGCTTAAAGAATCTTTATTATCGCTTCAAAAAAACATTGAGGGAGCGGAAGATGAAGTTAAAAGCCGTGCCGACCAGCGCGAAACATTGAAGTTTATGGCTGATTACTACTCCATGCGGCTGGAAAAATACGAAGTGATCAATCACTTAATGCAATCGCGCCGCACGTTTGTGCTTACCGGTTATATTCCGCAGTGTGAAACGGATGCCTTAGAAACAATGCTTTCCCAAAAGTTTGACGCGGTTGTTGAATTTGAACAACCCTTCGAAGACGAGGATGTCCCGATTCTGCTGAAGAATAACGCTTTTGCATCACCAGTGGAGTCCGTTGTGGAAAGTTACAGCCTGCCGGGTAAAGGGGAAGTTGATCCTACCGGCGTAATGTCATTTTTCTATTATATTTTATTCGGCATGATGCTGTCCGACGCTGCTTACGGGTTATTGCTTGCTGCGGGCTGTGCACTTTGTTTGCTCAAGTTCAAGAACATGGAGCAGGGAATGAGAAAATCACTAAAAATGTTTTTCTTTTGCGGCATATCCACTATATTTTGGGGTGTTCTGTTTGGCAGTTACTTTGGTGATGTAGTTGATGTGGTTTCCAAAACTTTTTTTGGCACGCATCTGACTCTGTCTCCCGTTTGGTTCACACCGCTGAACGAGCCGATGAGAATGCTGGTGTTCTGTTTTGTTGTGGGGATCATTCATTTATTTACCGGCTTGGCAATGAATTTTTATCAGCTGGCGCTTGCAAAAAAATATAAAGATATTCTTTACGACGTGGTGTTCTGGTATGCGCTGATTATCGGCCTGATTCTTGTCCTGCTGAGTCAGAAAATGTTTACCGATATTGTCGGCCTTGGCTTTATTCTGCCGGCCGCAGTTGGAAATATTGCCGGAATTATTGCAGCGGTTTCCGCCGTCGGCATTGTACTGACAGGCGGGCGGGAATCCCGAAATCCCTTTAAACGGTTTTTAAAGGGGCTCTACAGTCTTTACAATATTACGGGGTATTTAAGCGATGTTCTTTCATATTCTCGCTTGCTGGCACTCGGTCTTGCTACCGGTGTCATTGCGTCTGTTATTAATCAGATGGGTAGTATGGTTGGGAATAGTCCTGCGGGCGTGGTGGCGTTCATATTAGTATTTTTGCTGGGCCATACCATGAATATTGGGATTAACACTTTAGGGGCCTATGTTCACACCAACCGTTTGCAGTTTGTGGAATTTTTCGGAAAGTTCTATTCCGGTGGCGGTCGAAAATTCCATCCGTTTACCGTAAATACAAAATATTATAAATTCAAGGAGGATCACAACAATGAATAATTGGGGAATCGTTTTTGCTTTACTTGGTGCAGTTCTGGCGGCTTTAATGGCAGGGGTAGGTTCGGCGCGCGGGGTAGGGCTGGCCGGTGAAGCCGCTGCGGGAGTCGTCACTGAAGATCCTTCCAAATTCGGCAAAGTGCTCGTGCTCCAGCTGCTTCCGGGTACGCAGGGAATCTATGGCCTTTTGATTGCCTTTATCACCCTTGCCCAAATCGGTGTCCTTGGCGGCAACGCGCAAATGTCGATTGCCAAAGGACTTCTTTATCTTCTTGCCTGCATGCCAATGGCAGTGGTAGGTTATTGGTCCGCACTTCGTCAGGCGCGCGCATCTGTAGCCAGCATCGGGCTGGTTGCAAAACGTCCCGAGCAGTTTGGTAAAGCCATGATTTTTCCTGCGATGGTTGAAACTTATGCAATTTTAGCTTTGCTGGTTTCTATTTTGGCTGTGTCAGGCATCGGCGCTATAAATGTTTAACAGTTAGGAGTACTCGTCAATGATAGGCTTAGATAAGATGGTTCAGGAAATTCTGAACGAGGCAAACTCCGCTGCCGCCTCATCCCTTTCCGCCGCACAGCTGCAATCACAGGCAACGATGGCTGATGCAAAGGAACAGGGTATAGCGCGGTCTGCGGACATTGCAGCACAGTCAGCTATGGATACAGCCGATTACCTTAGCCGTGCGCAATCTGCTGCCGAACTGCAAAAAAGGAAAAACATACTGGTTGCAAAGCAACAAATCATTCAAGACATGATTGAACGTGCCAAACAGAGCCTTTACAGTGCAACGCCGGAACAGTATTTTGCACTGGTTCTTAAAATGGCATCCAAATATACCTTACCGCAGGCAGGTGAAATTATCTTTTCAAAAAAAGATTTAGCACGGCTTCCGGCGCAGTTTGAGCCGGCACTAAATGAAGCTGTTCAGGCAAAAGGTGCTGTTCTGCGCATTTCCGGGGAAACACGTGAAATCGACGGCGGATTTGTTCTGGTTTACGGCGATATAGAAGAAAACTGCTCATTTTCGGCGCTGCTCGAAGCCGACCATGATATACTTCAGGATCAAGTACATGAACTATTGTTTACATGAGCAAAATTCGCTGAAAGGAGGTCGGTCACATGTCCGATATGCAGTATGCCTATGCTGTTGCGCGCATCCGATCAAAGGAACTTTCCCTGCTGAATATGCAGGTACTTGAACAGCTTTTGGCGAGTAAAAGTTATGAGGACTGCCTGCACCTTTTGCATGACAGGGGATGGGGCGGATCAGACGGCCGCGAAAATTCCGAGCAGCTTTTGCAGTACGAACGGGAAAAAACGTGGAGCCTGATTCGTGAACTAGTTGATGACATGTCCATTTTTGATGTATTTTTATATGCAAATGATTATCATAATTTAAAGGCTGCAATTAAACTGGTTTATGAAAATCAGGAAACGGGTCATGTTTTTATTGATCACGGTACAGTTGACCCGCAAGTAATTTTTAAAGCGGTAAAGGAACATGATGATTCTTTGCTCCCCGAGCAAATGCGTAAGCCGGCGAAGGAAGCGTTTGAAACTTTGCTGCACACCGGCGACGGTCAGCTTTGCGACTTTATACTTGACAAAGCGTCACTTGACGCAGTCTATTCCGCAGGAAGCTTATCCAAAAATGAGTTACTGAAGACATATGCAGAAGTTACCGTTGCTGCGGCAGATATCAAAATTGCTGTGCGGGCATGCAGGACGGGCAAGTCCTTTGACCTGATTTTGCGCGCTTTGGCACAATGCGATTCCTTGGATATTCAGGAGCTTGCGCGAGCCGCTGCGCAGAAGGAAGAAGCAATTTATGACTGCCTTGGAAAAACTGTGTATGCGGATGCCGTAGAAGCGCTGAGGCAATCCCCATCCGCTTTTGAACGCTGGTGCGATAATGCGGTTATTCGCGCTATACGCCCGCAGCTGTATAATCCGTTTACCGTGGCACCTTTGGCAGCATATATTCTCGCAAGGGAAAACGAGATTAAGGCCGTTCGGTTGATTCTGTCCGGCAAGATGAATCATCTGCCGGAACAATCCATTCGGGAAAGGTTAAGGGAAATGTATGTATAAGATTGCGGTAATGGGCGACCGTGACAGCATTTACGGCTTTGCTGCGCTTGGCTTGGAAACTTTTCCTGTTACCGGCGCGGAGGAAGCGGGCAAAAAGCTGCGCTCGCTCGCCGAGGAGAAATATGCGATTATTTACATTACCGAAGCAATGGCAGCAGCTATTGAGCCGGAAATCGACCGATACCGTTCGGAGCGGATTCCCGCTGTCATCCTGATTCCCGGGGTCTCTGGCAACACGGGAATGGGAATGAAGAATGTAAAGAAATCTGTGGAGCAGGCAGTTGGCTCGGATATTATTTTTAACGGTGAAAACGAGAGAGCAGGTGGAAATAAATGAGCAAAGGAACGATTAAAAAAGTTGCCGGGCCTTTGGTAATTGCCGAGGGGATGCGCGACGCTAATATGTTTGACGTGGTGCGCGTCAGCGAGCAGCGCCTCATCGGTGAAATTATCGAAATTCACGGCGACAGGGCATCCGTACAGGTTTATGAGGAAACCTCCGGTCTGGGTCCCGGCGAGCCGGTTGAATCGACGAACGCGCCTTTGAGCGTTGAATTGGGGCCGGGGTTGATCGGAAGCATATTTGACGGAATTCAGCGTCCTTTGGACGAAATTATGAAGGTTTCGGGTAATAATCTGCAGCGCGGCGTGGAAATTCCCGCGCTAAAGCGAGACACCAAATGGCATTTTACTCCTGCTGCCGCAGTTGGAGACGAAGTAATTGCCGGCGATGTTATCGGCACTGTGCGGGAAACGGAGATCGTTCTTCATAAGATTATGGTGCCGAACGGTGTTTCTGGCAAAATCACCTCCATTATTGAAGGAGATTACACCATTACCGAAACGCTTGGTAGCATTCAGTCGAAGGACGGCACAGAACACCCGCTTACCTTAATGCAAAAGTGGCCGGTTCGAGTCGGCCGCCCTTACAAAGAAAAATTGTCGCCGGAAATGCCGCTTGTTACCGGTCAGCGTGTCATTGACGCTCTGTTCCCGATTGCAAAGGGCGGCGTTGCGGCGGTTCCCGGCCCGTTCGGCAGTGGAAAAACCGTGGTGCAGCATCAGCTTGCCAAGTGGGCGGAAGCGGATATTGTTGTTTACATCGGCTGCGGTGAACGCGGCAACGAAATGACCGATGTTCTGAATGAATTCCCGGAATTGAAAGACCCGAAAACAGGCTATTCCCTCATGGAACGTACTGTTTTAATCGCCAATACTTCCGATATGCCGGTTGCCGCGCGCGAAGCTTCCATTTATACCGGCATCACCATTGCGGAATATTTCCGTGACATGGGTTACTCTGTGGCGCTGATGGCGGATTCTACCTCCCGCTGGGCGGAGGCTCTGCGTGAGATGTCCGGGCGCCTTGAGGAAATGCCCGGCGAGGAAGGTTACCCCGCTTACCTTGGCAGCCGCCTTGCACAGTTTTACGAGCGTGCAGGCCGTGTGAAAGCTGTCGGCAGGGAGGGCAGGGAAGGCGCACTGTCGGTAATCGGTGCCGTATCGCCGCCCGGCGGTGATATTTCCGAACCTGTTTCGCAGGCGACTCTTCGTATTGTAAAGGTATTCTGGAGCCTTGATTCTGCGCTGGCATACAGCCGTCATTTTCCCGCGGTCAACTGGCTTACCAGCTATTCTTTGTACGTAGATACGATGGGAAAGTGGTTTAATACCCATGTCCATCCTGACTGGATGGAGCAGCGAGGCCAAATTATGCGCCTGCTGCATGATGAATCCGAATTGCAGGAAATTGTAAAGCTGGTTGGCATGGATGCACTTTCCGCTCCCGACCGACTAAAGCTGGAAGCGGCGCGTTCTATTCGGGAGGATTTTCTGCATCAGGACGCATTCCATGAAACGGATACCTATACTTCGCTAGAAAAGCAGTACACCATGATGAAGCTGGTGCTCGATTTTTACCGAACATCTGTTGACGCGCTGAGCAGCGGGATATCGGTGGAAAAATTGGTGAGGTTGCCCGTGCGTGAACAAATCGGCCGCTTTAAATATATTCCGAACGATCAGATTCAGCATGAATATGATGAAATTATTAAAATGCTTGGCAGCGAAATTGATGAACTGAAACAAAAGGAGGACTACTAATGCCAAAAGAATATAGAACAATTGAAGAAGTGGCAGGCCCTCTGATGCTGGTTCGCGGTGTGGAAAATGTCAACTATAATGAATTGGGTGAAATTGAGCTTTCAAGCGGGGAAAAACGCCGCTGCAAGGTATTGGAAATCGACGGAGGCAATGCTTTGGTTCAGCTGTTTGAAAGTTCCACCGGAATCAATCTGAGCAACAGCAAGGTTCGCTTTTTGGGGCGCAGCATGGAGCTTGGCGTGTCGGAAGATATGCTTAGCCGCGTGTTTGACGGCCTTGGCAGACCAATTGACAGCGGTCCCGAAATTTTACCTGATCAGCGGATGGATATCAACGGCCTGCCGATGAATCCTGTCGCGAGGAATTATCCGCAGGAGTTTATTCAGACCGGTGTGTCTGCAATTGACGGACTGAACACATTGGTTCGCGGGCAGAAGCTGCCCATCTTTTCCGCAAGCGGTCTTCCGCACGCAAACCTCGCCGCCCAAATTGCGCGGCAGGCAAAGGTGCGCGGAACCTCGGAGCCGTTTGCCGTTGTATTCGCCGCTATGGGCATTACTTTTGAGGAAGCGAATTTCTTTATAGAAAGTTTCCGCGAGACCGGCGCAATCGACAGAACCGTTCTGTTTGTCAATTTGGCAAACGATCCCGCGGTCGAACGTATTGCGACGCCAAGAATGGCGCTGACTGCTGCCGAGTACCTCGCTTTTAAAAAAGATATGCATGTTTTGGTCATCCTGACCGATATTACAAACTACGCCGATGCCCTGCGTGAGGTTTCAGCCGCGCGCAAAGAAGTTCCGGGCCGCCGCGGTTACCCGGGTTACATGTATACGGATTTGGCGTCGCTGTATGAGCGCGCAGGCCGGCAGAAGGGCAAGGCGGGCAGCATCACCATGATTCCTATTTTAACAATGCCGGAAGATGATAAAACCCATCCGATCCCTGATTTGACCGGCTATATTACGGAAGGCCAGATTATTCTAAGCCGTGAACTTTACCGCAAGGGAATTACGCCCCCCATTGATGTTCTGCCGTCCCTTTCCCGCTTAAAGGACAAGGGAATCGGTGAGGGAAAAACGCGTGCCGACCACGCGAACACCATGAATCAGCTTTTTGCAGCGTACGCACGCGGCAAGGACGCAAAGGAGCTCATGGTGGTTTTAGGGGAAGCTGCTTTGACGGATATTGACAAGCTGTACGCCAAATTTGCGGATGCCTTCGAACAGGAATATGTATCGCAGGGATATCATATCAACCGCGATATTGAGGAAACGCTGGCACTTGGCTGGAAGCTGCTGTCAATTTTGCCGCGAAGTGAATTGAAGCGCGTAAAGGATGAATTTTTGGACCAGTATTATGGAAAGTAATTTAAAGGGGGGATGGATTTGGCATCTGCTCATGTAAACCCGACGCGCATGGAGCTGACAAGGCTCAAAAAGAAACTGGTTACAGCGACCAGAGGGCATAAGCTGCTCAAGGACAAACGGGATGAATTGATGCGCCAGTTCCTCGATTTGGTGCGGGAAAATAAAACACTTCGGGAAAAAGTGGAGCGGGGGATAGCATCCTCCAATCAAAACTTTGTGCTTGCTAGGGCGGTTATGCAGGATGAGGTTTTGAATACCGCACTGTTGACGCCGAAACAGGAGGTTTCGCTCGAAATGGAAACGCGCAATGTAATGAGCGTCGAAATACCGCAGTTCCATTATAAAACCAGAACAGCGGATGTAAACGATATTTTTTGCTATGGATTCGCGTTTACATCCGGCGACCTGGATGACGCGGTGAAATCTCTTGCAGACCTTCTTCCCGATATGCTGCATTTGGCGGAGTGTGAAAAATCCTGCCAGCTAATGGCGGCGGAAATTGAAAAGACCCGTCGCCGTGTCAATGCGCTGGAACATGTCATGATTCCCGAAATGAAGGAAAATATCAAGTACATTACTATGAAGCTGGATGAAAATGAGCGCAGTACTCAGATTCGTCTGATGAAAGTAAAAGATATGATGTTGGAGCAGGCGCACCATTATAAAGAAAGACAAAATGAAACAGCCGAGTAATTAACGGTGTGCGGTTCCGCTTTCAGCACCGAAATTTGATAATACACTCGCTTGCAAAAAATGCGGCTGGCACCAAAAAAGGTGTTGGCCGCATCGTTTTTTTGCTTTAGAATATAGTTGAGAAACAAAATCTAAAGTTCTTAGAGCATAACAAATTCAAGTATTATTTTTTTAATACAATGTGAAAACATGGTATAATCATAATGTATTCTCTTAACTCTTTAGTTGGAAGGATGAGCGCTGTTGCGGTAATCGTTTGGTGAAACGGAAAGATAGCGCTTAAAAAGCGTACAGTAATAACTTTGGTTGCAAAAATGATAAAAGCTGGCGATATCCGCGATTTCATAGTCGGTGAACGCAACAAAGTACGTGGATTCCTCAATGCGGTGCCGGGTAATAAAGTTCGTGATGGAGCAGCCGGTTTCTTTTTTAAAAATACTGCTCAGGTAGTTAGGGTGCACATAGGCGTGCTTTGCAATATCGGCAAGATTCAATTTTTGTGTCAGATTATTGTTAATGTATTGCATCGCGTCAAATATAGGGCGCGAGTATTTTGCGGAAGTATTTTCCCGCACCAGCTTGATGAACTGCTTTAATATTTCCTGTTCGTAGCTCCTTACTTCGGAAATACCGTTCATTTTTTCAATTTCCTCAATAAAGGTATCACTGTATGTAAAAGCAATATCCGGAAAAACCCCGGCTTCGATTACGGCACGGGTGAAAAAAGTGCAGGAACAGATGATGGAGTCTTTCAGGGAACGAAGGGGGTCTTTTGTCAGCACGGCACGGTTCAGCAGATTAATTTCTTTGAGGGTGTTCAGCGCGCCGTCCTGATCGCAGATTGCGATTTGATTAATCAACTTTTTTTCAAGGAAATAAGGTGGATGCGTAAACATTTTTTCACGGTTCTTATATGTGTTTTGAAAATATTCCTGAATAAAGCTGATTTCATGACCGACAGGCCGCTGTTCCGCGGGCGTTTCAACGTTTTTGGAACCGAACAGCACCGAAATCAGTTTGCCGCAGTAATAATAAGTTTGTGAGCTGACAACCTTTAAATTTTGATAATAAGATTCCAATTTTGGTTTCAGTTTAATCGGGATTTTTTTGTTTTGTATTAAATTTACGATTGCGCCGCTGCGCACCGGTTCTGTTAAAAACGGGCCTACCGTCACCACAAATGAGTCATCCAGCACATAGAAAATGAACAGCTCTTCGTAATCACTGGCAAGATACTGTACGGTATTGTATTCCTGCGGACTATACGCGACATGCAGTGCAGATTCCCCTGTGATCAGCTTTTCTGCTGTCATGAAATGTTCAGGAAGCGACTGATCCAGACTTCCGTTTTTCAGAATGCAAATCGGAAGCTGTGTTGCGTAATGAAATGTATTGATAGGTTCAGACAAATCATATTGAAGCATAACAGGCTCCTTAAAACATTTATTTTATATATTTTTTTTACTACTATTATGATTTTAACATAAATCTTAATATTTTAAAATACATAACCAAATTTTAGGTATATGATAAAAGCGTTCTCAGGGGAGGACGGAAAGAATTTTAGGAGGATTGTTATTATGAAAAAATTATTAGCAACGTTCCTCGCAATATCCATGCTGGTCGGGATAACGGCCTGCACAAGTCAGGCACCAGCAGCAGCTTCACAGGCTCCTTCTGCGGCACCAAGTTCGCAGCCCGCATCGTCTGCAGCCGAACCGGCCAAGACAGAAACCATAACATTGAAATTCGGAGCACAGGCGGATTCTACTCCCGCCACACAGGCCGTTGTAGATGCTTTTAATGCATCACAAACAAAATACAAGGTAGAGTGGGATCAGTTTACAAATGATTCCGCGCAGATGCATGACCAGTTGTTGACATCCCTTTCTTCCGGTTCGTCCGATTATGATGTAATCTCATTGGACGTTGTTTGGGCCGGTGAGTTTGCCGCGGCAGGCTACATTGCCCCAATTGATGTAAAAATGAGCGAAGCCGGATACAAGAAAACAGATTTCAACAAGGGTTCCATGGATTCCGGAAACTATCAGGGCAAACAATACACACTGCCGTTCTTCCCGGATCTTGCGCTCCTGTATTATCGCTCCGACATCGTCTCCAAAGAAGACGGGGCAAAACTTGTGAGCGGCGACTATACATATGACGACCTTTATAAAATGGTTGAAAAATATAAGGGCCAAAAGGGCACCGCAGACGGTTACGCTTTCCAGGCAAAACAATATGAAGGTCTAACCTGCAATGCGAATGAGTTCACTGCAAATTTCCAGGATATTAAAGGCGGACTGGAAATTATGAAGAAATTCACTTCCTCGAAATTGGTTCCGGCCGATGTTTTGAACTATAACGAAGGCTCCACCGATGCCAGCTTTAAAGGCGGCAAAACGGTATTCTCCCGCAACTGGCCTTATCAGTACGGGTTAATCAAAGCAGGGGATGTAGCGGTTAAAACAAATCAGGTTGGCGTTGCACCTCTTCCAAAAGGCGGCTGCGTAGGCGGATGGCTGCTTGGTATGAACGCTAAATCCAAGAATTTGGACGGCGCTTGGGAATTCATTAAGTACCTTGCAGGGCCGGACGGTCAGAAGATTATGTCCACCAAGGGCGCTTATCTTCCCGGCTACAATGCACTCATTACAGATTCCGATGTTACTGCATCCAACCCGCTCCTTTCAATGGAAGGATTCCAAAAAGCATTGAGCACCACAATTGCAAGGCCTGTTTCCGGACAGTATTCGAAAACGAGCGACACGATTCAAATCAATGTTCATAAGTATTTATCCGGGAGTCAGGACATTGACACTACCGTAAAAGCTGTGCAGGACGCGTTGAAATAGTGTGGGGTAATCAAAGGGGCGTGCACCAAACCGATGCACGGCCCCTTTTTGCCATAAATGTTACAGATGAGCTTGATTGTGGGGGTTCTTATGAAAAGAAAATTAACTTTTAAACAATTCCTGTTCCTTGTTCCGTTGATTCTAATTATAGCGGTCTTCTCCGTGTGGCCGATTTTGACTTCTTTTTCTTATTCCTTTTTTGATTATCAGCTGAATGACCTGCAGAAATCAAAGCTTAGTTTTTCAGGTGCGTTTTCGGCAGAGCGATTCAAGGAAAACAGTGAGTATGTAAAGCTGTTTTTAAACGATGACGCGTCGGCAGCTTCAAAAGACAATCAGGCTGCCGGTGATTTTGCCGCCGCCATTTCGGATACGGAAAAGTACATCCGGCAGTTTTCCACTTTAGCAACCGGAAAAATCCCTGCTGACAAAAGCCGGGAATATGTTACTGCGACGGAGAAGCTGCAGGGCGAAATAAAAGCGCTTTATCAAAATCATCCCAATTCAGAGTATGCAAATGCGGAGTCGTTACCTAAGATTTTTGAAGAGCTTCAAAAGGCGATTTCTCCGTCCAACTTTATCGGACTGTCAGGATACGGCAAGATATTCAGTGATCAAAGGATGTTTTCCGCGCTGGGTCATACGGTGTATTTTACTTTGATCTCTGTTTTTATTGAGTTTATTCTTGGGCTTGGTCTTGCTCTTATCATGAACAGGGCGATTCGGGGCATTGGGCTGATACGGGCCGGGGCTCTGATTCCGTGGGCTATTCCAACAGCGGTTTCCGCATTGATTTGGAGTTATCTTTACGACGGTTCGAATGGAATCATCTCGCATATTTTTGCGCAGGCAGGGCTGATTCCTTCATCGGAATCCATGCTTCTGTCCGGTTCGGGCGCCATGTTCGCTGTTATTTTAACGGACGTCTGGAAAACGACCCCGTATATGGCGCTTTTGCTGCTGGCCGGCTTACAGGTAATTGACAAAGGGCTGTATGAAAGCAGCTCCATCGACGGTGCGGGCAGGCTTCAAACATTTATTAAAATCACGCTTCCGCTTTTAAAGCCTTCCATACTGGTTGCGGTTTTATTCCGCACACTTGACGCCTTCCGTGTTTATGACCTGATTGCGGTTTTGACCGGCGGCGGCCCCGGTGGTTCGACCGAAACACTTTCCGTTTACGCTTACAAAACAATGTTTTCTCAGACGAATTTTGGGTATGGTTCTATTCTTGTAATGTTCATGTTTCTATGCGTGATGATAATTGCAGCCCTGTTCGTCAAAGTTTTGGGCGCCAATGTTATGTCTTCGGATTAGGAGGAGTTAGCATGAAAAAAACGGAAAATTATTTATTTTATATTTTAACAGCAGTTTTTTTAGTAATTATCCTGTTTCCCTTTTTCTGGATTTTGATTACGTCGGTTAAACCGTCAAACGAGATTTTTGGCGCCGAAGCATTCCGCATTTTCAGCAAAAATCCGACTTTACAAAATTACAACGCGGTTCTTAATGGAAAAAATATTTTAAGTTCCATCAAGAACAGCTTAGTTGTTTCATCTGTTACAACGCTCTATGTGATTTTCGTAGCGACAATGGCCGCCTATGCCATTTCCCGGTTTCACTTCCGTTTTAAAAATTTGCTGATGGGTCTCATCCTTGTGATTTCCATGTTTCCGCAGATGATTATAGTTGGTCCGATTTTTAATTTGTTTACCACGCTGCACTGGACGAACTCTTATTTTATTGTGCTTCCGTATTCCACGATTACCATTCCAATGGCTGTCTGGATTATGGTGGCTCATTTCGGCAATATACCGCTCTCCATTGAAGAATCGGCGAAAATCGACGGCGCTTCGCCTTTCCGTATTCTTTGGAATATTGTATTTCCGCTTGCGGCACCGGGTGTGTTTACCACCGCGATCATCACTTTTATTGCGGCGTGGAATGAATATTTATTGACAGCTACCCTGAATACGGAAATTTCCATGCAAACGGTTCCCGTGGCAATTTCCTTCTTACGGACACAATTCCAAATTCTGTGGGGAGAAGTTTCAGCGGCTACTGTAATCGTTACGATACCTACGATTATTATTGTATTGATTTTTCAAAAAAGGATCGTTTCGGGTCTTGTTTCAGGAGCGGTAAAGGAGTAATGATGGAGCAAAATAATTATGTCTATGAAGTTAAAAATTTCAGTCTGGGGAATAGCCAACTGATGCTTTGCGAAACACTTTTCCATAATGCCAACGGGTATTTGGGGGTGCGCTCCAATTTTGAAGAAGGATATCCCATTGATTTTCAATCGATAAGGGGCGAATACCTGAACGGGTTTTATGACTACACGGAAATGAAGCAGGCGGAAAATCTGTGCGGTCTGACGGAAGAAAAGCAAACCATGCTGAATGTTGCCGACACACAGGGTATTCTGCTTTACCTTGACGGTGAGGTATTCAGCATGTTTGAGGGCGAAGTGTTGCAAAGCGTCCGTCGGCTGGATATGGAAAAAGGAATCACCGTGCGTCATGTGATATGGCGTTCCCCCGGACAAAAAGAAGTGGAAATCGACATTATAAGAATGGCGTCTTTTGAAATGCTGCCGCTTTTTACCATAGAATACCGTGTAAAAGCGCTTAATTTCAACGGACAGATCGCGATACAGTCCACGCATGTCGGCAGTGTGCTGAATTACAGCGCGCCGGGGGATCCGCGTGTTTCCAGTGAAACACTGCAGCATCTGATTTCGGAAGAAGCGGTGTATACTGCGGACGGTTGCTCTGTCATTACTGCCCATACGTCAAAGTCCGGTCTTTCCGTGACCAGTGTGGTGAAAAATGTGGTTTCAAAACCTGCGCTTGTACGGCAGAAAACCCAAAACAGCTCAGCAATGCAACGGTTCAATGTGGAGATTGGCATGGGGGAAACGGTCACACTGATCAAATACACAGTTCTGTGCGACACGATCCGCTACCCTGATTGCCGCGGTGAAGCGTTGGGACTTATGAGTCAGGCTGTCGCCAAACCGCTTTCCCATTGGTACTGTAAACAGGAAGAATACCTTAAAAAGTATTGGGAGAACGGTGCGGTTCATCTGGAGGGTGACGATGAATTAAGCGAAGCGATTACCTATAATCTTTATGAACTGATTCAATCGGTAGGAAAGGACCCGCACAGCAATATTGCCGCAAAGGGCCTTTCCGGTGAGGGTTATGAAGGGCATTATTTTTGGGATACGGAAATGTATATTCAGCCGTATTTTTTACTGACCAAACCCGAAATTGCTAAAAATCTGATTGCATACCGTTATACCACACTTGACGCAGCGCGTGAAAATGCACGTCTGCTTGGGCATCAAAAAGGTGCCCTTTACCCTTGGCGCACTATTATGGGAAAAGAGTGTTCCGGCTATTTTCCATCCGGAAGTGCGCAGTATCATATCAACGGCGACATTGCCTATTCCATTGTAAATTATTATCTTGTAACAAAAGATATCGACTTTATAGTACGCTGCGGTGCGGAAATTGTCTTTGAGACCGCACGGCTTTGGCTGGATGTGGGAAACTATTATGAAGGCAGGTTCCAAATTAACTGCGTGACAGGCCCGGATGAATACACCTGTATTGTAAATAACAATTATTACACGAATGTGATTGCACGGCACAACTTAAAATGGGCGGTTAAATTTTATGAGCTGCTCAAAACGCAGGGATATCTTTTACCGATTGCGGATAAGATTAGCTTAACGGATGATGAAATTGCCGTGTTTCAAGGGGCCGCGGAGTGTATGTATCTTCCTTATGACAAGGAATTGGATATCAACCCGCAGGACGATTCCTTTTTAATGAAGAAGAGGTGGAATTTAAAAGATACTCCGCGTGACAATCATCCGCTGCTGCTTCATTATCATCCGCTTTATCTTTATCGATACCAGGTGTGCAAGCAGGCCGATACCGTTTTGGCTCACTTTATATTGGAGGATGAGCAGGAACTGTCCACCATGCGTAACTCCTTCGCATATTATGAGGAAATTACGACGCACGATTCGTCACTTTCATCCTGCATTTTCTGTATTATGGCGTCACGCCTCGGGATGCCCGAAAAAGCTTACGACTATTTTGGGGAATCGTCCAAGATGGATTTGTTGAATACACACAATAACACAAAGGACGGAATTCATACGGCTAATATGGGCGGGGCCTATATGTCAATCGTATATGGATTTGGCGGACTGCGCATTAAGGCGGACGGGCTGCATCTTGCACCTGCCCTGCCTTCTCAATGGACGGAATACGACTTTAAACTGCAGAACGGGGACAGTTTGATTCAAGTGGCGGTCAAAGGGGATTCCGGCGAAGTCACCCTGCTAAGCGGAACAGAAAAGAACCTGTTTATCTATGACAGGGAATATACATTGCAGGATCGCCTCGTCTTTCCACTGGAAAAGTGGGGAATTGCAGAATGAAATATCATGGCGCAATATTCGATTTGGACGGAGTGCTGGTGGACACCGCGAAGTATCACTATTTGGCGTGGAAAGAACTGGCTGGAAACCTTGGATTCGAATTTACAGCCGAACAGAATGAGTGGCTTAAAGGCGTATCACGCATGGATTCCTTAAACATTCTTTTGGAGGCGGGCGGAATGCAGAACCGTTTCTCCCAAAAGGAGAAGGAACAGATGGCGTCATGGAAAAACGACCGGTATGTACGATTTGTAACAGAATTAAATTCATCGGAACTGCTTGCCGGTGCAGAGCCGCTTTTGACGGAACTCAGAAGCCGCAATGTAAAAATTGCGCTCGGTTCCGCCAGCAAAAATGCTCAGATGATATTAAAAAACACAGGAATATTCTTATTTTTTGATGCGATTGTTGACGGAAACAGTGTTTCCAGAGCAAAACCGGACCCGCAGATATTTCTGCTCGGCGCCGATGCGCTTGGACTTGCTAACAGTGACTGTGTGGTGTTAGAGGACTCGGAGGCAGGGCTGCAGGCAGCTCGACGGGCAGGAATCTTAGCTGTTGGCATAGGGAACCGGCGAAATCTGCAAAGCGCTGATGAAGTGTATCCAAACCTTTTAAAATTTGAAACAGACCGTTATTTTTAATTTGAAAAAAGCTCCTGCTCTGGACTGTTTCAGATTAATCGAACAGAGAAAAATCCGTGCTTCAGAATATTATCGATTTACGCAAGCTAAATGTTCCATAGACATTTGTGAGGCATTCGTGCTTCATCTGCCGAAAATAGCCTCCTGCTGTAGTTTTTATTACAACAGGAGGCTGTTTTATAGTTTCAGCGATGGTTGCTGATTGTTTGCGCTGTATTTATGATTTTAAAGCGATATACACTATGGCGATCAGTGTATGAAACGCAACTGCTTCTATGTGCGTACTGCCAAGAATGAAAATGTTTACAAGGAAGTATGATTTGCGTATACAGGATTACCGTTTTTTTATATTAAAGGAAGATAGAAGATAGACTTTTTCTCATTTTGATATATAATATAAGGATACTAAAAATCCAGTTGGGTTCGGGAAAGGTAATGTAATGTTTAATAAAAGTGAAACAGAAGAAAAAAAGTATCTTGAAATTATCTTGGCAAAGCTTCGTGAAGCAGCGCAGAAATTGGATGTAAAAATGTCCGATTATTCAAAGGTAATTCAAGAAACAAAAAAATATATTTGGGAAAATCTATCTCAGTTTGACTCAGTCGAAAAAACAGCAAACAGATTGTCGGTGCATCAATCGGTTGACTCTGCAGAGGATGCGGCGAAAGAACAAAGGCGGATTTTTAAACTAATCAGCTCCCCTTATTTCGGCAGGATTGACTTTGCACGATACGATGAAACAACTGCAAAATCTTATTACATTGGGATTCATTCTTTTACCAATGAAAAGAACTTTGAAATTCTGATATATGACTGGCGCGCGCCGATATCGAGTTTGTTTTATGATTTTGAAATAGGAAAAGCTTTTTTCATGGCGCCCATCGGCAGGATTGATGGTGAAATTTCATTAAAAAGACAGTATAAGATTAAAGACAGTGTAATGCAGTACATGATTGAAAGTTCCATTAATATTAATGATGATATTCTTCAAAAAGAATTAAGCAGCACTTCGGATGAAAAAATGAAGAATATTGTTGCTACCATTCAAAAAGAACAAAATGTTATTATCAGAAATGACACTTCAAATATTCTGATCATTCAAGGAGTAGCGGGCTCCGGAAAAACCTCGATTGCTTTGCACCGGGTTGCCTTCCTGCTTTATAAATTTAAAAAAACATTAAACTCTAAAAACATTCTGATTATTTCTCCAAACAAGGTTTTTGCAGACTATATTTCAAACGTATTGCCGGAACTTGGTGAGGAGGAAATTTTGGAAATAGGCTTTGATGAAATAGCGGAAAAACAGATTGGCACTCAATATAAATTCCAAACCTTTTATCAGCAGGTATCCGAACTGATTGATGAAGTGGACGACGCTATTGTTGAGCGTATAAAATTTAAAGCCACAATTGATTTTGTAAAAGAACTGGATGCATTTTTAGAACATGCAAATACCGAATATTTTATTCCTGCGGATATCGAATTTGATACGGTAAGCATTTCAAAAGATTATCTAATGCGCCGATATACGGCGTATAATAAAATACCGATTCAGCAAAGACTGGACCTGTTGGCCTCAGATATCATTGAAAGCAGCAGGACCAGTGACGGTAAGATGTTGAAGTCTTATGCTACCAGGAAAATTAAATCCGATATTCAAAAAATGTTCAAATCTGAAGATGCATTAACATTATATAAAGACTTTTATCATCATATTGGAAAGCCCGAAATGTTTCATTTCAAAGAATCACAAACATTTGAATTTGCAGATGTATTCCCGTTTATTTACGTAAAGATATTTTTTAACGGGACAGAGAATTATCATTATGTGAAGCATTTGTTAGTGGATGAAATGCAGGATTATACGCCGATACAGTATGCGGTTCTATCAAAACTGTTTAAATGTAAAATGACAATATTGGGTGACAGCAGCCAGTCTGTCAATCCCTACAGCTCGACTTCCCTTGAAGAAATCAATAAGGTTTTTACAGAAGCCGATTGTGTCGAACTTTGCAAGAGCTATCGCTCTACGTTTGAAATTACAAATTTTGCACAGAAAATACAAAAGAATAAAAAACTAATCCCTATTGAGCGGCACGGTGAAGAACCGATGATTACCCAGTGCACAGATAAAAGCGATGAGCTTGACAAAGTGAAAAATGCGATCACAGAGTTCTTGAAATCGAGTTTCAGCTCGCTTGGAATTATCTGCAAAACGCAGGAGCAGGCGGATGAAGTATATAAAACGATGAAAAGTTCGGGCTTCAAAATATCCTTATTAGATGGCGAAAGCAAAGAGTTTAAGAATGGAATTATCATTACTCCGTCCTTTATCGCGAAAGGATTGGAGTTCGACCAAGTGATCATTCCGTTTGTCTGCGAAGAGACCTATAAGACTGATTTAGATAAAAGCATGCTGTACGTTGCCTGCACCAGAGCAATGCATAAATTGGATTTAACCTATTCCGGCACGGTGACCTCTTTGCTGAAGAATAATATTTCATAAAGCGTATTTAATCTAAACAGCGAATTGAAACAAAGCGGGTAAATCTTGTGATTTACCCGCTTTGTTAAAGTCAATTACGGTTCAAAACCTTTGGCACGCGCACGCGCTTTTTCTGTCTCAGCAGACCTTACCATCGGCTTTAGCAAATGGTAATTGACTTACGATACTTCTTTCATTAGTATATGGCAGATGAAGTCTGCCGCCTGATCAATTCTGTCAGCGCAATTACTCATATGACGATACAGCTCCCTCATTTTAATAATGTACTTGATATCGTCGCCGCTCAGCAGCTCTGCAATGGATTCCCGGTAAAGTGCTTCCACCTTGTTTTCGCTTTTTTTCGCTTTCATTGCATTTTCCATCGACGCAGCCGGGTCGGATTTAATCCGGTAAATTGCGTCGCAGATATTCTGGCTTCCGGATTGAAGCAGTGAGACAAACTCTATCAGCTCGGGGGAGGAATCGATTCTGTAAATTTCTATTTCATTAACAGCTGTTTTATAATAATCGAGTATATCATCAAGTGATTTTGATAAAATGTAAATATCTTCACGGTCAAATGGCGTTATGAAGGTTTTACTCAGATTTTGTACCAGCTCCTGCCGCTTCTTGTCGGCTTCTTTTTCCAGTGTTTTCACTTTTTCGGAATACTCCGGATTGGCCGTTTCCACATAAAGTGCGAGTGCATTGACCGATTCGATCAGGAAGTTGGACTGTTCTTCCAATAATTTATAAAAGTCAATTTTTTTCCCTAGAATTTTTATTAATTTCATCATGATTTACCTCTATAGATGACATAAAATCAGGTAAAATCCAGCCGAAAGCAGCAATGCTGCCGGAATGGTGATTACCCAGGCGGTTAACATTCTTTTTGCGTATTCCCATCCAACGGCATTCGGCCGGTCAGCCGCGCCTACACCCAGGATAGCAGAATTTACAATTTGTGTGCCGCTAATCGGAAAACCGAGCAAGGACGCCGAACCAATCACCGCAAGTGCGGACACCTGCGCGCTCATGGAATGAAGTGCCTTCACACAATAGATTTTGGTGCCCACACTCTTAATGATTCTAAGTCCGCCGATAATTAAACCGGACGAGATTGCCAGAGCCGACCAGAAGAGCATCCTGCCTGAAATATTTAAACTGCCGCTGCTGGAACCGGCCATTAGCAGCAATGCGAGTACGCCGATTCCTTTTTGCGCATCATTGGAACCTTGAAACGCATTAATTGATGCGCATGTGATGACTTGCGACAGCCGGAACATGTTTTTGATGTGAATCCCGTGTTTTCCAAAGCAAACTACGTTAATTTTATAGATTAAAAATCCGAAAACATATCCAATCAGCGGTGAGGTAAACAGGGGCAGAAGCACGCTGAAAACCAAACCGTTCAGTTGGATGGCGCCTATACCGAATTTTACGATAAACGGCCCCATCAGGCCGCCGACAATAGCGTGTGAGGAACTGGACGGAATCCGGAAAATCCATGTGATGATATTCCAGATAATAGCGCTAAGCATAGCTGCGCAGATCATAACGGACATTTCTTTCGGATCTTTTGTGATCTGATCCAGATTAAGCAGATTCGAAATGGTGCGCACAGCTACTTTTGTGCCAAGAAATATGGTTCCTAAAAACTGTGACACAAAAGCCAGTGTAAAAATTACATAGATGTTTAACGAACGTGATGTGATAATGGTAGCGATTAAATTTCCTTCATCATGAAAGCCTGTAATAAATATGAAGAGAAAAATCAGGGCTACAGAAATATAAAAGAACAAGACAGACACCTACTTTTGGGAATTTACGCTGTATCACAAACAGCAAAGCAGGAAACGGCTGCAGTTGTGCTTTCTTCCGCTTTCCTGCTCTTGATTTTTAGATCATTGATTGTCTCAATATATATGTAATAAAATTATTGAACAGAGTTGAAATCGGAGCGGCCTCCCATCAAGATATGCTCCACTCCCTCGGAAAACCCGAAACCGCCTTCCAGCGTTGTAACATATTTGGGAAGACACTTCATTTGATCAATAAAAGGCACAACATTTGCGACGCCGCAGCTGTTGGGGAAATAAGTAAACATCGGTTCATCATTTGGGGAATCACCGAAGAAAATTACGCTGTTTTGAATGTCACTCTCGCCCAAAATCTTTTGCAGAAAGAGCCGTGCCATCTTTAGCTTGTCATATTTTCCATACCATACATTAACATGAATCGAACTGATCTTGGCTTCCGCTCCCATAGAAATACAGATATCTTTAATTTTTTGCGCTGCCTCAAGTCCCAGATGCGGAGAATCTTCATTGAAGTCGATTGCAAGGTCATACTGGCGGAACGGTTGATCTTTTGTGACGCGGCAGCCCGGAACCTGTTCGATGCACGCTGTTTTGACAGCGTCAAGCTGTCTGTGAATTTCTGAAGTGGCAACTTCAGGGTGGATAAATGTCTTAAACTGAGAATCTTGAAAGTAGTATACGAAAGCGCCGTTTTCACCCACTACCGCATCCACGGGCCATTCTCTTATGATTAAATCACACCATCCGGCCGGACGGCCTGTAACGGGAATTACATGATACCCCGCACGATGCAGTTTCCACATTGCGCTGTAGGCTTCCGGCATCAGTTTGCCGTTGTTCGTAATTGTGTCGTCAATATCGCATAAAACATATTTTATTTTAGATACGCTTTGAGCGTCTAGCTCTTTGATTGGTTTCATTTGCTGTTCCTTTCGAGAATGCTTTTCGGTTGCAACATGATGTATTCAGCCCATTGCCGGCGGGTATTATTTCATAGCTGCCTTGGACATACCGGTTAGTATGTATTTCTGCAGCACAAAGAAAACGACGATGATCGGCACCACGGCCATGACCGCCCCGGCCATAATCTGGTTTGTATTCATGGTTTCCAGCCCTGCATAGGAACGTTTTAACTCGTACACTCCCTGTGCGATGGTGCGCCTGGTCATATTGGTTGTGACCATTTTAGGCCAGAAATAAGAGTTCCAGCTATCAATAAAGGTAATGACTCCCACTGTCATAATGGTTGGCTTGCACATGGGGCAAAGGATGCGAAAAATAACACCAATCCGGCCCAGTCCGTCAATTTTTGCCGCTTCCAAATAGCTGTTGTCCACAGCCATGAATGTCTGCCTCAGCATAAAAATAAAATAGGCCGAAACCGCATTTGGAACAATCAATCCGGCAAAAGTATTAAGCCAGTTTAATTTAGCGACCATAACATAAATGGGAACGAACGTAATTTGAATGGGGATCATTAATGCGCCTAAAACCAGCAGGAACAGGGTGTCCCTGCCTTTAAACTTACCTTTTGCAAAACCGTAAGCGGCAAAAATACCAGTGGTAAGCTGAAAAACCATAATTCCAACTGTCATTACAATTGTATTGAAAAAATAAAGACCGAATGGAGCCATTTTTAAAGCGTCCGGATAGTTATTCCAGAAAAACTGTTTCGGCCAGAGAGTCGGAACTGCAAGCAGCAGTTCTTCCGATGATTTTAGAGAAGAAATAATCATCCAGTAGATTGGAAATAACATGATAAGTGTAATTATAATTGCACAAAGATACTGCAATCCGGTCAAAAGCTTCTTTGGTATTTTAGAAGGCCTTTTGCTTTTGTTTATGATCTGTACCATATGTATTCTCTCCCTCCTCATGAATCGTAGTGGACATTCTTATTTGAAATCTTCATTGTTGCCACTGTGAAGACGAGCAGTATAACAAAAAATACACAGGATACTGTTGCGGCGCGGTCAACCCTGAAATCAACAAAGGCAAGGTCATAAATCCAATATACCATGACATTGGTTGATTTGTACGGACCTCCGGCTGTCATAACATCAATTGATTGGAAAACCTTCATGGATGCAATGAAAGTTGTCACAAACAGGAACAATGTGGTGGGGGACAGCAGCGGCAGTGTAATATACCGAAACCTCTGCAGGCTGCTTGCACCATCCAGAGAAGCCGCTTCGTAATAATCTGTGGAAATCCCCTTCATAGCGGAAAGATAAATAATCATTGCATAACCTACCACTCGCCACGCAGTCAGGAATAACACGGAGATTAAGGCGGTACTTTGCGAGGTAAGCCAGTCGATCTTCCCGATTCCGAATAACTGCAAAACATAGTTCAGAATTCCGTAGTCTCCGTTGAGTATCCAGGAAAATACGATGGCCGACGTGGAAATTGCGATATATTTTGGCATAAAAACAACGGAACGCATAAAAGAAAAGCTGGAAGTCATTTTATTGAACAAAGCGGCAAGCAGTATGCCGCCGATCAGTGTAATTGAAATTTCACCCAGTGTGTATGAGAATGTGATACGCAGTGAGTTAAGCCATTCGGACATACCGGAGCCCTGAAACAGCCATATGTAATTTTTAAAACCGACGTATTTATATTGATCGTTTATTAAATTCCAGTTTGTAAAACTGATGCGGAAAAGATTGACGATAGGGTAATATACAAAAATAGCTAAAACAATAAGGGCGGGGGCGACACATAAAAAATCTTTGATTTTCTCAATCCTTTTATAGCGAGAGCTCGGCACCTTTATTGCACTTTTTTTCGAATTCATGATATTCACTCTTCTCTAAAAATAATCGTGGAATTCTTATTATTCATATGTGAAAATTGAAGACTTCAATAAACGAGATAATTCGACTTTTTTAATAGATAGCGAAAGATGTCGGTAAAGCATCTTTCGCTATCCTTATTGATACAAATTTCGTGAGCAGAGACTGAATTGCGATAGAATCGGGTTCAAAAAACTGGAAGGGAGAAATTGGTGAATCAGGAATCCTGAAGTGCTTCGTTGATTTTTTTCCCTGCATCTTTCATTGCGCTTGTCATGTCGGTGTTTTCCATTACGGATTTCGCCATGGCTTCCATCCATACCTTAGCCAGCGTAGAGTAAGCACCGTTTTGAATTCTTGGTTTGATATTGTCGAGGTTGTCAAAGATAGCGGAGAAAGAAGGTTTTTTTTCGAGGAAGGCTTTTGCTTCATCTGTCTTCGTTACGGAGTTACGGGTAGGCATATATCCGGTTTTTTCAGCCCACTTCATGTTAACGTCTTTCCCTGTAAGGTAAGAAAGAAGTTTCCAACCGGCATTTTTTGCTTCTTGGGAATTCTTTGAGGGAATCAGGAGCACGCAGCCGCCGATTTCGGAATTCCTTGTTTCGCCGCCCGGAAGGTAAGCCATGCCAACGTTGAATTTGCAGTTTTGCACATACATGTCATACAGGCTTGAAGTATGAATAACGGAGAATGCTTTTCCATCGATGAAATTTTGGCGCATATTGCTGGAACCGTCTTTTCCGTAAGCCCAATAGGCCTTACCGTCAGTGCACCAGCCTTTTAGCTTATTGGCGATACCGATTGCTTTTTCGCTGTCAAGATCGGTCGTTGCATTGTCATCGTTTACAATTTTAACGCCGTTATTAAGATAGAAAGGTTCATAATACCACTGATCCCATCCCGGGAATACTGTGGCGTAGCGGGTCGTTTTTCCGCCTGAAGCCTTCGTCGCCTTTGTCAGGAAGTCATCCATTTGATCCCATTTTTCGGGAATGGTGATTCCTTCTTTATCGGCAATGTCCTTATTGTAAAACATGACCTGAGTGGAGATGAGGAAGGGCAGAGCAACCTGCTGTTTGTTATAGCTGGAAGCTTCAATAAGACCGCTGCCGAAATCGTTAATGTCAAAATTGGTAGCCTGAACATACGGATCCAGAGCTTCGCAAAGGCCGGAAGCACCATACTGTGCAACATATGGGGTATTGGCAACTGTAAGGGCAGGAAGAGTAGTGCCCGCTGCCTGGGCTGCAATTAATTTTTCGTTCAAATCTGAGTAACTGCCCTGATAAATGGCCTTGACGGTGATGTTTGGATTTTTTGCTTCAAAATCTTTTACCATCTCGTCAATTAGCGGAGCATACTGGGACTCCAGTGCGTGCCACCATTCAATTGTAATCGGTTTGGTTACATCGTACTTCGCAGCGTCCGCAGCGGTTGCCGCAGCTGAGCTTGTAGGAGTGACCGTTGAATTTTTGTCCCCTGCGGGAGCGGAGCTTCCACATCCTGTGATTGCCGAGCATGCGATCAATACGCACACAATTAATGCCAGTGCCTTTTTCATACTGATTCTCTCCTTTTCAATACATTAATCTCCTAGCCAATATTCTGTACAAACTTTGAATTCATTTAGCTGTGTGTGGAAGCTTTCGAAAACAAAGCCTGTAACTAATGAATTAAAGAATCTGTCAATTGAAAAAATCCTCCAGGAGCTGCTTTCCTTCCGTTAGCTTTTGGATTGGAATACCGGTATCGTATTCCAGTACCAGACTGGGGTTACTTTCAGTCTGCTTTACTGTGTTGAAAATGGAATTCCAATTGGTGGTTCCCTCTCCGATGGGAAGATGCTGATCACTGATCCCGTCATTGTCGTGAATATGTATGGCAAACAGTCTGCCTTTAACGGAAAGAAGAAGCTTCTCAATATCCCAATGGTTCATATGTGCATGGCCGATATCAATCAGGTAACCGGCTTCTTTTGGGAAACCATTCAGAAAGTTCACATATTCATCAAAGGTGAAAATCGAATGAACTGCATTTCCTACGTTTTCTATTAATAACAGCATGCCGTAATCTTTGTTGAACTCGATCAGTTCTTTTATATAAGCTTTCGATCTGGCTTTTGCGATCTCTTTATTAAATGTACGGCTTTGGCTGAATCCGGGATGCACGACTACGTGCGTGGCGTTTAATTTTGACGCGAAAATAATGGATTGGCGTAAGGATTCCATTACCGCCTCACGTATATGGTAACTTTCACTGGTTAAATTCGTATCCCAAACAGGGGAGTGTACGGAATAGGTAACGGGTCTTTTTTTTAATTCAAATACAATGTCATCCATTCTATTGTGAAATTCATTCCAGTGCTGCCCGTCAAGCATAAGTTCAATATGATCGGCACCACCTTCAATCATCTTATCTACATTTTCAAAAATGTCCCCGCCTATAACGCACAACTCAGAATAATAAATATCCATCGTGTTTCATCTCCTTAAATAATCCAATATGAGGTATTAAAATTGATAAAGCTTTGTACTAAATATTTAATAGAATTTGTATCTCTAATATTTAATTTCTAGCTTTTATGATACATAGTCTAACAACTAATTTGGCAAATGTCAATATTAATATCAATAGATTAATAAAATATTTAGGCATATCAATCATAAATATTTTAGTTTAAATATTGCATATACAGAAAATATGTGTATAATGAGTATTGAAATATTAGTAAAGACGGTGATTAATTATCATGGATGCTCAACAAAAGCCTACCCTTGTCGATATTGCAAAAATGACAAATCTTTCACAGGCTTCTGTTTCTATGATTTTAAATGGAAATAGCGGTATGTCATTTTCAGAGGAAACAATTAAAAGAGTTCATGATGCAGCGGAAAAATTGCATTATACTAAGCCAAATCAAAAAGGCAGAGTGGTAAAAATCTTTAATAAAAATACGATTGTCATTTTCTGCCCGACCATTACCAGTCCGTATTACGCCACCCTTGTGCAGGCAATCGAACAATCGGCCCGTGCAAAAAAGTTCAATACCTTTATCTTTAATACCTATCGTGATCTGGACAGCGAATTAAAAAGCCTTTCGATGCTTCGAAATACTGATGTGGCAGGAATTATTTTCACCTTTATTCCCCAAGCAAGTGAAATGATTGAAGAAATTAACCTTACTATACCGGTGGTAGTAATTGGTGACCGTAACAACGATGTCAATGTAGATACCGTTGAAATAAATAATTATACTGCCGGTGTTATTATCGCGCAGCACATGATTCAGTTGGGTCATAAACATATAGCTTATATCTCCACGACGCTTAATCTAAGCAATTCAGCGCGTATTAAAAGGCTGCAGGGCCTACAGGACACCTTCCAAAAACAATGTCCCGGCGGTACCGTTTTGGTAAAGTCAAAAGTGATTTCCCCACAGGACGATCTGAACAATCTGCTGGTTGAACACACGGCGGGGTATGAACTGACAAAGGAGTGCTTGTCCCAAAAAAAAATTACGGCATTTGTTGCCGTAAATGATATGGTCGCGTTTGGTGTGATGGACGCACTGCAATCAGAAAACTATAAAGTTCCGGAAGATTACAGTGTCTGCGGGTTCGATAATATTTTTCCATCGCAGTTTTCAGCGGTTTCCCTGACGACAGTGGAGCATCACATTTTGGAAAAAGGCCACAACGCATTTGATATTTTATTCAGAAAAATCGGTAACATAAATTCCGACGGCACATTCCCAACCAGTATTACCCGCGTGGAATATCAACACCAGCTGATTGTTCGCAATTCAACTTCATCGCCCAGAAAAGACGGATAATATTTGATCATGCCGGTTATTTTTCAAAATGCTGCTGTTGTTTTAAAATACAGCAACGTAAATTTTAAAAATAGAAACGAATGAAAAGGCGGTTAACAACATGACAAAAAACATTGCACACAGAGGTTTCAGTAAATCGTACCCGGAAAATACCATGCTCGCATTCAGAAAAGCGGTTGAAGCGGGATGTGACGGCATTGAATTGGACGTTCAGCTTACAAAAGACAGCCAATTGGTTATTATTCATGATGAGGATACCAAACGCACCACCAGTCGTTCCGGATTAGTAAAGGATTATACATTAAGTGAACTGCAGTGTTTGGACGCAAGCAATGGCTTTGAAGGGAGGTTCGGCTTTAATTCAATCCCAACGCTTCGTGAGTATTTTGAATTTGTAAAAGACAAAGATGTCTTTACCAATATCGAATTGAAGAACAGCGTCGTGCCTTATGATGGAATGGAAGAGCAAACAATTAACATGATCCGGGAATTCGGTCTTACAGACAAGGTAATGTTTTCCTCGTTCAACCATTTTTCAATGGTAAAGTGCAAAACGCTTTCACCAAACAGCAAATGTGCTTTTCTCACCAGCTGCTGGCAGATCGGGGCAGGGGCTTATGCAGAGCAGAACGGAATTGATTTTATCAATCCACGCTATAATTTTCTTACGGATGAAAATATAAAAGAGTTAAATGATCATCATGTCGGCGCGCAGACATGGACAGTGAATCAAGAGGAAGAGATGAAACGACTTATTGAGCGTAATGTTTTCGCAATTATCACCAACTGTCCGGATGATTTAAAAAGAATACTGGAAAATCAAAAAAACTGAACCGTTAGAATTATGAATTGGACTCCGTAATTTTGAATACGAAGCAAAACGGGAGGGTGTATTAAATTGATAAAAGCGAATAAAAGGTCCATTCTTACTTTTACATATCTTGCTGTATGCATGGTCTTTTTTGCCGGGTGCGCTGCTGACGCGGTTCCGTCTGCTTCAAGCAGCGCATCAGTCGCCGAAAGTGGCAGTGTCAGCTCCGAGTCAAACGGGAATTACGCACAGGATGACGTTGTTCCGGATATTTCCGCCAAGTCATACCCTGACTTTTTTGCTGTTGGGAAACCTGCTTTCGTGATACCCGGACTCAAAGAGGATTTAGTCCCTCAAGGAATGTGTTACATTTCTTCTGAAAATGTCGTGGTGGTTTCCTACTACTTGGAAAGCAAACAAAACTCAATGCTTGCTGTTGTGGATGCAACAAGCGGAAAGCTGATAAAAGCTGTCAAATTAGTGAATGAGGACGGTACCCCATACACCGGCCATGCGGGCGGAATAGCAGCCAGCAGTAAAAATTTGTGGGTTGTAACGGGCGGTGATGCGCAAAGGCTGCCGGTTTCGGATCTTATGAAGGCGGAATCAATGGCGGAAGTACGTTTTGTTGACAGATTCCGCACCTGTACCAGAGCTTCCTTGGCCAATTGTGTTGACGGCGTACTGTGGATTGGTGATTTCTATACTCCCGGCGGCGATTACGAAACTGACGAATCCCACCATATGACTGCACCCAACGGTTCCGGGAACAGTGCTTGGATTGTAGGCTACAAACTGAATTCTGTGGCGGAAAACGAACTGAATCCGGCCAGATATGCGAACCCTTCTACTACGGTTGCGCCCGATTATATTCTTTCTGTTCCCGACAGAATTCAGGGGGTTACCCGCCTTAACACAGGGGAGTTTATTTTTAGTGAATCTTACGGCAGGAAAAATGACTCCCATATTCTAATCCATAAAAATGTTTTGAAGACGAATGCAAATACAAATGCTGAAATAAGCGGAATCAAAGTGCCGCTCTGGTTTATCGACAGTGATACACTGGTAAAAAGCATTACCGCACCGCCTATGACCGAATCGATAGAGAATGTCGAAAATAGCATTTATGTTTTGTTTGAGTCCGGCGCCAGCCTTTACCGCAGCAATGCAATCAACCCAATGGATGAAGTTTATCAGCTTACAAATCTTTTAAATGCAAAATAAACTTTGAACTCGGGAAAAAGAAGATTTATGCACCCAGTCCAGTTATGAAATGAGAGAAAAACAATGAATTTCAACATTATTTTCAATAACTGTTTCAAAGTAATTTCCATGGGAACTGGTTATTTTCCAATTAGGTTTACCGAGAAACAGCTGGAAGGATATAAAAACATCAGCGCGCTTTTTGAAGAAAGAAGTTTGTGCCCTTCCGGTGTGGTAATGGAATTCCTTACCGATTGTCCCGAAATCTCCTTCTGCTACAATGTTGTGAAATTGTATAAACCCAACGCGGTCTTTGACATTTATGAAAACGGCATCCTTTGCAAAGTCTTTCAGCACAATGATCTTGACCAAGCAGGCAGGGTAGTGTATAAAAGGCAAAGTGCCGGGAAATCGAAAATAACAATTTATTTGCCTCATTTGGCTCAGCTTATCATAGATCATATTGAAATCGGCAGTTTCGAGCCAATTTGTGACAATCGTAAAAAGCTGCTGTTTCTGGGTGATTCCATTACACAGGGAATGTCAGCTGTTTCTCCGTCCATGTCGTTTGCCAGCTTAATCGCCCGCCATTTTAACGCGGATTATTTAAACCAGGCTGTTGCCGGGGAATGCTTTCGCGAAGAAAATCTAGACGAGAATCTCGGAATCAGTCCTAAAGTGATCATAGTCGCATATGGGACGAATGACACGGTCAAGGTAGACAGCCTGAATGAAATAAAAAATAATATCTGCGCCTATTTTGACAAGCTGACTTCTATTTACAGCAAAAGCAGAATATATGCCATTACCCCAATTTGGCGCGATTTTACAGCGGAACCGTCTTACTGGGAAAAGTCAAAGCGAGTGGAGCAAATGATTTGGGACAAAGCTCAAAAAAGCGGGTGCCGAGTGGTTGATGGTTTAAAACTGGTACCGCACCTTGCATCCTGTTACTCTGATGCTACAACACACCCGAATGAATTAGGCTTTCATCAATATGCATTCAATTTGTGCAATCAAATTGATCTTTAGAAGGGGAGTCGATCCATTATAGAAGGTTTCGAAATACTCCATAACTTAAACCTGATTTCAATCACTGTCCGAATTCTTTTGTCAGTATTAATCGGCGGAGCATTAGAGTTTAGTAAAGTCGTTCCCACACTGAGGTGTCGCAGGTATTAGGCTGTGCAACGAGTCTTAACTGTATTGAAGAATTATAAAACCAATCATAAGAACCCCTAACCGCAGGATGTTATACTGCGGTTAGGGGTCCTTTTAAATATTTGATTTTTACCGGGCTGTTTGCATTTAGCTTTGGCTGTTCTTTTCAAAGAAGGTAATCTCAAACTGGTATGTAATGCTTTGCTGGGGGTTCAGATATTTCAGTGAGTTTTGTTCCACTGCCAGCTCGTGACCGTCCAGCAGGGAGTTCATCGGTTCAAGCCCCATCACGTATTCGCCTTTGCCGAACATCTTCCACTGGCAAAAATGATCCAATTTTTCCGCATCAAATTTTACCTTAACGCCAATGTCCAATTTTGGCTGATACAATGAGTAGGAAGAAAACCCTTTTTCGTCTTTTTTTAATGTGTGGAAATAACACATTTCTTCAAAATCATCTTTTGGGGCTTCGATTTTATTCCAGTCCTGCACATGCTCTGCCGCGTGAAGATTACGGGGGTTGACATTTTCGGAAGGAAGCGAAAGTTCAGCATCCTCATCCAGCATGGGATAACCAAAATTAAAATGGTATAACAGCATAAATGGAATTTTTTGAAACCCGTGATTGGTTACCGTATCTTCCAGACGAATTTGATTTTTACTATAGGGAATGGTAATTTTACGGTTTAGGGAAAGATTTTCGCCGAACAGCACAGCTTCCTTCATTTTACCGGATAAAACAGCGGTCGGCAAACCCTCGATGTCTTCGCAGGAGCAGTGGAACTGGTCGGCGGGTGTGTTTGAAAGTCTGCCATGCATTCCGTACTCTTTACCCTGATAGACATCGGGAGCACCGATGTTCTGCAATCCGCATGTGGTGAGGAATCCTACATAAAAATTACGTAAAAATTTATCGCCGCTGTCATTAAAATATTGGGGTGAGGCAATGCCGCAGGGGCTCAGGTAGTTGATATTGTGCCCCTTAAATCGGACCTGATAAAAATCCATGCAGCGGTCGGGAAGAATCGTGGCTTCGAGCCCTGCGCCGTTATTGATTTCGACAACGTGCACACCCTCCTGGCGCCCGCCGATCAGGCGGCCCTCCTGAATGGAGATAAGCTGAGAAACGTCACCGATATATTCCAGCTGATTATGAAAATCCATAAAGATCTTCCTTTCCGTTACGCTCGGCCCACACTTCCAAAGATTCGCATTTTTTCAAGAGTCGCCTGTTTAATCGCTTCTGTGATTGCCGGCATTACGTCCGTCATGCCGCTGCCCGTTTTGTAGTTGTCGTGCACCGCTTTTGCCGCCGCACAGTTAATGTCTGTAAAGATATTCACTTTGGAAACGCCGCAGGCAATTGATTTTTTAAAATCCTGTTCAGATAATCCGGAACCGCCGTGAAGGACAATCGGAGCGGTTACCATTGAGGCAATAACCCTCAATCGCTCAAAATCGAGCTTCGGGGTGCTTTTATAAGCGCCGTGAGCAGTACCGATGGCCACAGCCAACGCATCAACTCCGGTGGCTTTGTAAAAATCCAATGCTTCCTGCGGCTCTGTATAAATACTGTTGTCGCTGCTTTCAGAGTTTACCCCTTCCGCGCTGCTTGCATTTGCTCCAACGTGACCTAATTCCGCTTCTACGGTGATACTCCTTAAGTGGGCGGTTTTTACCATGTTGGCTACCTCTGTACTGTTGTCTTCAAAGCCAAGTGTGGAACAGTCGTACATAATGGAGGAGAAGCCCAAATCCATGGCGTGCAGAATAGCATCCTTTGTCAGTCCGTGATCAAAGTGAACAACGACCGGCACAGTGGCTTTTTTAGCGAGAGGGATTAAGAAGGAAGCAAGATCATCCAGACCGGCAAAGGGCAAAAGCACTTCCGCGGTGCCGATAATTACAGGGGAACGGCTTTCTTCAGCAGCAGCGAGCACGCCTTTCGCCATTTCAAGGTTTACGGTATTGAACAGACCTACACCGTATTTTTTCTGTTTGGCATCCTGCAAAACTTCGTTCAAATTAACAAGCATGATTATTCCTCCTCAGTCGGGATTCTTTTTATATTCGGATCAGTGAAAATATCGTATGCGTCATAACTGGTGGTACTGAACTCGGAAACAACAGCACCTTCTTCACCGGCTTGAAACCAGTGCTTTGTGTTGGGAACGATAGTATACTGTTCACCGGGGTGAAGCTCAATTTCATGAGAAACAGTGTAATACTGGCGGGATGTTTCGGGCGGAAGAACTTTCGGGTTGGAGTAGGGTTCGCCGCTAACATAAAGATACACAGTGCCGTAACGGCAGCGGAAAGTTTCTTCTTTTCCCATATAATCGCCGAACGGAGCATGAATATGTTCCGGGCAGGTCTGGTGCGGAAACAGAACCATCTCTTTTGCGCAGACCCGGTCAGTGTTGATGTATGTAACGATCTCAAGTCCGGTGTTTTGAATATCGTTCAGGCCAAGGTCGGCTACCTCAATGTTTTTTTTCTCATCCTCGGTTAACGTAATATGAGATTTTTCGTACAGCTTCAAAGCTTTTGCACGTATTTCATCTATCAGTTGTTTTTTCATACTTTTCAATCATCCTTTCAAATATTATAATAATGGGTGTTCCTCCATAAATTGAAGTGTTTCGGAAATGGATTTAATGCCGGTTGAAGCACCGATTTCCATAACACAGTGCGTACCGACCGCGTTCGCAAATCGGCCGCATTCGCGGTAATCCCAGCCCAAAGACAGGCCGCACAGGAATCCTGCACAGAAGGAATCCCCGGCTCCGGTTGTATCCACAGGTTTTACAGAGGCATAGGTCGGTAATATGTAGCGGCTGCCATTCTGCTCACAGATGTATGCGCCGTCTTTGCCCAACTTAATAATAATGTTTTTGGCTCCCAATGCGAAAAAGGTGTCTGCAATTTTTGAAATTTCCGTTTCTCCCGAAATTTTGGCGGCTTCCTCGTAGCTTGGCATAAACAGGTCAAGGGACTGAATGGATTCTTTTACTTTTGGCAACCAAATTCCGTCCAGATCAAAAGCGGTGTCCATTACGGTGTATTTGCCCGCCTGCTGTGCCCGACGCAGAAAATCAGCGCAGGGGCTGCCGTCAAACGCGGTAAGGATTAACGCACCCGCAACAAATACAATGTCACTGTCAGCAAAGCATTGCTCCGGGATATCCTTTGCAAAGAAGGCAGATGTGGAACCGGGGTTGTATAACATGCTGCGCTCACCGCTGGAATTAACACAAACAACGGATGCGGTCGTGCTTACGGAGGGATCCTTCGTCACCCCGCCGACATCAACACCGGCGGCTTTGGCGGTTTCAACCACAAAGCTTCCGAAATTGTCCTTTCCCACTTTGCAGCACAGGATGGGGTAAGCGCCAAGTTTTGCCAAGTCGATCGCGGCATTGGACGCGCAGCCGCCCACATGTGTTGTCACGGTTTTTACGCTGCTCATGGTGCCCGGTGAGGGGATGCTGTCCGCTGGGGAAACAATAATGTCTGTGGTCACGCTTCCAATGCAAAGAATTTTTTTCATGTTTTCACTTCCTTTCAATAATAGTTCATATAGTTCATAAAACGGTTTGACAAAGAAAGATTGGGTAATCTTATAAAAACAGTTGATTTATTTCGAAACTATTATATAATATGTATGTTAGTAAAGTCAATATACTAATTAAAGTAATTTTTTACTTTAGAAAGAGGTATTACGGTGCACGAAAAACCCGGAATGAACAGTCAAAATTTAAAATATAAAAACAGAGGGTTGCTGCTTAAGCTGATTTGTACCAGTGAGGAGCCGTCAAGAATTTTACTTTCACAGCTGACCGGTCTTACAAAAATGACAGTGACAAATATTATTGCAGAGCTGATTGAAAAAGGCTATGTGGCGGAAAGCGCAACCAGTTGCAATGCCAGTGTGGGAAGAAATCCCATCACGTTGACGATTGCATCCTCCGCTCCTAAAATTCTGGGGATTCATCTTTTTCGTGACGGCTGCTATGCTATGCTTTTTGATATGAAACTGCAGGTTCTGGCGGAAGAAATGGAGCCGTTCGAAGCGGAAACGGAAGAAACTGTGCTCGAAAAGTTGTTTCGTGTGACAGACCGGATTTGTAACAAAGAGCAAAATATTCTCGGCTGCGGTGTATCCGTCATCGGCCCGCTGGACGTGACAAGCGGTACTGTTTTAAATCCGCCGAACTTTTTCGGAATCGAAGATTTGCCATTGGAGCAAATCTTGACTGAACGTTATCACATACGGGTGACAGTGAACAACGATATGAACAGCGCAGCTCTTGCTGAAAAGTTATACGGTAAGGGAAGGCGGTATCGAAATTTTTTATATGTCGGAATTTCCAACGGTATTGGTTCGGGCATTATCGCGGATGACAAACTGTATCAGAACAGCAGCGGGTTTGCCGGGGAACTTGGGCATACCAGCATAAACTATCAGGGGGAACAGTGCAGCTGTGGCCGCCGGGGCTGTTTGGAGTGCTATATCAGCAAACCGGTTATATTGAAAAAGCTGCAAAAAGCAACAGGACTGAAGCTGACCTTCCGCGAATTCTGTTCCATGTCGGAAGATTCCGGCGTAGACAAAATTTTAATTGATATGATTGATCAGCTATCGCACGCACTTGTCGATCAAGTCAATATGCTGAATCCGCAGATGATATTCATCGGCCATGAAGGCTCTTATCTGCCAAATAAATATATTGAACGGCTGAGAAATGAGGTTAACCTCAAAAAGTTTTCACAGAATTACTTGCAGGTTGGGGTGGAAAAATCACTTTTTGGCTTTTTGGCACCTCTTTATGGAAGTGCATGTCTTGTACTGGATCGCTTTTTTGAAAGCGGCGAACTGAAAAAAGAAGAATGAGACTTTTTTCTATTGCTTATTTTCAGTTATTTGTTTATAGTAATGGGGAACATAATGTCACGTGATTTATACTGTTTTTTTATAGAAACAATACAATATTCAACTGGTATCGCAGGTTTAAACAGAATGGAGTTGAAAAGAAAAGATGATTGTGGTTGGTGTTGATATCGGCGGAACCAAATGTGCGGTCAATCTGGGCGAAGTTTCAGCGGACAACGCCTTTGTGATTCATAAGTGTAAAATCAGAGAAACAAAGTCGTATTCTCCGCAAAAAATGTTGGATGGATTAGTGGAGGATATTTTATTCTGCGCGACAATGTTGGACGGTTCCCAACAAATACAGGGAATCGGAATCAGCTGCGGCGGCCCGCTGGACAGCAAAACAGGAACAATCCTTTCACCGCCGAATCTTCCCGGCTGGGATGATATTCATATTACAGATTACATAAACGAAAGAACCGGGTTCCCCACGTGGCTTTGTAACGATGCCAATGCCTGTGCCCTTGCGGAATGGAGGCTGGGCGCGGGAAAGGGCAGTTCCAGCATGGTTTTTATGACCTTTGGCACAGGGCTTGGGGCAGGTATCATCTTAAATAGCAGGCTGTACAGCGGGGCTTGTGACATGGCGGGTGAAATTGGGCATATCCGTCTTTCTGACTATGGTCCAACGGGATATGGAAAAACAGGCTCCTTTGAAGGGTTCTGCAGTGGCGGTGGCATTGCACAACTGGCAAAGTCAATGATTCTTGAAGAATTCCAGTCAGGGCACAAGGTTGAGTTCTGCAACGGTTCTGAGGAGTTGAAAGATATCACGGCTGCCAAAGTTGGCATCGCGGCGAAAAACGGAGATTTGCTGGCTTGTAAAATACTAAAGCTGGTTGGTTTACAGCTGGGCAAAGGACTGTCGATTCTAATGGATTTATTAAATCCGGAGTGCATCGTTATTGGGAGCATTTTTGTGCGGAACTATGAAGAAATATGGCCCTATGCCCAGAAGGTAATTGAAATGGAAACATTGCCTGACGTCCGAAAGGCTTGCAGGATTTTGCCAAGCGAACTGTCGGAGTCAGTTGGGGATATTGCCGGGTTAATTGTTGCTGGCTACAACCTTGGATTGGAGTAATTTATGAAAGAACGTACCATGCGTCACTGTGATCATTTTTTTGAACTGCATCAGGACTTACTGCCGTTAAAAGAAAAAATACTGACTGTTTGTAATGTCCTTCTGAATGTGTACTGTAACGGAGGCAAAGTTCTGATTTGCGGAAACGGCGGAAGCTGTGCGGACGGCGACCATATTGTCGGGGAACTTATGAAAGGTTTTTTATTAAAAAGGCCTTTGAATAAAGAGATAAAAGATCAGTTTGAACAATATTATGGCGCTGAAGGCGCTTTGGCTGCGGAAAAGCTGCAGTGCGGGCTTTCGGCGATATCGCTTAACGCCCACGCTGCGTTGATGTCGGCTTTTTCCAACGATGTGGACCCTGAACTGGTTTATGCCCAGCAGGTGATGGGTTACGCAATCAAGGGAGACGCCGTAATCGGAATCAGCACTTCCGGCAATGCGGCCAATGTTGCATATGCGCTAATGGCTGCAAAGACGGTGGGGGCGGTTCCCATTGCCCTGACCGGACGGGACGGCGGAAAAATAGGAAAAATTGCGGATTTCAGCCTGATTGCCCCGGAAGAAGAAACCTATCGTATTCAAGAGTATCACCTGGCCATTTACCACTTAATTTGTGCTTATGTAGAGTCGGAAATTTTCCCATGCTAAATGAAGATGTCGCGTACCGTAAAGGAGGAAGTGTATGATTAAGGTCATAATCGCAGATGATGAAGAGAATGTATGTCAGCTGATTCGCGGCCTGATTGATTGGAATTCGCTTGGTATGGAAATTGTGGGGGTCGCCCACAACGGAGTTGAGGCTTTGGACATGATTAAAGCGCTCTCGCCCGAACTGATGATTACAGATATCCGTATGCCGGGTTATGACGGGCTGGAAATGATTCAGCGAGCCAAAATAATAAAGGACGATTTGGATTTTATTATAATCAGCGGTTACAGCCATTTTGAATACGCGCAGAATGCAATCAAATACGGCGTGGGCGATTATCTTTTAAAACCGATTAAAAAAGACGATTTTTTGGCTGCGCTCAATAAGATGCGTGACAGATATATTCAACGAACGGAGCAGCTGAGCAACGAAGAACGTTTAAAAAATCAGCTGAAAATTGATGCGATTAAACTGCGCTCCAATCTGTTTACGGAGCGGCTGCTGAAAAAAGGTATGACCACAGAAGACCAGACTCTGGATACAATCAATGAAACTTATCATTTCTTTTTTCAGCCAGGCCTTTTTCAAGTATGTGCGGTTAAAATTGATTGCGGATTCGAGGATCAGTATAACAATACCATTCAAATTTTAGAAGAGAAGGTCATGCGCATTTTAAATAGTCTTCTAAAAGAACATTGTCACGAAATGGAAATTTATGCGGATGACAGCGTTACATACTGTGTTCTGAATTTTGATGCCATTCATAAAAAAACAATAAGGAAACAGATGAAAGCGGTATTTGACGATTTGATGGTGCAAAAAGTCGCATTTGAACAGCATGAATTCACGATTGCCGCGGGTACGGTGGTCGATGATGTCAAACAGCTAAAAGAGTCTTTCCGGACGGTAAGGTATGCAGTCGGACAGAGGCTCCTTTTAGGAACGGGCAGGTTTATCGAAGACATCACAATGCATGTCGAATCTCAAAAGGAAGGCGCATTGCTGGCGGAATTGAATAAAACGATGGGCGCGGCTCTTGAAGTGCTCGACAAGGATGCTGTAATGAACTGTATTCTCGGGCTGAAGCAGCAAATAGAAACGGAAAATCTTTTGAGTGGACAGGAAATCGTTTCCTTATCCCATCATGTTTGCGAAATGTACTTAACGCACCTTCGTAACAATCAAATTCAAATTCAGTACGGCGACGAATTTTACGAGAAGTTCTGTATTCATGCCGACCGTTGCAGTTCCATTGGGCAGCTTTTTGAATATTTGTCCGTCATGGTGGGGGAATCGCTTGAAGTAATCATTGAAGATAAAAGGCAGCTGGATACGAAACCTATCCGCCTTGCAAAGCAGTATATCCAGCAAAATTATATGAAACTAATCAGTTTAGAGGAAGTCAGCAGCTACGTTGGCTTTAATCCAACCTATTTCAGCACATTGTTTAAAAAAGAAAACGGCAGCAATTTTGTTGATTATATTTCCGAAATCCGCATGAATAACGCTAAGGAGCTCTTGAGGGAAACAAATTTAAATATTGCCGTAATCTGTGATAGGGTTGGATACAACGATTTAAAGAGTTTTACAAAGAGTTTTAAGAAAAACGTAGGATTAAAGCCAAATGAATACCGTAAGTTATATTCTTAAACTGAGGTACGAAAATGAAAAATAAAAGTACAAGGTATCTCTCCTACCGTATCGCGTGGATGTCGGCAATCCTGTTTGCATTGGTTCTTGTTCTCCTTATCATTCTGACAGTCATCGCAATTCAGAATCAGGATTATCTGGTTTTGGTTCTTGGCGGATATTTATCGCTGATTGTTGCAGCACAGGTCTTTTATAAGTGGATTTATCGGCCTTATAAGGGGAGTGCAAAGGTACTGCGGCTTTTTGTAACAGGCTACACAATCCATGGCCTCTTTAGCCAGAGCATATTTTTCAGCCCCGAAATCGAAGAGGTTACGAAAAAAGTTCAGGAAATTATGAATACGGATGAACTTTTCAACGCAACGAAAAAGCAGGCGCAATACCTTGCCTTGCAAAATCAGATTAACCCGCATTTTCTTTACAATACCCTCGAGGGTATCCGTGGGGAAACATTAAATGCAGGTCTGGAAAATGTAGCCAAAATGACGGAAGCGTTGGCTACATTTTTTCGTTATACCATTTCAAATGTCGAAAATTTGGTGACACTGGAAGATGAACTGACCAACGTGAATAATTATTATATTATTCAGCGTTACCGTTTCGGCGAGAGACTTAACCTAAGCGTAGAATACGACACGGAAAATGAAATGGAAATCATGTCGTACAAACTTCCAAAGCTGACACTGCAGCCCGTTGTAGAAAATTCCATTTATCACGGAATCGAGCGTAAGATTGGAAAAGGAAACGTACATATTAAAATCGAAACAACAGCGACGCGCTTGATTATTACCATATCCGATAATGGAATCGGGATGACAGAGGAGAGGTTAAGGGAGATTGATGAGAAACTGAACCGCACAACATTGGAATATATTAAACCCGACAGTGAGGCTCACAGTGGAATTGCCGCTGTCAATGTGAATAACAGAATCAAGCTTTTGTTCGGCGAGGAATACGGAATTTGCATGTACAGCACATCAAACGTAGGCACGGATGTGGAAATCACGCTGCCGCTGATAAAAAAGGATATAAAAGAATGAAATGAAAACTGAAATTTTACGGCTCGAAAAAGTCACTACAATTCAAGATGAGGTTACTCTGCTGGATAATTTCAATCTGCACATTTTTCAGAGCGAAATTATGGGGCTCGTCTGCTTAAACGCAAATGGGAAAGAGTCTTTAATTCATCTTATCAGCCAGAATTTGCCCATACATTACGGACGTGTTTATTTTAACGAGGTACTCGTAAATAATTATCAGCACAGTCCGCTTACAATGAACAAAGTAGCCGTAATTGAACAGAAAAGTAAACTGATTGAGGATTTAAGTGTTGCTGACAATGTGTTCGTGTTGCGCAGGGGCTTTAAAAAGTATTTTATCAATCCCCGCGTCCTGAATGAGCAGCTGCAGCGGTTTACCAATGAGCTGGGGGTGCATATCGACGGAAACGAATTGGTAGCAAAGCTGAGTCCTTATGAAAAGAGTGTGGTTGAACTTTTACGCGCAGTGATTATGGGCGCAAAGCTTATTGTAATAAGGGATATCAGCAACTGCGTCAGTGCGGCGGACCTTGCGAAATTCCATAATATCTTAAGGTATTACTGCAAAAAAAACTTTTGTTTTCTCTATATCTGCAATCATCATGAAGAAGCGTTCAAAATATGTACAAGGGTATCCCTGATGAGAGACGGCAAAATATTAAGGGTATTCAATCAGGATCAGTTTCAAAATGACAATTTGACTCCGTATTATATCGGCGAATTTGCAAACGTGAAGAAAACGATTGTGAATAACCACAGTCAGGAGGGAATACTGACTTTTCAAAATGTTTGCACGGAAAATTTAAACCATATGTCATTTGCAGTGGCAAAGGGCGAATGCACTGTATTATTTGATATGGACAATACTATATTATCGGACATTATGCAGCTGATGAATGGCCAGCTGCAGCAGGACAGCGGAACTGTTTTTTTAGAAAATAACGTTTATTCACAAAAGCAGGCGCGGCATGCGGTGGGAAGCGGAGTGGCTTTTATCGGTGAAGATCCTGTTCGAACAATGCTTTTTAAAGAAATGGATTATGTCAATAATCTATGCTTTCTGCTTGACAAAAAACCGAATTCGGTAAGATTAAATCAAAAAATCTTAAAAAATGTTATTCAGGAATATGAACCTGTTGTGGGCAAAGAAATCTATGAAACGAATATTATGAATTTAAAATTGCAGTCGCTATATGATTTAATATATTACAGAATTCAGTTATGCCGCCCAAAAATTGTTTTCTGTGTGCAGCCGTTCGCGGGTGCCGACATGTACCTAAGGCGGCATTTAGTGGATTTAATCAATAAACTCAAAAAAAAGGGAATCACGGTGATTCTTCTTGCGGTAAATATTGCGGATTCATTAGTGATAGCGGACAAACTGATTCTGCTGGAACAGGGCCGATTCAACAGCGAATATTCCAGATCGGAATTTCATCTTTTCAGCGATCAGGGAATTGTAATTTAAAACATAGACAGTTAAATAAATTATTTTTAACATGTTTTACTTTTATATGCAAAGAACATAAAAAAACAGAAGATGCACCCCATAATTCAAAATCTGCCCCCCTTATGGAGAGGAAAGATCGATGCTATACTTATAACATTGAAACGGGTTCCAGAGAAATAAGGATAGGTGGATTTTTTATGGGGGAATACATAGCTGAACTGAATCACATTAATAAAAGTTTCCCGGGCGTTAAGGCACTGGACGATGTATCGTTTAATCTAAAGGCTGGGGAAGTTTTAGCTCTGCTGGGTGAAAACGGGGCAGGAAAATCAACTCTTGTAAAAGTCTTGAGCGGTGTTTATACAAGGGATGACGGTGAAATGAAAATCTTTGATCAAGAGATAGGTGATTTATCGCCTAAAAAAGCACAGGAACTGGGCGTAGCGATTATTCACCAGGAATTGAATATGTGCGCACACCTTTCCGTGGCGGAGAACATCTTTTTAGCACGCGAAAAAACACATTCCGGGATTCTTTCTAATAAGGAAATGAATAAAGATGCAAAGGCCATTTTAAATCGGCTGAATATTGACATTGACCCTACAACTATAGTCGGCGATTTGGCGGTACCGAAGCAGCAAATGGTTGAAATTGCAAAAGCGCTTTCCACTGATGCAAAAATCCTGATCATGGATGAACCTACGTCAGCATTAACCTCAAATGAAATTGATGATTTGTTTAATATCATAAGAAAGCTGAAAGCAGAGGGCTGCGGCATTGTTTACATCTCTCACCGGCTGGAGGAATTACAGTATATCGTTGACCGTGTAACAATCATGCGTGACGGAAAATACATTACATCAATGAATTTTGCGGATACCAATATGGGCGAGATTATTTCCAACATGGTAGGTCATGAAATTAAAGAGAAATTCCCTCGGGTCAATTGTAAACGGGGCAAAAAAATATTTGAGGTAAAAAATCTAAATGCAGGGAAAATGGTGCGCGATATTAATTTTGATCTTTATGAGGGTGAAATTGTCGGCATCGCCGGTCTTATGGGCGCAGGACGAACAGAAACGACCAGAGCTATTTTCGGAGTGGACTTAAAAGAGTCCGGTGAAATTTTTTTAGATGGCAAAAAAGTAACGATAAATAAGCCGATAGATGCAATTCGTGCCGGAATTGTACTTGCCCCGGAAGACCGGAAAAAGGACGGATTGTGTGTCAAATTAAGCATACGGGATAATATCGCTTTACCGAATCTGGACCTTGTGTGCAGTAAATTCGGGATCGTTGACAGAAAAAAAGAAAAGACAATGACAGATAAAGCAGTCAGCAGCCTGTCGATTAAACTGTCCACCGCAGAGGCGGACGCAGGAACTCTGTCAGGCGGCAATCAGCAAAAAGTGGTTGTTGCAAAATGGCTGGCACGCAATTCACGTGTAGTTATTTTTGATGAACCAACCAGGGGAATCGATGTAGCCGCAAAGGTTGAAATCTACAACCTGATGAATGAATTAAAGAAGGAAGGAATTGGTGTACTTTTCGTTTCTTCCGAAATGCCGGAGGTTATGGGCATAAGCGACAGAATCCTTGTAATGTGTGATGGTAAGATTACCGGAGAGTTATCGACGAAAGAAGCAACACAGGATTTGATTCTTCAGTATGCCACAAGTTTTGATTCTAAATTTGAACAGGCAATTACCGCTTAACTTACTATAGTAATAATTTAAATAATTTCGGGAGCGATTAAAATGGAAAAAGAGAAACGAAATGTTTGGAAAAAATTAGTGGCCATTCGGGGAATGGGCCAGGTTCTTACTGTAACAGCCGGCCTTTTCGTATTATGTATTGTATTTGCTTTTTTAAGCCCATCGTTTTATTCCGGAAGAAATGTCGGAAATTTATTGCGGCAGGTCGCGCCAATCTTAATCATCGGTATCGGCCAGTCCTATGTACTTATCACAGGAAACATTGACCTGTCAATCGGTTCCGTCGTAGGCATGAGCTGCATGATATCCGCAACGCTGATGACAAAGGGTGTTAATCCTTGGATTGCAATGTTGCTTACATTATTGATTTGCATTGGAGTAGGTGTCCTGAACGGTGCATTGGTAGCGCAATGCAAGCTTCCGCCGTTTATTGCAACACTGGGTACTATGACAGTTGCCAGGGGTGTCGCTCAAATCGTAAATAACAACTATAATACGGATGCAATCGGCGACGCCGCACAGGGATACAGGAATTTGTTCTATTACGGCAGTACCTTGGGTCTTTATAATACAATCTGGATCGCAGTTGTATTGTTCTTTGGCTTTAATTTCTTACTTAGCAAAACCCGTACCGGGCGTCATATTTATGCAGTAGGCAGCAACATCGAGGCTTCTAAATTATCCGGTATTAACACGGACAGTACTACCATAAAAGTGTATATCGTAAGCGCGTTTTGCGCCGGTGTGGTAGGGCTTATCACCAGTGCGACTGCCGGAATGGGCACGATGGATGCCGGTAATATGTATGAAATGTATGCAGTGGCGGCATCCGTTATCGGCGGCGTCTCCACTCTTGGCGGTCAGGGACTTCTCGTTGGTACAGTAGTCGGCGCAGCGATTTGGGGAGTTCTTCAAAATGGTCTGCAGTTCGCCGGCGCACCGGTTGCAATGCGTAATATCATAATCGGAACCATCGTAGTGATCTCTGTTTTACTTGATGTGGTTCTTCGCACGGGCAAACCGAGGAAGAATAGGAGCAACAGCAAATTGGTTAAAGTCCAAAAAGAAAATTAAAGCAGATGCTTTAATGTATAAAAATTTGGGAGGCTTATTGTAATGAAAAAGAAATTGTTGGCTATTTTACTTTGCGCGGCTATGGTCGCTACCTCAATGGTAGGCTGTCAGTCGACAAGCACAGCGGCACCTGGCGCAGGAGCCAATTCAACAGCAGCTCCGGCTTCTGACAAAAAAATCAAAGTCATCCTAATCACCATGGACAGTACTGACCAGCACTGGGTATCGGTGGATAAGGGTGCCAAAAAGGCAGCAGACGAAATTGGAAACATTGAATACAAATGGATGGCTCCTGATAAAAAGGATGATGCACAGCAAATTGAGCGTGTAAACAATGCAATTGCTGATGGCGCCGATGCAATCATGATCGCTGCAAATGGTCCGGACGCTATTTCTGCATCTTTGGAAGACGCGAAAGCAAAAGGAATTAAAATCATTTATGTTGACTCCCCTGCAAAAACAGAAGCCCTTGCAACATTTGCTACCGATAATACGGCCGCTGGCCAAACTGCCGGTGAGCAGATGATTAAAGCCCTTGAAGCAGCCGGTAAAAAAGATGGTAAGATCGGTATTGTTAATATCAACTCTTCCACAGCTTCCACAGTTGCTCGTGAAAAAGGTTTCCGCGCTGCATTTGAAGGCAAAGGCTATACACTTCTTCAAACTCAGTACGGTGAAGGCGATGCTGCAAAATCAAAGGATATTGCTGACAACTACATTACAGAAGGTGTCGTAGGAATTTTTGGAGCAAATGAAGGCGCAACCGTTGGTGTTGGCAATGCAATTAAAGGCTCCGGAAAAACAGACCTGATCGGTGTCGGCTTTGATAAATCCGATGCAATCCTTTCCCTGATTAAAGACGGTTCCCTTCTTTGCGCAATGGCTCAAAACCCGGACGTCATGGGTTCTGAAGGCATGAAAGCTGCTGTTAAGGCAGTCAAGGGCGAAAAAATTGAAAAAACTTCAGTTGATACCGGCGTTTCCGTTCTCTCAAAAGATACGATTAAATAAATCTTCCTCCAATACGCAAATACATATACTTCCTGTCTGGGGTCACTTTTTAAAGTGGCCCCTTTCATATTGTAAGATAAAGCATCAGAATTCTTAGCGCAACGGCTCATTTCCTTACTTATTTAGATAAATCTTCAATACATATAAAATAACTATAAATAAAAGTGTCTAAAAGGATTGACAATGCAAAAATTAAGTGGTATGATAGCAAAGCTGTCGAAAACAGGGGCGG
>CAUQPM010000015.1:0-56868 GCA_963520015.1 uncultured Oscillospiraceae bacterium
TCTTATGCCCTTATAGGGCTTGTGCAAGCCACCCCTTTTAGGGGTGGTCTTGACTATAATTCTTCACACTCTAAGTTAATCCATTTAGCTTGCCTGTCAGTCAGTTCCAGATGTAGAGAGTCAATCGTTTCTTTCAGGTGTGCTACAGAGGATGGACTTGTTACTGTAAATGTATTCAGGGATTGCTTAAAAATCCATACGAGCACAAGCTGGGAAACGGTCGCTCCTTTTTGTTCCGCGAGCAATTCAACTCTTCTCAGCCGTTCAAAATTTTCCGGATATCCATATTCAACTGCAGCCGGGCCAAGCAGTTCCTTTGCTCGGTCAATCTGGCTGCTCTTAATTTTACCGGAGAAAAAGCCTCTTCCCAAACTGGAATAAGCCAGAATGGGCATTTGGTTCGCAGTAAACCATTCCCGTGCGTTTTTATTCTTTTCACCTGTTAATGTTACGCTTCCGCCCCACGGGTCGCCAATCATTTCGGCAAGTCCAAAACTTGGGCTTGCGACGGAAAACGGGATTAATGAGTGTTCCGCCGCATACTGGTTTGCGTTTTGAATTCGGTTCAAGGTCCAGTTCGAGCCCCCGAAGGCACCGATTCTGCCTTCTCTGTGAAGCCGGTTCAGCAGTTCCACAATTGGGCCGACCGGGACGGACGGATCATCGCGGTGCAGTAAATAAATATCAATATAATCCGTTCTCAGCTTAGCGAAAGAGGTTTCGATATCGCTCAGGATATCATACTCGGTAACCCGGTTGCGCCATGGGCTCGGGTTGGCGCCTTTGCTGATGATCACTACCTTGTCGCGCAGATTCCTTGCCAGTACCCAGTTGCCAAGGGACGCCTCACTGTCGCCGTATGATGCCGCTGTATCAAATGTATTGATTCCGGCTTCATAAACCGCATCCAGCAAATCAAACTCATTCTCGCCTGCCATCATCGTTTTGATTGCGGTGCCGAAAATAATTTGGGAAACAGGGTTGCCGACAGAAAAAATTTTTCTATAAATCATTTCACTTGGCATGATATTACTTCCTTTTCTGCAAATATTATAGTTCAGGATTTATTTGAATTGAAACGTTCAAACAGGCTGCGTAATTTGAATTGATCTGCCCGGTACGGCCGCATCCAAATTTATCTAAAAATATATTAGAATGATTGACTCCGTATTCAATACGTGATAATGTAATCATAAATACCAGCGCATAATTAAGATTAACATAAGCCGTAGAAATACACAATTCATATAAAGCGGATATATTTAATGATCAGGAGGTTTGAATCTGATGGAGAAAATCGCGTTAATTACAGACTCGGCTTGTGATATTGATGATGAAACAATCAGTCAGTATAATATTCGTATGTTACCTTTTAAAATCATATATATTGACAGGGAGTATACCGATAAGGTCGACATCACATCAAAAGAAATTTACGATAAAATGAAATATGAAATTCCGAAGTCCTCACAGCCGTCTTTGGAAGATATTGAAAACGTCTATAAAAAATTAGAAGAAGAAAATTATACTCATGTAATTGCCGTTGTAATTTCCAGCGGACTTTCAGGAACTTATAATGCCTTTAAAATTATGAGTGAAAAATTTAATAAAATTAAAACTTATATATATGATACAAAATCTACCTCTGTGTGTGAAGGAATCATTTTAAAGAAGTGCGGGAAGTTAATTGAGTCCGGCTTAAGCTTTAAAAAAATTGTCCAAGCAATACCGGAAATCAAAAGAAAACTTCATTTTTACTTTGTTTTCGGTACGCTCGAATATGCCAGAAAAGGCGGGCGTATCGGGCGGATTTCGGGTACAATCGGGGAACTTTTGGATATCAAACCAATTGTAGGATTTGATGAAGAGTACGGTCAGTGTTTTACCTACGGAAAGGTCCGGGGAAAAAATAGAGCCTTGAACAAACTGGCGGAACTGGCGGAAGAAGTGGTAAAAGGCATAAAATGCGATGCTTATATTGTTCACGGCAACGTGGAAGAAGACGCGAAAAAAGTATGTGATATGTTGTCGGGAAACCCCAATATTCAGCATGTATATTTGATCGGTCAAATCAGTGCCATCGTCGGGGTATACTCGGGGCCGGGTACTGTAGGCGTATGTTACTCGGAGTGCTGAATGGGCTCATATTTGAATCTCTGTAATATAAATTGGGGCATTATTTTGCCGCTCCAATTTTATTACAGGGATTTTTTATTTGCAGTGAATGTGCTTTATTACTTCGTTCCACTTAACGTTAAACCCGGCGCCGTGGGAGCAGAACACAGAATCGGAAGTATTTGCAACATCCCGTATTTTATCATAAGCGATGTGCTCAATCACTTCGTCTGAATTATGACATGGCTCATAACCGTCGAACTGCAGGTTCAGGCTGCCTTTCCCTTTTGTAAAGGTTACCAGTTCACGCCCGTAATTCATAATTGCAGCGACCGGAGCCCGGCCTTGAATCGCCGCATGACCGTCTGTAATATCAGGGGGCTCAAAGCTGCCGTACATCCGCTGGATGTCAGTCAGTACACGCCCTATCTGCTCCGGTTCCGTTTGAATAGAAAATTTATAATACGGTTCCAGCAGCACGTTTTCGGCCTGTTCCAGCCCCTGCCGGATTGCGCGGTAGGTTGCCTCGCGAAAGTCGCCGCCTTCGGTGTGCTTTTCATGTGCGCGGCCCGTCAGCAAAACAATTTTTACATCGGTCAGCGGGGAACCGGTCAAAATCCCCTTATGCCTGAATTCAAACACATGGGTACGAATCAGTCTTTGCCAGTTAAGGTCAAGCACATCGGTGGAACATTCGCTGGTAAAGGTCAGCCCGCTTCCGCGCTCACCCTCCGACAGCCGCAGATGCACCTCTGCGTAATGCTTCAGTGGTTCAAAATGCCCGTAACCGGTCACCGAACCCCGAATGGTTTCCTGATATAAAATCTCACAGTCCCCAAATGTAACCGCAGTATGAAACCGCTCCCAGACTACTTCCTTGAGTATTTCAAGCTGTATCGTGCCCATGACGTGCACGTGAATTTCCTGAAGCGCTTCTTCCCAAACAACACCCAGCATAGGGTCTTCGTCTTCCAAAATTTTAAAGCAGCCAAGTACGGTTCGGGCGGAAAGGGAAGGGTCAATATTTACTTTTGCCATGAGCATCGGGGTGGTAATGCAGTCGGTATGCGTGGTGATTTCACCGATTCCGTCGCCCACCATAACGTTGGAAAGGCCGGTAACCGCGCACAGCTCGCCAGCCAGCGCCTGCTGTGCCGGCACAAACTTTGCGCCGTTATAAATTCGCAGTTCATTAATCTTTTCGTTCCCAACCGCGTCTTTTACTCGGAGCGTACCGCCGGTGATTTTTAAAAACACAACACGGCTGCCCTGTGAATCGTGCCTGATTTTATAAACTCGCCCCGAAAAGGGAGAGGAAGCATCCGAATCGGTTTTCGTAAGGGAATCGAGTCCCTGCAAAAAAGTGTCAATGTTGATGTCGTTCAGCGCCGAGCCGCTGAAGCATGGGAACAGCTTTTCGCTTTGTATCAGCGACTGTGCCGCCGTCAACCATAAGTCAGCATCATAGCCGTTGTTTAAATAATGTTCCAGCAGGTCTTCATCCAGCTCGGCAATCTGTTCAATGGCAGCGGTGGAAAATCCCGTTGTGAAGTCGCACACACTGGTAGTAAACTTCGATTGAAGCTCCGATAAGACACGGTTCGGTTCCGCACCCGCACGGTCGGTCTTGTTCAGGAAAAATACCGTGGGCACGCCATGCTGCCGCAGCAATTTCCAAATGGTTTCGGTATGGCCCTGCACACCCTCAACACAGCTTACCACTACAATCGCGTAGTCTAAAATGTCGAGCGTTCGCTCCATCTCCGCGGAAAAATCTACATGTCCCGGGGTATCCACCAAATAGTAAGTACTGTCGTTGTAATGGAAGACCGCCTGATTTGAAAATATCGTAATACCCCGGTCACGCTCCAGACGGCTGCTGTCCAAAAACGCATCCTGATGATCCACGCGGCCGCGGGTACGAATGCTGTGCGTGTGATACAAAATCTGTTCCGAAAGGGTGGTTTTTCCCGCGTCCACGTGAGCCAGAATTCCGATTACTTTATTCAAACTGCCACTCCTTTTGCCTATATTCTATTAAAGCCAATTACGGTTTAACCAAACTTTACTCCTTGGGGAGCAGGCTGCTCAAACGAACTTTGAACAGCGGGTATTCCCCGGTAATCGGGTTTTTGTCCCGATAATCCGCGTAGACCACACAATGTTCGGAATACAATAACGCGGCGCCCCGTTTGATTCCCTTTTGGGAACGGGTTTCCTCTGTTTCATCCAGTTCCCTTACCGCGGCTTTGAGTGAAGAATCCTGAATCCGCAGAACAGCGGGCAGCTTTCCGGAAGAATTTGTGGCAAGCCGGTCGCAAGCCATTACGTCGCGTAATACAGCTGTATCAATTCCGCTTTGGCTGCTGAAATATTCAAATACAAGAGCGGTGTAAGCATCCAGCGGGATTCGTTCCGTTTCTGTTCCGGCTGCGAATTCCCCAAAACGGAAGAACAACTCAAATGGCATCATCCCGCTTTGTTGGAACAGATACTCCAGCGTACGCCGAAAGCGCCCGCTGTTGGAAAGTCTCTCCACTGCATCTTCCGTGTGATGCAAACGCACAAGCTCCTCTTCAGAAAGCCAAGGGGTGGAAATTACTTCATACGGGGGAAGCGGTTTATACCGGCAAGGGAATTCCTCGGGCTTGTCCCGCATGGGCGCTCCGTACAGCAGCTTTAAAAACCCCAGCTGCAGCATATTGGGCTTGAGTGCGTAAGCAATGTTAAAGCTATTTGCGAAGCTGTTCCAATCCTCATAAGGCAGGCCGGCTATTAAATCGATATGCATGTGCATGTTCGCATTTTCGGCAATGCGGCTTATATTGTTTTTTAGGCGCTCAACATCTGTTTTGCGGTTAACGGCAGCAAGTGTTTTTGAATTGAAGCTTTGCAGCCCGATTTCAAGCTGCATTGCGCCAAGCGGTGCTGTGGCAAGAAGCTGAATCGTTTCTTCATCAAGGATGTCGCCTGCTATTTCAAAATGGAAGCAAACGCCTTTCGGAATCGCAGTCCCGTAATTCTGTATGATGAATCGGTACAGTTCGATTGCTCTGCCCCGGTTCGCGTTAAAGGTCCGGTCAACCAGCTTCACCGTTTGAGTGCCGCTGTTTGCAAGCAGCAGCAGCTCTTTTTTTGCCCGTTCCAAATTGTAAAAACGGGCGCTGCCGCACCGCCCGGAAAGGCAGAAGGCGCAGGAGTACGGACAGCCGCGGCTTGTTTCAAGGTAGGCGATGCGCCCTTTTAACGCGTTGAAATATTTTTCCGTGTAAGGTGTGGGCGGTTCTTCGTCCGGGGTATGCGGTGCAGCGACGACAATCCGATTGTCCTCACGGTAACAAACACCGGGAATATTCCGCACGGTTTCCCCACGGTAAATTGCATTCAGCAAAAGGGAGAAAGGCTTTTCACCCTCCCCCGAAATCACGTATTGCACAAAAGGTTCATCACGCAGCAGTTCTTCCGCGTTGTAGCTTACCTCCGGCCCGCCTAAAACAATGACTGTGTCCGGCAATTGAGCTTTCACAAGGCGAAGCAATTGTTTTGTGGCGGAAATGTTCCAAATATAGCAGCAAAAGCCAATCACCTGCGGGCTTTCCCCGATGATTCGCTGTGCGACATTTTCAACCGGCTCATTAATCGTGCCCTCCATTACCTTTGCCGTAATCGCAGGTTCACAATAAGCATCCATCCCTGCCAGCAAACACCATGGGGCCAGCGAAGAGTGAATATATTTTGAGTTTAACACGCAGATCACCGCGGATAAAGTTTGCTCCATCCTGAATTACCTTCTATTCCGCTTGTCCTGCTTTTCAAAAGCAGTTAAACTGATGCTCCAGTCATTGCAGGTATTTGAAGTTTCTCTGCTTTTATAGCCTTCGCCGTGAATGGTGCACATTTCTTTGGAATCAAATTCACATGTTTGGCAGGTACGCGGCAGCGGCTTTTGTTCCTTTATCTTTTTCATGCTTTCTCCCTCTTGGTTTTTCATGCAATACTTTTATTAAAGTCAATTTAACCAGTTTGAATTTGAAAGAAGCTCTTTATCCTTTAGGAGGCTTTATCCTCAAATTCAAACCATCGGCTTAGCCGATAGTAATTGACTTTATTATACCATAATTCTGAACTATAGTCAGTATTTATGTAGTCTTAGGTCCTGTCAGACTTCATATATAAAATCTGATACCGCCCTGCCCGGCTTAAATTTTTGTTCATGAATCATATCTTGTAATCGATTGTAAATAGCATTATAATCGAACTAATCTGAAATTACGAGCGGCTAATAACTTATTGGAAATTAAGTTGGAGGTATGAAATATGAAAACCAGAATAAATGCTAAAAATGGTGATGAGCTTTCCATTTTAGGGTTCGGCTGCATGCGGCTGCCAACCAAAAACGGAGGAATTGATGAACCGAGATCCATCCAAATGATTCATGACGCAATCAAAGAAGGCGTAAACTACTTTGATACCGCGTATATTTATCAAAACGGAAAAAGCGAGCAGCTTCTGGGCAAGGCGTTGGCTGGCGGTTATCGTGAGAAAGTTAAAATTGCGACGAAACTCCCGCCCTTCTTAGTCAAAAAGCTTGACAACGCGAAAAAAATTCTTTCAACCGAGCTGGAACGGCTTCAGACGGATCATATTGATTATTACCTGCTTCACATGCTGACAGACAAACCCATGTATGACCGCCTAGCGGCGCTGGGCATTATGGAATGGATGGAAGAATTGAAAGCTGCGGGAACCATCAGGAATATCGGCTTTTCTTTCCATGGCAGCAAGTCGGACTTTGAGTCCATCGTTAAAGCGTATCCATGGGACTTTTGCCAAATCCAATATAACTACATGGACGAAAATAATCAGGCGACAAAATCAGGGCTGTTACTTGCGGCAAGTTTGGGCATCCCTGTTATTGTAATGGAGCCGCTGCGCGGCGGCAAACTGGTTACACATCTGCCGGAGCAGGTTAGAAAAGCGTTTGCCGATTATGACGCGAACCGTTCGCCCGTTGAATGGGCTTTGCGCTGGATATGGAATCATCCGCAGGTCAACGTTGTGCTGTCGGGCATGAGCGATGAAGCGCAGGTTGCTGAAAATATACGCATTGCCGGTGATGCGGAGCCGAACACCCTCACCGGTGAGGAACTCGCAATCTTTGAAAAGGTGAAAACGGAGATAACGAAAAAGACTAAAATTCCCTGCACCGCTTGCGGTTACTGTATGCCCTGTCCCGCCGGGGTGGATATTCCGGGCTGCTTCTCCTGTTACAACGATAAGTACCTTATGGCTGACAAATCGGCGCGTTTCCGTTATATGCAAACCCTGGGCGCCATGTCGGTGAAGCCTGCCGTTGCATCCCAATGTAAAAAATGCGGCAAATGTGAAAGCCATTGCCCGCAAAAAATAGAGATCAGAAAAGAACTTCAGACAGTCAGTCATGAAATGGAGGGAGTGTTCTATAAGCCGCTTGTGGCAATCGTCCGTAAAATCATGAAGGTAAAATAATTAATTTTTGGAGGTTATTAAAATGAAAGTTTTATTGATTAACGGCAGCCCGAAAGAAAAAGGCTGCACTTATACTGCACTGAGCGAAGTCGCGAAAGAAATTGAAAAAGCGGGCGTCGAAACAGAACTGTTCCATGTTGGGAAACAGCCTATCAGGGGATGTACCGCATGCGGTTACTGTTCAAGAACCGGTGGCGGTAAATGCGTATTTGATGATGACACAGTGAATATCGTACTTGAAAAGGCGAAGGACTTTGACGGGTTCATATTCGGCTCCCCGGTACATTATGCGGCGGCGTCCGGTGCCATGACTTCGCTTTTGGATCGCTGCTTTTATGCCGGCGGGGATGTTTTTGCATATAAGCCGGGAGCAGCGGTTGTAAGCTGCCGCAGGGGCGGTTCGACGGCTGCATTTGAACAGCTCAATAAATATTTTACAATTAACAATATGCCTGTGGTATCGTCCCAATATTGGAACATGGTACACGGCAACACGCCGGATGAAGTCGTTCAGGACTTGGAAGGCATGCAGATTATGCGTACCTTGGGTAAAAATATGGCTTGGCTGTTAAAATCAATCGAAGCAGGGAAAAAGGCCGGTATTGCACTGCCTGAAACGGAAGAACGCCAAAGAACAAATTTTATTCGATAAAAACCGCGCGCAGCGCCTGAGTTCCGAGCCTTATCATTCAGGCGGTTTTATAAGCATAAAAAAGCAGATAGCCTTACTTTAACCTCAGTTAAATAAGACTATCTGTTTTAATTGATTTTGATTATACTTTGAGTAATCAGGAACCGGTAATCACGCCGCCGTTCACATGGATCACCTGTCCGGTTACAAATGCGGAGTCTTCACTGGCAAGATACACATACGCCGGGGCAAGTTCAAAGGGCTGGGCCGCGCGGCCGAAGGGAACGTCCTTGCCAAACTGTGCGACTTTCTGCTCATCAAAACTGGACGGAATCAGCGGTGTCCAAACCGGACCGGGTGCAACCGCATTTACACGGATCCCGTCCGGCGCTACCGACAAAGCCAGCGAACGGGTAAAGGAAACGATGGCACCCTTTGTGGCGGAATAATCAAGAAGGGTGGCACTGCCCTCATACGCGGTAACAGAGGTTGTGCTGATCATGGAACAGCCCGCTTTCATGTGCGGCATAACCGCCTTTGTCATATAGAAAAAGCTGAAAATATTTGTGGTAAACGTTTCATTCAGCTGCTCCGCACTGATATCTTCAATTTTATTCTGCGGGTACTGCACTGCAATGTTGTTAACCAATACATCAATTTTGTTGAATTCGTGCATTGCTGTTTTCACCACCTGCTGCGAGCAGCTTTCCTGCTTTAAGTCACATTTTACAATCACGCATCGCCTGCCCGCCGATTGAACCATTTGAACCGTCTTTTCCGCGTCCTCCTGCTGGCTGTAATAGGCGACGACAATGTCTGCACCCTCTTTAGCAAAAGCCACCGCGACCGCTTGTCCGATTCCGCTGTCGCCTCCGGTTATAATTGCAACTTTATTTTCCAGCTTTCCGGAGCCACGGTAGGCGGGGTTGTCCGTTACGGGAGCAGGGTTCATCTGCTGCTGGGAACCGGGCTGCACACCTTGGTGTTGAGCGGGGAAAGTGGTTGGCGTACTCGCAGGGGCGTCCTGATAAGAACTCTTTACTTCCGGCATATTCATACCATAACCTTTCAACTTTTTTTGTATTGTTTCCAAAAGTTGAATCGTTAGTCTTACAGCGATTACAAAAATGAAGCGGAATAGCTATCGTGATTTCCCTGCTCTTAATTGAAATTGCTATCAGTTAATTGCATCCGGCTCAACGAAAGGCTGCCTGTACCTGAAGGGCAAATTAAATGATTCAAAAAGGAAAATGGCAAATGGAAATTTACAAGCGTTATTTTCATAAGTATAAGGCTTTATTCCTGATTGCGGTCAGCTGCGTTTTTTTTGAAGCCGTATGCGACCTTTTACAGCCAACGATTATGGCTCATATTATCGATGAAGGCGTAAAAAGCAGTGATATAAAAGTAGTATTGAAATTCGGTGTTTTTATGCTGTTGGTAACGCTGCTGGGCGCTGGTTTTGCCACTACCCGAAATATTCTGGCGGGAAGGGTATCACAAAGTTTTGGAGCGGACCTTCGTTACGATGTATTTCATAAGATTATTCGGTTTTCGGAAGCAAGCTCGGATAAACTGGAAAGCGGTTCGTTAATCACGCGAATGACAAACGATACCTCGCAGATCACGCAGTTTGTCAACGGTATGATGAGAATATTCTTCAAAGCGCCGCTTACCTGCATCGGCAGTATTGTTCTGGCGGTGGTGCTGAGCGCGAAGTTGAGTTTGGTTTTATTCGCGGCAGTGGCGATTGTCGCCGTTTTCATTATCATCAGTATGAAAATGAGTTACAAGCGGTTTGCCAGGGTGCAGTATGCGATTGATAAGGTAAACATGGTTGTTCAGGAATATTTGATGGGAATAAGGCTGGTCAAAGCATTTGGCAGGTATCAGGATGAAGAAAAAAAGTTTGACCGGGCAAATTCGGATTTATCGGATAAAAGCATCTCATCACAGATGGTGATTGTCATTTTTTCCCCGCTGATGTCGCTTACCGTCAGCGTCGGCATTGCGGCGATGATTTACTTTGGGAGCATCCTTTTTGGCATGGGGCAAATTGAAGTCGGCAAGGTCGCCGCGTTTATCAACTATATGACGCAGATTCTGGCATCCCTGATTATGATAACGAATATTTTCAACACGTTCGTCCGAACAAAAGCCTCCACGGAAAGAGTGTTCGAAGTGCTGGACAGTGACGAGGACTTTCATGGTTCGCAGGGAAGTTTAAAGAATGGCACCGGGCAGCTCACTTTTGAAAATGTTACCTTTGCATACCCGAACGGAAGCGGTATGCCGACAATCAGAAACCTGTCCTTTCAGGTGAACTCCGGTGAAACGCTGGCGGTAATCGGGCCGACAGGCTCCGGCAAGTCAACGCTTGCATGGCTTTGTCTGCATTTTTACAACGTCAGTGAAGGTGCAATCTATTTTAACGGGAGCGATATTAATACGCTTGACAGCAGCTTGCTGCGGGATAATATCGCGCTGGCGCCGCAAAAAAGTATGCTTTTTACAGGAACGGTCTTTGATAATATTGCATGGGGAAAATCATCCGCAACAAAGCAGGAGGTTTTAACTGCCGCAAAGATCGCGCAGGCCGACGAATTCATACAAAACATGCCCAATCAGTACGATACTGTTTTGGGTCAGGGCGGTGCAAATATTTCGGGCGGGCAGAAGCAGCGCATTTCCATCGCAAGGGCACTGGTCAAGAATGCCCCGGTCTTGATATTGGACGACTGTACCAGTGCACTCGACGCCGTCACGGAAGCTAAGGTCAGGCGGGGGCTGAAAACAATCGGAGCGGAAAAAACCACAATCATCATCACACAGAGGATCGGTACCGCCATGTCGGCCGATAAAATTCTTGTTTTGGACAATGGAGTGAATGTCGGGTTTGGCAGACACAAGGAACTGCTTCAGTCCTGTAAAACTTATCGCGAAATCTATGAATCGCAAATAGGCGGAGTGCACTGGGCAGGTGAAGCGAATGGCTGATAACAATATTAAAATAAACTATAATAACATGCCGAAGTTAGGCAGGGCTGGCGGTGGGCACCAAAGGTTTGTGCCGACTGAAAAGCCGAAGAACACAAAAGGTACGCTGCTCAGGCTATTTCAAATTTTCATGCAGTGGCGAAATTCTCTGCTCGTGGCAGTCGTACTTACCGTCATATCGGCATCGGTTTCACTTGTAACCCCCTTACTGCTTGGTAAAGCAATTAATGCCTTTGATATGGCAACCAATACCATCAATCAGTCGCTTTTATCGACCATACTGGTTACGCTTGGAATCTGTTATTTGGCAAGCTGGATAATTGATACGGTAAACGGCGCGCTGATGGCCGACATTACGCAGAAACTCGTGAAACATATTCGAACAGAATTGTTCTCCAAGCTGCAGAAGATTCCTTTGAATTTTTATGACACTACATCGCATGGGGATACCATGAGCCGGATCACGAATGATGTCGATAATATCAGCAGCACGATTGCCCAAACAACGACACAGCTGATTTCCAGCGTTTTTTCTATTATCGGCGCGTTTATTATGATGCTGATATTAAATCCGCTGATGACGCTGGTTGCGATGGTGTCTATCCCGTTGTTTCTGATTCTGACAAAGATTGTTTCCAAACGAAGCCGCATTTATTTTTTGGGTCAGCAAAGAATGCTGGGTGCACTGAACGGCGTTGTTGAAGAAAATATTGTCGGATTAAAAATGGTAAAGGCCTTTAATCTGCAGGAAAAGGTATTGTCGGATTTTAAATCTGTGAACCTTGAATTGCGGGATTATTCGACAAAAGCACAGATTTGGTCAGGAATGCTGATGCCGTTTATGAATGTCATCAACAATATCAGCTTTGGCTTAATCGCCTGCATCGGTGGAATACTGTCGGTAAACGGAGCAATTACCGTTGGTGTCGTGGTGAGTTTCCTTACCTATTCCAAACAGTTTGGGCAGCCGCTGAATAATATTGCCGGTATGTTTAACACAATTCAGTCTGCGCTGGCTGGCGCCGAACGGATTTTTGAAATTATGGACGAAAAGGAAGAAGCAACGGATAAAACCGATGCGAGAGAACTGAAGGATACAAGGGGTAAGGTCGAATTTAAAGACGTATCCTTTTCTTACAGCACGGGGAAAAGAGTACTGAACCATATCAGCTTTACAGTTGAACCGGGGGAAGTAGTCGCCTTGGTTGGTGAAACCGGGGCGGGGAAAACAACGGTTGTCAACCTTCTTACCCGGTTTTACGAACTAAACGAAGGTGAAATTAAAATTGATGATGTGAACATCACGGACATCACCGGAAAAAGCTTAAGAAGCTGCTTTTCCGTTGTATTGCAGGATACCTGCCTGTTCACAGGAACCATATCGGACAATATCCGCTACTCAAGACCAAATGCGAGTGAAGCGGAAGTGATTGCCGCCGCAAAATTGGCACATGCCGATAAATTCATTTCCCGTTTGCCGAAAAAGTACGATACGTTTGTAACCGGCAGCACGGATAATTTAAGTCAGGGCCAGCGCCAGCTGCTGGCGATTGCGCGGGCCATTTTATGTGACGCGCCGGTTTTAATATTGGATGAGGCAACCAGCAGTGTTGACACGAAGACCGAAAGGGAAATCCAGCAGGCAATGCTTACCCTTATGAAAAATCATACAAGTTTTCTCATCGCGCACCGGCTTTCGACCATTCGTGATGCCGATTTGATTATGGTAATGAGCAGCGGCGAAATTATCGAAAGGGGAACGCATGACGAACTGATGAATCTGAAAGGCGAATATTATAAGATGGTAATCAGCCAAATGGGATATGGGGAAGAAGACAGTAAGCAGTAATCGAAAACGAAAAGCGGTGTTTAGACCGTAATTAACGATAATAAAAAACAGACAGCAAACCGAAGGTTCGGCCTGCTGTCTGTTTTTTTTATGTTGCGGTTTACTGGAAAACGGAATCTCCGTCCTGCTGAATCCACTTGCCCTTTGAACCGGCCCCCCATGCGCCCAGCTCAAAATGCGCTTTTGCAATTCCAAGGTCGACAGCCTGAATGGAATTCAGGTTTTCTACGGTTGCTTTTACCGCCCCAGTCTTGTACGCAAAACGGGCGGGCTGCTTGTTGATTGCCGAGGGGGCTTTCATCACGGCTTCAACGCCCTTAACCGCCCAGTCCGGCAGCCCTGTGCTCGGGGCAATGAATACCTCGAATTTTTTAGTTTTTCTTCCGGATAAAGAAATTGCCTTTTCTTTTAAACTTTTTTCCTGTTTTACATAACCGACGGGAATTACACAGATCAACTCTTCCTCGTCTTTCAGATGAAGCTGTTTTTTGCATTCTTCTTTGTTGTAAGTTCCGGCCACCCAGCATGTTCCCAAACCGGAATCGGTGCATTCCAGAACAAGCAGTTCACCGTAATAACCGATTTTTTCCATCAGACACGGCATGGCCTTATCACCAACCATTGCAAAGTAGGACTGTACGCCGCTGAACATCCCATAGCTGCTTTTAAAGCTGTTGAAAAGCGAAGCACCGTCTTCAATAAAAAGGATGTTCAGCCCGCCTTCCGCATTACATTCATTCACCAGCAACTGGATTTGCCGTGCCTTTTGCTGATCGATTTTTTCTTCCCGGTATGTTCTCCGTGAGGTTCTTGCATCAATTGCACGGAGCCAATTTTCTCTCATTTCCATATCAAACACCTCGTTATTATAAAATATAAAATAATTGAAAGCTGACAAAAGGGTTGTTCATTACAGCATTCCCAGTTAAGCTGTAGAATGTTTCTTAGTTCCTCCTCCGCCGAAGGCGGGGGAGGAACAAATCCGACTTCGCAATCCTTATTGGAATTGCTGTAAAGATAATCAATAAACGGTATTGAAAGAACAGTTCACCCTTACTATATCATAATATATTGTATTGTTACACATGAAGTAATTATTATTTTTAAATAAGTTCCGGCCGGCTATGACTTAAGAAACAAATCCGTCTTTTTTAATATTATGGATTGAAGGCTCTTTGGGGTCTATCCACAAATTAAAGAGGTGGAATCACATGAATTTGGGTTACGCCGGTTCGGTAAATAATTTGGACTGTATCAGACGCACAAGGGGCATGAGCGCCTGTAGGAATATGTTTCGTAAACTGGGGCAGGAAAACAGACAGACCGCCATCAGACTGATCAATGACGACAGTCTGATTTTTGCTTCCCTTTTTATCCTTCAGCCCGAAATTAAGGATTTCAATTTATATGGGGAATTAAGCGAACGCAATCGCATTGCGCTAAACATATGCGAAAAAATAGCGGATGTTAAAAAGCCGGGGGGTAATTCCGGCAATTCACTTTCTTTAAACGATGAAACGGTTCATATGGTATTGCTTTGGATGTTTCATACCGGTGCGGCGGATGACGGCTTAAGCAACGAGTTTGATCAAATTCTGGACATTACGGCATCTGTTTTAATAAAGACACATCATGAAAATGCAATCCTGTCATCCGTCGCAGATCTGATTTTCAGACGCAACCGGAAAGGTGCCTATATTCATGATATTGTATGGATTTTCTTTCAGGCACGGAATGCGCAGTCGCTGCAGCTTATAGCAGGGTACCTCCGTTCCCCCGTGCAAAAAGATGTGGAGCTGGCGCGAACGCTGCTCAATCTGCGGGAGGATATCAAGTTAAGAAATAGCAGCGAGAAACAAAAGTGGTATAACGAATATATTTCGTGGCTGAACGAAAACAGTCCGTATCTGTATTTCACAGGGGAAAGCTTTCAGCTTACCAATAGTCCGAGCGCCTGTGATGTGAATTTGGAAGCAAAGTATCTCGGCAAAAACAGTTCACCAAGGGGCCCGAAACCGTTAACTCCGTTAACGGAGGAGGAACACATTTGTCTGAACCATTTTAATGAGGTGCAGGAAGAAGAAAAAGCAAGACTCGCGGAATATTCCAGTAAGTTGCACCGTGAAAATCAGCCGGTATGGAGTCAATGGATGCAGTACCCGGTGGAAGAACAACTTCAAATCGCCAAATACGGCCGGAGGGAATTAATATGATAATAATCTCCGGTAATACAGTTCAGCCAGGGGATATAAGCGCCGCATATGCGCAGGGAAGCGTGGAGCAGGTAATTATCAACCGCCTTGCTGCAAGCGACGAACGGTATTCTTATGACTCTTTGGATCAATTAAAATTTGAACTTCGGATGCGCAATGAAATTATTGCGGCTTCCCGCGAACTTTATCAAAGCAGAATGGGGTTTGAGGTATTTCGTGAAACCAGATGTAACCCAATGTATTGGAAACGTACTTCGGAGGGCGGATTTTTGCTGAAAGACGGAGTGAAGCCAAGTGACGCAATTCTCGACATCTTTAAGAACAGTTCCCAATACGGAACGGAATGTGCGACTGCAATGATGATCGTATATTATAAAGCGCTGCTGAACATTTTTCCCAAAGATCTGTTCGATAAAACGTTTCCAAGAATTGAACTGATGAACTGGCACCATATTGACCGGCTTTTGCAGGATGTCGGTTTTATCAAACGGAGAAAAGACTATTTACCCGGTGACCGCAGATATTTTGCAAATCCGGACGTTGACCCGCTGACTCCCGAATGGCAGGGGGAAAATGTAATCGACCTTGGAGGGGGACTTTATTACGGACACGGATTAGGCATCTATGATGCGGAGTCAATCATTAAGGCGCTGAACGGGAACAGAAGTGAAGACGCGGATGAATCCGCACACCTGCTTGACTCGGCAGGACGCCCGGACTTTAAAAGACTGTTCAGCATCTATTCCCGTTCAACTTCATAATAACACAGAAAGGGGATTGAGCTGATCTCAATTCCCTTTTTCGCAGCAGGTTGCTTCACGCTGGCTTTAAAACATTAAAAAAGCGTTCAAAATGACGAGAATGAGGTTGTGATATCAGTCTAAATCTTGTATAATAATAATTCTTGTGACTTTTTAGGAAAGGGATTTAGATATGGCAAAAATTAAAGATGTTTACAGCAACGATGATTATTATCCGTTCATATTATACTGTGAGAATCACGGTTACGAGGAAATGACGGATTTAATGAAATGCCAGTTTCAGAACTTGCGCTACGAGTCGGAGATTCCCCCCCGGTTATTAAGCAAAATTAAAACGCTTTATGTCTTATACTGCAAGGCACACTCGTCCGAATTTATACAGGGGATTAAGACCGCACAAAAGACGGCAGGAAAAGCTGCACCCGATGCGGCGATTGAAAATGAACTGGAACTCTATTTTCAAAAAAATGCAGACAAGCTCATTCATATTACGGATATCACAAAATCAATCGGTAAAAAGGCAAAGCGGAATGATATCCTTAAAATTTTGGAAGCTGTACCCTGGTGCAAGGCCGTGGACAGCACAACATATTTCTATGCCTCCAAAGCATAAAGACCATTTGTGTACATTGACTATTTAGAATAAAACCATCGGGTTTACGCCCACAGTGAGTGGGCGTTTTTTGTGCCTTTATTTATGATGAATTTTAATAAAGTTACGGTTTCAATCCTTCGGCGCGCGCACGCGCTTTTAAGGCGAATTCTGTTTTCAAACTGAAAACAGAATTGGTTTTAACCTGCTTGAATTCGATCGGTGTACTTTGTTCTTCAGGAGGCTTTAGCTTCAAATTCCAGGGGCTGTCTCAACAGACCCGACTATCGGCTTTAGCCGATGGCAATTGACTTAAATGTAACCCTGCAATCTTTATACAATCTTTATACATTATTGCTTTTTATTTGACTTTATTTGCAGTATAATATAAATTCTGTTAATGTGCATGATACATAAAGACTCATTTTAGTATTTAATACTAAAATATAGAATCTTTATTTTAATTATATACAATTTTTCGTTTTACTTATTATCATAATTATGATTTTTAGGAAGTGTAATTCAATGTTAAAAAAGGTCAAGTCCTTTTTGATCGGTAAGGCAATTAAGAGTTCCGAAAGCGAAAGTGAAAAATTCAGTGTAATTTGGGGACTTCCCATTTTGTCAAGTGACGCAATTTCATCGGTAGCATATGCATGCGAGGAAATTTTAATCGTGCTGATCCCGGTGCTTGGTATTGCCTCTTACAAGCCCTTAATGGGGATTGCTGCCGCTATCGTCGGTTTGCTTTTGATTTTGGCATTTTCATACCGCCAAACAATCGACTGTTATCCGCACGGCGGGGGCTCCTACAGTGTCGCAACCGATAATTTAGGCAAGATTCCGGGTCTAATTGCCGCGGCGTCGCTTTCTATTGATTATGTACTTACGGTGGCAGTCAGTACCTGCGCAGGTACTGCGGCAATTACTTCCGCTTTTCCCGAAGCTCTGCCTTTCCGGGTTGAAATTACATTATTTCTGATATTCCTGTTAACGCTGGGGAATTTGAGGGGAATCCGTGAATCCTCCATCCTTTTTGGCGTTCCGACATATCTCTTCATTTTTTCGATTATCGCGATGATTATTACCGGATTCATCAAGGTTCTTATTTTGGGGCAAGTTCCCCCGCCGGCGGTTACTTTACAGCAGCCGGTGCAGGATATGACCGTATTATTGATTTTAAAGGCGTTTTCTTCCGGCTGTACCGCTTTGACCGGAGTGGAAGCGGTGAGCAACGGAATACCGAACTTTAAATCGCCTTCTCAAAAGAATGCCAAGAAAGTTCTTGTTCTGCTTGTTTTTATGGTTTTTGCAATTTTTCTCGGTGTTTGTTATTTAGCTTCTATGTACAAAGTTTCTCACGTGGAAAATGTTACTGTCGTCGCCCAAATTGCCATGAATGTATTTGGACAGAACAGCATTATGTTCTTTGTTGTTCAGGCAACCACTGCAATGATTTTGATTATGGCGGCAAATACCGCTTTTGCGGACCTTCCGCTTCTGCTTTCCCTTTTGGCGAAAGACGGTTATGTTGCAAGGACGTTTGGGAGCCGCGGGGCAAGGCTTAGCTTTTCAAACGGAATCCTGTTGCTCTTTGCTCTTTCCTCCGTCTTGGTTATTGTTTTTAAAGCGGAACAGCATCTGCTGATACCGCTTTACGCGGTCGGTGTTTTTCTGTCTTTTACACTTTCTCAAACGGGTATGTTCAAAAAATGGATTACGCACAAAGAGGGAAGTTGGAAGCACAAGGCCGTAATAAACGGGTTTGGCGCTGTCATGACTGCAATAACCTGTGTAATTATTGCGGCCAGCAAATTTGAAAGCGGAGCATGGGTTGTATTGATCTGCATCCCATCGCTTGTTTTTCTGATGCTGTTTATCAGAAAGCATTATACAAAGGTGCGGAATAATTTAGCAATCAAGCAGAGCGGGAGCGAACTGGTAATTGAAAACCCACCGCAAAAATATATTATTGTTCCGGTTCAATCCATTAACAAATCGTTTGTGAAAGCGTTAAACTATACGATGACACTGGGCGGAAAGATTGAAGTCTATCACGTCAGTACCAATGCAGATGCTACGGAACGACTGAAACAGCAGTATGCTCAACTACACGTTGATTTTCCATTGATTATTGAAGAAGCGCCCTACCGAAACGTGAATGAGATGCTGCTTTCCCATGTGGACCAAAAGCAGGAGACACTGCAAAAGCATGAAATGCTAACCTTGGTACTGCCACAGTTTGTTATTCCGAATCCATGGCACTATCTGCTCCACAATCAAACTTCTTTGCGTTTAAAGTCATCTTTGGTGAAACGGCGCAATGTCGCTGTCATTACGATTCCGTACATTATTCACGAATAAGTTCGCTTTAGTATACTTCTATAAGAACATACTCTTTCTATTAAAGAAAAGCTGCGCTATCACCGTACAAACGGTTGTTAGCGCAGCTTTTGTTATTACTTTACTTCTTTAACCGCTTTTTCCGCATAGGTTGTGTTTACAATTTTATCATATGGTGCAGTTTGCTTTAATTCCCCGGCTTGGGTCATTACTTCCTGCAAAAGGTTGAAAGCGTTCGGTTTCAACACAGGGGTGGTGCACCATGCGTCAATATCCTTGTAACGCTGCACCACGGTGGTCAGCAGCTTCACGTCGGTGTCGGGGAAGGAGGGGGCGACTTCTTTCGCTACTTCTGCTGCACTGTGCGCTGCGACCCACTGCTGCCCTTTGTAGATTGCTTTCGTGAATCGGGATATTAAATCGGGATTTTTTTCGATAAAGCTCTTTTTCGCAAAGTAAGCGGTATAGGAGATTTCTCCGCTTTCCTTTCCGACCGAAGCAACAATATACCCCTTGCCCGCGGCTTCCATCATGGATGCAGTCGGTTCAAACAAGGTAACATAATCACCGGTTCCGCTGGTAAAGGCGCCTGCCATCAGTGCGAACTGAATGCTGTTGTCCAGCGTTGTTTCTTTTTCGGGGTTCACACCGTTTTTGCGGATTACGTATTCCAAAGTCATGTAGGGCACGCCGCCTTTGCGCCCGGGCAACACCACTTTATTGCGGACTTTATCCCATGTAAAGTTTGGGTCCGGCTGCCGGCCGACGAGGAAAGAGCCGTCGCGCTGGGTCAACAGCGCAAATACCTGTGTATTATCTGTTTTGCCCTCATTGTAAACGTAAATAGACGCTTCCGGGCCCGCAAATCCAATGTCAACATTATTCGACAGTACTGCCGACATTACTTTATCCGCGCCTTCCCCGTTGGAAAGACTAAGTTCGATTCCCTCATCCGCAAAATAGCCCAGATTGATTGCCGCATACTGCGGAGCGTAGAAGATGGAGTGGGTTACCTCGCACAGACTGACCTTTATTTTACTCTTTGATTCATTTGATCCGCAGCCCGTGAACATTGCCAGCAGTATTGCAAGGCAGACGGCAATGGCAGAACATTTCAACAACCTCTTCATACTCTTACCCCTTTCATAAGTTCTGTTGCTGGGAACAGCCCCCGAAAATTTGCAGAACGGCCGCATTTGGAGCTTATGTTTCGGTTTGCGTTCTTAGTGCGATTTTGCGGCATTCATCATTTGGAATTATTCCTTCGGGGGCTGCTCGTTTTATATGGTTAATCTGTTGGTTCAGATTAGCGATATCTGCTTCAATGCAAAGGTATAAAAAGCAAATTACACGTTCAATCCTGATTTAATGACCGTACCACTTCAACACCAGTTTTTGAAGCAGTACAACCGCTTCATACATCACTGCAGCGACAATTGCAAGAATGATGACACTTGTCATCACAAGATCCAATTTAAAGACCTGACCGCCATAAACAATCAGATAGCCCAGTCCTGCTTTTGACACAAGGAATTCACCTGCAATCACACCTACCAGTGAAAGCCCGATGTTAATTTTAAGCGAGTTAAACAGGGTTGAAATATTGTACGGAAAAACAATCTTTGTGAAAATCTGCCTTTTGTTCGCTCCGAAGGTCGCTGCCATCTTAATGTACTCTTTATCGGTATTGCGAAATCCGTTCAGCATTTCGAGTACTGTCACAATCAGTGAAATTGCCAGCGCCATAAAAATGATTGCTTTGGTTCCGGCGCCGACAATAATAATAATGACGGGGCCGAGCGCGATTTTAGGCAGGCTGTTCAGCACGACAAGATAAGGTTCGCTTACCTTGGAAATGAAATCACTCCACCAGAGCACAACCGCCAAAAGGCATCCGGAAACTACGCCCAGAATAAAGCCGACCAGCGTTTCATATACGGTAACGCCAACATGCATGAACAGATCGTTCTGCGCCATGTTGAGGAAGGTCTGCCAGATTCGCGAGGGCTGGCTCAGGATAAAGCTGTCAATCCAACCCAGCCGTGCAGTAATCTCCCACGTAGCGAGGAAGACAAGCAGTATCCCAACCTGCCAAATACGAATGCTGTTTTTCCTGCGTTTCTTCCTGTTTAGGTATTTTTCCCTCTCCTTGGTAGCCTGTAATTTATCCATTCATCGCCAGCTCTTTCCATATATGGTCAAAATACTTGCCGAATTTGGGACTGTTTCTGCAGCTTAACGGCGTTCTGTTCTTATCTTCAAAATCAATATCCAGCATTTCCACAATTTCTGCCGGTCTGGAACTTAAAATCATAATTCTATCACCCATGCTGATGCTTTCCGGTATATCATGAGTCACCATAATGGTTGTAATCTGTTCCTGCTTCAAAATCCGGTAAACATCATCGGTAACGGTCAGCCTTGTTTGGTAGTCGAGGGCGGAAAACGCCTCATCCAACAGTAAAATATACGGATTGATGGCAAGGGTTCGAATTAAGGCAACCCGCTGCCGCATTCCGCCTGACAACTGCGACGGGTATTTGTCTTTAAATTCATATAAGCCATAGGTTTTTAAAAGGTGAATCGCCCTCTCTATATTTTCAGGGGATTTCATCTTGCGGATTTCCAAACCGAACAGTACATTTTTGTAGATGTTGTGCCACTCCAGCAAATTATCCCTTTGCAGCATATAACCGATGTGCGGAGAGACTCCTTCGATTTTTTCATCGTTTACAAATACTTCACCGGACGTCGGTTTCAGCAGACCGGCAATAATGGAAAGGAGCGTGGACTTACCACACCCGCTTGGGCCGACAATACTGACAAACTCACCCTTTTTCATCGTTAAGTTAATATTTTTCAATGCTGCGATTTCACCGTTTTCCGCTTGATACGTTTCCTGTATATCCTTCACACGAAGAACGTCCAATGGGCATCACCTCGCCTTTCCCCAAGTCTTTTGAGTACGATCAATGAAAAGAACTGTTTTTAATTCAGCGTATTGTTCCTCCCATAATAATTCATCATGTATTTTTCGCTGTTGATATAAAATATGTTGAAAAACTTTAATTGGTGAAAAGCTCTAAGAGATAAACCGCATTAATTATTTTCTTTTTATTACACAATTTGCAAGGTAAAATGAATGATTATATCAATTCAAATCAATATCGGACCTCAGTTAGAAGCACTGAGGCAAATTTAATACCTGACAGCTGAAAAACGGCATGGAACAATCGTTCCATGCCGTTTTAACTTAATAAAGCATTCATGCTATTTGCAATGATGCTATTTTTCGTATAGTTCGATGGGGAGTTCATCGGGATCGTGAAAAAAGGTGCATTTTTTGCCGGTGCACTCATCGATTCTGACAGGTTCCGTTTTAATCTGCATTGAATTTAAGTAGCCCACGGTATTTTCTACGCTATCTACCTCAAACGCCAAATGCCTTAATCCGGCCGCTTCCGGGTAAGTTGCTCTGGGCGGCGGATTCGGGAAGGAAAACAGCTCAATCATACAGCTTTCATTCACTTCAAGATCCAGTTTGTACGAATTGCGCTCTTTTCTGAAAACCTCGCGGATCATTTTCAGTCCCAGTATTTCCGTATAAAATTCCTTTGATTTTTTGTAGTCCGAAGCGATAATCGCAACATGATGTATCTTGTGAAAGGACACTTTTTGAAAATCCTGCATTTTTATTATCTCCTGTCCAAAACGGGGCAAATTTTGTTCGATAAGCATTCGGTGCCTCTAAAATAATATCATACTATATTTTTTATAATATTCAATCAGGTTTTACCCATCGGGTTTTCGGTATTCAGCCGGCCGATTCCATAATATGCCATACTGCTGCAATTTACGACGTATGGAATGATATATAATAACACGGTGATATGCCCCAAGGCAGCTCAAACTAAAGTCAAAATAAAAAATTCATTTCAAAATGCTATAATGTAAGGAAAAAAGTAAAAAGGTAAAAAAGTAAAAAAGTTTATTTTACTATTATGCACACTGAAAAATAAGAAATAGGTATTATTGCTCCGTGTAGAAAGAAATGTATAGATTGAACAAAATCAGGGGAAAATTTTAAAAATGTCGTTGGGCAGCAAGAAAAAACTGCTTATTTATGTGGCGGATTATATTTGTCATCATGCCGAAACGACTCGTTTATGCGGGACGGAGATGGCGGGTTTTTAGGATGAAATGCAGGATTGATACGTAATTCGGCATCCCTCACACCATGTGTTTCAAGTAACATGCGGCGCAAATAAGGACGTATTTTTTATCAATCTACGTCCTTGTTTTTATATGCGTTTCTGATAAAATTTGAATAAAGTTACTTGCTGACAAAATCGAATCGATGTGGAAAATATTTGTGGTAAATACCATATTCCGTTCAATTCAATACAAATTGAACTAATAAATTAAACGTAATATACGTAAAATTGTGTATTTTAAGGGGGCGTTTCCATGTCTTATCCCACCAGAATGAAAGAAATTAAAAAAGCACGCATCGGCCTTTACAGCGCTGGGCTGGAGGCCTATTGGACGCAGTTTGAAGGGCTGTATGACTGCCTGATGGGCTATAATAATTTTTTGGCCGACAGGCTTTCCCAATACGGTGAAGTATTTAATTTCGGTATGGTGGATACGGAGCTCAAGGCGAGAAACGCCGGCGAATATTTTTCGGAGCATAACGTGGATATTGTGTTCAGCCATGCTTCCACTTACTATACGAGCGCTTGTGTACTGCCGGTGCACCAGGTCAATAAGGCTCCGGTTGTTATTTTAAATCTTCAACCGGCTGCTGAAATGGCTTACGATAAAACTTCGACCGGAAAATGGCTTGCACAATGCGTTGGGTGCTCCATTCCGGAAATATCGAACGCGTTTAACCGCGCAGGCATTCCTTTGCGTGTGGTAAACGGGCTTTTAGGTCTTACCGAAACACCGGAATTTTCTGTTTCCGATGAAGTCACTGCCGACCGCCCCGAGGCGGTTCGTGCGTGGAAGGAAATTGAGGAGTGGTGTCAGGCGGCAACCGTAAAGCGGAATCTGCAGCATGCGCGTTTTGGCTTCCTCGGCGGATATTACAGCGGAATGCTGGACATGTACAGCGACTTTACCATGATTCAGGCGCAGACGGGCGTGCACATTGAAGTCTTGGAAATGTGCGACCTTGAAAAATATCTTCGTGATGTCAATGAACGCGACGTAAAGCAGAAAATGGATCAGGTTCAGAACTTTTTTGAAATTTCGGGCGATTCTCCGTCCGACCCGATCGCACGCAGGCCCACCGAAGATCAGCTTGAATGGGCGTGCAAAGTTGCGTCTGCACAGGAAAAAATGGTGATAGACCGTAATTTGGATAGTTTAGCTTACTATTATCATGGGCAGGATAATAACTACTATGAGCAAATCCAAAGCGGATTTATTGTTGGTCATTCCCTTCTTACCGCCGCGGGTATTCCCTGCGCAGGGGAAGGCGATATAAAAACCGCACTGGCAATGAAGATATGCGATATTCTGGGAAAAGGCGGCAGCTTCTGCGAAATTGTTGCAGCTGATTTTAACCGCAATACGATGATTCTGGGGCATGACGGTCCGTTCCATCTTGCCATTTCAAAAGGTAAGCCTCTTCTAAGGGGAATGGGCGTTTACCACGGAAAAAAGGGCAGCGGAGTTTCCGTTGAAGCCAAGGTGATTACCGGTGATGTTACCACGCTTGGGGTAACGCAGACGTTTGACGGAAAATTAAAGATGAACATCAGCGAGGGTGTTTCCACGGACGACCCGATTTTAATGAATGGCAATACGTCCACTCATGTGCGCTTCCCGCTTGCTCCTGCAGAATACATGGATAAATGGTTCGCAGAGGCGCCCACCCATCACTGTGCGCTGTCAGTTGGTAAGAACGAAAAGCTGTTCCGCAAGGTAGCGGAATTTTTGGGAATTAATTCGGCGGTCATCTGATATGAATGACTGTGAGAACAGGAAAATAAATATCCCATTACAGTAAAAAGTTACTGTAACAAAGTTCCAGGAACTTTTAGAAATGAGAGGTTTGAAATGAGTAAAAGATTTGCATGGACATGGAATGTGAAAAAAGAGTGTTTGGACGAATATGTAAAAATGCACCTGAATCCGTGGCCGGAAATTTTAGAAGAGCATACCAAAGCAGGAATTAAGAATTATTCCATTTTTCAAAATGGAAATCAATTTTTCTATGTTTTTGAATGTGACAGCGACGAGGCTGCCGCAAAAGCGTTTGCTTACATGAATGACAGCGAAGCGTGCCAGCGCTGGAACGCAATTACTTCCAGAATGGTGGAGGGTTCGTTTGACTTTAGCGAATCGGTGCCTGTGGAGTATTTAAGGGAAGTTTTTTACCTGAAGTAATGCCGGAAGACCGAAAATAATTTACAAAGCTGAATTAGGAAAATCGAGGGGTGTGACTATGTCCGAATACATTCTGGAACTAAAGGGAATCAGTAAATATTTTCCCGGCGTAAAGGCGTTGGATAACGTGCATTTCCAACTGAAACCGGGAGAAATTCACGCGCTGATGGGTGAAAACGGCGCGGGAAAATCAACGTTTATTAAAGTAATCACGGGTGTCCACAAGCCGGAGGAAGGCGAAATCTATTTCGAAGGCCAAAAGGTGGAATTCAAAAATACAAACGACGCTCAGGCATTGGGCATCGCGGCAATTTATCAACATACGACCGGTTACCCGGATTTAAGTGTAACCGAGAATATGTTTTTGGGGCATGAAAAAATTGACCCGAAAACAAAACGTCTGCTTTGGAAGCAGATGAACGAAGAAGCTCAAAAGCTTCTCGATGAACTGGGCGCGTCATTTAACGCCAAAATGAGAATGGATGCACTATCCGTTGCACAGCAGCAGATGGTTGAAATTGCCAAGGCACTTTCCACCAATGCACGCGTCCTCATCATGGATGAACCGACAGCGGCTTTGAGCAACAGGGAATGCGAGGAACTTTACAAAATCGCTCTGAAACTAAGGGACGACGGCGTTGCGATTATCTTCATTTCTCACCGAATGGAAGATATGTACCGCTTGGCAAGTACTGTTACCGTATTCCGTGATTCCAAGTATATCGGCACTTGGGATGTGGATAAGATTTCAAATGAAGACCTGATTGTGGCGATGGTAGGCCGCGAAATAAATCAGCTTTTCCCGAAAAAGGAAATTAAGATCGGGGAAGAGGTTCTTCGTCTGGAAAAACTTTCGCAGACAGGCCATTTTGCGGACATTTCTTTTTCTGTGCATAAAGGTGAAATTGTGGCGTTAACCGGGTTGGTCGGTGCGGGGCGCACGGAGGTTTGCGAAGCAATTTTCGGAATTGCCCCAATTGATTCCGGTAAAGTGTTTTTGAACGGACAGGAAATGCATATTAAGCATCCGTCAGAAGCGATTGCGGCGGGAATCGGCCTGCTTCCGGAAGATCGTCAGGCCCAGGGCCTGGTTCTGAACTGGGAGATTTCAAAAAATATTACCCTGTTAAATCTGAATAAATATACGAAGAACGGTTTTTATAATGTAAAGAAAGAAAACGAGGAATCGAAAATTCTTTCTGAAAAGCTGGACATTAAAACACCGAGTATTTTCACCAGCGCAGATTCGCTTTCCGGCGGAAATCAGCAGAAGATTGTCGTTGCAAAAATGCTGACCGCAGACATGAAAGTGATTATTTTGGATGAGCCTACCAAGGGCGTGGACGTTGGTGCCAAAGCTGCTATCTACGAAATTATCGGCGCGCTTGCGGAAAGCGGTTACGGAATTATCATGATCTCTTCGGAAATGCCCGAGGTTCTGGGCATGAGCGACACGATTGTTGTCATGAAGGACGGGCGTATTACAGCTACTATGGCTACTCCGACCGTAACACAGGAAGATATTCTCCATGCATCAATGCTCGTTGATACGAACCAGAATTAGAGGTGAGAAACATTGAATAATACGGAAAAAAAGAAATCACGGGATATGGCATCCTTCAGAGAAATCGGGCTGCTTCTCTTTATCGTTTTAATCTCGATTATCATTGAGGTTCGCAATCCCAGTTACTTAACGGTTGAGAACTTTATGGATCTTCTGACCAATACTTCGATTCTGGGTATTTTGGCAGTCGGTATGATGATGATCCTGCTGACGGGCGGTATCGACCTTTCCATCGGAGCGGTTGTGGCTTTAAGCGGTATGACAGCATCCATCGCGGTGTCAAAGGTACCGAGCCTGAATCCGATTATTTGTATTTTAATCGGCTGCGGCGTCGGTTTGGCGGCTGGCGTAATCAATGGCTTCTTTGTTGCCAAGTGTAAGATTTTACCCATTATCGCCACATTGGGCATGATGAATGTTTTCAGAGGTTTGACTTATATCGTCAGCGGCGGCAAATGGGTGAGCGCCTATCAAATGTCCGACAACTTTAAGGCGATTGGTACAACTAAGGTGTTGGGTATTAATATTCTCATTATTATGGCAATTGTTATTTTCGTAATCTTTTATTATTTTATCAACTTTACACGCACCGGCCGCTATATTTACGCAGTAGGTTCCAATCCGGTTTCTGCGGAAATTACCGGTATTAATAAGACAAAGGTTTTGTGGCTTACCTACTCATTGATGGGCATAATTTCCGGATTCGCCGGCGTGCTGTGGGTCAGCAAATTTGCTTCTGCACAGGGCGATACGGCTTCCGGGTATGAAATGAACGTAATCGCGGCTTGCGTACTTGGCGGAGTAAGCGTTTCCGGCGGCAACGGTAAAGTTTCCGGGCTGCTTTTGGGTACACTGCTCCTTGGTATTTTGAACAACGCGCTTCCGCTGATCAATGTATCGACCTTCTGGCAGAACTTCATTCAGGGTGCGGTCATACTTTTCGCAATTATTATGAACGCAATGGTGAAGCGCAGAGCCGATCAGGCAAACCTGAGAAGGAGGAAAATATAGACGATGGAAACGAGAAAAATCGAAGGTACGAAAACGTTTAACGCACGCTCTTTCTTCTTCCAATGGGAATGGCTTTTAATCGCTTTATTTATCATCATTAATATTTTCAATTCGGGAATTTCACCGTACTACCTGCAGCTGGATACCTTTACGGATGCACCAATGAGCTTTTTGGATAAAGCTTTCATGGTAATGCCGATGGCGTTCGTTCTTCTGCTTGGTGAAATTGATATTTCCGTTGGCTCCACGGTAGCGCTGTCCTCCGTACTGATGGCAATCAGTTACAATGCAGGGCTCCCCATGTCACTCGCGATTGTATTGTGCTTATTGGTCGGTACGGCGTGCGGCCTGATTAACGGTTTGCTCCTTGCAAAATTCAAGGAACTGCCGTCCATGATTGTTACGCTTGCAACAATGACCATTTATCGCGGTATTGCATTGATTATTCTGAAAGATCAGGCGTCCGGCGGCTTTCCAAAATGGTTTAACTTCCTTGGATGGGGCTACGTAGGGCCGATTCCGCTGATGATGATTATGTTTATCATTTTTGCAGTTGCCTTTGGAATTCTGCTGCATAAAACCTCGTTTGGCCGTCAGCTTTACGGCATGGGGAACAACTTGAAAGCATGCCAGTATTCCGGAATAAAGACCAGCCGCAACAAAATCCTTGTTTATACCATGCTTGGCTTGATGGCGGGCGTTACTGCTGTTTTCCTTACATCCAGAATGGGCAGCACGAGGCCGAATGTCGCGTCAGGCTATGAACTTGAAGTAATTGCAATGGCAGTGCTTGGCGGGTTCAGCACCTCCGGCGGTAAGGGCAACATGGTTGGCGCAATCATTGCAGCCTTTGTCATCGGGTTCCTGCGTTACGGTCTGGGTCTGATCAACGTTTCTTCTCAGGTTATTCTGATCGTTGTCGGCCTGCTGCTGATTGGTTCTGTTCTGGCAGCAAACTTTAAACCGGGCGGCAAGAAAAAAAGCGCTCAAAAAGGGACTTGATCCGTATAAATGTTTAAAAAGTCGAAAGACTTTTTGATAAGGACTTAGGAAATCCAATTGTAAAGAATATTGAAAAGGAGAAGTTAGTTATGAAAAGAAAACCCTTAGCACGTGCCCTTTGTACTGTAATGGCAATATCTGTTTTGTTCACAGCGTGCAGCACCGGGGGAACAACCTCATCGGGAGCTGCATCCGGAGCAGCCAGCCAAGCGGCGGCAGGTGGCGGCAAAAAGTATGCGATTATTGTTAAGAACACCGGTAACCCATACAATGAAAAAGAAGCACAGGGTTTCCAAGACGCAGTAAAAGCACTTGGCTCGGAAGCAATCGTTAAAGCGCCTGACCAACCGACTGCCGAAGCACAGATCGCCATGGTGGAAGAGCTGATCGCACAAAAAGTTGATGGCATCGCAATCGCAGGCAATGATGTTGACGCACTGCAGCCTGTTCTGACGAAAGCAATGGGTAAAGGCATCCACGTTATCTCTTTGGACTCCAGTGTAAATAAAGACAGCCGTGAAACACACGTAAACCAGGCTGACCCGATCGCTATCGGCAAAACACTGGTTGAAGCTGCTTTTGATATGATGGGCGGCTCCGGCGAATTCGCAATCCTTTCCGCTACCAGCCAGGCTGCAAACCAGAACGCCTGGATCGCACAAATGCAGACAACACTGAAAGACAGCAAATACAAGGACATGAAGCTGGTTAAAGTTGCTTACGGCGACGACCTGCGCGACAAGTCCACAACAGAAACCGAAGGTTTGATTAAGTCTTACCCGAACCTGAAGTGCATCGTTTCCCCAACAACAGTTGGTATCGCTGCTGCTTCCAAGGTTATCGTTGACAAAAACCTGACCGACAAAATCAAGATTACAGGCCTTGGCCTTCCTTCCGAAATGGCTGATTACATTGATAAGGGTGTATGCCCCTACATGTATCTGTGGAACCCAATCTATGTAGGCTCTCTTGGCGCTTATACTCTGGATAGTATCGTAAACGGTAAAATCACAGGTAAAGAGGGCGACACCTTCAAAGCTGGCGACCTTGGCGAAAAGAAAGTTACAAAGGCCGGCGACGGCGGAACAGAAGTTCTGCTTGGCGAACCGTTCAAATTTGACAAAGCCAATATCGGCGAGTGGAAATCAGTATATTAATTTACTGTTCCTGTCCTAACATTACAATAATCTCCTAAAAAAGCCGCCCCAATCTATTTGCGTGAGCAAGCAGATTGGGGCGGCTTGATTTGATTTGTTAATCCGATTTTTACTTTAGTCTCCTTTCGTGTTTACCAGTCTTATGGTTATAGAAGTACCGGCACTTATGTGTTTTAGTTCCTTATCAGCCGATTGCTTCCTTTTTACACTCTTCGGCAGAATCATCTCCGGGGCGAACACCATCAATCGACCCGTCTTCAGTCGATTCTTCTTGGGTTGAGAGAGCATCGGTTGATGCATCTTCAGTTACATTCGAATCGGACTCGGCTATTCCGGCTTCATTTATATTACTTTCATCTGCATCTGTTATATTGATACCCAATTTGCTTACATCAGCTTCATTCGTTTCCAGCTCAATTATTGGACGTTTTCTTATATTTTCATACAGGTCTAAAAATTTAGTTGAGTAGGACAGCGTCATTGTCGGGCAGGCGTCTACGCAATGACCGCAGCCCACACAGCGAAGGTCGGTAACCGACTCACCGTTCTGTGCTTTGCTCTTAATATTGATAGACATAGGGCAAGTCTTGTTGCATTGACCGCACTGGATACAATTCGTGTTATCCGTAGTGACTTTTTGACCTGCCAGTTTTCCCAATAAGCCCAACACGGTGCCCAATGGACAGTAGTAGCAATACCCTCTACCAATAAACGCAACCCAAAAGAACATCGCTGTCAGTAATTCTGCACTCAGGTATTTATAATTTTCTATTTTACTGATTACATGAGCATCGCCTGCCAATGGATGCCCTGATAAAAAGAACACCCACCATAATGTAAAAAACAACGCCATAGCAAGAAATACCCATCTTAAAATGTAAAATGTTTTTTGTGTTTTTAGGCTCATTTTCTTTTCTTTACCAACCAGAGGAATCGCCGGGGCAAACACTTCGGATGCAAAACCGTTAAAAAGACATAAAGTGGAGCACTGCCACCGTCTGCCGAATAAAAGCGTTCCCAGTACTACAATTATACTAATGCATATATAGAATACAATTGCTGCAGAAATTCCGTTAACTCCCCATAAAGGGAGGCGGCTCTGATAAAAGGCAGATTGAGAGTTTAATAACTGCAGGGGAGTAGTAGTCCAAGGCAGTGGCATTGCAAAAAAGTATAATTCAGTATTATTTAAAAACAAGGGCGATATGATATGTATGACCAATGCGGAAACAATCAAACCAATCAGATTCCTCTTTCTCATCGTGACCCGCTTAGACGAACCGATTATTCTGAGTGTAAGAAAGCTGCAAATAATGATAAAAGACGTCTTAATCCAGTTTTCGTAGAATTGCCAAAACCATGTAATAAACGCTGCGACGGGGGGAGTGGCTCTGCTGACAAACCCGTAGTTCAGGCCTGCAATTACAATGCACAGAGTGATATAAATGTAGAGAATTGCTTTCAGAATTTTTAATTCAATCGATGTGTCTTTTTTCATAAATTACCCCTTCGAAAAATTGGATTTAGTTTAATAAGGCTTATGTGATTCATTCTTAACTTTTGATGTTCTGCTGCCAATTGAGTTTTTTAATCTTTGCACATTGCGCTCTTCTATTTCCAGACTTTATTTACAAAATAAAATATTGTTGTACTATTGAATATTATATTCTCTAGGGTAACCAAAATCAACGCTATGAGTTATTGAGTAAAGGAAACTGAATTGACGAATCCCCATAGCACTTTGTTTGTGCTATGGGGATTCGTTCTTCAAAGGATAAAATATAATTGCTTTTGGAGCCGAAAAAGAGGAATTCCTATAAAATTTGGGAACTGTTCCTAAATTTTGTATGGTAAAATTAATTTAATAATATTCCGAAAAAGAGGAAATTTTAGGATATTATTTCATATAGTCATTGCGGAAATATGCATCATGAACAGAGGATCGTTTTATATGGGTGTTGATTATAAAAGTATTGAATTCAGGTTGCATGAGCTGCTCGTCCAAATCCAGGAAATGTTGGTTTTGCTGAATGCGGACAATAATTTGCTGGAAATTATTGCGGAAAACAAAGAGCTGATTAAATCGAAACGGTACCGTGTAGCGGTAATGGGGGAATTTAAAAAGGGAAAAAGTTCATTGATTAATGCACTGTTAGGGTCCAATATTCTTCCCGCCGACGTAACGCCCACAACCGCTACGATCAATCGGATTACATACGGAATGGTTCCACTGGTAGAAATTTGTTATAAAGACGGCCGCAAAGAAGAAATTGATATTTCCTCGCTGAGCGAGTATGTGACAAAGCTGTCGCCATACGGGGAAACACGCGCCCTTCAGATTGATGAAGCAGTGATTTATTCGCCGACTGTAATCTGTCAAAACCATGTGGAAATTATCGATACCCCCGGTCTGAATGACGACGAGCGCATGACAAAAATAACAATCGATATGCTGCAGAAGGTGGACGGCGTAATTGTGGCCATTTCGGCAAGAACCCCCTTCAGCGATACGGAAGCCAAGTTTGTTTGCCAGTTAATAAAAAGCGATGCGATTCGCACCATTGTTTTTACGATAACTTTTCTTGACCAGCTGGATGAAGAAGATTACAGCTATGACAAGCTGATCGGCAGTATTCGGGAACGGATTCGCAGCAAGGTGCTGGAACAGTTGGAAAATGACGGCGAAGACGGGAAGTTCATAAACAAGGCGCGTGCGATACTGGATGATATTCACCTTTTTGGTATTTCGGCAAAGCTGGCATTAAAATCCTTTGTGACAGACAGCGGCAAATTGCTGAGAGAAAGCCGGTTTGAAGAGTTTAAAACAGGCCTCCTTGCCATTATTACTTCAAAACAAGTGGAAAATGCCGCCTGCAGGACGGTTGACGATATCCATTCCGTTTTGTCGAAGCTGGACGGTCAGTACCAAGCCGGAGTGCAAAGGATTTTCGGCGAACTGCAGGAATTTCATCGCTGTTCCTCCGGAATTTATCTGTACTGCGACTCCTGCAAAAAAGCGGTGAACGATCTTTTTGTGAAAACGGACAGCGGATTTACCGACGCTCTGTCCCGTACCTATCAGCTAAAAAACGTATTGGTATCAAGATTCATAAAGAAGCTGTCTGCTGTTAAAGCCAATACACACGAAGGAATTAAGTCCGCGATTGCGGTGGAAACACTGGAGTGCTTTCAGTATGTCAACGGCGAATTCTGGCCGTCGATCCAAAACGGGCTGTGTGAAAGGTTGAAGTCCGACAGCAGGGGATTTACTGAATTACGAAAATCAGCCTTGCTGGCAAATCTCGCGCAGCTGAATCTGGACTGTAAGCTCGATTCCGATTTGCCGCAGTTCATGAACAATATCCTGTTGTTTTCCGGGAACAGTCTTAAAAATATTCTCTTTTCATGGAAGGCACCGACCATTCCTCCGGTTGCCGACCTTGAAAAATGCAACGTGATTGAAGCTGTTATCCACGCGGTGAATGTTACGGTCAATCAGTATCATGATGCGTTAAACAATGGAATCATACAGATTCGAAAACACTGGTTTGAGCAGGTGACAGCGGAAGCGGTAACAATCGGCAGTCTTGTCCGGCGCGAAGAGGAGAAGGTAAAAGCCAGGGTGGATACGAATTTAAAAACCTATGAGAGAAATTATCAGGTGATGTCGCAAAATGCGAAGGAAATTGAACGGAAAAGCGATTTAATCCTAGAGGAGTTTTACCGTGTTTCTGCGCCGAGTAATTAAAAAACATTTAAATTTTATTTAATAAATCAAGGGGGATTTTATTATGGGTTTTCGGGTCGACGGGTGCGGTACATACAGTGCGAATAACAAACTGAAACATGTCGGAGATTACTGGTGCGATACCTGTAAGGAGGTTCATCCTTTTTCCCTGTATGAACTGACGGAGAAAATCACAGTCCTTTTTATCCCTGTCGCTAAGCTGTCCACACGGTACGCCGTTTTGTGCGAAAAATGCAAAAGAGGATATAAAATTACCGATGAGCAAAAATTTCAACTTATGAGCGGCGATACCGGAGTGCTGTCCCAGTTTTTCGCCGCGGAAGAAGTCGAGGAAATGCAGGAGCAAAAGCGGGAAGTCCTGCCTGCGCCAAAAATTGCGCAGAATACCGTACCGAACCGTGGTGGCTGCTGCCCAAGGTGCGGAACACCCGTCGACAAGAGCGCATTGTTTTGCAGCAGATGCGGACTTAAGTATTCAACTGAAGAAATGAGCGCGGCACTGCATAATGAAACAAAAGAGCCCCGCATATGCTCCCAATGCGGCAGCGCGGTGCCGGACGGAATGCTGTTCTGCACGCAATGCGGGAATAAATTGAACTGATTTTACATCGAGGAGGGTTTACAACAATGGCGTTTTGCAAAAACTGTGGTTCCATATTAGTGGACGGTGTAACATTTTGCGGAAAGTGCGGAACGCAAGTTGACCAGCCGTTGAAAAGGCTGTGTCCTAATTGTCAAAACGAACTGGAACCCGGTGCGACTTTTTGCAGTAAATGCGGGACCAGGGTGGGCGCACTCGCCAATCCGGCTACCGTTTCTCCTGTTCGCACGGTGAAAACCCGAACGATCAGTATTTCAAGGGAATCCCAGTTCCAGTGTATGACGAACACCTATCGGGTGACGGTGAATGGAAATAATCTTGGGAATATCAGCGCCGGAAAGACAATCTGCACCAATGTTATGACCGAACAGGCCACTGTGGAGATTGTCTGCACGACTGTTATGATTAATGCAAAGCTGAGAATGGTTCTTCAGCTTGGGGATGTTACAAAAGTTACGTTCAAGGTGCAATGGCCGGGCACTATTTTAGTGTCGGTACAGGACGCAGAAATATTGGAACAGTCACGTTAAAGACAAATGCCCGAACTGCGGTGTATCGGCGGAAGACGGAATGTACTTCTGTTCCAAGTGTGGTACAAAAATCTAAAAATTGTGATGATGCCGAAAGGCTGAATTGCAGGATTAGCGAGGGAATACGATGGCTTTTTGTGGTAAATGCGGGGCGCAGGTTCCCGAGGGTTCCGTATTTTGCGGACGGTGCGGTACAAAACTTGCGGCTGCCTGTAAGGAACGTATCTGTAAAAACTGCGGTGCAAAGCTGGAAGATGGATTATCCTTTTGCTCCGCATGCGGAGTAAGGGCGGATTCGGAGCCGACCGGTCATAACAATGAGGCTGTTCCGGTCAAAACGACGGTGCAGCCCAGTGTGCAACCATTTGCAGAGCAGGAACTGTACCGGAAGAAGATGATTGGATATTACAAGGGACTGATGCAGATTTCAGGCGATTTTGTAGTAACCAATAAGAAAATCACGTATAAGCCGATGGCTTTGTATCCGTTACATAAACCGTTTGTAATCAGTATGAATCAGGTTTTGAGCGTGTCCCGGGCAAGCGTAATGGGAATCAATCTGTGCATTCGCATTACGACTGCGGACGGCAAATCACATACGTTTGCATTCGGCATTCAGAACGAGAGCGATATCGACCGGGTGGTCGATATGATTAACCGGGCAAGACAAGCAGCTTGAAAACTGAAAATAGATTGATGGGGGTAATATTATGGCAATTTGTAAAAACTGCGGCCAGCAGGTAGATGACCATGCCTCTTTTTGCGGGAAATGTGGGGCGCCAATATCTGCTGCGGACAAAACGATTGTTTGCAAGAACTGCGGCAATGTCATACCGGAGGGATTGATTTTCTGTGACAAATGCGGACAGCGTGTGGAACCGCCAACACCTGTGGTAAAACCTGTACCCGCACCCATTCCAAGGCCCATGCCGCCGGTGCCGGTTCCTGTTCCATCCGTTTCGGACAGTGCCAAAAGCCTAAGCATTTGGGGAATTGTGCTCGCTGTGCTGGCGCCGATTATTGCATGGAACTGGTACGATGCTCTTGGCCTTGTCCTTTGTGTCGCTTCCGTTATTATGGGAGTAAGATCCAAAAAGAGCGCTGCGATTGTGGCCGGAGTGATTTCTGCCGTTGTTGTTGTGTTCATGTTTATTTACGCCTATGCGTAAATCAGCCTGCGTATCCGAAATTATTCCGCAACGATGAAAGGATGAAAAATATGCCGGAACAAACCAGCTTCAGCAGCTTTACGGGATATAAACAGATGGTCATGGAACTTACGGGCAACTTAAGAAAACTCAAGGAGTACAGTCAAACCCTTGATCTAAAGGGCAATGTCGACTCCATAAACAATGTGATTAAGCGTTTGGAGGAGGACTCCTTCAGCGTGGCGATTATCGGCGAATTCAACCGTGGCAAAAGTACGCTGATCAATGCCCTGCTTGGCAAGCCTATTTTACCGATGGATGTTCTGCCGACAACGGCTACGCTCAATAAAATCACCTACAGTATTACTCCGTTTGTAAGAATTGAGTACAAGGACGGCCGTATTGAAGAGGTCGAAGTGGAAAAGCTGAGCGAATATGTGACGAAGCTTACCAGAGACGGCGAGAAGAAAGCCAAGGGAATCAAGGAAGCTACGGTATTTTATCCCATCAATTACTGCAAAAACGGAGTTACGATTATCGATACCCCCGGCCTGAACGACGACGCTGCAATGTCGGAGGTAACCATGTCCGTACTGCCCCAAATTGACGCGGCGCTGATGGTAATTATGGCTCAGTCTCCTTTTTCCGAATCCGAACGCGACTTCTTGGAAAGCAAGGTCATTACCAGCGATTTGGGCAGAATTCTGTTTGTCGTAACGGGAATCGACCTGCTGGATGAAGAGGATGTGGACCGTGTATTAAATAACATTACCATGAGAATCGAAGAGCATGTCGTGGCGAAGGCAGCCAAAACCATGGGCCCGGATTCGAAGGAATTTCAGGCCTATAAGCAGAAAATCGGAAAAGTTCGCGTGTATGGGTTATCTGCCAAAATGGCGCTGAAATCAAAGATGTCGGGCAATCAGGAAAAGCTGGAACAAAGCTGCTTCCCTACCTTTGAAAGCGCGTTGGAACGGTTCCTGACGGAAGACCGGGGCGCGGTCATGCTGAGCGTCCCGGTAAGCAAAATTCGCACGGCTTCCGTGGAAATTTTCAAGACAGTGGAACTTCGGGAAAACGCCTTGAAAATGCGTAAAGAGGAGTTCGACGATAAATACAGTCAGGCGATGGATGAGATTGAAACTATCCGGGAACAGCGGCGTGTGGAGTTTAATCGAATCAACACGTCTGCGCAATACACCTATGACGAACTGCGGCCGATGATTAAGAATTTCTGGCCGGAACTTGAAACAACCGCATTAAACGTGATTGATGATTTCCCGCTGCAGACCACCGACATTGACGACAAAAATATGGAGGCAACTCAAATTGCAATCAACAATGCCGTTAAAAAAGAAGTTACCGGCGCTGCACAAAATTTGACCGAGCGGATTCAAAGCTCCATTACCATGGCGCTGGAAAACGAGGCGGAACGTCTGTCTGACTTCGAGAATGATTTTTATAAGGCTACGGAGAAGATTCAGAATTTATTCTCAGTTTCCGTCAAAGGCGGTGCCACCAAGTCGGACACGATCTTTGGCGCGGCAATCGGCGGCCTGATCGGCTACGGAGTGGGCGGCGCATACTTAGGGTTTAGGGAAGCGGGCTGGAAGGGCGCGCTGCTGGGGGGAGCAACCGGATTGGCCGGAACGATTGGTATGGGACTCGGTATTAACCTGCTGATCGGTGCGCTTGCACTACCTGTAACATGGCCGGTTGCAATTATCGCCGCAATGGCTGCCGGTATCGCGGGAACGTTTACAGGAAAGTTTGCCATCAGCAAAATATTCAGCAATCAGAGAATCGAAAAATTCAAAACATCCTATAAAGAGGTCGTTTCCCAGCATTTTTCTGAAATGCAGGCGCAGGATGACTTTGGAGAAAAAGTTCGCACTCAGGTGGAAAATGCTTTCGAAGCTCTGAAAACAAAGATTAAAACCGAAACGGAAAATATTCTGTCCGACACGCAGAACACCCTCACACAGCTGAAGGTCTCCCTTGCGGAAAACCAGCTTACCGCAGAAAAGGAACAGGCTGAATTAAAGCAGATGATTGAAAACGTAAATGAAATTGTTGCGCACTCGGAGGATGTGAACAAACAGCTGATTTCTGTTCTGAACAGATAGGGAGTATTCAAATGATAAAAACAAATCCGACACAAAACCTGAATGTGAATTTTGAAACTTATGTAAAGGAACGGCAGAAACAGTCGAATGCTCATATGGATGCCGGAATTCCGGACTACGCTTATGCCTCCGACTACATCATCCGTCAGAAGATCAAATCAATGCCCGGCGTGTATCCGTTCTTTAAAGCGGTTACAAGCCAGTTAGTTCCGGTTATGAAACAGCAGACCAATTTGGCCGCGTTAAAAGTTGGCCCGAACCAATTTCCCGAAATCTATAAAATGACGGAGGAGTGCGCACGGCTTCTGGGCATCGGCGTTCCCACAGTGTTTATCCAGCCAAATTTAGGGGAATTTAACGCATATTCAATTGCTTTTGATGATGAATCTCCAGCGATCATTTTAAACTCCTCTGTTGTGGAAAGACTGACTTCCGATGAACTGAAAACCATTATCGGGCACGAATGCGGTCATATCCATAACAACCATGGAATCTTCAATACCGCAGCAAGTATCATTTTGGGCACGGCTATCGGTTCTATTCCTTTGTCGCAGCAAATTATTCAGCTGTTATCCACACCGCTGCGGCTCATGTTTTCCGCATGGAGCCGCGCCGCGGAGATCACCTGTGACCGTGCCGGAATTATCTGCGCGAATAATCCGGAGGACATCGTGAACGCGTTCGCGAAAATGCTATCCGGAGCGGTGCTTACCAAAAATGAAGTTAATATAGAGGCAGTGATGAAGCAATACGATATGCTTCGCGCAACGCCCGTCCGTCTGCTGGAACTGGAATACAGTCACCCCACAACGGTGCGAAGAATTTTTGCGGTTAAAGAATTCATGAACAGCGATGTTTTATACCGTTGGCGCCCGGAATGGAAAGAGCCCGGCAAAAAGCTTTTTACCAAACAGGAACTGGACGCCAGATGTGAAAAGTTCATTAACGTAATCGACAGCAAAAAGGGGAGAGCGGACAAATGATGGATTTTAACGAAACAGACCGTCTGGTTGTAGATTATGAATCCGTAGCGGAGGATATCGGGACTATTTTAGATGAAATACATACCATCCGAACGGACCGCCAACTGGTCCGCATTATGGGCAGCGATGGAGTTTACCAAATGAAAAACTGGGAGACGTCTGTGAAAAAGCGGCTGAGTGACCCGTTTAGCCTAGCTGTAATCGGTGATTTCAAGCGGGGAAAATCCACGCTGATTAACGCGATACTGGGTAAAGCGGTCGCGCCTACCAGTGTTACTCCCGAAACCGTAACCATCAACCGGATATCGTATGCCCAAACGCAAAAAGCGGAGGCGGTGCTGAAAAACGGAAAACGGGCAAAACTCGAGCTTTCCGAGTTGAAAAGTGAACAAATCAAACGCATTATGAGCGAACTGCCGTTTGAAATCGATTATATCGATATTAAGGAAGATGCGGAAATCCTGAAAGAAATCTGCATCGTCGATACACCGGGCATCAGCGACCTGTTAAAGGCGTTTGACGAGCAGATTAAAAACTATTTGGTGAATGCGGACGCTGTTATTTATGTTGTGTCTGCAAAGTCACCCCTTTCCCTGACGGAGCAGGCTTTTCTTTCGGCTTCGGTTTTTCCCCAGAGCTTTTCGCGGATTATTGTTGCGTTAAACATGGTTGACTGCCTGGAAAACAGGAAAGATATTGAAAAAATCATCGACTTTACCAATAAGAGGGTAAAGGAGATTACCCCGAACGCCTATGTATACGCGGTAAGCGGCCTTGATGAATATTGCCGGAAGCTTAATTTGCCCCGTCCTGTGCCGGAACTTTCGGATTATCTGGAAAGTTGTTTCGAATCGTTCCGTTCCTCTGTCAACAATGATATTTTGCTGCAGAGAGACATCATCAAAACAATGCGGGCTTTATCGCTTACCAAATTAATGCTACAGGATATTGCCGCAAGAGTAAACTTGATGCTTTCCATTTTAGTAAATGGGAATGCCAAAAACATTGATTCCCTTGAAGGAAAGTATCGGGATGAAAATTCGGAACTGATGACAGCAGTCCAGAAGCGAAAGTCCAAACTGGAATTGGAAATTGATGAAATGAAATTTGAGGCCAGGCAGTGGGTAAGCGAATTTCTGGAGCGCCTGAAAACAGAAATCAAAAACAGCGTGTCAAAGGTGGAGGTTGCTCACCTGGAAAAATACTTTCAATTTTTCATGATGGATAAAATTAAAGAAGCGTTAATGGCCTGTACCGCGGTTCATCAAAAGCAAATTGGCGAATTTTTGGAAGAGTCTGCGAAAAGCTTTGCGCTGTCTTTGTCGGAAACTGCATTCGGAAGTATCAACACGCAGATTGCCGACTGCATTACCGATATCAGTTGGACCAATATTGACACGGCGACCACAGCGCTGTCTATGGGACTGAATTACGCCTCACAAATGGGCTTGCCTTTTGGATTGGGAAGTTTAACTGTATTGGGTCAGGCCATTGCCGGGTTCCTAAGGCAGAAGTCGTTGAGTAAAAAACAGACCGATTATCTTACGCCGGTATTGCAGGAGTATGACAGTATTACAGGAGAAGTGCTGACCGAACTGGATAACGCGTATAATCAAATGAAAAAAAGAGCACTGGAGCAACTCGATTCCATTTACAGCAGTCAGATAAAACTGACACTGGACACCGCAAAACAAGCGAAAGCCAGCGCGCAGGATGAAACGTTGAAATCTCAGGACACGGTTGTGTATTTGAACAATGTACTGTCAACCGTTTCGCGTTTGAATGAGATACTGACAAAATATGAATGATATAAAAAGACCTTTCCGATGCCGGAATTATAAACGCGGCAGCGCAACATTCGGAGTAGATTAAGAAAGTACATCTTGTATTCCAAATAGAGAGAACCAATGGCTAAAAAATTGTTGGTTCTCTTTCTTTGTCGTCCGATGATTTTTCGGGCGGCTTTTCTGTTATATTGGCTGATACGTTTGTGTAAGGCTGTCGAAACTAACTGGTATTGCTGCCTTGTCTGTATTTATAGAAAGACAGGCTGTACTATCACGAAAAATTCAAATAATTCCCAGATCTTATAGGAATTCGGCTTGTTTCTGCGATGCTGTGTTGATATAATAAAATAAAAAAAAGGGTGAACTTTATGCCTGTCGGTGTAAACCTCATATTCACATTACTCCTCTGGACTTTTTTTCTAATTATCTTTTTATCAAACAGCAAGGATAAAGTGAATCAATGGTGTTTTATCAGCGGCATGATTTTCAGCCTAGGCGTATTAAAAGAATATTTCTTTTTTGATTTGGTTCCCTTTCTCTCTCAAAACCATTTTTCTCTGTTCTCAAGTTTGTGGGCAGAATCGATCTATTCCACTATGACGGCGATTGTGTATCTTTTGGCTATGCCCTCCGCTTTGGTGTTCAGTTTTTATTTTTCGGATTTTCGCTTTATAAGTCCAAAAGGTCTTTCCATTTCAAGATGGATAATCATACCGGCAATTATACTTTTTGCTCTAATTTATCATCCTTTCGAATTCAGACAGTATCAGCTCAACAGTTTTTTCTTTTGGCTTTCGATTTCAATTTACAATTTGGCAATTGGCATATGGCTCACTGTGATTATGGCACGGACGGTACTCCAAGAAAAAAATTCAATCTGGAGAAAACAAAAAAGAAGGGTTGCTACTCTGGTTCTTCCGCTGCTATGGTACTGGCTGATCACTATTTTTGTTATTCATACACTTAACATACAGGTTTTGTTTAAGGTGTGGCATAATAATGTTTTACTGCTGATTATTTTACTTGGTTACTATTTTGTCGTGGCGTTTCGGGAAGGGATTATGGGAATAAAATTGGAGGCCGCTCATTATAAATGGAGTTCCGACATAAAGACCGTTCAACAGGGCACTCAATACATAAATCACTTTTTAAAAAATGAAATAGCAAAAATCGAATGGTGCGCAAACAATCTCGCAAATAAATTAGAATCAGAAACGCCTGAAGAAGTTGGCATCATCTTTCGTTCCATGGATCGTTTAAAATATTTAATTCATAGGACTCAGCTATATTCCAAAGATATTCAATTAAATTGCAGCATTTGCTCTCTGTTTGAAATAGTTGAAAATTGTATTGAAGATGTCTGTAAACGTACCCGTAAAGACATCCTGTTTCAAAACAATTGTGAAAAAGGTATTTCTATACGATGCGACTCATTTCACATTTCCGAAGTATTGAATAATTTGCTGAACAATGCGGTTGATGCGATTGAAAAGAGCGGAACTATTGTGATAGACCTTGATGCAAGCAATCGAAGACAATACATTTTATCAATCAGGGATAACGGAATCGGAATTCAAAAAGAGGCTTTATCGCACCTGTTCGAACCATACTATACTAGTAAAAACGATGATGAACATTTTGGACTGGGACTTTTTTATAGTTACAGAGTGATGCAAAAGCATAACGGTAGTATCGATGTAAAAAGTGAAGTAGGGGTTGGCTCCGTCTTTCATTTGTATTTTTCAAAGCACAATAATGAGATGGTGGAAATTGGAGTGAAATAAAAAATGCCGAGCAGCATTCACATTATGATTGTAGAAAATGATAATGATTTTGCATATCTGATAAAAACGGCGATTGAGGCTCAGCCTGACATGGAAATGGTTGGGTGCTGCTCCGCGAAAGATCAGGCTATAGTCATGGCCATACAGAGTAACCCCGATATTGTGTTGATGGATTTAAATCTCTCCTCTGCAAACATGGATGGAATTGATGCTGCAAAGGAAATACATCTTTTGACAAAAGCCAAGGTCATTATATTAACTGCTTTTGAAAGCCCGAAAATTGTAATTGAGGCCAGCAAAAAATCATTCGCGTCAGGATATATTTTTAAAAGTCAATTTGAGTTTTTAGTAGAAACAATCCGAGCTACTGTTCATGGGCATACTCCGCAGGAAGAAATGATATTTTCATTAATATTAAATGACCTCACCGCTGCGGAGCAGGCTGTGTTGAAAAACCTGTTGGGACATGACCGTCAGTTATTGTCATCCCAAAAGACAATAGCAAACCAAAAAACTGTGATCCTGCGAAAACTAGGTTTAAAAAGCCAAAAAGATTTAGAAAAGACCTTTTTGGCTTTTCAGGACTACTTATAAACCGATGCTGATTCCTGCGCACTTTATCACATAAAAAAATGTCCCCAATCGTAGTTTTATTATTCTACGATTGGGGATGTCTGTTTTTTTGAATTCAATTCAAAAGAGTACGAAGTTAATTTCTAATATGAAAGAAATTTTAATCGACTATTACTAGTGGGGTATATGAAAACAAAAGGACAAAAAAGAATTTACCCCAAATTTGCAGAGAATCATATTAGAGTAGGAATAAATATTTCATTATTAAGCTGCTAGTTAGCTTTAACGATATTCAGATATTAAATTTTGAATCTATAGATAAAATCTTTACCAGCGCTGCTTTTGCACAAATAGCAATAGCAAAATATAATGGTAGTCCATAATAGCTCTTCCATGTAATCATCTGATATATACCGCTTAAAACGAAAAGCGGTTCGAGTACGAAGCAAGATAAAATAGACATTATTATTGATGCTATCGTATAACTCTTCCATGTTTTGAAGTATTGATACATTAAAGAATAAACTAAAGGTAAGCTAGCAAGATCGATTGATGCGATTGGAGGGAATAATGGAAAAATTTCTACCGGATAATCCCACAGGGTAAGCTCTTCTCCTAATTCATCTAATGCTAATATGATAATAGTTACGATACCTGCATATAAGACAAGTTCGGTCAATCGGGATTTGTCAACCATTTTCCACCAGACAAGTATCGATAATATAAATACTGCAAGCAGGGCCCACCATTTAAAACGGAATACATCATTTCTAGTCCATTCCTCAAAGCGGGTAGTTGTCAAATTCCATTGCAGGTCATCATATGATAAATAATTGCTTATCGTATATCCCATATATTAAGCTCCTAGTTTAACACTTTACTTTTTTTCTCATAGTGATTCTAATTATTATATTGGTGAATCCTTTAGTAAATAATATTGCTATTACATAGACAGGATAATTAAGGAAATGTTTCCAGTGTATTAGTTGATAAAACCCTACCAGGGATAAAATAGGTTCAATTGCAAAACAAATTACAGCCGTGGTAATAAGAACGGCATATATAAATTGTCTCCTGCTGAAACGTTGATAAATCTGGGAATAGATTAAGGGTAAGCTGATTAAGTTTATAGAAGATAGTGGAGGAAATATAGGAATAATATCAATCGGATAATCCCATAGAACCAGCTCTTCTCCATACTCATTAATACCCATGAATATTACAGCTGTGAGAGCTGTAAACAATAGAATTTCTTGCAGTCTCGACTTATCCAGCATAACGAGCCATACGATTATGATTGAAATAATTAATAAAATTAAGAGCCACCATTTCAATTGAAAAACATCTTCTGCCAGCCATTCCTTAATATGTGCATCTGTAAGTTGTCTTTGAATGTTTACATCTTCCGGTATTGATGATGCCATATACTTATCCTCTCCCCAAAAGGTTCATAATACTATTTCAAACTAATCAAAGGAATTCCGAAATATATTGATCCCCCAATGGTTAGTATTATTAAGGCCAGCAAGGCCAGCAGCGGTTTTCTGTGATGTAATCTTAATAATGGAAAAACTCCGATATAAAGTAAAATTGACCAGCCGATATTCCACCCATTATAAAATGTCAATTCGTTGGTGCTATATAATATTACTTCGACCAAAGACATAAAAGTAATAAATGCAAGTGTAAAAAAAGTTTGCTTCAGTATTCCCTTGGGATAATTAGATAAAAATACAATTATTATAAAAGGAAATATTAAAAATCCGAATATATAATCGGCTAGCCTGTCTATAGGATAAGATCCATAAAATAGCCATAAACATTTATTTCTTGTAATAATATTCTCAGTAAGAGCTCCAATGTTATAAAAAAGTATAGTTGGATAATATAATTTCCAATGCTTCCAATCCCCCCATTTATAGCAGGCGCCGATTGATATAATTCCCAATATTACAAGTATCAAACATTACACGTCCTTTAAAAACCACTTAATCCATAATTATCTATTAGCGGTTTTTTAACTTCTCAAAATTAGTTTACCGATTGTTCAGAAACTAGGCTAGTCGCTTACTATCAATTGAAGTTCCCAAAATGATAAAAATATAGTTGTTATTAAATAACCGGTTTATCCCCAAAATAGATATTTCATAGATTAATATACGTAAAACTGTGAATTTGCCTTCAAAATCAGATTTAAAAATCAAATAAATTAGTCCAGTCCACAAACAAGAATACAGCCTTTTCAATTTGCCTTACTTAAATTTAGTATTTCTAAGAATAATGATTTTAAACTATTTGTAATAAAGTTAATTGTATTTAAACCCGACCTGTTGAACGTGAGATTTTCGTGGTGAAAATTACGTTCCTAACAATACTGGCCACTACCAAATGAGCTAGGCTTAGTTAACAATTTCAAATGACACCAAGGCTAATGAAGGTAAATGCAATTAGGCGTTGATCAATGTGGCTGCACTTTATGTAAAGGTCATCTTTGGAAAGCAGTAAAAAAGCACCCCTTATAGGGTGCTAAAGAAGACAAATATGAATTTTACCGTAGAACTTTTATGAACTGATTTTTTGTGAAGTTTCAATAGGGAGGGGGGTAAGTTGCCGGTTTTATGCGCAGTTCAGATCGTGCTCTAGTTCTGCGGAATGCGCTGTTGTAATGTTTCTCAAATACTTTTTCATTAGGCAAAGGGGAAATCTCTTTATACATGGTCCATCTGATGCTTCCATGTTCTAATTCATCGCCAGTATCACCGTCATGTTGAATATAAATGACCGGTATTTTTCTTTCCCTGCAACCATGTAATAATTCTTTTATGTTTGTGACGACCACTGTTTTGTTGTAAGGGCCTGCTTCCACTAAAGCTGTTTGCATGTCAATGATAATCAATGCATCGTAGTTCATGATTCGCTCCCTGTTTGAATCATGAAATCGCTTGTCGCTTCTATAAATAATCATATCTCATCATATGAGTTAAGTGAAGTTCGTTTTTGCTTTTAAAATGTAGATTGCTGGTCTTATACGAAGTTTAGAGGTTTTTATGAACTTTGTATTATTTAAATGATAGGAGTCTAGAAAAGCCATAACACAAATACTATGTCATATTGCGCGTATGGAAGCGAACAGTATAATGACGAGCACAACCAACATAAGAAGCATGAGCGGGGTGCATACAAATTTGCGTACGCGATGCTCAATGGGAATAAATTCAGGTAATTCGTTGTGAAGACTTTCGTGGATGACTCGTCTCTTTTTTATCAGGATCCATATGCCTGTGCAACCTAAAATTACATATGTAGAAATTATAAAAGCTAACCCACCTTGAGGTGTGGTAAATCCAATGATTTGCCCTACGACTGTTACCCCATTATTAAAGGCATGAAGAATAAAAGCATTTTTAATAGTTCCAGTTTCCAGTGTGATATATGTCATCACAAGCCCGAATAAAAACGTCGTAAAAAGCTGACTGAAATTGGAATGCCCCAGTGAAAATAACAGGGCGGTAGTCACCATAGCGAATCCTTTCCCAAATGGCGCTAGAATATGTAGCAATATCCCCCTCGTAAAAACCTCTTCTGTTAATGGACCTATGAAAACAGTGGACATAACAATCAAGATCATAAGTGGAAGTGGTTGATTATAGTCTATGGCCATCATTGGTGTCGATTGTACACCAATGAGTTGGAACAGAAACAAAAGGGGCATTGAAATCAGATAAGCACCTACAGCCGAGGCCGTAGAAGCCACTGGAACATAAAATCTTAGGAGCTTTATATCAACTTTAGCACCGACCCAAAGGGAACGGAGGGGAATGTGAAACAGTCGACCCAAGAGAGGAAAAACCACTAAAAGACTCATAATTGCGGCGACAAATGATGTAATTATAGTGCTCATGGAAAGGCTTATAGCATTGCCCGCTATATTAAGAATTACATTGCACACAACGTTGAAGATAATTGCAGAAAACTGCCACAAAATAAAGCATAACGCTACCTTGGCAACCGTTAACTTGAACCTTTTGTTGTCTGCCTCGTTTTCCATAAACTAGACCTCTAATAAAATTGAATTTTGAATGGAATTATAGACTTTAAAGGCATTTTTTATATCAGCTTGTTTATCAACAGGGCATGAATTTGTCCTCTTGTCGACAGAATACCGATTCGGAGATAACCTAGGACGTAGGCCACACATCGCTTTCATGTGAGCAATCCAGCAAGATTTCGGTGAATATCCATATGTATCCTTGACAAATTCCTGTATTTGCTTATAAGTAGCCATTAAATTTTACCCCCTTCTGGATACACATAATAAGAAATTCGCGTCAATCAAAATGAAGGCCTTTGAAATGCTTATTCCACTGACTATTTAGCATGTACGTGATTGTTTCTTCCACTTGCTTCAAGTGTTCCGGATGTACCAGAAAGAAATAATCTCGGATCGTTCCACGCACATATTTGATACCTAAAGTGGCTGCAACACATATACTTTCACAACTAAAGAATGCTCTAAAACGATTTAAATAAGCTTGCTCATTTTGACGGCTTCGATGATTATAGAAAACAACGCTATGACCAGCTAAATAATAGTCAACAATTTCATCTTCACCTATGTATTTGATGCTTCTACGATAGCCTAGAGAGACACTTTTTGGCAGTAATCCATTATCAGGATCGAGAAATACTATATCGCTGTCCTCAAGCTTTTTTAAGGCGTTTTTATGCCACTGGGATCTAAATACGGCACCACCTGTTTGAGGCGGCAGCAATTCTTCATCATAATAGACTGCGTTTGGAATAAGGCACATGCCTTCCAGCATTAAGATGCTTCGCTGATTACTGTACACCATACAACCAAGCTTTCCGAGCAATTCGTCATCGCAGCCTGTCATCTTAGAGTCATTAAGATATCCGGTATGTTTTCCGTCGTCATTATGTGACTCGTCGGAAACAAGATACCAATTGATGCCGACTTTTAGCCCGCTTTTAGCAAGACTGCGTGATAATCCTATTTTCCCAAAGTCTCCTGCGTCACCCGCATATCTATTTTGCATTCAGGTTTCTTCTCCTTTAGTATATAAACATAATAAGCAATTCGCGTTTAACTCCCCGCTGCTCAGTTTGCTCAATAAGGGAAGTTCGTCATATCACCAATTAAGGAATATACAAAACTTGGATTATACATTTCATTAAGAGGGTTTTGATATTTTGCTACCCCCTGTAAAACCCGAACAGTAGTCATTCCAATGATGTTTGCAGGGTAGATATCATTATCAAGTCGATCGCCTACCATCACTGCATCCTTGGGTTGGCAATTCGCTTGTTGAAGTGCATATTTAAATATTCGTTGATCTGGTTTTGAAAATCCTACTTCTGCCGATAAAGCGAATACTAAAAAGAATCTATGTATCTTGTGCTTTTTCAACCTTGATTCTGCACCGAGTGCTTGATTTGCGATAACACCTAGATGGTATCGCTTTGAAAGCTGTTCCAACATTTGAACGACGTATGGATAGAGTAATTCAAGCTCATGTACATAAACAGCCTTATTGATTATATCATAATACTGTTTTGGGGTCTTTGATAATTTGCGGACTGCACCTTTTACAACACTATCATAACTGATAGTGGCATCTTTCATCGCCTCGTAAACATCAAATTTCGAATATGCTATACCCAACCCAGCAAATTCTGAAACAATCATATTTACGATACTTTCCTCTTGCATAGTCTCATCGATCAAAGTCCCACCTAGGTCAAAAAATATCCATCGTTTCATTTTACCATTCCCATTTTATAAATAATCGAATCTTACTTCTGCCGATCAGCTTAAACATAATGCGAAGTTCAAAGGTAAGGGGAGACGGCCATTGTGCTCATAAGATGAAGTTATTTGAGATTAAAATTTCCTGCAATTTCATCATAGTCCCATTTCCAATATTCAACCGCAAACGGCTCAAGTAATTTTAAAATTTCAGCATCCAATAAATTTATCATATTAGGGTTTGCAATTAATATAGAGATATAGCCTAACCAAGATTCCTCTTTACTATCAGAAGCTAATTTTGCAACACTTTCTAGCGGTTTGACAAGTAAGTCAGAAGAAACTCGTTGAAGACGGGTTAAAATCCATTCTGCTCCAGGCCAACTCAAATCTTGTAACCAACCGAGTAAATCGGTAAGATATGGGCTAATTTCTTCATCACTTAACATTAAAAAGACAATAGCTGCGTTTCCCCAACTGCTAAAATAATCAGTTGGTTGCAACAAGTAATGATGATCAGCAGTACTATCCCAAGCTAGCTTCTCAAGTGTATCAGCTTTATTTTTATTCATTTGATCGATCTCCTAAATAGCAATTGCAACTACATCGTATATAAATAATCAGATCGTGTTATCAATGTGTATCATAAACAATAAGGCGAAGCCAAGCTGCTTGATATATCAGAATTTTATTATTCTATAAATACATTAATTTGATTTAGCGAATCTGCAAATGGCTTAAGAGATGTTTGATCGGCTACGAATTCAAATTTTAAACTGTGAACCATCCCATGCCCGAATATTTCACCGCTGATTGTAATGTGACCTATTTTATCCATATCAAAGGAAACATGGCTCCCATAACCAATTTCTTGCAATTCAGCATTAGAACGATGAAACTCATAAAGTTCAGTAATTTGTTCTGCAAACTCAAAAAATTCCTTTATGTCATATTCACACTCGCCAATGCCTCTGAATGTTTCCGATACAACCGCAATAGTAAAGGTTGTATTGTATGGATTTTGAGATTTGGCATCCTCTTGGTTATATTGGAAATCAGAAATTACAAGCGAATTACCACAGTGTTCTAATTCAAAAGAATGCATTCTTTCACCTCATACAGGTTAAACATCCCGCACATCAAATTTCTGTTTATCTATGAGTACCATATAAACATAATGCGAAGTTTGTTCTCACTCTCCAAACACACATTCCTGGTCTAACACGAAGTTCAGATCGTGCTATGAACCATGTGTAATAAACATAATGTGCAGCTCAAAGGAAAGGGAAGACGACACATTGTGCTCACAACTTACCATAACTGGTTTTTTTCAAACGCACAATCATAATAATGGGAGTTTCTTCATCTTGAAATGGCACTTCATAAAATCCGTCAAGTATAAATCCGCAACTAAAAGCAAGGTGAAAGATGTCTTGAATAGACCTATGGTAATAGCTTTGCAACACAGGTTGTCCTTCAATCGCCACCCCCTTATAGACACATGAAGTGAAATAATCTTTATCGGGATATGTGAAGCAAGGATGATGTGTTGCAAATACAAAAATTCCATTTTCACACAACATATCAAAAACCGCTTGAAACAATGGCTCTATATCGGAAATATCCATAATTGCCATATTCGCAACTGCTTTTGTGAAAGGATTTTTTTGCCGTAAATTAATGAGTTGATTATATTCTGTAGCATCACAAACTTTAAAGATGACTTTATCTAGGATGTCCGCTCTGCGTATCTTTGCCAATTCAATCATTTTAGAACTGTAATCAAACGCCACAACCTTCGCCCCTTGCTCTGCAAGCCTTTTTGAAAAATTTCCGTTACCGCAAGCTATATCCAAAACGAAATCATCAATCTTAATATCCAATAATTCTTCGGTATGCGGTCGGACAATCTCACGATGAAAGCTGTTTGATTCATCACCCATTTGATTATCCCAAAACTCAGCATTAGTTTCCCAAGCATTTAAACTTTCTATATTTGTATCTTTCAAATTTCTAACCTCCAATCAAGCTAATATAGATAATCAGAGTGTGATCATCAAATAAAGGCCACTCTATAAGCTGTTTTTAATATATTACTTTACTTTATCCTAAATCTTCACATTGTATGTCATAAACATTATGTGAAGTTTGATGCCCGACTACCCATTTTGGGGCGCCGGTGGATTGATTGTTTCGTTTTTCGCTTGTTCAGTAATAGAATTCTGCTGTGAATACTTTAATCCATATCCCACCGGAAACATTACATTATCCGTCCGGATATCCTTAACCTTTGAGTAGTATGGCATCGGTAAGGTTCCTTTAAAACTGCTCTTTCCTGTAAGTACATTCGCTACGCCGTCGCCCTCACTTCCAGGCAGGTAGCACATAACAATACCGTCCCACTGCTTCATATAATCGCTGATGATTACATTTCTTCCTGCTACAATACAGGCTACGGTCGGACGCCCCAAGCTTTTGGCGAGGCTGATTGCTTTGGAATTTCCATCGAGACCAAGCTCTTTGATAATACTGATATCTGCACTGTCGCCTTTCCATTCGGCATATGGCTTTTCTCCCAGACACAACAACGTCATATCAGCATCCGCCGTTTTTTTCGGGTCAGTGATAATCGTCAGATTATATTCATTCGCAAGCTCATTCAGTCCGTCCAGTATCGTTTTCCCTTCCGGTATCCATTTATTACCGTTATTGTCTGCATCCGAACTGCCGAGCCAGGTGATCGTCCAGCCGCCGCACTGCACTCCGACATCATTTGCAGCGGGCCCTGTCACGAATATCTTCGTTCCTTTCTTAATCGGCAGTATCGAATTATCATTCTTTAATAATACAAGACTTTCTTCTACCAACGTTCTTGCCAAATCCCGGTATTCCTGTGAACCTACACTGCTCTCCTCAGATGTTACCTTCTCCATCATCGGGTCATCCAGAATTCCCATCTCTTTCTTTACCGTGAGGATTCGTCTAGCCGCATCATTCACACGGTCTATAGAGATTTTGCCTTCATTTACCGCTTCAATGATATATTTCCGGCATTCCTCATATTTGGAATCCTCCATCAGCATATCAATACCGGCATTGATTGCAGTAATTGTCTGCTCTTTCAGGCTGTCACCCGGTATATTATGAATTGAGTCCCAATCGCTTACGATAAAGCCCTTAAATCCCATATCATTTTTTAACATCGATATATATTTCTCATTCGCATGCATCTTAATTCCGTTTAAACTGCTGTGGCTGATCATGATGGTCTTAACACCGGCATCAATCGCAGCTTGATAGACCTTTAACAAATCCTGAATTTCTGCATCTGACAGTTGAGCATCCCCACGGTCAATCAATCTTTTTTCCCCATCCAGTGTCTCACCGGTTCCATACAAAACATTGCCATCTGCAAAGAAATGTTTTGCACAAGGAAGGATGCCGCTATCGATCAAACCCTTCGCAAACGATGTACCGAGCTCCGTAATGATACCTGTTTCCGAGGAATAGCTTTCATAGGTGCGCCCCCATCTCGGATCCTGCGCTGCAGACAAGCACGGGGAAAAGCTCCACAACATGCCCGCTAACTTTGCTTCATTCGCTACCGCCAACCCCATCTGATAGGTTAACTCCTTATCGTTCGCGGCACCGATTCCTATATTATGTGGAAATATAACCGTATCCTCACAGGTATTAACCCCGTGAACCGCATCATTTCCATAGATGTAAGGAATACCTGCCGTTGAACTCATGGCAGCTTTCTGATATTCAAGGACCAGTTTCTTCCATTCCGACGCATTCAAGGAATTTTCCCCATATGTAGAAAGAATACTGCCATAGCAGTTTTTCTTCATAATATCTTCCGATACGTTGTATACTGCCCCCTGCACCATCTGAGCAGCTTTTTGGTCCAAGGTTAATCTGGCAAGAACACCCTCCACCGAGGTGCTGATTCCCTTACTATCTGATGCAGCCGCCGTATTCTCGTTCGTTTTATCCGTGTTATCAGGCTGTCTCCCGCTGCAGCCTGATAGAACCAGAACAAATGTCAAAAGTATCCCTGTTAATCCTCGTTTCATCACTAAACTCTCCCTCTTAATGAAATATTTCAGAAAATTTACCCCTTTGTCAACTATGAAAACGACCAAAAAATCGGGCCAAAATTTGCACTTTTTTGCCTCGATTTAACCACTATTCATCATCATTATTATCATTTCAACGTGGTGTGTTCTGGGAACATATCAGTTCTTATTATGTTTCGTGAGTTTCCCCTTATTGCTAAAATAGGTAGTTGCCCTAGCTTCGTGCTATTGCTTTAATAGCTTGTCTACTATTAGTTATGCCAAATTAATGGATGATATGAGGTAGGGGATAGGAGCTAAACAGTCTGTTGCTGGTCTTATGCGAAGTTCAGAGATAACTTTGAACTTCGTATTATAATTATTTGCTACACTCTAATAGCAATTTTCGTAAAACCATGTTCAAACATTGACCTGACTACAATGCTGCCCTTTTCAGCACCTCGAATTTGCTTTGTTAGTTCCTATAATAATCTATGGAGTGACCAATAATATCAATGGTTGGTTTGATTGATAAAGAATAGGGGGTAATGATTTCTGATCTTATAAGAGGGTGGCTCATAATCTCACGTCATCTATAAATAGTATTCTGTTTTCACTTCTCCGAAACGATTATATTCTTCCGTATCTTGAAACCCGTAACTATGATAAATATATTTAGCCACCTCATTCTTTGGCATATATTCTAAAATGACTTTCTTTGCGATTCCTAATGGTAGTGTTTTAATATATTCCATAATTACTTGGAACGATTTCTTACCGTATCCTTTCCCTTGAAAATGTTGATCTATCATATATCTGTGCAGGTCATAATAACTATTTTCGCCATCTTTCTTATAGTATATAAGAACATACCCTATCATCGCTTTATCATCATAAATTACATTTATAATAGCATCAGAAATCTTATTTGAAACATTCATATATGCTTCCGCAAGACTGAATAAACTCGTTGTAACATATTGGCGCTGACTTTCATCTACTTCTAAATTTTTGAATTCCCCAAACATATCCCATGTAATTTGCTGTAATTTTATCATAATATATTCTCCTATTAAACTAATAATCTAAATGTTGACCTAGCTTACTTATTTTTAGTACTTTTTATTCATTTTACGGTAGAATTTGATCAAATTGCGGATAGCTGGTCTTATACGCAGTTCGGAAAGGCTTTCCGAACTGCGTATAATTAAATTAATGACTATACGTTGACTAACCATCACAACTTTTCTGCGTAAACAATTCGTTCAATCGGCGTAGAGGTAAGTTTTCGACCAGTAGGGTTCACATATTTCTCGACCAGTTCATCGTAACTTATATCCTGTATTACCTGCCAGCCGTACGCTTTTAGAAAGTCCGGCCACGCTTCCGGCTCCATGCCGAAAATCCATGTCTTATCCTTTACTACGAACTTTTTGTAAAACTTTTCCCAGCCATACATAGTACGCCCTTCGAGAAAATCCTTGCGGACATATGTGAAAGCAAGGCGGCTGCCTTGTGCAGCTTTGGACAGAAAATCAAAGGTAGTCCTGATACCTGCCAGTGTTAGGTACTGAGTGACGGCCTCCCATATAAAAAATGTGCGCTTGTCCGGAGAGTAACCGTGTGACTTTAACACATTTTCAAGCTTCTCGTGGTCAAAGTCTATCGCTACAAGTTTAACATGGGACGGTATTTTACCAAAAATTTTGCTAAGTCTGGACTTCTTAGATTTAACAGTTTCAGGCTGGTCAAGTTCCCAAACAGGTATATTAGAAAGTGTCGGTAATCGATATGCGCGTGTATCATATCCAGCTCCGAGATTTACTACTGCTTCTATCTGACCGCTCGATTCTTTTATTTTTTCATCGATATATCTCTTTCTACATATCATGCAGCTCCACATGCCTGGAGAGTCTTTGTCACTTGCATTGATTATCCAATCCCTTATTGAACTAAATTGAGCAAACCATAAAAAGGCTCTGCCGGACGGTAGTATTTTACAGGCCAAATCATCCTCAATGATGCGTTCTTTCTTAGGAAAATATTGTTCGATAGCGACCAGCGCTGTCGGACCCGCTCCCGTTTTAGCTGCTGCTTTTGCCATAATAGATTCCTCCTTAAATTCAATTCAACCGTCCATGGAACTAATGGGGTTGCCCATTCCATTTTTTAAGAGATCCAACATGGCTTTAATATCACTTTCGTATAGATCCATTCGTTTATCTGTGATATTTATTCCAAAGGTTCTTGCCTTATTAAGGATATCCTCCTTTATTTTTAAGGTAGCACTGGTCAAAAACAGGCAAAGTATTCTGTCATCCATATCTTTTCTTATACTGCCGTTTTTCTTTCCTTCCTGGATCAGCTTTAGAACATATTCATCCGCAGCTTTTAGCATGACGTTTATCGATTCATCAGTCATGTTGATGTATCTTCCGACAAAAACATCCTGTATGAAAATTGCAAGATCTTTCTCTTCTCTGATTTGCTGCAGCACCAGTCTTGAGCTTTGAAAAATATAATCAAAAATATCCATATCATTTGATATATTGTAGTAATTAAATTTTTTGAAAAAATAATTACTAGTCCAGTGTACCGAGTATATGAACAATTCCCTTTTATCTTCAAAGTATTGATACATACTCCCTTTTGCCACTCCAGCGCTCTTAGCTATATTTCCTATATTCCCCTTTTCAAATCCACACTTTAGAAATTCGCTTACAGCAGCTCTTACTATATTCTCCTGTTTTTCTCCACTCAGATGAAAAAAGGTACCCTTTGGCATTATCTCCATCCTCTCAATGAAATCCTTTGAAATCCAAACCATGTAACAGATACGCGGCATGACCGGCTAGTCACATTATATGACTAGCCGGTCATGCCGTCAATAGCCTATTTCAAGTGGGTAATTCGGGGTGAACTTGTCGGTTGCTGGTCTATTACGAAGTTCAAAGGGAGCTCTGAACTTCGTAGCATATTATAAATCCAGAAACATTGTTCTACTTAATTCCGAAAATCCCTTTTTAGTATAAAATTGTATCGCATTTAAATTGAACGAATAGACCTTTAGTTCAATTCTATCAATGTTATTAGCCTTTGCCCACTCTTTTGCCTTCTCTAAAAGTAATGATCCTATATTGCAGTTTTGAACACCTGATTTAACTGCAAGACTATCGATTTGAATCCATTTCCGTCTTTTATTTACGGGAAAATCTGACGACTCTGTTATACAAATTTCAAGTAAACCAACAATCTCATGATCCTTTTCTGCCGCTAATAAAAGAGTGTTATCACTGTTTATCAGTTCAGATATATATTCTTGCGTCCTACCAGCAATTCTGGGTTTATCAAAAAGTTCTTGATGACTTTCTCGATGGAATTCATCAAGTTCTGAATAAATGAAACACAATCCTATGTAGTCATCCATCGTTGCTTTTCTAATGACTATGCTCATATTTATTTTACCACCTTAATAGTTTTGGTTTTATATGAAGTTCGAAGAGTTCTCGGAGCTGCGTTTAATCAACATAATGCGAAGTTTGCGTTTCGATCCGGGTTTCTCATTTTGCTCCAGACTGTGTGAAAACGTACGCTTCAAAATTAATTTAGGGACTTGGTGAT
>CAUQPM010000016.1:0-53560 GCA_963520015.1 uncultured Oscillospiraceae bacterium
ATCACATATTTTTAAAATTTTTTCTTGACTTTTATTAGCAGGATTATGTTTATGATGATCTTGAGACCACCATCTGATTATTTATATTTTGTGCGGAGTGAAACTTTGAACAAGTAAACATTAGGTGATTATAAGTCAAAGCGTCCGTCTATTGGAATTTAATATACTTCAAGAAGTGAGGGAAAGAAATAGTGACAGACAAAAAAATCACAGTACAATTTACGATGCTGACATTTTGCATAGCCTATCTTGTGTCAGGTGCTTTGATTGCTATTGGGCAATTCGGATATACGGTTTACAATTGGGTTAACTCGTTACAGCAATTCGTAATGAATGTTCCTTTTGCAATTTATATTTTATCGCCCGCTATTGCTTCATATATCGTTCTTAAAAAAAATAACAAAATTGCAAATTTTAAGGAATGGTTGAAAACTGTTTTTTACATTAAAAATAACATATTTCTATATTTGTTCGTTGTTGCAGGGCTTGCACTGTATTTTTTGATACATCTTGCAGTTTCAGGCCGTACGGAAATAGGACTTCCATTTTATACGTTCTTCCTTTCCCTGCCTGGTGGTCTTATTATCGGTGGCTTGGAGGAAGCTGGATGGATGTACATATTGCAGCCTGAACTTGATAAAAAATATGGCTTTGTTTTATCTTCTGTTTTTGTTGGAATCGTTTGGATTTTATGGCATATTCCTCTCTTTTTCATTCCAGGGACGAATCACGAGGTGGGACTCATTAACTTTGGGATGTTTGCAGTTCAACTCATGGCGTTTCGGTTTTTCAACGGAGCAATCTACAGAATATCAGGAAAAGGCCGTGTGTTTATGTGCGTATTATTCCACACCATGTTCAATGCTGCATCCCCTATCTTTGGCACCATGACTATGACTTGGGGGGGAACCATTGCCGCAAATGCTGTGATTGTCCTTGTTTCAATTGTAACCATTATGATATACGACAAAAAGAACAGGCGAATAGTATGAGAACAATGGGCATTTCATTTCCTATTTCGAATGTCGCTTTATCCATATTACATGCAGCTCAGAGCACGATCTGAACTGCGTATTAGACCAGAAATGTGTGTTTTGAAAACGAGAATAAACATCAGATTACATCATATGATACTTTATAATAAAGAAAAGATTAGTTAATCACCAGCAAATTTGACTTTGCCAAATTTGCTGGTGATTTTTATCTGTAACGTAATTGCAAAAAATAAATAGTAAAAATCAACCGCTTAAATCAACCGAACGGTTGATGGCTTATACGTACGAATCCTGTATTATGAGATACAGGAGATGATTCAAATGGAAAACTTATTAACAGTGAAAAACTTATCGAAGAGTTTTAAGGAAAACAAGGTACTCAAAGAGATTAGTTTTGAAGTGCACCACGGAGAAGTACTGTGCATACTTGGCCCAAACGGCGCGGGCAAAAGCACCACCATCAATATACTCACAGCAGCGCTGGGCAGTGACGGCGGCGAAATTTGCTTTAAAGGGGACAAAATCGGCCGTAAGCTGCGTGCTTACAAGCAGTCACTTGGCATTGTGCCGCAGGATATTGCTCTTTATGAAGAACTGAGCGCCGAGCGCAACCTGATATTTTTTGCCTCTCTGTATGGATTGCACGGAGCTGCACTCACAAAAGCGGTCAACGAGGCGCTAGCTTTTGCGGGGCTTGATGACCGTCGAAATGACAAAGTAAAGACTTTTTCAGGCGGTATGAAACGCCGACTTAACATTGCCTGCGCAATCGCCCACCATCCTGAGCTCGTAATCATGGATGAGCCTACCGTGGGAATTGACCCGCAGAGCCGTAATCATATACTTGACTCAATCAAAAAGTTACGTGACGGCGGAATGACCGTCATTTACACGACTCACTACATGGAAGAGGTCGAGACAATCTCGTCGCGCATCATTATCATGGATCACGGTACCATCATAGCCGAAGGTACGAAGGAATCACTCAAAGAGAGTATTGAGAATGAAAAACGTTATACTATCGAAGTGGAAGAAAACGGTAAAATTCCTGCCGATGATTTTTACGCTGTGGAGGGTGTGAAGTCGGTGAAAGCTGACGGGGAAACGATTGAAATAACTTCTCTCAAGGGGGTGGAAAACCTCGACCGCATTATTGCGCTGATCAGCGACCGCGGGGAAAAAATACGCAATATCACAAGTGAGGCAGCAAGCCTTGAAATGGTGTTTTTGAAGCTTACAGGCCGCAAACTGCGCGACTGATAAAGGGGGAATAACGATGCGACGTTTTCTTGCAATTTTTAAAATGGATATAATAAATCTTTTCAAAAACCCGGTTCTTGTCGGGTATAACACTATTTTTGCGGCGATTCTGATTCTTATTATGGGTTTTCTGTGCAGTGGAAGTTATGCCGACATCAAGGATGCATACGAATATTATGCTGTTTCTTTCGTTATATATGGAATGCTAAATGGCGCGATGACCGCTTCCAACTGCTTTATGGAACGTGATATCAAGCGACCGAACCTGCGCATTATCTATTCGCCGGTCGGTGCATTCCCAATTTATTTTTCAAAGATTTTGTCCTCGTTTATTTTTGACTACAGCCTTCATCTTTTACTGATGCTTATCCTATGTCCTACACTGCATGTGTCATTAGGTAGCAATCCTGCTTATTTTATACTGCTCATGGCACCCATTGAATTTGCGGCGGCAGCTTTGGGGATTTTCTTTTGCTGTATCTTTAAATGTGAAGAAACCACCAGCATGTTGCTGAGCAATGTAATCAGTATTCTCTGCTTTTTGGGCGGTACCTTCTTTTCACTTGACGGGATGGGTAGCGCGATCGCCTTTGCTTCGCGCCTGTCACCGGTAAAGTGGCTCAACGATGCATTTTTCGCCCTTGCCTGTGACAACAGCCTGATTTATTTTTGGCCTGTCATGATAGGCGGAATTATTATTTCGGCACTGCTTGTGCTGGGCTGCCGATTGTTTTTCAGGACGGAGGATTATCTATGAGAACCTTTTTTAATGTACTTAAAAATAACTTTCTACGAACTATACCGCGCTTAGCCCCAATCATCTTAATGACAGTCATAACGCTGCTGACGATCATACTGGCCGTTTATGTTACAGGTTTGCAGCAGGTAAAAGGGCATGTGGCGCTTATAACACAGAGCAGCACAATGGCGTTGCCTAAAAGCTCCAAACAATTGGATATCGCTGTTTTGTCAGAAAAGCCGCCGCATTCAGACCTTGTAAAGCAAAAATATGACGCTTTTGTTTCGGTCAATGCAAATGGCGGTTATGACATAGAAACCCTGCACAGCAATGATTTTAAAAATATGATTGCTTTTCTTTTGAGAAACCCGGATGCACATGTTGCGGACAGTAAAGCAGAACGGGGAGCCGGGGTAAACATTATCGGCTTTATGATGATGTTTTTGCTGATGATTGCTTTCTCAAACCTGTTTGCCTTTGCCGACGACAAAGAGCAAGGGCAATTGCATCGCATCGCTGCGTCACCGGCTTCATTCAGGTGGTATCTTGCCGCACACTGCGCCTATTGTTTGTCATTTCTAATCCCTGCTTTTGTTATGCTTGCCGTGCTCAAGTGGTGCGGCTGGAATATCGGTTTTTCACTTTTACAATACGCGGGTCTCATGGTCGTACTTGACTTTTTGGGTATTTCTTTCGCACTGTTGCTGCATACCTTTATCAAAAAGCCTGACAATGCCAACATGCTTGGCAATTCTGTCACTGTGCTGACATCAATTCTCGCAGGCGGTTTTTATTCTTTTAGCAAAAATAATTCTGTACTGGATCAAATAGTAAAGCTGCTGCCGCAAAAGGAACTGATGGACTTTGCGCAGCACTTGCAGGACGGCAACGGCGCACAGCATGTATGGTCAATTCTATATGTCATTGCTGTTGCACTTGTCCTATTTGTGATTTCCTGTACGGCTCTGGGCCGAATGTATGTCAAACGGGTCTAATACTATTCTTCTACGGATGAGAATTACTTGATTTTTTGACTATTTCTATCGAAGAGCAGTATAACATATGTTGCAAATGTAGCGCGGTAGGGGTAGAATCAAGATATCAATTTACAGTACAGGTGGCTTATTATGAACACTTCATCAGACGCGCTGCTGCTATCCACAAAACTTAAAATACCGGTTCCGCGCCGTAACTATGTGGTGCGCCAGGCGCTGTTTGATCAGCTTTCACACTGCGAAGACATGGGCGTCATCTTTGTGCGCGGCGGTGCCGGAACAGGAAAAACCACACTGCTGTCATCCTTTATTCGTGACACCGGGCTTAAAAATATAGGGTGGTTTTCGCTTGACGCCTCTAATTCGAATGTCTATTCCTTCTGGTGCTACTTTGTCGCAGCCGCCAGTGCATTTTTAGAGAATGACGATAGCTTTCTTACGCTTTTGCGTTCAAACTTTGATGTTTCTCATATGGAGAACCTGCTGACCATGCTCATTAATCAACTTTGCGGTGAAGAGGACTATTATGTTGTACTCGACGATGTTCACTGCATCGGCGACGCGGCACTAATGCATACATTGGAATTTTTCATAGGAGCAATGCCTGAAAATTTGCATCTGTTTATGCTTTCCCGTGAGGATCCGCCCGTATATTTGGGTTCTCTCGCTGTTTCCGGCCGCCTGATGTTTATAGACGGACAGCAGATGCAGCTTTCACCGGAAGAGGGCATGAGCTTTTTAAAACAAACACTAAAACTTAACAAAAGTGATGAAGAGCTGACCCGGCTTAATACCTACGCCGAGGGGTGGATCGGAGGCCTGCAGCTGGCTGCTGCGGCCGGGACTGCAGGTAAAAAATCAGGAATCCTGTTGCATGCAGGTGGAGGTATTGCGGCCGAATACCTTACCCGCGAAATCTTTGAGTCGCTGACGCAAAGCGAACGTAGTTTTCTTATAGGAACCGGGTACTTGGCCTATTTCGATGCCGGTATCTGCGCACAGATTTTTGATGGCTTTTTACTGGCTGATTTCGAGCTGATGATTGAGGGGCTTACCCAAAAAAACCTTTTTATCATCTGCATTGACGAACAAAACAGTGTTTACCGCTATCATAACATTCTTTCCGAATATCTGGTACAGCAATTCTCACGCCTGCCGGAGGAACGCAAAAACGCGCTTCTCACAAAATCTGTAACGGCCTTTGAGCAGCGGGGGAATCCTGAGGAAGCGATGCGTGAACTCTGCATGGCGGGTGACTATGAAAATGTCATGCGCGTAGCGCACACAAGGGGGGGCAGCATCGAGGCGTGGTGCTACCTTGATAAGGTACCGCTTCACCAGTTGATTGAGGATGCCGACCTTGCCGCACAGTGTTTTATGTATAACCTTGGCCGCCTTGATATTGAGCGCTGCCGCGTGCTTTACGAAAAGTTCAGAGAATGCTATGGCGGCACTGACGTTTTCCGTGTGATGCAGTTTGCTGAGGCTTATGTATCAAAGGATGAGGCTATCCTGCCGAATTATCGCACTTTGACCGCACTGCAAATAGACGGGCTTCATTTCGGGCCGGTGTCAAAGGCTATGATTCTAGTTCAAAATGCAGCTGCGCTTACTGAGCATATGCAATATAAAGAGGCCGAGAACTGCATCGATCAAGCGGATAAAACCTGCGCCGGCGCGAATATCTTTGTTGAAATTTTCGCTTTTAATGAAAAAGCTCAGCTCTACGAGGAAACGGGACGTCTTAACGAAAGCCTTGAATGTTACACGAAGGCGATGGAGCTATTGAAATCTCCGTCGATGATATCAGGAATAGGAATAAACTTTTATGTTGGCCTCACAGGGGTCTATATGCGGCGCATGGAACTCGACAAAGCGCTTGAGGCGCTTCAGCATTCCCAGCAAATTTCAGAGGAACGACACATCCGTGTCGACTTGATTAACATGACATTAACTTATCATGTAGCGGAAATGAAATTTCTAAACGGAGAGGCAGATGCCGGAGCTGCTTATGTTGACGGTATATTATCGGAATATCCGTCTTTCAGCGTGCTCAATCTGGCCCGGCTTGTCCACGAACTTGACTGCGAAGGACTGCTTAAACCAGAACTTGCTGTAAAATTTATTGAGGAATTAAAAACTGCAAATAATTACAAATCTCAGCCTTATATGAGACTTTTACGTGCCCGCCTTATCTTTGGTCGCGGGGAAATCACAGACGCGCTGAATGAAACTGAAGAGGTGCTAGTCTTTACACGCACTCATAAAAATTATCTGCGGCTTGTTGAAGCCGGTTTGCTGAAGATTTTCATGCTGTCGCAATGTCCGAAAATGCCTGAGCAGCAACGTCAAATAAAGAACCTACTGCGCGAAGCTGTCTATTATGCATATGAAAACCGTATTCTTATGCCGTTTTATCTTGAACGACATATCCTTTTACCTTTGCTGTGCGAGTTAAACGCGCAGGACACCGGTATAAACGGCCTGAGTTCTGCGGAATCAGCCTTTGTGCGCGACGCCATCGCCATTTGCAGTAAAACCTCGGCTGCGTCAAAGGAACAGGAAATTCTATCCGCGCGTGAACTTGATATTTTAGCAGAGCTGGCACTGGGAATTACAAACAGAGAAATTGCGGAAAAGCTGTGCATTTCACAGGCTACCGTTAAAACGCATGTACTGAATATCTTTGGGAAGCTCGGTGTTTCAACAAGGATGCTTGCTGTCGATGAAGGGCGCAAGAGAAAACTGATCAAGTGATCATTAAAAGAGGAGCATACAGTACCTATTTACATTAAGCCTCAGGATAACTTGTTATTTAGATAATACGATGTTTGTAGACCTCGTTGAACTTCGCATAAGACCAGAATTATTCGTTAAATTTTGAATCATTCCTTTGCGTTTGATAATGTGAAGTTAAACAAACTTAGCGATATTTATAATAGGTGGTGACATTATTGCAGAAAGAATTTAAAGTGGCGGTTGTTCAGCATAAATATAAAAGCACTGATTGTGCAATCAACACAGAAGACGGACTTTCTATTGTCGAACAGGCTAAATGTATGAATGCAGATATTGTTTTATTTCCCGAGTGTTTCATTACGGGATATGAATTACCTATTGAAAATGAAGATGCGTTAAATGATTCCAGCGAGTTTATAAAGCAGTTCTGTATCAAAGCAAATGAATTAAATATTGGGATTGTATTGACTGCTCTGACAAAAGGAATTCAAAAACCACAAAACACTGCTTTCCTAATTGATAAGACAGGTAATATCATCATGAAATACAGCAAAGTGCATACTTGTGATTTTGCAGATGAAGCTTGTCTAGAAAGCGGAAATGAGTTTTTCGTGTGTGCTTTTGACGGTATAAAGATCGGAATCATGATATGCTATGACAGAGAATATCCGGAAAGTGCCAGAATGTTAATGATGAAAGGGGCTGAAATCATTTTAGCACCCAACGACTGCACAGCAATGGCACCAAGGGTACAGGCTTTGTCTACTCGTGCATATGAGAACATGGTTGGTGTAGTTATGGCGAATCCCCCGGGGCAAAATGCAGGCTGCTCTTGTGCCTTCTCACCGATATGCTGGGATGATAACGGAAATTGCGTTGATAACACGATTTTTATGGGAGATGCTTTTACAGACAGTATCTTTATTGCAGAATTTGATATTGATAAGCTGCGAGAATATCGCAGGTGTGAAATGATGGGAAACACATTTCGCAAAGTTAAAGCTTACTCAGAGCTGCTTAACTCAAAAATTGAAGAACCTTTTATCCGCATAAGATGATCATAATACACAGTTCATGTAGCATTCCCAACTTCGTATAAGACCAGTAATTGGGGACAAAACCGAGTAAACCTCCTTCTGCCTATTTAAAAATCGGTATTACTTATTATTTATACCGATATAATAAAAGAAATAAAAAGATTGGAGTGATAATTATGCCACGTGGTCGTAAAGTAGCCCAGGTAAAAACGGTAGATGAACAAATTGCGGATATTGATACTGAAATCGAGGAATACAAACAGAAGATTTCAGAAGCAAAAGAGAAAAGAAAGATTCTTATGGAACACAAAGAAAAAGAGCAAATGGTAGCATTATTCGAGGCTGTCAAAGCCAGTGGGAAAACTCCGGAAGACTTTTTGAAGATATTACAGGAAAAGGCCTAGAATTAAATACAATTGAATATTCAATTAGTCAGTTTTAGCACCCTTTCGAGGGTGCTTTTTTATACAATTTTTTAGGAGGTAAGTTTATGTCAAGTACAACCGCATTTATCATTGCTTTAATCGCATTCGTCTGTATCATCTTCGTTATTATTCTGGATGTCCGTCAGGGAACGCTGAATATTAAATCGCGACCAGTCGGTGACGGTCAATATGGAACAGCGCGATGGGCAACACAGAAAGAAATCAACGAAACATATCAGGTTATCCCATTCGAGCCGTACAAGTGGCGCAAAGGCATCAATTTACCACAAGGGTTAGAAGGCTGCACAGTTTTGGGGTGCTTAGGTACCAAACACCATGTACAAGCAAGAGTTGATACCTCAGACAGCCACACAATTCTCGTGAGTCCTCCCGGTGCCGGTAAAACCACGTGCTGCGCGTATCCCAACATGGAACTGACCTGCGCCTGTGGATTCAGCTTCCTTTGCACCGATACCAAAGGAGACGCATTTCGTGACTATGCCGGAATAGCACAGAAGTATTATAACTACATTCCCTATATCATTGACTTGCGTAACCCTACACGTAGCAATGGGTACAATTTACTGCATCTTGTCAATAAGTACATGGACTTGTATCAACAAAATGGCAAACTGATGGACAAGGCCAGATCTGAACGCTACGCAAAGATCACAGCCAAAACGATTGTACGAATGGAGGGGTTCGATGGCGGAGGACAGAATTCATTCTTCTATGAAGCTGCAGAAGGGCTGATTGCCTCCACCATTATGTTAAAGTGCCTTGTGAGAGCTTTCAGAGAAAGCTACGCTTATTTAGATGTCACTCCTCTGTTTTTCATGTGAATTTGTCACCAAACGAGCTAAAAGTATATTCTTATCTTTCATTCCGCGCCGGAAAAGATGCTCAATGCCTACCATCAAAAAGGAATATTGCATCTGACTGCAGGATCAGCATCTCAACTGTCTCCCGCGCGATCAAAAGACTTTGCCAAGCCGACTTGCTTGAGGTACTTCCACAATCCCGTATGGGAACCTGCGGCAACAATGGGACAAGCGTAAATCTGTATGTACTCAAATCTGCATTGCCTAGTAAAATCGACAGGATACCAAAAATCGATAGAAAACAGGACAATACAGTAAGCATCAAAATAAGACTTCTCTATTCGATTTTACCCTTTTTGACACCCTCCCCCATGTCACCGGTGACACCCCATGGAACTATATCCAGAATGAAGGCTACGTTAAAGCAGAGAAAAGAAGAATTAATATCTAAGTTAGCTAAGAGTATATTAGCGCATATTTATTTAAAGCCTGCAGGAAAACACAAATGTCTTGCATATAGTTCTCACGATACAGGATAGTCACGTAGCGATAATCCCTTTTTCCCTGCTTTAAAACCAGCAATTTAACAAATTTTAAGGAGAATAGACTCATGAATGAGATTATAGGCCTTCCGGCCATTGTATCAGCAAGGCATAGGATCGTTATTGATAAAAGCCTGCGGAATCTTCTCAATATTCCAGAAACTGGGTCCGTGCTGGTTTTGATTAACCGGAATCGGTTACAAATCTTTTCTAATAATGCTTCCGTTCCAGGTGGAATAAAGAAAGAAGTCAGCATCGGCAGATTTAACCTCCCGATGAATTGGGTTCATAGCAACGAGGTAGAAGTCGGAAGTCATGTTTTTTTAGTTGCCACAGAGGATTGTCTTTTAGTCTGTCTGACCGTCCAAAAAGTCCGTCAGCGGATATCTGAAAGGAAAATGAAACTATGCTGAACGTAGGAAAAATTGTTGGATTTCCACTGAAAATATTCGGGGGAAATCAGGTTTATATCCCCAAGGAATATCTGCGGTATTACGGAATCTCTGAAAAGAAGGATAGACTGCTACTTACCAAATCAGAACACGATCTGTTTTACCGCCCTCTTCCAGGAAATGGTACCCTGTATACGAAGAAAGAGACCATTTCTATTCATGTCGGCCTTACACCTCGACCAGCAGGATGGGTAAGACGAAACAAATTAAATCGTGGCGATATTATATTCCTGCTTGGAATAAAAGACGGAATGCTTCTAACCTTAAGAAAGTAAAAGAGGAAGGTCAACCCTCCTTTTTGCTATTTAACGGAGCTCTTCTTACGACAAGTTGATAAACTGGATAGAATTGTCTACAATCTTACCTGATCTTCAAATCGTCGTACTAATATTTTAAGGAGGCATTTTAAAAAATGCAAATCACAGTAAAGAATTGGCTCAATGAATGGTTAGAGGTATACGTTAAGCCCTGCAGAAAAGAAAACACATATCAATGTTACAAGTTTATTATCATTATGATCTTAAAAAAGCGTAATGAGTTATGTAAACTAGAACTAGCTGATATAGACGAGCTCTATTTACAAAAGTTATTAAATGAATGTGCTGCAAGCTATTCAAAATCCACCCTCAAAAAAATGAGGATTGTGTTCAATTGCGCATTCAATGCGGCAATCCGGAATCATAAATGTATAAGTAATCCGGCTTCAGCCCTTACAATTCCGGATGCTTCGGAAAAAGAGGTACATGCGCTGACCCGTGAGGAAGAAAAAAAAGTCAAGGAAGCTGCAAACAATGATATTTTGGGCCATCTTGCTATCTTTATGTTAGATACTGGCCTTCGAGCTTGCGAATTAAGGAATCTCAAATGGAGTGATTATGATTGTAAGTTAGGTGAAATTTATATCCGCAAAAGTAAGACAAAGAACGGAGTAAGGATCGTCCCGCTTATCTCAACAGCAAAAAATATTATCGACAGTCAAGAGCATATTTGCGACTTCATTTTTACATCAACAATAAAACGTCCTGTATCAAAAACCGTGTTAAGAAAACTGTATGACCGTCTAAGGAAAGAAACGGGTATAGAAAGTGTCACAAATCATGTATATCGGCATTCTTTTGCGACCAGAATGGTTGAAAATAAAGCAGATTATAAAGCGTTGTCAAAGATATTAGGACATAGAAATGTTGGGTTCACTATGGATACATACGCAGATGCAGAAACAAAATTTCTTCATGAACAAATGTCCGTGCTTGAAGATAAGCCGAAAAGAAAAATCATGCGAATTAAATCAATGCATGTTAAATAGAGCAAATAAAGACACAACCGCATTCTCGAATGTAGTTGTGTCTTTATACTAAGAATCTTCGATAAACTCCATAATATCTCCTGGTTGACAATCTAAGGATTTACATAAAATAGCGATTGTTTCAGTGCTCACTGGCTCGTTATTACGTAGACTTTGCAAGGTTGCCTGCCCAATAATATTATCTTTCCGGATTTTATAAGTAGTAAGTTTTTTCTCTTTCATCACGTCAAAGAGTTTGTTAAACTTAATTGGCAATAGCTCCCCCCCATTTCAGAAACAAGTATACAATAACTAATGCACAAATAATAGAGTATATTCTCACAATGCTATACTCTGTTATTTGTGCATATTTCTAGTTGACTATGCACTATAATTAGTGTATAGTAGGCACATAAGATAAATCGAAGGAGTGTATAAAATGATTATCAAATGTGCTTATTTTATCAAGTTAATGCTTATAACCGTATCTATCACGATTTTATTTACAGCTGTGGAAATAGCGCCGGACTCTCCATTGCTCTTTCTCACCCTCGCTATTGTACTCATCGTCATCATTCATTCATTGTGGCGGTCTGCATTACATGATGAAATAACAATGAGCCGAAAAAAATTAAGTATGCGCCAGCGTGGAACAACTCAGCATACTAACATCTCGAATCGTGCTGCGTAAGCAAAGAAGAAACATGGCCAGAATCGGCACTGTTCCCAGCTTCCAATTTATAAAAAAAGGGCCGAGAATACTCCCGACCAATGAACGAATTGTAAATATTTTCTTGCATTTTTTAATTCCCTGTAATATAATGCGTTTGTGGATAACAAAATAGCATCCATAGGAAGCCAACCGCGTTCGAAACGATTAGCTTCCATGCGCCATAAGGGTGTAACAGACCCATATGACTTGTGAATGCCGTTTATGCGTTGCTATTCTAGCACGTATTTCGGATACATGTCAAGAGTCTGTGCCCTTATTGGACAGTGAGGGTGCAGACTTTGTTTTTTCACTAAATGTTCCACAATGATAAACATTGTGTACCTCTTAATACAGCTTCAAAGCTGATACGCGAGGTTGGCGCACCTGGATAAATATTTCATAACAATCGTTACCGCGATTGCAGAAATCATAGTGTAGCACAAAGACTTTACTCGTTTGGGGTGGAACCATAAGAACCCGCATAGCCATTTAGCACAGGCGCATTTGCGACAAACTGCCTGCTAAACTCAATCATGGCTGATTGATGGCGATGAGCCAAACAAGTTACAATGATACTTCTGTCTTGAACGCATTACTGCATTGGACAGGTTCTCGAATGAACTGGATAATAAAACTTATACCAATGTGATTGCTTGCCGGCAATCCTTTGTTGAAACACATACCTAGTATTTGGTAACATAGGACTTTCTTATGTTATCAAATAATTATGTATTTAATTAGTTAAATATATAATTATTTGATAAAAAGGAGAAAAAGGCAACCTTTTTCTCCTAATTTATCTTAATTGGTGAACCATCGGGGATTCGAACCCCGGACACCTTGATTAAAAGTCAAGTGCTCTACCGACTGAGCTAATGATTCATAACAACTTGTCTATTATATCAGCATGAAGTGCTGTTGTCAACAAAAAAATGCCTGTCCGCGAACGGAAGCCCGAAGACAGGCTTAACTTGGCTGGGCTGGCAGGATTTGAACCTACGGAATGACGGAGTCAAAGTCCGTTGCCTTACCCCTTGGCTACAGCCCAATGTCATGCGTAGAACAGTTGCCTGTCCTACGCCACTTTTTATATGGGGTGGAAGATGGGATTCGAACCCACGATCTCCAGTGCCACAGACTGGCGCTTTAACCGGCTAAGCTACATCCACCATATATGGCGCGCCAAAAGGGACTCGAACCCCTGACCTACTGCTTAGAAGGCAGTTGCTCTATCCAGCTGAGCTATTGGCGCAGATTTACACATGGAGCGAGTGATGGGAATCGAACCCACACGACCAGCTTGGAAGGCTGGAGTTCTACCACTGAACTACACTCGCATTTTAGCGACGGCTATTATTGTAGCACAGTCCAGTGGCAAATGTCAATGATAAATTTTATCTTTACCAGCCAATCTAAAAATATTTATTTTAGAACATCCAACTTGACGCCGGTTTCATCTGCAGTGACCGAAATACCGACAATCTTTTCATCATGATTTTCTACAATCAGCGATGCAATCTTATCCTCCACCTGACGGCGGATTAAATTTCGCAGGTCCCTGGCGCCGCTTTTGCCGCCGATTGCGTGTTCGGCCAGCCAATGAGTCGCTTTTGTGTCATACAGCAGCTTAATCCCGCGTTCCTGCAGCGTACTGACGTACTCATCCAGCATCAGGTGCGAAATCGCCTCAAAATCGTCTGTAGCCAACGTACGGAATACAATGACTTCATCTACACGGCTTAAAAATTCGGGGCGCAGGAAGTCTGCCAGAGCCTTCATTGCCTTTTCACGGGTTGCGTCGGTCGCATTTTTGGCAAAACCAAGCGTGCCCTCCTTTTTTTCGCTTCCCGCATTGGAAGTCATTACAAGAACGGTATTTTCAAAATTGACGGTACGGCCGTGCGCGTCGGTGATACGGCCCTCGTCAAGAATTTGCAGAAGGATATTCATCACGTCCGGGTGTGCTTTCTCAATCTCATCGAAAAGCAGCACGGAATACGGACGGCGGCGCACCTTTTCCGTCACCTGACCGGCTTCGTCGTAGCCGACATAACCCGGCGGTGAACCGATAATACGCGACACGGAATGCTTCTCCATAAACTCGGACATATCAAGGCGGATGAGCGTTTCCGGTGTGTCAAACAGTTCCTTGGAAAGAACCTTGACCAACTCAGTTTTTCCCACACCGGTCGGGCCGACAAAGATGAATGACGCCGGGCGGCGGCGGGGACTGATTTGCACCCTGCTACGGCGAATTGCTGCAGAAACGGCCGCTACCGCTTCTTTTTGGCCGATAATTTTAGAATTCAGCGTAGTTTCAATATCTGAAAGCTTTTTCAGCTCATTTTCCTGAATACGGCTGGCGGGAATTCCCGTCCATAATTCAATCACCTTCGCGATATCTTTTTCTTCGACCTCTGAACCCAAAGCAGCAGGAGCCAGCTCCTTGCTTTTTGCTTCCAAACGGGAAATCTCCGTACGGATTTCAGCAAGCTTTTCATAATCCGGCTCCGCGTCGTCCGCAGTCTGCTCCTCTTCCTGCTCCCTCAGCTTTTCCAGCTCCGCATTGGTCGTATCGTAGCTTGCCATTGTTTCATTGCGCAACGCGGCACAGGCACAGGATTCATCCAGCAGATCAATCGCCTTATCGGGCAGGAAACGGTCGTTGATATAGCGCTCCGAAAGCACGACCGTGCGGCGCACAATTGCATCCGGCACGCGGATACGATGATAAGCTTCATAATAGGACTTAATGCCCATAAGCACATCGACAGTTTCCTCAACGGAAGGCTCTGCAATCGTTACAGGCTGAAAACGCCGTTCCAGAGCGGCGTCCTTTTCAATATATTTGCGGTATTCCACAAAGGTTGTAGCGCCGATTACCTGAATTTCCCCACGGGAAAGGGCGGGCTTTAAAATGTTGGCGGCATTCATGGAACCTTCGGCGTCCCCTGTACCCACAAGGTTGTGCACCTCGTCGATAAACAGAATGATATTGCCCTCCGCTTTTACCTCATCCACAAGCCCCTTAATGCGGCTTTCGAACTGACCGCGGAACTGCGTGCCAGCGACCAGCGCGGTAAGGTCAAGCAGGTGAATTTCCTTTTTCAGCAGCCGTGAAGGTACGTTCCCGTTCGCAATGCGCAGGGCAAGGCCTTCCGCAACCGCGGTTTTGCCAACGCCGGGCTCACCGATGAGGCAGGGGTTATTCTTTGTGCGGCGGCTCAGAATCTGAACCACGCGTGCAATTTCCTTTTCGCGCCCGACAATATTGTCAATCTCCCCATTCTTTGCTTTTGCAGTCAGATTGGTACAGTAAGCGTCAAGGTGTTTGCGCTTGGTTTTATGTTTTTCTTTCTTTTCTTTTTTGGCGGTTTCGCCTTGTACCTGTTCGGTACTGTTATCATTCCCTGAAAAAATATTTTGAAGAAACGGGAAAGTTGCTGCGCCTCCCGGCACAAAACCGTCTTCTTCACTGTTCTCATCGTTATCTTCCGGATTCGTTGTCATAAGCTCGTTGAGTTCCGCCTCCATAGCCTCCATTTGATCATCGGTAATACCCATCTTTTCCATTAAATCATTGACAGGTTTTATTCCGAGCTCTTTGGCACACACAAGGCAAAGTCCACGGCTTTCTTTCGAATCGACCGTAGGCGAAATGAATACAACCGCCGGTCTTTTATGGCATCTTGAACATATCATGGGCAAAACTCACTCTTCTCTTACTAAAAATAATAGATATTGCGGCTTATTTGTTTTTATTATCCATCACTTCATGCATATTCATGGCGTACCTTGGGTCGTCTGAACGAAGGATGGCTAAAAAAACTTTTGCGTATTGGACAAACGCGTAAATCATGAATGCCGCCGTGATGGAAAGCAGCATGACAGTCACCCAGAGGTATTCGATCCCCCAGATTCCCTTTAACGCGACGATGATGGTAAAGGAAACGTAGAACAGCATGGTAGCAACCTTACCGTACCACTTGGAACCGCCCGGTCTTTTTCTTTTTCTGATTAAAAGACAGGCTGCACCGACCATTAAAATTTCTTTTATAACAAAGATACCAAGCAGCGGAATTAAAACTGGCTGCTTGACAGCAAGGCAGACAGCAACCGCACCCTGAGTAAGCTTGTCGGAAAGCGGGTCAAGCATTTGCCCCAATTCGGTAAACTGGTTAAACCTGCGTGCAATCATACCGTCAAACATATCCGATAACCCGGAAACAATCAGCACCACCGCAGCCTGCTCAATTTGGTCATGTATAAAATAAACCCCAAACGGAACGATTAGAATGATGCGTAAAACAGACAATGCGTTTGGTATATTAATATTCTTATTCCAATTTTTCATTCTCATTACCTCATTCTAAATTTCCGTCTGATTCTCAAACAATCTATAGATAGGATTATTTACATATGAGTATTGATAAATGCATGATCGGCCAATTTCCTTTTGTGTAATGTTCGGATACTTTGCCATAATCAGGGGAAGCATGAGTTGCAGAGCAGCGCAAAGCAAAAAAACCACAATAACACCTTTGAGCAATCCAAAAACGCCGCCAAGCAGCGAATTAGCCAGATGAAGAACCGGAAGTTTGAAAATGGTATCGAGTGCATTGGCAACAACCCGAACCAAAAGCTGAAGCAATACAAAAATCACAGCTGTTGTAATCACTTTTGCAATTGTGTAATCAAGCATATTAACCGTTTTCGTATTAAAAAAATAGGTATACACAGAACCGGTAAGCCGATTGGCAAGCACAACCGATGCGATAACCGCAAAAAGATAACCGACCAATTCAATCAGCGAGCGGATCAATCCGATTCTAAAACCGGATACAATAAAACATAAAACGATGATACAGAAGATTACATCCAGTAACGTACCCACTTTTCCTCCAGTTAAGGAATTGCCGACATCAAAGTGTACAAATGCCAAGTGACTTGTTAAAGCCGACAGGATATGCGCACGATTTATCAGCGGTTCCTAGGAATTAACATTTATTTATACCAGTAAATATAGCACAAAATACCATTTAGCACAAGCCGCTACCTGCTTTTCGCAAGACGCACTTCCGAAACGCCCAAAATATATACGGAGCTTTCGTCGCAAAGGGCAATTGCCTTTGCGTCACTGCCCGCGCTGCAGCTGCCCTGCCCGCTTCCCGTTGATGCAGAATAAAAATACACCTGCCCGCTGCCCAACGCGGCTGCAATGTCGCCGAAAAGCGAAACGGACTTAACTTTTTGTTTAATCGAAACCGAAACGGCCGCCTTCCCCGCTTGGTCAAGCACCACCAGTTTACAGTCCGCGGCATCTTTATAAGGTGAAAGGCTCAGCACGGTTCTTCCGGTATCCACATCATATGCGGCAAGCTGAAGCCCTTGATAATCATAATCCACTTTTTTACGTGTGTTTGTGTTTATTACCGCGGTCAGCCTGTCGCCAACCGCAACCGCCGTTCCGTCGTTACAGAAAGCGGCATCCAGCATCATATTTTCCGGATAAACGGCCAACGGTTCCACTGTCCTGGTATTGCTGAAATCCAGCAGGTACACCGACGAGGTCAGCCCGCCGTCTTTAGCGGAGACTCCGGTCACAATCGCCCGGGTACCGTCCGCATTCAGTGCAGCCGCGGTCGGATAGTAATCAGAAAACCAGTACTGAAACAGTACCTGATTGTCTGCTGTATACGCTGTAAAACATCCGCAGTAGCCATCTGCCTGCGTCACCAGAGCATAGCGCCCGTTCGCGGCAAGCGCGCCTGCAAGAATATTCTGCTGAGTATCCGCTTTCACAAGGGTTGCGGTCTGGCTTTCCAGCCGGTACCCTTTGCCGCCAAGATTATAAATCAGAGTTCTTGGGCCGTTCAGCTTCATCACAGGGCTGGAAAAGCTGTGCTGACGGCTGATAACCTCCTTCGCGGTGGAATTGAGAACGGTCAGCTCGGTATCCCGAGCCATGACAAGTTCTTTATTCACCGATTTAAAATTGCCCGGAGATACCACGCTGCCAGTAATATTATAAGGGTAGCCGTCACCTACGCCGATGCCAACCACCTGCGTCTGCACCCATTCCAACACATTGGCAGGGGTTAAATTACTGCGGTTAAACCACAGCAGCATGCTCACGACGCACAGAATCAGAATTACAATAATCCGGTAAACCCAGCTGGGAACGCGGCTCTCGTGCCTTTTCGCACGATTCTTCCTGCGGCGCTCCCCTGTAGCCTTATATTTTGCAACATCAATTTCCGCTGTGTCAAAGCGCTGTCCACTGCTCATGATTTCACATCCTCGTAAAAAACCCGGTTTAAATACAGTCCATAGGGCGGAGCGGTCGGCCCCGCTGCCTTACGGTCCTTTGCTTCAATTACTTTTGCCACATCCTGCGGCTCCAACTTCCCCTGTGCTACACGCAGAAGCGTGCCGACCATAATACGCACCATATTATAAAGGAAACCATCGGCTGCAACGGTAAAAAGAACAAGGTCGCCCTGCCGCCGCACTTCCGCCCTTGTTACAGTGCGCGTCATATCGCCGCGCTCGCGGGTGTCCAGTGTACAGAAAGAAGTGAAGTCATGTGCGCCCAAATAGCAGGCGGCGGCCTCATTGAGCTTATCTAAATCAAGCTGATACCAATAATGCAGTGCGCGGTGCTGTAAAAACGGGTCGCGCACAGGATTGTTCCAAATCTGGTACACATATTCTTTGCCGGTGCAGGAATAACGCGCGTGAAATTCGGGGCCAGCCTCCCGGCAGCTCCACACCGCAATGTCGTCCGGTAAAAAATGGTTCAGCGCACCCACAAGCCGTTCGCACGGAATGGTGTGCTCTGTTTTCAGGCTGATGCAGTATTCCCGCGCATGTACAAAGGAATCGGTGCGGCTGCATCCTTTGATATCGGGTTTTTCGCCGAGCACTTTACAGAGCGCTTCCTGAAAAACCTGCTGTACCGCAACGGCATTCTGCTGTATTTGCCAGCCGTGGTAATTTGCACCGTCGTAACTGATGGTCAGCAGCAAATTTCTCATAAAACTCCTTTCGGCGCCAAACGCCAATGAATTAGAAATTTTTAACGAATAGCGGGTGGGAAGTAAATACCGCACAGAACCACCAGAGCACAAACCATCAGGGTGCAAACCACGGCGGCTGCGTCCTTTCGCGTTGCGTGCAGCACTTTCATTTTCGTGCGGCCTTCACCGCCGTGGTAGCAGCGGCATTCCATTGCCATGGCAAGGTCGTAGGCGCGCCGGAATGAGGAAACAAAAAGCGGAATCAGGATTGGAATCAGCGCTTTGATGCGCTGCATCAAGCCGCCGCTTTCCATGTCGGCTCCCCTTGCCTTCTGCGCACTCATGATCTTGTCGGTTTCCTCCAGCAGGGTCGGCACAAAACGCAGCGCAATGGTCATCATCATGGCAATTTCATGCACTTTAACGTGCAGAAGCTTCAGCGGCTTCATAATACGTTCCAGTGCGTCGGTCAGGTCAGTCGGCGAAGTGGTGAAAGTCAGCACAGAGCTGAATAAAATCAGGCTTACAATGCGGATTGTAATAAAAATGGCGTTGGAAATGCCGCCGGCCGTAATCTGGATGAAGCCCCAGCTCCAGACCACTTTCCCGCCGCCGTAAAACAGATTTAATACCGAAGTAAAAAGCACAACGAATACAATTGCCTTCAAGCTTTTGAAATACTGCTTCAGCGGTACGCCCGAAAGGAGCAGAACCCCAAAAATCAGGGCTACCATAATCAGCAGGCTCTGAAAATTGGAAGCGATAAAAATAAAGATAATATAGATAAAAGTAAGCGCAATTTTGACGCGCGGGTCAAGACGGTGAATCAGGGAATGCCCCGGAAAATACTGCCCCAGTGTGATGTCCCTAACCATTTTCCCGGCCTCCTTTTTTCAGCAGCGGCATTATCTGCCTGATTGCCTGCTCAAGCGTAAGAACCGTTTCAACAGGGTAGCCCTTACTTTTTAAAACAGACATAATTTTAGTAATCTGCGGCACACGCAATCCGATTTCTTCCAGTCTTTCATCCTGTGCAAACACATTCTTTGTCGTGTCAAACAGTTCCACCTGACTGGAGTTCATTACGAGCACACGGTCCGCCGTTCGGGCAATGTCCTCCATGCTGTGGGAAACGAGGATTACGGTATTGTGACGGGTTTTATGATAACTGACAATCTGGCTCAGGAGCACGTCGCGTCCACGCGGGTCAAGCCCCGCCGTGGGTTCATCCAAAATCAATACATCGGGGTCCATCGCGATTACCCCCGCGATGGCAACACGGCGTTTTTCGCCGCCGGAAAGTTCAAACGGGCTTTTTTCCAGCAAGTCATCTTTCAGTCCGACAAACTCCGCCGCTTCACGGGAGCGTTTTTCAATTTCCTGATGGCTCAGTCCCATATTGCCGGGGCCGAAGGCGATATCCTTCAGAACCGTTTCTTCAAAAAGCTGATGCTCCGGGTACTGGAACACCATGCCGACCTGAAACCGCACACTGCGGATTTTTTTCGGCTCCTTCCAAATATCCTTGCCATTCAGGAGCACCGTGCCGCCGGTCGGGCGCAAAAGGCCGTTCAATTGTTGAATCAGAGTGGATTTGCCCGACCCGGTATGACCGATTAAGCCGATAAATTCCCCCTGTTCAATGGAAATATTCACATGGTCCACCGCCGTTTTGCAAAACGGGGTTCCTTCGCCGTATGTGTATGTTAAATCCTTTGTTTCGATAATAGGCATATACTTCTCCTAACTACGCTTAATGAAACTGAACCGTGTTATTCCGCTAATCGAACCTACCGGCTTTCAGCCGGTACGGATTCAGTGAAAAGCGGCTCCAAAGCCGCCACGCACTCTTCAATGTTCAGCACGCAGTCCGGCAAATCGAATCCGCTCGATTTTAGGCGATAGATCAGCTCGGTCGCCTGCGGAACATCCAGCTGATGTTTTTTCAGCAGTTCAACCTGGGAGAACACATTCCGCGGCGTTCCCTCGGTTAAAATATTGCCGTTGTCCATCACGATGACCCGGTCGGCCAGCACGGCTTCATCCATATAATGCGTAATTAAAATAATCGTAATGCCCTTATCCCGATTCAATTTTTGAATGGTGGTAAGCACCTCGGTGCGGCCGCGCGGGTCAAGCATTGCGGTAGGTTCGTCCAATACGATACAGTCCGGCTGCATGGCGATAATACCCGCAATGGCAATCCGCTGCTTCTGCCCGCCGGACAGCTTGTACGGAGCGTTTAAGCGAAAATCATACATTTCAACGGCTTTCAGCGCATCATCCACCCGCTGACGTATTTCGGCGGACGGCACGCCCAGATTTTCGGGGCCGAACGCAACGTCCTCTTCTACAACGCTTGCGACAATCTGATTATCCGGATTTTGCAGAACCAGTCCGACGCGGCGGCGTATTTCATAAAGAATACTGTCGTCCACCGTATCCATGCCGTCCACGAACACTTTACCGCCGCTGGGCAGCAGCATAGCATTGAACAGCTTTGCCATTGTGGATTTTCCCGAACCGTTATGGCCCAGAAGCGCCACAAATTCACCCTTGTTTACAGCAAGCGATACGTCATGGAGCACGTCGCGGGGTTCACCGCTCTGCTCGTCCGGTTCCGGCTCATCATATGAAAACGCTACATTTTCCACCTTGATATAATCCATTTTTGTCCCTAATCCTTTTTTCCTTTATTGAATCTTTGCAATACGGCGTTCATGCAATATCAGTTGCCGCTCTGCCAAATTGCGGTGCTGCCGCACGGTAAGACAAGACCGCTTTCGGTAACCGGCAATCCGATTTCGTCGGAAGAAACCCGGCCGCCGAATTTTTTCTGAATCAGCACACCCAAAAGATATTCCATAACCGCCGGAGAAAGACCGGTTGTGTAGGAGTTTAATATAAAAAACAGCGGATTTTCGGAAAGCACCGGAACACACAATTCCACAAGCGGATACAGCTGTTCCTCCAGCTTCCAAACCTCACCGTTGGGGCCGCGCCCGTAGGAGGGTGGGTCCATAATAATGCCGTCGTACGTATTGCCGCGGCGCTGTTCGCGCTGCACAAATTTCACGCAGTCATCCACCAGCCAGCGTGCCGGGCGGTCACTCAGGCCCGACGAAGCGGCGTTTTCCCTTGCCCATGCGACCATACCTTTGGAAGCGTCCACATGGCAAACCTCCGCTCCGGCTTTTAGGCATGCCAGCGTGGCCGCGCCGGTGTAGCCGAACAGGTTCAGCACTTTCACCGGACGATTCGCCGCTCGGATTTTCTCCATAGCGAAATCCCAGTTCACGGCCTGTTCCGGGAAAATACCCGTGTGCTTAAAGCCCATGGTTTTCAGCTGGAATGTCAGCCCGCTGTATTCGATTTTCCACATGGGCGGCACTTTTTTCAGTTCCTGCCAGCTTCCCCCGCCTGTTTGCGCGCGTTGGTAGCGGGCATGTGCCTGATTCCACAGCGGATTGGTTTTGGGCGTGTCCCATATAATCTGCGGGTCGGGACGAATGAGGAGGATATTCCCCCACCGTTCCAGTCTTTCCCCGCCCGATGTATCGATTAATTCATAATCCTTCCAGTTTGCAGCTCTCAAAATCTTACCTCAACAATTTATCTGTATTTATGCGAGTCTTTCACGCATTACATCTGCGACGGAATTTGCAAGCACGCTGATGTACTCAGGGTCTTCGCCCTCAATCATCACGCGGAGCAGCGGCTCCGTGCCGGATGGGCGCACCACAATGCGGCCGTTGCCGCCGAGTTTTTCCTTTGCCTTTTCAATTGCGTCTTTGACCTCGGCATCGGTGTAGAAACGAAGTTTGCCCTCCGGGCCGACCTGCACGTTTACCATAACCTGCGGGTAACGAGTCATCAGTGTCGCAAGGCTGGAAAGCTTCGCATTCCGGCGGTGCACAATGCTCAAAAGCTGTGCGGCCGTCAATTCGCCGTCACCGGTTGTTGCAAAGTCGCGGAAAATGATATGGCCGCTTTGCTCGCCGCCAAAATTGTAGCCCTCCTGGAGCATTTCCTCCAGTACATAACGGTCGCCGACCTTTGTTGCGGCAAATTTGATTCCGTTTTCATCACAGAAGCGGTTAAATCCCATGTTTGTCATGATTGTGCCCACAGCGGAGTTTTTCGCAAGCTTGCCGCGGCTTTTCAGGTCCGCCGCGCAAATCGCCATCAAAAAGTCCCCGTCAACCAGCTGGCCTTTTTCATCAACTGCAAGGCAGCGGTCGGCGTCGCCGTCAAAAGCAATACCGGCATCCAAATTATTCTCTTTTACAAATGACATCAAATTTTCCATATGAGTGGAACCGCAGTTATCATTTACATTAACGCCGTTCGGATTGTCCGAAAGCATAAGGCAGGTCGCACCCAGCTCGGTAAACAGTTTTTCCGCTGTGCGGCAAGCTGAACCGTTGGCGCAGTCAATGCCGACTCTCATTCCGTCAAGCGCAAAAGCAACGCTGCTCTTAATATGGTCGATGTAGTCACGCACGGTATTCTGCGCAAAGGAAACGCTGCCCACGTCGCCGGCAATCGGGCAGGCGGGCTTTTCGGCATGGTCAAGCACAATGGCTTCAATCTGCTCTTCCAGAGCATCCGGCAGTTTGTAGCCGTCGCCGCTGAAAATTTTAATACCGTTGAATTCACACGGATTATGGCTGGCAGTCAGCATGACGCCGGCATCCGCTTTATATTTACCAACAAGGAATGCAACCGCAGGGGTCGGCACAACGCCTAACTGAACTACGTTTGCTCCGACGGAGCAAAGTCCGGCGGTGATCGCGTTTTCAAGCATGTCGGATGAAATACGGGTATCTTTTCCGATTAAAATTTTAGGATGGCGGTGATTTCCGTCCGTAAGCACCATTGCGGCCGCACGGCCGATATTCATTGCCATTTCGCATGTTAATTCGCTGTTTGCCACGCCTCTGACGCCATCGGTTCCAAATAATCTGCCCATAAAAAGAAACAACTCCTATTTTTATTTTAGAAACCACTAATAAATCAAATAAAGATTTTCCAGTATTTCCTTTGTATCATCTTATCAGTATTTTACTGCAATAATAAGGATAATCGGTAAGCGGGACGAATATTCCTTCGCACTCGTTACACTCCATATATATGTTTTGCCAAAGGTACGATATGGATTACCGGTTCTTCGCAAGAATAAATTTTTTTATTACTTTGGCCGTTTCAAATGTATTCCTCAAAACAGCTTCTGCTGCGTATTTTCAGCCGGAGCAGGAGGTGTTAGTCCCAAATGGAGGTACGCGGCGCGTGTTACGCAGCGCCCGCGCGGGGTGCGGCTTAAAAAGCCAATCTGCATCAAATACGGCTCGTAAACATCCTCAAGGGTGATTGCTTCTTCCCCGATTGCGGCGGCAAGCGTTTCCAGTCCCACCGGCCCGCCGTTGTAAAACTGAATCAATGTGGAAAGCATACGGCGGTCGCTCGCGTCCAATCCGATTTCGTCGATTTCCAACCGATCCAATCCGATTTTCGCCGACTCATACGTGATGACGCCGCCGCTCATAATCTGCGCGAAGTCGCGCACCCGCTTTAGCAGACGGTTGGCGATACGCGGCGTTCCACGCGAACGGGAAGCGATTTCCAGCGCACCGTCCGCTTCAATCGGAATGTCAAGGATTTTCGCACTGCGGGTTACAATTCTGGAAAGCTCCAGCGGCGAGTACATTTCCAGACGCAGCACCACGCCGAAACGGTCACGCAGCGGCGCGCTGAGCTGCCCCGCGCGTGTAGTGGCGCCCACCAGTGTGAACTTTGGCAGTGGAAGATGATAAGAAGCGGCCATCTGCCCTTTTCCGGTTATAATATCAAGCGCAAAGTCCTCCATTGCGGGATACAGGATTTCCTCTACACTGCGCGACAGGCGGTGCACTTCATCGATAAACAGCACGTCGCCCGTATTCAAGTTGGTAAGCAGCGCCGCCAAATCACCCGGCTTTTCAATCGCGGGGCCGGAGGTAATGCGGAAATTTACATTCAACTCGTTTGCGATAATACCGGCCAGCGTAGTTTTGCCAAGTCCGGGGGGCCCGTAAAGAAGCACATGGTCAAGCGACTCTTTGCGCTGCTTAGCCGCCTCAATAAATATAGAAAGATTTTCCTTTACCTTTTCCTGTCCGATATATTCCGTAAGCACTTTCGGACGAAGCGGGTTTTCCACCTCGGCGTCCTCCGGCACGTATTCCGGCGCAATCATGCGGTTTTCAAAATCATATTCATTTTCAGAGTCCATATTTTTAATTCACCTACATTTTTGCTGCCGCAAGCAACGGCCGTGCAAATCAAATTTTACTTTATATTCATGAACAAATCGGAAAGTTTTCATAAAATTTTCTGATTTTCTAACTTATACTAAGTTTCGTTTGTCCTCATGCCGGACTGGCACTGACTTTCGTTCGCGTTCGAAAGTCAGCAAAGTACGCCCAAGGGGGATTTTGAATCCCATCGGGAGGGTTCCATAAAATCCCCCTTGGATTCCCCCGATATCCCCATCGATTCACGTGCTATGAACAGCCCGTAAGTTTTTCATTGACGTTCCATCCGCCATAGGTAACGGTCAAAATTGTTCATTGTTAATTGTTCACTGTTCATCGCTAATTATTTCATGCCACCGCCCATTGCCTTAAGCGACTGGCGGATGAGTTCCTCCACCGGAAGGGAAGAGTCAAAGCGGGCAACCAGTGCGGCAGCGTCCGACGGAGAATATCCTAACACCGCAAGTGCGCTGACTGCGGCCCCGGCGTTGGAGGAAGCCGAAACAATACCGGCGGGCGTAAAATCCCCCCCGCTCGTCTGCATTCCCTTTACTTTATCCTTCAGTTCCAGCGTAATGCGCTGCGCAAGCTTTGCGCCCACGCCGCTTGCCCGGGTAAGCGTTTTGCTGTCACCGGTCGCAATCGCCATGGCAACCTGCTCCGGCGCAAGCTCTGACAGGATGGCCAGTCCGACCTTTGGGCCGACACCGCTGACCCCTGTCAGCATCTTAAAGCAGTTCAGCTCGCTCATGGTCACAAAACCGAACAGATCGAGCGCGTCCTCGCGGACATTCAGGTAGGTATAAAGAGTAACCTGTTCGCCCAACTTTGGCAATGCACGCTGTGTGCTGAGTGTTGTTAAACATTTAAACCCGACACCGCCGCATTCCACGACTGCAAATCCCGGTTCCGTATGAATTAAATTTCCTTTTACACTATAAAACATTTTCACCGCTCCTGTGCGTTAATTTGATTACTTCCCCACTCCCTGCGCCGTGCGAAGCATAGAACGGCGCAAAACAGAGCCTGCCGCCTGCCCGTGGCAAATAGCCATTGCAAGCGCGTCCGCAGTATCGTCCGGCTTTGGCACTTCCTTTAAACAGAGCAGACGCCGCGTCATTTCCATTACCTGCGGCTTGTGAGCCTGACCGTAACCGGTGACCGCCATTTTCACCTGAAGGGGCGTGTATTCGAAGATGTCCAGCTTTGCCTTCTGCGCCGCCAGAAGAATGACGCCTCTGGCCTCCGCCACACCAATCGCCGTCTTCTGGTTGTTTTGGAAAAACAGCTTTTCAATGGAAACTGCGTCCGGCCTCCACTGCTCAATCACCTTCGTCAGTGAATCATAAATAATTTCGAGCCGGCGGTTGAAATCCTCTTCAGCCCGTGTGACAATCGCGCCATGCTCAAGCGGCTGATACCGCCCGCCCTGCGAACGGATTACCCCATAACCGATAATGGCGTATCCGGGGTCAATTCCGAGAATTATCATAATGCTTATTCGCTCCTGTATAAGGGCATTTCCGAAAAGGAAATGCGATGAATATTTTGGCGCAAACTGCATGTGTTCCATACGTGCAAATATCTTTTGCAGCAGAAGCAAACAGGTGCCCGAAGCTTTCAGATTACCCATAATCAATTTAGCCGGTTTTCAGAGTGCCGCACAAAAGATTCGATTTAACCCTTTAATTTAATATCCGTTTAATTATAGCACAATCCATCCCAATAGGGAATACTAACCGGCTGCATTGCAAGGCTGTGATTATGGGTGATTCTGTCAAAGTGTTATTTATTTTTATATAATATGCGGTATAATGATGTTATACTAACTTCAAAGCATCGATTAACTTAAACTGAAAAGAGGTTGCCCATGAATAATTTACAGCTTAATCAACTCAGCCGCGAACAGGTGGAGCAGATTCGAAACTTGGAGCTTGCCTGCCAACAGAAAGACGGTTTGAAAGGAACCGTATTCCTTTCAAATGAAATCAATTTCAGCGCAGAAATAGACTCATTCTACTTATTGTATGACGGTAATACGCTGGTAAGCTTTCTTTCCATGTTTATCCCCACAAGGGATGTTTCCGAAATTTCCGCATACACACTGCCGGAATACAGGCGAAGGGGTTATTTTCACCTTCTGTTTCAAAAAGCAGCCGCGGAACTAAAAAAACACGGCCTGAATAAAATTTTGTTCGTACATGAACCGCAGAGCGACGATGCCAAATCTGTTTTAGAGCACTATCACAGCGAATACGATTTTACGGAATATTTACTGATTTATGACAGCAGCTCTTTTCAAAGATGTGAAAGCAGAATTCAGTTGGTACCGGCTGTGCAAAAAGATATTCCTGAAATAGCTTCTTTAACCTCCAGCGTATTTGAAGACGATTACGAGGAGGCACTGTCAATTACCACGAAATCGATAGCGTCACCCGACATTCACCAATACTGTGCATTTTTAGGCGATAAAATGATTGGCATCTGTAATGCAAATTTGGAAGGCGGGGATATCTCCATCTTTGGTGTTGTAATTTCGCCGGAATTCCAAGATAAGGGCTATGGCCGTGAAATGCTGAATTTGCTGCTTGACGAATTAATTCATCATGAAAGCGGAGAGATCACGATTGAAGTAAACAGTAAAAACGCCGCTGCTTATCACCTTTATCTCACAAGCGGATTCAAATTAAAAGCACAATTTGATTACGATTCCTATACGCTGAAAAACTGATTTCAGGTAATAACGAAAGAGCAGGCTGCTTGAACACAGCCTGCTCTTTCGTTATGTTTTCCCCTTGGTTGTAACAATCATATGCCAAAGACGGACGAAAGAAGAAACCAGCAAAACGCCCATGGCAAGCGCACCTGCAATACCGAGGGTGTGCAGACCGGTTTCGAGGAACATATCCGTGTTGCCGATAATGCAGTACTCCATTGTATAATAAATTCCGCCGCCGGGCACCATGGGCAGCAGCGCCACCAAAAGATAGCCGGTCACCGGCGTTTTGTGAACCCTTGCCATAACTTCGGAATAAACGGACAGCGCAACCGTACCAAGGAAAAACTGAAGAATATCGTTTTGAAGAGGGTTCCACAGCAGGTAAACGAGCCAGCCGAGCGCGCCGCCGAGGGACGCAAACACCAGCATCTTTCCCCTCATATTAAATGCGATAGAAAATGCGGCACACGCCGCGAATGCGTAAAGACAAGGCAAAAAATAAGTCACGAGTTACACCCCCCAAATGGCGCGCGTTACCGTCAGCGCAACGCCCGAACCAATGGCGATTGCCGTAGCAACCAGCAGGCTTTCCGTTAAGCGAATCAACCCCGCAATCAGGTCGCCGGCAATCAGGTCGCGCATAAAACTGGTGATTGCAATACCGGGCACCAAATTCATCAGGGCGCCGATGATAATTTTATCGGCGTTCAGCCCGAAGTTGTAATGCACCGCAATCAGCGCAATAAATGCCGACGCTCCGCTGGCAAGGATATTGGTAAAAAACGAGTTGGCGTGAAAGCGGTTCATCTGGAAGCTGACCACTTTTATCGCCGCCCCGCAGAATATGGCACAAACGGCGTCGGCAAAATTACCGCCGTAAAACAGAGTAAAAGAAAACGCCACCAGCGAAAACGCGAGCACCTGCTCCAAAAAGCCGTAGTTGGGGCGGCCTTCAATGCACTGAAGCTCCTGCTTGATGGTTTTAAAATCCGGAACCTCCCGGCAAATACGGCGGCAAAGGTCATTGACCCGGTCCACCTTATCAAGATTGGTGCAGCGCGAATACAACCGCTTAATCTTTGTGATAGGGCGGCCCTCCCCAGTGCTGATCGTAACATAAATACAGGTTGGAATAGCAAAAATTTCGCCGTTATCCACCGCATAAGCGTGAAAAATGCGCTGCATGGATTCCTCCACACGGTAAATTTCAGCGCCGTTTGCCAGCAGCATATAACCGACATCCGTTGCCGTATTAATCAGGTCATCATAATTCATCTGCAACACCCTTTAAAAATATTCTGCATTCCCATAAAATCCGATCCTCTGATCCTATTTTACCATTATAGAGAAAATCACACAACATTATTCCGACATGTTTGCCAAGCGCCACAGATGACATACAGCTTCCAAAACTGACAGATAAATTGCGGGCCAAGCCAAAAATGAAATCCAAACGGCCGCTCCGATAGCAACCGGTAAACTGATTGCCCATCAACATGTTTCCGGCGACACAGCTACACCTGTAGCCGGCGCGCCATTCACACTGATGAAGGGCGGCAAAACCATGCTGGCGGAATCTGCGGCAACTGCTGCAGACGGTACCGTTAGTTTCGATAATCTGATGACAATTGCAGACAACAAACAGGAGTATACCATTAAAGAAGTCGAAGTCCCCGCGGGATACCTCCCGAACATGTTATTTACTTCGGCACTGAATTTCCAAGTTGAATTCAGTTTTTACGCAGCTGTGCCGAACGCCTTAAAAACACAAATGAGAAAGGTATAATTTTTTCCTGCGGGCAAAGAATGAGAGTAGATTGGGTTAAAATTAAGATATCGGTATGGGAAGCATCCCCAAAAACGACATATAATATTTTTTCTTGATTAAATGAACCATTTTCTGTATAATCGCATTATAAAACTATAAGCAGGAGGTATTCATTATGGGAAAAGCTTTAATTATCGGCGCAGGCGGCGTTGCGAGCGTCGTAATTCATAAATGCTGCCAGAACTCAGACGTTTTTGAGGAAATTTGCATTGCAAGCCGTACTCTTTCAAAATGTGATGCTCTCAAGGCAAAGCTGGACGGCGGCCGCACAAAAATACAAACCGCTCAGGTTGACGCCGACAATACGGACGAACTGATTACCCTGATTCAGAAGTTCCAACCGGATATTGTAATCAATGTGGCGCTGCCTTATCAGGATTTAACAATTATGGACGCTTGTCTGGCAACGGGCGTGGACTATGTGGACACCGCGAATTATGAACCGGTTGACACAGCCAAGTTCGAGTACAAATGGCAGTGGGCCTACCGTGAAAAGTTCAAGGAAGCTGGCATCACCGCGCTTTTGGGCAGTGGGTTTGACCCCGGCGTAACCGGTGTTTTCTCCGCATACGCGCAAAAGCACTATTTTGATGAAATTAACTATATCGATATTTTGGACGCAAACGCTGGCGATCATGGCTACCCGTTTGCGACCAATTTCAACCCGGAAATCAACATTCGTGAAATCACGGCAAAAGGCAGTTACATTGAAGACGGCAAGTGGGTTGAAACCGAACCGCTGGAAATCAAAAAAATCTATGATTTTCCCGAAATCGGTGAAAAGGATATTTACCTTCTGCACCATGAAGAATTGGAATCCCTTGCACTGAATATCAAGGGGATTAAGCGCATCCGCTTCTGGATGACTTTTTCACAGAATTATCTGACTCACCTGAAGGTGCTCGAAAATGTCGGCATGACCTCCATTCACCCGATTAATTATGAAGGCAAGCAGATTGTGCCGCTTCAATTCTTAAAGGCTGTACTGCCTGACCCTGCTTCCTTAGGCCCGAGAACCAAGGGTAAAACAAACATCGGCTGTATTTTCCAGGGCATGAAGGACGGCAAACCCAAGACTTATTATGTATATAATGTATGTGTACATGAAAAGTGCTACGAAGAAGTCGGATCGCAGGCTATTTCCTACACAACGGGTGTTCCCGCTATGATAGGTGCAATGATGGTGATGACGGGCAAATGGAAAAAGCCCGGTGTAAATAACATTGAAGAATTTGACCCGGATCCGTTTATGGAAGCGCTGAACAAGTTCGGACTTCCGTGGCAGGAGAGCTTTTCACCGGACTTAGTTGACTGAGGAAAAATGGATGAACATTGATTTCAGCACAGTTCCCTCCCCCTGTTATGTAACCGACGAAAGGCTGCTCACAAAAAATTTAGAGCTGCTGCAGTCCATTCAAAATCGGACAGGCTGCCGCATCCTGCTTGCACAAAAAGCGTTTTCCATGTTTTCGGTGTATCCGCTGATTGGAAAATACCTGAACGGGGTAACGGCAAGTTCTCTGTTTGAAGCAAGACTTGGCTTTGAAGAAATGAGCAAGGAAGTACACATTTACGCGCCCGCTTATTCCGAGGAAAGCTTTGACGAAATTTTGCGCTACTGCGATCATATTGTGTTTAACTCTTTCCATCAATGGAAGCAATTTAAAGACAGAGTCAAAGGCGTTACCGGGAAAAAAATCGAATGCGGAATCCGGATTAACCCGGAGTACTCCGAAATTGACACTCCGATTTATGACCCCTGCTTTGCAAACTCAAGGCTTGGCGTCACATTGGGCCATTTTGACCCGCAGGAACTGGACGGCATTGACGGTTTGCATTTTCACACCATGTGCGAACAAAATTCGGACACCCTGGAGCGAACCGTTAAAGTGGTGGATGAAAAATTCGGCCCGTACCTGAAAAGAATGAAATGGATTAATTTCGGCGGCGGTCATCACATTACAAGGCCGGATTATGACGTGGAAGCCCTTGTGCGTTCTATTCTGTTTATGAAGGACAAGTACGGTATTGACGTTTATCTGGAACCGGGCGAAGCGGTTGCGCTGAACACCGGGTTCCTTGTGAGCACCGTGCTTGACATCGTTGAAAACGGGATGCAGATTGCCATTTTGGACACCTCCGCTGCGTGCCATATGCCCGACGTACTCGAAATGCCCTATCGCCCCAACATTATCGGTGCGGGGCAGCCGGATGAATTCGCCTGCACTTACCGGCTCGGCGGCCCGACATGCCTTGCCGGCGATATAATCGGCGACTACTCCTTCCCGAAACCGTTAAAACCCGGCGACCGAGTTGTTTTTTGTGATATGGCGCATTACACCATGGTGAAGAACAACACGTTCAACGGCGTAAATCTGCCATCCATCGCGTTCAACAGCATAGCCGACGGTATGCAGGTAATCCGCAGGTTTGGTTACGGGGATTTTCGCTCGCGTTTATCGTAAATCATAAAATTTAAGCCCATACAACCGTTTTTCGCGGCTGTATGGGCTTTTTTATCGTGATTTTATTACTTCATCCCCGCGGCAACCAGAACATTGTCCTGATGCTGCTGCTGATAGGCTGTGCTCGTATTGGAATCATGCGAAACGCTGTGATATAAATACAGGTCAAAGTGACCGGTAACATTGTTGTCCGCTATGGAGTCAAAGGAATGGGGCATACCTGAAAGCGATGCGGCAAAATTGATGCCGTCATGGAAGATAACGACCGGCCTCGGCGCCCAGACCCAAGTGGGAAACAGTTTTTTCATGGTCAAAGTATCGCCGGCTGTCACCGGTTCCACATCGGAATGATTTACGCCCCCAAGCATTTTGACCTTGAATTGCAAGCCCGTCTGCTTATCTGTAATTAAGAAAACGTCATTTCTCTTAATTAAATATCGGCCGTCCAAAAACCAGTCCACCAGCTTGCCGACACGAGCGGGGGAAGCGCTTTCACCCGGCATAACTGCGTAATTTCTTGGCGCGTAGCCGTTGATAGCGATTTTTTCGCCCTCGTCGAGCCATTCGCCTTCTTTCATATAGTTGTATTTCATGATGCTGGCCTGCGAAACCCCGAATTTTGAAGCAACCACACTGAGATAATCACCTGACTTGACCGTATAGGTAATCGACGGCCAGTGCAGCACCGGAGCAGGTTTTGACGGGCTTGCCGTTGAATTGGGTATGTATAGCACCTGATTGGGATAAATCCCGCTGCCTGTCAAATTATTATAAGTTGTGATTTTTTCTACCGTTGTAGCATATTTTTGCGAGATCAGCCACAGTGTATCCCCGCTTTTTACTGTATACTTTACGGCGGGCGACAGGGTAAGCCTTTGACCGCTGTAAATTGTGTCGGAGCTCAGCGCGTTGTACTGCTTCAACTGTGTGACGGTTAACCCGTTGGCAATGGATATTTTCCACAGCGTATCGCCCGGCTTTACGGTATAAACTCCTGCTGCGGACGCAGACACACCCGCGCTGAAAACTAAAATTACCGCAAGTGTTGTTATGGAAATCATTTTTATCAAAGATTTCAGCATGAAAGCACCTCCAAAATTTTATAAGGATTCGCAATTGTGCCGTGCATTAAATATAGCACAAAACCCGACCGATTTCCTTGTAAAAATAATGGAAATTGTCTAATAGCGTCGACTGCCAGCGGTTTTTTCCTTCATTTTTAAAATAGTAACGGCATCTTACTTTCGTAAAATACCGTTGTTTCATATATTTTTTTAATTTTTCATACCGCTACGCAGCCAGGGAATCTGAAATTTTATCACAGACATCCTTAAATTTAACACTGTCGATTAAGGGTTTAAAAATCAAAGCCCTGACTTTTTCTAACAGCATGCTCCCCACAAAGATTGCCAGTATGGAAGCCGGAATCATATATACGACTGCAGGCGTATGAACAAAAAGGTTCGTATGCAGTATCCTTGAGTAAAGTACGGAGCGAAGCCAAATGTTTTCGCTGATGAGGTATACGCCAAATGTAAGCGGTGCAATAAACCCGATAACTTTACTGCAAAGTGAATTGCTGATTTTAACTTCCCTGAAAAACAGGAACAGCGAAATGGCCGCCACTAAAATGGGAATGGATATGTAGGATAAAAACGCGCTGTTTCCTGTGTATTTTTTCCAAAGGGCAAATCCACAGCAAAGAAAATAGATTGCCAGATAAATATACTTGTTCACCTTATAATCCCAATAAAGGCGTAAATAGGCTGCAAAAAAATACAGGCAGACAAGCCAGACCACATTGTACCCGCCATCGGTATTCATCATGGTCAGCTGCGGGAGAAACAACCTCCACGAACAAAACATAGCGCTTAATAAAACGACTAAGCCCTGCATTTGCCTTTTTGTAATATTTCTTATTACAATGTTCATGAACGGAACCAAGCAATACAACGCTATATAGCTCGTCGCAAACCAGTACTTACCTGTGATAATTGGAAAAAGTGCGCCAAAGGCATTACCACGGGTAAGTGGCGCCAGCCTCAATGCAACAAATATAAAATAAATTATTGCAGAGGTTGAAACAATCTGTACAATCAGAGCAATCAATTTTCGCAGTTTAAAGTCTGAACCGGCCAAATAATATCCGCTGATGATGACGAATCCGTTTACTCCAATATAGCTAAGGGACTCTAAAGTCCAAACAAAAAAGTAACTTTTACCTCCGGTGGGCGTAGAATCCAATATCCCTCCATGTGAAAGATAATGCAAAGTAACGATCATAACCATTAAAATAATTCGCAGAAGCTCAATATTCATATTCCGCTTTTTTCTCGTATCCGCCAATTCGAGACTCAACACAGCACCCTCTTAATTCTGACCCGTACCGTCACGGCAGCACGAGCTTAATAAAAAACTAAAAAACTTATGTATTACATTATACGTCTTAAGATTCGACTTTTCAATGAAACTTTCTACCAGTTCCAATGTAACAGTTCCGTCATGCTCTTCCTTGCGTTAAATTAATTCACTTAAATCATCTTCGCTTAGTACAGTAATTCCTGCATGTTGCAATTTTTCCGCGGTAATCCCGTTGCCGTCTGTCAATTTAGCGGAAAAGGTCCCGTCATAAACAGAGCCGTGGCCACAGGACGGACTTCTGCTTTTTAGAACCACATGGGTACAGTTTAATGTTTTTGCCAGTTTTACAGTTTCTTCCGCACCTTTGATAAACTGCTCGGTAAAATCGTCGCCTGTCTGGGTAACCGCCCTCGTGTTTACAAGCTCGACCGGCGGCCTTGGGGTAGGAAGACCCCCCAATTGTTCCGGGCAAACCGGAATGAGCCGATGCTTGAGGTTCAGCAGCGCAACTTGTTCATGATAGCAGCCTGTGCCGCAATACCGGCAATTCACGCCCAGCAAGCAGGCGCTCACTAATACATTCATATTTAACCTCCTATTTTTATCTTTCTATCGCACTGAAATAAAGCGCGCAAAACTGCCGAAAGGCGGTTTTGCGCGGCTTCTTCATGAAATATTTTAAATTATTTACCCTTGTTCTGTCTTGACTGTTCGTTTAATTTCTTTGCTTCTTCTTCGCCGCTGGTTGTGCTGGTGGAACCGGAAGAAGAGCCCGAACCTGTGCTGGAAGTAGCAGACTGTGCGTTCAACTGTCTGGCTTCCTGAAGGCTCGAACTACCGGTACTGGTATAACCGGCAGAGCTGGTTGAACTGGAATAACCCTGTTTTGATTTTTGGTTTGCCTGTTTTGCATCCTGTAAATCTTTATCATCTGTATTCATAATTTTAATCTCCTTTTAAACATTGAAACTAGAAGTCATATTTCATTTGACCTCCAAAGGTATTTTACCCTCTATTTTTTCAACTTATTACACCAAGATATTTTTGAAGTATTAAAATTCCTTATTTTACATAATCAAATACAGCTAGATTACCAGTTCGTTATGAATTTAAAATTCAATCAATTTGTAGTCCCATAAAAATCGAATCGTAAAATTCGCCCTTGATACACAGGTCCCTCGTAAGAACTCCCTCTTCTTTAAAACCATATTTTTCATATAGCTTTTTAGCTGTCTCATTATCGGAACGAGTTATTAAATCAATTTTTTTAATAATCTGTGTTCCTTTTGCCCATTCAATCAGGACTTCTAGAAGAAGACTTCCGATACCATATCCCCAATATGGTTTTCTGACGGATATCCCCATTTCACCCGCGTGCCTTTTTCTGATTTTTTCTCCGCCTTTAAAAGTGATAAAGCCTGCAACCTCTCCATCAATTATTGCCACAATGATGACAGAGTTATCTTTTGAATTCTCAGTTTGAATGTTTTCCCGTTCCCTTTCGGCGGTTATTTCTATTTCATTTTCTCCGAATGAAAGAAAATCCGACTCTCCGCAGATATGCAATTTAAACTGCGCCATTTGCTCCGCATCTTCAGCGATTGCTTTCCTTATAATAAGTTCTTTTCCGTTTTTCAACACTGCTTTTCTCATGGGATGTCCACTCATTTCTAACGATTATATCATTGATTCAATTCCGCTGTTAAATTATTAGGCCGTTATTTCTTGGAATTTTGTATGTTTTCTTCCACTCTGAACTTCACGATTTTGCTGATCAGCTCAAAAGGCAGCGGCTTGTCAATCGGAAATCTTACCGTTCCCTTTGAACATTTATACATGGACAGCTCATCTTTGAAGGCAAGGACTCCTCTTCCCGTTGGGTAAAACCCGATATGCTTTTTATACGCGGCAAAATACACTAAAATTCCCTTCTGTGCGAACGCCGGCATTTGATAACTTATTTTTTCCACCGCTTCAGGTGCAGCAGCCCGAATCACCGCCCGCAATTCCTGTAGAATTGTTTGCACTTCCTCCGGAAATGCAGCAATGTACTCATCAATCGAGGTAAATTTATCTTTCCTGATATCCATAGAATTCCCTCATTCCTTTTTCACCTTGCGGCAAACTTGCATAATTACTACATGATTCATCTTATGATGGGGTAGGTTATGCTCATCTTGTTCAACAGTTAAATCTGGTCTTCACTTTTATCAATTATATATCTATCTAGTTTTGCTCTGCAATACCATCCTATACCAATCATTATTATCCCAATGATAATAGCCCCGGTTCTTCTCATGGAATCGGGGGAATATAACGCAGACAGCAAAATACCTGTTCCTGCCCCACCAAAAAAATCACTAATCCTCTTTTCCCGCCGAATTGACTTCTCACGATTTAAAGAAGAAATGATATTGGCATCAGCCTTTTTGCGGAAGTCTTCATCACTGATTCGTTCGCCGCTTAAAAATTCATTAATACTGATTTCAAGTTCTTTACACAAGGATTGGATTAAGGATATATCCGGCATATAATTTCCATTTTCCCATCGAGAGATGGTTTTGTTTGTTACTCCAAGTCTTTCACCAAGCTCTGCCTGTGTCATTTCTCTTTCTTTTCGGAGTTCAGCTACAAATTTCCCTATTTTTTCTTGATTCAAAATGATTCCTCCTTTTCTATGAAAACAGTAGCACATGCAGATGATTTTGTATTCCCCATAAATAGCGAATGTCGGAAAATCTCACATCATTTCGAATTCTGTTCTATTCTTCTGTGCCTGGAATTTTTTTATTTCAAACGTTTCAGTGTTAAACAGGGCTTATCATCCCGCCGCCTGGGTGCTTTGGAGGACTAAATCTTTAGCTTTGACCATTATGAAATTAGCTCCTGTAATTACTTTTTTCTTCCTGGCTTTCATCTTTTATTTAATTCCCGGGAGGAAGACAGCATCTTCCCTACTATATCCTGAAAACCAAGCACAAAGTGACTCATACATTTCCCTCCTTTAGCAATTCCTTCTTCCATAGTAATGCCCCCAACAAATCGCATTAACGTACTATTGCATTATAACAGTAGCAAACGGGAACAAACAGCCTATATTGATAATTTTTTATATGTTATAATTAGAGTTGAAAGAAAGAAGTAAGCCCTAAAGTCACCAGCCCTAAAGTCACCAGCCCGATGCCAAAGCACATCCTTTTATAAGTATATAATATGATTTGGGGTTGTACGAGCACCCAGACGGTAAGACAGGGAACGGCAATCATTTCTTTGCCGTTCCCTGTCTTTTTGTTTTGTCTATATAATGTTACCGCCGCATCACTGAACAAAAATCGCGTTTATGATTATGCGAAATCCGGTTCCATCGGGATTGTCTGTTCTATCTCGTTATCTTTATCGGAAAATGCCGTTTCCGGCTCCGGGGATGGTTCCGTCTCAATTATCTGCTCCTTCAATTTGAACCTTCCGACCAGTTCCTTCAATGTTTGCGCCTGCCCCGAAAGCTCCTCGCTTGCGGCAGCGCTTTGCTCCGCAGTTGCTGAGTTTGTCTGTACCACATTTGAAATTTGTTCCACACCCTGCATCACCTGCCCGATTGCGTCGGACTGGTGGTTGGAAGCTGCAGAAATTTGCTCAATGTCATTTGTAACGGCACGGGCATCTTCCACAACCTGAATGAGGGATTTCGCGGTTGTATCCGCGATTCTGGCACCGTTTTCTACCTGAAGCAACGAGTTCTCAATCAGCATGGTCGTGTCTTTTGCCGCTTTCGCACTTTTGCTGGCCAGATTCCTTACTTCATCGGCAACGACTGCAAAGCCTTTCCCTGCCGCGCCCGCGCGTGCCGCCTCGACTGCCGCATTCAGCGCAAGTATGTTTGTTTGGAACGCAATGTCTTCAATCGTTTTTATGATTTTCCCTATTTGACTGGAGGATAAGTTGATTTGAGCCATCGCTTCAATCATTTGACTCATATTCCGGTTGCTTTCCTCAATTTTTGAACCAACCTGATTTACAAACCGGTTGGCCTTTGAAGCGTGTTCCGCATTGTTCTTTACATGGTCGGAAATTTCAGAAACAGTCGCAGAAAGCTGCTCAATAGAACTTGCCTGTTCTGCTGTCCCTTGTGCCAAAGCCTGCGCACCGCCGGACACCTGTTCAGAACCGCTCGCCACCTGTTCGGAAGCCTGATTGATCTGAATCAGCGTTTCATTGAGTGACGTAACGATATAATTCATCGAGTGCTGCAGTTTAACGAAGTCCCCTTTATATTCCGATGTTTGCGTAATACACAAATCACCCTGTGCCATTTTCCCCAGATTCAATGAAATGTCACTTATGTATGACTTCATTGTTTCGACGGTCTTTGAAAATGCCTCTCCCAATTGCCCGATTTCGTTCCTGGAATTTACACTGACCTGTACACTCAAATCGCCTTCGGCCATTTTCTGTGCGGCGGCTGCCATTTCCTTGACCGGTTTGCTGATGCCGCGCGCAATCCTGACGGCAAGAAGAAAAGAAACCAGGAAGGTAACGAGAATGAATAGAAAAATCCCCACCGTTGCAGCGGTTCCCCGCGCGGTAAGGCTTGCCGCAATTTGATTGCCGACCGTTGTCTTTTCACTGATCAAAGCATTTGTGGATGTGCGGATCGAATTCGAAATTGGCATGACCTGTTCGGTTAAAAACACCTTGGCTTCCGCATTTCTGTTCTGCAGCGCAAGGGAAACGACCTGATCGCGAACGGTCGCATATTTGCTTAGGTTGTCTTTCAAACTATTATAATAGCCGATTTCCTTTTCGGAAACCATTCTTTTTTTAATGCTCGCAAAATAGACGTCGATTTTAGAATTCGACTGATTCAAATCGGCGGAATACGTTATTTTTTCATCGACATCGGTTGTATTGATAACATCTCGCAACACCGCACAGTTGCTGTTAAACTCCGTATTAAAAATTCCGATATCTCCCTGAGCGAAACCATAATCTTTTAATGCATTGCTGTAAGTGGAATTCATCGTTGTCATAACGCTGAGTCCCACTATGCCCCCCACACTGGAAATGATTGCAATTAAAAGAAAGGTTATCATTAATTTTTTCCCTATCTTCATATTTTTCAATATTATCATCCCTGTTTCAATCATTTTCGAGTTATGCCTGAATTTACAGGCTTGCACTATGTAATGCACTGTTATAAGTCAATTCTTACTCCTGTTTGCGTCCGAACATTGCCGCAGATTGCGGCAATACAATAAAAAGCTGTCGATACGACAGCTTTTTATTCCTGTTGGCACCGGCTGGGTCCAAGTTATTCAATTTCAGAACAATCTATCGTCTGCAACTAAATCCATTGGCTATTCCGAATGCATGGAAAGACCGATAACGCAATCAGCCTTCAATGCAGTCATCAATATAGGAAGATACCTTGTATGGCACATCACTTTGATGTCTGTCCAAATTGTCACTCAGCTTTTTCTGCAGCAGGTCACAATCCCCGGCCTTCAGAGCATTCACATACTCCCGATGTTCTGAAATCATGTTTTTTGCTGCTTTATCGTCGCTTACATAGGTTAAGCCGTAAATCAATTTATAAAACGCCAGATTGTCCCACAGCATCTTTATGGAATCACACATTCTGGGCATTTCACTTATATTATAGATTGCAAAATGGAATTCCCTATTATAAATATAAATCTGTTTGGCGCTTGGCTGGGGCTTTTGCATTTCAGCTTCCAACTGTAACTGGATTTTTTCAATTTTTTCAATATCTTCCTTGGTGATTTTCTGGCAGGTATAATAAGCCGCAACGGGCTCCAGTGCCTTTCGCATAATGTAAATCTCACGCACATCATTCTGTGAGAGTTTTACCACGCGGGCACCGATATAAGGGATAGTTTCCACCAATCCCTGTTTTTTCAGTGTGGTGAGTGCTTCGCGCACCGGCATTCTGCTTACACCCAGCTGCTGCGCAAGATCCTCTGTATTCAGCTTTTGACCCATATGTATTTTGCCGTCCATAATCCAGTCCATAAGCTGTTCCAAAACCTGATCCGTTACCGTCAAGTGCTGAATTTTCTTAGATTCGTTATCCATACTATTTAACTCCATTTGCATTAAAATCGAAAGGTATCATTCCCATATAATACTATATTACAATATTAATCTTTTTGCAATTGATTCTAAAAAGGCGACTTGCGCAGTCTCTTCAATCAATTCCGCAGTATGCTCCGCATTAATCGGGTCTTTCGCCACCGCCACGACTCCATGGTCCACCAGCAAAAAAGCAGGAAGATCCGGATGCTTGTCATAGGCTTCCTTAATCATCGAAAAATACTCCGGCTTAACCACCGCCGCGGGCACATCAATTGCGGGAATGTCCACCCCTATTTTCAGCTTTGCGTGCCAGGTCACCTGGGGCAGATCTCTGCGGGTGGAAGCCCAACCGATGCAGTAAGGCGAATGACAGTGAATTACGGAATTTACTTCCGGGCAAATGCGGTAAAGATAGCCGTGCAGCAATGCTTCCCGGGTTGGCTTTCCGGTACCTTCCACCAGGTTTCCGTCAAAATCCGTAATCAAAAAGCCGTCCACCGTGCTGTCTTCAAACGAACTTCCGCTGGCTTTTACAATCATCAGGTCTTTTCCGGGTACCCTGGCGCTGATGTTTCCGCCGCTGCCGGTTTGGATTCCCCTGTGATAAGCCCTTTTGGACGCCAAAACCATTTGCTCTTTTAAAAGTTGCAAGTCTTCCATTTACATTGCCTCTCTTTCTTTATCTTCCCGATTAAAAAACAAAGGGAATACCCGCCGAATGATTTCATTGAAATTTTTCGCATCCCATGCGCTTCTTCCGATGAACAAACCGTCGATATGCGGCATTTCAATCAGGCCCTCCGCGTTTTCCTTATTGACACTGCCCCCGTAAAGGGTGGGAATATCACCGCCGGCCTCTTTCCCGAATAATTCCGTCAATGTCTGCTTAATGACCGCGTGCTTTTCGTCGGCATACTCTTTACTGGCCGGCTTTCCGTTTACACCGATCGCCCATACCGGTTCATAAGCCACCCAAAGATTTTCGGCCTGCTCCGGGGCAACACCATGCAGCCCGGCTTTTAACTGGATTCGAAGCACTTCATCCGACATGCCAAGCTCCTTTTGCTCCTCCGTTTCCCCAATGCAAAGCAGAGCGGTAAAGCCGTGGCTCAGTGCCGTCAGAACTTTTTTATTTTCTTCAAAATCGGTTTCCCTCAGTATGTGCCTGCGCTCGGAATGGCCTATCTCAACAATTTTGACACCGACTTCCCTCAGCATCACCGGGGAGATTTCTCCCGTGAACTGACCGCTGTCCTCCCAGCACATGTTCTGCGCGCCAAGGCTGATTTTATTTGCGGGAATGCATTTTCGTGCAGCTTCCAGGGAAGTAAACGACGGAATCACAAACAGTTCCAATTTTTCGCGGTCAATGTCGGAAGTCAATGTGTCAAGCCTGGTAAGAAAGTCAACCGTGTCGAAAATGGTCTTGTACATTTTTGTATTTGTACCAAGATACAGCTTATCCAATCTTGCCATACTATTTCATATTCTTCCTTTCTATTTCCAGTATTGCGTTAACCTTTGGGGTCGAGCCTCCGTCCTTAAAAGAAAGGCTGATCCATTCGCTGACAATTTTTTTTGCAAGCTCATGCCCGATTACACGCTCGCCCATGCAAAGCACATTGGCATTGTTGCTCAGTTTGGAACGCTCCGCAGAAAAATTGTCATGGCACACTGCCGCACGGATTCCCCTGAATTTGTTGGCGGTAATGGACATGCCGATCCCGGTACCGCAGACCAGAATTCCGTTCTTTTCATAATTGCTTTCAATAATTTTTTGGCAAACCCGCTCGGCAACATTGGGGTAATATGTGGGATCATCCGCTGAGTCACAGCCCACATTTTCCACCGTTACCCCCTTGCTTTTCAAAAAATCGATCAGCATGTTTTTCATTGACACCGCCGCATTGTCACACCCGATGACGATTGTCTTCATAATAATACGCTCCCTTATTTATTCCATAATTGAAATACTGTTTTCAATCCTTCACAGCTTTCCGCCGCTGTCTGCAGCGGTATTCCGCTTGCCGTTGCCTGAACGGCCGTCATCGCGGTCTGTGCGCCAACGGTAGTTCCCATGGGATGTCCCTGAATTGCACCGCCGATCCCGATGATGATGTCGCTGCCCAGCTCTTTCTGCAAGATCTCCTGATTCAGCGGAGTAACCCCTCCGCCGACCGTGGTGACCAAAGGGCGGATTGCGCCAAGGGCCAGGTTCTGCGCCTGCACGGTCTGATAAAAATCCAGCATTGCGGCCGTATCCTGCCGGTTCGGGTACATAGTCATAACCGCGTGAGCACCTGCCAAACGGGGAATCAGGCCCAAAAACACCCGGTTTGCTATTCCCCCGCGCGCCCAGCTCATAACGCCGACCCCGGCATAATGCGCCATAATAAACAGACTTTTCCCGAATTCCTCACAGATTTCAGCAAGCGAATCCATTCCGCCGAACACAAAATTGACGAGGCAGGCTTTGGCGCCCGCTTGTATGGCTGCTTTGGCGTTATCCCGCATTTTCTGCGGAGAACCGGAAATATTCGGCATATAAACGGTTCGTTTTCCGGTGTGTTCATACGCGCTCTCTGCCGCCTCGCTGTACGCCGCTATGCGTTCCGCCACATTGTTGTAAGACGGGCTGCCCAAAAGCTCGTCGTCCTTTATTAGGTCGACTCCACCGCAGGCGGACGCATAAAACAGCTTTGCGCCTTCCCTTGGAGAAAAACCCGTACAGGGTTTGATCATGTTAAGCACAACAGGCCGGTCATACGCGTTCGTCAGTTTTCTCAGTGCATGAATTCCCTGCGACGGCCCCGGAAATGACGACAGGGCATTTCCGTAAAATTCAAGATCGATCAGCTTGGTCTGCAGCGCGGTAGAAACATCGTTTCCGACAAGCGCTGTCATCATCATTGTAAAGCTGCCTGCAAAGTTCACCTGCGGGAACGCAACGCGCAGGACAAAGGTTTGTTCTTCCCCGCAGGAAACCGGGTACAGTGAAATCACTCTCCCCTGATAGCGTTCGACCATATCGTCCGAAACGCCCGGTACGGCAACCCAAGTTCCAACCGTCTGCCCTACGGCAAAGTTGCCTGCTTTTTTTAGGGCGTTTTCACAGTCGGCACCAAACATTAAATAGGTTGCAACAATATAATCCCCGGCCAGATCTTCCGGCCGTCCATATGGATACTCTGCATACTTCATGAATAAAATTCCCCCTAATAGGTTAAGTCTGCACTGAGCTTACCCCTTCTTTTCAGTTCGTCAATCATGGCGTGAGCAGCCTGCACACCCCAGTCCGCATCATTGAGGTTGCCCTCCAGATACTGAACTTTAACATTTTTGCCGACATGACCCGTAATTGCCTGAATTAACGTATTATCCACATTTTTATTAAAAAGTTTTTCCCCCGGCCTTGTATCCTTTCGCATACCTTCTGTGGGAATAAGCAGAGTAACTCCCTTGAATGCCATGTTTAAACGCTGCGCAACAATTTCACCGATTTTCTGTGCCTCGTCGGGTAAAATCTTGATATGCGCATAAGTGGCATTATGCATGTTATAAATCCGCTCATTCATCCGCGGGGGAAATTCTGTTTTTGCATAATCGATAAAGTCCAACCCACCTGTGGATACCACCAGAGGGATTCCCAGACGGGCCGGTCTGACCAGGCGTTCCATTGCACCATAGGAGAAACCGCCGCCAAAAAATTCCGACACAATTTCGTGTGTGGTCATATCTAAAATCCCGTTGATAAAGCCGTCTTCCGCCAGCTGTTCCATGACCGTTCCGCCAACGCCCGTCGTATGGAACCCGATTGCTTCCAGTCCGCAGCGCTCCAGTTCATTAATCGCGGAGCATGCGCCGGTATTGGTAATTCCCATCAGGGAAACCCCGACCACAACCCTTTCACTTTTCTGAATCGGTTTTCCGCCGTATTTTACCATTCCCACACAGCAGGAACAGGCATTGATCATAATAGTTCGTGTAATAATATTTTTTCCCGTAAAGTCGGAAATGGATGGAATCAGCACGATATCCCTTGTGCCGACGAGGGGGCCGAATTCCTTTTTTCCGCTGGCAACCGTTGTGGCCATCACCTTTGGAAAACCAATCGGCAGCAGCTGCATGGCGGCAGTCGCCACGGTGGTATTCTGAAGACCGCCCGCAGCCATTATGCCGTCAATCTTTCCGGCCGCATAAAGCTTTGCCACGGTGGCTTTTACCGCCTCCGTCATCAGTTCCATCAGTTCACCCTTTGTGCGGCCTTTTACTTCTTCCCAGCACAGGCCGACTGCGGAAATCACTTCTTCTCTGGAAATATCGGTACCGTACGACTGCCCGAAACCGATCGCCATATCGATCACCAGTACGCTTACGCCCGTATTTTCCAAGAAATTACGGATAAACCCAACTTCTTTGTATTTGGTGTCACAACTTGCAATTACGGCAATTGTTTTCATCATTGCTATGGAAAGTCCTTGAGCCGGATAAATATATGTGTGCGGAGACAGTAAATTCTGCCTCCGCCAATCATATATTCCCAGGCGGCAGACTTTCGGTTGCCTCCTTTGTTCCTATTTCGCCAAGCCGATGACCGGTGTTTTTTTGATGCGATCCAGCATGGTAATATCATGGCAGAGCAATAAGTGGTCGGAGTCCATTGCTCTCGCCTTCTGGTATTCAATGCTCTTCCAGGATTCCACAATATTGTAGAATCGGCCGGGAGGTGTAATGTTATAGTGCAGTTCCGGAACCGGGTTCAGGTTTCCGAGCACGAAGACGGAATCGCCGGCACAAATGTAGCTTGTTCCGTCCGCGCAGTCAATTTCAACCGACTGGTGCCCCGGGGAATGGCCGAAGGATTCAAATACCCTTACACCGGGCATAATTTCCGTTTCGCCTTCTACCGTATGCATTTTCCGCCCCGCAAACGGAGAAACAATGCCTAACTCGGGCGCTTCATAGGACTTGTAATACAGCGGAATCGGGTCATTTGCGAAGTCCCATTCCCTTTTATTTACGAAAAGTTCCGCATTGGTGAATTTCTCCATATAGAATATATGGTCCCAGTGCAGATGGGTAAATACAACAATGTCGACATCGCTCGGTTTATAACCGACTGTTGCAAGCATGCTTTCAATATCCTGACCGGGATCCTGCCAGGAACCCGGATGATGATATTTATTGGCTCTTTCCGTATCCGACATGCCGGTGTCCACCAGCAGCAGCTTATCGCCACCCTCAACGAGATAAGTAAACACCGGAAGGGAAACTTTTTCATTGGCGTTGGGAATGTTTTTAAGATAGGGCGCCGCAGAAAAATGATAGTGGTACTGAAGCGGAACAGTCGGAACATATCCCGTGTTCAGTGGTCTGATTGTTAAATTGGACATTAACATCTTCCTTTACATTTTTTTACAATATATAGTAAATTTATATTGCATTCGTTATATGATGGATTTTTCTTTCGCAAATCTTTTATAGGCATCAAACAGGACCATTGCGATAATGACAAATCCGGCTACGATTGGCTGTGCATAAGAAGAAATTCCTAAAAGATTCATAATGTTTACAAGTACGGTAAGAATCAGCGCGCCGATAATGGTTCCGCTTATGCTGCCTTCGCCGCCGAGCATGGAGGTTCCCCCTATGACTACGGCCGCCACGGTCTGCAAGCCGTAAGCGTCACCCATTGCAGTATCTGCGGCATTCAGTCTGGCTGTCATCAGCAAGCCCGCAATCGCGGCACATACGCTGCACATTACAAAGGTAAGGAACAAAGTCCGTTTTACGGGCACTGCCGAATAACGTGCGGCGTCGGCGTTGGAACCGAGAGAATACACGTCGCGCCCGAAGGTGGTTCTCTGCAGCAAGACATAAGCAATGAGTACAATAATGGCGGCAATGACGACTACAACCGGGAAAATCGCAATGTAGCCGGTACCGAGCCAGGTAAAGCCCTTGGGCAGATTATAAATAACTGCACCGTTCATTACCATGATTGCAAGACCGCTTGCAACCCAGTTGGTTGCATAGGTGGCCACGAAACTCGGAAGCTTAATCGTCCCTACCAGAAATCCGTTGAAACAGCCAAATATCACTCCCATTCCGATTCCGATCAAAAATACAACCGGAATCGGAAACTCCGCTTTCAGCAGTTGGGCACACAGACAGCCGATCAATCCGGAGGTGGCGCCGACCGAAAGATCAATTTCACCCGTTAGGAGCACTGCCGTTAATCCCGTACTGAGAATCAGAAGGACGCTCGCCTGACGAAGAATCGTAATTACATTGTCCAAAGACCTGAAATTGCTTGAAATCAAAGAGCACAATACAACCAGAGCACAAAGCCCGATAAAGCTGTAAAAAGAACTGGAGTTCCGGAATTCCTGTAATTTCTTATTCATATGCATTCCTCCAATTCTTCCCATACCGCCGTGCACAGCAGTCCAGAATAATTGCAGTAAGCACGATGGAGCCGATGAGTGCATTCTGATAAAGCGCGTTTACTCCCGCCACATTCAGGCCGTTCTGTAAGATTTTAATCAAAAATACGCCGAAAATCGTGCCAACCAAACTTCCCTTTCCCTCAATAAGCGAAGTTCCGCCCAACAGCACCGCCGCCATTGCTTCGAACTCCCACCCGATCGCAACGGTCGGCTGACCGGATTCGACCCGGCAGGCGGTGATCAGACCGGCGATTCCCGCCAACAGCCCGGCATATGCATAGGTTTTAATCAGGCTTTTGTTAATGCTGATGCCGGCAAGCGTCAGTGCCTCTGAATTTCCTCCAAGGCCAATGATATTTGTTCCGAACTTCGTTCTGTACAGCATGACCCACGTTACGCCAAAGACGGCCGCCGCAATCCACACCGGCAGCGGAAGGAACAGAATTTTAGTTTCCGAAACAAACAGGAAAATATAACTTGAAAAATAAACCGACGCCCCTGCGGTGATTAGAAGGGTAAACCCATTGGTTATGTACTGTGTACCTAACGTTGCTATAAAAGGCGAAATTCTTCCGTTTCCGATGATAACTCCGTTTACGATTCCAATCATCACGGTGGCAGCAATGGAAATCACTGCGCCCGCCAGCAGCGGAATACCGCTGTTTGCCATCAGAATCCAGATTACCGTGCAGAAATTGACCTGCGCGCCCAGGGAAAGATCCACGCCCTGAGTAAGAATAACCAGCGTCTGCGCAAACGCCAGAATAAGAATTGGAACTGACTGAATCAGAATATTAGTGATATTGCTCCACGCAAAATAATCCGGAATGGTTATGCTAAATATGATGACCAGCATCGCCAGCATCCACACAACAGGAGGCAGTTTTTGAACTGAGCGAAGAAAACCCCACTTATTTTTCATTGTTCCCACCTCCAACTCCCAACATCCACGAGCCGATCTTATCCGCTGAGCTTTCACCGCGTTTAGACTCGCACCCGATGACGCCTTCATGCATGATGTAGATTCTGTCGCTCATGCCGATTACTTCGGGAAGCTCAGAAGAGATCATCAGAATCGCTTTTCCTTCCGAGGCCAGCTTATCCATGAGTGTGTAAATTTCCATTTTCGCACCGACATCAATGCCGCGGGTCGGTTCATCAAAGATCAGAATATCCGTTTCCGCGCTCAGCCATTTGGCAAGCACCACTTTTTGCTGATTTCCGCCGGAAAGCTGCTTGCACGCTTTCAAAACATTAGGTGCGATGATTCTAAGATCGTTTTTAAATCCCTCCGATATGCTATACATCCTGCTTTTGTTGACAAAGAAACCCGGGAAATACTTTTTTAAGCTGACCGCCATAATATTCCATGCAATGGAATCTTTCAGCGCAAGCCCCTGTCTTTTTCTGTCTTCCGGGACCAAGCCAACCCCTTTTCTCACCATCTGCACCGGAGACTTCGGTAAAACTTCCCTCCCATTTACCAGAACGGCACCGGACTTTATGGGGTCAATGCCGAAAATCAAATTGATCAGTTCCGTTCTTCCGGCGCCAACCAGCCCCGCCAGGCCGACAATTTCGCCCTTGTTCACCACAATGCTGACATTTTTGACTTTTTCGGCCTTGTCGCATAGGTCTTTTGTTTCAAGCGCCACGCCCGTGTGAGGGTTGGGCGTGCGCTTGTAAACCTGAGAAATATCCCGGCCAACCATCATGTTGACCAGTTCTTCGTTTGAATAATCCTTGATTCCAACGGTTGCTATTTTCTTACCGTCCCTCATAACGGTAATACGGTCACCGATCAGGGGGAATTCCTGCATGCGGTGTGAAACATAAATAATGCCGATTCCTGCCGCTTTCAGCTTATGTATCTGTACAAACAGCGAATCGACTTCGCGCTGTGACAATGTGGCGGTCGGCTCATCGAATACGATGATTTTCGGATGGAACGAAAGTGCTTTTGCAATTTCCACCATTTGCTGTTCTGCCACACTCAGCATTTTGACCGGTGACTTCACATTGATATATTCGCAATTCAATGTTTTCAGCAGGTCGGCCGCTTCCCGTTCCATCCTTTTTCGATCGATCAGCCCAAATTTGCTTCGGTATTCTCGATTGATAAAAATATTCTGGGCAACGTTAAGCCAGGGAATAAGCGTAAATTCCTGATAAACGGCAACAATTCCTTTGGCGAGGGCATCTTTTGTACTGCCGAAATTCATTTTTTGGCCCTGAAAAGAAATGGTACCTTCATCCTGTTTATAAGCACCCAAAATAACCTTTGCCAGGGTGCTTTTTCCCGCTCCGTTTTCGCCGACTAAAATATGTACTTCACCGGCCTGCAAATCAAAATCGATATTATCCAGCGCTTTTACTCCCGGGAACTGTTTTGTAATACCGGTGGCGGTTAATATCGGATCGTTCATTTTCTCACTCCTTCGCATTAAACATTGCCGAAAAAATTATTTCACTTTCCACCATGCTGAGGTGTTTGAGTACTCCTCTACATTTTCTTTTGTAATCAGAGGCTTATCATTTTTGGATGGGAAGGGAACAAAATCCTTCGGAGGCTTTGTCCCGTCGTTCAGGAACTGGGTAAGATAAGTCGCCGCAAGATAGCCCGAACCGAACGGATCGGTATTGTAGCTTACGACCATGTCGCCGCTTGCAATTGCCGCGCTTGCATCGGAGCTGCCATCAAATCCGCCGACGGCAACATTGGTCAGGCCAGCGGACTTAAGTGCCTGAATGGCGCCCAGCGCGCTTTCGTCGTTGCATCCGATAATGGCATTTACGTCTTTATACTTCTGCAGCAGATTTTCCGTAACGTTCATGCCTTCGGTTCTTTTAAAATTGGCTGTCTGAGAAGCTACAACTTTAATGTCGGGATATTCCTTGAGTGCTCTGTTAATGCCAGCAAGTCTTTCCTTTGCGTTCTGTGCACCTGCAGGGCCTTCCAGAATAATCATCTGGCCTTTGCCATTGATTTTTTCTGCAATTTGTTTTCCTACTTCATATCCGGTTTCTTCATAGTTAACGCCGGTTCTTAAGAAAGTCGGTTCCGCAGCCGGCGTTCCGATGGTTACAACCGGAATGTTGGCCTCTTTCGCTTTGCGGATACCGGGCATAATGCCGTTAGAATCCACACACTGAATAATAATGCCGTTTACTTTTTTCTGGATCATATCCTCAATAATTTTTACCTGCTCTTCCACGCTGTCCTGTGTTGCGGGAGCCATAAGAACGGATTCAAAACCTTCGTCCGCGCCGGCTTTTTTCACGCCCTGAAGCTGGCTGAGCATGTATGGGTTCGTAGAGTTTTTCACAATGCAGGCAATCTTGTATGTCTTTTTCGCCTTAACCGTAGTGGCTATCTGACTTCCAATTCCTGTGGTAGGCAATGTAACCGCGCTGGATGCGTCGCCTGATGCAGATGCGGTGCTCTGACTTTCGGCAGGGCTGGCTGCTCTGTTGGCTGCAGGTGCCGCGCTTTGAGTGGTTTGCTGAGGAGCTGAACATCCCGAGAACACTGAGAACGTAAGTGCTATCATGACCAATGCTGCTAATACCTTTTTCATTTTTTTCCTCCACTTTCATTTTAGGATATTGGATCCAAAATCACATCCTGGAATCAGTATAGCTCGAACGTCCCTTAATGTCAACATTTTTTATCAAATATATCCAAAATTTTTGTGCTACCAATACAAAGCACTGCCAGAAGCTAAGAAAGAACAACCCCGAATGCACAAAATCGACATGAAAAAACCGCAACAAACTGCGCGGGAATGCAGTCTTTTGCGGTTTTGTTTTTGAATGTTTAAACGGATTTTATTCTTAAGCTCCCCCCACCATATTATGTGGCAGCGTGCTTGCCGCTTGATAACCTGATAAAGAACCGAATAGCAGATACTCAGACTACTTCCACATTCAGATTTGCGGCTCGGTATTTTTCTATAATATCCATGGGTGCGTTTTTGTCGGTGATTAGAAGGTTCAGGTCCCCCTTACCGGCAAAAGACGCAATAGAGACGTTGTCCAGCTTCGTATGGTCAAGCAGAGCAATTCTTGTTTTCGCCCGCTGGATCATAAGCTTTTTCAGACCGGCTTCATAAATATTAAAATCCGTCAGCCCTGCATCCAGGGAAAAACCCTGTGCCGAAACAAAAGCAATATCGATGTTGATTTCACTGAAGAGATCTTTTCCAAGCAGCCCTTCCACCGACCCCGAATTCTTTGTCACGATACCCCCAGCCATAATGACCGTGATATTCGGCTTATCCTTCAGCGTCATCATTGTATAAATGCCGTTCGTGATTACGGTAAGGCGGTCAAATTGGTCAAGAGAATTTGCCAATGCCAAAGCAGTGGAACTTGCATCCAGTATAATGCACTGACCATTGTTGATATGCTGCAGCGCGGCTTGGCAAATTTCCGCTTTTTCCGTACTGTTTTTACGCTCTCTGGAATGAAAGTTAACAATATTGCTGTCATTCTCGGCTAAGACCGCCCCGCCGTGTATTCGCCGGAGCAAGCCGTCTTTTTCCAGTTTCAGCAAATCATTGCGTATCGTACAGGCGGAAACGCCAAAAAACTGACTCAGCTCATCTGTTGTAACTCGTTTTCTATCTTGAATCAGGGAAAAAATTTTATTGCTTCTTTCAAACGCTAAAATATTGCATCATCCTTCCAAAGGCTTCTGTCACTAATTGCTGATTATTATTATATACTCGTTTTGGAAAAAGACAAGAAAATTTCTTATATTAATTATATCGTTTTAATGAAATATGATAGTAAATGATAATTATATAATAATATATTTTAATAAACGTTAACGAAATGATAAAATAACTTGATAATTGATAAAAAATAGCGTAATATAAAATTACAAAGCAGAAACCTTCCTGCTTCTCTTTGAAAATATTAATGAACAGTATGATTTTTACCCGTACCATTTTCAGGCAAACTATAAGGGAGGGAATGTTAAAATGATGAAGGTCGGAGCAGTGGCCGATCGTTTTGCCGATGCTGCATCGTTTGGTATATCGCTCGCAAAAACGGGAGCCCGAACAGCAGTAATCTTTGATGCGACTGCCGCTGAAGACGAGCATATGCGCAGATTCGACGCGGTTTCTGTCAGTGCGAATCTGAATTCCTTTTCGCATGAGGAGGTATTCCACAATTACAGCGCTGCAGCAAAAATACTCAAGGAATTCGGTGTACAGCAGCTTTCTTTAAAGATTGACCCAATCCCCGGCAGGGAAACCTTAACAAAGATCAGAGCAATGCTTGATGTGCTTGGCGGCGATTCCGTCGCCATTGTGGTCCCGCTCGAGTCGGAATTCATCCCCGCCGCAGAAGCAAATGATATGGCCGAACGCATTAACGAATCCAAATTGAAGGTCTGCCACATCGGCGCAGAAAACCTGATTCTGGGTAAAGAGCAAATAAAAAAGGCGCTCATTTGGCGCCGACAGGAGAAAAACAGGATTCTTATCATGGATGCCGTCACGAAGGAAAACATGGACGAAGCCGCCTTGGCTGTTGCAGAACTCGACTGGAATGTATTAATCGTTGATTCCGGCGTATTTACTGCAAAGTTTGCGTACCGAAAAGGACTGATTTTAAATCCGGCATCAGCAAAAGTGGGAACAGTCATTCCAAAAGAGGGTGGAACTGCGCTGGTCATAGACGGAAGCACCTCCCCTGTCACACAAAGACAAATGGAAGTTTTATTCGCTCACAATGATGTGGACCATATTGCCGTAAATACCGGATTGCTGACGAAGTCCGATGAAAATGCGGAATATGAAATCAAGAGAGTAGCAAGAAGCGTCACAGAAGCCATTCATTCGGACAGGCCGCCACGCACTATGGTTGTGGATACTGTGCTGTGCGGCAAAATTCTTGATCTTCCGGCGGAAGATCATAAAAATCATTTCCAAAGGGGAACGTGTGCATACAACATTAAAAATTCTCTGGGAAGAATTGCCACCAAAATTATTCATGACACCGCCGAAAAGCTGATTGGCATTTATATAACCGGAGACGAAACCATAACGGCTGTCTGCAGCCATTTGGGTGTGAAAGCAATTGAACTGACGGATTCTGTTCTTCCGCAGGCAACTGCCGGGCATTTGATTGGTGCAAACCAGGAACTACCGATTATTTGGAACAAAGGGGGAACCGGAAGCGAATATACTGCGGAGGACCTTGTGAACCATTTGTTTCTTGCGGCTTCAAAAGATCTGTCCAGCTAAATTTAAAAGGAGATACATACATGGAAAAAACGGAAAAAAGAAATATGCAGATTCTGGCATGTAAGGTCAGAATG
>CAUQPM010000017.1:0-48011 GCA_963520015.1 uncultured Oscillospiraceae bacterium
CAATCAAATCCATCACAAAACTGCCCACTACTAATATCTTTGGCCTCTTTTGCATCTTCAAGTTCTCCTTAATTATCATTTCTCATTTCAATCCGCTCATCTTAATTCCTTCAACCAATTGCTTTTGAAGGATAAAGAAGATGATAATAATCGGTAAGACAGTAATTACGCCGGAAGCCATAATTGCGTTCCATGGAGTATCGGACCGTCCAATAAAATTAGCAAGAGCAATTTGAAGAACCCACATATCCTGATTTTGGGTAACAATCAGCGGCCAGAGATAATTATTCCAATTCGCGATAAAAAAAGCAACCGCCAGAGTAACGCAAATTGGTTTGGACAGAGGAAGCATGATGCGGACGAAAATTCCGAATAAAGAACATCCGTCAATCGTAGCGGCCTCCTCCAAATCCTTTGGTAGTGTAAGAAAGAACTGTCTGAACAAAAAAATTCCATATGCATGCGGGATTGCAGGAATAATAATTCCCTTAAAAGAGTTCAGCCAGTCAAACTGCTTCATCAAAATAAAAAGTGGAATCATGATGACGGAAAACGGAATCATCAGAGTGCTGAGAATAGAAAGGAATATTGCATTTTTGCCGTGAAAGTTCAGCCTTGCAAGTGCATAACCGGCCATCGCGTGAAAAGCCAGTGCGAACACCGTTACCGTTGTAGAAACAAATAACGAATTTAAAAAGTATGACATAAAATTTTGATCTAAAGTAAGCCGGAATCCTTCCGTTGTGACTGTCTGGGGAATTAACTTTAAGTCAAAAACCTCATTGCTGGGCTTTATGGATGAAACAAACATCATGTAAATTGGAAACAACATAAGAATCGTCAAAAACGTTGCAAAAATAATTTTTATCCAGTAATTGAATTTTCTTTTTTCTCTATAATTTAATTGATCAGACATTGGTTTCTCCCTTCGTTAGTTTGAGTTGGAACAAACTCATGACAAAAATGATCAGGAACAGCACGAATGCCAGAGCTGATGAGTAACCAACCTTCATAAACTCAAATGCATTCTGGTATATGTAATATACCGACACGTTGGTTGCCCCGGACGGGCCGCCATTTGTCAGGATTTTTATCAAATCGAACACTTGGAAGGAAGCAATTGTGGTAACCACCAGGACAAATGTGCTTACCTCCTTCAGCAGGGGGAAAGTTATGTTTGTAAAGATATGAAATGCATTTGCGCCATCCAGTTTAGCGGCCTCATAGTAGCTTATGGGAATGTCTTTCAGTGCCGACAGGAAAATAATGCAATAGTATCCAATCAGCATCCAAGCTGAGACAAGGGCAATACAAAAGAGTGCCTGTTTGGGACTTCCTAGAAACCCCTGAGGGGATATTCCAAACAGTCCGAATATCTCATTGAGAAATCCTCGCTGCGGATCGAGTATAAACCTCCAGATCAGAGAGGCGACAACGGTAGAAATCGCGTATGGAATAAAAAACAAAGTACGGAACAGCTGCTGTGCTCTTCCTGGAATTGAATTTACAAAGATTGCCATCAACAGTGAAAAGCAAAACACCATTGGAACAAACATCACTGAATAGAGCAGCGTAGTTCTTACGGAAACCCACCACTGTGTGTCAGACATCATGGCTTTATAATTGTCCAGCCCTATAAATTGCATGGGTTCTAATACATTCCAACTATGAAAGCTCGTATACAGAGCAATTATGACAGGCAGAAAAAAGAAAACTGCAAGCCCGATGACATCAGGCGCCAGCATACAATAGGCAAAGATATTTTCTCTTGTATTTTTGCTGTGAAGATTAAACTTTTTCCTCTTAATTTCTTCCCGTTCAGGTATGACGGACTGTGCCTTCATGGTAACCCTCCTAAAATGACGTACCGCTCCGATTTCGACAAAAATGGAGCGGTACACTGTTTCTAACTCAGTTTATAGCGAGCCCTTATAAGTTTTTAAAAACTCATTAATCTTATCGTTAGCCGTTTTAGCTTCTGTTTTAGGGTCACCATTACTGAACATAACGCTTTGGAGTGCGTCGCCCACCGCGTTTACAACTTCAGCCGGATAACGCGGCTCACCAATCGCGGAACTATAAATTTCGTTGGTAAACACATTTCTCAGACCTTTGCTGTAAATGTCTTTGCCAGCCTGAATAACAGATGTTCTTGGCGAATATGCAAATTTGACTTTCGTGCACCATTCGAGAGGAATATCCACGTTTTCGGCGAAAGCCCACATGGCGAATTTCGCAGCCTCATCTGCATTTTTGCTTTTACCGTTAACCAGCATTTTCCATCCGCCGGCACAAGTCGCGGCCTTTCCTCCGTCTGGAACAGGCAGCGGCACAAGACCGATATTGGTTTTGGGATACTTCTGTTCCAAACTTGCAACCGCCCATGTTCCGCACACCTGCATGGCCGCCTGACCTTCACCGAGAAGTGCCGTATCATTTGTCAGCGGAATCGAAAGCTTTTGCGGCGCACCTGCTTTAATGAGGTCACCCCAAAGTTTCAGAGCTTTTTCTGTGCCTTCTCCTTCAAATGTACCCGTTTTCTTTTCAGTGTCTATCACATTGGATCCTGTCTGCCAAAGGAAGGGATACCATGTGAAATTTTGGTAATATCCTTTGCTCGGCTCAACAAGCAAGCCGGCAACCTTGTTTTTTGTCAGCGCCTTCGTATCTGCTTCTAATTCACTCCATGTTTTTGGAGGATTCAGATTTGCTGCCTTAAACATATCCTTGTTATAGTACAGGCCAAGCAGTTCGGTCTCAAACGGAATTCCCATTATCTTGTTGTCTACTGTTACAGCCTGCAAGGAACTCGGCAAAAAATCTTTTTTAATTTCGTCGGTGTAATATGAGGTAAGATCCATCGCAACCCCGCTGTTTGCATACTTTAAGAAATCGCCCGGGCTCATAACGAAAACATCCGGTCCGGAGCCCGCCGCAAACGCGGTCGTCAGTTTGGAACCCATATAATCCGCTTCCGGAAAGTTCTGATAAACGATTTCCACATTCGGGTTTACCTTTTTATACTTTTCTCCTAATGAGGCCATAAAGTCTTTTTCTTCGTTGGTATGAAAGGTCCAAAAAGTAATTTTTGTCTTTTCCGCATTGGCAGCCGGCTTACTTTGCCCGGCAGCACCGTTGCTGGCTGAGCTTCCCCCGGAAGCACACCCGGCCGCACTGAGTAAAAGTGCGCCTGCGAGCAGAAAGCTGGTGATTCTGTTTGTCTTTTTCAAGTTTTGTCATCCTCCTTATATTTGTGCACAATTCTTAATTGCGTGACAAGTATATATCTGTGACAATAAAACATAAATATCTTTATTTTGGAAAATAGCTAAAAATTTCGGAAACTGTATTTTGCACTTAACAAAGCAATTTTTAAAAAGCCAAAGAAATTACACAAAAAACAAAAATAAGATTTTACTGACAAATACAGGTTGTGTTATTCTTGCACTTAGAACAATTAATGATATTGAAACAGTTAGGAGCATAAAGCTGATGGAACAACCGAATTTTTTCTTATCTTCTTTAAATACGCTTGCCTGTAAGCGAGATTGTAAAAGGATGCGTGTTTCCAGTTATGACAGAAGCGGCGGAAACGACGACAGAATCTACCTCGAGCCGGGAGAGACCAGAACCATTGCCAGTCTTGGCGGAGCCGGCTGCATTACTCATATCTGGTGTACGATTGCCGGGGAAAATTTTGTAGAAGAGAAAGATTATCTGAGAAAGATTGTAGTCCGAATGTATTGGGACGGCGAAGATACACCCAGCGTTGAAGTTCCAATCGGTGACTTCTTTGGTATGGGCCATGCACTTTGCAAAAATTTCTCCTCCGCACCTTTGCAAATGAGTCCTCAAGATGGAAAAGGGTTCAACTGTTGGTTCCCAATGCCCTTCCTGTCCGGCGCCAAAATTGATATTATAAACGAATGCAGCGGGCAAAGCGTTTTTTATTACTATATTGATTATGAGGAATACTCTTCGCTCCCCGACAACCTTCTCCGGTTCCATGCCGTCTGGCATAGGGAACTACCCACAAAAGGCATATCACAGGAAGGCATGACAAACCGGGAGTGGTGTTTTGAGGGGAAGAATACTACCGGAGATGGAAACTACGTCCTTTTAGAAGCGCAGGGAAGCGGACACTATGTAGGCTGTAACATCAATATTCATAATTTGAGGGATACCTCTAAATGGGACTGGCCCGGCGAGGGCGATGACATGATCTTTATTGACGGAGAGAAATGGCCCCCCAACATACATGGAACCGGAACGGAAGATTACGTTAATATGGCTTGGTGTCCCACTCAGGAATATTGCGCACCTTATCATGGACTTTTGCTTGGCGGCAAGGACAATTGGAAAGGTAAACATACTTACTATAGATACCATATACAGGATCCGATCACCTTTGAAAAATCGATTAAGGTAACGATTGAACATGGTCATGACAATCATCGGTCGGACGATTGGTCCAGCACGGCATACTGGTACCAAACAGAACCTCATGTAAAACTGCCCGCCCTGCCCCCTGTAACAAGCCGTCTTCCTATCAACGAGGAGGAATTCGAATGGGAATGGGAATTATAAAAATCAAACAGATACCAGAATAATAAAAGCCTGGACAGCTTTTTGTGCTGCCCGGGCTTCCTTTGCGTCCGATTGACCGTACCTATGTTTTATATCCGTATTTTTTTAGAACAATATTAATTACTGCCATAAGCGGTACAATTATATTTTAACAGGGAATCCAATGAGAACTAAGAAGAAAAGTCAGGCTATCATAGCTTAGAATAAGGGGAAGCAATGAAAACGTTTCGATTAACTTATAATAAATTAGGCGGAAAAATCTTCCTGAATTATATGATCCTGATTTTACTTCTTCTGTTTTTTCTGGAAATAACTTCATATGAGATCATTCAAACTTCTTTTAAAAACATCAATGAAAATTTCGCACAGGCAGAACTGAAACTTAAGAATGAAAAACTGGATGATTTTATAAAAGAATTGGATGATTTATCGAAGACAATTATTTCAGACAGAGAAATGATTGATCTTTTAAACAAGGAAAATGCCGCAGACACCAATTTGGAATCTGTACCGCATAATCTTCAATATGCTTTGTCCAATAATGTTGACGCAATATTCTTGATTTCCAATACAGGTAAAATATACCGTGAGTCAGACAATGAACTGATGGATTATGTTAGTAATAATTTAAATCAATTTATGGATCAGGCTGCGGATACACATGGAGAAATGCTATTTTCAAACAGTCATTTTATCAATTATGCGACCGAGAAGCATGGGGACAACCTATTCTTTGCTGTCAGAAAAATTCGAAGTATCGATACCTTTGATACCATTGGAACGATGATTATCGCTATTAGAGAATCGGTTTTGTGGGACACTATTGATATAGACAGCGAGCTGGGCGATTTTTACATAACGGATACGGACGGAAAAATCGTCTCATCAAAAAACAAGAGCTACGTTGGCACAAACATTTCTGATATACTCGGTCAGTCCCTGCCGGATAGGCAGCGAATCAAATTTACGAATTCCTTTTCGGCTAAAAATTTAGCAATCAACAGCCAATACAACAAGAGCACAGGATGGGTTCTGCTGAATATGGCTGATACTGATAAAATTAACAAGGATTTTTATGCGGTACAGCGAGTCATCATATTGATTGGTGTAATCGCAATCATCATAGCCATTTATTTTTCCGGTCTGATCTCAAATAATGTGACCAGACCGCTCAATGATCTGATTAGTTCCATGCAGCGTGTGGCAAAAGGTGATCTTGCGGTACAGACAGACGTTTCTCTTACAAAAAACTCCTCTGCAGAAGTCAAAGAGCTGAACGATATGTTTAATCATATGACGCTCGAACTCCGGACATTGATTCAAAGGGTTCGCGAAGAAAGTATTAAGGAAAAAGACGCGGAACTAAGAGCACTGAAAGCACAGATTAATCCCCATTTCCTCTATAATGCGTTGGATACTGTTTACTGGATGCTGATTAACAAAAACGATTATGAAATCGCGGATATTGTTACCAGAATTGGACAGATACTTCGTTACGGAATAAAAAAGAACAGTACAGAAGTGCCCATACAGGAAGAAATCCAACAGATAAAAAATTATTTATTCCTACAAAAAGCGAGATTTGAAGAAAATCTCGAATATCAAATTGACGTTGACCGGAATCTTCTTGATTGCAAAATGTTGAGTTTTATTATCCAACCATTTGTTGAAAATGCAATTAACCACGGGCTGATGCATTCTAAAGGAAAAGGCATGGTAACAATACGGGCTTTTCAGGACAATGATGTGTTCGTTTTTGAAATTTCCGACAACGGTGAAGGGATGACTCCGGAAGAAGTAGAGAACCTTTATCATCCAAAAGCAGAAACGAAGGGAAAGCATACCGGATTAGGGGTAAACAATGTTTGCGAGCGAATCAAATTCTTTTACGGAGAGCCATATGGCGTTGCTATAAACAGCAAAAAAGAGGAAGGAACAAAAGTAATCATTAGAATTCCAAAAAGCGGACTAAGTAATAGTATTGCTAAAAACTAAATTTGCAGGAGGGATTCCATGAGCCTTAACATTATGCTGGTTGACGATGAACCTAAAGTGCTTCGGGGACTGAGAACGATGGTGGAGCATTCCGGAGAAAACTGGACTATAACGGGCGAATTTAAAAACGGAGTGGAAGCGCTTGCCGCAATTATTAATCATAGCCCCGACGCTGTCATTACTGACATTAAAATGCCCTGCATGAACGGGCTGGAACTTGCAGAAAGGGCAAGGGAATTAAATCCTATGATTCAATTCATTGTTCTGAGCGGCTTTGCGGAGTTCACATATGCACAACAGGCGGTTCGGCTTGGTACGGCGGATTATATTTTGAAGCCTCCGGACCACCGGGATATTATAAAAAACTTAAAAAAGATTGAGTTTAATAAAGAAAAAGCAGAAACAGAAAAGAAGTCACAGGCCGAATTCGAAACGCTGAAAAAAAACACCATCCTATATGCACAGGATAGTCAATTTACGGAATTGCTGTATAAATCACCTTCCAATGTCGTAGAGAAAACAGATTTTATAAAGAGTACCTACGCGCTGTTTATCATTAAACCTGATTATGTGCTTTTTCCCACATTCAGCGAAGATGATACCCAGTTGAAACTCTTTTCGCTTTTCAGGAAAAAAATTCAGGAAGCAGTCCACAGCCGCAACGGTTATCTCGCTGATCTTTGCGACAGCAGCTTCTGTTTTCTGTTAAACCTGAAGCACAGAAGCATTGTTCATTTGAAAAATCTTGCCACAGAAATCCGAGATGAAATCGGTCTTGATTATAAAGAAAGTATGACAATAGGCATCAGCAGAACTTATGACGCTCCTGAACAGCTTAATACAGCTTTTCAGGAATGTCTGTATGTTTTGCGCAATAAAGTGTTCCACGAAAAGAACAGTATTATCTGTATCTCTGAAATTGAAGTGGAGCAAACTCCCAATCATTATCCTCTGGATTTAGAATACAAATATATTGAAGCGGTGAAATTTGCGAACGAATCTTCCGCCTTAAATAATCTTTCACAGCTGATAAATAAAATTATATCCATTTCCAACCACGATCAGGCTTTATTCAAAAGCTTTATTATGGAGTTTATTCTCGTAGTTGTGGAAAACATCTGCGAAGATAGGCAGATAGAGGCGCGAAACTTCCCACCAATCAGTGAAACTTACAAAAAATTAATCACCTTGGATAATATTGAGGATATTAAAAAATTACTGATCGACTATACGCAAATTATAGTTGGATATTTTGAAAGCAAAAACAAGCCGGGGTGTCGAAAAATTATCAATGATATCAAAGCGTATATCAACAGTAATTACTTCAGCGAAATATCATTAAGACAGATTTCAATGATGTTTAACATCAATGAGTCATACCTGAGCGATCTTTTTAAAAAAGAAGCCGGAGTATCCTTTTCTTCGTACATATCCAATGTACGGGTCGACAGATCCAAGCAGTTATTAAGGCAAATTGATCTTAAACCCGGAGATATTGCGGAAATGGTGGGCTACGGAAATGCGAATTACTTTTTTAGGGTATTTAAAAAACATACCGGGCTTACGCCTTATGAGTACAGGGAAAAGGTGTTAAATGATGCACAATAAAAACAAACTGCCGCAAATTTTCGTGGGCTGCATCTTATGTGTATTACTGATTACTTTATTGTCACACGGAGATGCTTATCCCCAAAACAATATTGCTTCCGAAACTAAGCCCAAAACCCTTGTTATGTGGAAATTTCGTTCTAATAAGGAAGATTATGTTTTATACCGCTGGATTAAACAGTGGAATGAAGAAAACCCTAATTTACAGGTAGATTTGGAGCTGATTCCATTTAACGACTATCTTACAAACAAACTTCCCACCGCATTTGCTACCGGAAGCGCTCCGGATATTTACATGGTTTCCGCCGGGAGTTTTTTAAAATATGCTAAAGCCGGCTTTATGCTCCCGCTTGATGCTTATATCGATGATGATCTAAAAAAAGATTTAAATTCTCAGAGCTTGGAAATGGCAACTTACCAACAGCACATTTGTGGAATTCCGATTGAACAGGAACCGCTGGCATTGTTCTATAATAAAAAAGAATTCCAGAAACATGACCTGGAGCCGCCAGCCACATGGGATGAACTGATCGCATGTGCTAAAGCGCTTAATACTGAGAAGATGTCCGGAATCTGTCTGCCGAATCAAAGAAGTGATTATCAGAACTTTATTTTTTATTCCTTTCTGTCACAGGTGACACAGGGAAAAAAAGGTGGTAAAGACGAACTGCTTCAATTTTCCGACAGCGGAGCTTCTACGCTTAAATTATGGAGGGAACTGTCAAAATTCAACTACTCTCAGGAAACCAATATAGAAATCCCTTCGGATATCTACCCCTTTGCCACTGAGAAAACCGCTATGCAGGTTTGCGGGTTCTGGGCAGTCGGCATGCTGGAAAAATATTATTCCGATTTGGAGTACGGCGTTGTGCCAGTCCCTTCTCCCGACGGAAAAAACTTCAGCAGCGTCTATGGCGGCTGGTACCAGGTAGTGAATTCACAGAGTAGTCTTGCAAAGGAAGCCGCCGAATTCACTTTATGGATGTGGGGTAAAGATGCCTCGCGTCCATTTGAATGGTGTACTCAGGCCAGCACCAAGGTGCCAACAAGGAAGTCCGTAATCGACCAGAATAAAGATTTTTTTTATAATGGAATCAACCGTTTTTTTATTCTGAATGTTTTACCACAGGCCACTCCCGAACCAAGGTATCCGGCTGAAATTTCCAACTCTATCAGTGATGCGCTTTTTCAGGCAACTTATTCAGATCTGGACGTGAATAAAATTGCACAATCCTCACAGAAAAGATTCAATCAGTACATTTCCCAAAATAAACAAATGTTTAATTAAAGCACGTCAAGAAATCTGTGAATACATATTAAAAGTGCCGGTACAGGCAAAAATATATCCGCATAAATATCTGAAACACTCAGTATCCATGCGGATTTCTCATATCTGAAAACTGCAATTTTAATGCAATTTGGTATTAATCAGCAAGCGATGAGTATAGCTATAAGGTGGAACCGACTTTGATTATTGCCAAGTGCACCGTAATTAATATAAATGCTCAGTCCTATTCGTTGGCAAACTAATTGTCTATAAAAATTTTTTCGTTTAAAATCCACTCCAGTTTGCCGTATTTAAAAGGTTTTCAATGCTACCACGCGCCTCCTGCAAGAGTTTGATGATAAGCGCTTCCTTTTCAGGGTTGTAACGAAATACTGGTACAGCCACGCTCATGGCTGCACGGATTACGCCGGCCCTTTTAATAGGTACCGCCACACAACGAATAAATGGAGTAGATTCCTCACACTCAAAAGCGATACCATTTTGCCAGATCTCAGCAAGTTGATCACAAAGCTGATCTACATCAGTGATGGTGTGCTCAGTCACTTGCAAAAGGCCATCGGGATAAAGTGCCATGATTTCTTCTTTGTTTTTTCCTGAAAGCAAAGCTTTGCCGATCCCCGCTGAATAGGCAGGCAATCGTTTCCCGGGAGAAGCAAACATTCGGATAGGTTCCGGCGAATCCACTTTAAAAAGATAGAATACATCCCCATCCACAAGCTCGGCGAAATAGCAGGTCTCAGAACATTGTTGAGAGATGTTGCGCAGAGCAGTCATAATATCCTCGTTGATGCTGCCGTTTCGCAAATAGGCATTTCCAATCTCATACGCCTTCATACCAATGGTATAGCGGGAGGTTCCTTCAGTGAAATTTAGCAGCTTCGCCTTGTAAAGAGTGTGTACAATAGGAAAAAGGCTACTTTTTGGAGCGTCAAGCTTTAATGCTAATTCTGTCAGTGTAAGGCCGTTGTCATTTTGTTTCATAATGCTGTCCAAAATGTCAATTACTCTTTGCGTCGAGTGGTGAGGTTCTGTTTTTTTCATCGATATCGTCTCCTTGTTTCAAAAACGCTTCTCAATATTTATATCAATGGCCACTAAGAAACATTAATTTCCCAATTTTTTCACCAAACAGCGAATTTTTTGAGAGCATCATGTTATTCAATAGCACATCACTTTAACGGATTTGGATTAACTATAGCAGTACTGTTTTCATCTCAGACTCAAACGTGCTCCGATTAGATAATCACTTAAATTCTATTATACCACTTCTCCATAAAATGTCTAAACTGTATTTATATGCTTATAAACTATCCGAAACCGATGCAATATATCTAGCAGAAGATCCTCAAATTCTTTAGTGCACCTCAACCTTTGACTGCACCCGAAGTTAGGCTGCTGATGAAATACCTTTGCAAAAAAATGAACAGTACAATAATAGGAATGCTGGAAATGACAGAGGCAGCCATAAGATCGTTCCACATGACCTTGTCATACCCGGCCATCTGACCGATAGCCAAAGTCAGGGTCTTCATGGTGTCGCCTGTAGTAAACAACATGGTAAACATATATTCGTTCCAATTGTTAATAAAAGCATAGATCGTTGTGGAAATCAAACCAGGCAGTGTGAGCGGAGCAATAATCTGGAAAAATGTGCGAAAGTGACCGCACCCATCAATAAGTGCAGCCTCATCCAGCTCTCGGGAAATTCCATTAAAATATCCGTACATCATCCATGAACAAAAGGGGATCACACTAGCGACAAACACCAGAGTCAGCCCACTGTAAGTATTGTTTAAGCTGTACATGGTGAGAAGTTTGTAGTAAGGTACGTACAGCATTACAGTGGGGAACATCTGGGTAGTAAGAATAAAGAACATTGCAGCTCCCTTGCCCCTAAAATTAAATCGTGAAAATCCATAGCCGGCAAAAGTAGAAAAAGCTACCGATATTAGCGTGCTAACGCAGGTAAGCAGGAGGCTGTTTTTTAGATAAGTGGCAAAGGGATAATTGCTGATAATGTTTTTATAGCCTTCCAGCGAAAACTTTTGTGGCAAAAGCGTGGGAATCTTTGCGGTTTGGATTTCTGATATCGATTTAAAAGAAGTGGAGATCATATATAGGATTGGCAGAAGCACAAAAAGGCTTCCCAGCGCTAGCAGAGCATAGCACAGGATGTCGAGACGTATTTTCCTTTTAGTCATTTTTTACTATCCTCCCATATCCAAGACTAAGGATCACACAAATAAGAAATACCAATACGGCAACCGCAGAAGCAGTACCAAAGTCAAAGTATTCAAACGCCCGTTTGTAAATATCCACAGAAATGGTGTTGGTGGCACTAACCGGGCCACCTTGTGTGAGCAGCCAAATGATGGTAACATGCTTAAACCACCATACCGTGTCCAAAAGAAGGGTAACAATGAGCGTAGGACGCAGTGTAGGTATTGTGATATGCCAGAAAATTATCCATGTATTAGCACCGTCAATGGTGGCCGCCTCGTTAATGTCCTTAGAAATAGTTTGTAAACCGGCCAGCAATTGAATCATGATAAGGGGATATCCCTTCCAGATGCAGATCAAGATTACCGTAGCCATTGCAAATTGAGGCGACCCCAGCCAGGATAGCGGTTTATCGATGAGTCCCAAGTTCATGAGCATGCTGTTGAGTATGCCGTTCGTGGGGTGGAATATCCACTTCCACAAGGTTGCGACTACCACTTCGGAGAATAGCCAAGGCAACAGCAGAATAACCCTAAATAATGTGCGCCCTTTTATTTCTCTGTTGAGTATTAAAGAAAAAACAAACCCAAAGATAAAATGACCAAGCACAACAACAACCGTAAAGATCAATGTCCTACTAAGGTTCTGCCAGAAATCAGACGTCATAAATGTGCTGATGTAATTGCCTAATCCAACAAAGCTCCATTTGTTGACTAGATTCGTCTGGAAAAAACTTATATAAATGCCATAAGCAAAGGGATAGGCCAATAGCAAAATAAGCGTGACTATTACTGGAAATGTGAAAATATAGGCTGTAAATCTATCTTTGAGATGAACTCCTTCATGGTGTTTTTTTTGCTGTTTATCCACAGTATCACCTGTTTTTCTAATAAATTGAATCGGCCGCAAAGACTGGCAAAGACTTTGCAGCCGATTGATTTTAAATCCTATTTACCTTGATTTGCCGTATCGCAAATTTTTTGTGCACGCTCCTGGGCCTTTTTTGCAGCTTCTTCCACTGAGGACGTTTTAGTAAGGACACTTTGATACGCATCACCATGGATATCATTTACTTGGCTGTATCCGGAAATGATAGGGATTGTATACGAGTTTTGGGCAGCTTTTAGGAAGCCGGCCAGTTCAGGCATTGCGCTGATCGCAGGATCATTTATTGTATCCGTACGTGTGGGCAGACGACCTGTCATCTGTGAAAAATCAAGAGCATTCTTACTCTCTAACATAAATTTAATAAATTCAGCCGACTCTTTTTCATGCTTGCCCGGGGTAATAAAATAACCGAATCCGGCGGCTGACGAGACGGAACGCGCTACAGCGGGAACAGGGAAAGAACCAAGCTTGCCTTTTAGCTCCGGTACTTGAGATGTGATGGCACCAATGGCATTAGCACCGGTAATCAGCATGGCAGCTTTTCCTGAAGAGAACAGACTAACAGCGGTTGCATAGTTTGTTTCGGTGACTCCGGGAGGCACAGTCCCATCCTTAACGTCTAAGTCGGTATACGCCCGCAACGCGTCTATATATTTTTGAGAACCAATGTCAGTGGTCCATTTGCCACTTGTATCTTTGGTAAATTCGTCAACACCGAAATTACGCAATACATATTGGAATCGGCCAGCGCCTGAGGCATCTTTAGTGCCTACCAGAGTAATACCATAGTTACCGTCTGTGGTTAGTTGTTTGGCAACATCAACAAACTCTTGCCACGTGGTGGGCTCTTTCAGACCTTTTTTATCAAACAGGTCTTTCCGGTAAATTACGCCAGAGGCGCTACTGAACCAGGGAATTCCATAGGCGACTCCATTCACAGTGTAGGATTCTAAGGTTTTTGTAAAACCATCCAAATACTGTTTGTCAAAGATTTTGGAAACATCAGACGCAAGTCCCATGTCTACAATTGTGCCAACATCCAATTGATTTGCAAGAAAAAAGTCTGGCATAGAGTTTGATGTTGCCAGAGTGACATACTTTTTCATCAGATCATTAGCGGCAACGCCTTCCACTTTTACTGTGATACCATTCTTCTGAGCATTAAAATCATCGATTATTTTCTGCTCAAATTTACCTTCGGGAGATTCAAGAATTGTGGATGAAATGTAAGTAACGGTAACCGGTTCCTTGGCTGCAGTCGAGACCGCGGCCGAGTTGCTCCCTGCTTGCGAGGAAACAGAACCTCCTCCTGAGCATGCAGTGAACGAAGAAAGTGCAATAACCGCTGAAAGTGCAAGTGCTAATTTTCTTTTTAACATTGCTTTTTCTCCTTTATGTTTATTTTGTATTTACCATTCGATGGGAGTACCATCGTATGTTCTCCAAAGGGGATTTTTCCAGTCTTGACGATGTTTGTCCGCGGCCACTACCACCGCTTCATCCACTTCGATGCCGAGGCCGGGACCTTTAGGCACCTGCACAAAACCGTCACAGTATGCAAATACATCGCGATTCTTGAGGAAGTTCATCTGGGCGTTCTCCGACGAAGCATTATGCACCGAAATGCTCTGTTCCTGAAATACAGCGTTTGGTGTCGCCGCATCTACCTGAATACACGATGCGAATGCAATGGCATCCAGCGGGCAGTGAGGAGCAAATGCAACGTCATACGCCTCGGCCATTGCGCCCAGTCGCCTGCATTCACTGATTCCACCCGCATGAGAAAGATCGGGCTGTATGATATCTGCGTAGCCGCCTTCGAACAAATCCTTGAAGTCCCAGCGGCTATACATACGCTCACCGAGGGCAATAGGTGCTGACGTGTATTTAGCAACCTCGCGCAACGCTTCTTTGTTTGTGGGCAATACCGGTTCCTCTATAAAGAGCAACTTAAACTGGTCCAGTTCACGAGTTATCACCTTAGCCATCGGTTTATGGATACGCCCATGAAAATCAATGGCAACATCAACTTCATCTTTTACCGCATCCCGTATGGCAGCGATCTTGTCTACGACTTCGTTCACGCTACGCAAGGTGTCCACATAGTGAGTGGGACCCATTGGGGCGGCCTTGATTAAAGTATAGCCTTCTGCCTTTGCCTTAAGGGCATCCTGCGCAATCTCCGCAGGGGTGTCGCCGTGAATGCTGCGATATACTTTTACTTGCTTTTTGGTAGTGCCACCCAGCAACTCATAAACTGGCGCATTGTAAAATTTGCCTTTGATGTCCCACAGTGCTTCGTCGATTCCAGCGATCGTGCTCATCATTACCGGACCGCCACGATAAAACGCACCGCGATACATTGTCTGCCAATGATCTTCGATTAGCAGCGGATCCTTTCCAATGAAATAATCACGCCATTCATTAACAGATGCTTCCAATGTAGCAGCCCGACCCTCCACCAACGGTTCACCCCAGCCCGTTATCCCGGCATCGGTATCAACTCTCAAAAACAGAAATCGGTGCGGCATATAATATAGTCGCAAATCAGTAATCTTCACCAATATTCCTCCTTTAGTAATATATAATTTACTGTTCGTATATAAGAACTGTATTGCCATATAAAAACCACAATCAAATTGTATTATCTAATCTTAAAAAAGTCAACAAATATTATCCAGAAATATACACAATTTTAGTGGGTAAAATTAGGTAACGATTTAATTGACTTTTTTTCGAGCTTGGGTTATAATCCAATCGCTAATATATACGAACTGAGTTTCTATATAGAAACCACATAAACTATTTAAGATTTAGGAGGTTGGATATGAATGTCTTTGAGACAATCCAAAAAAATAAGATTATCGTAATTCTCCGTGGGCTTGAGTTGCAGAATGCTATTAAAACGGCCCACGCACTTTATGATGGAGGAATTCGCTTGGTAGAGATCACCTTTGATCAAACCCAGCCCCCCCAGCGCACAACTGACATCATCCGTGCGCTTTGCGTCGATGTGCCAGGTCTTTGTGTTGGCGCTGGCACGGTTTTGACGATTGACCAGCTGAATTCCGCAGAAAAAGCGGGTGCAAAGTATATTATTTCCCCCAATTCTGACATAAACATCATTCGGAACACCAAGGAAAAGGGTCTTATTTCTATGCCCGGTGCGTTTACACCCACAGAGATCGTTTCCTGCTACACCAACGGCGCTGATATTGTAAAAGTATTCCCGGCGGAAACATTAGGTCCTGCATATTTCAGAGTGATTCGCGGTCCGCTACGTCACATTCCCCTTGCAGCGGTTGGCGGAGTGGACGAGAGCAATATTTCAGATTTTTTGGCGGCTGGTTCCTTCTGCTTTGGTATCGGTTCGAATATCGCAAAAAAGTCCGCCATCGAACGGGGAGATTTTGAACAAATTCGTGCCCTTGCAAACTCATATGTGTCCCTCGTGAATAGTGATGATATATAATGTGTATTTTGACTCCGGCACCACAAACACACGGGTGTATTTACTGAAGGACGGAGTTATACTCGACAAAAATAGCGTGCAGATCGGTTCACGAGATTCAGCTCTCCACAACGACAACAAGGTTCTTGTGAGGGAATTGAAGAAAATCTTTGACGAGCTGATTCACAGACACGGTCTACGGGATGCAGACATTAAAACCATCTATATGTCTGGCATGATTTCCAGCCCAAATGGCCTTATAGAGATAGATCATCTGTCTACACCGGTAAATCGAGAAAAATTAAGCATTGGGATCGTTACTTATAAAGAGGTAGAATTTTTCAACCGTGAGATCAAGATTGTGCCCGGCATCAAGACCATTGGCCCGGACGAATTACCTGAGTTGGATAAAGTCGAAAATATCAACAACATGCGTGGCGAAGAAATTGAGATTGTTGGTATCATGAATGATGCAGTCGTTTCACTGCCTGCCCATACTATCCTCATTTTGCCTGGTTCGCATACCCAGATTGCATATCTGGACGATGGAGCAATCACCAATATTTTGTCCACCGTCACCGGAGAGTTGTATCACGCTCTTTTGAGCGAAACAATCCTCAGTTCCAGTCTTACCGGACAAAGCGAGGGTATCGACCCGGAGATGGTGTGCAGGGGCTATGATAACCTGATGCATTACGGCTTCAACCGAGCAATTTACATCGTACGAACTTTGATGCTGTTCACCGATGCTACTCTCATTCAGCGCCGCTCCTATTTGGAGGGGGTGCTCAATGGCGGAATTATGCAGGCCATCGCCTACACTGAGGCTCAGATGTTAAATCGATACAAATGCATTGGTGTTGTGGGTTCATCCGACCAATGCCAGGTATTATCAGCGATTGTAACTCGCTATTATCCCGAATTTTCTTTTCTTCCTGTTTCTGTAGACCCCGATTTTCCATTCTCAGTAAAGGGTTTGCTTGCATTGACACAATGACCGGATACGCAAAACGATATAATCCCCCTTGTTGTAGAATGATTACTACCGCAAGGGGGATTGCTCGTTCCAATAGTATTTACAGGCATAAGTAATGTTTGTCACTGCCTTCTAAGAGTATTTGTGGTGTAATAAGTGCAATGAAAATACGCCTTGACGCAAAGGTCTTGCAAATAAAGAGCACTCAACATTATGGCCTTTTTAAATTGCTGCATCATGATGGCAACCGAGAAATGCCAGGTTCATGAATGTATGGGTCTAGAAGCTGAGGTGATGCCGGGATACTTTGGCTACAAAGTTGGGCAGTTAGGGTTTGTCCTCCATTTTGTGATTGCTGAAATCAGGAAATGAAGAACAATCGGAGAAAACCGGCATCTTGGAGCGATTCTGTGCAACAAAAAAAGAGCGCACTTTCGGACATGATTGTCCGTTTGTACACTCTTGTAAATTATTTCATGTTCTACCTGTTCTGATGGTTCATGTCCATGACCGCACTTTTCTCATAAACAGAATAGGCCTTTTTTGAAAAGTTACCGATTACAGCGGTACATAAAATGATATCCGCTTCATCACGCCTGGCCGCTACCCGATGGCGGCTGGTCATTCCTTATGGAATAGCGAATACGCATAAAGTACCCTCCAAATTCACAAATCTGGAGAGCCTATTGGTTATCGTTCAGGCATGGAAAGAGACCCGCCAAACTTTTCGTATTAAAATGTCCTATGAAAAAACCTGCCACAAAAGGGCAGGTTTAGTACGCGATCCTTTACGGCAGCCAGGCTATCATAATACGTCGGCATCGTAGACCCTATGGCTTTGCGTCCCTGTCTTTAGACAGGTTTGCCCTTATTATTATTAAATTGAGGTCTTTTTAAATGTAAATCCTTTCTATTTTCTTTCATATGCATTCTGATAAGGTACCTTAATGGAATTTATACCTTCAATTGTGCCTGTCATATTCTTCATTTGTATGGATTACTCATAATCATAATAAAATTTTTACTATCACATCATCTTTTTGAATGAGGAACCGTTTGTAATTTTGTGAGAAAAATGCTCATGCCTGTAATTATAAGAAAAGCAACACCCGTAATGAAAAACCACGAAGCTACTCCGTTTATTTCCGCTACTGCCCCCGCAATTACAAGCCCTAGCGGCATTGTAGCTGACATCAAGCTGCTCATCACTGAAAATGCACGTCCGTGTGCTTCTTTCGGTATGGTTTCCTGCATATATGCAACATACGGAATGTTGTACAGGTTGCCGCTTGCACCCATGAGCATACACAATACAACATATATCCAAAAAGCTGTATTTGTTTGCGGAAGGATACCGCATAAAAAAGCAGTTAACCCTAATCCCAAAAGGCCTATATGTACCGCTAACAACTTGTTTTTTATGGTTCCATACTTTCCTACTAAAATGGAGCATATCATCATTCCTCCAGCATACCCAAATTGTACGATGCCCGCTTGCCATGCAGTTGCATGAAAATAGTCACTTGTCATAAGCGGAAAAAATGATGAAAGAGGCATGTAGAAAATCATTCCAATTGCAGCCGCAAGTGTAACAATCAAAAGTTTTTTATCTTGAACAAATGTGGAGAATCCCTCCTTCATTTCTTTCATGAAATTTGGAACTTGATGTTGTTCTCGCTTCAGTTCAGGTATCTTAATAATCCCAATAGATGTGCTCGCCACAAGCGCACCGACTAAATCAGATAATAAGATTACCGGCAGGGGTAAAACGGCGTACATTGCTGCCCCCAAAACCGGCCCTAGCATTAACGCTCCCGACTGCATAAACTGATTCCATCCATTGGCTCGAATAAGACCTTGCTTCGGAACAAGCATTGGTATCACTGACTGAACAGCCGGAGTATAAAAAACATTTGCTATTGCACGAATACCAAGAACGGCGTAGGCAGACCAATATGGTGGGCTACCAAAAAGGAACAATATCGCATAAACTGTGGCTACCACTCCAATAAATAAATCCGCAAAAATAATAACCGTTTTTCGTTTTAAGCGATCTATCCATACTCCGGCAAATGGGCCGAGAAATAATTGAGGTAAAAATGCCAGCAGTCCTGATAATGCCAGCAGTACTGGTGAAGATGTTTTACTGGCAATCCACCAGATCAGCGAAAACTGCACTGCGTAACTGCCTATTTCTGAGATAGCCTCCCCTATAGCTATAATCAAAAAATCTTTTTCCCATTTATCTCTATGAACTCTATTATCCATTTCAACCTCCCTTATTTATATACCGACGTTCGGTATGTAAATGTTTTTAAAAAATAGCTATTCCAAATTAACTTTGGACAGCTATTTAGTATCTTGTGAAAGCGAATATAATACGTCCAGTGATTGAAGTATTTCTTTCGAAAAAATAAGAACACCAATTTCATCCAAAACATTTTTTATAAAAGTAACTATATTTTTCATTTCATCCAGTGTCCACGAATACATCCACGGATTCATCCAGACGTTGAAAAACAATAATATCATTTGTGATAACTCGCGGGGCTGTGTCGTGTGTATTGAGCCATCTTTAATGCCCTCTTCAATTACACCGGTTAAAAGCTCGGATGCCGAACCCAAAGTATCACGCATATGAAGCGCTAATAGTTGTGGGTTCCTAAGAAAAGGTGGCACTGTCTTATCAATAGTTTCATGCTGAGCCGAGGATATGGAAAATAGCAGCATCTTACGGAGCTTATCCATCCCAGTTAAACTACTTTCACCAGCAATTGTTTTTATATCTCCAATTCCTTGCTCAGCCATTCTTTTATTTACTGCATCCATTATTTCTTCTTTTGATTTAAAATGGTGATAAATAGCACCTTTACTTAAATCTCCTAACTCATCAATTATGTCCTGTATCGTTGTGTGTTCATATCCTTTTGACATGAACAATTTCATTGATGTGTCAAGGATGCGGTTTACTGTTATTTCAGGATATTTATTTCGCGCCATATGCTTTTCCTCATTTTTATTATACATACTATTAGTATGTATAATATCAGAGCAATTACTTTTTGTCAAGGCACAGTTCACTACCTTTTTATTTACTTAAAATGGCACTTATTTCCTATTACTACTATTAAGGAACCTTTTCTTTATAAAAATAGCTCCAACTAATAGTGCGACGAGGACAAAAAAGACAGCTGCTACCATTGAATAAACATCGACATACGAGGCGACAGTTTCCCATGTGTTTCCAGCAAATCTTCCCAGGTAAACAAGCACTACATTCCAGATAAATGTACCAATCACTGTCAATGGCAAAAACGCACTTGCTTTCATTTTTGCCATTCCCGCTGGTATAGATATCAGGCTCCGTACAATCGGAATAAATCTGCAGAAGAATACAGCCTTATTGCCATGCTTATTGAACCATGTCTCCGCTTTTCGAACATCCTCTTTTTTTAAATGCATCATTCTTCCAAACTTACTATCAAATAAATGTCCAAGCCGTTCGGCGTTTAGTACTCGACCAAGTACATATAATATAATCGCACCGAGAATTGATCCAACTGTGGCAGCCACTATGACTCCCCATACATTCATACTACTAAATGTGGTCATGAAGCCTCCGAAGGTTAAAATAATCTCGGACGGTATCGGCGGGAAAACATTCTCAATGGCAATGAGCAAACCGATACCAATATACCCAAATTGATTAATAATATTTAGAATAATTTGTTCCATGCTGTCCTCCGTATTATTGTAGCAATTATTGCATAACATAATTAAGTACTTAATACCAACGAGTATACCACAATTGCTTAACACAGTAAAGTAGTTATTCAAATTTTCTGTTCTCTTAAATTTATAAGAAAGAGGTTGCATCATACATGATTTTTCTCGCATGATGCAACCTCTAAAAAAAGTATTATTAAATTATAAGCTTATCGGCTAAGACAGCAGTGTCCGATATAAATATATTGGATAGTAAATATGATACGATAGGGTCATAGAAAATCATAGAAAAAGTGGAGGTATTGACTATGTCCCATACAGAACAGTTTCGCTTTGCTGGGTTTCGCAAGAAGTTCACGGAACATAAAATCATCGTACTAGCTTTTTTGCAACTATAATATCTAATAATTTGTAAAAAAGCAATAGACCTACAAACGAGATAGAATATAAAATCAGCATAAAGTAAATCGCATGCAGCAAAAATACATCTCTAAAAGCTGCATTTATCAGACATAAGAACAATATAGCTACAGCTGTGAAAATTAAAACATAGCCTATAAGATAATGATGAGCAGGTAATTCAAGAATTCCGCTGTTCTTCGAAATAGAAGTGAATTCCTGTACTTGAAATTGACTAATAGCGATTTTTACGGCCTCATCTTTTGTTTTGCCGTTCGCTTCCAGATCTTTCACAAAATCATCTAAATATGTCTTGAGATCTTCTTTTTCTTGCTTTTTCATAGCCAAGCTATCAACATATGCTTCAGTGCTATTATGTTTTCTGTAGAGTGCATTGATTTTGATATGGTCAATATAGTTTAATACACTCCATACAAATGCACATATAATGGAGGTTCCGTATGTCAGCCACTCGATCGCTACGCTGATATCGGGATTAACCTTATTATTATAAAGCGAAAATATAAAAAGAAGCATTGATGCCAATAGTAACCATAGATACCGAATATCTGATAAATTGAATACCTTTTTTATCAATAATTTCATAAACAGAACCTCCTAGATGAATTTTTCGACTAATTGAGATGTTTCCTTCCAGTCACTGATTAGCTGGGTAAGCTGGGCTTTACCAGACTCAGTAATTTTGAAATATTTCCTCCTGCCCCCGCCCGTTTCATCACCCCAGTAAAAATCGATAGCCTTTTGCGCTTCCAATCTTTTTAAGGCCAAATACATCGTAGCCTCTAAAATCTCAAATAATCCATCGGTCCTTGCTTTTATTATTCTTGAAATTTCATAGCCATAATTATCACCTTGATTTAAAACGCTTAAAATAAGTATATCAACGGTTCCCTTTAGCATTTCTTTATTCAAAATATCATCACCATCACATTTCAATACATAATAATATTATTTACATTATGTACTTCATCATAACACATCCACTTAACATTGTACAGTACTTGCTTAGCTAAAAACTATTACAGAACATCGAGGACTGCTTGAATTGCCATCCTCATCAGTACGGATTGATTTTACTTTATATATGTACAGTATTTTAACAATCCAAGATATTTTGTATTGAATTCATCACATACAGCATTTATCTCAACAATATTCTGTTTTTTAAGATCCTTTTTCGAATAATCAAACATCAACATCTCACCATCTTTCCGGTTTTCGTACCGGGGCTTATTACCCTCGTTATAAGCCTCGTACTGCTCGAGTATATAGGGTACAAATAACTCGTATTATGTTAAGTGAATTTTTCAGTATTTATGGTCTATTGACCCTTGCTGATACTATGGCGGTGCCGGAGCTAACAATGCGTCCCGCATTTGTGCCGGTAAAATAAAGCCGTTCCAGCTCCCTGGCATCTACATTGTGAACATCGCAGAAACCGCGTAGGGTTAGAAACGCTTCTGTCTGGCCTTCATTAATCCCAAAAATCAACTGTTCACCTAGTGCCTGGGTTATCCTCTGCGTAGACTTCATCTTTATATCGCAGAGGGTTTCGTTATAAAAATAATCAAAAATTACTGTGCTTCCAGGACCAGAATGATTAGCGATAAAAAACAGCGTACTGTCGACACCCTCTGAAGTGAGGTATGGAGTCACGCCCTGCCAAATAAACAGAGTTTTGTCCTGCTCGTTGTATCCATTAACACGCAATCGTTCGTAGATAGTCTGCGAAACGAACTCAATCGGAGTATAGGTTACATTATCGGGCAGAGGGTCAATGACCTTCTTCAGACGCTTCAATTTAACGGTTTGTGTAGCAGGGTGATCGACCTCAATTACCTTTGCTTTTTTCATTTCGGGGATGTGGTATGCCCGCGTATCGAACCCGGCGCCCAATATGACGATTTGATTGAACCCTTCGTGCAGACAAGCCTTAAGAAAATCATCAATATACCTCTCACGGGCAGTTATAAACTCTATTGTCCCCGGTGTGCTTAGTCGTTTATATATTCCGGAGTCTATAACCAGTTTACTTAGGAAAACCGCTATTGGGTTTACCAGCGAGCGGGCGATGGGGTCGAAGCAAATCCGCAAGCCTTCCGGTCTGGACGACTCAATAGCGCGAATTATTGCCAATCCTGCTGCAGTTCTGCTGGATTGTTTTTGTTTCATACTAAAACTCCTATTTTAATTTGCTTGTAAATAGATTATCAAATTGCCTGTCAGACAGTAATCTTTTAAAAGCCAGTATCAGTTTTGCCATATAACCAACGGCATACCGTGTCTTTTGTACTTGCGATTCAACAACTTCGAGGATGACTTTTGCCACTACGATTGGGTCGGAGCGTTTTATGTCACTAATAAACATATTCTCTGTTTGTTTCGCCAGCGCTTCAGCGACATTCTGATACGGCCCGTGACCTGAGACTTCACGCAGCTTTTTTGCGGTTTCTTTCTCAAAATCAGTTTTTATAATGCCGGGCTCTATAATCACAACGTTTATGCCAAATCGCCCGACTTCCTGACGCAGAGTATCCGAAAATGCTTCAAGAGCGTGCTTAGACGCGTAATACCATGCGGCAAGAGGCAGTGATATCACCCCGCCTATTGACGAAACATTAATAATGGTTCCCGACCTTTGTTCACGCATATATGGTAGGACAAGCTGAGTCAGCCTTGCAGATCCAAACAGGTTCACTTCAAACAGACCGCGAGCCTGCGGGATCGGTACGTCCTCTATTGAACCGGGTAGAGCCGCGCCGGCGTTGTTTATCAGGATATCAATTCTTTTCTGTTCCTCGATAATCGTGTTAACGGCCTTAACAAGGTCGGACTCACTTATTAAATCCATTGCAATCACGCGGCCGCCCATTGCCTCAAGCGGTCGCATTTTTTCCACATGCCTCGCAGCACCGTATACGGTGTATCCTGCCCGCAGCAATTCAACAGCTGTTGCGAGCCCGATTCCTGATGAAGCTCCTGTAACAAGGCATATTTTACCTATATTTTGTGCGTTCGTCTTAGTTACTTTTGAAGAATTCGTTGAATCATCAGTTAATTCCACAATCCATTACCCCCTCTCATATAAAACAGTTATAGAATCTCAATATATCCTTCTGTTCCGTTTACTCTGATTCTTTGCCCGTCTTTAATACGTTTCGTTGCGTTCTCAACGCCGACAACCGCTGGCAGGCCGTATTCGCGCGCAATGACAGCGCCGTGTGTCATTACTCCGCCGACTTCCATAACGACACCCTTGACAGATACAAAAAGCGGAGACCAGCTTGGATCGGTAAACACGGTAATTAAAATATCTCCTTCTTCGATTTTGGCATTTTCCATTTTTAATACGACCCGCGCGCGTCCTTCAATCACACCGGAGGAAACCGGAATCCCTACCAATGCTCCCTGCGGGATTTTCCCGGTATCATAATCACCGGATATGACCTCTCCGTCTGATGTCACAACACGGGGCGGCGTCAGTTTTTCATTTACTTCATGTTCCTCTTTACGCTTTGTTATAATGCTGTAGTCCAGTTTTTTTGTTCTGACAACCTCTCTGAATTCCTCAAATGACAAATAATAAACGTCTTCTTTATACCGGATGATATCTTTTTGTACCAGCTTCTCCGCTTCTTTCAGCAGTGTCTGTTTATAAAGGTTGTATCGCTGGAGCAGGGCGTGCTTGGAATATTCCCGGTAACCGATAAAGTTTCGCAAAACACTGATCATTCTCTTTACCTTTTTCGCCTTTGGCCTACCGTTGGGCAGCTTCTCTAACCGGTTTATTAGCTCCTTTGCTTTCTGCTCGGCTTCCAGTCGCCCTTGTTCAGATTTAGCTGTATGAGCGCCAGGCTTGAAATTCTTGATATTGCCAAGGATCAGAGGGATAAGCAATGTTGGTTTTTCATTCCATCGCGGTCTTGTTATATCTATATCTCCGGAACAATGCATACCGTATTTGTCCAAATAGGTCTGAATCGCACGGCTGACGGCGGCTCCGCCTTCCAGACCGGCCAAATTCTGAAAGAGGGTTTCATCGCCGGCATGTTGGAAATATGCAATAACGTCAGGGTATTGCCTGACGACATCCGCCACATCCAGCAGGTCGAGCCCCATCTCGGATACAACGTTATTGGGAGCCGATTGAGCGAGGATATCAACCGTATTCCCTTCGCCAAGCCATTTTCCCATATGCTTGTTAAGCCAGTTTGCGGAATAAATCCCTAAGTAAGCCGCCGCAACGCTGCGCGGTTCGTACATGATATCAGTCAGCTCCTGGTGATCCTGTAGGATATAAGCAAACAGGTCATCGCCGGCTTTATTCGTAAGATTTTGTTGCAGCGTTTTGACGGACGCATTGTTTTGGCTTATGAGTTCCTTAACTATTGCTGCGTCGTTTTTCCGGTTAAGCTTTATAAACTGCTTCAGCATCGGCAAAGCGCCGCCCCTGCCAAAGTTCAATACGGATGCTTTTCCCCGAGCGAGCGCTTTTGTAAAGTCTTTTCTCTTTAGTAAATTGATCAGGGCTTTCTGCATCAAAACATCGACTTGGGCAAAGCTGCTGATTGTAATTTTTCTGGCTACCGGTGAAGAGAGTTCGTAGGAAAGGTCCTTATAAAACCTGCCTCCGGCAACGCTCATTTCCGGTCTGCCCAGATACTTGTCGAGCAATTTGAAAAAGGAAATACCCAGCGGCTTAAACGCATCGGTCATCATTTGGCGATGCCCATAGGAAATATAGACACGGGTTTTATCATCTTTCTTGGGAGGAAGGGGATAGATCGTGGTAATAGGACGGCTTTGTACGATAAAGAAAGAATTTTCAAAAAAACACCATTCTATATCCTGCGGACATCCAAAATATATTTCAATTTTTCTGCCGATACGCTCAAGGTTCAGTATCTGATTATCTGACAGAACCTGCATGTTCTGCTGATCAGCAGGTAACTGCCTTTCCTCTGTCCCGCCGTTCTCCAGTGCGTAAATGGCCATTTTTTTGTTTGATACCTTCTTGCTGGCGATACCCCCATCCCGCACTTTATAGAGATCGGCATTTACAAGGCCTGATACCATGGCTTCGCCAAGCCCGAAGCCTGCGTCTATGGACAGAATCTTCCGGTTTGAGGTTATGGGATCGGCTGTAAACATTATTCCTGCCGCCTTCGGGAACACCATTCTCTGTATCACTACTGAAAGATACACCAGACTGTGGTCAAAATTGTTTTGAATACGATAAGTTACCGCCCGATCGGTAAATAAGGAAGCCCAGCATTTCCTGACATGGTGCAGGATAGAATCCTTTCCCCGGATATTCAGATACGTATCCTGTTGGCCTGCAAAGGAACTCAGAGGCAGGTCTTCAGCCGTTGCGCTGGAACGAACGGCATAAGCTCTGTTTTCCCCGAGCTGTGAAAGATAATAAAGAATTTCGTCTTCAATGTCTTTTGCAATGGCAGTTGCTTCAATAACATTTCGAATGCTGCCGCTGACCTCGCTTATTTTCTCTCTGTCGTCGGCTTTTAGCTTCGGCAATTGATTAAATAATCCGGACAACTCCTTATTATCGCCAATCATTTTTTTATAGGCGTTCGTGGTAACGCAAAAGCCTTCCGGTACACTTACTCCGACGATTTTTGACAATTCACCAAGATTCGCTCCCTTGCCTCCAACGATGGGCAGCTTCTGTTTATCGATATCCTTAAAACCAAGAACATATTTGTTCATACTAATTCTCCTTCCTAAATCTAATTTCACTTGCATAAAACGCCGTATTTGACGATGTTTACGGCGTCATTTAATTTTTTCAGAAATAAATCTTCGTTTTGTCCGTTCCGGAAATATTCCTCCAATGTGAATGTAAAAATCATATCCACAATCAGGTCTGAATCAATTTCAGACTTTATGATGCCGCGCTCCTTGTCCTGACTTATCTTTTCCTTGAGCGCTTCCAGTGTGGCTGACCGGAGCTTAACAATGAAATCGCTGTTATCAACCTGCATAAGCATACCTATCCGCGTATATTCAGGCTTGACCTTCGCAAGCTCAAGCGACTCTATTGTCTGCTGAATAAAGGTTTCAAAGAAACCGGCATCCGAATCAACAGGTTTTTTATGGACGATTTTCTGATGATCCTTTGCAATCTCTTCAAGCAAATACAGGTAAATATCTTCTTTATCATTGAAGTACTGATAAAAGCTTCCCCATGGGATTTTCGCCGCCTTTACGATCTGATTTAGTGATGCGTCGCTATAGCTCCGGGTGGAAAACTCCTGAATAGCAGCGTCAAATATTCTCTTTTTCTTATCATCGCTCAAATTATAAAATGTATCCTTTGGCATATTATCATCTCCTGAAATGTATTATAACACTAAAAAAGTAAAATGAGAAGCCTCTCATATGAGAAACTTCTCATATATAAAAAATATTTTTGCATGAATTATAAAAAAACAAGGATAAATTCCTAATGAAAACGGGGTCAACCGCCCCAGGCCCTGCAACTTCGGGCCATGCAAAACAACTCGGTAGATTTATCAAGCACGTTCTGGTATAATCTCTATATGGATTTTCTGCTCTGACGAATTCGTAGTATTTATATAATCTGTCAGAGAGATAAATAGGAATTTGGAGGTTTGGGATGATTATTGATAATAACCCAAAAGAAATTGAAGCAATGGAAGCATTTCACCGTGGGGATAGAAAAGAAGGCTCAAGATTACAGGAAGAATTTGCTTCTGAGTTTCGGGAAGAGTATAAAAATAAAGACCATTGTCCGTGCAAAAAAGCATGCCGTTATCATGGAAATTGTAAAGAATGTGTAGCCATTCACAGGGCACATCAGGAACATGTTCCTAATTGCATGAGACCGATGATAAATAGGAAAATTAAGCTATTATCAGAACTTACTGAGCACACAATTTCCTATGAGATTGAGCCGCCAAAAGAAATATTGAGAAAAGAATAGATTTCAGTTATCGGAAGATTATAAGCAATTTGGAGGGGAATGGATGGCCGAATATACCAAAGAAGACTTGATATCTGCCCTAAAAGTAGTATCATCCACTATCTCTAAGTGTGAAAAAATACAATACAAATTTGCGGCAGGTACTTCGCAGCATACACTTCTGAAAAATCGAATCAGAGCAATGTATATTTCAAAAGCGTTGATCACAGGAGATCCGACTGTCAGCCAATATACAAAAGAGGAACTGTTAGCTGCGATTCCTCCAGTTTCTTCTATTATCAGAAAATGTGAAAAAGCGCAGGAGAAATTCTCAGCGGGAACTTCTTACCATAGACGCTTTCAGGACATAATCGCAGCGATGTATCTTTCAAAAGCATTGATAACAACGGAAATCGGTAAAAGAGATTAAATTTCCTGTATAACTTAATTTTTGGAATGATCATAATGTGTCATCCGATTATTTATATTTGGTGAAGGAGATTTTTACTTGTATGGATGAGAGAGTAAGGAAAACAATTTGCAATTTACAGAAGAATAATATGACGGGCTTTTACGTTGAAAACACAAAAGTATTGCTTTCTCTGCTTTCTACACTGCTTGTCGAGGGCGAAAGGATCGGCTGCGGAGATTCCGTTACATTAGAGGAAACCGGGGTATTCGAATATCTCCGAAACGGAAATTTTACTTTCTATGATAAGCATCAGCTGAATTTAACATCCGAAGAAAAAAGAGCAATCTATCTAAAGAACTTTGATACCGACACGTTTATTACAGGAACAAACGCCGTTACTTTGGATGGGCAGTTGTTTAACATTGATGGGAACGGCAGCCGTGTTGCTCCTATGATTTACGGGCCTAAACAGGTTATTGTTGTTGTTGGGATCAATAAATTAGTAGATACCTTAGAAGATGCTATTCACCGGGCAAGACAAATTGCAGCACCTTTGGATGCAAAAAGGCTTAATAAGAACACGCCATGTGTACATCTTGGTAAATGCATTGATTGCAAACACGAGCAGCGTATTTGTAACGACTTCGTTTTGATTTCCAGACAATTTTCAAAGGATAGGATTAAAGTAATTTTTATAAATGGAAATTATGGTTATTGACAAACTTCTAAGCGATTTCATGATTCAAACAAGGAGCGAATCATGAACTACGGTGATATTGTTATAATCATGTGTTCGCATCAATTCTTCCAAGCCTTTGCAAATGAGTTTTGCGGATTGTGTCTTTCTTCCGGATTATGTACATAACTGTAAACTGCTTTGTCCTTCGGCCCACTTTATCGGTATTCGTTCTGTACTGCCATTTCTTTTTACCATTACAGTATTTTCCCCTGACATGGCAATTGAAGCACGCTTCATCGTTTCGAACAGCAGTAGCCGCCAACCGTTTACACGGTTGGCGGCTACTGCATTGCGCTTTTGATTAAAATTACACTCTGTCGTGGCAGGTTCTCGCGATGACATCGAGCTGCTGCTCTCTCGTCAGGTCAATGAACTTTACCGCATATCCTGACACACGGATTGTAAAGTTTGCATACTCCGGTTTCTCAGGATGCTCCATCGCATCTTTCAGTTTTTCAACACCGAATACATTGACGTTAAGATGATGAGCACCACGATCAAAATATCCGTCAAGAACATGTACCAGTGTTTCGCTCTGCTCTCCCTCTGTATGCCCAAGCGCACCCGGGCTGATGGTCTGCGTATTGGAAATACCGTCAAGCGCATACTCGTAAGGCAGCTTTGCGACGGAGTTAAGAGATGCGAGAAGCCCATTCTCTTCTGCACCGTAGGACGGATTTGCGCCAGGCGCTAACGGTGTCCACGCCTGTCTTCCATCTGGAAGCGTACCTGTATTCTTGCCGTAAACAACATTGGACGTAATCGTAAGAATTGATGTTGTAGGTTCTGAATTACGATAGGTATGATACTTCCGGAGTTTCTTCATAAAGGCCTTTAAGAGCCATACGGCAATTTCATCCGCGCGGTCATCATCATTTCCGTAACGTGGGAAATCGCCCTCGATCTTAAAGTCTACAGCCACACCACCCTCATCACGCACAGGAGTTACCTTTGCATATTTAATAGCGGACAACGAATCGACCACATGAGAAAAGCCTGCAATACCGGTTGCAAATGTTCTTCTCACATCAGTATCAATCAGCGCCATCTCCGCTGCTTCGTAGTAATACTTGTCATGCATATACTGAATCAGGTTCAGAACATTCACATAAAGTCCCGCAAGCCAGTCCATCATGACATCGTACTTTGCCATTACATCATCGTAGTCCAGAACTGCGGAGGTGACAGGTTTGTAAGCAGGTCCCACCTGCTCACCGGTCTTTTCATCAACACCGCCGTTAATTGCATACAGCAGGCATTTGGCAAGATTTGCGCGGGCTCCGAAAAACTGCATTTCCTTACCGGTCTGTGTTGCGGATACACAGCAGCAGATACTGTAGTCGTCTCCCCAAATCGGGCGCATCACATCGTCATTTTCGAATTGTATGGAACTGGTTTTCACGGAAATATAAGCCGCATACTTCTTATAGTTTTCCGGAAGTTTAGAAGAATAAAGGACGGTGAGATTTGGCTCCGGTGCAGGTCCCATATTATCAAGTGTATGCAGGAACCGATAGTCGTTCTTGGTTACCATGTGGCGGCCATCCACTCCAAGCCCTGCCGTTTCCAGTGTAGCCCACACAGGGTCTCCGGAAAACAGCTGATTGTAAGAAGGAATACGGGCGAACTTCACCATTCTAAGCTTTAATACCAAGTGGTCGACCAGCTCCTGCGCTTCCTTCTCGGTAAGCGTTCCTTCCTTCAGGTCACGATCAATATAGATGTCAAGAAACGTGGAGACACGGCCGACGCTCATCGCTGCACCGTTCTGACTCCTGATTGCTGCCAGATATCCAAAGTACAGCCACTGGACGGCTTCCCTTGCGTTATTAGCCGGCTTTGAAATATCAAATCCATATCCTGCCGCCATTTTCTGCATCTGCTGCAATGCTTTGATCTGATCGGCGAGTTCCTCCCTCTGACGAATAATATCATCTGTCATGGTGCCGGACCCGCAGTTAACAAGATCCTCTTTCTTCTTTGCAGACAGGTAGTCAGTACCATAAAGAGCGACACGACGATAATCGCCGACGATACGCCCGCGCCCGTAGGTATCCGGAAGGCCAGTTATAATTTTATTGTGACGGGCCTTCTTCATTTCAGGCGTATACGCATCAAAAACCGCCCGGTTGTGCGTTTTATGGTATTCTGTAAAAATCTTATGCAGTTCAGGATCAGGGGTATAGCCATATGTAGTGCAGGCTTCCTCTGCCATCTTGATTCCGCCGTAGGGCATGAACGCTCTTTTCAAGGGCTTGTCTGTCTGCAGACCCACAACTTTCTCAAGGTTTCTGTCCTCGCTATCGATATAGGATGGTCCGTAAGCGGTGATACCGGAGACAATCTTTGTTTCCATGTCCAGTACCCCATCCTTCGCCCTTTCCTGCTTCTGCAGCTCCTGTACCTCCTCCCAGAGCTTGTTCGTCGCATCTGTCGGCTCTTCCAAAAAGCTCTGGTTTCCGTCATATTGTGTATAATTATCCTGAATGAAATCTCTCACATTGACATCATCTGTCCAATGTGAACCTTTGAAACTTCTCCATTCCTGCTTCATAGCACTACCCCTTACTTGATGTATTCTGCAGCTCTCTTGTGCAGTTCTGATTATAATTATACTTTAGCTTATACGGCTTGCCGATTCCTTGATTGTAATCAACAAATACAGTTTTTAATATTACCGGATAGGTTCATCAGCTTGTAGCATAATATTTCGCTGCGCATCCGCAGCAACGCTTTCACCGCGAAGAATACGCTCGGCATTTTTCACGCGCTCCGCATTAGGTGATTCCACTCCTTCAAGAGAATAAGGAATGCCAAGTTCTTGCCACTTGTATTCGCCCATGGGGTGGTAAGGAAGCACTTCGACCTTCTTCACATTTCCAAGCGTAAAGATGAAATCCCGCGTTCTTTGCAGGTAGCCATCATCGTCTGTGATCCCCGGAACAAGCACATATCGGATCCAGACAGGCTTGCCAATATTGGACAGATAGCGAAACATTTCAATGATATTATCATTCGGTTGGCCTGTCAGTCTTCTATGTTCCACGGGGTCGATATGCTTGATATCCATTAAGAGAAGATCCGTGTATTGCATCAGCTCCTGGAATTTCGAAAAAAACGGTTCCTCCCTCGTGAAAGGCTGACCCGCCGTATCAATTGCAGTATTAATTTCACGCGCTTTGGCCTTCTTAAACAGATCGAGAAGAAAATCAATCTGCAAAAGAGGTTCCCCGCCACTGACAGTAATACCGCCTTCTTTTCCCCAATAGCTTTGGTACCGCTGTGCCTGATCCAACAGTTCATCTGCCGTGCGCAAATCATTGGAATGAGGATCCCACGTATCGACGTTGTGGCAATAGCGGCAACGCATCTTGCATCCTCTCAAAAAGATAAGAAATCGAATTCCCGGGCCGTCAACGGAACCGAAAGATTCTGTAGAATGTATTGCTCCCTTGATCATATGGATCATCCTTTCTTGTACGCTCAGTATACTCTCGCTTAAGCTTTTTTTCTTTGATCTGAATCAAGTTTTAACTGATAAACTGCAACACAATTGTGAAACAGTATGATATACTGAAAAGCTTAAGGGCTTGCCGTCTGCACTTCACAGACAACAAGCCCTCTCGGTTGTTTCATTAAAATATTGGTCTAACTTTTTTGGTCACTTCACTGACTGGCTGGCTTCATAAATTTTCTTTAGTCCACTGCGATCTGTGACCATGATCTTCCCCTGTCCGAGCCTTTTAATGAGATGAGATTTTTCAAATCGGCTCAGGTTCCTGCTAACCGTCTCCGGGCGCAGCCCAATGCTGGCGGCGATATCCTCCAGTTTCAACTTAATCTCCGGCCCGACACATCGAATATCTCTGTCCAGCAAGAATCCCGCCAGCCTCACTTTCGGGTCATGTATGGAAAGCAGCAACGCCTTTTCATTGGAGTCCCTTAGCCGGAGAGAAAGAAGTGAAATGAGATTTATCGCAATACTTGGGCGATTTGCAATCAGCTGTATAAATTCGCTCTTTCTGATCTCACACAGGTCCACTTTTGACAAGCACACCGCCGAATATGGAAAAACGGCATTTTCAAGGAAAAGATTTTCCCATACGGCGTCTCCATCGTGAATGATATCAAGGATGTATTCGTTTCCATCAGCATCATATTTACAGAGCTTAATCCTTCCTTTTCGGATGATCAAAACAGAGTCAACTTTCTCACCTACCCTGAACAGAAAGCTGCCTTTTGCTTTGGTTGCCTGTATGGAATGCTCTGTAAGGCTTTTTTGTACGTCTTTCGGAAGTGCACTAAACAAGGGGATGGCCGTCGTGCATAAAACACCATTTTTACAGTTTGCGCATCCAGACAGGATTTTTTTATCCGCTTTTTCCATAACGATATCCTTTCCATAAACTTCAATATCAAAGTGTCTTCTCCTATATTTTATCATATCACAAATAACAAGTAAAAGGGTAACAAACCCGTCTGGTATAAAATACGCTATTCAAAAATACAAAAATGTAATTGTGCCAGTTGTATTTATACTGTAGGCTTCCGGCCTTGCCGGTACTCAAGGCCGGCACCTCAATGCTTACTTTTTTAACATTCTGAGGCTGCCCTTTCGGGTAGCCTCGTTAAAATTAAGGAATAGCAACTTTCGCCGGGGTGAGGCTGCTCTTTGCAAGACTGAGAGTAATCGGAGCGCTTTGCGGAACCGTATAGCTGCCAGTGCCCGGGTTTAATAGATGAACATTGGAAGTTGGAACGACCGAGTACAGAACGCTTTGCTGTAGTACGCCGTTAACGAACAGATTATAATAACCGTTTGATCTTACCGCAAAAGAAGCAGGGGTAGCACCGCTTCCGGTAGACCACTTCGTTCTTAGAAGCGCAAAATTGGAACCTGACAATATCGGTATTGCTGCGGTTACCGTATAAAAGTAATTAGTATCTGTAAGAGTCTCGACAGGAGTTGTGGCTGCCAGTTGGAATAATTTTTTAATAGCCATATTAATTTCTCCTTCCTTTTCATATTTTAATACGGAATAAACCGGCACCGTTTTTCACAGACAGAGCTGCTTGCTGTGATCTGGAGGAGCCGCCCGGTTCATTAGAAACAGGATCCCGTACTAAGTAATCCATTATATGCCGCAGCCTTCCCACCGTGACATTGGAGCCGTCGAATTACGTATATTTATGGTTCCTGTTCTTGATCTGTTTTTATTTCTTTCCACATTTTCTGAAGAATAGAAAGAGGGATTTCCGGTCCAGGTACGTAAGGATTCGGCCTTTTCCGAAGCATGAGGCAGGTTTCTAAGTCCCCCAGTGCGTCCCGGTTCCGGCTAAGCTGGCGGTACAGCTCCGCGCGCAGGACCAGCAGGTCGTTGTAGAAAGTGAATTTTTGAATGCCCTCATTTAAGGCTTCCCCAGCTTCTTCATACCGTTCAAGGGTCAGTAGGGAATAGCCAAGGCACTTATACAGGTGTGGGGCATAAAGCTCACCCAAATTGACCGTTTGGCGCGCCAGCTCAAATGGGACAATATTTTCCTCATATTGTTCCTGATTCAGGAGTTCAATGCCCTCCAGATACCGCACATAGCTGTCCCGAGGATGTTCCTTCACATCCTCTTTCAGCAGCCGGATTCGTTCCTCCATCTGCCACCCGACGGTCTTTTCCACGCGGTGCGTAATGCGGAGGCGGGAGTCCTGCAAAGAATACAATGTCTCATCCGGAATATACTCAAAGGAGCGGCAGTGAAAGCGGTACTCCTTCCGGTTACGGATCAGCCGGAGAAACTGTGTGGGGGAAGAAATACCACGTTCCTTCTGACTGTAGTCAACATAAATAAGGTAACCCTCCGCGTTGGGATTTTTTAGCAAAAGCTTCAGCTTTTTTCGCTGCTCCGGGGAAATCACCTCATCTGCCTGCAGGAACAGCACCCATTTTCCGGCCGCGTGCTCCATGCAGAAATTTTTGATTTTACTGAAATCATTTTCCCATTCCGGTTGATACACCGTCGCGCCCGCCTGTTTGACAAGCTCGGAAGTATGGTCGCCGGAGCCGAGGTCGACAACCAGCATTTCATCAGCGACCTCTTTCATGTCATTCAGACAGTTGGGCAGAAATGCTTCCTCATTCTTTGTAATGACGCACAGGCTCAGCTGCTTTTTGTCCGTCATATCTTCTACTCCCCCTTTTTGTCCAACTCTTCCAAAAGAGTTTTCAAACTTTCCGCTGCTTCTTCGAAAGTAACGGACAGACTTTGGCTGACCACGCGCAGATCATGGTAAAATTGGCTTTGAACGCCGAATGCCTGCGCTGTTTTTTCCAGTGTATCAATCGCGCCCAGCCGGTCCAACAGGTGGAAATAAGCGCAGTTCAGCTGCTGGAAAAAGTAGCGGCATAAGTTATCTTCAGCATATTGATAAAATGAGGTAATATTTTTCTGATAGGTTTCATTCAGAATACTGTGATATTTTTCATGGTCCTCCGCAGCGCACAAAAGCAGCATCTTTTCGCATTCCAGTTTTTTCAGATTTGTTTCATCTGCCAGACTTCGGAACAAAACGGCATAACGCTCCACATCCGCAATTAATTTTTCGAGCAGCGTTCCGCGTTCCGCGACAGAGACAATTACTCGATTTTCCGAAATCAGTTCATTTACCCGGCGGGGAATCGGTTCCGTGCAGTATTGCTTGATCAGTTGATGAAGCGTTGCTCGCTCGGTTCCATGTATTTTTGCTCCGCCCTCCGTTGCGTTGTAAAAATGATGCTCCGGATGCACTTCGATGATGTGTTCCAAGCCCTGCCGGAAATTCTCCCAAAGCCGGTTGGTAGGAATCATTTCCCCGTTATTTCCTTCCACGGAAACCGTGGGGATGGAGTGGAGCAGTTTTCTTGCCCGTTCCCCTTTTTCCTGCGAGGCGACCGCATCCCTGCTGTGTGTAACGCCCCCGGGGCCGTAAGCAAGATCCTGCCCGACTAAAATAATGGGGTCGGTGCCGAGGTACATGGCTGTACCCACCGCAAGATGTGACACATTCGCGCCCGCGTCCAGCGCGCTCCCGTCGCCCAGATTCCGATTGAACCAACGGTTCAAGTCCTCTCCTTTTCGGAAGATGGGAATTTTCTCGCCGGCGAAAGAAGGGAAGATCCTCGGGTCAGCTATCGCAAGCGCAATCAGGGCAATGTCCGGCGAATAGTTTCGGTCTTGAAAATGGTACAGGTAGGTGTATTTCGTCCGTTCCACAATCACCAGAATATCCGGGATGATTCCATTTTTTGTAAGCGGCACAATGGCCGATTCCACGGCGATGATCAGACCCCTGCCTTGAATTTCTTTTAGCATGGGCATGCTGGTGTCAAGCGACGGCCCGTTTGAAATGATAAACGCCGGAACGTTCCGGTACTTCTCCTCCAGACAGCTCACGTACGGATTTTTCAGAATCTCTTTGGTGTTGGCCACTAAATTTCGCAGGCCGATCATATTATCCTGATGACTGTTTCCGATGCAGGTCATCAGAAAAGTCAGCTCATTGAAAATAAACCTGTGGATTTCCAGATATTCCTTTTTAAAATTCCGCACCGCGGGAAGGGTGAACACCGTAGTTGGATATGTTGTACTGAAAAACAACATGCTGAAGAACAAATCCTCAAATGCTTTTTTAAAATAGGAACTGTCCCCGATGAAGAATATTATTTTTTGCGTTTTCATGATGGGTGACAAATCAAAATAATACAGCATCGCTTTGAACAGATAAAGATTCTGCTCAAACACAACGACCAGTGTATGGGGTCTTTTATGTTCGAACAGTTCAAACAGCGCATACCCGAATCCGCAGCCGTAAAGAAAAACCTCGGCCGAACCCTGCTGCTGAATTGATTTTCCCAGTTTTTCCGCTTCCTGAACCGGATTTTCGCTTGTAATATGGAAGCGGACATCCCCCTGCCGGTAGAGGCAGACAGGGTACCCCTCGTCATTGTAGGTGACTTCCACTTTTTCCATGAGCTCTTCTTCTGTAATCTTGGACACCGATTCTCGCAGCCACGGTGTCAGCAGCTCCAGGTTTTTTTCATACATGGCTTTTGTTTCGCCCTGCTTTGCGATCGTCATGTGTCGTCACGCCCCTTAAGCCACTCTTTTGTCAGAGGAAAAACCGTATACTCCAATAAATCGGTGATACCGGTAATATCCTGATTTCGCATATAAAAATACAGCCCTCTCACAGCAGGCAGCAGCTGGTTCAGGTCAATCCGCGGCTGCCGTGAATTCCGGTTGGTTTCGACCGCTCGTTCCAGTTCTTCCATGGTGCTTAAAAAATCTTCCATGCCTGCAGCATCTTCGCCGATTCGAAAATGACCGACTGTCGCCTGCAAAAATTCCTGCAGACGTTCAATCTCAGTTTTAAGCAGGGTCAGTTCCGTACTCGCTGTCATCCCCATCATCCCCATCATCAATTAATTCCATCCACCCATCCAGCTGGTACCTTACTAAATGATTTAGCGTGCCGAAAACTTGGGCTTGGACTGTACCGTCAAATTCACTGAGTATTTTGCTTTCCTCTTCCGCTTCCTCTTCCGACGAAATTACCTTTCGCAGCAATGCGGATTCCGTCCGGATCGCAGCCATCAGGCTGTGGAATTCCGTAATTTCCGGATTCTTTTCCTGTTCCATCCATATCCCTCCTGCCTGCGTATTTTTTGTTTGCACATAAATTATCGTCCGATTATATCCTTCAAGTTTAATTTTTTTTATAAAACAGCTGAACCATGCTGCCGGACTCTTTTATTCATTAAAAATTCAACAAATTCAAAATCCAGCTCCGAATCAATGTCAGCGGAACGTTCCGGCGGCATTACATAAAGTCGTGTGTCCGCCTCAAAAATTGAATGACATTCGAGCAACGGTTCCCGTCGCCAAACATAGACGGAACCGTTCAAATCATAGCACTTCGGCGAGTCCTGCCGGCAAAACACAGGAACGGCCAGCTCCTTGGAAAGCTGCACCGCTCCCGTTTCATTGACTTCCACCAGATTAAAATATGGAGAGTGGCGCGCGGGCGACCCGGTAATCACATTGGAAATCCCGCCAGCCTCAAGAAGTGCCACCGCTCCGGCAATGTCGGAAACGAAACGCAGGGGGGAGGTGGCATCCAGATCCGCAATGACGTCAAATTCATGTCCGGCCCGCTTTTCCGTTTCTGTCAGGCAGTGACGGATAGCAGGAACCTTTGGCGAGCTGTCCGAAGCAAGCTCCGCAGGCCTTAAAATTTGGTAATCTGCGCCCCAATCTTTTGCGGCTTTCAAAATTGCTTCTCCGTCGCTGCTGACTGCGACCGCCTCAAACAATCCGCACTGCTTCGCCTGTAAAATACTGTACGCAAGCAACGGCTTTCCCAAAAGGCTGCGAATATTTTTATTGGGCACCCCTTTGGAGCCTGCCCGAACACAAATGGTGCATAATCGTCTCATGGTGTCCCTCCGCTTTCCCGTACGGCCGACTGTTCGGCAGATTCAAATTGAAACACCTCATTGAAATCTTTGGAAGCCTGATAGAAGTCCTTGATTACGCCAATATCAATCCAGTATTCACGAATTGGGAAAATACAGACCGTTTCGTTATTCTGAAGCAAAGTCTCAAACAGGCTGTTCATGTCGAAATAGGAGTTTTGAGGGATATAGTTCAGTACTTCCGGATTGAGCACATAAATTCCGCCGCTGATAAAGCTGGCGTAGACCGGTTTTTCCTCAAATCCAACCAGACGGTCCCGATTCGCTTTGATAACCCCGTATGGCACCTGATAATCATATGTGGTTACAGCAATTGTGGCTTTAGCCTGATGTTCCAGGTGAAAGCCGACCAGCTGCTCAAAACTCAGCTTTGTCAGGATATCGCCGTTGATAACAAGAATCGGTTCCTTCGTTTCAAACGGAAACAGGCTGAGGGATCCGGCGGTTCCCATCCGGTTTGTTTCGTCAATATAGTGGATTTCCACTCCCCACTGCGAACCGTCCCCAAAGTAATCCCTAATCTGTTCCGATTTGTAATTGACGGAAAAGCAGAATTTGCTGAAGCCCTGCCGGACAAACTGCTCCAGAATCGTTTCCAGCACCGGCTTCTCACCGACTATCAGCATGGGCTTGGGGCAGTTGTCGGTCAGCGGTTCCAGCCGTTTGCCCAATCCGCCCGCCATGACAACAACCCAGTTGTCACTGTGAGATTCGGTGAGCAATTCATCCAGCCTCTCAATTCCGATAATATGCCTCGCGTCGTCTACTACCGGAAGATGACGGACTTTATTTGCTTTTAATATATTAAGAATGCTTTTTCGGTCATTCAGCTTTGGAATTGTGACCGGATGCGGATTCATGATCTGACAGACAGGGCTGTTCAGGGAAATCCCTTTTAGAATACCGCGGCGGATATCGCCGTCGGTAACGGTACCCAGCAATGTTCCGTCTTCGCTTGCCACAACGGCGATCTGCAGGGAATTCCGGTCAATGATTTCAATCGCATCATGAATTTTCATGCTGGGAAGGATAAGTATTTTTCTCCATTCATTCATGGCGCGCCCCTGACGTTCCGGGTAACATTTTTATAATAAACAAATGGTCTATTATTTAGCCGGAACGCCTTTTACTATTATATTGTCGGGGATGTTTTTGGTGACAACCGCTCCCGCGCCAACAGTGGCGTAACGGCCGACCGTTATTTTCTGTGTGATGGATTTTCCCTGTATGACACAAGAATTCGCACCGAGATAAGCGCCCTCCTGCAGCAACACATTACCGGAGATGTTTGCTCCCGGGCAAACAGTGACGAAGTTCTCCAGCACACAGTCATGCCCAATCGTGCAGTTTAAATCAAAGGTGCCAAAATTTCCAAGGGTGATTTGATTCATCATCCTTACTCCGGCACATATGATGTTGCCCGCCTTTTTCTGTAATTCCTCCCGCTGCCGGTAGCCGAACGTTGCCGAGGAATGGATCAGGTTTGCATAATGCAGATCGGGGTATTTCTCCCAAACCGCTTTCCGGGTTTTTGTATTTCCGATTCCGATGATAAACGCAAAGCTTTCCTGAACGAGAGAAAAAATATTCTCCTCCGTCTTAACCGTAAAACCCTGAATCGGCGGCTCCTTCGTTTCCCCAATAAAAACGATTTCATCGTACCCGGCCGGTACTGCAATGTCGAGGACTTCGCGGGAAAACCCGGACGTTCCGAAAATGGCCAATTTCACCGGATCACCTCGTTTTCGCGATAGGACCGACCGGCTGTTTCGCCCAGAAGGTCGAAATATTCCATGGGCGACCGACCGGCCTGCGGCCGCTTAACAGCCAAATTCCGGTCAGTATAGCGTTCTCCCTGCTCAATTGGGCGCAACGCAACAATACTTTTCCGGGCAGTCTGCCGGTTCTTCAATTCGGAGAGGGAAGGCAGCTTGACCGGTCTGCCGAGCGACTGTTCCACCTGACGGATTCCCTGCACCATCTGAGCGAATTCCGATGGTTCCAGCGAGGCTTTGTGGTCAGGCCCGGGCAGATTACGGTCAAGTGTCAGGTGCTTTTCCAGCAAGGAGATGCCCAGCGCCGTCGCCGCAAGCGGAACGGTAATACCCGGGGTGTGGTCGGAGTACCCGACCGGAAGATCAAAGCATTGCCGCAGGGTTTGAAGTACGCGCAGGTTTACTTCCTGAAATGGCGCAGGATATTCCGTCGTACAATGCAGCAGGCTAACGTACCGGCTCAGAACGGTCTGGCCTGCGTCGGAATAATAGGCCTGCCGGAAAGCCGACCGGCGGGGGCTGCCGTTTTCCACGGTGTGCTCCAGATAGCCGAAGGCAAGAACGCCGAGCGCCTCCTCGATTTCCCCTAAATCGGCCATGCCGACAGAAAGCAGGACTTTTTTACCGGAGCGCGCCGCTTGTAGCAGAAGGGGCGCATTGGTAATTTCCCCGGAAGCGATTTTCAGCAGCGGAACATCCAGTGATACGAGGAAATCAAGGCTTTCCAGGTCAAAAGCGGTGGAAATGAACGCGATTCCCTTCGCTTTAGCGTATTCCTTTAAAATCTGATGATCCGGCTCGTTCAGTTCGAACTTTTTTACCATTTCATACTGGGTTTCATCCTGCGCTGTATTCCTCTTTTGGTATGCGGCTTTCGGCGCATCCGGCACCATGATCCGATCCGTACGGAATGTCTGGAATTTGACCGCGTCCGCTCCCGCCTGAGCGGCGGCGTCAATCAGCTGCTTTGCCGTTTCAAGCGAACCGTTATGGTTCACTCCCGCCTCGGCAATAACGGTAACCTTTTGATTCATAACTCACCTGCTTTGTTTATATAAAACCGTTTTTTGAGCAGAGTATTGTAATCGGGAACCGATTTTAAAACTGTCATGATTTTTTTCGCGCTGTCGCCTTCCCCGTAAGGATTTACCGCCGCAGTACAGTCCAGGTCCAGTGCTTTCCGTATTGCCTGCAGGATTTCCCCCTTTTTCGGCGAACAGCTGAGCACGGAGGACGCGAGCAGCCGCCCTTTTTGGCGATCACCGATATTGACCGTCGGCTTATGAAACGAGGGGACTTCATACAGTCCGCTGGAGGAATTTCCCACAACCGCATCCACCTGCTGAATCAGGCTGAAATAGCGAAGCTGCCCCAGTGAAGAATACACAGCGGCGTTTGGGTGCGCGGCTGCAAAATTCTCCGTCAGGCGAATCAGTTCCCGGCTTTGCGGATCCGCGTTGGGCTTCGTGAAAATCAAGCCAAACTCCCCCCCAAGCTCATCCAGTGCCTGCAGCAGTTCTTGTAACTGGCGGGCGGAAGGCTCTGAATCGAGCGTAACCGGATGAAACGTGACCAGAAGGTTTTTGTTTCGGAAGGAAAAGCCGAACGACTGTTCCAGTTCGGCACGGCTCATGCGCGGCAGGCTGAGAATCCCGTCAATGCCAAGGCTTCCCACATTGTAAATCTGTGCGGGATTTTCCCCCAGCCGCCTGACCCGCAGGGCGGATTCTTCATTGGTAACAAAGTGCAGATGTGCCATTTTGGTAATGCTGTGGCGAATGGCTTCGTCAAACGCACCCTCGGTTGTATCCCCTCCGCCGATATGGGCAATCGGAATTTTTGCGACCAACGCCGCCTGTGCCGCTGCCATGATTTCATATCGGTCGCCGAGTAACAGCAGAAGGTCCGGCTGCAGCTGATCAAAAACCTCCGCAAAACCGATAATCCCCAGTCCGATGGATTTCGCGATTCCCACGGGAGTATCACTGGAAAGGAGCGATTCCACTTTCCGTTCAACGGCAAAACCATCCTGCTCAATTTCCCGGTAGGTCAAACCGAATTCCGGGGAAAGATGCGCACCCGTTACCACCAGCTGAAGCTGAAAACACGGTTCTTTTTCAATTGCTTTCAGCAGAGGACGCAGCAGGCCGTATTCGGAACGGGTTCCCGTTACCGCGCAGAGCCTCCGCTTCATGGCGCACTGTTCCCGGGCGAGCAGTACCGCGCCCCCAGCCGCGCACCGCTCGGGATATTAATGATGCGTCGGGAAAGGCTTTCCGCTGTGGATAAATTCATGTGGGGACAGTTCTGGAACATGGTCAGCCGGTTCATTAAAACCCACGCGGGCCGCGTTTGAATTCCCTGGTTGTTTGTTTCTTCTAAAATCAGATCGCGCAGCGGCGCGTTTTCCTCTGATAAAATCAGCGTGTTCAGCCAGTAATTGCTCCTCGCCCAGGACGGCTCCGTAAAAAACTCAACTCCCGGTATGTCTGCAAAAACTTTTCGGTATTCTTCCGCCAACGCGCGTTTTTGGCAAAGATACTGCTCAATCTGTTCCAATTGGGCACAGCCCAGCGCTGCGTTGAGGTTGGGCATCCGGTAGTTATAACCGATCTCATCATGCACAAACTCCCACCGATGCGGCACTTTTGCCGTTGTAGTCAAGTGCTTCGCTTCCCGGTAAAGAGTTTCGTCATTGGTCAGAATCATGCCGCCTCCGCCCGTTGTCACAATTTTATTGCCGTTAAAGCTGAGGGCGGAGATCTTGCCGAAATTCCCGGTATGGACATTTTTGTAATACGAGCCCAGCGATTCCGCCGCATCCTCTATTAGTTCCAGTCCATATTTGCCGCACACCTGCAAAAGCAGATCGAGATGCACGGGGTGCCCGAAGGTATGCATGGCAATCAAAGCCCGAATGGGCCGGTGCGTCTGCCTGTTGTAACAGATTCCGTTTTGGAACTCGGCGATTTCTTTCAGGTAGCCGGACAACTTCTCCCCGTCCACCCCAAGCGATTCCATCTCGCTGTCAACCAGATGCGGAATCGCGCCGCAATAGCACACTGCATTCGCCGTGGCGACAAACGTAAGCGCCGGAATCAGCACTTCATCCCCCTGTTGTACATTCGCCAGTTTTAAGCAAATTTGCAGGGCAGCGGTACCGTTAACCACCGCAGCAGCATATTTTACTTCTGTAAACCGGGCCAGTTCCTCCTCGAATTTCCCGACATACTGCCCGCCGGAAGAGACATAGCCGGAATCCAGACAGTCTTTCACATAGTCCCATTCGCGCCCTGCGAAGCAGGGTTCATGAAGGGGTACCGGCGTTTCCCCCGGATTCAGTACTTTCTTGAGAGCAGTTGTGATCTTTGCCGGATTCAATTTCTCATCAAGATTCATATCACATACCTGTCGGCCTGATAACGCTTAAGATTCTCCGTGTTGCAGAACCATTCCGCAGTCAGCGTAAGTCCCTTTCGAAAACCGTCTTTTCCTCCAAATTCAGGCTTCCAACCGAACAGTCTCGAGGCCTTTGAAGTATCGGCGTAAAGGCGGTTCACCTCGCTTTTTTCTGGCCGAACCCGCTCCGCCTCGGTGACTGCCTCCACATCTGCATTCATAACCTGCGCAATCATCTGCACTGTCTCACCGATAGAGATCTCAAAATTACTGCCAATGTTGACCACTTCCCCTACCGCCGCGTCACAGTGGGCAACTTCACAAAAACCCCGAACCGTATCGTGCACAAAGTTAAAATCGCGGGTCGGAGTTAAGGAACCCAGTTGAACCTTCCGATTTCCACGCGCAATCTGGGTAATCACTGTCGGAATCACCGCACGGTTCGACTGCCTCGGCCCATAGGTGTTGAACGGACGGATAACGGCAACTGGAGTGGAAAAGGAGTGGTAAAACGAAAGTGCCAGCTGGTCAGCTCCGATTTTTGATGCGGCATAAGGGGACTGCGCCTGCAGCGGGTGTGTTTCCGGAATCGGCACGTATTGCGCTGTTCCATACACTTCGCTGGTGGAAGTCTGAACAATTCGTTCAGTTTCCAGTTCCCTTGCGGCCTGCAAAACATGAAGCGTCCCTTTTATATTTGTATCAATGTATTCGTAAGGGGAATAATATGAATATGGTATTGCTACCAAAGCGGCCAGATGAAATACCGTACTACAGCTTTGCATAGCGGTTTTTACACGGTATGGGTCACGAATATCCCCTTGAAATACTTCCAGATTGTTTCGAATCTCTTTTGGGGACTGATCCAACCATCCCCACGAATCGAACGAATTGTAATAGACATAAGCACGAACGGAACATCCCCTGCGAACCAGTTCTTCCGTTAAGTGAGAACCGATAAAACCGTCCGCGCCCGTAACCAGAACTTTCCTTCCTGCAAAATCCATTTCACACCCCCGTTGATTAGACCGGCTTGCGAAAAGAACGCCAAGTCCGTAATATATTTTCCCAATATATTGGTATTCCGGTTCCTCTCAAAATAGAAGTGGCGGAATGCCACAGAGCTTTTCCAATCTGAAATTAATGACGTAACCGTTTTAACAGAACCTTTATATGATCTGAGGTAAATACCATGTTAGAACACTGCTGTCCTCTGGTTACCTGTCGTTTGACCGACCAGTACGGGAATCCTATAAATCCATACGAACCCGACTCCATTGTATATACCGTATTAGTTCTTCTCCGGCACAGAGATAAATGTGGATGCTGCCCCGAGCCAAATAATCTGCAGGTTGCAATCGAAGGCTATGTTGCCGTTTATTCGGAAGAAAAAAGAATTTCGCCTCCGATTCCATTCTGTATAATTGAATCGCTCTGCCTTTCCACACCAAAGGGAAGCATTTTGACCTTTCAGTTAGAAAGCTTCCACTGCTGGGCGGCTTCCGATTTGTGCGAAGACGACTCGAAAATGGAACGGATTAAGCTGTTAATCAGTATGGAAACAATCGTTTTCTCCAAATTAGCTGTAACCTTGCAGGTTCCACAGGTGGATTCCTGCTTCAATGTGATTGACCGTATCTGTATCCGCGCCGGCCAAATCTGCGATAGTGTCCGGTTCCGCAGCGGATGCTGTATCTGTTATAAAAACACTGTACTCAAAGCAGATATTTCTCAATACAGCACTATCGCTGACGGGGCAAAGCGAACTTACCTCAACAGCGACGAGATGAAGGAATACGGCAACAAAGGAATTCTTTCCCCGCAGGAGGTTTCCTATTACGATGTGTTCGTAAATGCTATGCTGCAGCCGAGGGCAAATTATATTCTAAGAAAGGGCGAGTTGACCTTTACGACACAGAATATTCCCTCAAAAGGGCAGGCCGTCATGGTTTTGTTCACCACACTGAAGAACATTGACGGTAAAATCATGGATGTTACCGACTGGCATTACAACGCCTGTTCCAACGGTGAAAAAAAAGTCTATACCGATGATGACGAATTAATAGAATATGGAGACCACGGAATCCCTTCTCCATGCGACGTATCGTATTTCAATCTTTATATCAACGGCGTTCTTCAGCCAAAAGTAAACTATCAAGTAAGAAAAGGTGTTTTGCAACTAAACACCATTGATGCTCCTGTAAAAGGAGCTCTTGTCATCCTGGAATCCATTGTCATCCGCGACTCGGAGGGTCAGCTTTTCCGCGTGGAAACCTACGCGTACAATGCCCGCTCCAATGGAGGCAACATTTACACCAGCCAGAATGAAATAAGGATGTACGGCAATCAGGGGGTTTTGGACCCGGATGAGAGTTTTTATCAAAATTTGTTTGTCAACGGCGTTCTTCAGCCCAATGTGAACTATATGGTGCAAACAGGATATCTTATTCTGAAGACAGAGGACAGCCCAACTGTCAGAGCCCCGATTTCTCTGCAATTTGTCAAGAACAGCCCCGCTCCGTTCTGCCGCAAAGTGCGAATGTCCGACGCAGCTCTAGCGCAGTGGAAAAAAGAGTATGCGTATATCAAAAAGCCCTGCTTACCGGCTCAGCCGTTAGAAGGACCCAAAAAAGCGGTAAAATAAAATCAGCGCAAAGGAACACTTGCAATTTTACCCACCTCGAAGAATCAATGAGTATTAAGTCAATAGATAAGCTTGACGATTATGTGCGTGACCTTTTCCACCCACATTTATTAAGATGACTGCGTTCGGGACGTAGAGGCCGCTAGTTCGAATCTAGTCACCTCGACCAGCAGTAGAGAATCCGGTTTTAGTAACCGGATTCTTTTTTTATTCCATTTTTGAGATGACTGGCAGAAAAACAATACATAAATGGCGTTCATAAATCATATGGGTCTTGAGTGCCCTTAGAGTATGTATGATCTTCAACGATACGATGCCTTTCATAAAAATCGTCTAATCGTATCATTTCAACAATGAGTAGCATATATTTAGAATGTAATGCAATACCTCATATTTTATTCTAGAATTATAAAAATGATATCCCATAAAGAACACCGGAATTAATATTTCTGGTGTTCTTATTACTTTTTAAGAAAATATTGATTTGGTAAAGAATGTATTCTTGACGAAATAAATTTTAGAACCAATCATGATGATAGAACGGATCATGTCAAAAAGGAATTGACATGATCCGTTCTAATTTTCTATATTACATAAAAATAAATGTTAATATATATGACGCAATTTAGTCTTCTCAAAATTAAAATGCAATCAAATTGAAGCTTATATTGTTCGCAGTTGCGGCAATAAGGTTTGTCGCTGTGGTCACTATTGTACGCAATTCATAGACGCTTGCCGGATTGGTCGCAGGAGCAGAATCAACATAAGTGTCAGAAACCAATAATCTTTGTGTTCCAGTTGGTGTTCCCGGATTATTTAATACTCTTGAATGGATTAACGTCCCATCTCTATACATCCGAAATTCTACATTAATATCTCCGCTTGCTGAGAATGCTTCTTCATATTCTAATCCATAATCTAACTTTATATTGCTACCTTCAGTAACGGGTGCTGTTATTGAGGCAAGAGTGACTTCAGAAACAGAGGCCGCAGGAGAGATATCAGCTGTGGTTGGCAAAAATGTCGATATAGTACCTGCTGTCTGATTGGAGAACAGTGCTCCCGCTAAACCCGCTGGTCCAGTATCGCCAGTAGGTCCTGTTGGACCGGTGTCTCCAGTAGGTCCTGTTGGGCCGGTGTCGCCGGTGGGTCCTGTTGGGCCAGTGTCGCCGGTAGGTCCTGTTGGGCCGGTGTCTCCGGTAGGTCCTGTTGGACCGGTGTCGCCGGTGGGTCCTGTTGGACCAGTGGGTCCTGTTGGACCGGTGTCGCCAGTAGGTCCTGTTGGACCGGTGTCGCCGGTAGGTCCTGTTGGACCAGTGTCGCCGGTAGGTCCTGTTGGGCCGGTGTCTCCGGTAGGTCCTGTTGGGCCGGTGTCGCCGGTAGGTCCTGTTGGACCGGTGTCGCCGGTAGGTCCTGTTGGACCAGTGTCGCCGG
>CAUQPM010000018.1:0-47512 GCA_963520015.1 uncultured Oscillospiraceae bacterium
CGTCTCCTTTTTAAAGATGATGCCAGACTGTTTTCACACAGTCTGGCTCATAATAAGAAATTCCGGTTATTCCTGACTGTTCATTAATATGTCAATACCTCATGACCCGTTTCGGTTACGAACACTGTTTTTTCCCATTGTGCAGAAGGCTTCCCATCGGCAGTACGAACAGTCCAATTATCGCGTTTATCTGTTACTATATTGGATTTTCCCATATTTATCATAGGTTCTACAGTGAAAACAAGTCCCGGAACTAAGAGCATCCCTGTTCCTTGCTTTGTCACATAACCGACCCAGGGATCCTCGTGAAATTGCAGACCAATACCGTGGCCTCCAATTTCTCGAACAACAGAATATCCATTTTCCCGTGCATGGTCATGAACCGCTTGCCCAACATTTCCAAGAAATCCCCACGGTTTTACTTGTTCAATGCCCATCTCCACACACTCTTTCGCAACATCAATCAGTTTTTGTTTCTCAGCGGAAACAGTACCGACGCAAAACATGCGTGAAGAATCTGAAAAAAAGCCGTTATAAATTGTAGACACATCAATATTTACAATATCGCCGTTTCGTAGGGATACACGCTTAGAGGGGATACCATGACATACAACATCATTGATTGAGATACACACGCTCTTAGGGTATCCTTCGTAATGAAGGTCTGCCGGAATGCCTCCGAGCTCCTTGGTCTTTTCAAAAATGAGCCGATCAAGCTCTTCCGTGGTTACCCCATCAACTACATAACCCCCGATGAAATCCAGTACAGCGATGTTTCGCTTGCTGCTTTCCCGGATGCCTTCAATCTGTTGTTTTGTTTTAAGCAATTTTCGATGGGGTACTTCATATCCTTTTAAGCGGTAGATTTCCATTTGTTCATCGATAAAAGCATGGCATTTTTTATATTTTCGACCGCTGCCACACCAGCAGAGATCATTTCTTCCAAACTTGTCAGACATTTTATCTCCTCGCTTTTATAAATTCGGAGGGAGCAATACGCCCTATGGACTAAGTGAGCCAAGAGAAATACCGCAAGCTTTCCGATATTGCCGTGGCGAACATTGAAACGCTTGTGAAAAGGCTCTTGCAAACGCTTCAGATGACGAGTACCCATATCGAAAAGCAATATCGGTTATTCTGTCATTGGTTATGCAAAGATCATAAGCGGCAGCTTTTAATTTACATTGGGCAAGAAACTGTTTATATGTCATACCCATGTGCTCCCGAAACTTTGTAGAGCAGTAATACGGTGAGTAACCAACATATGATGACATATCTTGCAGGCTTGGGTTTTCCGTTATGTTATTTTCTACCCACTTTGCCATTGTTTCTATTGTTTGTACAGACATTTGCTTCACTCCTTTCTCCAGTATATCAATTCTCACAGACAATTACCTGATATAAGTTGCACATATGAGATAAGGTGCTTGCCGATAGCCTCCGTAATTTGACTGCGGCAGGAGTTTACGGATGCCTTTAATTACTTCAGAGACTATAAAAACAACATATCTCTTTCTGCAAATAAAATGCTCATTATATAAATTATATGCCTCTAAGACCCAACTATAATATTCCATAGTATAAACATAATGCAAAGCTCAAAGCAGAGGGGAAACGACACATTGTGCTTAATAAGCAGTCACATTTTGTAATATAAAGACTTTGGAATTCTCTTGAGAATAAACCCCAAAAAGCCCCATCTTTTTGTTACATAAATTTGATCTTTTCTTTTTTTGAGCGCAGTGTAAATTTGAGCAGTCACTTTTTCTAAAGGCATAATCCAGAACAGCCCATCACCCTTAGCCATTGCTGTATCTACAAGTCCAGGCTTAATATCTGTAATTGCAATATCTAAATGTTGTTTTTTTATCTTGCATCGAATACCCTCTAAATAATTTGATAAATATGCTTTAGATGCATTGTATGCAGGACATTCGGCACTACCACGCAATGATGCTACAGAAGATATAACCGCCAAATGTCCCGATTTTTTGCTCAAAAAATATTTTATCGAAGTATCAATGATTGCTGTTACACCTAAGACATTGGTATTAATTGTTTCTTGTTCTAACCTCCATTCTAGATTTTTGTTGATATATCCAGTGCCTGCACTAACGATAATTAAGTCAACGCCTCCCATTTCATCAATCAGACTATTCAGGCAATCAATAGATTTAATAGTATTTGTGATATCCATATACTTGGTGTAGGCTGGAGTGGACAATTGATTTTTAAGGTTATCAAGTAATTCTATACGTCTGCCAGTGAGCCCAAGAACAAATCCATCCTTAGACATAACTTGCGCAAGTTGCATACCAATGCCACTACTCGAACCTATAATAATTGCTTTTTTCATATTCAACCCCCTTAGTGTAGTTACCATATATAACTATCTAAGTCTGTGCGATCTTAATCCACATATAATATAAATAATCTATGCTTTTAAGGTATGTCATAAAAATAATGCGAAGTTCATCAAACTTGCAGAAATTCTATGGATACCCAGACGGATGGAACACCAATTTCTGCCTTTCAGGTACACATGGAGATCATTTCCTTTCCCAAAACCACCGAAGGCTCCTTGAAAGTGGTATGCTGGTCTAATAACCTAAGCATAGGGATTCATGATTTGTTGGTCTTTTTTATCGAGAATTTCAACATATCCATCCTTCCCATTCACCCGAATTCTTTGCCCATCATGAATCAGTTTGGTAGCGTTTTCCACGCCTACTACTGCGGGTAAGCCGTATTCCCTGGCAATGACGGCGCCATGAGTCATCTGCCCGCCTACTTCCGTCACCAGACCTTTGATAGACACAAACACCGGTGTCCAGCTGGGGTCGGTAAATGCAGTGACCAAAATATCGCCATCCTCCATGCGGGCGTCCTCCATTTTCAGAACAACCCGCGCCCTACCCTCGATCGTCCCAGAGGAAACAGGGATCCCCGGCAGAGCACTTTGGGGGATGTTATCGGCATTGTATTCGCCGGAGATAACCTCGCCCTCGGACGTCATAACGCGGGGCGGCGTCAGCTTCTCATAAACCTCGTGCTCCTCTTTGCGCTTCGTTATGATGCTGTAATCCAACCGGTCGGTACGGACGGCCTCCCGGAATTCCTCAAAGGTCAGATAATAGACATCCTCCTTCCCCCGGATAATTCCACTTTGCACGAGCTGAGCGGCCTCCCTGAGCAGGGCCTGCTTGATGATCCAGTACTGTCCAACCATCAGGTACTTTGGGTATTCCCGGAAACCGATAAAATTGCGCAAAACGCTGATTGTCCTCCGTGTCTTTTGGACCTTTCGTTTTCCGCCGGGCAACTGCTCCAAACGGTTTAGAAGATTCTCTTCTTTCTGCTTGGCTTCCAGCAGGCCCCGCTCAAACAGGATGTTATGAGCACCCGGCTCAAAGTTCTTGATATTGCTGAGAATCATAGGGACGAGTACGGTCGGCTGTTCGCTGAAGCGGGGCCTTGTGATGTCAATCTCACCGGGGCAGCGCATGCCGTATTTTTCAAGATACGCCCGGATCGCTTGGCTGGCGGCGTCTCCGCCTGCCAATCCGGCCAGATTGGCAAAGAAAGTCTCGTCTTTGGCATACTGCAAATACTCCATCACTGTCGGATATTGCCGGATGACATCCGCCACATCCAACAGTGCCAGCCCCATTTCAGAGGTAACGTTGTTGGCTACCGATTTGGAAAGCGAATCCGCCACACTCTTTTCGTCCAGCCACTTTTTCATGTGCCTATTAAGCCAACTCAGTGCATATGTCCCGGCATAAACCGCCGCCATCCCTTTTGAATCATACATGGCTTCTTTTAACTGCGCCAATCCTTCGATTACGGCGTCAAACAATTCGTCACCGGAGAGATTTTCAAGTTTTTGCCGCAATTCCCGAACCAATGCCTCATTTCGGGACATGAGCGTCTGAACAACGGACGCGTCGTTACTGCGGTATATCTTAATCGTCTGAATGGGCAGCGCCCAGGTAAAATACCCATTACCCATACTGAAGAATCCTTTTCCACGACGCGCCAGTGATTTCAGAAAGGCTTTTCGCTTTAGCAAGCTCTTGACCGCGTGAAGCACGAGAGGATCGATCTTTCCCATAGAGGCAAGCACTATTTTTCGTCCCATGGGGGAAGACAAATCGTGCGACAGATCGAGAAAGAATCTTCCACCGGCCTCAGCGAAAACAGGCCCATCAGAGCTATCTGTGGGTTTATCCTTAAACGCCAACTGAAAGAAAGATAGCCCGAATGGTTTCATGGCGTCGGTCATCATCTGCTGATGACTGAAAGACATATAGACATGGTTTTTCTCATCCTGCACGTCCGGTATGGGGTATAAGGTGGTGATGGGGCGACTCTGAACAATAAAGAAGTTATTTTCAGACAGGCACCATTCAATATCCTGCGGACGGCCAAAATAAGCCTCAATTGTTCTGCCTATGCGTTCAAGCTCTAAAATCTGATCATCTGTCAGTGTTTGTCTGTTCTGCCGTTCGGTTTCGATCCTTTTCTCTTCTGTTCCTCCTTCTTTTAACGCATTAATCGCCAGTTCCTTCGTGGATATCTTTTTGTCAACAATTCTGCCGTCACGTACCTTATAGTTATCTGCGTTTACCAGGCCGGAGACCAACGCTTCGCCAAGCCCGAAGCTTGCGTCGATGGATACAATCTTCCTGTTAAAAGTGATGGGGTCAGCGGTAAACATGATTCCCGCCGCCTCTGGGAAAACCATCTTCTGGATGACGACGGACAGATGAACCTTGTTGTGGTCAAAGCCGTTCTGCAACCGGTAAATTACCGCCCGGTCTGTAAAGAGCGATGCCCAGCACTTGCTGATATGTTTCAGGATAGCTTCCTTTCCGATGACGTTCAGATATGTATCCTGCTGACCCGCAAAGGAGGCTGTCAGCAGATCCTCTGCCGTGGCGCTGGACCGCACGGCATAGGCATCTTTCGCCCCCATCTCTGCCAGATAATGCGTTACCGCTTCAGCGATATCCTCCGGAATAGCCGTTCTTTCGATAACCAGACGGATTTTTCCGCTGATTTCACCGACACTCTCCCTGTCCACCGCCTTTACATGAGAGAGTTGCTCTAAGAGTTCCGGTAACTCCGGGATTTGTTCAATTGTCTTTTTATAAGCTTCTGTCGTGACGCAGAAGCCTTCCGGTACTCTTATCTCTTTTATTCTGAACAGCTCGCCAAGATTCGCGCCTTTTCCCCCGACGATAGGAAGTTTTGTTTTATCAATCTCCTGAAAACCAATTACATAGGAAGGCATAAATATTCTCCTCTCCACCTTTTCCGGTTGTGCTTACGAAATCTTCACACATATTCTTCTTTATAAAAGTTGTTTTTCAACATATCCAAGCAATTATATAACTCTTTTAATAAGGCATCATAATCAGTTTCTGCATTTTTTGATGATTGGGCCGTATACCCGTCGCCGATCCAGGTAAGCATTTGCATCACCAATTTTAGATCGATATTATCCTTGAATTTTGAAGTATCTATGCCATCTAAGGTAACTCTGTCTCTAAAAGCTTCCGTTTTTTTCAAAATGGCTTTTATATCGCTTTTAACTTCCTCATCGTTTTCGAAATATATACTTGATAAAAACGACAGGAACGCAGGGTGCCTTTTCATAAGTGAAACTTCGATATCGCTTGTTATTTTAATTCTGTCAAAAAAGTCTGTGTCAGTGTTATCCAGCTTTTCATCAATTTCATTCATAAAAATATTGCCACATAACTCAATCAAATAAAGATATAAACTTTTTTTTGAACCGAAGTAATGAAAAATCAGTGCTTTGGAAACTCCTGCCACAGAGGCAATATCACTTACAGATGCTTTCTTATAGCCATTAGCACCGAAACATGTAAGAGCAGCATCAATAATTGTATTTTGTTTCTCAGCAGATAAACTTAAAAATTTTTCCAAAAACTCACCTCAAAATTCTATTAACCGAATCGGTTAACAGAAGAATAGCACTATTTACCGATCCGGTCAATAGTCTAAGATGTAACTTAAGATATTTTGATTATTTAGCTGTCTTTGAACAGGGTCTCTAACATTTTATTGACCGGGCATCTAGCACATTTGCCGAAACTACAGCACCATCATCTGAGTCATGCACATGGTGAGCATGGTGTACCACTAAATGAGAAATAAAGACCTGATAATAAAACTGCCTACCAGAATTTTTCTGGTAGGCTTGCACTTTTGCTGATAATTGAAAATACGGGTCGTAGTGCTTCTATCTACTTTTGTCAAGGATTGGCTTGATTCAGAGTAGCTTTAGGACGGGATTATAAACATCGTATTCCTAGAATTAGCTGTCAATTTTCAATATCGTCATACCTAATCGTTTAATTAAATCTGAAAACAGAACATAATTTACAAAAAATGTCTCTTTGCGTGGCTGTCGGGAGTATAAAAAAATATTTTTTAAAACGATGTAAACTCAAGAGAGGGGTAGATTGATGGCAATTTAAAAGGATAGAACGAAACAATCTTCAATTTTGAGGATTTATTTCCTCAATGGAATATGATATATATTAGTCATAAGAGTATATACAGTGTAAAAATATACAAGGAGCGATTATGCTCTTTTATTTATGCGCAGTTACCTAAACGTTTAGGTGACTTTCTGATAGTAATTCCTTATTTGGATTGCTATATCTCGTAAAGGGCCAAGGCATGAAAGGGGTGAGAAAATCGCGAATTTTATTATGAGGGAGGGATAAAAAAATTTGTTGACATCTGTATTAACGTTCTGTAAGACCGTGGCGAGAATGCCAAATGAAAAATAGGAGGAAAAGTGTATGTTAAAGGGTAAAAGGGTATTTAAAAAGTCACTGGCGGCCTTTTTAGTTCTTGCAATTTGTATTACAAGTTTTAATGTGAGCGCATTTGCATATACCATGACCTATAATTTTACAGCTCCCAAAGATCCCGGTTATCCTACGTTTTCTGGCAATGGTGCTCCTACAGAACCCGTGTCCTATACAACAAACAATATGATGCAGGCAATATATAACTCGGAAGAAAACGGAACCTCGTTCTGGATGGACAGAATGCTTGACCAGACGGGAAACAGTCCGGATGCCAACGACCTCTTTTCAAGGGGCAGAATGCTGTTGCTGAAAGAACATAATCCCAGTGTATTAGGTTTCTCAGGCGGAACCCATTACGGCGACGTGGTGGACGATAGCAAGAGTATTTATACAGTAACGGTATCACCCGGAACATTGACGGAGAATGTTTCCGCTCGGAACAATTACCCCAGTTACTGGGCCTCTGAGTATAACACGACCTCGTCCATCAATGTGAAAGAAACAAAATTTATAACAAACAATAATGTTGCCGTTACGTTGCTGACGGTTAAGAACAACGGCAGTTCATCACAAAACGTAGTAATTACAGCAAACTCTCCATTCACTACGTCATCAAGCGGAAACGAACTTACCGGTACAGTCGCTTCCCCGATGATGTGGAAAGAGTATAATGCATCAAAATATCCTTATGTAGATGGCTTAACTACCGCAAAAGTATATTTAAGCGGAGACGGAATGTCTGTCAGTGGCAGCAATATTACCCGGACCATACAGCTTGCGGCCGGGGCAACTTCCCAGGCAAAAATTCAGCTTGGCTGGACCACAACGGAACTTCCCGAATCCATGACGGAATATACAGCCTATAAGGGATACAGTAACAATACCGCTTTTTCCACTCAGGTAAAGACCTATAACCAGTGGTGGGCAGACAATATTCCTTATATCGACGTACCCGACACTTACATAAAAAAGATTTTGTATTACAGATGGTGGTTGGACAGATTCAATTCCATCGACGGCAATATTCCGGGAAACGATTGGCAATTCCCTGCTCCGGTTGAGGGCGCCCTAGGGTATGCGAATCAGATTTCTGTAAGTGTTCCCTGGATTATGGATGACATCAAGTATCTGCGTAACCCCATCTACGATTACGGAGCTTTCCTGACGGAGGGTGAAATAGCTGAAACAGGGGCATACCGCGACAATCCTGCCAGAAGGTGGATGTGGAATAAACTGATGATGCAGTACATTTCCAAAGCCGGCTGGGAAGGATACAAGGTACACGGCGGACCTTTGACAATTTTAAATAACTTTTCTAAATATGCTGAAAATGATATTAACGGACAGCTTGCAGCCTATGATCAAAACAACAATAAGCTCCTTGCATATTCCGACAGTACATTAACCGGAAATGACGGATGCCTGCCTTCGATGCAATATTTTAGTACGAATGGTGCCGAACGGAATTCAGAACGAATCGATGCCTCAGCATATAACTACGGCAATGTTGTTGCCACGGCGCAGATGTATAACTATATGGGGAATACATCCAAAGCTACGGAAATGAATACACTTGCGACCACAATACAATCCAACTTCTTAAACTATTTCTGGGACGAATCAACTAAGCAGTTTCTTCATTATGACACCGCTGCCGCTCAACGGGAACTTTGGAAAGACAACAACTTTAACGGATACTGGATGGGAGTCGTTCCAACATCTGATACAAAGTACCGTGAAATGTTCAAGCTTTTCAACAACAGCGGCGATTACTTTAACTTCCCATTTTTGACCGGAGATTACAATGACATTACGGCCAGATATAATAAGCTGAAATCCACCGGACAGTTTGACACATGGTATGCGAACACTTTTGGCTTCTGTAATGGCGGTGTAAATCTTTCTGTATTGTCTTCCGCACTGAAAAAATATCCAAACTCTTATATTACGGCGGATTCTTATAAAAAGACGCTGTATTGGGATGCGTGGATGCATTGCATCCAGGACGGTAACGCCAATTATCTGGATGCGAATGAGTTTTTCTGGCTGGAAAATACAAACAGTGATACTAAGGTTACTTCAGAAATGCAGCAGACAGGTAGAATTGTAAGGTCATGGATACACCAAGATTTGCTGTCGAAGATGAATTCCAATGTAATTGAGGATGTCTTCGGTTTTACTCCGCGTGAAGACAAACAAATTGAATTGTACCCTATCGACATCGGATGGGACCATTTCACCGTGAACGGAATTCGTTACCATGACAGTGATGTTACAATCGTATGGGATAAACCGGGTGACGGTAAGACTCATTACGGGAGCGTACCGGAAGGATACTCCCTGTACATTGACGGAGCGAGAATGTTTACTGTAAATGCTCTGAAGCATGTTATCTGGAATTCTCAGACGGGTACGGTGACTTTCCCCGAGGGTGGTGCAACGTCCTCTTATAATGTATCGAATACCACCTTTAAGGAAGCAAAAGACGTTACTTATACGGACAGCAGAATGATTGATATCTTCCAGAAAGCCGGAAGGGACATTACTTCTGCAACTGAACCGACCAATCTGGCTCAGAATGCTGCCAAGACAGGATATCCCACACCTTCTGCTTCCTACACCGCATCCGGTATGAATGTATGGGGATCAGTAGACGGATATACCGTTGATAATACGCTTTGGGGAACCAAAGGAAGCTCGAATACGCAGGATTGGCTGCAGATTGATTTTGGCTCGGCAAAGACATTGGATACGGTGAAGCTTTATTTCTATAATGACCGCTGCAACTCGGGGTACAGCGAACCCTCGAGCTACACCTTACAGTATCTTAACGGCTCAACATGGACGAATATCCCCGGGCAATCCAAGTCGCCGAACGCCCCGCAGGCAAATTACAATAAGGTTAGCTTTTCACCGATATCAGCCCAGAAGATAAGAGTTCTGGTTACCCATAAGAGCGGGTTTAATACCGGCATTAAGGAAATTCAGGCGTTTAACGCCGGTGGCGGTACTCCGACCAATACAGCACCTGTGGTTGACGCGGGAGCGGATAGTTCCGTGACACTGCCGTCCAATATTCAGTTGACCGGAACAGCGAGTGATGACGGTTTGCCCAACGGCACAATGACTACCTCTTGGAGTTTGGTAAGCGGAGCCGGAGCAGCCACTATTGCCAACGCGGGTTCGTTAAACACAACTGCGACGGTAACTGTACCAGGGACGTACCGGTTTATGCTTACAGCAAATGACGGTGCGCTGTCTTCTTCCGACACGGTGAACGTGACGGTGAACGCCGCCGGAACTTTGGCTAATATTGCAGGGCTTGCAACCTCTTCTACATCGTTCTGTTCGTCATGGGAATCCATTACGGCACTGAACGATGGATTTGATCCGACAAGCTCCAATGATCGTTCTCATCCGGTTTACGGGAACTGGGACAATAAAGGAACGACGCAGTGGGTAGAGTATGATTTCAGCCAGCCTTATACAATTTCAAAATCAGACGTATACTGGTTTAAGGATTCCGAAGCTTCAGCCGGTGGTGTTTGTACGCCGGCATCCTGTGCATATAATTATTGGGATGGGAGCGCATGGGTTGCAGTACAGAATCCGACCGGTCTCGGCGTTACGGCAGACACCTACAACACTACTACCTTCACACCGGTTACAACAACGAAGCTTCGTCTGGAAATTACTGCTCAGGCGACCGCTTCAACCGGAATAGAGGAATGGAAAGTATACGGAGTTCAGTAAATGGTGCGGCGGCATTTGTACTGGGTAAAGTAACAATGGATTAAGTCTGAAAGGTACAAATGCTTATGCTGCGCTGTATATTTATCACTATAATCTATTTAAAATGGTTCTAATGGGGCGGACAGTTTTGTCTGTCCGCCCTTTTTCCTGTTTTTAGGCGGCGGTGTAGGAACGGTTGTTCCTGCTTGAGCATTCTATTTATTGTTTCTTCATCCAAAGAGAAAGATTCAATCTTCCGTTATACATGATTTCGTGCTCTTCTTCGAATACAGCTGGCGGGCTGATGATCTCATTTGTAATTGACCCCCGCTGCATTTTACTTCCTGTATTCAGCTTGTCTTTTGGGTGGGTTCACTATTTATTCTTGTGACTCCCCGGTTTTATCTGGTACCCTTACAACTTTGTTTAAGTTGAATATCTTAGCTGCAAGAACTTCGTACTTAGGTCGACCGTTGATTATAGACATGATGGCTTGTCCAATATTAGTTATAGCTAACTAATAACTAAATAGATGAAAGCAGGGAGTAGAGGCTAACTGTCGAGCACTGGTCTTTCTGGTCTTATGTGAAGTTCAGGTCGTGCTCTGAGTTCCATGTAATAAATATAATGCGAAGTTTAATAGATTCCTAAACTTCGCGGCATGCTCATAATTTGGTGTTATCTATCCAATACCGGTTAATTGCTATTCCGTCTTCATCATACGTTTGATTTTCTAAAACGCCGCCATTATATAAAATAACCTTCTGTGAAACAACGTTATCTGAATCGCAGGTTACGAGAATTTTAAAAATACCCATCGCTGATAATTTCTCTAAAGCTAACCGAAGAATAAGGTTTCCGTATCCTTTTCCTCTATATTCGGGGCATATACCATATCCAATATGGCCACCATCAACAATGTTCGTATGATTCAAAAATGCCTTAAAGATGCTGCACCTAGTATCGCTTCATTACTGCTTTTAAGAAAAAATAATGTTTGTGGTACTTCTTCCCCAATATTTATTCCTTTACTACAATCTTCAATATAAAGGAGCCATTCTGAATAATTTCCATTAAAGGCTCTTAGAAGTCCTGGATTCATTCTGCCACCAAACGTCTTCCACTTTGCAGTTAAGAACTTCATGGCATCCTCATCAGATTTGTTAGGCTTTTCTAGATAATATTGTTCTTTCAAATTTTTCTCCTTCAGAGTTTACAAATAATTAGATCATACTTAAGATGAATGTAATAAACATAATCCTGCTAATAAAAGTCAAGAAAAAATTTAAAAAATATGTGATATTGTTAATGACTTAAAATAAGTATAGCAAAGCTAAACATCTATATCAATAGATGTCCTGTAAAATAATAGCAATTGTTTTAATGATACAATTCTTTTACTCTGGCATAATAAATTCTCAGGAATTTATTTAAAGCTGCTATTTTTGCTACGCGAGGAGGTTTTCCTTCAGCCTCTTTCTTCAACAGGAAATCATACACAGCTGTATCCTTAGTTGGTTTGACACACTTTAGAAAACGTATAACTTCGTATCCGGTTTTACACAGTGAGGAAGACCCCCGTTTTGAAATATGCCGGTTAGTTCCTGTGAATGTTCCGGACTGAAATGGTGGGGCATCCAAGCCTGCGTAGGCAACCAAAGCGCTACCGCTATGAAAGCGTCGTGCGTCGCCTATTTCGGCAATAAGTCTTGGCCCGAGAATATTACCTACGCCTGGCATTGCCATCACGACATCGTATTCTTTTAATCCACTTGCAAGATCACGCATCTGTGCTAAAATAGATACAAGAGTTTTGTCAATCATATGCAGAACTCTTACAGATTCCAAAACGAGCATTTTGGTGGATGACATTTTGGAAGGCATCGTTGGGATACCGTTTACAGCAAGAGCATAGATTGTCTTTGCTTTTTGTATGCTGGTGCGGTATCCCTTTCCTTTTGCCCAAGAGTTGTAGCGTTCAATGAAATCACACTCCGGCATGCAGGTTACATTATCATAATGCCAGTATTCACGCACGAAATCACAGAGGTTATCCTTGTCAGGGACATCTGAGCGATTCCAAAGCACGGTTTTAATACCGGGCATTGTTTGATCTATGAGATTTGTCATCGCCTGTTTTGCTTTCACACGCATTGACAGGTAGTTTAAATATTGTCGGTTCAAATTCTTCAGCTCTTGGTATGTCTCCTCTGTCGGTTCAAAATCAACAAGCCTATACCAATAATCGATATCATAGCTTGCAATTTTAATCGAATCAAGGGGATCTGTCTTACCTTTACGAATCGCAATCATGGCATATTTTTTCATGAGATAAGCATTTACAACATTAACGAAAATCCCATGCTGCTTAAGAAATGTCAGTATGGGATAATGGTATGCTCCGGTTGATTCCATAACAACTCGGACTTCATCATTCAGTCTATGTATTTGTTCTACCAGCTGCAGCAAATCTTTCTCGCAATGCTGAACATCATATGGAGAAATCAGCACTTCGCCATAAGGGCGCATAAAACAGACCGTGCTCTTTCCTTTGGAAATATCAACTCCAACACTAACCATAGAATTCCTCCTTCAAATTACATGGTGTCCATCCTTGCTTATCACCATTCAGATTGGTTTGTTACACGAAAGCCATATGGTTTCAACCTGCTAAATCGAATGCTCGTAATAAGGGGGTGGCTGACGGATTATGTTACGGATGCGAAATCCAATGGGAAGTACGCCAGACCATGATTCCCCTTATTATAAAAAATAAGCACAAACATTACCAGTTTTAGGTGAATGTCTGTGCTTATATAGTACCAATGCGAAGTTCATTTGACTAGTTAATGCTAATTCCCTTTGAAAGTATCTTTTGGCACACAAGAGCTCATTTGGAGTATATACGCTAGAAGCGGGAATTTCTCTCCTCCAAAAAATAAGTTGCGAAAAAGGATTGCCAATATGAGCGCATTCTTGTGGGAATATCCACCGCCATTACCGAATACGATGAGCAGCTGATCAGGTGGCTGATTGAAAGGTCTCTGTCTACGAGAATAAAGTAGAATTCAATTCCGGCGTGGCGGTGGATATGGAATCATAATCCATAAAATGTAACAATGCATCTACGAAATTTGGGCGTAGGGTGCCTTGTTACATTTTGTGTTTAAGATTATACATAAATTTGATTTATCGCCCGCATATAAACTGCTACTTTCGTGCCGACATCCAACCTGCTCTCTCATCAAAAAACATCTAATACCCTCTTATCCATAAGATATATGTCCTACTTACTTTTCCAATTTTATTTTTCACTTCATGTCGCGTCTTTTATTAATAAGCTGTACAAAAAAGTCAACAGTTGACGCATCCTGATGATTAAAGAACAGGCTGTTTCCAGTATCCAATTTTCGAATAGCATCCATCTCTTCCACTGATAGCTTAAAATCAAATATATTGAAGTTCTCCTGTATTCGGTTCTCATGAGTGGACTTAGCAAGTGCTACTACTTTCCTTTGCGTGAGCCATCTTAAGATAATCTGAGCCACACTTTTGCCGTGTTTCTCTCCGATTTCCTTCAAGACAGGGTTATCAAACATGTCGCTTCTGCCTTCTCCGAAAGGAGCCCATGCTTCAATTTGGACATTATGATTTTCCATATTTTCCTGCGCAGCTATCTGCTGATTCGCAGGATTCGTTTCTACCTGATTTACTTGCGGCACGATTTCATTAAAAGCTGCTATATCAGACAGTCTGTCCGGATAAAAATTGCTTACGCCTATTGCACGGATTTTTCCTTCCTTATACAAATCTTCCAGTGCATGATAAGCACCATAATAATCTGCGAATGGCTGATGAAGCAGACACAAGTCCAAGTAGTCCGTTTTCAACTTCTTCATGGATTCCATAACAGATGCCTTTGCTTTTTCGTATCCATAGTTGTCGATCCATACTTTTGTCGTAAGGAATAATTCTCCACGTGGGACACCACAGTTGGAGATTGCATCCCCAACTGCTTCTTCATTAAAATAGGACTGCGCAGTATCAATTAAACGATACCCAGCTCCTATTGCATTCAGCACACATTTCTCACACTCCGCCTCAGAAACCTGATATACACCATATCCAAGAAGCGGCATTTTTACCCCATTATTTAATGTTACATATTCCATGACTGATTCCTCCTCCTTGATTTGATTTATATTCATTTTTGTTGTACAATGCTATTATAACCTCCGGTTGTAACTACCGGTCAATACTTAATTATTTTTTTTTGAATTTTTCTCGGAGGAACGCTATGTATACGATGAAGCAAACCTGCCAAAAAGTTGGAATGACCTATGAAGCGCTAAAGTTTTACTGCAATGAAGGTTTAGTACCGAATATCAAACGCGATAAGAATAACCACAGAGTTTTTGATGACCGTGATGTTCTGTGGATAACGAGTCTTACCTGCCTGAAGAACTGCGGGATGAGTATTCATGACATGAAGTTATATATCAATCTCTGTCTTCAGGGACAATCTTCAATTCCAGAACGAAAAGTCATCCTTGATGAACTAAAAGAATCCCTTGAGAAAAAAATCAATGACTTGCAGGAAAGTACCGACTACATAGAAAAAAAGAAGCGGTTCTATGACGATGTACTATCTGGAAGAAGAAAGTATTATAGTAATCTTATTAAAGTTGAAGATTAACTCCAATCTATGAATCGTGGTGCTTTTATATTTTCCAATAATAAAAGTAATATAACTACTTGTAACTTGATCTCGAAATCCGAAGGCCTGCATAACTTAGTGTTTATGCAGGCCTTTATAACTGGTCTTATACGAATTTCAGATAAGACAATGAACTGCATGTAATGCTATTTGAGTGATTTACCTTGTCCAGGGCCTTCAAACAAAATGATCGTATAACCTAATTACACATTAAACAGTTGACCTGCAATATCATTATTTTAAATGATATTGTTAAATCACGCCCTCTGTTTTATTGCCTGCTTTAGTTAAATCATTATTGTTCTGTATCAACAACTTAGAAGCATTATTAGATATGAAATTAGATTTTATATCTATCCATTGTTGCATATTATAAACATACTTTTGTCCAAATATTAAAAAAGACAGATTTTTGATAATTGAGTATGCTGCATATGGATGAGGTAAATCGCAGTCGTTTTTTGACTGATTTAAAAATTTCTCTATTAAATTATGTGGTTGAGGACTATAAATAAGTTCAATGAGTTTTGCCCTGTATTCCAGATTTCTTGCATTTAGATTTGGAAATTTTTTATAATCACTTAAATGTTGTGCTTCATGTTTTAAAAACCATACTTGAAACTTATCAGAATCTGTATTTATATGTTCGCTTCCATTATCAACATAATATAGCCCTTCTGGCTTAGCCCATCCACCCACACAATGCCTTCCCATTGTTGCAAAGTATAACCAGCTTAACATTAAAAAATCAGAAATAAAGTATACGGTCACTTTTTGCTCACTGTCAGGCAATGATACATTAAACTCTTTCTTCACAGTTGTCTTCCAGATATAAGGCCCTCTGTACGGCGGCGTTACACCTCCCACATATGAATATCCTTTTTTTATAAATGTGCCCTCTAATATAGATTCTATTGCATCTAAATTGGAAATTTTATTATCATCTATTAACTTTGACAAACTTGTAATTAATTTCTTTTCAGAGTCTTCTACGGAATTATCGGTTAATACAGAACGAAAATAAGAAAAATAGCTATTTAATACATCTTTAATCCACTGATCATCGGAGTCTATTTTATAAACCTCGTTATTGGTTAAAAACCTATCTTCATATTGTTTTTCTAACTTAACAATATCATTATCTTTTTCCCCCAGTGTTTTTAAATATTCAATTACCTTAAGTACATTCCCTTCTAAGCACATAGAATATATTTTAGTCATTTCCAAATTTTTCAACTCTAATTCTAACATAATTTTTGTGTTATTTTACAACAGTTTAGAACGGTTTAACATTATACTATTTGAAAATATTTCTTTGATAAGTTCACAAAAGAATAGATTAGCATAAATTGATCCACGAATTCACACATCAAATCTGTTAACTCCTCTGAAATATTTTTGCTCCTATTATTGCAGTTATTCCAAGTTCTTGGAACAGCACATTATATAGCCATACTCAGGGGTTACTTCAACTTAGTAGTATAAGCTAGAATGGCTTGACTAATATTAGTTGTGTCTGATTAATAGATGATATGAGGCAGGGGATAGGAGCTAAAATGTTGATTGCTGGTCTTATACGAAGTTCAGAGAGTCATTTGAACTTCGTATGATATTGCTAATCATCTAACTTTTTCTGATAATGACAATCACAGAATTGCCCACCGCTTGCAAGTGTATATTTTCGTGTAAAAACAGAACCGCTCAATGTAGCCATTTCATAGTCATGAGTACACATTGCAGGTATAGGTTGGCTATAATGTATATAGAATTTGTGCTCATAATAAAAGTTTCTCTTTAACATTGTTGGTAAAGATTAATTCAATAACATGACACACTGTCGTCATGTTAGTATGATATACTGTGCTTAATGTGAGGTGATTTTTATACAGAGCAGCAAGCTTTTCTGATAAAAATAGGAACGACTGCAAAAGAAATTAGATCTTTTAAAGGTATCGGTCAATCCACCGTGATATCGATGCGCTAAGCAACGCCTGATATAATGCTCTATACTAAATCAGGGAAGGAGACTTTGTACTGTACAAATCGGTACTTTCAGAAATAAAGCCATACTACTTGCGTTGCAGGATCGATAGGCGACATGATATCTGGATATTGATTTTATATTTTCACAATTAAGCAGTCTTTTCAAAAAGAGCGGTGTCAATTGGATTGGATTCCCTTATTTTCTCAGTATATAACATCTCATTAGAATATTCATTTATTAATTAGGAGGAATTTTTATGATTCAGGACGTTTGTTTAGGCGATATAATAATTGATTGTGGCGACAATAATAATCTACGTGAGTTTTACGCAGAACTTCTTAGATGGGAAAGATGTGAAATGTACGGTATGCCCGGCGTACGCAGCAGGGATGGCGTTGTATTTCTCTTCATACAAGAGGATGACTATGTTCCTCCCATTTGGCCTGAGCAGGTTAGCAAACAGCAAAAGCAAATGCACTTCGACTTTACGGTGCCTGATGTATTTGCCTCTGTTCAACATGCCGAGGAACTTGGAGCCATCAAAACTCAAGAGCAATTTGGAGGCGACCATTTTACTACGATGTTGGATCCCGCTGGGCACCCATTTTGCTTGTGTGCCAAAGCATAATTTCCTTTTCTTTTGAATAGAGCCTTTCTCCCTAATTTTCCATAGGATAATAATATCGGCGAACAGGGGCAAATTGGTACACACCTTGCCTCTGTTTGCTTTTGAAAATTGGTCTTATGCGCAGTTCAGAGATCCCCTAGGACTCGCATTATGTTCATAATGAAAAGTTATTTCTTATTCATTTCGACCCATTTGCCATACTTGAAGATAAGCCTATTCGTTAGCTGAACAACCCAAATGAGCAATAGGAAAACAAAGAGCGAAACGAAAAGTGTGCTTCCAGGAAATTTTATATGAACAGACATAGATACTTCAAAAGCGAGTATAAAGCCGATGAAATACACGAACCGATAAATAATGCGCCAAGGTAAACCTAAACGTATGCTGCAACCGCAGTTATCACACGGTAGACTACGGAAAAACGGTTGAGGCATTCTGAATGAATAACCTACGATGTACTTGTGTTTGCATGGTATCTTATCATTATAATTCATAATGTTCTCCTCATTATATGGATGACAGTAATTTAGCTTGACTTCCAATATATTAGCCTATCTGGAAATTGGATATGTTCTGGTCTTATACGAAGTTGGGGAGACCCTCTGAACTTCGTATTATCAAAATAACAGTGCAGAGGCTCTATTCTACAAATCAATAAAACTCAGCCTGTTTATCTCAAAATATCCCTATGTTATTAAATAAGATATTCGCATATTTGATATGGAATAAAATCGATAGCGCCTGGGCAAAGGGAGTATTGTACATATTTTCCGTTTCTTGACTTTTGAACGATTTCGGCTTTCAAAAGCAACTTTAAATGTTTGGATATTCCCGCTTCCGACATGTTTAGTTCTGCCGCAAGGCTTTGTGTGCATGCCGGGCACTTGGAAATCGCGCGCATGATCTTCAGGCGGTTCTCGTCACCAACCGCTTTCAGAACAGCCATTAAATCGGTGGGAACATGTTCGGCTCGCCCTTCAACCAAAATCGACCGATATACATACAGGCAGTTCACACGGTCATAGCCGAGCATCAGGTGCGGGCTGTAAAAGGTGGAAGCCGATATGAATATCTGCTTGAGCTCCGTCTTCTTAAATTGGTATACTTTGTTTTTAATAAAACGGACTTCGGAATCTTCAACCTGTAACCGCTCATGCAGGGTGTCAAGGTAAGAGAAAAGACCCATACTGCGGCATTTCGCCAAGTCCTGTGTCAATATGCGCAGAATAAGCGGTTGTAGCAGAGCAATTTCTTTACAAAAATAGGCGTCGTAAAAACGGCGCAGCGCATCCAGAATCTTTTTTCTTTGGGTGACCGTCACTTTTTTTCCATAGGAGCGAAACAATGCATTCCAACGGGCAGGGGAGAGCGCTTCCAAATGCTTCAGTGAGGAGGGAATATCCTGCTCCCGCACCAGGGAATCCTGTTCAAAATCCGCTATTATCAGCCACTCGTTTGTCAGAGGAGACAATGAACAAATTTCCTCGGTCAGAGCCTTACCAATCTGTTCGGGAAGATGGCCGGCCCAAACGCTCCTGTTGAGATGATGCACAGGATTGCAGGCAACGTGCAATGCCGCAACCATTTCAGAAAATGGGCAGAAGACGAATATCCCTTGTGTATTATTTTCATAACAAATTCCTATCTGCACGGCAGGTTACCCTCCACAATAATCTTATATTTCGTATTGCATAATAAACTATGTTATATTATACATCCGCATCGCCTGCCCAGCAAGGAATCAGGTTAATAAAATTGGAGGTTTCCGGTTTCGCGGTTGCGTTTTTCCGCACAGCGTAAAATCACATAGGTCGCTGCAATCATAAACAGCATTGAAAAAATCAGTTCTGCGGCTTTCCCACCATTTACGGCATTGCCTAAAAAGATAGCCCGGATGATGTAGATGCAGTAGGTAGACGGAAATATTGCTGAAATGGCCTGTGCCCACAGTGGAAAGGCTTCAACCGGAATTTTTATGCCGGAGAAGAAATTCATTGGTTCGTCGCAGACGGTAAACAAAAAGTTTGAGTCGCGTGTGACAATGAAAAGCGAAGTCATGAATCCGCCCCATACAGTTGATGCCACAAGCAGAATAACCATAGCGCCCAGAACCGCAAATACGGTTTGTAAGGTAATCATGGAGTTTAACAGGATGACGATTACGGCAAAGCATGCGAACATCCAAACGTTGTGAATGAATCCTCCCAGTGAACGCCCGTACATCATAGCCATACGGCTGCCCGGTGTCAGAAATGCAATTTCCAGTGTTCCGTTCTGCCGTTCATTCTCAATTTGCCATGCGCCCTGTACCATCGCCCAAAAGCAGTTGTATCCCAGGGAACCGGTAACCAGAAACGTTAAAAAATGTGCCTGGGTTTGCAGTTGGAAAGGAGCAAGCACGGATAGGTCAAATGAAGAATAGGTGTAATATGTGGTGAAAAAAGTAAGTATTGGCCAAAGTAACAGTGAAAAGTAATTTGACCATGAATTAAAATAATTCTTCCGTTGTTTGCGTACTTCTCCCAAACAGACAATCAAAAAGTCACGCACGCCGCTCGCCTCCCTGGATTGCTTCAATCAGGGAGTCTTCCAGACTTGGCTCGCTGGTGACAGCCTGTGTCAGCTTGCGATGATATTTGGTGGTTACGTTCATGACGAGCTTCATCATTTCATTTTTGGAAATGATAACGATTTCGCTTTGCTCTTTGTTTACTTCTGCACTTAACACTCCGCCCTGATTTTTTAGTTCTTGAAAAAGTTTTTCATCGTAGCAATCAAAATAGAAGCTGGTTTTGTAGGTTGCCGCATAGTGCTTTTTGATTTCCGCCGGAGTACCCTGTGCAACGGTTTCTCCTTGATCAATCAGATAAATATAGTCGCAAAGCTCATCCGCTTCGGTGATATAGTGCGTTGTCAGCAAAATCCCCTTATTTTGTTCCACTGCCAGTTTCTTGATGTAGCTGCGAAGTTCTTTCGCAATAATGACATCCAATCCCAGTGTGGGTTCATCCAAAAATATGTATTTGGGATTATTAATCAGGCCCCGTGCAATTTGAAGCCGCTGTTTCATCCCTTTGGAAAATTTCTCCACGGGGATATCGGCTTTGTCGCTTAACTGCACAATTTCAAGGCAATGGTCAATTTGCATTTTCAGTTCATTCTGTGGGATTGCGTACAAGCTGCCGAAGTAATCTAAATTTTCTCGCGCGGTCAGCCGCCAGTAAATGTTTCGCTCGCCTCCGGTAATCAGGTTAATGACTTTTTTCACCGCAAACGGATCTTGTACTGCATCAATACCGTCTACCAGAATGCTGCCGGAGGTAGGAGAAATCATTGTTGTCAGCATTTTAATCGTAGTGGTCTTGCCCGCGCCGTTAATTCCGAGCAAGCCGATAATTTCGCCGGGTTTGACCTGCATGGTAACATTTTTTACGGCCTCCTTCCGTTCTGATTTTCCTCTGCTCCAAAAATACTTCTTGTTTTTGAGTATAAAAGTTTTACTGATATTCTCTGCCTGTATCAAAATCAAATCCTCCTCATTATGCGTATACCTGTTCAACCAGCCGCTTTTCACTTTTTCTGAACCAGAAATATCCAATCAGAATATAAATTATGCTCAACAGGACGGTCTGAATCAGCAGGGGGAGATTCTCCAGAAATCCCTGCCCGTTCAGAACGCAGTTGCGAAACATCTTCAGGCTTGGTGTCAGCGGCAGAAGCTCACTGACGCCCTGCAGCCATTTGGGAAGGAACTGCGTGGGGAAGTAAACGCCGCAAATAAAATTCATGACCTGAAAGAAAGTATTCTGTGTAATATAGGTATCGCGTGTGAACACCATTACAGATGAAATTAAAATTGATACAGCGAAGCACGCGAGCGATAAAAACAGAATAAAAAGAATGGTAAGCAGGATTCTTTCGAAGGTCAGGCGCGCGCCCAGAAGTACGCCGACAATCAGTACCGCGGAGAATTCAATAACAGAACGGCCCAGTTGCTCTATGTAGCAGCCTAGAAAATATCCCATTCGCGATGCGGGGGAAAGCAGAAACGTGTCCAAAGTCCCCTCCCGAATTTCACTGATCATGCATCGCCCGACGTTCATCAGCGTCGCAAAAGCAATAATGGAACTGCTTTGCCCCAAAACAACATAGGTCATGTAATCTGAGGTGCCTGCATACTGCGCGAAATTTCCAGACACATGCCCCTTAAAGAGTAAGTAGTAGATAAATGCGGGAAAGCATACGTCGATAATTCCTCCGAATATTCGTGACAACATGAATGACAGGGGGTACACCCGTTTGTTAGTGATACGGTTTTTGCAGTAAGTTGCCTTTGCCACTGCAAGCATTTTATCCGCTCCTTTTCAATTTTCTTTTTGGTTAATCGATTTGCTATTTTGCAAAATTGTATGCAGTATAGCGAATACACAACATTTTGTCAAGCTTTTCGGTTAAATAAACCAATCGTTAAAGGTGTCCTCATCGTATAAAATAAAATCAGACACTTGTTTTTACAAAGACAAGCGTCTGATTTTCAGATAATTCATTCCATTTGATATATTAATTTAATAATATACTGACCATCGTAGGTTTCTGGTCTTATGCGAAGCTCAAATCGTGTTCTGGGATGAGTGTAGTAAACAAAATGCGAATATTGTCATACCTTTCAGCATTTTTTCAAACCAATCTAAAATATCGGAGTTTTTATCACAGAAAACATCCGTATAAGTATTTAACTTAGTGCGGATGTTCTAAACTTATTTTTTATTTTTTTCTAAATTTGTTGCTCTCTTTCCTAATGCTTTATCATAGGAGTACGACCACAAATTTGCAATTTGAGGGCTCAGCCTTGAATAGCTCCATGTTTCGTTGCTGCGGGCAATGCTGTTGGGATCGTGAATGATAAATTCTCCGTTTGATGCGACACCGACCAATACGATAAAATGACCGGAGGTTGTGAAATCCCCGGGGTGCATACTGCAAATAATAGGATGCTTCGCGTTTAGTTCACGTACCATCCGATTCTCGTCCAGTGGTAATTCTGTAGCGGTAAGGCCAAGTTTAGATGCTCCGCCTGTCATCAAATCCCAGCTGCTCCCGGATCCGACAACATAGTACCCGTTTTCATCCGCGAATTTAGCAATCGACAATGGATCGTATGATATGTTTCCTGTCAGACCCGAAGCCACCATGGAAAGGCTGGTGGGGCCGCACCCCGTCAGAGCAATCATCCCATCCCCATACTTACTGTATCCCCAACGCTCGTCCCACTGTTGGAAAACAGGAATCTTTCCCTGCTGCAAATCGGAAGAAATATCGGCGGAATTAACATTTTGGCTTCCATTTGCGGGGTAGTCTAACACAAAATGAAGCGTTTCCGGATTTCTTATCAGCAGTTCCAAAAGCTCGGCCGGATATTGATTTTTCTGGTCAATAATGGTTTGAACTTCAGAATATTGCTGAACCAACCCCTGCAAGCCGGTGCCATCCGAGTCAGCAGACCCTGCCAAAGTATCGTTTCCTTTGCCCGGGGCAGCGCTCGGTATGCTGCCTTTTGTATGTGTAATGACTGATTTCAGAGGATTGGAATCATCCTGTAATTTATTTAGAACTTTGGGTGCAACCATCCAGCCAACAATAAAGGCAGCCAGAAATCCCAAAAGCAGAAAGACATTTCTCCTTCGTTTCCTTGCCTTTCGCTGATTGGGCCTTGGCTGTATTTGTCTGTCATAATCAAAGTCTCTTATATTATTCATCCGAGGATACTCCTTTCGGCACGTGATAACCACTTTCCCTTAAGAACATCACGCTACCCTGTCATTTCCTATAGGAATGCCGCCGGTCGCAGCTTATGCCTCAACCGGCGGCTCATTTATTGAAAGGGATTTAATTATCCCACTGCATTGCTCGAAATAGGTCTATAGTCCCAGCTTCCATCGTAACCATTTGGGAAATATTGATATGCCACCGCCTCTTTGCTTTCACCGGTTATACGCACTGCGCATGCAGCCCCGTTGGATAAATTACATACAACCATTACTCCGGCCTGAGGAGTGGATGACACTACTTTACTGTCGGTGACCGATACATTTTCCGGCAGTAGCTTTATTATATCGTGTATCGCTGTATTTTCCCACTTGGGATCTTCGAGATTTTCATTTTTATCTACAACAGTGTAGTTAAAGGTATAGAAACAGGCATTAAGCATAGTTCCGTCCACGGAATCCACGGTAACAAGATACCTTCGGGTATCTGGAGTCTCCTTAGCAGCATGAAAGATTACGGTCCAGGAATCGGAATTCGGTGCGGAACTTCTTGAAAAGCTTGCCTGAGCGGTATAGCCGGTGAGATCAATTTCGTAAGCCTTTTTGAGTATGGACGCCGCGTATGCGGAAGCCTGTTCCGCAGAGAAGTCTTTTTCACCAGGAATCATATTAGCAATAATGGCATTTGTTTTCTCTTCAATCTGTTCCGGAGTAATTCCTTTTGTTTTACTTAGTTTTTCTTTGATGACTTTTATATTCTCACTGTCCGATGCAGTTTTGGACAAATCGACAACGGTGTATTTTGCTGGGGTATTTTCCTTGATATTTGCTTTTGTAATCTCAGTTTGAATCACCTGGCTCTCAGCAGGAGTAAACGTAGCCGTATTTTCTGAAACAACTGCCGGTACGTCATTCGTAAGTGCAAATGCCATAATGGAATTGCTGCTGATAATTACTGCAGCTGCTGCGAAAAATACCCATGATTTTTTGAGTAATGATTTAAACTTGGCCATTAAAATTCTCCTTTTCATTCATTTTTGAACTGTAAATACATCATACCTCTTTATGAATTACGGAGTTTTCAGGAGGTTGTAAAGAAGTTGTAAAAAGAATTTTTATTGTAGTTCCCCTTTCAGGAACGGAGTCGATTGTCAATTCGGCGCCGTGCAAATGAACAATTTCGCTGCAAATTGACAGCCCAAGCCCCACACCGCCTGAACTTCGCGAGCGCGCCTTGTCAACCCGATAAAACGGTTCGCATACCAAAGCGGTCTGTTCTTCTTTCATGCCGCAGCCGAAGTCCTTTACTTCCAATATCGGAACCTTATCAAAATAGGCAGAAAGTTCAATTTGCGAACCGTTGTGGGACGCTTTCATTGCATTATCGATCAAGTTCACCAGCAGTGACTGAAGAAGAATAGAATCGCCCGTCAGCCTGTCCAATGTAGAGTGAATATTTAATGAAAGGTTTTTTTCTTTTAATTTTAATTCTGAGGCCGCTTTAACCTCATTTAGCAATTCGGAAGGATCAATTTCCATAAGATCCAATTGGTTATTTCTTAACAATGCCAGATCCAGAAGTTTAAACGCCAGATTTTTCATCCTGTCAATTTCAGTGACGATATACCCCGACGCTATCATGCGGTTCTGCTCGCTGGTATTTGCATTTTGAAGATATTCGGCATACCCACGAATCGCAGTCAGCGGTGTCCGTAGCTCATGTGCCAGATTATCAATAAGCCGCTGTTTGTCCTGTGCATTTTTATTCAGCTCTTCAATTTTTTCCTGTATGCTGGAGGCCATTTGGTTGAAGTTTTCCGCTAAGTCATGGAATTCATCTTTGCCGGGTACACTGATCCGCCCGTCGTAAACTCCGCCCGATATTCTCCGGGTTGCCTTTTGCATTATTCTGATCGGATGCGTAAGCTTCCTTAATATCAGAAGTAAGACGATTGCCAGAATGGTTTCAACGGATGCGCTGACAATAATCAGATAACGGGTTAGCTGATCGTGAGCGCTGTACAGATCGGACAGGTCGCGTACGTAAGTGAGCGTGTAATCTTTGTACTGCCCGCTTAGATTTCCGACCACGAATAAGTAGTTTCCTCCGTTTGTGTTATATACTTTTGTTTTATAAACACCTTGCTGTTTAAGTTCGCCGGCATCCGCTTCAGGTGTGACGGCAAAGGGGATATTGGTAAATAGCCGCGTATTCGATTCCTTGAGTTCCAAGTATACATTTTGATTCTTATAGTAGTTGGCATAGGAACTCATGAGGCTTCCAATAGAAGCAGGTATCGGTAAAGCCTGATCCCGATAATAAATGCTGCTTATATTCTCGTAAACGCCGTTTATAATGAAGTGATATTCTCCGATGGCCCGGTCGACATCCTTCTTCATATTCAGGGAGAAACTGTATTGCGAGGTAAGGTACAGGCAAAAATTTATGGACAATATGAAAACGCCCAAAATACCAATAAAAGCTTTTTGCCAGAACTTCACTGATCTACCTCCAGCCGATATCCCATTTTATAAACGGTCTTTATCCTGCTGTCCCAGTTTAATTTTTTTCGCAGTCTTTGAATGTGGACATCCACGGTTCTTGTCTCACCCAGATAATCATATTCCCACGCCAATTTAAGAAGTTTTTCCCGGGACAGAGCAATATTTTTATTTCTAATCAGTATTTCCAGCAATTCAAATTCTCGAAGAGTCAATTCGATTTCGTTGCCGTCCACCGTCACAACTCTGCTTTCCAAATTCACTATGGTACCATCCAGAGTAAAAATGTCGGACGAGCGGTGTGTGCGCCGAAGAATCGCCTCAATTCGTGCCAGCAATTCCACTGTTTCAAACGGTTTAACGATATAATCGTCGGCACCCAATTTAAAACCCTTGACCCTGTCGGTCAGGTTGCCCATTGCTGTAAGAAAAACCACCGGGGTATCTTTCGGTACATACTTCATCAGCGCAAAACCGTCCAGCCCCGGCAGCATAATATCCATTAGTATCAAGGAGTAGGTATTCTTTGATAACAATTCAAGTGCTTCATCTCCATCATATGCCTGCTCGCTTGTGTGCCCCACCAGCATAAGATTCATAGCAATAAGATCATTTATGGATTTTTCATCTTCAACAATCAAAATGTGAGCCATAAAATCACCTCCGCTCCTATTTTAACATATGGAACGAATAAGAAATGTAATATAGTTGTAAATTCATTTCGTTTGTTTTTGTTATCATTATCCGCCAACCTATCGAACAAAAGCGGTTCAAGAAGCAAAAAATATGGGGATTCACATTGTTCAATTGGGCGCATCAAAGATTTTACCAGCATCACAGGGTCTACGCTTGGCCGTCCTTTTCGCCTGTACAGCCGCATCGTCTGCTCGTAGACAAACGACAGATCCAGTGCCGCCTCCAGCTTCCGCAGAAAATGATCCTCAGGACAAAGCTTTCGATTGTTATCATGTGCCACTTCAGATGCGTCGGTCTTGCCATACCTTGCATATCTGTATCCACTCGCTTTGTTTTTCTCTATTTTGCCATACTTTCGCCCCCTTCGCCTATTTTGTCAACACCTCCAAGTCGGGATAGAGCAAAAGATGGAAGTTTCCATATACGCCCTGTCCGCTGATCCCCTTGCCTTAACAAATATATTGGAATAGAACTTATGTAAAGAAACCAACCATTCCTATTGCATGTGTTATATGATCCCCATTCTGTTATATCTGACAATTTGAATTCATAACGGATGAAGCAATACTTATAATATGTCAATGTAGTCTCTGTCACTTTAACAAAACTAAATATTATTAAAAATATTATAATTGCACCGGGAGAAAGGGTCAACAAAATGAGTACTATGGCAAAATGCACATCATATCCAGACTGAGAATGATGCGATACAGTAAAACAAGCTATAAATGAAATAGCAAAGCATAATATTTGCAAAACTACCCAGGTATGATTTGGCCAATAATATCTATTCTTCCTATAATCCCTCTCATAAGATTATTTATCTGTTGCGAATGGCTTAATTTTTATTTCCTTTGCGAGTTATTTATAACTGAAATATGTTTCTATTGATGCATTATTTAAACACAATGCGAAGCTCAAAATGAAGGGGAGACACCACATTGTTCTCATAATATACCAACGACTAATTTGAGAATTGAACGATTACAGCCGTAATACTTACGAGAATAAACATGATGCTGCCAAATCTTGTGCTAAGTATAAACATAGATGAAGGCGCAGTGTAATTAGCTTATTTCTTATTTGTACCTTTCGTCAGAATCATAAATCGATACTGAATCATGAAGCAATATGTTTTTAGCCCCTTGTAGCAATGCGTCACAGTCGTGTATTATCATACTATAGTCAAAAGGGAACCAACTTGACGTAAATCTGTCGTTACATCCTCATCAACTTCTCTGCATACGGATATAAACTTCCATCACCGATGTTGGCTATTAAACTGAGGTTGCTTCCGGATAAAATCCATATAGTCTTCTATTTGTCTTAATACCTTTTTACTAAGTATAACCTTTGGAGCCTTTAATTCCACAATTAAATTTTCTTCAATTGTTGTTTCAAAACCATCTTCTGTTTTTCTCGCGCCGCAGGCAAAAATGTCCATCCTTCGAAGCTCTTCTTCATCTGGCTCCAATACAGCATTAGGTGCAGCATCTCCATAAAGAAAACATATAAGTACTGTTCTAAAGCTTTTTGCATTCTTTCATCAGCTGTTACAAGATGATACTAAAATATCTTGGCTCCATTTTATTACAACATTTGACTGCGTGCCAGGCTCAAGCGCACATTATTGCTATGACGGTCTGTCCACGATTTATTAAACATAATGGGCAATTCACATTTACTTTCAAGCCGTCAAGTTTGTACATAACTGGTGCCAAATTGAATTTCTGGTGATCTTTCCTTGAAATAACCTTTCAGTATTAAATCAAATCAACAAGAAATAATATGAATACAATAAAGTAATAATTATGGAGGATATTTATTCTTATATGAAAAATAAAGTAAAATGTATAAATTTTTTATCGATATTAATTGTATTAATATTTGCCCTACTTACTGCATGCAGTAGCCAAAGCTCACAGCAGTCTTCAGAATCGGAGTCTTCTAAATCCAACTCGGAGTCGGAAGAAGTTCCGTCAGATTTAACCGAGATTGAAAATAATATTGAGATGATTGAGCAAACCCTTGATGGGCCGTCAATTCAGACAAAACAAATGCAGCAGACCGGTCAAAGTACGCAGTCTAGCGAAGGTGCGCAGTCTGGACAGAACGATCAAAGCCAGCAAGGAAGTCAAAGCTCGCAGCAGGGGCAAGGACAGAAACAGAGCCAGTCGTCAAGTGCTAACCAACAAGATCCAATGGAAAAAATCTCTGCAATTGTAGATAAGATGCACTATCAATGGAATAATTTAATGCCTGTAGCGATTAAAAAAGGGGCTAATAAAGATTTGGTAAATAATTTTGGCAATAAACTAAACGATTTGTCCAGCACCGTTGTCGGCAAGAATAAGATAAAAACGTTGATAGCTGCAAACCAGCTTTATGTCTATATACCGGATTTATATTTGCTTTTCAAGTCAAAACTTTCACCAGAGATAAAAAGAGTCCGGTATTATTCGAGAAGTGCAATTCTAAATTCATTAACTGCCAACTGGACTCAGGCTACTTCGGATATTGGCAACTTAAAATCCATTTGGGTTGTGTATAAAACTAGCTTAAACAAAGATCAGCAGGATATTGCAAACAAGCTTGACTTATCTATATATGAGCTGGAAAAAGTCATTAAAGGGAAAAATCAGCCATTAGTCAATATAAAAGGTAAGGTTGAATTTTCAAACATTGAAGCTTTGGAAAAAGCAATTGGTGAGCAATCAGAAAATCAGCAGTCCAGCGAAGGGTAATTCGGTAGCTAGCAATTTACGGAGAGCAGGGTTTTCAGCAGATAAGTGTATCGCTATTTCAGGCAGCTTTTTAGCTGCCTGAACCAATATAAAACTCTAATGAAACAACCGGCAAAATGAGCTGTCTTCTGGTCTTATGTAAAAGTTGGAAAAGCCTTATGTAACCCATGTAAAATAAATAATCGGATTGTGATGTCCAAGAATATCATAAACATAATGGGAAAATCGTTCTCACTTTTCAATCAAGGATTGCTGGTCGACTGCGAAGTTCAGAAAGCCTTTTAATTGCTTGCAAGATTCATATCTAAATCAGAAAATCATAACGGCCGCACGGAAAGAATCAAAATGGCAATCAAGTAAATAAAATACAGCATCATTACTGGATTGCAAAAATAGGAATCTCCTATGCAGAGATTCTTAATCCCAATCATTATCTTACTAAAACTGATTGCGAAGTTCAGAAGTCAATCTAAACTTCGCATTATAATCGTGGTCCGAAGACTAACTGTGTGAAGATTTGTCCTTAAAGAGTTTTTGTCAAGTAATAGCATTTTCCTGTTACAGGATATTCTTCTAATACAAATACTTCCTTGTATCCATACTTTTTATAAAACATAGGTGCCTGAAAACTGAAGGTATCCAAAAATGCGTACTTACACCCTCGTCCTTTTGCTATTTCTTCTGCCTGTTTTAAAGGATTTAGGAATTTATTTTCAAGACGAAACAGGAAAAAAGCTTGCGGGACTGATTGGGAATACACATGGCAATTGGCTGTTCGTTAAATATTTGTGGGTAAGCGAAGAACTACGAGGACAGAATATTGGCAGTCAAATTTTGGTCAAAGCCTTAACAGGTTTTGACCTCTTCTGCTTTTCATAAGGCTCCACAGAAACTGTGCTTGTTCACTGGCATGTGTCTTTATTGAAGGAACGATAATATTTTCAATCCTTGGGTATGTAGTAAACATTATGCGAAGTTCGATTTTTACTTTTCAAAAACGGCGTTAGAATTATTACAATTAATGTCAAGAATTTTTGCATTCTCCAGAGTCAAGTATTATCTCGGCTATTTTTATAGAGCTGAATCAGGTTCATTTCATTTTGATATATTTTCTAAAATAATGAAAATCCGTCAAATTTAATAGTTGTAAAAAACTAATGACTCCGCCAATCAAAAAATAAAGCGCGATAAAAACTATTTGTTTGTTTAGGAATAGATTTATTACATAGGCAGAAACAAGAATAAAAATTCCTGCAAATTGGAGAAAGAAATTTAGGATGGGAGTGTGACGAAAATGATCAGCAGACTACGATGGTCCGGCAAATAGTTTATCGACATGTTTTTATGCCTCTTCCATTTCTAATTTTATTGATTTAGCCATAACTTGCCTCTCTCATCTTTACAGAATAAATTATATCATATGGAGCAAAAAGCGCAATTATTTTTCTTTTATCACATTTGTTTCATAATCAAAACCCCTCATTTTCAAAAAATCTTTGGAAATGAGGGGCTTTTACCGTATGTGAAGTTAGCAGAGAATAGGGATAGTGAATTGCTAGACCACTGCGAAGTAGACGTACTTCCAGACATGTGTAATGTAAACAAACTGCGAAGTTGCTGTGACTGTTTTGCCTAATGTGAATAATAGGATACCGCATCCATTATTAACGTGAATAATTCTCAACGATTTCTCTTACGCAATCTAAAAAAGATTCCTCACCCATCGTATTTACTTTAAAGAAAACCGCTTGGCTGCCGCCGGATGTAATAGCAGTAAGAAATAAGCGATTTCCATTGCCAATCAATGTAATATTTAAGCTAACACGATTGCCGCCCATCATACTGTATCTTTCGTAAACACGGACAGAACAGCGTACATCATTGTACGAGTAATCGCTACCATCCTCAAAGCTTGCCGATGTACTGCCATTCAGAATTCCAGAATCAAGAATATTCAATAGATCATTAAAATCTCCCTGAAAGTCACGTTCATACTTGGCCATACTATTACCTCCAAAATATAAAATAAAGTTAGAGTATATAAATAATCGGATTCGGTCTTTTCGCAATATTGTAAGCATAATGGGAAGTTCAAAAGGCTTTCTGTATGGGTTTGCTAAGATGTTTAATTATTTGATGTAAAATCCCTCTATTTTCATATCTGTATCAAAAGATATAGTATACTGTACAGCCTGATTTTTATATTTTGCTATTACAACAGATACGGCAAATTCCTTTTTCGTCTTTGAATCGACAGCACCGGTAACCGTGTCTGAACTGATTGAATCAAATTCCCCTGCCTTGGCTAAAACCGGAGACACCGCGTTATTCAATACATCAGCGGATAGGTCTGCCTTTAAAGTATCGCTTACCATTGTGTCAGATACTTTTTGATAATCACCCGAATTGACAAGGTTGACAACACTTTCCGCAGTGGACTTGACCGTCCCCTCATTAAATTTACTTGACAATTGAGTTGAAGCAGAACATCCTGTAAGCGCAAAGGCCAATAGAAGTACACCTAGAACCACCGTAAGGATAACCGAAACCTTTTTCTTCATGATTCATAAACTCCTTTTATTACGTTTATCACAGTATTGAGGGATAAAGTTTGTTTCATTACTTTCTTAAGTAAGAACCTTATTTAGATTCATAATATAAAATAGTCAGATCATGTTCTTGAAAGTTTAAACAAACTGCGAAGTCCAAAATATAAGCGAGAGGACACACTATGCTTACACTGTACTCTTATAGTTTTCTTGCTTTGATTACAAAAGTTACAGGAAGCATCTTTGCTTTTTTTGCAAAGTCGCTGTTGTCGTCCCACAATTGCATAATTTCATCATCAGATTGCTCAATCATCTGCTCAATTACAAATCCTGCTTTTGCCAGCGCATTCACATATGTTGATAGTTTACGGTCTGATAATGTGAGCGTACCTTCATCAAGAGATACAGAGTACCAAGACTCATCGAAATAACTTTTTTTAAAAACAAGCAGACCATTTTCTACAGCGACACATTTGTGTATAGGGTGAGACCAGCTGAAAATAAATATGCCGTCTTTTTTTAGGTAAGAAGCAATTCGGCAAAAAGTACCCTCAAGGTCGGTGGCCCATCCTACAGCATAAACCGAATAGACAAAGTCAAAATAATTCACTGGTATGCCACATTCCTCTTCCATGGGGGAACAGATCAATTTCGCTGAAAGACCGAATTCCGCCAAATGTCGCTTCGCCTTTTCGATCTGTTCTGTTGACAGATCTATACCCCATAGTTCAGATGCTTTACGTTCCCCCAGATATTGCAAGGAATGACCGGTTCCACATCCTATCTCCAGTATCTTTTTTCCGGAGATATCGCCAAAAAGCTGACATCTTTCTTCTGAGACAAATGCTCCATATTTAGGGAGCGCGGTTGTTCCTAAAATGTCGTTTCCTTTTGTGTCCCAAAAGAGGCAGTTTGTTTGATGAATAGTATCCTTGTCCATGTCAACTGAGATGGCGCGGCCAACCTCGCCTGCACCTATAATGTTCGTTCTGTTAACAGAATTCTTGTCCATATTGGTACCATCCTCAAATATAAATAATCAGAGCATACTTACAATGTACGTCATAAACACAATGCGAAGTTCGTCTTTGCTTTTCAGAGACATATTGCTAGTCTAATGCGAAGTTTAGAAGGCTGTCAGAGCTTCATATTATGCGATATATTAGCTAGTATTGCGATAATCCCCAGTTGGCTCAGCTTTATGTTACTGCCAAAAGAAAAGCAACAAACCTAGAATTTATTATATTACCAAATATGACCATTTACAACATATATTGCTCTAAAAAAGAAATAAACAGACACAGCCATAGAGTATCCACTATACGGAGGGTGCCTGTTTAGTTTAATTTCGTAATTAAGCGTAAAATAGACAACACAAAAAGAGCCACAGAACATTTGAAATGACCCCAAAAAGTTAGACAAAAATAGAATTAAGCAGATTGAAGGGTTTGAATCCTGCATTAAGCAGGGCTTAGGTCCTTCAATTTTGATTTAATACGTAGATTGTTGTAGTAATCAAGATACTCAACAAGTTGGTGTTTAAAGTGTTTCAGGGGAGTAAAGTCCTGCAAGCAGAGTAATTCTGTTTTGAGAATACCAAAGAAATTCTCAATAACCGCATTGCCCCAACAGTTACCTTTGCGTGTCATACTCTGACGAATCCCTTTTTCTTTGAGCATTTTCTGGTACGGCTTCATTTGGTACTGCCAACCTTGGTCAGAATGAAGGATAAAATTAGTATAGTCAGATATTTTTTAAAAAGCTAGTTCCAACATTTTTACTGTTTGAGCAAATCGAGGATGCTCACAAAAAGCCCCTTAACCCCTAATCAATGGAAAGCCCATCGGCCATACCGGTTTGCGAGGCATTCTGTCACAGTTGTGTAACTGGATTTATTTTACTAAAAGCATCCATTCTCAAGATGTTTGATGTCGTATAATAATTGCCCCTCAATCAACGTAAGTTGAAAGCAGAGTCAATTTCCTGAATTTATGCTATATTGTAATTGTGATTAGCGTACCATTGGTAGCTTATTACCAATTACTGAAAAATCGGCATAATTCACTTGTATTGTCAATAACTTCATACTGCGCCTATCTGGTTGGCTGCCACCGATATAAACGCGGAACTCACCGGGCTCGAGAATACAGCGGCCCTCGTCGTCAATGACGCACATTTGCCTTGCTGTTACATGGAATTGAACTTTGGCCGATTTTCCGGTCTCTAAACATATCTTTTTTATTCCTATAAGCTGCCATTTTGGAACGCAGGTACTAGCTTCTTCGTCCTGTAAATAGAGCTGTACGACTTCCTCCGACTTTATATTTCCTGTGTTTGTTACATAAGTATACACATCAATATCTGAACCAGCTCTTATATTTGTTTCGCTGAGTACAGGAACGGAATATTCAAATTTTGTATAACTTAGGCCATAACCAAACGGGTACAAAGCCTCCTGCTTCATATAGCGGTACGTCCTGTTTTCCATGGAATAATCACGGAAATCCGGCAATTCTCCGGAAGTTTTATAGAAAGTAACCGGCAATCTGCCACTGGGGCTGTAGTCTCCAAAAAGCATCGAAGCAATTGCCTTTCCTCCCATTGCTCCCGGGTACCATGCCTGAACAATAGCTTGCACATGTTCATCCGCCCAGCTAACCGCTAAAGCACTGCCGGAAAGCAATACCAGAATCACAGGTCTCCCTACAGCAACGACAGCTTCCATCAACTTTTGCTGTTCACCGGGCAAATCAAGGTCCGGTTTATCACCGCTAGCGTATGAATTACCGGCATCGCCATCTTCGCCCTCAAGGGTTGCGTTCAGTCCAAGGCACAATACTGCAACATCAGACTTTTCTGCTGCGGAAACCGCCTCAGCAATACGATCAGATTCTAATGCAAGCGATTCTACTCTGTCCTTATATAAATGACATCCTTCTGCGTAATAGATTCTGAGCTCATCCTTTAAATAATCATTGATTCCTTCCAAGACTGTATGGTATCTTGATGAAGTTCCGCAGTAATTTCCGGCAAGGGCTTCTCTGCTATCTGCATTTGGTCCAATAACCGCTATCGATTTCAGCTTGCTTTTATATAATGGAAGTAAATGATCTTTATTTTTCAATAAGACCAAAGACTTTTTCGCTACTTCTAAATTAAATTTTCTATGCTCGGTGCAATCGTTTATTTCATACGGTGTATCCGCAAAAGGTACATGCTCTGGATCATCAAACATGCCAAGCTTCATGCGGGTAATCATCAGCCGAACTACCGCTTCATCTATTGTACTCTCACAGACAAGCCCTTCTTCGTGTGCAATGAGAAGATTAGCAAACATGCTACCGCAATTGGTATCACAAGTATTGTTAACAGCAAGGGCAACGGATTCCGGCGCGCTTTTTGTAACCATGTGATTCTCATGAAAATCCTTTATCGCCCAGCAATCAGAAGTAACGTAACCCTTAAATCCCCATTCATCTCTTAGGATATCTTTCAACAAAGTTTTACTTCCGCAGCAAGGTTCTCCATTTGTTCGGTTATAAGCGCCCAATACTCCTTCCACTTTGGCGTTTGTAACAAGTTCCTTAAAAGCAGGGAGATATGTTTCCCACAAATCTTTTTTTGACACTACAGCATTAAAACTATGGCGTTCACTTTCAGGGCCACTGTGAACTGCAAAATGTTTCGCACAAGCAGCGGCTTTCAGATATTTATGATCTTTTCCCTGTATCCCTCTCACAAATGCACTGCCCAGTTTTGCCGTCAGATAGGGATCTTCCCCATAAGTTTCATGACCCCGGCCCCACCGAGGATCTCTGAATATATTGATATTCGGCGACCAGAATGTAAGCCCCTTATAGATGTCATGATCGCCCTTTCTTTGGAATTCATGATATTTCGCACGCCCTTCTGTGGAGATAATATCGGCCGTTTTTTCTATCAGGTCCTCATCAAAAGTGGCTGCCATGCCTATCGCCTGAGGAAAGACAGTAGCGACGCCTGCTCTGGCTACCCCATGCAATGCTTCACACCACCAGTTGTATGAGGGAATTCCGAGTCGTTGAATAGCCGGAGACTGATTAAGCATCTGCGTTACTTTTTCTTCCAGTGTCATTCTGGAAACAAGGTCTTTTGCTCGTTGTTCAAAAGTTAGATTTTCGTTTCTATATGATTCCATCTATATTCTCCCCTATCTAAAAATCCGAATTTTACCCTTTTACAGCGCCAACTATCATGCTTTTCTGCAACTGGTCGCTGAGCAGAAAATAGATCAGTAGTGTTGGAACGGTAGCAATTACAAGACCGGCGCCGATGGAGCCCCACTGTGTTCCTTGCTGGCCAGAAAGAGACATGATTCCCACCGTCAATGTCTTGAGACGTTCGCTGTTGATAAAGGTATTGGCAAACATCAACTCGTTCCATGAGGAGAGAAATGTGAAGATGGCGACGGTTGCAATGGCTGGCCTAAGCAGTGGCAGCACAATATAGTAGAAAATTTTATAGATTCCGCAGCCGTCAAGGCAGGCCGATTCCTCCAGTTCCTTAGGTATGCTCTTTAAAAAGCCTACCATGATAAAGACGCCCATGGGAAGGGCGAAAACGACATAAGGTAGAATCAACGATAAATAGGAATTTAAGAGATTCAGGTTTCTTAGGATAATAAACAATGGCAGCAAAGTAGCATGAATGGGAACCATCAAGCCAAGTAGAATGTAAGTCAGAAAAACTTTGCTCATTTTCCAATGCAGACGGACAATTGAATAGGCCGAGGTGGTAATAAGTATAGTGGATATTACAATGGTAACAGCGGTCACAATTACGCTATTCATCAGATAGACAGCCACATTTCCACTAGTAAGCACTGTTAAGTAGTTGGATATTCTCCAAACTTGAGGAATTCCCATCGCATTGCCACTGAAAATTTCATTGTTATTTTTAAAAGAAAAAAGGAAAAGCCAAATTAGAGGGTATACCTGTATAATCGCATATATCCCCAGAAACAGATATAAGAAAAGGGAAGAAAATTGGATTTTTCCTGATCGTTCTTTTTGAATGACAGATGAATTGCTGTTTTTCATTTTTATCCTCCACCCTTCAATAGTCTGCATCTTTGCTGAAAAGCTTCTGAATAATAACGGTGCAGACAAGGCATTCAATAATAATAAAAATAGCCATGGCACTGCCGTATCCGTATTGGTATCGCGAAAAAATCGTGGTGTACATCAGCGTAGTAGGAACATCTGTGGAATGCATCGGTCCTCCGCCCGTCATAACATAGATCAAGTCAAATGCTTTAAAGGATCCCGTCACGGCGAAAACAACACACACACACAGAATCGGTTTCATTAATGGGATTGTGATCCGAAACGCCATTTTTGCTTCACTTGCCCCGTCAATGAGGGCCGCTTCATAGATATCCGGAGAAATTGATTTGGCGCTTGCATACATCAGCAACATGTGATAGCCGACATATTGCCACAGCATGGCGATGAAAACTGAGCCAAGCGCTGTGCTGGGATTCGCAAGCCACGATTTAGCGAGAGAATCGAGCCCAAGGGACCGGAGCACTGTATTGAGAATGCCGTAATCCTCATTGTAAATTTTCATCCAAAGCTGCCCGATTACAACTGTGGAGATGATCACTGGGATAAAATAAACTGTTCTAAAAAAACGCTCCTTCCTGATTCCTCTGGACAGGATGATTGCCAGAAGCAAGGAAATCGGGAGTTGAATACCAACAGAGATCAAGGCTAGGATTAGGGAGTTGATTACTGACTGAGCAAATCCGTCCGTATTATTCACAAACAGATTTATATAATTGGAAAAACCCACAGATACGGCATTGCTAAAACCATCCCACTGCAACGTGCTGTAGTAAAGTGAGAAAAAGATTGGTAGAACTATGATCACGGTAAAGAGCAGAAATGTGGGGAAAGCGAAAAGAAAAATCGCTTTTTTGTCTTTCATCAGTTTTTCCATGTTATCAAACCTTCTTTCCGGAATCGAAAACGAGCAGTAGATGTTTTTCTTGTTACGCCCTGTATTCATGGGCAGAAAAAATGTTTTCCCTGTTACAAGCGAAAGCCGATAACAGGGAAAACCGACCATCATATCATTAGGAAGCCTCGTTAACCTTTTGCTGCATTTGTTCACCGAATTGCTGTGGAGTGACTTGTTTTCCAAACAGGCTTTGCACTAAGTCCAGATGTGTCTGTGCGTCGTTCCCTAAAAGGTAAAGATCCCAAGCTGGAACACTTCCGGTTGAGCCTTTTACGATGTCATCCATAATTTGTTTGGAAAGCGGATCGATTTTGGACTGATCGACAGTATCGTATTTCCATTCCGGCAAACCGCCGCCTGTAACATACATGCTGGTTGAGAAAGAAGAAGCCAGATATTTGACAGCCTGAACAGCTTGATCTTTATATTTCGTATTTGCACTAATGCAAAGAGCATCAGCACCACCGCCAAGATATTCAGTATTTACGCCTTTTCCACCTGAAATACTCGGAAATTTAACAGCACTCACTTTGCCTTTTAGAGAATCATCAATGACTTGAGCATCAAAATTTCCGCCGAAGTACATTGGAACTTTACCTTGTGTGAACTGTGCAACGGCCTCGTCTCTCGTTACACTTAGCGCACCGGGAGCAAATGCTCCTGCATCCACAAGATCCTCCAGCTTTTTTGCAGCATTTACAAATGCATCTTGATTGTAGGATGCTTTCTTGTTCAGAGCATCAAGCGAGAGTTGCGCGCCAGCTTCACGAAGGGCGATCATGTCATAATACCACATTCCCGGCCATTCATCTTTTTCACCAACACCCATAGGTACCAGACCTTTCGACTTGAAGGTCTTGACCGCGCTGAGTAATTCATCAAAGGTAGTCGGTACTACAACGCTGTACTGCTTGAACAAATCGGTGTTGACGTACAGAGCGCCGGCCTGCTGATTGTATGTAAGACCGTACACTTTTCCGTTGTAGGTAATGTTAGTCAATGCACCATCAAGCAATTGGTCTTTTGTACCGTCATTCAGATAATCATCCAGAGGAAGAATCTTACCGGCATCTACAAAAGGCTGTGTAAAGCCACCGGCCCATGTGTAAATAATGTCAGGTGCATTGTTGGCCGCGATTGCTGTTTTGATTTTCATCTTGTATGCGTTGTTTTCGGTTGCACTTGCATCAATTTGAATGTCCGGATGTTCCGTGTTCCATTTCTGGATGGTGTCTGCCATCGTGTGCTGAGTATCATTGGTGTAGTTATTCCAGAATGTCAGTGTCACCTTTTCTGCGGGTACTGAGGAAGCGGGGGTGCTAACCTCGGACGATGCCGGACTGCTGGGTGTAGCCTGATTCGTTGCAGGAGCAGAAGAACCACATGCCGTAAAACTTGCCGTCATTACGCCTGCCAACATTACTGTAGCAATTTTAGAAATCAAACGTTTCAAACAAATCCTCTCCTTTTCTAAAAAAAACTTATACTGTAATTTTACTGATTTTTTTAGAATTTTGAATCAAAATTTATTACTTTTTCCTTTGTGTTTTTTACCTCTGTTGAAAACATTTGATTTTTTTCGGCTTTTAGAAGCTTTTTATTATCAAATCTGACAAAATCTGCAGAAGATACCCCGGATTAGAACTGCAGACTAAACTACGTCAGGATTCTTGGATATTAAGAGATTTCCGGTATTGACTGACGGAAACTCCTGTATACTTTTTAAAGCAGGTGCTGAAATAATTTGGCTCGGGGATACCGACGGCTACCGCGATCTCAAAGGCCTTCAATTCTCCATTCCTCAGAAGGTCAGCGGCTTTAGCCATTCTTACTTCCATTAGATATTCCGTGAAACTCACACCGGCCTTTTTTTTGAAGGTGCGGCTGAGATAACTTGGGTTAAAATATAACTTTGCAGCCAAATCTGGAAGAGAAAAGTCACTGTTCATGTAGTTTTCACGTAAATAGTTTTTAACGACTTCGATTAAGCCGCTGATTTGGCTGTCATGCCGTTGGTCGAGTAAATCCAGACATTTGCTAGCGGTTTCATTTAAAAACTCCTCTGTTTCAGGAAGAGTTTGGAGCTGAAAGACCCTGCTGTTTGTCTGAATCTGGAAACGGTAAATTTCATCGGGCTCGAGTCCGGCCTCTGCCATTGACCGAAAGATGGAAAGGCTGATATTCATAGCGGTCATCCTCAGGGCTTCCAGAGCAGATGCTTTTTTTAGATCTATACCTTCGCAGATTTTCTGAATCGTATCCTGTATCTTATCAGTCAGTCCCGTTTTGATATAAAAATTGAGTTGTTCAACATACCCTTTGCTATTCAATGATTCGGCCCTGCAAGGAAAGCGGATCGTATCGTATAAAATCACCTTATTGTTGCCTAAGGCAATTCTGTAATGAACTGCCTCTAACGCATCCTTATAAGAAATGCAAATTTCATCAACCTGCTTTTTCATACTGCCAAGACCGATACAAAAGTGACTGGTAAGTTCCTCTGAAGTTTGTTTGAGAAGGATCTCACACTGCTCGTAAAGGTCTATCTTCGAATCGTTATTCAGTATTGCAATACGGTTGGTTGTATGGGCAAACACAAAAGTGTTTTTCCAAGACTGAAAAAAATCGTTAATTCTCTTGCGCACACGTATGCTCAGAAGGAATCGGGATTCCTCGTCAGGAGGTACTGCTTCTGGAACTATTTCGAACAAAGCTACTTGAAAAACGGCGTTTTCAAAATGGATCCCAAGGAACGACATCTTTTCACGGACACCGTCTACTTCACCAAACATGAGCTCATTGAAGAAACGCTCCCGTAAATAAGGAAGATTATCATATAGCTGGTTTTTAAGCTCAATTTCCTCCTGCATGCTTTTTCTGTCATTTTCAATCCGCGCTTTTAGCTTTACCGCTGTTTTTTGAACTTCTTCCCCATCAATTGGCTTCAATAAAAAATCCGAAATACCCGCCTTAATACTGCGCTGTGCATATTCAAACTTATCAAAGCCCGTGATTACTACAACATGTATTTCCGGAAACTTTTTCAAAGCTAATTCGCTTAGCCCGATTCCATCTGTACCGGGCATTTGAATATCTGTAAACAGTACGTCCGGGCTTTCGCGACAGATCAAATCGAGAGCTTCGGTTGCATCCTGCGCCTCTCCCACCATTTCCATGTTTAATGAAGTCCAGTCAATGCATTTTTTCAACAAATTACGTTCCAAATATTCATCGTCTACTATAACAACCTTGATTAAGTCATTTTCTTTGTTATTCAACATGAGCCCCCCGATCTATCGGTATGGTAATTGTAATTTTCGTGCCGCAGCCTTTTTTACTTTGAATTTTGAGTACATTTTCAACTTCAAAATAAAGACTGAGCTTTTCCATAGTTGCCTTCATGCCAACCCCTTTTGAATGGTGTTTCAGAATTTCAGCTGTCTTTTCTTCCTCCATTCCAACACCGTCGTCCTCCACAGTAATCTGCACGGAATCTTCCAGTGCACATGCTTTGATAGTCAAAACTCCCGCACCAAGCTTACCACGGATTCCGTGGTCAATGGCGTTTTCCACCAGTGGCTGAAGAGTTAGACTCGGAATTTTAACGCCCAGAACTTGGGGATCAATTTCCTTCACAACGGTAAATTTATTTGGAAAGCGAATCTTTTGGATGGTTATGTAGCTATCGGTGATTTCAAGTTCTTCTTTAACTGTAATTGCTTCATCACAGGCGCTTAAAAATCCTCGGTAAAATCTGCCGAGCGATTGGACAAGCCGAAAGACGTCACTGTTGTTGCCGGATAGAGCCAAAGAACCAATCGCATCGAAAGAGTTGTAAAGGAAATGAGGCTTGATCTGCATCTGCAGTACCTCCAGGTCCTTTTTTCTCTTAATGGTCTGCTCTCTTATTATATCGTCAATTAAAAGAACGATTCTGCGCACCATCATGTTGTATACATCCTTCAGGTGCCCGATCTCGTCGTTGCCGGTTTTCACACTGATTTCTCTAAAATCACCATTCTCCACCGCTTTCATTGAGATTGCAAGCTTTCGAATTGGTCTTGTGATTAATAGAGATATAACAATAAACGTTGCTAAAAACAAGATTCCAAATGCCAGAATAAATATGACCAGAGTGATGTTCGTCGCAACGATTTGTTTTGTAAATTCACTAAATGGAGTAACGTTGGTGAGCCCCCAACCGTAGCGATTGTCAAGGGACGAAACGATATAACTTCCTCCATTAATTTTAAGTATCTCGGAACTGCCTGACGAAATCTTGACGATGGAATTTGCATAATTTTTCACACCGGCCGGAGTTGAGTCGAAAATATTATGGCCCGATTCATCCTTTAGGACAATTTGCATATCATATGCATTGTTCTGCTTCATGACAGTGCGAAGAATCGATTTGGTGGCTATATTTATTACCATGAACCCCATTGGCTTCTGCGTGTTAATGTTATTAATTACCCGAACCAGAGAAATATAGTTGTCTTTTCCCGGCGTAAAAGTTCCGCCGCCGTTCAGTTTTAGCAAATAACCGCCATTTAATTCTACAAGCTGCGGGTACCAGTCCGCTTTGCGGATCTTATCCAGACTCATATTTTTGAATGAGGTGCTGTCGACGTAATATTCAATTCCATTTTTATCAAATATATAGACAGATGAAATCATGTCGTTAAAATTCATAAAATCAGCCAGATAATTACAAACCTTAGTCTGCAGCACAAAATTATATTTCTGAACGGATTGTTCCAGTGCAGATTGTATTGTCTGATTTGATAAGAGTATGATGCTCTGGTTATTCATGGTATCAAATATAAAGTCGAGGTTGTTGTTAACCGAGTGGGTAGTCTCGACAGACATTTGCTGAACCTTGCTTGCAGTAAGATCTTGATACTGGTGATAGGTAATATTGCCAACAGACAGGAAAATGACGAGCATAGCAACATAGCAAATCATAATCTTTGAGATGATTTTTAAATCCAAAAACCACTTTAATAAATATTTCATATGGCTCTCCCTTCTATGATTTGTCATAATTTTAGGCTTTTAATTATACGACAAAAGTTCAACTAGATAGCATTCAACAAATCCATTCATTTTCATTAATATCATTATTATGGTTCCAAATATAAACATTGTCAATGAATAATAGCGAATATGAAGCGATAATTCAGATAGTTTGTCCTATATCGCATTAATGGAATTAATAAAGTTATCAAGAGACTCAATAAATTGGATGATATGCGCGTCCATAGTTAAACCTGCATGTAGACTCGTTTTAGTGCTAATGTACCATTTGCGTTCCATATACATAGCCGATGTTCCTACTCCGTGCCTGATTGCAAAATTTAATGAACCCAATATTTGTTTTTAACATAAGAGATCATCCTCTCTGGATTAGCAACGTCATGCCAAAATTCATAGAAATATCAGCCGAATAAAAAATAGAACCGTATGCCGTATTGATGGCAATGGTTCCGCTGCTGCTCCCTTTTAGAATGTGAATCCCGTCGATTGTATCCGCGCTTAAAACAGTTTGAACCACCTTTCCGTTTGCATCAAGGGTTGGGATACCGCCATTCGCACCTTTCTGTTATGATCATAATACAAAGTTTAGACAGACTTCTGAACTTTGTAGAATAACTTTATAGTGTTTTATGTTGCTCGTAATCTTTAACACCTTTTCGTATATCCAAAATGGTACTTGTTTATGATACAATGACCAGATGCTAGCGATAGCTGCGAATTAAATCAACGGGATAATCCAAGGCCACTGATTGCTGGTTATACCTGCTAATAGATGATATTAGCATAATCAATATTTCGCATAGATATCTTTCCATTGAACATGGAAGTTAACAATTATTAAAATTCCAACAATATTTTTTTATAACCAAAGCGCCTTATGATAAGTATTGCAGCAATTTAATGACATCTTTTACTAATGAATCATCATATTATTATACTATGTGACAATCAAGTCAAATAGGTAAAAGATGAAAGGATGAGATAATTTATTATGAGTAAAAGAAATATCCGAATGACTTTCGCCACAGTCCTTTTGAGTTGTATTATAGTCGTTGGTACGACAATTGTGCCTAATTCCGCCAGTGCAGTAGCCACGGGGAAATCGGCAGATGAGATCGTCGAGGCAATGTCAGATAACGAAAAAATCGAGCAGCTTTTGATGCCTGATTTTCGTCAATGGAAAGACAGTGGTCAATCTTCTGTATCCGATATGACTGTACTAAGCAGTGAAGTAAGGCAAATTTTGCAGGACTATAAATTCGGAGGAATTATTCTTTTCGCAAATAATGTTAAACAGACAGAACAAACAGTAAGACTTACTACTGATTTGCAGGAAGCAAACGCCGAAAGCGGAAATATTCCATTGCTGATTGCGACAGACCAGGAAGGTGGTAGTGTTGTCCGTCTGGGTTCCGGCAGCCGTATGACCGGCAATATGGCGTTGGGTGCCACTCGTGATAAGGATGCCGCGTTCGATACCGGCGATATTATGGGTAGCGAGTTGCATGCGCTGGGTATTAATGTAGACTATGCTCCTGTTATGGACACGAACGATAATCCAAAGAATCCCGTTATTGGCCTGCGTTCTTTTTCAGATGATCCGAATTTGGTTGCCAAACTTGGCATTCAGGTAATGAAGGGGCTTCAAAATAATAATATCGCTACAGCGTTAAAACATTTTCCTGGACATGGCAATACCTCAACCGATTCACATACAGGCATGCCTGTTGTTAATAAGACAATTAATCAACTTAAAGAGGTAGAATTAGTTCCTTTCCAGGCAGCTATGGATGAGGGAACCGATATCATCATGACTACACATATTCAGTATCCGAATATCATTACGGAGGAACTCCCTACAAAAAAAGGAGGAACCATTAAACCGCCGGCCACTCTCTCAAAAGAAATTTTGACTGACCTAGTACGTAACCAAATGAATTATAAGGGCGTTATTGTAACCGATGCCATGAACATGCAAGGGATAACAGATAATTTTGATGAGCCTGAGGCCACACTTTACGCCATTCAGGCTGGCGCTGATATGGTGGTTATGCCGACGATCCTTCGAAGTATGGCGGATGTCAAAAACAAGCTGGATCCAATTATTGATATGATTAAAACGAAAGCAGAAACAGATGAAGAACTAAAAAACCGCATTGAGGAATCTGCAAAACGTATTGTACAGCTCAAAATAGATCGTGATATTATGACACTTGACGATACTCCTATTGACGACAAAATAGCCAACGCGAAAGAAGTCGTGGGTTCCGATGAACACCATGACAGGGAACGTGAAATTGCCGATGAAGCTGTCACTGTAATTAAAAACGATTCGAATCTTCTTCCCATCAAACCCAAAGAGAACGAAAATGTTCTTTTAATTGGCCAGTATTCCAATGAAATGCCAGCATTGCAATTTGGGTTGGAGCAATTAATAAACGAAGATAAAATCAATCATGTGAAATTTAAAACGATGTTCTATTATCCCGGTAACTATACAGATTCCCAGTTTCAAACAGCAATTTCTGATGCTGACTACGTTATTGCCATAACTGAAACCAGCAGCGAAGCAAAATTGGCGCCAACCAATTGGGTAACAAGCATGCCCACCAAGATTGTCAACTGGTCTAAAAGTTTAAGTAAGCCATGTGTGTTGGTTAGCATCGACAAGCCGTATGATGTAGCAAACTACCCAAACGCAGATACGATGCTTGCGGTTTATGGGAGCAGCGGCATGGATCCTACAGAAGGCGGCCAGCGTCCGTCTACGAATTACGGGCCTAATATTCCCGCAGCTCTTGACATTATTTTTGGTGCCTTTGATCCTGTTGGAACACTACCCGTAAATATTCCCGTAATTAATGACGGCGGTATCATGAGCGAAACAGAAATACAATATGAGCGTGGTTATGGCTTGACTGGTTCTTTGACAAACATAGGTGATGCCAGTATCACTGTGCCCGGAACGGTAAAAGTGGGTCAGAATTTCGAAGTAAGGATAGCACTGTCCAATTTGCAGAATCTAAATCATACGGGCTATACATTAAAAATCGGTTTTGACAGCCAAAATTTTATAGCCAAAGAAAATCCTAGTAATGGAGTTACTGTTAAAGGCTCTACTATTGTATCTGAAGTTTCTCCGAATGAAGAGGACACCAGCAAAGCTTATGAGCTAAATCTAAATTTCGTCGGTAAAAACGCAGGCAGTTTTGAACCAATTCAATCCATCACGATAGAAGACAATAACGGCAATATTTTTACCACTTCGATAAACAATTCTGCCACTGTTAAGGTAGAAAAAACAAGTAGCTCTTCTCCATCCAATCATGAACCTGCGACTGTTTCCATACCATCAACTATTCCTGCGACCAGTTTTAAGCTCGATACAACTAACACCTATACTTTCGGTGTCGGAGGTAAATACTACTTCCTTGTAAAGACCACTTCTGATACGATTCCGACCGTAACTTCGAGTTCAGGCAGTGTATCTGTGGTATTCAGTAAAAAAGTGGACGGCGGTTATCTATTTGAAATAGCTGGTGCAAGCAGAGGTACTGCCGTTATTACAGCTCAGATTGGGAATGAGGTTGCTTCCTTCCCTGTAGCGGTGCTGGGTAGTTCCGTTTTATCAGATACCACGCTTCCGTTTAATGTAAACTCAGGGGGAGACTACTGTTTCAAATTTACCGTGATGAACGGGAATAGTGCAATACCGAGATTTACAGTTGGGGATGGTAATTCGTTTACAACCCGTTTTATCAGGATAGAAGGGAATGTCTACTTCTTTTCAATCAGGGCAGTTGGTGCATCTGGTGCATCTTCAGGGGTTTATACGACAATGCCCGGCGAGGTTCCTGTTCGTCATTGCATAGTGAATGTAGCTTAAAGATTTTTGTGGGAATAGATACTAGATCTGTTGTTTCATTTCACAAGGTTTCTAATATTCGGAATTTGTATGGATGGTTGAGATGTAAGTGCTATATAGGGGGGTTCTTTTGAATTGTAGGCTTACAATCACAACAAATTCGAGTCGGAATTTTACTAAGGCCTAAATTTACACACATCGCCCCTTGCTGTAGTTGCTTTTATTTACAGTAGGGGGGTATTTATCTAACAGCAACAGACAGCTTAACAGTGTTGTACCTAGCTCATAAAATAAGCACCGTTTGGAAATTCTCTGGATAACTTGGTGAAGCATGGGAGTTCTATAACTTTGTAATATAAAAATTATGCGGGAAAAGGTGATGACGCTTTATGCTCCAGACTGTGTGAAAACGTACGCTTCAAAATTAATTTAGGGACTTGGT
>CAUQPM010000019.1:0-43124 GCA_963520015.1 uncultured Oscillospiraceae bacterium
AGCTCTCTTGGCTGCTTAATTAAAATATTTGTCTAACTTTTTGGGGTCAATTCAAATTAATCCGGTGCGCCTTATTTATGAATTTATACTGTGGCTGGCTGAGCTTCTTCGGGCGTCTCTACAGTCACGTTTTTGACAGCCTTGATAACGGCATAAATTTCATCTTCTGGACTAAGTATTTTAACCTCTGAGGGCAGGTGAAAATCGTGAGCGGTGATGTTCTCTCCAAACTTTTTCTTTGAGACATCAACTACGACCTCATCAGGGATAAGCTCTGTCTTTCCAACAACTTCGACCTCTGATTTGTGAATTTGCACCTGCAACAATCTGCTTTCCAATTCAGCGTGACCGTGAAAGGTAATTGGCAACTGCAGTTTGACCTCTTGGTCCTTTGAAACCAGTTGAATTGCAATATGAATGACTTTCCCCTCCACAGGATCTTTTTGGACTTCCCTGATGTAGCCAAATGTCTTATCAGCGCCTAACTTGACCCATAATTTTGCATTTGTTCCGTGTTTTGTGATGATTTTGTTCAGCGCCACGTTTTCAAATTGCACGTTGGTAGAAGTTGTGTCAGGGCTGTTAAGAACACCTGGAATAAAACCTGCATTCCTGACTTTTCTAGGCTTTTCGCTTCTCTCCATCGCATTTATAAATATATTTTCCATAAAAACACTCCTTTTGGCTTACGCCGCTATCTATAACAATTATCTAATTGTCTCTTTAATTCTATACCTAAATTATTTAATGTCAAGTTTTGCTAATCGTATGAATATAACAAAAATCCCCGTCAGCCGATATAGGCTGGCGGGGGGGGAATTTCAGTGGCAACAGTCACAGTCTAATCCATGTCGCACCCTGTCTTTTAATTCGGCACGCTTCGCGTTGTTCCCGCGATCCATGGTGCCTACGAGATATCCGGTAATCCTACAAATACGCTCAAACGGCACAGGCTCTGACTCGTAAGTTAAATTTACATAATCGCCATCCACTACGATCTGCAAGGATTTCAAGGCGCGCTCGGTGTTTTTATCGGAAAGATATTTTACGTAACGGTCAATATCATGTATATAGTTTTGTAAAAAATCCTGCTGGGAATTAATCCAACAGGAAATAATTTTAGCTATTCGGTCCGCTCTCATTTAAAACGTGAGAGGATTGTCTGACTGCGGATTATACTATCTACCGCAGGATTCAGTTTTCATATTTGGAAAATTTTAATTATAGTATGAAAGTGTTTTTTTGGCTATACTTTAAAACAATATTTATTAGAGGAGGGGTGAATTTTTGGAAAACAAAAATGAAGTAGATGAAGCCGAAAAGATCATTGACAATTTGTCAGAAAAAGTCTTGAAACCCAGCCGTGTCATTTTGATATGTAATACTCTGGTTTACCTGGGGCCGATACTATGGGTGTATTTGAATATCTACGACGAAAATTATAGTGTCTTATATTGGAATGTAAGTATTGCATTTGTCGCAACTATGTTGCTGACATTTAGCTGGGTGAATTATTTTTATAGAAAGAAAAATTATAAAGCTGACCGTGAAAGTCTTAAAAAGGAATTTATGGAAGCCGTTGAAAAAGATAAAGGCATAGAAAAAGAGGGCCCTGGAGATTGATCCGATACGTCTTAACTGCGTATTAACAGCCATCCAACCAGTGAAAATCTCGCTATGTGTGGTTGAGCTTCCATACCACATATTGCTGAAGAATTTCTTCCCGTGACTTTCCTTTATACTCTGCCATTTCCTGGAAGGTTTTATACAATACCAAGAATCCCGTTCCAAATGGATCTTGTACACTCTGTACTCGTTTGTCCAGCTTTTTAATTTCCTCTTGCGTCATTTCACAAATACCTCCAAAATCAAATTATGCTTATTATAAATATAACACAAAAAAGTCCTCTCAGCCACGACAAATGGCTAAGAGGGCTAAATTTGTGACTGAATTAGGTTATTGTGTCGCGGTACCGTCTGTGGGAGGATTGGCAGCGGTGTTATCGTCTGATTGCGGTCAATCCATGTACCGGGATAAAAACAACACTGCTCAGATTCTACGATTATGCGATATAAATTCATGTGATTTATTTTGCTGTTTTGCTGTGCTGCTCCGTCCACGGAAGGAACAGCCACAATGACTTATGGGTTCTTTTCTTATTTATATCTCTTTTATTTTTAATCTTAACCAAATAATTACCTCAAGCATAAAATAGTTCAAGAGGTGATTATTTTGTTTTTAGACCCACAATTCGACCAATTGCAAAATTTATTGAAGCGGCCGCCAGATGCGCATGCCACGATTAAGGGCAGCCAAAGCTTTCCTAATATTAACGGAATGGTATTCTTTTATCAGTTAATGGACGGTGTTCTGCTAATTGCACAAGTAAATGGTCTTCCGCAGGGCTCAGGAGTGTGCTCGGCAAACGTATTTGGATTTCATATCCATGAAGGAAGTTCATGCACAGGGAATACGGAAGATCCGTTTGCAAACGCGGGATCACACTACAACCCCAAAAACTGCCCCCATCCAGCACATGCAGGCGATCTGCCGCCGTTATTCGGGAATCATGGATACGCCTTTATGGCATTTATCACCGATAAATTCTCGGTTAATGAAGTCACAGGCCGCACTGTAATCGTGCATTCGTCGCCGGATGATTTTACAACTCAGCCATCAGGAAATTCCGGAGCTAAAATTGCTTGTGGTCAAATAGTGCACAATGCTTAACAGCTTAACGCTTAACAACAGGTTATCTTTTTAGGCCACCCTGCGAAACGGGCGGCTTTTTTAATAAAATTCGATTTGTTGGGTAGCCTAATCCCGAAAGGGGATATACACATGGATAAATATAAAAACAGTAATGATAACTCAACTGCCACCGGCTCGGTTTCTCCGACAACCGGACCCAGTCTCACGCCGCCACGGCCTAAAAGGAAATCGGACAAACGTACCGATGCGACTCCGAATTCGAAAAAGAGCGATAGTAACCCGACACTGTAATGCTTTGCCGTCCGTATTGGGCGGCTTTTTTATTCAGTTACCTTAGATCATCAATTTTTAATTTTATAATGTTACAATTTTTGAACATTTACGGCAGATGAACCCTTTTGATCCTGTATCATATCAAAGCTTACTTCTTCCCCTTCGTGTATGTCTTTATCGTCACCTTTTTCTTTCACTTGCGAATGGTGTAAAAAGACATCCTGACCATCATTGGAAGCAATAAATCCATAGCCTCTTTCATTATCAAACCATTTAACAACGCCTGTGTAGGTCGCCATATTTATGATCTCCTTTCCAAAGTTAATATATCTTAAATAGTATTTGCTTTAATCAATGAAAAATCAGCATTGCAAATCATTAAACTAAAACTTCAAGTTTTAAAATAAAAAATGCTTCCGGTGGGTAACATATCATATGGAGGTGAATTTTATGAAAGTAAAAGATATCATGTCAACAGAAGTCGCGAGTTTAAATACTGAGGATTCTATTGAAAGAGCTGCGCAATTGATGCGTCAATATGATTGCGGTTCAATCCCTGTATGCAGCGAGGAAAAGATTATCGGTATTATAACCGATAGAGATCTGGCATTGAGGTCCACAGCGGAAGGTCAAAACTCAAAGCAGCAGAAGGTTAGGGATATTATGAGTTCCAATCCTGTTGTAGGAAGCCCTGATATGGATGTTCACGATGCTGCCCGAATCATGAGTGAAAAGCAAATTCGAAGATTGCCAATTGTTGAAAACAATAATCTTGTAGGTATGGTCGCGTTAGGGGACATTTCTGTTGAACCTAATCTTCAAGACAATGCAGAGGAAGCTTTAAAAAATATTTCACAATCCAATACGAATAACATGAGATAATCGGTAATAAAATAAAAATATGAGAAGCTAACAAAAAGCAGCGGTCCTATTTTGATAGGGCTGCTGCTTTTTTCTCGTCTAAATATACAAAGCAAAAAACTGAACTGTCGGTTTATTTTAATGTCGTTCCGCTGTGCAAGGCAGTTTTGATTAATGACAGTTACTCACAGGATTTGAGTATCTGTTCGGCGCACTGCATTCCGTCTACCGCTGCCGAGACGATACCTCCGGCATATCCTGCCCCTTCCCCGCAAGGGTAAAGTCCTTTTATACCGATAGCTTCAAAGCTGTCCCCTCTTTTCATGCGCACCGGGGAGGTACTGCGGGTTTCGGCCCCTGTCAGAATTGCGTCCGGATAGGCATACCCGGGCATCCATTGATCCATCTCCGCAATGCCTTGTCTCAGCGAATCTGCAATCAGTTCCGGCAAATACGAATCCACCTCTGCAAAATTGGTAGCGGGCAAATAGCTGGTAGACACTTCTCCAAAACCGGTTGAATTACGCTTCCTGATGAAATCCTCCAGCCTTTGCACCGGCGCTTTATAACCCCCGCCGCCCGCTGCAAATGCAGCTTCCTCTATCTTTCGCTGAAACGCGATACCGGCAAGGGGATGGTCATTTCCGAAATCTTTTTTATCAAGGGTCACCAAAAGCGCGGCGTTGGCATTTATTTTATCCCTTGCATACTCGCTCATTCCGTTTGTAACTAAGCAGTTTTCCTCGGACGCCGCCGCAACAACCGACCCACCCGGACACATGCAGAACGTAAATACGTTCCTTCCGTTTGGCAAATGCACCGCCATTTGGTAATCTGCCGCGCCAAGTGCAGGATGACCTGCAAAAGAACCATACTGAATTCCATCTATCATTTGCTGAGGATGCTCAATACGCACGCCAACCGCAAACGGTTTTTGCTCCATGTAAATGCCGCTGTTCAGCATACGCTGAAAGGTATCGCGCGCACTGTGCCCAATTGCTAAAATCACATGATCAGATGAAAGTTCGGCGTACTTGCCGTTTTCTGTAAATCCTACTCCCCTTACCTGTCCGTCTTTTTGAAGAATTTCTGTTACAACCGCGTGAAAGCGAACCTCGCCGCCCAAGCTTAAAATCTTCTTCCTGATACCCTTGACCGTTTCATGCAAACGGTCGGTTCCGATATGCGGTTTCGTCAAATACATAATTTCTGGAGGGGCACCGGCTTCGACAAACTCACTCAGTACCTTTATTTTACGATAATCCCTGCTTCCGATTTTTAGCTTACCGTCCGAAAATGCACCGGCTCCGCCTTCGCCGAACTGCACATTGTTGTTGACGTCAAGAATTCCGGTCTGCCAAAACTTTAAGACGCTTTGCCTGCGGCTGTCCACGTCGAGTCCTCGTTCCAACAAAACAGGCCTTGCTCCTGCCTGAGCAAGAATCAACGCCGCAAACAGACCAGCCGGGCCGCAGCCCACAACAATCGGACGTTTCTTCCATCGTTTCCCTTTGGCTATGTCATAAACATAGTTCATTTCCTTGGAAACGGATTTGTCACTGGCAATTGCGTTGATATCATCTTCATTTCCTGAAACAGACACAACAACAGTCATGATGAAATGAATGTCCTGTTTATCGCGCGAATCCACTGAGCGTTTGGTAATGATAAGACGCACAATACGGCTGCACTCAATACACAGTCTTTCCGCAGCAATGCCCTCAAGCATTTTCATATGATACGAAAGCGGTATGATCAGGTCGGTTATTTTTATCATTCAATTCTCCCGTAATTTATGTTCATTTCAGACAGATATAATTATAACAATTTCATTTTCCTGCCTAAGTATAAAACACTGGACGTAACTTGAGAACGCAAAAAGATGCAATTGTAAGATCAATTTTATCTTTTTCTCTTTCTCTCCGTAAATCTTATTATTTCTTCCATACTGTCGAGTAAAAACTCCTGCGCGGTCATGCTGTACATATTTGTATGATAGGTTTGTCCACCGCGACCAGTTTTTATTTCGTTATCAATTCCAATCGCACTGCCCTTTTCAGTGGGTAATTTATAGGTTTTTCCCTCACTGTCAAACTCCACCCGTAAATACCCATTCTCCGCAAGCCAGTCAGTCACTTTGTTTGCAGCAACTCTTGTGATATATCTCTGTGTAATGAAACTGTTGACCTTGTCCGTAAAAAAACTAATTGTCACAGGTTCACTTGAAAGCTCAATTTCGCTCTTATGTTCATTGATGTAGCGATAGAATTCTTCAGGATCACTGTCACCGGGGACAACTGTAATCATATTTGAATTATCGTCATTTTTATTTGCTGAAAACTCGGCTATTACCCTTAAAAATTGCGCTCCATAGCGTTCCAATTTAACCTTACCGACACCTGACACATTCAAAAATTCATCGTCATTTGCTGGCAGCTTCATACACATATCAGTTAAAGCTGCATCTGAAAATATAACAAAAGCCGGTACTTTTTGCTCGCCCGCGATAGAAAATCGGAGCACTTTGAGTTTTTCCATCAGCACAGGGTTCACCGTGCTGACGGTTGCTGAAACTTTTTTATCGGTTTTCTTTGATAACTTTTCCGTTTCCTTTGACAGCTTCATTTGAAGCCGTTTCCCGCCAAATAAAACCTCAGAAGCGCTGCCGCCTAACTGTGCAACGGGAAACTCATCATTTGTAATGCGTATGTAATCATTCAAAACAAGATAGTTTATGATACTGCGGATACGGGTCTCGCTTTCTTTCTCCATAATATTGTAAGTGGACAGCTTATCAAGTCCCCATCTTGTGATTTTTTCATTTTTACTGCCACGTAACGTATCAATGATTGTTTTAAGGCCATATTTTTGACCTGACCGGACAATACAGGCCAGAATTTTCTGTGCTTCAATCGTAATGTCAATACTTTCAAAATTCGTGTTACAATTACCGCAGTTACCGCAATAATTTGCAGTGTTTTCACCAAAGTATTTTAAAATATATTCTCTTAAGCATTCATTCGTCTGGCAATAATAGGTCATGGCTTTCAGCCGCCCCCGGTCACGTTCCCGAACCTGCAGTTCAGTTTCCCTGTCAATAGCTTCAGTTGCTCTGCCGTTTTCAATCAAATACAAATTCGTACGGACATCTTGCCCGCTATAGAGTAAGACGCAATCCGCAGGCTCACCGTCGCGCCCCGCTCTTCCCGCTTCCTGATAGTAGCTTTCAATGTTCTTTGGCATATTGTAATGCACCACAAAAGATACATTCGATTTATCGATACCCATGCCGAATGCGTTCGTTGCAACAATGATCTGTTTCCTGTCAAAAATAAAATCATCCTGATTTTCTTTTCTTTCCTTATCGGTAAGCCCCGCATGGTATCGAGTTGCTTTGTGACCGCTTGAATTTAGTCTTTCACAGACTTCATCAACTGCCTTTCTTGTGGAGCAGTAGACGATACCCGTCTTACTTTGTTTATCCTGTAAAAAGTCGGACAATGCGGCGAATTTATCCGCCGGTTTTTGCACCTCAAAATATAAGTTTTTCCGATCGAATCCTGTCACCAATACTTTTGGATCATTCAGCTGTAACGTATGAACAATATCATCGCGCACCTCTGACGTAGCGGTTGCAGTAAAGGCGGATACAACCGGACGGGTTTTTAATCTGCCGATAAAATCAACTATTTTGACATAGCTCGGACGAAAGTCCTGCCCCCACTGTGAAATACAGTGTGCTTCGTCTATTGTCACCATTGATATATTCGCATTTTGTGCGAAAAGCAGAAATTCATTCGCCAACAGTCTCTCCGGCGCTACATATATGATTTTATAAACACCGTTTTGTGCAAGATTGAGCGCCATATCATACTGCGATGCGGTTAAGGAACTGTTAATATAAGCGGCCTTAATTCCCGCTTGGGTTAAAGCATTTACCTGATCTTTCATAAGCGAGATAAGAGGAGATATGACAAGTGTAATTCCATGAAACAGCATGGCGGGCACTTGGAAGCAGATGGATTTTCCTGCCCCTGTGGGCATTACCCCTACAACATCTTTTCCTGCAAGTATATTGTCGATCAGCCATTCCTGGCCATCCCGAAAGCTCTCATATCCAAAATATTGTTTTAATACTGTTTGTTTATCCGTAACCTTAAACATTTTACCTCCGTGCATTATTCCAAATTTCAAAATTCCCATTAGCGATTGTTTTGATATGCCCGTATCACTAAATATGTTTACTGTTATTTTACCGCATATTTTTTTATAATACAATAAGAAGCAATATTACGCTAAGCGCAAACACTATGCTATCCCATAACTATTACAGCCCTTAAATTTAAATATAAAAAACACCTTATCGGCGATCAAGCCGATAAGGTGTTTTTATGGTGCGGCCAGTGAGACTTGAACTCACACGAGATAACCCATGCGCCCCTCAAACGCACCTGTCTGCCAATTCCAGCATGGCCGCATTTGAATCATATGACACAATAAATATCGTACCATATAATGAGGGAAAAGTAAATAACAAAGCCTGCATATGGCTTCATTCCATACCGCCGAGACAATAACTTGGGTGACTCAGCGAGAGTTATTATATCATTACGGCACCCTGCTTGTCAACCCATTATTTAAACTTTTTTAAAAAGTTTGTCGAGAAATTGTTGGAACTCATCATAACTCATAATACTGTTCAGTACACCTGCTAATGAGTTCGGCGCCAAATGTTCCGGTAGAGAAAGTGCACTTAACAGCGCCTGCCTTTTTACCGCACTGTTTTCACCGCCGGAAAGACCGGCAAGGTATAGATCTGTCTTGGTAATTTGACGCGACGCCTGCGTTTCTTCATCCCCGCATACGACACCGGCGCGTGTAAGCGCATCCAGAATCGCTTTTACCGGAACGCCCTCCACTCCGAGTTTCCCTTCTTTTGACGGCTTTTCCTTGCGGCCTTCCTTACCCAAAATATCAGGAATGTAGGCATGCTTAATCTTATCCGGCGAAATGGCTCCGGTAAGATAATTGCGTATAATGAACCCTGCAGCATCACTGTCAGTCAAAACCAGAATGCCTCGGGTGTTGGCTAGCCTGCGAATTAGGGCCATCTGTTCTTTGTCTTTAAATATTTGAAAACCATGGGTTTCAATAATCAGACCGTCAATGAGAGAAGCCAATTTAATCTTATCATATTTCCCTTCCACAATGACTGCTTCTTTTATTTTAATCAAGCGGTTCGCTCCTTTTCTGCAATCAATAAAAGCTGCGCAATCAACTTTTCCATAGTAATCCGACGGTCGCCGCGAGCACTTTTTAAAGAAATATCGGTTGCAATCAGCATGCTCAGGCTGTCGCGCAGCATCGCCGTGGAAAGCCGTTTCGAATCGCGTTCGGCATTTGTCAGCCTGAATTCCTTGCGGGCATAATCGAAGTATTTCGCGGGCTCCATTACTCCGTTGCCGCTCTGCACTGAAACTCTGACGCGGTACATATCGATATAAGCAGAGGAAAGTACCGCCAAAATAGAAACAGGTTCCTCATTCTGATAAAACAGCAGGTCAAGAATTCCGTAAGCTTTATCGTAATCCCCGATTAAAATTGCCTTAGAAAGGTCATACACCCTCGCTTCCAAATTTTTAACCACCATACGGTCAATCACCGGTGCGCTGATTTCACCTTCGCCCACAAAGGAACAGAGTTTTTCTAATTCATGATAAAGTGTCTGCAAATCGTTGCCGCTGTATCCGATAATACGGCCCGCATTTTGACGAGAAAGCTCGCACTTCCGTTTTTCGGCACCCGCGCATAAAATTTTTTCAAGGTCCGAATTGGAACGTTTTTTCAACTCGACAATACAGCCCTGCTTACCGGAGGATGCAATAAATTTCTTCCACTTTTTATCTTTTTTAATATCAATCAGTACCGTGGGAAGATAAATTACCAGCACCGTAGTTTCCGGAATATTCGCCGTAATTTCTTCCAGCTTATCCAATTCGTTCACTCGCAGGCTTTCCACATTCAAATCGGAAACGACGACGCATTTCCGCTCCGCCATAAAAGGGAGCGCTTCTACTGCTGCCGCAATTTCGTCCATAGAAGAAGCGCCGCCGTCAAACCGCTGGAGGTTAAAATCCTCAAATGCAGTGCCTTTGGCCTTGCTGATAAGTTTTTGGGCGTATTGCCCTACCAAATATTTTTCTTCGCCGTATAAAAAATACAGGTTGGAAAAATCATTTTTATCAATTTGTTTTTTTAGTTCTGCTTCCGTAATCTCGGGCATGTTATTCCCTCCTGATCTGTAGCGTTTGATCTTTTTTAAAAGCTAATACAACAGTTCCGCTGCCGCCGGTAGGAATCGGATTCAGGCTGTTCCCGACAGAACCGATTTTCCGCAGGTCTTCCTCATCCATGGAAAGGATGGAATAGAGAGGTTGATACATTCCGGCGTCATCCGGCACGGAATCCACGACCAAAAAATCGGAGCCAAGCCAATTCTGCGGCAGAGCGGAAAAATCCGCGCCGCCCGGCAAAAGTAAAATGGAAATCTGATTGATGACAACATGAACCGCGCTGGTTTTCCCCACGGACACAGTATTTAATTCGGCATTGCCCCACAAAGAAGACGAGGCAGTGTTTTCAAACGTATTCCGACTATTTACATTGGATAGAGAAGCCTGAAGAAAACCGTCCATACTGTCGTCACTCTGCATGACGAGGTGTGCGGGATGAAACGCATCTATCAGTTCCGCACAGTTGACGGATTCTTCCCTGCTTTGGGAAAGCGGCTGAATGTAATCGAGTTTGGTGATTCCTTCGCTTCGCAGATACCGGCTGATTGTATTCGAAGAAAAACCACCGCACCCAATTACCGCCGCGTGCCCGTTCCGTGTAAGAACGATGGATTCCGCGCTGCCGACATCCAGAACAGCAAAGCGGGTAACGTCACGCATGGTGACTTGATAAGAGAAAATGCCCACAAGAAGTACGATAGCGGAAAGCCAAGCTGTTGCTTTAAAAAGGCGCGGTGTTTTCATTAAAAATAGAGTTGCGGCAGCAAGCAAAAGACTGCCCGCAATCCAAATCAATACAAAACTGTAGGAAGCGGAAATGCTGGCGTATGGAATTTGAGCAAGCCAGTGCGCACACGATTGCATATATTTTGCCAGCAGTCCGGCAATCAAAGCGAACGGCATTGCCAGAAAAGACTGCGGAGCGATCAAATTGATTACGGCGGCGATCGCCGCAAAGTTCATCATCAACGTAGACGGAACAAGCTCCAACAAATTGGATACCGGCGCTATCAATGAAACGGTTCCAAAGGAGATGATGATGATTGGTAGGGTAAAAAGCACCGCGCTGACCGTTGTGGCAAGGGTCCCGTTCACGCCGCGCACCAGTGGACTGATCCTTTTTATTTTATCATATTTTTCATTTAAATATCGGGAAACTTTGCCGGAGATTAAGATTAATCCGAGTGTTGCGAAAAACGAAAGCAAAAGTCCGATATCCGCCGCTGCATACGGATTGGAAAAACCAATCAGAAGCACTGCCGCACCGAGCGAATTAAGTGCATCCGGCTTGCGTGAAAGCAGGATTCCGAACAGATAAATCAGGCACATGACCCCGCTGCGCGTAACGGAAGGTACAAAGCAGGTTATTGCCATAAACCCAATTACTCCGCCGGCTGCAAGCAGCGCCGCAAGCTTTTTCGGCACCTTGAAAAACAGCAGGAGAAGAAGAATCAGCTCCGCCATTGTTGCCATATGCAATCCGGAAACGGAAAGGATATGTGAGATTCCAATTGTACGGAAATCGGAGGAAACCTCCGCGGAAAGGCTTGTCTGGTCACCGAACAGCACCCCGTTAATCAAATTCGCCTGTTCAGGCGGAAGCATGGAGCGAACGGATTTCAGCAAGGCACTTCTTAAACTGAGTGCGTAATAGTACGGGGGCTTTTCCGTGGGCGGCGTGACTTTCATTTCCTCATACTCATACAGGAACGCAAACATCGTAATGCCTTTCGATGCGTAGTATGAACGCGAAGAATACCCCTCCCCGCCGTTTGGCAGGAACAGGTGAACTTTGCCCTTGATGTGCGAATACGGCTCCACATGGAGCGCATTCTGAGTAGAAAGGCGTATCTTGAACGTTTTGGACACGTTTGGAACAGAAAGGTCATTGACCTCCACCACATAGTAAAAGCGATTATAAGATTGATATGGCAGTTCACAAACCGTACCATCTATCACCGCATCCTTCTCAGCAAGCGCCAGTGACGGGGCAACAGACTGCACACCTGCATAAAAGCTGCCGAATGCCAGCGACATGGTGAGCAGCACAATGGGAAACACACCGACAGCACGGATTTTCGGCAAAAACAGTGTGACCAAAAATCCGGCAAGACTGCAGCAGGCCAAAAGCATTGACCAGCTCGCGCCAAAAAAAACAGCGGCCGCCAGCGTCAGCAGATAGCAAAAACCTACCAACGCAAGCGGTCGCTTCATCACAATTCCTCCGAAGTGTTTGTACTAACTATAACAATTTTCTAAATAAACGGGACTTTTTCATACCGTCTCCCCCGCCTACGGCGGGGGAGACGGTAAATAGATTTCCTCTTTATTTGTTGGATTGATATCGTATTACTTAAAGAAAAGCGGCAGGGGCTCAAGATAAATAATATCATCCCTGTCCTTTGCGTCGCCTTCGGCAAGCACACAGGCGCGGCCAACAATATTGCCGCCGAACTGCCTTACCAGGTCTTCCATTGCGGAAAGGGACTCGCCGGTACTGATTACGTCATCCACAATCAATACGCGTTTGCCGTTCAGGCCTTTATAGTCATCTTCTGCAAGAAACAACTTCTGTACATGGTCAGTAGTAATGGATTTGACTTCAACATGAATTGGGTTGCGCATGTACGCCTTAACGCTTTTCCGTGCGACGATGTATCTGCGGCAGCCCTGACGGGCCATTTCGTAACAAAGTGGGATTCCCTTTGTTTCTGCGGTAACGACAACATCGTGCTCCGGGCACTTGGCCAAAAGCGCAGCAGCTGTCTTCTCCGTAATTTCTACATCGCCAAGCATGACAAAACCTGCAATATCAAGCGTATCGCTGATAGGACAAATCGGCAGCTCACGTTCGCAGCCGGCAATTGTCATTTTATAATACTCTCCCATAATAATTCGACCTTTCAGTTTTAATACTCTGCTTAAATCAGCCGGGAGGCCACTTCATGGAACGGCCGCCGAGCAGATGAAAATGGAGGTGCGGCACACTTTGACCGCCGTCTTTTCCAACATTGCTGACAATTCGGAATCCGTCCGTCAGACAGTTCTCTTTTGCCAATTTTGCTGCCACTTCAAAAATATGTGCAACAATTGCACTGTTTTCCGGAGTAATATCCTCCACGGATTGAATGTGTTCTTTCGGAATGATTAAAATATGCACAGGAGCCTGTGGGTCCAGGTCATAAAATGCCAGAACCTGATCGTCCTCATAGGCCTTTTTGCACGGGATTTCCCCCCTTGCAATTTTGCAAAAAACACAGTCCAAGCTAATCCCTCCTTTGCAAACGCAACAATGCTATTATAATATTATTTTGTCATATTAGCAACAATTTTTTCAACTGCCAGAAGAGCTTCTTCCAGCTTATTAAGATCCTTTGCACCCGCCATAGCGCTGTCTGCCCTGCCGCCGCCGTTGCCGCCGGCAATCTGTGCAACCTGTCGCACAATCTGCCCGGCATTTACACCTTTTTGAAGCGCGTCTTTCGCGACACAGGCTGCTATGTTGGCTTTTCCGTCAATGGTCCCGGCTAAAACCGCAACCATATTCGGCGCGTGGTCACGTACTTTGTCGCACATGGTGCGCAGCGCGTTCGGCTCGGTACCGGCAAATATTCCGGTAATGATCTTTACCCCGTTTACTTCCTTAGCGCCCGCGAACAAACCGTCGATTTGCAGCGCGGCCAGCTTGGAATTGAGCACTTCAATCATTCTGTCTTTTTCCTTTAGCTCGGCGGAAAGCTGGCCCGCTTTCTGCACAAGCTCGGAAGAATTATTTAATTTGAGAGCGGAGGCGGCCTCGTCAATTTCGCTCAGCGAACGGTTGAAAAGGATGAGTGTATTCGTTCCGGTGACGGCTTCAATACGACGCACACCGGCCGCAACGGAGCTTTCTGATACAATTTTAAATAATCCGATTTTTGCGGTGTTGTCGATGTGAGTGCCGCCGCAGAATTCTTTGGAAAAATCCGAAACCGCAACTACACGAACCACATTACCGTATTTTTCACCAAACAATGCCATTGCACCGAGCTTTTTCGCTTCTTCAATCGGCATTTCACGGCAATCAACCTGTGTACCGTTTAAAATTACCTCATTAACCAGCGTTTCGACCTTAGCTAACTCATCCTTGGTCAAAGCGGAGAAATGAGTGAAGTCAAAACGAACATGCTGCTCATTGACTAGCTGACCGGCCTGTTCCACATGGTCGCCCAGAACTTTACGCAAAGCAGCCTGCAGCAGGTGAGCCGCCGTATGATTGCGCATGATTGCAAGGCGGTTTTTGGTATCAACGGAAACTTTGACTTCTTCGCCAACACTGATTTGACCGGCAGTTACAACCGCGTGGTGTAAATAGTTTTTGGCGTGATTCTTCGTAGTATTTGTTACACTTAAAATCGCATCAACGGACTCCATTGTTCCAACGTCGCCGACTTGACCGCCGCTTTCTGCATAGAAAGCAGTTTTGTCAAGAACAAGTACAACTTCGTCGCCCGCTGTTGCGGATTCCACACGCTCGCCGTCTTTCACAATTGCGATGACTTTCGCAGAAGCTTCAAACTGCTTGTAGCCGAGGAACTCTGTTTCCTCAACACCGTCAAGAAGATCGCTTTCGCCTTCCCATGCGTCCGCTCCGGCGTTCTTTCTTGCCGCCCTTGCACGGTCACGCTGTTCCAGCATCAGACGGCGGAATTCATCCTCGTCCACGGTCATGCCGCGCTCCGCAACGATTTCCTTTGTTAAGTCAATCGGGAAGCCATAAGTATCGTTAAGGCGGAATGCATCCGCACCGGAAAACACCTTGCTTCCTTCGTTATCAATATAGGTGTTTAAAAGCTGCAGACCCTGATCAATGGTTTTTGCAAAACTTTGTTCTTCCACGCTGATTAATTTAGTAATCATAGCGCGTTTTTCATCAAGTTCAGGATAGGCGTTTTTATTTTCATCAATGACTGTATTTGCTACCTCCGCAAGGAAGGTATGGTCAATTCCGAGCAAACGCCCGTGGCGCGCGGCGCGGCGCAGCAGGCGGCGCAAAACGTAGCCCCTGCCCTCGTTGGAAGGCATCACTCCGTCGCCGATCATGACGGTTGTGCTGCGGATATGGTCGGTAATGACGCGCAGGGAAATATCCTTTTTCGGGTCATCCCCGTAATTTACGCCGGAAATGCGGCAAATATGCTTCATAATATTCTGAACGGTGTCGACTAAGAACAGGTTGTCCACGCCCTGCAAAATGCAGGCAAGGCGTTCAAGACCCATGCCGGTGTCGATATTCGGGTGTTCCATCGGAGGGTAGTTTCCTTTGCCGTCGCTGTTGAACTGGGAGAACACCACGTTCCAAAACTCAACATAGCGGTCACAGTCGCAGCCCACGCCGCAGGTTGGGGAACCGCAGCCGTATTGCTCGCCGCGGTCAAAGTAAATTTCAGAACAGGGGCCGCAGGGGCCGGAGCCGTGCTCCCAGAAATTATCCTCTTTGCCCAAGCGCACAATGTGCGACGCGTCGACGCCGACTTCCTTTGTCCAGATATCGAATGCCTGATCGTCGTCCAGATAAATCGTGACCCAAAGCTTGTCAACCGGCATTTCGAGCACCTTCGTGCAGAACTCCCATGCCCATGCGGTGGCTTCGTGCTTAAAGTAATCACCGAACGAGAAATTGCCGAGCATTTCAAAATAGGTACCATGGCGCGCGGTAATCCCGACACGCTCGATATCCGGAGTACGGATGCACTTTTGGCAGGTGGTCACCCGTTTGCGCGGTGGAGTTACCTCACCGGTAAAATATTTTTTCATCGGCGCCATGCCGGAATTGATCAGCAAAAGGCTGTTGTCATCCTTAGGAATCAGCGAAAAGCTTGGCAGCCTTAAGTGCCCCTTTGATTCAAAAAAAGATAAATATTTTTCCCGCAGTTCGTTTAATCCAGTCCACTCCATTACAATAGCTCCATTCCGCCTAAAACGGCAAATAATTTACAAATGGCAAAAAAATAGACTTCACCATCCACCATGGGACGGAGAAATCCGTGGTACCACCCAAATTGCGCGAAAAGCGCCGCTCGAATTCCCTTAACGCGGGATACGCCGCGGTTCATCGCCGCAGAGCCGGGAAGCCGTATGGAATCCCAAGGGGTTGGCTGTTGCGCCGGCGGATGCGGAAACCTTTCAGCCTTGGATTCCCTCTCTTTTGCACTGCCCGACCCATTTCTACCCTTTATCGCCTTTAAAATGCCCCCAAAGGGGCACATTTAATTTCATCATGATTATAAACTGAAATAAAGAACTTGTCAATCTTATTTATGATGTCTCACTTGATCTTGTCGTATATCGCGTCGGCAATTTGTTTAAAAACCGGGCCGCAGGTGGTACCGCCGCCCGTGCCGCCTTCCGCAAACACCGTAATGACGTATTTGGGATTGTCGTACGGATAAAAGCCGGAAAACCACGATTCAACCGATTCGACACCGTTGATATACCGTCCGGTCTGCGCGGTAGCCGTTTTTGCACCCGCTTCCCCATTTGCAGGCTTGCCTTTTTTACTTGTGCCGGTATCGATTGACGCCTTCATAAACTGCTGAATCAGCTTTGCAGTGTTGTCGGTGATAACCTGGGTGCTCTTTTGAGCGGGCGCTTTCGCAACATAATTCAGATTTTCATCCACAATGCCCTCGTAAAGATACGGCTGAGTATAATACCCGCCGCTGGCAATTGCGTTTACCATCGCGGCAATTTGCAATGGCGTTGCGGTCAGATCACCTTGTCCAAATGAGAAGTTAGCAAGCGCTCTGAGCACTTTCAGGCTTTGCAGAGTAGGAAGATTTCCTGATGAGGAAGAGAGCCCCGGAGCAATTTCAAAGGAATGTCCGAATCCCATATTTTGTGCCATCAACAGAAACTGCGACTGCGGCACCTGCTGCATGAGATTGATAAAATAGACGTTGCACGATTGAGCAATCGCCTGAAGCATATTTTCCTTCCCATGACTTTCGGAATTGAAGCAGTGAACCAGATTACCCGAAACATCAATCGCACCGGTGCAGGTATATTCCGTATCCGGAGAAATACCGTATTCCAGCGCGGCGGACGCAGAAACGAGTTTGAACACAGAACCAACGTTATAAGCCGCAAGGCAGCGGTTTACAAGCGGAGAACCCTCCGTTTTCAGCGCGGAAGCGACGTCGTTCGGTGAAAAGTCGGGAAGACTGACCATAGCGCGAATTTTGCAGGAAGGCACCTCGGTAACAACTACCGCGGCCTGTTTCAGGTATTTTTTCGCTGCCTGCTCGGAAATTTCCTGAATACTTTTATCAATGGTCAGCACTACGCCTTTGTTTTGCAGATAGGTGGTATCACTGATTTTTTTGCTCTCTCCTCCCAAAACGCGGTTCAAAGCGTCCACCTTATAGGTCACGGTGATTTGACCCTGATTTTGGGTAAGCTGGCTGTTGAAGACTTTTTCGATTCCCGACGCACCTTTCCCGCTGCCGTCCAAATAACCGAGAACATGGGCAGCAATCTGAGTGTCCGAATATCTTTTTTGCAGCTGAAATACATCGATACCCGGAGCAGTAATGCTTTTGGGCAGTTTGATATCAAACGGTTTACCCGCCGTCAGCGTAGGATAAATCTCTTCCATTGTTTTTACAGGCAGAGTTTTGCTCAGCGCGGCAGCACCCTCAACTGTCGGCGCTATTGCCGCAATGAATTCGCTGCCCGCGCCGGTCAACGCGACTTTATTGCAGTCGTAGATTGTACCACGGGTGTTGGCTACCACCAGCTCGTAGGCGCTTTGCCGCGCCGCTGTCGCGGCAAGCTGTGTTCCGCTGGAAAGGCTGTAAAGGCTCAAAATTGATATAAACAGGCATAGCATAAACGCACCAAAAAATACGGCTATTCGTTTTCCCATAATAAATCCCTCCGTATTGGTTATTATTTCCAATACGGAGGGATTTAAACATGAATTCCATTGCCAATGCATGGAAATTTATGATATGTGCTTTGGCTTAGCTGTCATGACGCTCTTTTCGAAGAATGGCGCCCGGTGAGACCGGGTGGCCGGTTTTCACCAGCACGGTCATCATTGCGTGCGGCGCGCTGTCAATCGGATTCCAATCTTTGTCATAAAGGTCATTCAATGGCAGCAAATAAGGCTGATTCCCGGCTTCCAGAACATCTGCGGTGTCGCCTTTGAAAAAACGGTTGCGCTGAGTAAGCACCGCAACACCGTCACGATAACTTTCGCAGACTGCAATCACATCGTAGTCACGTACATAGCCGCCGTTCGAATACACCTGCCCCGGTTCGGTTCCGAAATAAAAGCCGGTACTGTACTCACGGTGACTGATTTTATCCAGTTCCTGCGCAATCCACGGCGAAACTTTTCCGTTCGGATTTTGCAGGTACTCATCAATAGCACAGCGGTAGGCATTGGTCGTTACCGAAACATAGTAAGCGGACTTGGCCCTGCCTTCAATTTTAAGGCTGGTCACACCGGCCTTGGCTAATTCCGGAATGTGCTCAATCATACACATATCTTTGGAATTTAAAATATATGTGCCGGACTTATCTTCGGAAATCGGCATATACTGGCCCGGACGTTTGGATTCCATGAGCGCATACTCCCAGCGGCAGGGCTGCGCGCAGTCCCCGCGGTTGGCGTCACGGCCTGTCAAGTAGCTGGAAAGCAAACAGCGCCCGGAAAATGAAACACACATTGCGCCGTGAACAAATGCCTCTATTTCCAATTCCTTCGGCGTTTTAGCCCGGAGTTCCGCAATTTCGTCAAGGTTGAGTTCACGGGCAAGCACCACGCGCGCCGCACCCATTTCATAAAATGCAGCAGCCGAAGCATAACTGGTAACGCCGGCCTGTGTGGATATGTGAACATCCACCTTAGGAGCGTATTTTTTCGCCATTGCCATTACGCCGAAATCAGCAATAATGAACGCGTCTACCCCGGCTTCCTGCGCGGACTGTAAAAAATCCGGCAGACGGGCAATCTCATCGTTGTGCGGTATAGTATTACAGGTTAGATGTACCCTTACATTTTTATTGTGCGCGAGCGTTACTGCCTTTTTCAGCTCATCCATGCTGAAATTAGATGATGCGGTTCTCATGCCGAACTCCTGACCGGCGAGGTAAACTGCGTCGGCACCAAAACGGATTGCGGCATCCAGACGCTCTATATCGCCAGCAGGCGCAAGAAGTTCGATGCGGTTGGTAGTCAATTAATCTCCTCCAAAATACGGTTTATTTCAATCCTATTTATTTCAATCCTGCTTTTTTCAGGTTTGCCTCGTGCTGGGCATTGGTCTTGGCGTAATACGCCTTGCCTTTTGCATCGTGGCAGAAATAATAGTAATTCGTGTCTGCCGGATTCAGCGCCGCATCAATTGCTTCGGCACCGGGGTTACAAATCGGCCCGGCGGGCAAACCTTTTATGGTATAAGTATCGTATTTACTCTTGTATGTCTCACGGATATTCGACGGAACCGCAGCTTTGGTACGGTATGGATAGTAAGTTGTCGGGTCGGAGCGCAGCCGAAGAAGGTCGCCCTCACCGCCGCTTGCAAGACGGTTGTGGAATACGGACGAAACCTGATACATATCATCTTTGTTCGCGGCCTCAGCCTGAATCATGGAGGCCAAAGTCATCAGCTGATCAATCGTCATATTTTGCGCCGCAGCCTTGTTTCGAATGTCATTGGTAAGCTTTTTGTTGCAGTTGCTTACTAACTTTTGAATTGCCTGCTTCGGGTCTTCATCCTTGTAAAACTCATACGTATCGGGGAACAAATAGCCTTCCAGCTTATAGTAACGGTCTTTGGCATTAGTAATCGACTTAACAATGTCAAAACTGTTATCGAACTGGTTTGAATTTACAATGGCGAGGATATCCTTCGCACTGCAAACGCCGTTTTTCTCGAACAGATTCGCCATCTCAAGGGCGTTGGTTCCTTCGGGGAAGGTTATTTTAATGGTGTCCACCCTGTTCTGGCTGGACTGAAGGTTATTTATAATTGCTTCGTAATCCATATTGGTATCAATTTTATAACTGCCATTACTGTAATGACCGTCGGCTTTGGTCAGCTTGGAATATAGCTTAAAAAAATTTATATCATTGATTACACCGGAATTGTTTAAGATTTCAGCAACCTGCTCAGATGTTGCGTTTTTGGGGATTTCAACCGTAATGGTTACCTTTTCCCGGCCAACCGCCAGCATGTCGTTAATACCTGTAATTGCAAATTGTGAAAGAAGAGCAGAAACTGCCAAAACCATGATCAGCCAGACGATTCTAAAAAAGTGTTTATTTTTTCTTCCCTTTTCTTTGTTGCGCCACCTGTGCGCCTTTTCGGCACGGGCTTCAGCTTCTTCCATTGTTTGTTGCTCCTTCTGTGCCGCACGGGGATTGCTGTAACTGTGAATCGCCGTGTCGGAGTAATCTCCGTCGTTTTGCACGTCCGGATTTTGAAGATCGGAATACAGTTCCGTTTCCGACTCGTTATCGAATTCCTCGTCGGAGATATTCAGTTGGAAATTTTCCACCTTTTTGCGGTGGGTTGTGTTATTTTGCAGATTGTCGTCATTCATGGAATCCATCCTCCTGTCTGCTGACCCTTAGCGCTGTTGGTTTGCCATTCTTCTAATATACTTTTCCGTAATCAATAAATCAACCGGTTTATCGTAATAGCCATGCGGTAAATTCCACTGCACACATCCAGAATAGCAAATACCGACCGTATCGCCTTTAAAATCCGCAAGGAATCGGTCATAGTAACCTTTGCCGTACCCCAATCGGTAACCCTGCGCGTCAAAGCTAAGGCCCGGAACAATACATAAGCCTGTGGTGTTCCCCGGAACAAGGCCGCATCTCGTAATATCAGGTTCCATGACTCCAAAAGTGCCCTTTTCTAATTCATCAAGGGAGGTAATGTAATAAAACTCCATATCGTAAGTATTGGGCACACAGCGCGGCACAGCAACCTGCTTACGATTCGCAAGCGCTGCATTAATCAATGCAATAGTGTCCACTTCAATGGGTTTGCTTACATAAGTAAATACTGTATTTGCACGTGCGTACTCACCAAGTGCGAGTAGACGGCTCTGAATTGTGGAATCCAGATTCAGCTTCTGCTCTGCGTTCATCTTTTCACGGAACTGGCGGTAACGCGCACGCAGATCCTTTTTAACTTCCTTAATATTCTTTACATACATTGTATTGACTTCCTAAGCTTGTTCGATTTTTCGGCGCCGTAAAGCACCTCTACAATTTTCAATGCGAAGTCGACTGCAACGCCCGCACCCTTTGCGGTAATGATATTCCCGCTGACGCAGACGGAATCTCCGGACAATTTTTTTGCGTTCAGCTCTTTCTCGTAACCCGGGAAACAGGTCGCAGTGTGTTCTTTGAGCAAACCCATGTGCCCCAGAATCGAAGGGGCGGCACAGATTGCCGCAATATATTTCCCGTTTTCCGCACAGTATTGTACGGCCTGACGCATCACGGAGGATTGTTCAAGGTTCTTTGTACCCGGCCCGCCCGGCAGTATCACCATGTCGGCGGCATTCATTTGAACCTCGTCTTCGCCCAAATCGGCGGTAACTTCAATGGCGTGCGCGCCGGTTATTTTACGCCCGCCCACACCTACAGTTGCCAATTCACAGCCCGCGCGTCTTAAAATATCCACGGTTGCAAGCGCTTCAATTTCTTCAAACCCCGACGCCAGAAAAAGATAAATCATAACCGCACCTCCGTAAATTAATCGAGCGGCAGCCCGAGATAGGGCGCGTTAGAATCCGGCCGAACCGTTACTCCCCCGCCGATGGGTTTCATCATGCCAAAAGTGGATTTTTCACCCTGCACGGGGAAAAGGCTTTGCCCGACAGGGAGCCGGAACCTGTAAGTCTGCGCCGGCACGGCAGAAATCATGTTGGCCGCAAGATCACGGATTGTTTCCCTGTCGGCCATTATTTCCATCACCTTACAGGTATTTTCATCCATCCTGCGGCAAAGTGCGTACGCCGCCCGGTCACCCGTTCGTGAACAAACCAGCCGGTCACCGTAAACCGCGCCCATTCCCGCCGCGAACGCAAAGGCTTCACCGCTCCACAGCACCGAACCGTTCCTGCCGGCAAGCTGCGCGCTGCGTAAGGAATTCAACTGCTGATAGGTAAACAAAGCCTTGCCGATTTGTCCGGATTCTGCGAAATCGCAAAGCTGACTGAGTGAAAGCGAAACGAGATCGGTCTCAAAAAAATTTTTATAATCTGATTTTTCGTACAGCGGGTAAAGCTCCTGAGTTGCCGGGAGCACCACGGAATACTGGTCGCCCCGGTTTGCACCGACCAGCGCGGCCCCGGCAAGCAAAGCAGCCATATATCCGTGACCCCGGTATTGCGGCAAGGTAGCGGCGGCATAGATATAATGCGCCTGCACCGGCTTTCCGTCCGAAATAATCTGTGCAGGTAAAAGATACGTTACAGCCGCAATTTTACCGCCGAACTGATAAATCAGGCAGTTTTCCGGACGAAAATAATTATTTAAGAAATATCTTGCAGGGCGCGCAGGCTCTTCAAAACAAATCCGCCAGATTTGCGCAAGTTCACCGCGCATTCCCCAGTCCGCAAAACGAATCATTCCGATACTTCCTTTGTTTCCTCTTTTAGTGTAACCAAATATTTTTGAATCAAGAACGCGGGACGATAGGAAAGCTTGGCCTTGCGCAGGCCTTCGATTCCCAAGTCCTCTTCGCGGTTTACATATTTGTAGCCCGCCAGATGCCGGGCGGCAAATTCATGGTTGATTGCGGTGTAAAGGCCGTTATACCCGTCAATTGCCTTTTCAAAATGCAGAAGATAGGTCTGCGGGTTAATTTCTTCCCCAACAGTAAATGCGACGGGCTTTCCGTCAATTCGGATCAGACCGCCCGCAAGCTGCAGCGCGTCAAAATTCTGAAATGCCTTGCGAATCGCGCAGCCTTCGTTCTGATTGCCGTTTTCTTTATCGCAGCCGCCGTTCGCCTCGCACCACTCACGCGCAACGGCTTTACAATCCTCAATATTCTCCTGAGTAATGTCCTCATAGCTCCAATTGTAATCACGCTCAAACTGTGCCAGATGATTGCGCTTGCCATGAAATTTACGCCCTGAAAGATTGATCAAATCACTGGTTTCATAAACATAATCGGAGCCGTTTCGATCAAACTGAAATACAAACCGACCGGGGAACAGTTCCTGCAGTTCAGCAACACCGTCCTGTGTGATACCCCACATTTTAAACGAGATTCCCCGTTCATGAGCGTCCTCTATAATTGCTTCCACAGCGTGATATGGTTTTTCCCCGCCGATTGGCAGGTTGTAAGTATGAAAATGACCGCCGGAACAAAGCAACATAAAATCATCGAACCGACAAACCTTGGATAAATATGTGTCACTCCATAAAAAGAGTGTGCCGAATGCTGACTCGCTTCCCATATTTCCACTTTTGGACAGGATTGGCTGCATCCACTTTCGGTCTTCTATCGTTGGGAATTCAAATTGAAACATATAAAGGCAGTTCCTCCGCTATTTTTTTCATTATATCCGCATGAATCTCTTCCACCGACCTCGGGTTTTCGCCTTCGGCACAGCCAATTACCTTCCAGTTCAGCTGTTTTGCGGCATAGGCGGCACTTTTTCGGCACGCATTCAGGTAAGATTCATTACTTTCGTGGATATCTCTTTTATTTTCATCGCCCTTGTATCGCATTTTTAAAAGCTTCTGCGATACTTCGGGCGGCATATCAAGGTAAATAGTCAAATCGGGTCTTGGCAGCCCGAGCTTGCAGTACTCGTAATCCTCAACCCAGTTAACAAAGTTTTCCCACTGATTTTCAGGAAGTTTAGAAAGCTGAAACACAATGTTTGATGTTGTGTACCGGTCGGCGACAATCAGCGTACCGTTCTGATATTCTGTGCGCCAATGCTTCATAAAGCTTGCGTAACGGTCAACGGCATAAAAAGAGGAAGCAGCGTACGCGTTTACTGTATTAGGATCTGTTCCAAACTCACCGTCAAGGTACATTTTAGCCAAAGTGGAAGACGGTTCCGTATAATTCGGAAAGGAAATGTGACGCAGCACTACATGCCGCTCGGAAAGAGCATCGCAAAGCAGCTGGGTTTGCGTTGCTTTTCCGCTGCCGTCAAGCCCTTCCACGGAAATTAATTTACCATTCATTATTCTGCCCCTATTCCATCGAAAAAATCGCGTACCTCAGCCATTTTGCCGCAGGACATCTTACCCTCGGGGCAGGCGCCGCGCAAACATGGAGGGCCGGAATGCTGAAACAGGTGGGGTGCAACTTCGCGCACAAGGCCGAGCATCTGAATCGCGACCGCACGGATTTCCCACTGGGCACGGTTGCAGCAGCGGTGTGAAAAAAAGTTAAAAAGCGAACGGGCGTTGAACGTGCAAATCATTTTGGTATCGCAGGCATTCGGAAGCACGAATCGGGCATCCTCTATTGCCATTTTCTGTGCGGCACGATCCGCCGCCTTTTCATCTCTGCCCGCAGCTATCAAATCTTTTTTATGTTTTTCTTTCAGCAGAGCGGTTAAACTTTCATAATGGCGCCGGTCTTCCTCCATCGCCGCAAGAAATTCAGCGCGTGCCTGAGGAATAGCCTCAATTTCCGGCGGAATTACGTATTCAAAATAAGCCTCCGTCACATAGCGCTGGCTCTGTACACTGTAGGACGCGATGCGGTGACGTGTAATCTGCGCCAAAAGGGAGCGGGATACCCCTTCGATACCAAAAGTGAATGAAGCATGTTCAATCGGGCTTTCATGCCCGATTTCTGAAAGCATGTCCACAAAAGATGCGACCTTGTCCTCAGTTAATCCCTCTGCTATATTTTCGATGGAAGCCGGTGAATAGCACAGTCGTGCGGCCTGCGCGATCACCTTTTCCGGATTCGGAGTATAGGCAATCAAAGTGACCTTCGCCATAAACATTCTCCCCTATATATTTTTCTTTCCTTATTTATTATTTTATTATACCAAATTATGCAGAACTCTTCAATACAAAAAAGCTCACCCGAAAATCAGGTGAGCCATCGTAATATTATTTTAAGTGTTCGAGATGATAATCTGTTCCATAATGTCGGCTACATCTTCACAGTAGTCCAGCGAATTCTCCATTGTGTTATATAAGTTTTGCAGGCGGATTACATCGATCATTTCCATCTGATTGGACGGGTCAAACAACTGACGCATTGCCTCGCTGAAAATTGCGTCTCCCTCTTCCTCAAGGTTGTTTACATAAACGGACATCTCTTTGATGCTCTTGAGGTTTTTCTTAAACTGTTTGAAATCCGTCATCAGAGTACAAAGGCCTTCACAGCTTTTCACAATCAAATCCACAAGCTTTACAGTAGTTTCATTTGCTTTATTGATATGCATCATATAAATTTGATTTCCAATATCGTCGATGCTGTCGGTAAGCGACTCAATTGAGCTAACCAAATCCATCATGTCGGAACGGTCAATCGGCGTAATAAACGCGTCGGAAATCAAGGTGGAACACTCATGAACATGTCTGTCCCCTTCATGCTCAATGTCCTTCAACTGCATAATTTCGTTTTTATCGATCATTCCATCCGAAAAAGAAGTCTGAAGCACCTTAGCAGCTTTGTAGGAAATACCAATTCCTTTTTCAAACAAAGAAAAATAGTCCGGCCCTTTACTAAAAAAATTACTCATTAAAGTTCCCTTACCCTTCAAAATAACATAATATGAATTATTGGCATATTCTAATTAAAAAATGAAAATAAATAATTTAGTCATTGCGTAACCAAGAAGCAGGCAGGCAGGGAAGGTTAATACCCACGCGACCACCATTTCCTTTGCAATCCCCCAGTTTACATCCGAAAAGCGCCTTGCAGCACCTGCACCCATCATTGCCGTACCCTTTGTATTGGTGGTGGAAAGCGGAATGCCCGATTTAACTGTAGTAATCAGCATACAGAGCGAAGCAACGATTTCAGCGGAAAAGCCCTGATATTTTTCAAGCTTAACCATATCAATTCCCATCGTTTTGATAATGCGATAACCGCCAATGGAAGTTCCAACCGCCATAACCAAAGAACACAGGAACATAATCCAGATATCGATATGTACGGTGGAAGGAATGGGCTGATTTTTAGCAAGAAGCAGAACTAAAACAAAAACACCCATGAATTTTTGGCCGTCCTGCGCGCCGTGGCTTGTCGCCATTAAAGCAGCGGAGGCAACCTGACCTAAGGAAAAGAAACGGTTTGTTTTTGCGCGTTTCACATGTTTAAATAAAAATCCAACAAACTTTGTAACAAAGTAGGAAGCAACAAAACCGACAACTGTTGAAATAACAATACCCCAAAGGACCTTTTCGAATTCAACCATTTTAAATGCCGACATGCCGTTGTAAGCGATACCCGCACCCATAAGGCCGGCAATCAGCGCGTGACTTTCGCTGGTGGGGATTCCAAACTTCCAAGCGGATACTGACCATATTACTATGGAAAGCTGAGCGGCACAAATGGCCACCAAAGGGTTGGAGCCGGTTCCTACATCGACTAGATTGGCGATGGTGCTGGCCACTGCAGAACCAAAACACATAATACCGACCAAATTGAAAATCGTAGCCATGATAACAGCCGCCCGCGGAGAAAGCACTCTGGTTGAAACCACAGTCGCAATCGCGTTCGGTGCATCGGTCCATCCATTTACAAAGATGGAAGCACACACCAGGAATAGTGCAACGAAAAGCACAGGAGTCATTCAAAAACCTCATTTCGTTTTTACGAATCGCTTGTCCAACAAACATTTAACATATTCTTTACAAATCTTTAACTTAAGTATAACAGAAATATCACTAAATATAAATAAGCAGTATTCCTGTATTAAGACGAAATACAGTCTAAGTTCCCTTTTGCTTTTGTGCTTTATGCCGGAAATTGTCTAATTTTAATCAGTTAAACTGATTAATGTTAATATTAAATTAATAGTTTATAACTTAATCGAATTATTAAGGCAATACTATAATATCAAAGAACAACAATTACATAAATCAGCCCAATTCGACACTTGGCAAACAGTAAAAAGCAGAATTATGGTGCAAATACAATCTGAATAAGAATCCTGTAACACAATTAAGCAGACGCCATAAAATGGTATTGAGAAACAAGGGTTTCAGTAAACGTGTTAGGAGGACTACTTTATGGATGGAAATTTGTCAGAAGCATCTGCAAACGTGCAAGATACAGGATATTTCAAAGAAGCAGTATGCATAGACGCAGCACGCGTATATGATTCATGCAGCGATAAAGATTGCCTTGAGGATTTGAGAGTTTATTTCCCGCCGGATAAACGCGAATTGATTGAACACGCTACCAACGTCAGGTTAAGAGGGGCTGAAGTTATTACGGTCTTTCTTGATTTGGAGCCGGTACCGTTTAACAAGGGCTTTTACTCGGTTGATTTGACTTTCTTCTTCAATGTATATCTGGACGTATTCTGTTCAGCGGCGTCGAACCCCACAGTTGTAAGCGGCGTATCCATATTCAGCAAAAGGGTGATTTTGTACGGCAGCGAAGGCAATGTAAAAATGTTTAGCTCTGACTCCGCACCAGACGATGTCAATGTGCAAAATGTAACGGGAGATGTCCTGCCGAAAGCAACCTGCCAGGTTGCGGAACCAGTTGGCCTCTCTGCCAGAATCTGTGACTGCCCGCCTCATAGCTGCGACACATGCTGCCGGATTCCCGACAGTATCAGCAGATGCTTCGGCGGTGAACTGGACTTCGGTTCAAACCGTGCCGTCTATGCTACACTTGGAATTTTCACGATTGTCCAGATTGTCAGAAATGTACAAATCCTGATTCCGGCATACGATTTTTGCATTCCGGAAAAAGAATGTGTTACCGCATCGGACGATCCGTGCACCATGTTCCAGCGCATCGACTTCCCCACCGACGAATTCTTCCCGCCGAAAGTCAGCGATTGTGGCTGCAACGATCATGGCCGCAAACCGAGGTAGGCGGAAACAGCCGGACAATTACAATGAAAGCCCGGCAGCAAAAATGCTGCCGGGCTTTTTCATGCTGTTTTATGCTTTTTGCAGCCTTGCAAAATTAGCCATCAGTTTTTTAGTACCGACTGTCTCAAAGGCAATTTCTAAAAGAGTATCGTTCCCCATAGAAGAAGTTGAAACAATCATACCTGTCCCAAACGTTTTATGGACCACACTGTCCCCCGGTTTAAATTGATCAACCGGCGGTTCACTGTGTGTAACGCCCGCAGGCCCAAAGATGCGCGCGGACTCCGTAGTTGCAACCCTTGCTTCGAACGCAGAGGTCGGCAGATTGGTTCCCGGCTGCGGCTTTTTCCATGAGCGGGAACGGGTGCGTACAACCAGATCCTCCGGAATTTCCTGAATAAAGCGGGATTGCTTATTGCGCGAGGTGCTCCCGAAGATCATACGGCTCTCCGCATTCAGAACATACAGCTCCTCTTTCGCTCTTGTAATGCCAACGTAGGCAAGCCGGCGTTCCTCTTCAATTTCAACCGGGTTGTAAATCGCCTGAATGCCCGGGAAAATTCCTTCCTCGAATCCGGGAAGAAATACCACTGGGAACTCAAGTCCTTTTGCAGAGTGCATGGTCATCATAACCACACTGTCCGAGTTTTCATCAAAGTTATCAATATCCGTCATAAGGGATACTTCTTCAAGGAAACCGGAAAGGCTGGCTTCTTCTCCGTTATCCTCTTCATATTTAATTAAGTTGGAGGCAAGCTCGTTAATGTTGTCAATGCGGTCCTGCGCATCGTCATTCTCAGCGGCCTGAAGCGCTTCAATATAATTTGTCTTTTCCAAAATCAAATGATAGAGCTCATTCAGACTGACAGATTCGTTATTCGCAGCATCAATCAGCTCCTGCAATGTCATGGCGAACTGCAAAAGCTTCGGTGACGTACGTTTTAACGGCTCATATTCATCTGCGTGCTTAATTACATCAAACACACTTTCGCCCAACTGCGTGGCGATCTCGGCTGCCTGTGCGATTGTTTTATCCCCAATGGAACGTTTAGGCTGATTGATAATACGGCGCAGACGGATTTCATCATACGGATTATTGATCACACTCAAATATGCAATCATATCTTTGATTTCTTTTCGCTCGTAGAAACGCAGTCCGCCGATGATGCGGTACGGTATACCGGTCTTCACAAATATTTTTTCGAGGATATTTGATTGGGTATTCATTCGATACAAAATCGCGTAATCGAAAAATTTGCGGCCGGCTGCAACGCCTTCCAAAATCTTTTTTGAAATATACTCAGCCTCGTCCTGTTCACTGTAAGCGGTATGGATCCCCAGCTTTTCACCAACTTGATTGTCCGTCCACAGTGTCTTCCCCTTGCGGGAAGTATTATTTTCAATCACCGCATTCGCAGCATTTAAAATATTTTGTGTAGAACGATAATTTTGCTCCAAACGAATCACTTTGGCATTCGGATAAGTTTTTTCAAAACTCATAATGTTTTCAATCGTAGCGCCGCGAAATTTGTAAATACTCTGATCATCGTCGCCGACAACGCAAAGGTTCGTGCTCTTTTGTGAGAGGAGCTTCACAAGAAGATATTGTGCATGGTTGGTATCCTGATATTCATCCACCATGACATACTTAAATTTATTCTGATAATATTCCAGCACATCCGGATGGTTTTGCAAAAGGAATACACAGTTGCAAATCAAATCATCGAAATCCATCGCATCGGCTTCCTTCAGCCTTGCCTGATACAGCCGATACGCTTTTGCAATCAGGTCGAGACGGTTGTCCGTCCCTGCCTGTCGGGCAAATTCGTCCGGTGCAATCATACTGTCCTTGGCGCGGGAGATTTCGGACAGGATTGACTTGTAAGAAAGCACTTTGTCTTCGATTCCAAGCATCTTTTGGCATTCTTTCATCAGTCTGCGGGAATCATCGGTGTCATAAATGGTAAAATGGTTGGAATAGCCCAACTTATCACCGTCATGACGGAGCAAACGCGCGCAGGTTGAATGAAAAGTGGAAGCCCAGATGTCGTTGCCGGGTTCACCAAGCATACTGACCAGACGGTTTTTGAGTTCACCGGCAGCCTTATTGGTAAACGTAATCGCAAGAATCTGCCACGGGCGGCACGGGCCTACCGCAAGGCGCGCCATAATCTGCTCCGAAAGAGGTTCGCCGTCTTTGAGATAATTGTTAATTGCGTCAATCTCATCGCTGCTAAAATCCTGCGGAACAAATTTGCTGGTGTAAGCGCTGCCATAGCGAATCATATTCGCGATACGGTTTACCAGCACAGTGGTTTTTCCGCTGCCTGCGCCAGCCAAAATCAGCAAAGGGCCGTCCACACAGAACACGGCCTCCCGCTGCATATTGTTCATTCTGGAAAATTCTTTCTCCAGAACTTTTTTTCGGAGTTCTAATAATTTTTCGTTTGTCATGTCAATCATGTATCCACCGCCAGAACTTATAATTTAGGCGTATGACCGCCCATTTAGGTTTAACTGCATAATCTTAATTGTACAATATTTTATGGATAATAGCAAATCATTTCGAGTATGTCGCTTGAATGAGCACGAAGATGAATCAAAAAACCACAAAAAAACCCACACTCAATTAGAATGCGGGTTTTCGAGCAATTATTTATTGTAATATGACCCGTTAATTATTCCAACAATCAGCCGAGAATGCTGATTAATACGCCTGCTGCAACAGCAGAACCGATTACGCCGGCTACATTCGGACCCATTGCATGCATGAGCAGGAAGTTGCCCGGGTTATCTAACTGACCGACTTTCTGCGAAACACGGGCCGCCATCGGAACGGCGGAAACGCCTGCAGAACCAATCAGCGGATTGACCTTGCCGTGGGATGTCCAGCACATCAGCTTGCCAAACAGTACGCCGCCGGCAGTACCGACACAGAACGCCAAAAGGCCAAGAATGACTATTTTCATCGTCTCCGCAGACAGGAATACAGCGCCGGTTGCAGTTGCACCGACCGTGGTGCCAAGGAATATCGTGATAATATTCATCAGTTCGTTTTGAGCCGTATTGGAAAGGCGGCCGACAACACCGCTTTCACGGAACAGATTGCCGAGCATCAGCATACCTACCAGAGGACAGGCATCGGGCAGGATGAGTGAAACAATTACAGTTACAATGATTGGGAACAGAATCTTTTCCAGCTTAGAAACCGGACGAAGCTGCTCCATCACGATGCTGCGCTCTTTCTTTGTGGTCAAAGCCTTCATAATAGGGGGCTGAATGATTGGAACCAGAGCCATATAGGAATACGCGGCCACGGCTATTGGGCCCAAAAGCTCCGGAGCCAATTTAGAGGTTACAAAGATAGCGGTCGGGCCGTCCGCGCCGCCGATGATACCAATAGCGCCCGCTTGTTTTCCGGTGAAGCCGAGAAATATTGCACCGATGAAAGTAGTGAAAATACCAAGCTGTGCGGCCGCGCCAAGCAGAAAGCTCTTTGGGTTCGCAATCAGCGGGCCGAAATCGGTCATAGCACCAATGCCCAGGAAAATAAGCGGCGGATATATGCCAAGTTTTACGCCTTGATACAAATAATAGAACAGGCCGCCGACCTTAGTTACCTGATAATAGGAATCCCCATTCAGCAGAACCGTCGGGTAATTCCCAAAGGCTCCGCCGTGCGCAGCCATATAATCGGACACAAGCTGCATCGTTACCTGCGGCGGAGCCATAATGGCCGGAAAAAGGTTGACAAGAAGCATACCGAAAGCAATCGGCAGTAAAAGCAAAGGCTCGAATTCTTTTTTTATTGCAAGATATATTAGAATACAGGCAATCGCTATCATAAAATAATTTCTTATGTCATTTCCAATAAATCCGGATGTTTTAAATATCTCTCCAATAGATTTAATAAATTCTTCAAATACAATCACAGTCATTTATTCCTTTCATTGCTATATTGTTGAATGGCTTTTAGAAAGGACGTGTGTTATCCAGTAAACCAGCCATACTCCATGCGGAGCGTGTTGACTGTACAGAACGGCGGATACTGGTTACTGCAGCACCGGAATTTCCGTACATCATATAAACGGCAGCAGAAATAGCGGCAATGACTTCTTCCGGAATCCCGGCCTCTGTCACGGGCGCAGCCTTTGGGCTGTTCGCACGGGAAGCAAGCACGGGTGCCGGAGCGGGCGCTGCTTTCGCTTCTTTAGAAATATTGTTTTTTTCCATGAACTTACTCAGCACGGAACCGTATCCCTTAATGAGATAGGTTAAAAAAATCAGCATTACAAAAACGATTACAAGGCCGGTAAGCAGTACGGTAAGTGAGAGCTGTACCTTCTGTTCAAGATTCATTCTTTCATTACTCCATTCTTTATATAATAATATTCCCAGCCAAAGGCAGATCAAACTCAGCATAAATTTATGATGCAAACATCTTGCCCCAGCTTTGATTTTTGTATGAATCATTAACAAATTTTTAACGATTAGATTTATTATAACCGACACAGGGATTAAATTCAATTTATTTTTCTACATTTTTGTTTTTTATTGAATATCTTACTACTTTAAATTATAATAGAAGAAAATCCTGCAAGGCGGGAGGCAGACTTTCTTGATGACAAATGATGAATTTCGGCATTCTTTTAAAGTTTCGGTTCACAACAGCCTTGGGCTTGCAGTTTACAGCTGCGGGGTACAGCGCTGCGGAGCACACCACTCCTGGGGGCCCGCTGTGCGCGACCATTATCTGATTCACTATATTACATCCGGGCGCGGCGTTTATTCGAGCGAAGGAAAAAATTATACTCTTTCGGCGGGGGACGGCTTTTTAGTAATTCCTTCCCGCGTTGTTTCCTATATTGCGGATAAAAATGACCCATGGGAATACTGCTGGGTGGGATTTAACGGAAGTGACGCGAAGCGGCTGATGAGCCAGACCGGACTTTTGAATATCGGCCCCGTTTTCCATTATGATAAAGACAGCCGTTTCCAGGAATTGCTTACGAATATCTGCATTTCCTCCGGCTCCGGCCCCAGTGCGGAAGCAAAAATGGAATCCGGTCTTCTGCTTTTCCTTGCGGAACTGATGAACCAATTCGGTGCTCCCTTAACAGAACATACCAGCGGATATGGCTATGTGCAAAAAGCGATTAAATTTATCGATTATAATTATTCAAGTAATGTTGATATTAATGATGTGGCCGGAAGTGCCGGAATAAGCCGAAGCCATTTATACCGGCTGTTTATGCAGCACATTTCCATGCCGCCGAATGAGTACCTGATGCGATACCGAATCAGCAAAAGCGCGGAACTGCTTGAAAACAACAACCTATCGGTCGGAGAAGTCGCTTATTCAACAGGTTTTTCCGATCAACTGTATTTTTCGCGTGTGTTTAAGAAATATATGGGCGTACCCCCGAGCCGTTACACCGGCTCCGGGCAGAAGGAGGACATCATATGAGCGAGGCAACCGATATGATCGCCGAATGGGCTAAAAATACAAAAGAATACAATGCAGTGGAATGGGACAGACTCCCTGAAATTTATCTGTATATGGATCAGGTGTTAACTTATATGGATAAGCAGCTTCGCCTGTTCGAACGCAACAGCAGCGCTTCACTGCTGACCTCGAGCATGATCAATAATTATGTGAAAGACGATGTTCTGCCCCGTCCCGAACAGAAAAAATATTCGCGTGAACATTTGGCACTGCTTATGGTCATCTGTATGCTGAAGCAGGTACTTTCCATTCAGGATGTTTCATGGCTGATTAAAACACTGTTAAAAGATGCGTCTCAGAATGATATGTATGATCGGTTCTGCTCTGCCCAATCCGCCGCGCTGAAAGAAGTTTGTGAACGGGTGGAAACAGCCGCTCCGCAGGGTGAAGCTGAGCTGACGCGGCTTGCCATTGAGCTGTCAATTGAAGCCAATGCGCGCCGCACGGCGTCCGAGCGGATTCTGAGCGAACTTTCCGCCGCAGCTCAACGGGAAAAAAGCGAAAAGAAAGACTAAGCACGCGAAATCAATAATATTAAACCGGTTTATTGCCGCTTCCTGACAGGGGCGGCTTTTTTCATTCCCGCATATTTCAGCAGGAAACCATTAACCATAATGATATCTCCGCATAATATAGAAAAGTCAATTACACCGGCTAATGGCGGCCGTCCGGATTTGGGGTTAAAAGCCTCTCCTTCAGTAAATGCTTCCCATGCAGGCAATGGGAACGCATTCCATACTGTAATTGACTTTATGAAAGCGAGGTATCGTTATGTGCGGAATTGCTGGATTTTGTGATTACAATGATGATTTAGGTGATGAGAAGCTATTTTGGGGTGCATTGGCAAAGCGAATGGGCAACCGATTAAAACACCGCGGCCCGGACGACAGCGGAATACATGTGTCCACCCATGCAGTGCTTGCACATGCAAGACTTGCGGTTGTGGATATTCAAGGCGGAAAGCAGCCAATGAGTGCGTCCGCCGATGGCTATGATTACACAATCGTTTATAACGGCGAACTATATAATAGTGATGAATTGCGGGATGAGCTGAAATCCTTGGGACATACGTTTCAAACCAGAAGTGATACCGAGGTTCTGTTAAAATGTTATATGCAGTTCGGATTCAACTGCGCTGAAAAACTAAACGGGATTTTTGCTTTTGCGGTAGATGATCAAAGGCGCGGATGCTGCTTTTTGTGCCGGGACCGGTTTGGGGTAAAGCCGCTGTTCTATTGCATTGAAAACGGACGGCTGGTTTTCGCATCTGAAATCAAAGCTTTGTTCGAGTACCCGGGGATTAACCCGATCATCGACCGGCAGGGTCTGTGTGAAATTTTCGGTCTTGGGCCGGCAAGGACTGCCGGAGTTGGCGTATTCAAAAACATATTTGAAATAAAGCCCGGGTATTTTGCTGTTTTTAACAGAGACGGCTTTGAAACGGAGCCGTATTTTCTGCTGAAAAGCTACGAGCATCCTGACAGCTACGAAGACACCGTCAAAAAGGTACGGTATCTTCTGGAAGACGCCGTTACCAGACAATTGGTTTCGGATGTGCCGCTGTGCACACTGCTTTCGGGAGGACTTGACTCCAGCATTATTACTGCGCTGGCGGCAAAGAATTACAGCGATTCGGGGCGGACACTTTCCACTTATTCCTTTGATTTTACCGGAAATGACCGGTATTTTAAACCGACTGCCTTTCAGCCGGATGCCGACCGGCCATGGGTTAACAAGATGGTGGAATTCTGTAAAACAAACCACGAATATTTGGAATGCAACAATGTAAGTCTGGCAGACCGGCTTTACGATTCTGTCGCGGCAAAGGATTTGCCCGGCATGGCGGATGTGGACTCTTCCCTGTTGCATTTCTGCAATCTGATTAAGAAGAATCATGTAGTAGGTATCAGCGGGGAATGCGCCGACGAAATATTTGGCGGTTACCCGTGGTTCCATAAAAAAGAAGCGTTTGACGGTCACTGCTTTCCGTGGTCGCCGGATTTATCGATTCGAACCGGGTTGTTGATTCCCGAAATCGCCGATGCACTGCAAATCGATGAATATGTGAATCAGCGGTATGAAGAATCTATTGCTGCCGTACCGGCTCTGGAAGGCGAAAGCGCGCAGGAAAAACGCCGCAGGGAAATTTCATTCCTCAATATCCACTGGTTTATGTCCACTCTGCTTGACCGGAAGGACAGAGCCAGCATGGCAAGCGGTCTGGAAGTTCGTGTGCCCTACGCAGACCATCGGCTTGTGCAGTATGTATTCAACACACCGTGGGAATACAAGTGCCATGACGGCGTAGTAAAGGGCCTTCTGCGTGACGCTGCCAAGCCGTGGCTGCCGGAGGATGTTCTGATGCGCAAGAAAAGCCCTTACCCTAAAACCCATAACCCTGCCTATGAAATGATTGTACGGCAAAGGCTGCAAAGTGTAATGTCTGACAAAAATGAACCGATCCATACGCTGGTCAGTAAGAGCGCCGTTGCAAACCTGTTCAGTGAAAAATCCGACTATGGCAGGCCATGGTTTGGGCAGCTGATGGCTGGGCCGCAGATGATGGCGTATCTGCTTCAAATCAATTACTGGCTGAAAAAGTATGATATTGCAATCGATTTATAAATAAATAAGCACAAAAAGGGACTGAGTTTGGTATTACGCCACGCTCGGTCCCCTTGTCTGTTCTCCGATAAAAAAGAGTGATTGTGATTCGTTGATATTATTTGATTATATCATTCATATATTGAACTATTACCATTTTGATACCGGTAACGATTCATTTATAAAAAAATATTGGAGGCCCTTCATTGATTATTAAAATAAGATACAAAATTGTCTCGATCGTTTTACTATCCCTGATATTTATTTCAATTTCGGTTATATCAATTAAAAGCAATCCATCCATAATGAATACTATTTTACTCAAAAAAGACCCTGTCTGTGTACCAATCATCATGTACCATGAGGTAAAGACGTTTAAATTGGGAAAAGACGTTATTTCTCCTTACGAATTCGAAAGCGATCTGAAATATTTATCAGCAAACAATTACACCGCTATTACAATGACGCAACTAATTGATTATGTGTATAAGAATAAAGATCTTCCGCAAAATCCGATTATCCTTTCGTTTGATGACGGCTATCTGAATAATTATATTTATGTTCTTCCTTTGCTCAAAAAGTATAATACAAAAATTGTATTTTCCATTATTGGGAAAAATACAGATGATTTCACCAGAATACCGGACAAAAACATTGACTATTCCCATGTCACATGGGACCAACTGAATGAGATGATTGATTCCGAACTTGTCGAAGTCCAAAACCATACATACAATCTGCATTTTTACAACAAAGGAAGAATCGGATGCGCACAAATTTCCGGGGAATCATTAACGCATTATGAGAAAATTATGACGGAGGATATCGGTGCATTCCAGAAAGAAATCACAGCAATGACAGGCGAAACACCAAATACCTTTGCATATCCTTATGGAAGATCAAGTAAAAATACGGATGCCATATTAAAGGGACTTGGGTTTAAAGCAACTCTCTCCTGCGATTACGGTGTGAATTTAATAACAAAAGATAAAAATGAGCTATATGATTTAAAAAGAATTGCCCGCTCGCATGGGCATAGTATAGAAAAATTACTCCCGGAGGCAATGAAAACACTAAAATACAGGTCTTAAAACAGCAACCTGAATTTTCCGCCTTTTTCGGATGTGCTGACAGGTTTATGAATATCTTATTCGGTCGGATATGATAACCTGAATTTTATTTTAAAAATGGAAATAGTAATACCGAGAAAGGAGGACTGAATATGAATATGAAGAAGAAAATGATTTTAATATTAGCTTTATTAGTTATAATATTTTCGTTTGCTGGATGTCGAAATCAAGGATCAGCCTCGAGTTTGGCAGGCACAGCCTCAAGCAAAGTAGAATTAAACAGTGCAGCCAACGCAGTTTCACAATTGGAATCTAACGGTAAATTACTTGATAGCCAAGTTTCAGGGGTAGTTTCCGGCGTAGCATCCGGTGGGAACCAACTCGGCAGCCAAGTGTCCGGCGTTATTTCAGGAGTCGCTTCAGCTTTAACTTCCAGTAAATAATCTTTCGTAAATGAAAGTGAGAGCCAGCGTTATGAAGACGCTGGCTTTCTTAAATATAAATCTTATATGTTGATTATGTTGGTAATTTCTGTAATCATAGAATGTTCACACTTATATCAATAAAAATTCACTGAAAATTGTCATAATAGGAACATCAAATTTTGACAGGAGAATACGAATGGTAAAAAAAGAAACTTTGGAAAAAGTCAAACAAATGCTGAAAGAATTAAATTGGTCAGATGAAGTAATAAACAATTATTTTCAGGATACGTTCGAAAATGAATCCCTGGCGGCTGAAACGGCAGAACTTTAAAAATTGTATGCCCGAAGGCTGCTAACGCTGTTGGGCATACACTTTTTCTATTAGCTTGCTACTATGAATTTGTCTCACGTTTTTTCCCAGATTAGAGGTACTACAAAATAAAAATAACGGCTATACGCACGATTGATCATTTTTACATATTTTTTCTTCTTAAGGACATAATAGAAAAAACTTTAAGGAGATTAACTGTGGAGGATGTAATAAATTGCTCTGACAGATATCGGTCCTGCATTGACGCGTGTAACCGCTGTTTTGAAGCCTGCCGTGAATGTTCCGTACTCTGCCTTGAAACCCCTGACGCAGCAGGCAGAAAAGACAGTATTGATATGTTAATGAAGTTTGCCGGAATCTGTCAGGAAGCGTCCTGCTCCATGTCAACGGAAACTAAACCCGTTAACGAAATCATTGCATTATGCACTAATTTAAGTGATGAATGTAAAAAATGTGCAGATGTATGCCGGACTATTTAATATTAATCTGAAAGAAGATCAATCTATGGACACTGAAGATAAACAAGGAATATCCCTGCGGCCCGACCCTGATACGGTAACGCCATCGTTTATACCTCCGATACCGACGCCTGTGCCGATACCCATGCCATCATTCGGAGATAATGCGGAACCATCTGCTATACCGGACCCCGAAACGAAGGAAGATAGCCTGCCGCTTGAATAATATTTACTCGGTGCTATTTAGAATTTTTATTACCATATATTACATTTGGAATATATGGCGAGGTTTCTCCTTATACTGATATCCGATTAAAAAGGATATAAAAATCAAATCAAAAGCTTTCGTATATGGATTTTGATGCGGATTTTTATCGATACTTTTATTGGAGATCAGTATTAATTACCGTCCTACAAATAGGACGGTTTTTTGATTTAATTTACATTTATTCCTAATCAGTACAGGATATTAAACTTTATACTCATAAATTATTGGGCGTCGGATTAATTTCCGCTGCCTTTTTTCTTTGCATATGGAATTATTATATATAAAAAAACCTAATATTGCATTGTCGGAGATTGTCGAAAGTGTTATATTGTGATTAAAATACAAATGGAGGGTATCCGATATGACACAAGAAGAAATCAAAAAACTTGAAAAAAGAATAAATGCAATACAAGACCCATTAGGAAACGGATTTCCATCACTGCGTAAAATCTTACAGGAAATAGCCTTAACGAAAAACACAACAGAGTTGAGTATCTTACAAGAGTACATGGACTGGAAATCAAGGTACATGTGATTTGATGGTTGAAAATTCTCACTGTCCGTTGCAGGCTGACGGAGGTTTACTTAGAAATTTATATATCTTTTAGGATGAGGTACCCTGTACGAGCTTGTGATAATTTTATACATTCGTGTGCAATCAGGGTTTCCGCAGGTACGCTTTTTATCCGAAGGATAGCAGCAAAACTTTTTACCGCATATCGGACATATCTTTTCAATCATTTCTGAGAACAATTAACATAACAATTTAATAGGCCGTTGATGGTTAGAACAGCAAAGTATTATTCTTCAATGGCGAATTTACCTCTTTCCGTTTAATAAAAACTATACCCGTCAAAATCCACAATAAACTTACGCGGTTCCCGAATATCTCGCTGGCTTTCAACTAACCCAGCTCTGCCAACCGGTCACACACCGATAATCATACGATCACACTCTCTCATATATAAAAAGTGCCCTATACTCCTCGCTACAAAAAGCATAGGGCCAATACGGAATACGAGTGCGGGTATGTTACAGGAACGAACTGTAACAATATATTTAATTATAGCACATTTGTTCGATTTGTCAACGTAATAATTAGCCGGTACCAACCCGTCATATACAATTAATTACGCCAATACTATTAATTTGAGCCATTTTGAATCGATTTTATAGCATAAGAAAAGGCCCTGATAAACACTAAAAGCCTAGTATTTATCAGGGCTTCGCGTTGGTGCTGGTGATTCATCATAAGGCATACTTGCCTGATTCCAAAAGTGATTCCTTCCAACACGCAGCTTTTTACTCTGGAATGCAACCTCTGCAACATGGTTTCAGGGAACGAATTCTGAGCCAATATGTTGACACTATCAAGGTCAAGATGTTGCTTACCAGTATCTTTATGACGGGAGTGGCAATCTTGCCAAAATTACTGAGGACTTTGTTTTATGGTTAATCGGTGTTTCAAAATGCTGATAATCATGTTTGCAAAAATGTTGTATGATTGTGTTCTTTATTTTTATAAGAATTTCAGGTATGAGGTTATCCTTTCTTTTTATAATTTTATTTTTAGAGGACATGATAATAAAAACTTAAAGGAGGCTAACTATGGGTGTAGTAACAAATGGCACTAACAAATATCAAGCCTGCATTGATTCATGTAACAGATGTGCACAGGCTTGTATGGAATGTATGCAACTGTGTAATAATGAGCCAGATGCAGCTGACAGAGAAAAATGTATTGCAAAATTAAATGAATGTATCTCGATTTGTCAAGAAGCTGCAAAATTTATGATGATGGATTCTTGTCATGCAGTAGACTTATGCAAACTTTGCGCTTTAATCTGTGATGAATGTGCTCACGAATGTGAAATGTTCGAAGATGACCATTGCAAAAAATGCGCAGAAGAATGCAATAAATGCGGGATTGAATGTCAATCAATGTAATACTTTAGGCGAGCAAGAGTTCGCCGTACATAATTCATTCCTTTCCCTTCTGCTCATGCTCTGCCCACTTGATATAATCGCTTACCAGCCCATCAGGTTCAGCGTGTATTTCATCGTCGCTAGAATCATATAAATCTTTTGCCATCAATTCCAGTGCCTTTTTCAACATGTTTATTTGTGCACCCTGTTTATTTGCAAACTCTGTAATTGCTCTTTTATGCCTTTGAAGTGGTGTAACTGACCTTTCAACGTGTTACGCTCAGATTTCATTGCTGTGATTTCCTCTGGCGTTAATCTGGTGCGCTTGTAAGGTGTAAGACACTCAATCAGGTATTGAATATCATTGTGGTAAATTTTAGGTAGTTGTTCTTTGGGATATAGTTCTGGCTCGTATAGGTGCTTGTGAATACTATTAAGCTTGCTCAATGGTTTCACTCCTTTTTTGCATTTTAGGTTTCTGGACAAATATCCCCGAACGTGCATATCATGGATAGAAGGAGATGAACTTCTATGCCAGTATTTCCATGGTTTCCGCCGCGTAGGCGGCGTTGCCCACCGTGTCCACCGCCACGTCCATGTCCACCGTGTCCACCATGCCCGCGTCCACCATTTCCACCTGGGCCTCCATTTCCACCGCCCGGAAGGCCAAGGTAAAACTAATCATATTCCGCGGCTCTTACCTTTGCGGGTTTGAGCCGCTTTTATTTTAATAGCTTGTGGATCTAAATGTCCTTATTAATCTTCGCTGGGCATTCCAACTACTCATATTGACAAGCCTTTGGCAATCATCATAATATATAGGAGCTTGCATAAGGGAGGTGATATTATGAGTTTAAGTCGTTGTGCAAATGAACAAGAAAGTCGCTCTTTTTATTCATATCCAAAATATTCGAGCATTCAGGGCTATCAACAATGGTCACACAATGACCATCAAGAAGATGAAGATCAAAGACATGTCCATGAAGTACAAGGTAGCGTGGCTATTGCTGAAGAAGAGGAAGATCCGCATAACCATCGATTTGCTACGGTAACCGGAGAAGCAATCCCTATCGGTAAAGGGGATCATATTCATGAAGTAAAATTCAGAACTGATTTTTATGAAAACCACTTTCATGAATTTTGTGGAAAAACCGGCGGTGCAATTCAAGTTGGGGATAGACACGTTCACTTCCTAGAATCCGTGACAACAGTAAATGATGATCACAGACATGCCTTTAGACTGTCTACCTTTATTGATAATCCTATTAGTGAAGATTGAATCTAATGTTACACGATGGAGCGGAGCGGCAACGTTCCGCTTCCTTGCAGCTTATTCACTATTTTTACTCCTTTTGATTTTTAGATTTCAGCTGAGTTACTTTTTTCGGGACGTACAATTGGGTACATCCCTTTTAAATTTCCAAAATTTACCCTTGCAAAATAGTTACAAATTTGTTACTATTTATTTGCTGCCAAGATTAACACCAATCTTTGGTATGCACTCCTTTTCTTTCTGCCGCCCTTGCGTTAGGGCGGCTTTTCTTTTTTCCAAACTTTAACTTGATCTTCACGACACTTTCACAAAAGCACGCTATACTTTAATCATACCAAACAGCTTACAAGTCTCTGTATGAGGGTTCATATAAAGCATTTTCATAACTCCCCCTTAATTGCCGCTCTGCTGCAGGAGCGGCTTTTTTATGCTACTTTTACACGGCACCAGCTTTGTGGCGCACGCTCAATATGTTCGCTTTTCAAAGAAGAGGATAGCCTTGATAAACAAGACTGTCCTCTTTATGATTTATTCTTATTTTGAACAATGAGAATAGATGTAATATTTTAGGGGATATTATTATGCAGCATTAATACTAATATAGCTTAGAGGTAACGGCTGATATGGGTATTGTAAATACGGCTACAGACAAAAATCAAAAATGTATCGATGCTTTTAACAGATGCGCACAGGCATGTATGGAATGCATGAAGATGTGCCTTGATGAGCCTGATGTAAGTGCACGGAAAAAGTGTATTGCTAAGCTCCATGAGTGTTCATGCATCTGCAAAGAAGCATCCTCCTTTATGTCGATGGATGCTTGTCATGCAATGGATTTGTGCAAGCTGTGCGAAACCATCTGCAATGAATGTGTGCAGGAATGTGGAATGTTTAAGGATGATCACTGCAAAAAATGCTCTGCCGAATGCCAGAACTGCGCAAATGAATGTAAAACAATGGTCGGCATGTAATTCTTTACCTACAACATCCGAATCAAAAAGCCATGTGATATCTTGAACCGGTTCAAGGAAAATAGACACAAAAGGAAAAGGCAATCGTAGAATATCA
>CAUQPM010000020.1:0-39471 GCA_963520015.1 uncultured Oscillospiraceae bacterium
TAGGTCCTGTTGGACCGGTATCACCAGTGGGTCCTGTTGGACCGGTGTCTCCAGTGGGTCCTGTTGGGCCGGTGTCTCCAGTAGGTCCTGTTGGACCAGTGTCGCCAGTGGGTCCTGTTGGACCGGTAGCTCCGGTGGATCCTGTTGGACCGGTAGCCCCAGTGGGTCCTGTTAGACCGGTGTCTCCAGTGGGTCCTGTTGGGCCGGTAGTTCCCGTAGGTCCTGTTGGGCCGGTAGTTCCCGTAGGGCCTGTTGGGCCGGTGTCTCCGGTAGATCCTGTTGGACCTGTGTCTCCCGTGGGTCCTGTTGGGCCGGTGTCTCCGGTAGGTCCTGTTGGGCCGGTAGGTCCACTTGAAGAGAGATCATCTTCAACTATGACAAGAGTTGCCTTAATTGGAACGATCGCGGATAAGAAGAATGCGCTTGAGCTCGAATTTACTAAGGATAATGTGACTGGAGCCACGATGACATCAATAATACCTACTCCAACAACTTCACCTGTTTTTATTGGCGAATTACCTTCCAGAAAATCTCCTTGTGATGATGATAATGCAAAAACTGTGCCATTTGTTGATTGAGATGATTGGGTAGCAACCCACCAATTGACAACATACCGGCCTGCTTCATTAAAAGTTATTACACCTGTCGCTGGATTATAGCTTATATTTCCGGCAGTGTAAACTACGGAATCAAAAATAACATTACCTAAAACAGCAACGGAACCGTCTGAAGTACGTTCTATTTGTAAAGCAATATCAGACATTTTATATCCTCCCTTATTTGTGATTAGAATCTATAGGGCGCTATACTAATTTTTATTTGAATTATACAGATAAGCTTTGATAAACTTGAATTAGACCATACGATGGTGTATATAAAATTCTAGTTTGGTGCTTCTAATATGTTAAAGAAGCGCTGTTGTATCATATGTTTAATCTGTTGTTGAGGTGAGGAAGCTTAATTCATATTCTCATGTAAATCACTAAACATTTTCTATACCTTAGGTGAAATTGACAATATGTTTCACTAGGACGGCATACTTACCAAAAGTGATTTCAGCGAAACATTGAAAGAATACGATAAAGAAGTTATAAAAATGGCAGAGATCTGCAAGTGTCGAAGATGGCGGCAGTAAATTCGCCATTGCCCAAAGATGTGAATCTTTATAGCAAAATCCATAAGGGAAATTCACCAGATGAGAATGAGAGAACCAGTAAAGAAATAATATAACGAAGTAGATTTCATCTATTTATAAGGGTCGGTGTTCTGATGCATAATATCAGTTTGGTCTTGGTAACCATGGATTCAAACTCCACGGAAAGGACGGACCATTCAACGGATACATAAGAATCTTAAAAATTTTAATAGATAAATATAGAAGAGCGATCCGGCATTACGTCGGATCGCTCTTCTATACGGTTATATTGATAAAAAAGTTACCTTGTTTTCGCTTATTCTGCCACAACGATATCGGATAATATTCATTACGTATAATTATGAATCTTTTCACAATCTTAATATCATTGGCAAAACCCTAACACCATCATTACAATCCCAGTGATATACTGTCAAAAGAAACGGAGGGATATATTTGGAAATCGTTGTTGGAATAACCGGTTTGATTTTTGGAGCATTGCTGGTTTATCTGGTTTATATTCTATTTAGGAGCGATAAAACATGAATGAAGAAGTATTACAGGTGATTTTTTATCTCGTCATTATCATTGCTCTTGCCATACCGCTTGGTAACTATATTGGAAAGGTAATGAACGGCGAGAAAGTTTTTTTGTCCAGAGCACTGGAACCGGTTGAAGGCTTTTTTTACAAAACACTTAAAGTGAACCGCGACGAGCAGATGACGTGGAAAAAGTATGCCGGAGCGGTTGTACTTTTTAATTTGTTTGGTTTTTTATTTCTTTTTCTATTGAGCTTTTTACAGGCCGTGTTACCGTTGAATCCGCAGCATTTTGGGGCGGTTTCATGGGATTTGGCATTCAATAGCGCCGTCAGCTTTGTGACCAATACAAACTGGCAGGCTTACGCTGGGGAGAGTTCTATGAGTTACCTTACCCAGATGCTCGGTTTTACGGCACAGAATTTTTTATCGGCCGCAACGGGAATTGCCGTACTTTTTGCATTGATTCGCGGGTTCGTAAAAGTACAGGAAACCGGACTTGGAAGCTTTTGGGCTGATTTGACCAAAATTGTTTTATACATTCTGATTCCGCTTTCCCTGATAACCGCAATTTTGTTGGCTTCTCAGGGTGTTGTCCAAAACTTCAACAGCTACGATACCGTAAATTTGATTGAACCGATTACCCTTTCGGACGGCACTGTCGTTACCAGCGAAGTGGTTCCGCAGGGTCCTGCGGCCAGCCAAATTGCAATCAAGCAGCTGGGGACAAACGGCGGCGGATTTTTTGGAATGAACTCCGCGCATCCGTTTGAAAACCCAACAGCGGCATCAAATTTAATCGAACTCATTTCAATATTGTTGATCCCTGCGGCACTGTGTTTTACATTCGGCAGAAATGTGAAGGATAAACGACAGGGAGTCGCAATTTTCCTTGCAATGTTTTTGGTGATGGCCGTTTGTCTTGGCGTCGTTTTGACAAATGAGCTTCAGGCCACCCCTCAACTGGCACAAAACGGTGCAGTTAACGTTTCGTCCGTTGCCCAATCCGGCGGCAACATGGAAGGAAAAGAAACGCGCTTCGGGATTGCATCCTCCAGCACATGGGCGGTATTTACTACGGCGGCTTCGAATGGTTCTGTGAATGCAATGCACGACAGTTTTACGCCGATTGGCGGCATGATTCTAATGCTTTTGATTCAGCTTGGAGAAGTGATCTTCGGCGGAGTCGGTTCCGGCCTGTACGGCATGCTTGGATTTGCAATATTTACTGTGTTTATTGCCGGGCTGATGGTTGGCAGGACGCCGGAGTATTTGGGTAAAAAGGTTGAACCGTATGAAATGAAAATGGCGGTTCTGCTCTGCCTGGCAACACCGGTTGCTATTTTGATCGGCAGCGGTGTTGCAAGCATGGTGCCGAGTGTTGCATCAGGCCTTACAAATACCGGCGCACATGGATTTTCGGAGATTCTGTATGCGTTTACGTCGGCGGGCGGAAATAACGGCTCAGCCTTTGCCGGGCTGAATGCCAACACGATATTTATGAATCTTTCAACCGGAATTCTAATGATTTTCGCCAGATATGTACCCATGGTCGCCGCGCTGGCAATGGCCGGTTCCCTTGCACAGAAGAAAAAAGTTGCAGTAGGAGTCGGAACCCTGCCCACGCATGACACAATGTTTGTCGGACTGCTGATTTTCATCATCATTCTGATTGGCGCATTAAGTTTCTTCCCGGCACTGGCACTTGGGCCGATCGCCGATTTCTTTCAAATGCTTGCTTAAGGAGGTTTTCATATGAGTTCGCATCAAAAAAGCGCGTTTGCAGATAAAGAAATGATCAGCAGGGCAATTCAGGATTCCGTAATAAAATGCAACCCCAAAACGCAAATCAAAAATCCGGTGATGTTTATTGTTTATGTTGCATCCATTCTTACAACGGTTCTCTATTTTGTTTCACTGTTTGGCATCCGCGACGCGCACCCGGGTTTTATACTAAGTATTTCCATCATCCTATGGTTTACAGTTTTATTCGCAAACTTCGCGGAGGCGATTGCCGAAAGCCGCGGCAAGGCACAGGCGGATTCGCTGCGCGCTGCAAAAAAAGATGTGCCCGCCAGTAAAATTCCGTCGCCAGAACAGAAAGATCAAATTGAAAAAGTTTCTTCCTCTGAACTGAAAAAAGGCGAATTTGTTATCGTACTGGCCGGGGAACAGATTCCCGCGGACGGCGAAGTGGTCGACGGGGCGGCCTCAGTGGATGAAAGCGCGATTACCGGTGAATCTGCTCCTGTAATTCGGGAAAGCGGTGGCGACCGCAGCGCAGTGACCGGCGGGACAACCGTCATCTCGGACTGGCTGATCATTCGTGTAACCAGTGAGGCCGGTGAAAGCTTTCTGGATAAAATGATCGCCATGGTGGAAGGTGCCTCCAGGAAAAAGACGCCGAATGAGATTGCACTGCAAATTCTTCTGATTGCCTTAACCATCATCTTTTTACTGGTGACGGCCGCGCTGTATCCTTATTCCGAATTTGCTGCCAAACAGGCGGGCATTGCGAATCCAAGTTCCATCACCGCACTGGTTGCACTTTTGGTTTGCCTTGCTCCAACTACCATCGGCGCACTCCTTTCCTCCATCGGTATTGCAGGTATGAGCAGGCTGAATCAGGCCAACGTACTCGCGATGAGCGGCAGGGCAATTGAAGCCGCGGGCGACGTGGATATTTTAATGCTGGATAAAACCGGAACCATTACGCTTGGCAACCGGCAGGCTTCGGAATTTATTCCCGTAGATGGTGTAGATATCAAGGAACTCGCCGATGCGGCCCAGCTTTCATCCCTTGCGGACGAAACACCGGAAGGCAGAAGTATTGTAGTCCTTGCCAAAAAAGAGTTTGGTATCCGCGGGCGGGAATTTGGCGGCTCTTCCCCGGAGTTTGTTCCATTCACCGCGAAAACAAGGATGAGCGGTATGAACCTTCATGGCACACAAATCCGCAAAGGTGCGGCCGACGCAATTAAGGAATATGTCCTCAACTTGCAGGGAACCTATTCACAGGAATGTGATGATACAGTCAGGCGGATTGCCAATAGCGGAGGAACTCCCCTTGTTGTGGCAAAGGACGGCAAGGTGATGGGCGTCATTCATCTGAAAGACATTATCAAAAGCGGTGTGAAAGAAAAATTCGCCGACCTTCGGAAGATGGGGATTAAAACGATTATGATCACCGGCGACAACCCTATGACCGCTGCGGCAATTGCCGCGGAAGCCGGTGTGGATGATTTTCTTGCCGAAGCGACGCCGGAAGGCAAGCTGGAGATGATTCGGAATTTTCAAAAGCAGGGACATCTGGTTGCAATGACGGGCGATGGAACAAACGACGCTCCCGCGCTTGCTCAGGCGGATGTTGCGGTTGCAATGAACACCGGAACGCAGGCGGCAAAGGAAGCAGGCAACATGGTTGACCTTGATTCTTCACCGACTAAGCTGATTGATATTGTTCGCATTGGGAAGCAGCTTTTAATGACCAGAGGTTCGCTGACTACTTTCAGCATCGCAAACGATGTGGCAAAATACTTCGCTATTATTCCCGCCATGTTCATGAGCCTGTATCCCGGACTCGCGGTACTGAACATCATGGGGCTCCACAGTTCGAATACAGCTATTTTGTCAGCCATCATTTATAATGCGCTGATTATTGTCGCCCTGATTCCGCTTGCGCTAAAGGGTGTGAAATACCGCGAAGTTCCGGCGAAAAAGCTGCTTTCAAGGAATCTGTTTATCTATGGTCTTGGCGGACTTGCGGCACCGTTTGTTTTTGTTAAACTCATTGATATTTTGCTGACCGCGTTCGGCGTTTCTTAAGGAGGTGCATTTTTATGAAACTGATTAAATCCGTTTTGGCAAAAGCACTCGGTGCACTGTTGATTTTTACGTTACTCTGCGGCTTACTCTATCCGTTGGCTGTCACCGGAATTTCCCAGCTTTTGTTTCATAATCAGGTAAACGGTAGTATAATTGAAATAAACGGTAAGAAATACGGCAGCGTGCTTTTGGCGCAGCAATTCACAGGTGACGGCTACCTGTGGGGCCGTATTATGAATATAGACACGAAAACATTTCAGGATGAAAACGGGAAGGCTTTGATGTATGCGGTTCCTTCTAATTTAAGTCCCGCAAGCGAACAGTATAAAAAGCTAGTCAAAGAGCGGGTTGATAAAATACAAGCCGCTAATCCGGAGAAAAAGGGTGTTCCAATTCCGGAGGATCTCGTTACCTGTTCCGGCAGCGGGCTTGACCCGGACATTTCCCCCGCAGCCGCAGATTATCAGGTGGAGCGAATCGCCAAAGCCAGAAACTTACCTGCACAGCAAGTTCGTGATATCATTGCCAAATATACGAATGGAAAATTTCTAAATATATTCGGCGAGGATACGGTGAATGTTCTGAAGGTTAATCTGGCGCTTGACGGTATTTTATAAGTCAATTACCATCGGCTGGACCCCTGCAAATGATAAAGTATCTTAATCAAATTCAAACTGTAATTGACTTTAGTAAACCCGGAGGTGAACTGAATGAGCGACATACGTCCGACCCCAGAAGAACTGCTGAAAATTATCAATAATCAGGAGAGCAAAGCCAAACGAGGCAAACTTAAAATATTTTTTGGATACGCAGCAGGTGTGGGCAAAACCTACGCCATGCTGGATGCCGCCCATTCTGAGCAAAAGGCTGGGGCGGATGTTGTACTGGGTTACATCGAACCGCACTCCCGCCCCGATACCATGGCTTTGGCGCAGGGGTTTGAGGACATTCCTGTAAAAAAAGTTGCCTACCGTGGGATTGTAGTGAATGAATTCGATCTGGACACGGCGTTAAAACGCAGGCCGGAATTAATTCTTGTGGATGAACTCGCCCATACAAACGCAGCGGGATGCAGGCATGTCAAGCGCTACGACGATATTGAGGAACTTTTAAACGCCGGGATCAATGTTTTTACCACTCTCAACGTGCAGCATCTGGAAAGCCTCAATGATATTGTTGCCTCCATCACCCATATTACGGTGAAGGAAAGGGTACCTGATTCTGTTTTTGACAAAGCCACACAGGTGGAACTGGTCGATATTGAACCGGATGTTTTAATTGAGCGGTTAAACGCAAAAAAAATTTATAAGGAAAAACAGGCCAAACGTGCACTGGATCATTTTTTTACACGCGATAATCTTGTCGCCCTTCGTGAGATAGCACTCCGCCGAATTGCAGATAAAGTGAATAAAGAGGTGGAATCAAGCCGGACTGAAGTCCACGATGTGCCATATTATACGGGTGAACACATACTTGTCTGCCTGAGCAGTTCCCCTTCAAACGCCAAAGTGATCCGCACCGCCGCACGATTTGCAAGCGCGTTCCACGCTTCCTTTACAGCACTTTTTGTTGAAACACTACACACAAGGGAGTTAAACGGCAAAAATCGGGCGCACCTTCGCGAAAATTTGAAACTTGCGCAGCAGCTTGGGGCAAAAATAGCAACGGTTTATGGCGATGATGTGCCATACCAAATTTCGCAGTACGCAAAAGTCAGCGGTGTTTCCAAAATTGTTATGGGACGTTCGAACAACAAACCCCGACTCTTTCTGCCCAAGCCCAATTTTGTGGAACGGCTTACGGCGCTTGCACCTAATATGGATGTTTACATTATTCCTGACATTCTGCCCTCTTATCACACTCCATCGCTTAAAAAACGATTTCAGGTGAATTTAAATTTACCCGATTTGCTGAAAACCATCGGGATTTTAGCACTGTGCACGCTGATCGGTATTATATTTTACACACTTCATTTTGTTCAGATTAACATCATTACCATTTACATTTTGGGTGTGCTAATCATCTCCAACCAGACGAGCGACAGGATTTATGGGTTGACCTCTTCCGTACTGAGCGTTATAGTCTATAACTTTTTCTTCATTGAACCTAGATTCACCTTGAGTGCATATGGTCCGGATTACCCGGTAACTTTCCTCATTATGCTGATTGCTTCCCTGATTACAAGTTCCCTTACGATGCGTGTAAAATATCAGGCCAAGGCGGCGGCAGTCAATGCTCACCGTACGGGCATTTTGTTGGAAACGAGCCGAAAACTGCAGCGTGCAAACGAATTTGATGAAATTGTTGAAAAATCCTCCCAGCAGCTTTCCAGACTCTTAAATCAATCTGTACTGTTTTTTCGCGTAGTGGGCGGGGAACTTCAAAAGCCAAACATTTACAATACCGACCCTGCCAGCCCCCTGCCCGCAGAGTATTCTAGCGAAGAAGAATATGCTGTCGCGGTTTGGGTTTACCGCAACCGGAAGCCTGCCGGCATTTCAACCGACACCTTGCCCGGCGCCAAAGCACTCTATTTGCCTGTTAAGGGGAGGGACACTGTTTTGGCCGTCATCGGAATTCCAATACAGCACGGAAATGAACTGGAGGTTTTCGAACGTTCCCTTTTAGACGGTATGATTTATGAAATTGCGTTTTCGATTGAAAAGTACAATCTGAACGAAAAACAGAATCAGGCAATGATGAATGCAGAGAAGGAAAGGCTGCGCGCGAATCTTCTGAGGGCTATTTCGCACGACCTGCGAACCCCGCTTACCAGTATATCCGGTAATGCAAGCATCCTTTTGTCCGATGGAACAGATATTGATGAGATTGAGACGCATAAACTCCTGGAAAATATTTATGAAGATTCCCTGTGGCTGATTAATCTGGTGGAAAACATTCTTGCTGTCACCAGAATTGATGATGGCAGATTAGGAATTCAGACGCAGCCGGAATTGGTTCAGGATTTAATTTCGGAAGCACTGCTCCATATTGACAGGCACAGTTCAGAGCATCAGATTAATACCGTTCTGGAAAATGACTTATTGATGGTTCAGGTTGACGGCCATTTAATTGTCCAGCTGATTATCAACATCGTAAACAACGCCATTGTGTACACACCGATTGGTTCACAGATTATAATCCGCGCATTCCGGCAGGATCAATGGGTCATTGTTGAAATTGCGGACAACGGAAAAGGCATTTCAGACAAAGACAAACAACAGATATTTGACATGTTTTATACGGCCAATAATGAAATTGGTGACAGCAGAAGAGGGCTCGGACTTGGACTCTCGCTATGCAAATCCATCATCAATGCCCACGGCGGGGAAATTTATGTCAAGGACAATCAGCCGCACGGTACTGTGTTTGGATTTACTTTGCGACTGGAGGAGGTAAATCATGCTGGATAAAACATTGGTTTTGGTTGTGGAAGACGACAAGGCAGTTCGAAACCTGATTACAGCAACATTGAATGCATCCCGCTTCTATACACTGATTACGGCTTCCACCGGGGAGTCTGCAATTTTGCAGGCCGCTTCCAGAAATCCGGATATCATCATTCTTGATTTGGGGCTTCCGGATGTGGACGGCATGGAAGTCATTCGGAAGGTTCGCACATGGTCAAATCATCCGATTATTGTTGTAAGCGCCAGAAGTGAGGATAAGGATAAAATTGACGCCCTTGACGCTGGGGCTGATGATTACCTGACAAAGCCCTTCAGCGTAGAGGAACTTTTGGCAAGAATACGCGTGGCCATCCGAAAAATGAACTATGATAACCGACCCATCAAAGACGAGGTATTCTTTGAGAACGGCGCTTTAAAAATTGATTATTCCGCGGCAGCGGTTTCCGTAGAAGATGCGGATATCCATCTGACCCCCATTGAATATAAGCTGGTCTGCCTCTTGGCAAAAAACGTCGGGAAAGTGCTGACTCATAATTATATTTTGAGTCATGTCTGGCCTAACCCGGCGGAGGCTGACCCCTCACTGGTCAGGGTGTTTATGGCAACGCTCCGAAAGAAAATAGAGAAAGACCCTTCCAAACCCATTTATATTCAGACACATATTGGCATTGGTTATCGGATGAATCGGATTCAGGACGATGAAAAATAATTTTGATATTTAATTTCTGCTCTGATTATAGTTTCTGCGTTCATTATTTCAGCAGTAACACTGCCTGCCCCAGCTTTTCTATACGCTGCATGTTTACAACAAAAACTATTTTACCATTCTTCTTTTGGAACGGTGGAATAATGGCAGAAGTGATATATGCAATATTGGATAAGCTGTTTTTAAATGGTATTACATAATAACTATCTGAACTTCGCATTAGACCAGCTTGTATAGGTTCTTATCATAATGTAGGATGTAGGAACCTATTTTTATGCTATTCTCTCAGCTTGATTTGACAGCTGAATTTGAAAAAGTAACATAAAAATTGACTGAGTATCGCACAGGTTGAATTTTTTAATCTTTATCAACTGCAAATCCATTGAATTACTTCAGGCTTCCAACTAAAATATGAACTGAGGTGATTTATATGAAGGAAATAAATATTGCTAAAGTGCTTATTAATAAGCGCAGGGAAAAAGGCATCACTCAGGATGATCTGGCAAATTATATTGGGGTTACTAAGGCGTCCGTTTCAAAATGGGAAACCGAGCAGAGCTATCCTGATGTTACTTTTCTTCCGCTGCTCGCTTCGTATTTTAATATCAGCATTGATGATTTAATTGATTATAAGCCGCAAATGACAAAAGAGGATATCCAGAAGCTGTACCGGAGTCTGTCGGCTGATTTTACGTCAAAACCGTTTGATTCGGTGATGGAAGACTGCCGCGAGATCGTAAAAAAATACTATTCATGCTTTCCGCTACTGCTGCAAATGGGGATACTGATGATCAATCATGTTGAACTGCTGAAGGACCCCCAGAAACTGGCACCTTTGATTGAGGAAGCTAAGGCTCTTTTTATCAGGGTCAAAGAGGAAAGCAACGACGTGTCACTTACGAAGCAAGCTTTGTACATGGATGCCTTCTGCTGCCTTGCTGTCGGTGATTCGAATACTGCGTTGGAGCTGCTTGATGGTACTGTCTCGCCCGCTATGCCTCCCGAATCGATTTTAGCCTCTGCTTACCAAATGGCGGGACGCGCCGATGAGGCAAAATCCGTTTTGCAAGTCGGGATTTATCAGAATATCGTCGTTCTGTTCAACTTTTTCCCCGCTTACCTTATGCTGTGTACGGATCACCCTTCCAAATTTGACGAGGTGCTGCGACGCGCGCTTTCAGTAGCGGAAGTGTTTGACATGAGGCATCTGCACCCGGGCGTCCTAGTTGGTATATATATATCCGCCGCACAGGGGTATATTTCTCAGAAGAACAATGATAAGGCGCTTGAGATGCTGCAGAAATATACAGAGATTTTAACAAGCAATATATATCCACTGAGTTTGCATGGCGACGAATTTTTTGACCTTCTTGATGACTGGCTTAATAAACTTGATCTTGGAGATGCTCTTCCGCGAGATGAAAAAACTATCAGAAAAAGCATGGCTGATGTGATAGCTCATAATCCAGCTTTCTCCGTGCTTTCTAACGAACAGCGTTATAAAAATATCACCGAAAAGCTGCAAATCAACAGCTGCGAAGATTAAAAATCAGGAGGCTAGGTTATTATGGAACTTGAGAAGTCGGTGGCAAAGAAACGGCTGATTCTGTTTATTACGCTTACAATCGTTATTGCTTGGATTGTGTTTTTACTGATACCGATCTGCGGACTAACCTACGGAAACGGCCTATCAATAGTAATTCTCGCAGCAGCTATGTTTGTCCCTGCACTGTGCAATATATTAACACGGCTTATAACAAAAGAGGGCTTTCACAATATGTATCTGCGCCCACACTTTAAGGGACATATGAAACAGTATCTGCTTGTATATTTTGGACCTACAGTCTTATTGCTTTTGAGTGGAGCGGTCTATTTCCTGATTTTCCCGGGTTCATTTGACCCGGAGCTTACTGTTTTAAAAGGATTGGTTGCTTCAAGCGGTAAGCCGGGGCTTTCCGCATCTTCTCTGCTGGTTGTTCAGGTTCTGCAGGTAGCGGTCATTGGCCCTATTATCAATATCATTCCGACATTGGGTGAAGAACTTGGCTGGAGGGGGTATCTGCTTCCAAAATTACGCATGTTTTTATCCGATAGAACCGCATTAGCCGTCACCGGAGTGATATGGGGCGTATGGCATTTACCGGTTATTGTGATGGGGCATAATTACGGAACCAAGTATGCGGGTTATCCATGGCCCGGCATTTTAGCAATGATTGTATTCTGTTTGGTGCTGGGAGTTATTGAAGGTTACATATCCATCAAACTTGAAAGCGTTATTCCGGCCGCCATGATTCATTCGGTGGTAAATGCCGGTGCGGGTTTTCCACTTTATCTGGTAAAAGGCGGGTATAACATGCTGCTCGGCCCGGCTATTACCGGTCTTGTCGGAGGGCTGCCGTTTACTGTTTTAGCTGTTGTACTGTTTATAAAGGCAGGCAACAAAACATTTTTAAGTAAAAGTATCATTTCTTCTACGACATGAAAGAGGTTCTGTTATAGACATGGGAAATAGTTATTTATCCATTTTTCAAGAATTAGTAGATCGAAAAACAGTTATTGGTATTAGCGCAGGAAGTCTAGTCCTACAGAAAAGCTTAATGCTAATTTCCCAGTTTAGCACCTATCCCCTATCTCATATCATCCTTTAGAAAAATTAATAGAATCTTTGAACACATGATAAATGATGGTTACCATAACGATCTCTTGTTTAAAACGACTCAAGAATGTAACGATTTCGCAAGTATGTTTGAATGCAATATTCAAATTAGTACCGATTGCCTCGGCGCGGCTGTTCCGACGATGCTATTTACATGGATTGTCACAACAAGGAATTGCATATATCAAAAATCAATATATAGAAAAGGAATTTCGAATTTTGGTCAAGTGAGGAATCTAATCTTCCATGCAGCAGTTTAACCACTATCCCCTACCCCATATAATTTATATGAGCCACGTCTTTACACTAAAGGCGTGGCTCGCGTAAAGTCGCATCTGATATATCTTTGATAATATTACCATCTGATTGGATCTCGTAGCCGATAGCTCCTAGGATACTTCCCAATGACAAGGTTATTGAAGTGGCCGAAGCAATAACTGATGCCTTATGAAAAGCGGTGCCAGCTGCTATAATTCAGCGCTTTTCTACGCTGGGAGATTCTCTTCTCTGTCTGTTGTCTGGGGCTCTGTTCAACAGCCCGGAGGTTTCGTTATACAAAAAAATGCCATGCAGTTAAATCCGCATGGCATCAGCCTTTGTATTTTAGAACTTGTTTCTGCCCTTTGGTTTTAAAGTACAAAAAAGCATTTTTTATGCAAGCGCATTCGTTCTCATTTCACTCTAAAATATGCACTGTAGGTCTGGCAATTTATCTGATTGATTGGTACAAATGTTATTCCATCAAGTTCAAACCTTTTACCAACTTCTTTTATTTTCATCTTGCTGTTAATATTTTCATCACTTACATCAAGAGTAAGATATTCAGAGCTATCGCTTAATGCCACTAAGGTATATGGGCCATAAGAGATTCCTGATAACGCTGAATCATCAGGTGTGTGATCGAGATGAAACGAAAGCGGGAGGCGGATTTGCACAACATCATCATCCCACAAACGCTCAATCTCAAAATAGCCGTCCCTTAAGGTTAGCCTTTTCTCGATTTTTCCATTGATTAGAATATCCACGTCATCGGCTACCCAATTTGGTTTTCTTAGCTTTAAGACAAACTTTGCTGTGCCGTTTATTTTTATGGAAAATTCTGATGAATTTTCATTCTCTGCTGCTTGTTGAATTACTACGGTCTTCTCCGTCCATACCACTTCAGAGGGAATGTACAAATTTACATAAAGTGCGTCTGTATTGTAAAAATAGATCGCGTCTGTAAATTTAAAGGGACTTTCTAGTCCGGTTCCGTGACAGCAGGTGTTTTCAGCCGTTTGAAAAGTCTTTTGAGAAGCCGGGGCAAGTGGCATAAAATATGTGGTGCCGCCACTTGCCTCATAAAAATCACAGGCGGATAATGTGTGATTGAGGAGCGCTTTTTCATAATAGTCCATATAAGCCTTTTCGGGTAAATACATAAAAACTTCCCTTGTCAGCTTAAGCATGTTGTAAGTTGCGCAGCTCTCTGCCGTTTTATCTGATATATAGGAAGCAACTTTTCCACTGCTTTTGAACATCTCATTTTCTCCTATGCCGCCTATATTATAAAGGTGGCCGTGAGTGACTATCTGCCAAAAGTTTTTGGCAATTTTGAAATATTTGTCGTCTCCCTGCGCCTCGAAAAGCTTTATTGCCCCAATAATCTGTGGAATGTGTTGGTTTACATGCATATCCTCCAGTGTGTCGACATTCTCGCTCATTGGGAAATACAACTTATCATTGACAAAATAACTTGCTGTCGTCAAATAATTCACATTCTTGGTAATAAAATACAGGTCAACCAAGACTTCCATCATCCCGCCGAATTCACCAGCGATATACATCGACCACATTTTATTAAGCTTTTCCTTGGGTAATATGCTTAAACGGTTATAAACCCAATCTCCCAACCGGGAGCATACCGTAAGCGCCCGGTCAATATGTGCAAACCTGTAGCTATCCAGTAAACCTGCCATAATCTTGTGTAACGTATAATAAGGAGCCCAAATTTTCGGATAAGTGGTGTATACTTCGAGCAAATCAAACTGTTCTTCGGAATACCCGCTTAGAAAACCTTCACGGCATCCTGGCATCGAGGACATTGCATTCTGACATTTTTCTAGTTCTTCCACCATATAATTCAGCTTTTCTCTGAGCTGATCATTGTGGGTGGCGGCATATGCCAGAGAAAGGGCGGAAAGATAATGCCCCGTCGTATGGCCCTTTAAATTGCAGTCGGGCGAATCCCATCCGGTCATCGGCATAGCGCCTTTTGTATCGAGTCCAGCCGCAGTCCTGAAGTTGTAAAGCATATGATCATCATTTACACTTAACAGATACTGCAAAAATGATTTCTGAGCATCCGAAAACAACGAATCCCCTCTTAAGCGGACTCTCTCATTTGAAAAACTGAACACCTGCTTCTCGTTGGGATATTTTAGAGTCTGTGGTTTCTCCTCTATCATGCTGACACTCGCGGTTGCCTGTATTTCGGAGTTTTCGACCTGGCCGAAAACTGTAAAGTTTCCGGCCAGGTTGAAGAACTTTTCCTCAATTACATCCCATTGTACTTTTGCAGTAGTAAAATTGCCTGTGTCTTTTTCAACGATTACAACCGCTGGAAGTTTAGGCGCTTCATGTACTTTTGACACAATGTTCACCGGATTCACGGCCTTTATGTAACCTGAGTTCGGCTGTTCTATCACTGTAACAGAGAATGGTTTTTCGAACACGGCGTCCTGGTAAGTAAGCGTTGCAGTCAATGAAACGATACGGTTCCCCACACCATGAGTGGGCCTGGTTATTTTTCCGTCGTGGCCTAGGAACAGAATTTCCCCAGAGCGCCATTGGATCTCCGAGCCACGTGTACCCTTTGCAGGTAGTTTCAAATCCGTATCCACTGTATTAAGGTTGCCAAGATAGATATCGCCCGCATCCTTGTGAACAATATCACGTGCGGTATCCAAGTTTTTGTTATTTTGCATTTTCGCTTTCACCTATCTTTTGATAATTGGGAACTTGAGTCTCCAGTGTAGTTTGTTTCTTTATCCAACCTTTTCCTTCCACGAGCCTGGCTATTACCATACAAATGGCCGGCTGGCTTGTGACGCTGGTTGTTGTGCAGAACGGGTCAGTGATTGTCCCCATAATCACAATGATCGGAACCACTGCTGTCGGCAGACCAAATGCAGTACAGATAAACATTTCGCCGATAAACCCGCCGCTCGGGATCGTGCCTACGATCATACCGCTGATTAGCGCCACTAAGATTGCCTTAGGTATATCGCCAGCTGTAAGAGGAATTCCTAAAACGCCAAACAGAAAAACGATCTTCATAATCTGCACAATCACAACGCCATCTTTGTGGGTAAGTCCGGCCAACGGAATCACCAATTCTCTGATATCCTTCGGAATTCCCATTTTTTCGGTGGCTATGAGGTTTACGGGCAGGCTTGCGCTGCTGCTGCATGTACCCGCGGCCGTGGCGCAGGGCATCCAGATATATTTCCAATAGCGTTTGAGTCCTTCAACGCCGCCGCCAGCGAAGGCAGTGAGAGAATGAAACAGTATAAAATAAAGCACGCAAAATACTGCGTATATCACCGACAAACGAAGTATTGATGTGACAACTTGTGTTCCCATGCTGCCAATTAGAGATGCAAAGTAGCATGCGATACCGATTGGTGCATAATACATGACTATCGTAACAAATTTGCTAAGTACAGCCGTCAGACTGCTCAACAGCTTCGCCACAGGCTCACCAGCCTCGCCGGACATACTAACGGCAACACCGAATAGAATTGAAAATACAATCAACGCCATCATGTGTGACAAGGAAAGCAAGTCGGTGAAATTGGATACGGTAATCATATTGACAAAATTGATGGAGGTGTCGGCAGCGGTGGGTTTAAAATCGTTTGTGAGGTTAAGATGTGCCCCCTGTGCAGGGTTAAAGATAAAAACTGTGATAAGGGAAAGCACAGATGCGATCAAACCTGTTGCTACAATAACTCCAAGCAAGATTCCGAGGATTTTCCCCAGTTTTTTAATATTGACCATGCCTGCAATGGAGTTCGAAATAGATGCAAACACCAATGGAACAATGAGACAAAAAACGATATTTAAAAACACAGTTGCAAACGGTTGTAAAACAGAAGCCTTTGGACCCATGATTACGCCAAGTATTGCGCCTACAAATACGCCGCTCAGCAAAATCAAAGAGAATTTATAATTTTTCAAAACATTTAGCATAATATCTCCCCACCCTTATTATTTTTAAAAATCTCTAACATTGCATTTTCCTAGTATCTTTTCCTCTGAATTTGCAATGTTGCAATCATCAGAGAAGAATAATAAAATCATTATTCACCTCGCCCTCTCAACACAAAGCAATATATCCAACATAACTAATTACGGTGCGCACCGATTTCTATTTTTAGTATATATGCTGTTCTCCGGTTATAAAACAGACATTATTGACAATCAATAAGATAATATTGATATTTTAAATAAAACAAAATTGATCAATTCATTCCAAAATTATCGCCACTAAATACAACAAGTATTGCAGTTTTGCTATTTTTAAGATATTATGATATGATAATATTAACATGATAAACAGGTTGGTGAAGTAAAAGATGTTATATATAAATTATCAATGCCCCCCGGTACCTCATCTGATCGTCGGTGGAATTTCGATGTACCGTGAAGGTGACATCCATGAAAGACGAATCATATACGATACGTTTGACCTCATTTTCGTTCGTTCCGGAATATTGTATATGGAAGAAAATCAACAAAAATTCATCGTTGAGCCAGGACAGTTTTTAATCTTACCTCCTAACAATGTCCATAAGGGATTTAAATGCTGCGAAACAGACACCACCTTTTCTTGGCTTCACTTTTTTACGGAGGGACAGTTTTTCTATTCCGACACCCCGTCTGCAGCTACACTGCCCAAAATGAACAAAAACAAATATTATAAAAAGGATCCTTTCAACGTTTCTGTTCCGCAATACGGTGCCATTCGAGCTGAGAATTACAAACAGATGGAAGAGTATATGGACGCTATCTCACAAGTGAGAATCGACAGATACCACCGCGCAAAGCTTTTTTACTCATCTGCTATTTCTCAAATCGAGTATCAAATTATATTTTTGAAAATTTTTACTTTACTTTGCGATACAAATGAAGATGCCCCTCAAAAGGACTTTGTAGCTGATATATATGATTACCTTACGATCAACTATCAAAAGCAGATCACTCTGTCGGAAATTTCGAAACAATTTTCATTCCATCCGGCGCATATCATCCGGTCTGTTAAACGTAAATTCGGTATGACGCCACTCCAACTTCTACTTAACATCCGCATAAATGAAGCAAAAAATCTGCTTAGGGGTACCGATCAACCCGTAAACCATATTGCAGAATCCGTTGGGTTTAACGACACTTCTTACTTTGCCAAACAGTTTAAAAAGGCCGTCGGCTTAACTCCCTTGGAATATAGAAGAGAATCTAACACAGGTAAACTTCATAAATAACAGTCTTTTAAAAGCCAGAGGCCAAAATAAAAACGCCAGAATTTTTTCAGCTCTGACCTTTAAAAATAAAACTCTTATACGAAATTGATAAAATAACGGTGGCCTGCATATGTTGCGAACCACCGTTGAGATTACCTTAAGAAGCATGGGAACATGCAAATTTTTCAGCGATGGCAAGGAGATAATAACTTAATCCAATCTGCTGATCCTCCAGCATGTTTCTGTGAAAGTTATCTTGTGCCAAAAATCGAGTGGAAGCAAGATTGGCTTTTGCACCCATCTGCGTGCCATGTTCCTGCAAAAATTGAAGGTGTTCGGCCACCTTCTTCTGCATGGCTTCATCGCCGGTGGGAAACTTCCCCCGGAGAAAATCCCGCTACTTTCCATAAATCGTTTTGCTTCCGCTGTCTGCTCGTTCATTTTTTCGGGTCTATTTCCTTCTCATCTGTCAGGTTTACGTTATATTTTTCTTTCAGGTAATCCTGCTGCGGATTAAGAACAACGGTCTTGTTCCGCAGTATTACGTGGAAAACATCCACGAGGGGATTATTCCTCGCAAGATTTTCATGCAGGTGCAGGAAGAACGGGTGCGCCACCGACGCGTTCATACCAGTCAGAACGGCAAAAAACGAAACTTCGGCAGTACCCACTGCCTGTCGAACATCGTTTTCTGCGGCACCTGCGGAGAGTTTTATCGCAGGGTTCATGGGTATAATCGGAGCAAAAAATCTGTGGTTTAGCGCTGCATCAGCCAGCTCGAAAACACGGGTCTGTTCTGCAACGCGCGCACGGTGTCGGAAAGTTAAATCGAGCAGATTTTGGTCGCCGCCATCAATCGACACTGTGCGATAAGAATACGTTCCTTACCACCCTGCAAAGGAACATCGAAGCCGCCCTGGAATCCGAAAAAGGTCAGCCGCTTGCTGACACCGACAAACGGCTGGAGAAACTTCAAGCCGAGCTTTTGAAACTAGCCAGCTCTAAGACCGACTATGAGGATGTCGCCGAGGAAATTTACCGCCTACGCGAGAACAAACAGAATCTTCAGCTGAAAAGCGCCGGACGGGATGAAGTGAAAAAACGCATTGCAGATATGGTCACCTTCCTGCGGGAACAGCCCTCCGCTCTAACGGAATACGACGAGCCGCTCGTCCGGCGGCAGATTGGAAAAGTCACTGTCTATGAGGATAAATTCACCGTGGAATTCAAGTCCGGCGTGACCATGAATGTGGGAGCATAACCCAGAGAATACCGCAAGGCACTCTACGAGATTACAAAGTAGGGTGCCTTACTTATTGGTAAACCGAGGGCTTAAATACTACATTCTACCTTAATAGGCAGTATAATATCATAACAATAAATAGAGCATTGGACGAAAGAACCGAGACTAGACCATTCGGAATGTTTTTTATGTAAATCCGAATTTAATGATTGACAAAGTTCATTATAGTAAGTTATACTTATTATCAGTAATACTTAATATGTTTTGGGGGTTAGTCATGAATATAGAAGAATCTTTGGGATTTAAGCTGGCAAAAGCATCGCAGCGTATGTTTGAGCTTTTTGCAGATTGCCTCAATCAGGCTGGTATTACATCGAAACAGAATGGTGCGATGCTGATTATTCACGAACATCAAAACATTACACAGAAAGAGGTCGCCCTTCTTCAAAGGGTTGACCAAACAACAATGGGGCAAATTATTGATCAGCTTGAAGAAAAGCAGCTCGTTATGCGTGTCAAGCACCCAACGGATAGACGCGCATATTGCCTTATTTTAACCGACGGAGGGAGAGAACTTATAACATCTCTGTGGACTGATATGAAACACTGTGAGGATGTATTTCTGGGAAAACTGAATCGGGATGAAATCACGCAGTTATTCAAATTGCTTGATATAATTGAAAAGGAGTAAAAAATCATGAGCAAAATGGATTATTTTAAATCGAAAATCGAGGCGACTATCAGCCCAATGGACTTTATGCAGGCTGCAAAATCCGAACCGGACAAGTTTTTACTTGTTGATGTGCGAAATGCCCCGCCGCATATAATGAAAGAAAAAGTTGCTGGAGCTACCCATATTCCTTTGATGCAACTACCGAACAGACTGGGTGAACTGCCGAAAAATAAAACAATCGTTGTATACTGTTGGGACACCTGGTGTAACATGGCGGCTAAGGCAGCGATTATTCTATTGGAAAACGACTACGATGTTCTTGAATTATCGGGAGGAATCGCGTCATGGAAATCAATGGCATTTCCTACTGAAACCGTTGAATAAATATTCTGCAGCCCACCGCCATTACGAAATACGACGAGCCGCTTGTCCGTCGGCTGATTGAAAAAGCCAACGTCTGCGAGGATAAATTCACCGTGGAATTCAAGACCGGCGTGACGGTGGATGTGGATGAATAATACTACACAAAACAAACCTCCTAAACCATCCTCATAAGGATAGATTAGGAGGTCCTTTTGTTTGGATATTATTCTACAGTGCCATCTCCGCCCATAAGCCTTGTCATTTCTTCAATACGTTCTATTGGGAACGGCGGTGAAGTAAGCGGCTTCATAGCGATAGACATGAGCTTCATTGGATTATCATCCGCAGCCACACGATTGGAACTCATTTTTCCGCATATGCGACAACGGTGGATGATTGCCCATTCTCCGCTTTTTCTGACCCATACGGCAACCGGCTCCATGATTCCTCCGCAATCTGCCTGACGATCTCCCGGCTCATCATCTACATGAAGGCTGGATAAGCAGTTCGGACAGTGATTTCTGTGGTCCGTTCCGGCGCCTTCCGGCATTACAGCTCTTCCGCATACCTTGCAGGTAAACGAATCATTGCAAGCGTGTGTTTTATAATATCCTTTTTCAAATGATTTCTTTTTGTTTTCCCGATTCATGGGATTGTCCTCCTAACAGATTATAAAAATCCTATTGGGAGGTCGTGTATTCGATTCTACGCAACCTCCCGGTTAGCGCACAATCTCCTTTGCGTTATTACTCTTCATACATCAGTCTCCTTAAAAATATTTTTTATATCAAGCCTATCGGCTGGACCAACAATGTTCACATGACAGATAACGATTGTTTGAAAATCTGTATTTCGACCTATTCCCACAACTCTGCCAATCTTCCAAAAACATCTATCCTGTTGTATCGCGAATCCCTAACATCTATCCTGTACACTCGCGCCGGGTAACCGCCCCTATGGACTGATTCCCTCGAACAGATAAAATCGCATTTTGAGACGACCGCTTGAAAACCCAGAAGCCACAGAAATGGCTTAAACACTGAAGTTTCCGTACATTCAATCTTTTACCCGCGACATCAATACCACGCACTCAACGTGATTTGTGTGGGGAAACATATCGACAGGCTGGATTTTCTCCACCCGATAGCCATGCGCAGTTAAATACAGCATATCCCTTTCCTGTGTCTCCGGGTTGCAGGAAATATAAACCACTCTTGCAGGTGACAGTTTCACCAACGATTTTAAAAATTTTTCATCACTGCCGGCGCGTGGCGGGTCCATGAATACCACGTCTGCACGTTCCTTGTCTTCCGCCATACTGCCCATGAATTTTCCTGCATCCGCCGCGTGAAAATATGCATTCTTTATTCCATTCCGCCGGGCGTTTACGATCGCGTCATGTACCGCGTCCTGATTCAATTCCACACCGATAACGTTCTTTGCTTGACCGCTGGCAGTCAAACCGATTGTTCCAATGCCGCAGTAAGCATCAATTACCGTTTCCATACCGGTCAGCCCCGCATATTCGATTGCTTTTCTGTAAAGTACCTCTGTCTGCACCGGGTTGACCTGATAAAATGACTTTGCCGATATCCGGAACGTGCAACCGCAAAGTTTGTCCTCGATAAATCCCGGCCCGTACAGCACCTTTTCCGTATCACCCAATACGATACTTGTATGACGGCTGTTCACGTTCAGCACCACAGTGGTAATTTCTGGATGTACTTCACGCAGCGCTCGGATGAAATTATTTTTGGCGGGCAATACCGATGATGTCGTTACCAGTACCACCATAACTTCGCCTGTTGAAAATCCACGTTTCACCAGTACATGGCGCAAAAATCCTCGCCTTGAAATTTCGTCATACGGCTCCATTTTAAAGCTTTTCATAAGACGGCGGATTGTCACAATAATACGGTCCGCTGTTTCATCCTCGATGAAACACGTATCCACCGGCACAATCTTATGCGTATTTGACTGGTAGATTCCGGAGATAATCTGCTTATTCCTGTCCAGCGCAAACGCTGCCTGCACCTTGTTTCGGTAGTGGTACGGATGCTCCATCCCAATAATGGGTTCCACCCGGTAAAACTTTCCCAGTGAACGCTCCACACTCGCCTGTTTCCACTCCAGCTGCTGTGGGTAACTCATGTTTTGCAGCTGGCATCCCCCGCACTGCCGATATAAAGGGCATTGTTTTGAATTTTGCACCGGTACGGCTTTTTTCTGCTCATTTGTCGACTGTGTCATATGGTGTGCTCCGTTTCTATTTATCTGCATTTTTAACAATTCCTGCAATACGAATTCCTCTATCGGCCTAATTTTACAAATTCTATGTTATATCCTCTTAGTTTACTGTAAATCATCTCGGCTTATTATATCATATATTCTCTCCATTGGAATAATCAAGAACGCAACAAATTTATTCTCCTGTACCAGACAAATTTGCTTCTTCACTGGTACACAGCGCAATAAACTTTTTCATTGCTTCGCTCAGGAACTTATTTTTATGATATATGATTTTAAAAGTGCGTTCAAATCGAATTCCTTCAATAGAAATGATTCGGAGCAAACCGGATTTTACTTCATTTACGACTGCACGTCGTGAAATAACGGAAACGCCCAGCCCCTGTGCAACCGCCATTTTGATTGTATCTGCATTGTTGCATGTCCAGCTGACTTTCCATGTCAAATGATTTGCCGTCATCCGGTCTTCGAATGTTTTTCGGGTTCCGCTGCCTTTCTCACGAATAATAAAATTTTCCTGTTCCAATTCGTACGGTTTAATTACCGGAATATCTGCAAAGCGGTGATTGGCCCCGCAAATCAGAACCAGTTCATCCTCCATAAATTCCAGGTTCAGAATATCCGGTGATGCGGTTTCCCCCTCAACCAACCCAATATCAATTTGGTCGTGAAGAATCAGGTTTTCAACGATCTCCGTATTATTCTCAAAAACTTCAATATCCGTCTGAGGATCACATCGATTGAACCGTGAGACAAGTTCCGGCAAAACATGAGCACCGACTGTAACGCTTGCACCGATGCGGATAGAACCGCTTTCATGCAGCGTTTTCATATCTTTTTCCACTTCCGTGTCCATGCGGATCATGTGGTGCGCATAGCTTAACAACTTCTGACCAGCCTGCGTAAGATACAGCTTTTTTGATAATCTTTCAAAAAGCCGAACATCATAATGCCTTTCAAGCTCGGATACTGCCTGACTAACTGCGGACTGCGACATAAAAAGTGTTTCGGCTGCAGCCGTCATATTCATCTTATCACAAACGGCGACAAATATTTTTAAATGTCTTAAAGTCAGTCTGGATTCCCCCCTTACCATTATCATTATCATTTTCTTATGTTTATAATTAGATAATAATATTTTACTTATATTATGTCAAGGCGTATGATAGACAGCAAAGAGGAGGAGATATTTTGAAAACAATCGTTAGCAAATTGCCGGGCATTGCACTGGCTGCTCTTATCGCAATACCGGCATGGCTGCTTGGAAAAACTTTTCCCGTTATCGGCAGCCCTGTGCTTGGAATTTTATTCGGAATGATTTTGGCTTTTTGGAAACGGCCTGCATTTCTGCAAGACGGTGTACAATATACATCAAAAAAGCTGTTGCAGTATTCAATCATTTTACTGGGCTTTGATATGAATCTTTTTAATGTTTTTAAAGTTGGAAAACAGACTCTCGTTTTAATGTCATTTACGCTGACCGCAGCATTTTTAACCGCTTTTTTGGCTGGCAAACTCTTAAAACTTGACGGCAACACAAAAACGCTGATTGGCGTCGGTTCTGCCATCTGCGGCGGCTCCGCTATCGCCGCCACCGCCCCGGTTATCCATGCAAGCGATGAAGAAGTCGCTCATTCCATTTCCACCATATTTTTATTTAATGTAATCGCTGCGTTTTTGTTCCCGTTTCTTGGACATGTACTCAGTATGAACGACCAAAGCTTCGGCCTTTGGGCTGGAACCGCGGTCAATGATACCTCGTCCGTTGTGGCGGCGGGTTATTCCTTCAGCAACGCGGCAGGCAGCCTTGCTGTAATCGTCAAGCTGACAAGAACCCTGATGATTGTTCCGGTCACATTAATTCTGGCTTTTTATACTTCAAAAAAAACCGCAGGAAACCAAAAAGGCAACTACTCCATCATAAAAATATTTCCGTGGTTCGTACTTGGGTTTGTGGCAGCCTCTGTTATTAACACCTTTTTGCCCATACCGTCCGGAATGAGCGGCTTTCTATCGCAGACGGGGAAATTCATCATCGTAATGGCTATGGCATCCATTGGGCTTAACACCAATCTTGTAAAGCTGGTGAAAAGCGGCGGCAAACCGATTTTGCTTGGATTTATCTGCTGGCTGGTTTTATCGCTGACCTCGCTTGGCGTGCAGTATGCCATTTTAAAAATATAATTTTAATGTCGGGTTTACCTGTTACCTTTTGTATTTTTATAAAAATTTTTCTTTTGATTCTTAAAGTTGGCTGGTGAAATCATCTTTATGATATCAAAAGGAGTTTTTTATATCCAGTTAAGAATTTCAGTAAGAAAAGCGGGCAGCTGTTTTCATAATAAAAGCGGGGCAGGCCGACGCCCTCCCCGCTTACTTTGCTTAAGTATTCGTTTATAATATGTTCAAAGATTTTGTATATCAATGATGAAAAATTAAAAGCATACTACACGCGATTGCGAGTCCAAATACTGTGCCCGCGAACACATCACTCGGATAATGCACAAATAGGTAAAGACGGGAAAATGCAATCAGTGCTGCCACGACAAAAGCAACTGCACCCAATGTTGGGCTTACTTTAAAAATAATCGTTGCAGCCGCGAAGGAAGACATGGTATGCCCGGATGGAAAGGAGTAATCCATTGGGCAGGGAATCAGCAGTGGTATTTGAGGAGAAATATGACAGGGCCGCGGTCTTGCTACAAGCGGCTTTAAAACAAGGTTGGTAATCAGTGCACACAGCACCAGAGTAATAAACATGATTAATCCAATCCTGCGATAACTGCGCATCCTCATGAAAATAACCATAACAATGCCCCAAATCACCCCACAAGTGCCTAATGAAGTGATGATTGGCATTGCTTTATCCAATATGGTACACCGAAGGCGCCTTTGTATGAGCGATAATACTTTATTATCCACAGCAAAAATTGACCCTATCATTAACACATCTCCTTATGCGATCAAAAGCAATGATTCATTACACTTATACTATCAGCCTTTTGTTAGCGTCTAGTATTGTTATACCTAAATTATGTTTAAAATGCAACTGTAATTTTCTTATCTATTTATCTGTAAAAATTTCGAATATTGCTGAAACTAACCCTTAAAAATGGCTGCCGCGCCATACCCGACAGTAAAAAAGGCAATTCCCACAGAAACCGACAAAACAATAAACAGGACAGCCTTTTTTGCCGCTTTGCCGCGAATCAGCTGTACACTTTCCACCGTAAAAGTGGAAAAAGTGGTAAACGCACCGCAAAATCCATCACCCAGCAGGAGGTAAGGATTCCCGCTTACGCCAAAGCCGCAAAGCAGTCCGAGCAGCAGCGCACCCATTATATTTATGATAAATGTGCCAAAAGGAAATCTGTGCGGCTCGTGCCTGAGCAAAACAGCACCCAGTTTATACCTTGCCATTGCACCAAACGCACCGCCAATACTTAACAGCAGCAAGGTCACAATGCACGCCTCCGTTCAAGGTGTTTCGCCAACAGAATCCCCAGCCACGCGGCAGCAATTCCCAAAAGGACGGAAGCCGCCAGATAAATCGCCGACAGGAGAGTATGCCCGGAAAAGCTTAATAATACGGAGTCCTTGCACAAAGTGGAAAACGTAGTGTATCCGCCTAAAAACCCGGTTGTAATCCCCAGACGAAATTCTGCCTTAACAGGAAAAAGCTTAATAAACAGTATCATTAAAAATCCCAAAAGAAAACTTCCGCTGACATTAATCAACAAAGTGAGGAGCGGGCGGTAAACGGTATTGAAAGGGAACGGAATCTGCTGTATCAAATACCTTGTAATCGCTCCGGCTGCTCCTCCGATTCCCACGGCAAAATACTTTTTCATTCAAACCTCCGGATAACACGCGGTAATTGCAGAATTACTAAAGAAAAAGCTGATTATTCCTGCGGAAAAACGCAGGGGTCATCAGCTCATAAACAATGAAATTGTCATTCAATTTCCTTTGCAAAGCCAACAGTTCCGATGATTGAACTCAAAGAAGTCATTAGCTGTTACAGCGGTTTAGCATGACTGCGGGGAGAATTTTATCCCGGTTTTTGTATTATATCATAAGGACATAGATTTTTCAATATGTGTAAGGCTTGATTCAACCGCAGATTCCTGTTGCAGACGATAAAAATTCGGAACTGATATACGGATTCCCCGTAAATCAGCTCCGAAATGCATACATAACATCCTGCGGTTAAAGGCTTAGCAGTTTATTGCCTTTCATTTCATCAGCGCTCCAGCCGATTACGGCAAAGTTTCCGCCAGCATGTTCCGCTACTTTGTTAATCCATTCAATTTCATTGCTTGCCTTTGCAGACAGCATTTGATTCGTGGTCCCGGTGTGATACAGCGACGAATTGATGACCCACCATTTTGTCGCAATGCCCGCGCGTTTTAAATCTTCTTCCAGCCGCATTGCTTCATACACCGGGGTATCTTCGGCAAGCGTAACAATAATCACTTCGGTTTCATCCGTATTGCGCAGCCGCGGCAGCAGCTTCTTTGCAGATTCGGGAATATCGCCCTGAGAACGTTTCATTTCCTGATTATAGCTTTGGGTGGAATCAAGCAGCAGCAGGGTATGCCCCGTCGGCGCGGTGTCAATCACAACCGTTTGGTCTTCCGCCTTTTCCACAATCTGTGCGAAAGCGCGGAATACTGCAATTTCCTGTGTACAGGGAGAACGCAAATCTTCCTCAACATAGGCAATATCCTCCTCGGACATCGTTTTTCTTGCCTTGGAGATCACTTCATCCTGATACTTTTTCAGTTCGGCCTGTTCGTCAATGTGACTCATTGTGATACCGCTGGTTTCATCCATTACAAATTTAAGGTGTGCGGCGGGGTCCGTGGTGGTAAGATGCACTTTTTTACCCCTTGCGGACAAGCCCATCGCAATTGCAGCCGCAACAGTGGTTTTGCCGACTCCGCCCTTCCCCATGGTAAAAATAACTTTTTTATTCGTATTGTATAAATCGTCAATCACATCTTTCAGCCGGGGAATTGTTTTTGCATGTAACTTTTCGTCACGGATGACATATTGATCCTTAGTAAGCAGCGCCCTTACATTCTCAATTCCCGTGATGTTATATGCCCGAAGCGGAACGATGTAAGTCGTCAGTTTTTGTAACCCCTCCGGCATATCCTCAAGTGCTTTTTGCTGCTTGTTATAAAGGCTTTTGGAAATACTGTCATCAAAGGCAGTCAGCACACCGTTCATAATAAGTGTCTGATTTTTCACACCGATGTCTGCAAGCTCTTTTGATGCCCTTCCCGCTTCTTTGAGCGGCGATTCTTCCGGTCGCGAAACAAGAATCAGCGTGGTCAGTTTACCGTCAGCCAAGGTTTCAACTGCTTTTTTATAAATCTCTTTTCGGCTTTCCAGCCCGGACAGCTGGCCAAGGCAGGATGCGCCGTGAGTGCTTTCGCTGATGAAATTGCTCCATGCGGACGGCAGCTGCAGCATTCTGAGCGTATGCCCGGTCGGTGCGGTATCGAATATGATATGGTCGTATTCTTCCTGTACCTTTTGATCGGTGATGAAATTTGAAAATTCATTGAAAGCAGCAATCTCAACCGTGCAGGAACCGGAAAGCTGTTCCTCCATATTGTTCAGCACCGCATCGGGCAGCTTGCCGCGATAGGGTGAAATCACGCTTTCGCGGTACTCCGCAGCCGCCTGTATCGGGTCAAGATTGGCAACCGTCAGGTTTGGAACCTCTTTGATGGGAATCCCTTTATTGGTCAATTCCGTACCAAAAACATCCTGTAAGTTTGACGCGGGGTCAGTGCTGATTAAGAGCACCTTTTCCCCGCTGTCGGCAAGGGTGACAGCGGTCGCACAGGCGGTCGATGTTTTGCCAACGCCGCCCTTGCCTGTGTAGAAAAGATATTTGGTCAAAGGAAAATTTTGCGGCAGAAATTGATTCATCAACAGCATCCACCTTTGCAGTTACAGCTTCCGGCCTTTTTGGGGGTTACTTTTACTTTCACCTTAGTCGGTTTGCTTTCCAAAGTCCCTGCGGGAAGATCCAACAGTTTGGTCAGTTCCGCGTTAGTTGGATACCTGCCTGTAATTATTATTTGACCGTCCAAAAGTATAATCGGTAAACCGTCCGCACCGATTGCGTTAAGATACTGGTTCACAACTTTATTGTTTACAAATTCCATCGGTGAACCGCTTAAATTGAAACGGTCAACGACAACACCTATTTTATTCAGTGTATTGAGGACGGTTGAGATCCGAAGCAATTCGGGGTTAACCCCTACACCGCACAGTCCGGTGGAACAGCACATAGCCGGTTCAAATATCTGCATTTTTTTCATAATAAAAACTCCTGTCTAATTATATATTTTTTATTGGTTCGGGAAACCAATGGGTTGTATTATTTGCAATCTTAACCAACATCAGCATGACGGGCACTTCCGTCAGCACGCCCACCGTTGTTGCGAGCGCAGCAGGCGAAGTTGTGCCAAACAGGGCAATCGCCACTGCGACCGAAAGCTCAAAGAAGTTGGACGCGCCGATCATTCCGGCCGGGGCAGCTATGCTGTAAGGCAGTTTCAGCCATCTTGCCGCAAAATAGGCGATAAAGAAAATGAGGAAGGTTTGAATGACCAACGGCACTGCAATTAAAACAATGTGAAGCGGATTATTAAGTATAACATCACCCTGGAATGCAAACAGCAGAATGAGTGTTAACAACAACCCTATTGTTGTGGCGTGATCAAACTTATGAACAAACTTTTCTTCAAAATATTCCTGTCCCTTATTTTTAATCACGAGCAATCTGGTTAATATACCGCCAGCCAAGGGAATGACCACAAACAGCACGACGGATAAAATCAAGGTATCCCATGGGACGCTTACATTGCTGACGCCCAGCAGGAACTTAACGATTGGCACAAAGGCGACTAAAATAATCAGATCGTTGGTTGCAACTTGCACGACCGTGTAAGCAGGATTCCCCTTGGTCAGGCTGCTCCATACAAAAACCATGGCGGTACAGGGGGCAGCCCCAAGCAATATAGCTCCGGCCAGATACTGTTTCGCAAGGTCAGGAGCAATGAATCCCTTAAAAACAACATATAAGAAAAACGCTGCTATTCCATACATTGTAAACGGCTTAATCAGCCAGTTGGTAACCCAAGTGACATACAGTCCCTTTGGGTTCCTGCCTACATTTTTAATGCTCTGAAAATCCACTTTCATCATCATGGGGTAAATCATAACCCAGATCAGAATGGCAACAGGAATTGATACCTTGGCATATTCAAACTGATTGAGGAATGACGGAACAGATGGAATGAACTTACCGATCAGCACGCCCACCACCATGCAGGCCGCAACCCAAACCGTTAAGTATTTTTGGAAGAACCCAATCCCCTGAGTGTTTTCGTTATTCAAAATGGACACTTCTTTCAAGTTTTATATGTGATTTTCGCAGTAAATACCGACTTAAAGTTTGCACAGGTTTTGTTCTTTACACTTTTGACTTTCTTTTCGGTCATTCTGATATGATGGAAGTTCTTTTAATTGGCGCTGAAGGTAGTTCCAAAGTTCTTCATGGTCGTGTTTAAACCGGTCACTGATTCGATAATAAGCCCATTGCGCCTGTTTATCACAATCTAAAATTCCGCAAGCTTTCAGTGCGGCCAAATGCCGCGACGCATTGGACTGCGACATGTTAAGCGCGGCTTCAATCTCACAAACGCACATTTCACCGTCCAGCAAGAGCGATAAAATGCGCAGCCTGCTTTCCTCCGACAATGCTTTAAATAAATCGACCATATATCAGTCTCCTTTATCCTTGTATGCTCATACACGAATATACTATGTAAAAATGAATCCTTTGTGCAAAGAAAACCAAGCGAAAAAATTTTTATTTCGAATATCTCGTTGGAACAGCGCTACTGGCAGCTTTTTTCCGGGCTGTTTTCGGGAACGTTTGTGTAAATTTCATCCAAAATGGAGCGGGCGGCTTCAAGACGCTCTCTGTTCAGCGAATAGCGCATCCATGCACCGTCACGGCGGGCTTCGACAAGACCGCTGTCACACAGGGCTTTCATATGGTATGACAGCGTAGGCTGCGTAATCTTAAAATTTTCAAGCAAATTGCAGGCGCACAGTTCCCCGTGAGAAAGCAGATCAATAATTTTCAATCTGGTCTCATCCGCCAATGCTTTAAAAATCGGTACGTATTCCGCATGGGAGCATTTCATTTTCGTAACCACCTTTTAAACAACATTGATATTTATCTATGTCATTAGTATAGCATCATATAGAGAATTGTCAATATGATTTATCATCCATTTAAAAGTGAAAGCGTATGAAAATTTACAATGTCGCAGCTTTGTGATAAAATAATACAAATGAATGACTACACTAAACCGTACTTTTGAGACTCCCTTTGGATATTTTCAAAACGTAATTCACTTTAGAATAGAAGATAAGAGGAATCATGATGCCCAAAATCGGAATGCGAATTATTAAATCCTCCGTCGCCGTATTTCTGTGCTTTGTAATTTATTTAATCCGCGGCGATGGAATTCCATTTTACTCTGCAATTGCAGCGGTGCTCTGCATGCAGCCCGATGTGCCGAACAGCCGCAAAGTTGCGCTGAACCGCACCTCCGGGAGTTTTATCGGGGGCTTATTCGGCATGATCGTCATGCTGATTGAAACACAGTTCATTCCCCCAAACCTGCCGATTCTAAAATTTCTTCTGATTTCCGTTGTGATTGTCCCAGTAATTTATGTTACCGTACTGTTGAAAAAGCCAACCGCTTCCTATATTACCTGCGTGGTCTTTATGAGCATCACCGTATCACACGGACTCGACGCAAATCCTTACCTGTTCACCATGAATCGAATCGTCGACACCTTAATCGGTATTTTTGTTTCGCTGGGGGTAAATGCGTTTCACTTACCAAAGCGAAAAAATAAGAACCTGCTCTTCGTAAGCGACCTTGGCAGCACATTGACCGACAGTGCGGGTCAAATCAGCAGCTACACAAAAATCAAACTGAATCATTTAATTCAGGAAGGCGCACTGATTACGGTTGCAAGCCGCCGTTCCTCCGCCTCCGTTGCGCCAATCGTAGAAGGCATTGAATTCAATCTGCCGATTATCACACTGAACGGAGCCGCGCTTTATGACCTGAAAGCCAGCACCTACCTTTACTGTAAGTCCATCCCATACGCAGCAGCAAAAGAAGTAATGGAGATCTTCCGAAAACACGGCATGAACTGCTTTGTTCATACCATAATCAATGATATTCTTCATATTTACTACGGCGATTTTACCAACCCTGCGGAAGAAAGTCTGTACCATGCCAATAAATACCGTCCGCTGAAAAATTATATATACAGTCCCCTGCCGGAAAATCGCGACGTTGTATTTTTTCAGGCGTTGGACAAGCTTGAGAAGATTGAAAAGTTATATGCGGACTTTTGGCAGCTAACCTGCGGCGAGCAGGTCACTGCAGGTTATTATCCGGACAATTCAAATGAAGGATACTACTTTCTGGAAATATACAGCGCGGAGGCCTCCAAAGCAAACGCTGTTTTTGAACTGCGAAAAAGTCTGTCCGCTGACCGCGTTGCTGCTTTCGGCAACGACAAAAACGATATTACTATGATTCAAGATGCGGATTACGGATACGCAGTGGAAAACTCTTCCGGTGAATTAAAAGAAATGGCCCCCAATTTTATTGGAAACTGCAACAGCGATGCGGTTGTAAAAACGATGGTGAAACTGTTCCATTCCAAAAAGCTTGTATAATAACACCTTAAAATTAAGTGCCCCACCCCTGTTCAAAAAGAAACAGGGGTGGGGCACTTTGCTTTACTCTGTCAGGACAGTTCAAACTGACCTGTATAAAGTTGATAATATTTTCCGCGCTGTTCGATTAAATCGTCATGACTTCCACGCTCAATGATTTTACCGTTTTCCAGCACCATAATGACGTCGGAATTCTGTACGGTGGAAAGCCGATGGGCAATGACAAAGACCGTTCTGCCCTTCATCAGAGCATCCATGCCCTTCTGTACAATAGCTTCGGTTCTGGTATCAATGGAGGATGTCGCCTCATCAAGAATCATAACAGGCGGGTCAGCTACCGCGGCGCGGGCGATGGAAATCAGCTGCCGCTGCCCCTGCGAAAGACCGCTGCCGTCGCCTTCCAGCACGGTGTGATACCCCTGCGGAAGCATACGGATAAATCCGTCGGCGTTTGCAAGCTTTGCGGACGCGATGCACTCTGCATCCGTGGCATCCAGCTTGCCATAACGGATATTGTCCATGACTGTCCCCGTAAACAGGTTCACATCCTGCAAAACAATGCCGAGTGACCGGCGAAGGTCAGCCTGTTTTATTTTATTGATGTTAATGCCGTCATACCGGATTTTGCCGTCGGCAATATCATAGAAACGGTTAATGAGGTTGGTGATTGTTGTTTTTCCGGCGCCGGTCGCTCCGACAAAAGCCACCTTTTGACCGGGCTCGGCGTAAAGTGTGATGTTGTGCAGGACGATATTGTTCTCGTTGTAACCGAAGTCCACGTCGTTGAAACGAATGTCACCCTGCAGCGGCGTATAAGTTACCGTTCCGTCACTGTGCGGATGCTTCCACGCCCATGTTTCCGTCCGTTCCTCACATTCTCTTATTTGACCGTTTTCCATTCTTGAATTGACGAGTGTGACGTATCCGTTGTCCTGTTCGCTTTCCTCGTCCATCAGGTCAAAAATTCTTGATGCGCCGGCGAGCGCCATGATCACCATGTTGAATTGCATGGAAATCTGACCGATCGGGTTGATGAAGCTGCGGGATAAGGTAAGAAAGGAGATAATCGTACCGATCGTCAGGGCATTGACCCCGGTGAGGCTCAGGTTAGGAATCCCTGCTATACCCGCCGCGCCTCCGATAATCGCAAGAAGCACATAGAGCATATATCCCAGATTGCCGATAATCGGCATTGTGATATTTCCGTACTTGTTTGCCTCGGTTGCACAGTAGCAAAGTTCTTCATTCTTTTTATCGAAATCTTCTTCCGTCTTTTCTTCATGACAGAAAACTTTTACGACTTTCTGACCGTTGATCATTTCTTCGATATAGCCGTTCACGTCGCCCATTGACTGCTGCTGCTTTATGAAGAAGGTTCCGCTTCTGCCCACCAGTGCTTTGATTACCTTCAGCAAGACAACAGCAAACAGGGCAACGAATACGGTAAGACCAACGCTGAGATAAAGCATGGAAAAAAATGCCGCCGCCACAGAGACAAGGGATGCAACCATCTGCGGCAAACTCTGAGAAATTGCCTGTCGCAGCGTATCGGTATCATTGGTATAGCGGCTCATTACATCACCGTGGGTATGTGTGTCGAAATATCGGATCGGCAGGGTCTGCATATGTGTGAACATTTTGTCACGGATTTTTTTCAGCGTGCCCTGCTCGATGATAACCATCGTCCTGTTGTAGAACAATGTGGACAGCACGCCGATGACATAGACCAACCCCATGATAAGAATCATTTTAAACAAGTCTGTGAATACAGGGTGTGTCTGTCCCAGCAGCGGAACGATGTAGTTATCAATCAGTGTTCGAAGGAACAAAGAGGATGCCGCGCCTGCGGCCGCGCTTAACAGGATGCAGACGACAACGAAGATCAGCTGAATTTTATAGCCTGCCATATAGGATAATAATCTTTTGATCGTGCCCGGCTTGAAACGCTGCATCGGCGGCTTACCACCCACAGTCGTTCTGCCGTTTGCCTTCGGATCGTTTTTTGGCGGCATTTTACGCATGGAGAACGCCTCCTTTATTCTGAGACTCATAGACTTCCCTGTAGATATCACAGGTTCTGATCAGTTCTTCGTGCGTGCCGACCGCATTGATTTTGCCGTCGTCAAGCACGATAATCTTGTCAGCGTCCTGAACGGACGAAACGCGCTGCGCAATGATGAGCTTCGTCGTATTCGGGATTTCCTGTTTAAATGCCTGACGAATTAATCCGTCGGTCTTGGTGTCAACCGCGCTGGTGGAATCGTCCAGAATAAGGATTTTCGGCTTCTTCAGCAATGCCCGTGCGATGCACAGCCGCTGCTTCTGACCGCCGGACACATTGGTACCGCCCTGCTCGATATAGGTGTCGTATTGATCCGGAAACTCCCTGATAAAGCCGTCGGCCTGAGCGAGTTTGCAGGCATGGATCATTTCTTCATCCGTCGCGTTCTCATTACCCCAGCGAAGATTTTCTTTGATCGTACCTGAAAAAAGTACATTCTTCTGCAGCACCATCGCCACCTGATTGCGGAGTGATTCGATATCATAGTCGCGCACGTCGACGCCGCCAACGGTAACCTTTCCGCTTACAGCGTCGTAAAGACGCGGGATTAACTGAACAAGACTCGATTTCGAAGAACCGGTCCCACCGAGTATACCGACTGTTTCTCCTGAAGCGATGGAGATGTTGATTCCATCAAGCACCGGCTTGTCGGCCTTCCTGGAATAAGTAAAAGTAACATTTTCCAGCGCAATTGAGCCGTCTTTTACCGTGTATACCGGATTTTCCCCGTTTTGCAAATTGCTTTCCTCACTCAGAACTTCCACAATACGCTCTGCCGACGCGCGGGAAATGATAATCATGACAAACACCATGGAAAGCATCATCAGGCTCATAAGTATCTGCATTGCATAGGTAATCATACTGGCCAGTTCGCCCGTCGAAAGCCCGACAACCGGATTGTTGTTGCTGGCTATGATCTCTTTGGCACCAAACCAGGAAAGCAAAAGCATACTGGCATAAAGGCAAAACTGCATCAGAGGCATATTGAACGCAATTCTTTTTTCCGCCTTCGTAAAATCCTTGAAAATCGACTGTGAAATGTCTGCAAACTTCGATTCTTCATGATCTTCGCGGATATAGGATTTCACAACGCGGATGCCAAGCAGGTTTTCCTGAACAATATTGTTCAGCTTGTCGTAGGTAGTGAATACCCGCACGAAAATCGGATGCACATGCGATATGATCAGCCACAAACCAAAACCGAGCACCGGAATGGTTACAAGAAAGATCAGCGAAAGATGAACGTCAATCCGGAATGAAAAAATCAATGCGAATACGATCATCATGGGAGCGCGTACCCCGAGGCGCACCAACATCTGATAAGCGTTCTGAACATTGGTAACGTCGGTGGTCATCCGTGTGATGATACTGGCGGTCGAAAATTTATCAATATTGGAGAAAGAAAACTTTTGCATGTTATAGAACATGTCACGGCGCAAATTCTTTGCAAAGCCTGAAGAGGCAATCGCCGCGCTGCGGCCAGCAAAAATGCCGGCCAGCAGCGAAATCATCGCGCAAACAGCCAGGGCAAGCCCTATCCACAGGACACTGGATATATTTTTTTTACTGATCCCGTCGTCAATCAAATACGCCATCAGCGTGGGAATGACGATTTCAAGGATCGACTCGAAGGTCACATATACCGGGGCAAGTATGGTATCTTTCTTATACTCTTTCACACTGGCCAGAAGTTTATTAATCATAAAAAATCTCCTTAACATCTTGCTGAATATTGGAGGTCAGGTTTAATATTGGATATATTAGAGGCGCCGAAATAACTGCACCTAAATATTTCCGCATATTTCGCAGATAGGGTACGAAAATTTCAACCATGAATTTCTTCCCCTTCCTGCTGCCTTTGTTTTTCCTCAGTGATGGTATTAATCAAAGAAAACATCGTTTTGTTTTTAAACTCGTCCGTTGCCACATTGGCAATCAGCCGTTCCAAATAACCGCACAGCGTTTTACATTCCTCCGCGCTAAATCCCTCAAACATGCGGGCGTCCACTTTGTCAAACTCAGAACGGCAATTTTGTGCAAATTCAAGTCCCTTTTCCGTAATGGAGATTCGATTGCACCTGAGGTCGCTTTCATCTGCAACCTTTTTCAGCAAACCGGCTTTTTGCATCCGCTTTACTGAGGTCGCAATGGAAGGAGCGGAAACTTGAAGCGTTTCCGCGAGTTCTGTCTGCGTGCATTGGTTGTGCTCGATAATAGTTTCCAAAATCGGGAGCTGACCATAATATATACCATTATCAACAGCGGCGCGATGAACGCAAATCCGATGTATAATGTTCAGCCGGCCAATTAAGAAAACAATATTGCGAAAGTCGATTTTCATCCAGATTCTTCTTTCAAAAAGTTAGTTAATTGATTTATAGTTAACCGATTAACTAATAGTTTAGAATATTTTATTCACAATGTCAAGCATAACAAATGTCATCCTGCTCTTTATGCCCGATTGGGCAGGTGCAATATGAATAAAACATAATTTTTCACTGCATATCTTTTAAAAGATATTCCATTGACTTTTTTATAGTATGAGGTTATAATTTCACTAATTTATTAAGCTAATACCACACCGCAGAAGATTTTTTTTGCATAATTTACATTCATTTCCTGCATTTTATGAATACAGGCAGCAAATTTCGGAGAATCTTAAATTTATTGCGCGTATAATTCGGAAGGGGTAATATCATGAGTAAATTCAGGAAAACGCTATCTATACTGCTTTGTGCAGCAATTGCAGTAAGCACACTTGCACTTGCCGGCTGCACAAAAAAGACGGATACTTCAGCTAATAATGCATCTACGGCAGCCAGCACCGCCGCATCAACTGAAAAAAAGGTTTTGAAAGTAGGTATGGAGTGCGCTTTTGCACCATATAACTGGACACAGCCCAACAACAGTAACGGTGCAATTGCAATTTCGAACAGCAGCGGCGAATACGCGAACGGCTACGACGTGATGATGGCGAAAAAAATTGCGGACGCGATCGGCTATGACCTTGAGATTGTGAAAACCGAATGGGACGGTCTTGCACCGGGCGTTGCCTCCGGAAAATTGAACGCCGCGATCGCAGGCATGAGCATCACTGCTGACCGCCTGAAAACCGTAGACTTTACAGATGTTTATTATAAAGCGTCAATCTTTGCCCTTGTCAAATCAGACAGCAAGTATGCTTCCGCAAAAAGCCTTGCCGACTTAACGGGTGCAAAATGTACTTCACAGCAGAACACAATCTGGTATGATATGTTAAAACAAATTCCCGGCGCAAACATTCAGCCCGCCATGAAAAATGTTCCAGCTTTAATTGTCGCCTTAACCTCCGGCAAGACAGAAGTGTTTGTCACCGATAAACCGACTGCAATGGCCGCTTCTTACGCAAATAAAAATCTTGTCATGCTTGACTTTTCCGCCAGCGGAAATGACTTTAAAGCATCCGATGAAGACGTAAATTTGGGCATCGCTGTTTCGAAATCCGCACCCGACCTTAAGACGGCAATTAACACTGCGCTGGCCGGCATCAGCGAAAGCGACCGCGACACCATTATGCAGGATGCGATTAAGAATCAGCCTTTGGCGCAGTAATTTCGTTACAATGAACAAAATTGGAAGAGAGTTGTAAACTATGAATCTCCCCGGCGATACCGATTTTTTCGGCTGGGTATTTTATCTTATAAACAATTACGGAGCGATTTTCCTGCACGGAGCGGGAATTACGCTTTTGCTTGCGCTTGTCGGTACACTGATCGGCTGCCTGATTGGCCTGCTGGTCGGCGTACTGAGGACGCTACCCATCAGCAAGAACGCGAATCCGGTCGTCAAAATACTGTATAAACTTTTACAGTTTATCTTGGCGGCATACATAGAGATTTTTCGCGGCACGCCAATGATTGTACAGGCGATGGTGGTTTATTACGGAGCCATGCAGGTTTTTCATATTGATATGAGCGCAATGGTTGCAGGCTTCTTTGTTGTTTCAATCAACACCGGTGCTTACATGGCAGAAACCGTGCGCGGCGGTATTGACTCCGTCGACATCGGCCAGACGGAAGCCGCCAAGGCAATCGGTATGACCCACTGGCAGACAATGGTCAGCGTGATCATGCCGCAGACCATACGAAACATTATGCCGCAGATCGGCAACAATCTGATTATCAACATTAAAGATACCTCCGTGTTAAACGTCATCAGCGTAACCGAACTTTTCTTTTCCGGCAACTCGGCTGCGGGTGCATTCTTCCGGTATTTCGAGGTATTCTTCATCATCAGCATTATTTATTTCATTATGACCTTCACCTGTTCCCGCCTGCTGCGCTGGATCGAGCATAAAATTGACGGTTCCAGCTACTACTCGCTTGTAAAAAGCGATATGATGGCCGACCCCTGCGGCCACAATCCCGTAAAGCATGGAGGTACCGGAACATGGAAGAAATAATGAATCCTATTTTAGAAGTGCGTCACCTGAGCAAACGCTTCGGCGACCATGAAGTACTGAAAGACATTGATTTTGAAACAAACCACAGCGATGTAATCTGCATTATCGGCGCTTCCGGCTCAGGGAAATCAACGCTGCTGCGCTGCATTAATATGCTGGAAACCCCAACCTCCGGTCAAATTCTGTTTCACGAAAAAGATATTATGGCAAAAGGCAGCAACGTGAACGCTTACCGCGCAAAAGTCGGCATGGTGTTCCAGTCTTTTAATCTGTTCCACAACATGACCGTACTGCAGAACTGCATGGCCGGCACGAAAAAGGTGCTGAAAAAGGATAAAAAAACATCGGAAGAAACAGCCATTAAATATCTGATGAAAGTCGGGATGCAGGAGTACATCAATGCAAAGCCGCGCCAGTTATCGGGCGGTCAGCAGCAGCGTGTGGCCATTGCCCGCGCACTTGCAATGGAACCGGAAATCCTTCTTTTTGATGAGCCGACAAGCGCACTTGACCCGCAGATGGTCGGTGAAGTGCTTACCGTTATGCGTGATTTGGCAAACGAAGGTATGACCATGGTAATCGTAACCCATGAAATGGCTTTTGCACGGGACGTTTCTTCCCGCGTGGTGTTCATGGCCGACGGCGTTGTCGCCGAGCAGGGTACTCCCGAAGAAATTTTCACTAATCCAAAACAGGAAGCCACCAAGGAGTTCCTGTCCCGGTTCAGAAATCAGTAATCGATAAAATGAACGCCCCCCTGTCCTTTGAATTGACCCCAAAAAGTTAGACAAATATTTTAATTAAGCAGCCAAGAGGGCTTGCTGTCTGTGGATTGCAGGCGGCAAGCCCTTTAGCTTTGCCTTGCTGCGGC
>CAUQPM010000021.1:0-34557 GCA_963520015.1 uncultured Oscillospiraceae bacterium
GACAAGGCAATGAAAAGAGAAACTGCCACGGCGATCAGAATGACGGCAATCATGAGCATAATTGCCATATTACTTTGATAGGTAAGATTAGCGTTAATTTTATTCCCTTCTGTAGTGTTCAAACTAATCAATCCATCAATCGATGCTGCAATTTTATTATTTAGGGGTGTACCCTGCTCAATCAAAAAAGTTCGGGCTTCTGTATTTTTATTTTGCTTCACAAGTTCGACCACTTGATTGCTTGTGCTTCTAAACTTAACCAAATTTTCATTGATATCATCATAAAATTTTTGTTCTGCTTCATTCACTATAGATTTTTTTACCTTTGCAAAATAAGTATCTATTTTTGCATTTGATTGTGTAAGATTGGTCACAGACGTATTGATTGAGTTAGCATCGGTTGAAAATATAATATCCCTGATAATTGCACGGGAATTATTAAATTCCGCATGAAATATCCCCATATCACCCTGAGAATAGCCATAGCTGACCAGAGCATCGGAATATTTTTCACCCATATTTCTCATTTGGAGAAGTCCAATAATACCGGCAATGCTGGAAATGATTGTTACAAAAATAAAAGTCAGAATTAATTTTTTACCTATTTTCATGTTTCTAAGCATAAATATACCCCTTAAAATAAAATCTCGAACGATACTTGGAAATTTTTCAACTTTAAAATCTTTGTTTAACAGTTTTGCGATATCAGAAAGATAATCATTGGTCAAATTCATTGCCGCCTTCGGAGGATTTGAGGTGTTTTCAATCGAAACGCCAAAAATCTGATTATCTGTCCAAAAAGATAGGTATTTGCCGTAAACTTCATTCACATTACCCTGTGCATTTTGCTAGTCCCGTTCTTACAGCGCGGTATTGCTATTCACCTTTTTCCATTTTCACCTCTCTTTTCAAATTTTATAATTATCTTTAATAATTACCTGAGTAAGTATAGTTCTTTCAAATATTTATAAAAAAGGCCGTGGTACAGTATTGTCCCACAGCCACACAATAAGGTAACCCGGCTGTCATTGTAAACATTAGACCCGTGGTTTTGCGTCCCCGCCTTTTGACGGGTTTGCTTTTTTTCGTTCTGTTCTATTAAATCATTTATTACTTTACTACCAGTTTTTATATAAAGGAACTGGGAAATGAGATTGTATCATAGAATAAGTTTTATTTGATTCCAATTTATACTATCTGAAAATTATTAAAACTATTGGGTGTCTGCATCAATATTTCAGTTAATTTTGTTTCAACACCTTAAGTAAAAAAAGGGGGAGCAGCCTTACACTGCTCCCCCTTTTTATTCATTTTCAGATTCTTAAATTATTGAAATTATTCTAAAGAACCGTCAATCAAACAATTCATATTGATCTGGTAGATTCTCTTATCATCAATTCTGCCGGAAAAATTTTATGCTCCTGCGTTATTTTCTTTTGAATCAGGTCGAACAGTATTTTTATCGTTTCTTCTGCAATTTCTTCCACCGGCTGCCGAATCGTGGTAATCGAAGGATTATAGTAAAAAGAAATGTCTAGCCCGTCAAACCCCGCCACAGAGTAATCTTCCGGCACCCGTTTCCCTGCTTCTGAAATTGCTTTGCAGGCGCCAACCGCCAAGCTGTCGGAAATTGCGTAAATGGCCGTGAACTCCTGTTTCGACTCCAGCAGCTCTTTTGTCACAACATACCCGTTTTCCATGGTATAGGTTTCAATTTCTTCTTTCATACACCATATCAGATTTTCGTCAATACTCAGCCCATGATCTTCCAATGCTTTTTTATATCCCTGATATCTTAATTTACCGATACTTTCATCTTCCATAGAAGCTGCAATGATTGCAATTTTTCGATGCCCCAGATTACATAAATAATCCACCAACTTGTAGCTTTCCTGAAAGTCATCAACCGATACCGAGGAGTAATTGTTTTGATCTACTTTTGCCGTCATTCCGATTGTGCTGAGTACAAACGGCACAGTCAACTGGTCCAATTTTTCTTTCGAATGTGAAAAGTACCCTCCAAGGAACACTATGCCCTTTAAACGCTTTTCTTTTTCCAATTCAATTGCCACATCAATTTCGTCTTGATTTTCATCCACACGCTGCAAAATATAAGAATATTTTTGTTTTTGTGTTTCCTTTTCAAAAACCTGAAGCATACGATTGAAAAAGGGGTTTGTAATACCTTTAATTAACACTGCTATCGTTTTGGAAGCGGAGCGTTTCAGGTTCCTTGCACTGTTGTTCGGAACATAATGGTTTTCTTTAATCACCTGCATAATCATCGCTTTTGTTGCTTCATTAATATCCGGATGATTATTAATAGCCCTAGACACAGTAGTTACGCCAACTCCGCACATTCTTGCAACATCTTTAATTGTTATGGTGTCCATACTTGTTCCTCTTTTTCCCTGCAGTTCAAAAATCACCTGCAAACTACAATTTGCTACTAATGTCTAATATAGCAATAAAAAGCGTAAAATGCAAGAAAACGCTTGATGTTCTTAACATCTGCCATACAATTCCGTCATTTTTGCGATTTTATTCAGAAGTTCTTCTGTAATTTCTTCTGTCTGCAGACGCCATTTCCAATTATTCCCCAAAGTGGAAGGCTGGTTCATCCTGGCCTGAGTGCCGAGTCCTAAATAATCCTGAATGGGTATAATTGCGAGACGGGCCACACTGCCAAGCGCCAGACGGATAAAATCCCAATGAATATCTTTTAAATCGGTTTTTTCATTTCCCATATAATCAATGGATAATTGCCTGTCTTCCGGCGCCATGCTCCGGTACCAACCCTGAATCGTATCGTTATCGTGTGTTCCGGTGTAAATAACACAATTCTGTTCATAGTTGTGAGGCATGTAATCGCTTTTTTCCCTGGAGTCAAATGCAAACTCCAAAACTTTCATGCCCGGGTATCCGGTCTTTTTCACTAATTCCCGAACACTGTCTGTTACATATCCCAAATCTTCAGCAATAATATTTACTTCACCCAGCTGTTCGCTCAGACTCGTAAATAAATCCAACCCCGGGCCCTTTTCCCAATGACCGTGTTCCGCGGTGACAGAGCCAAACGGGATGGAATAATACTCGTCAAACCCTCTAAAATGATCTACGCGGACTACATCATATAATTCTAAGCAATAGGCCAACCGTTCAATCCACCATGCATACGAAGTCCTTTTATGATAATCCCACTGATAGAGGGGATTTCCCCACAGCTGCCCTGTTGCTGAAAACCCGTCAGGAGGACAACCGGCAAACGCAATCGGATTTTTTTCTTTATCAAATTGAAACAGTTCCGGATGTGACCAGCTTTCCGCACTGTCAAAAGCCACATAAATCGGAATATCCCCAATAATTTGAATTCCGTTGCCGTTTGCATAGCTTTTCAGTTTTTTCCATTGCTGAGCAAATATATATTGGAGAAATTTGTAGAATCCTATTTCTTTTGTCAGTTCTTTTTCGAATTTCGCTAAAATGTTAGGATCTCGTAACCTAATATCTTCATCCCATTCGTTCCAGCTGATTCCGCCGAAATAGTTTTTAATTGACATGTACAGCGCATAATCTTTCAGCCAAAAATCGTTTTTTAATTCGTATGCTTTATATGATTCGCTTGCCTCTGCATGACTTCTTTCATATGCTTTTTTTAATATCTCAAATCTAGCCAGATAAATTTTTTCATAATCAATGTATTGATCATTATCCCCAAAATCATACGCTTCACATTCCGATGCTTCGAGCAGCCCATCATCGACTAAACTGTCCAAATCAATAAAATATGGATTCCCCGCAAAGGTAGAAAACGATTGATAGGGAGAGTCGCCGTAGCCGGTGGGTCCAAGGGGAAGTATCTGCCAATAGCTCTGCTTACTTTTTTTCAATTGATTCACAAAAGTATACGCTTCTTTAGAGAAACATCCAATTCCATATTTTGACGGAAGACTAAATATGGGCATTAATATTCCGCTTGCTCTCATCCGAATCACTTCCTTCATTCCCTGATCTTCTAAAAATCGCACCACCTATCATACCGGATTATCCATTCTGTGCAGACAAATAGAAAATCACAACTGGAAGTACTGCTTAGGTAGATGTGTCCGAGTCTTATGCATCGCAAACTCCGATGCCTTTTATAGGTACACCTGTAATATTAGTTTTGGTTTATCCCTTTACTGCGCCGACAACCACACCTTTTACGATATACTGCTGGCAGGATAAGTAGAAAATAACAACCGGAACAATCGCCAGGACAAGCATTGCCATCATGGCGCCCATGTCACGGCTGCCGTAACCGCCCTGCAAATACTGCACAGCGATTGGAATTGTTTTGTATGTATTGCCGATTACAAGGTATGGCAGCAGGTAGTCATTCCAAATCCACATCGTGTTCAAAATAGCGACTGTGATAGAAATCGGCTTCAGAATTGGGAATACGATACGAAAAAACGTTTGGATTGGGTTACAGCCGTCTATCGTTGCAGCCTCTTCAATATCCAATGGAATACTCTTCACAAAGCCGCTGAACATAAAGACGGATAAACCTGCTCCAAAACCAAGATAAATTAAGATGATTCCAATTGGATTATCGAGATGCATCATATTCGCTACCTTTGACATGGTAAACATGACCATCTGAAAGGGCACAATCATGGAAAATATAAATAGGTAATACAGGATTGAGGTAGCTTTCGATTTTACACGGGTCACATACCACGCGGTCATTGCAGTAAACAATACGATTACCACTACGGAGCATACGGTAATAAACAGAGAATAACCGAAAGCCTGAATAAATCCGGTTTTTTCAATACCGGTTAAATAGTTACTGATACCCGAGAAGGTCTGGCTGTTTGGAAGCGCGAACGGCGTGTCGGCGATAAAGAATCTGCCCTTGAAAGAGTTCATCAGCACAATAAGGATTGGAGCAAGAAATAATACGGAAAGAATTACGAGCAATACAAGGAAAATATTTTCTTTGGCATCATGTTTTTCTCTCATTAATTTTCAACCTCCTTACTCCTGGTTAAGCGAAGCTGTATCAAAGCAATCAGAGCGACTATCAGGAAGAACACCACTGCCTTTGCCTGCCCGACTCCCTCAAAACCCATGCGGCCATAGAAAGTATTGTAGATGTCCAATGCAAGCATGGAAGATTCCTTCCCAGGAGCGCCCGCAGTCAACGCAAGGTTTTGGTCAAAAAGCTTAAAGGAATTTGTTAAAGTAAGGAATGTGCAGATTGTAATGGAGGGCATAACCATCGGAATGGTAACACTTTTCAGTGTTTGCCATGAGGTTGCACCATCAATTTTAGCGGCTTCCATCAAATCGGGTGAAATATTCTGAATCCCCGCCACATAAATAATCATCATATAGCCGACCATCTGCCAATTCATCAGCACAACCAAGCCCCAGAAACCGTAGGTAGCGCTGAAGGTGATATCCACACCGAAATTAATTAAAAAACCGTTAATGATAAGCTGCCAGATATAACCGAGCACAATGCCGCCAATCAGGTTAGGCATAAAAAAGACAGTACGAAAAATATTGGTACCGGGAATCTTTCGCGTCAACAGCATCGCAATTGCGAACGCAATCACATTAATCAACACAACGGAAACCACAGTGAACTTTACGGTGAAAGTCAGCGCGTTTAAAAAGTTTTGGTCGGTAGTAAAGGCACGGATGTAATTATCCAGCCCAACCCAGTGAGCGTTCGTTACTGTGGTAAACTTTGTAAACGAGAGGTAAATGCCCATTACAAACGGGATTAAAAACGCGATTGTGAACGCGATAACCGTTGGAAGGGCAAAAAAAGCAAAATATTTTTTCAGCGTTTTTTGCATGTCTGTTTCTCCTTATCAAATGAAGAAATAGTGAGTGAGTCTATTAAAACTACACTCACTATTTCTGCGCTATACGACGCGGGAGGAGCTTATGAAAATATCCAAGAAGAATTATTTACCGCTTTCAGCCTTCCACTGGTCAATGACCAATTTCTTGACATCATCCCACTTTTTGGTTCCCTGAGCGTATTGCAGCAAAGAGGCACCAAAGTTATCTTTGAATGTCTGGCTCGGGAATACGGTGAAGTTCCACGGCACATTTGCCAGTGCAGTGTTGCTCATATAGCGGAGAACTTCTTTTGCAAGCGGGTCGGTTGGTTTTTCACTGTCGCTAAAGGTATCGAAAGGAGCAATAAATTTAAGATCGTTGGTAACAAAAGCCTTACCCTTATCACTGCTGTACAGCCAATAGATAAAGTCTTCCGCTAACTTTTGCTTTTCAGGAGAAGCTTGCTTGTTAATAGCAAAGAAGTTTTCAGTACCTACGCAAATAGACTGTTTTTCTTCCCCGGTTTCGCCTGTATAAATAGGCATAAACTTAATGTCGGATTCTTTGACCACGTTGCCGGCAACACCGGAGATCTGACTCCAGGCCCAGTTGCCGTTCTGTACCATTGCGGACTGGCCAAGCGCAAACTCTGCCATGGAATCATCCACGCTCTTGCTTCCCAGCTGCTTCGGGCTGGTAACGGAATTGTTTATGTAGAGGTCAAAAATATTTTTGAATTTATCGGCATTTTGGAACTTGATTTCAGAAGTCGCATCGCTTTTCAGGTCGATGTTATTTTCCTTGAACTCATAGTAGACAGGAAGGTTTGCAAGGTGGGTCTGCCAGCGCCAGTCTTCACCGGGTTTCAGAGAAGTAGAGGAGAAAACGCCTTTAATCCCAAGTTTATCTTTCTTGGCGGTCATATCTTCCGTAACTTCTTTCAACTTTGCAAAGTTATTAATTTCGTCCATGGACTTCGCTTTAGCGCCATCCAATGCAAAATATTTCGTCATAATTGCATTGTTGTAGATGATTCCGTAACCTTCGACAACATAAGGAATACCATACACACCGTCACCATCCGTAACAGCCATTGTTTTATCGGAAAGGTGTTTATAAAGTTCGGTGTCTTTCAAATCTGCGCAGTAATCTTTCCAGTTCGCGTAGCCCTTAGGCCCGTTAATTTGGAAAAGCACAGGGGCATCGGTTTTGGCAATTTCGGACTTCAGTGTCTGCTCGTATGTACCGGATGCGGCGGTGACAACTTTCAATGTATTTCCGGTTTCCTGCTTATAAGCGTCAGCAATTTTTGTATAAACATCTGCTATTTCCGGTTTGAAATTCAAGTAATAAATTTCCCCCGTTGCAGCAGGCTGAGATGCTGCTGCTTCAGAAGAAGCCGCAGGTGCGGTGGATGCAGTTGATGCTGCGGTGGTATTGCTGGCACAGCCTGAAGCTACACTCGCAATCGTAGCCGTTGCCAGGGTGAGCGCTAAGAATGCTTTAAATTTTTTCATACCATTCCGTCTCCTTTTCAATTTGTTCACTATTTTTATTTTGAAACACGCTTCCACTTGCTTGTTTTAAGGCTCGGTACCGTTATCGGTAACCATATCGGAAACGTTTCCAATTAACTTACTTATATATTAGCATATCGTTTTAATCTTTTCAATAGTTTTCCTAAATTAATTCAGATTTCTTATATATTTAATATTATCTTATGATATTTTTTGTTGATTCAGCACAATTTTATAGGAATTCCCATATCATTAAAAACGCTCCCGCCTGCGTGTACAGCCGGGAGCGTTTTATATTTCAATATGTACCGATTAGGCTGGTATGCTAAAATTGTGCGGTTTTTACAATCAATTTATTCTTCAATTTATTTTTAAAAGATTCCTGAATCCTTATCCGCTAATTTTTCTGTCTCCATTTGTATTTTAATAATACTCTTGCTAATATTCTGAATTGCATTTGATTGTTCCTGTATCACAACTGTATTTTTACGTACTTTTTCTGCAATCTCGGAAATTGATCGCTTAATTTGAGTGAGAATTTCATTGATCTCCTTAAGCGATTCTGTTGAGTGAGTTGTAAGTCTTCTAATCTCCTGAGCCACTACGCCGAAGCCCAAACCGTATTTACCGGCGCGTGCAGACTCAATCGTCGCATTAAAGCCAAGAAGCGTTGTCTGGTCTGCAATTTCCTTTACAGTTTCCAGTACTTTATTTATATTGTCTATAAATTTTTCTTCGTGATTCGTCATATCCTCAATTTGTTTTGAATGGCTGAAAACATCTTCGCTCCCGACAGATATTTGCTGTAATGCAGCCGACATTTCTTCGATTTCACCTACGACCCTTTCAAGAATTTCCTGCTTATGCTGCGTCGACTGAAACTTTTCAAATTCTTCTTTTACTATAATGGTGGCAAGCTGTTGCAGGGGACGCATCTTCAATGGATCACCTGACAGGCCAATACAGCCCACCCGCTTTCCTTTATATACAACGACTCCATTGTAACCCGGTAATGTGCCCTTCAACTTTTCTGCATCTTCCACACTGATTGCGAGTTCTTCCATTTCGCCGGACATGATTTTTCTGGCACCTTCATGAACACGCCCCAGTCGTTCAGGCTGCATTGTAGCTATTATAATTCCGCCTTCACCCATAAAGTTTACATTTTCACCTGTTACCTGATGAAGCATTTTCACAATCTTTTCTGCAATTTCAACCGGAAACTGATTTTGTTCTTCCATCATATTTCTCCTCGTTGATGATAAGCGCAACAATGTATTGTGTTGACAAGTTAAATTCTGACCGTCCGTGAAATTAACCGCATAATATTGTCCATGGTAAGGCTAAGGTCACTTTTGCAGCGAAGTTTTGCTTCGCTAAATGGGATTGCCACACGGTTAATGCTGAAAACAGCATTGACACCCTCGTGATATACACCCTCAATTCCGTCCCCAATGTCACCCACAATGGCAATGAGAGGAGTTTTTTTCTTCTTTGTACGACGTGCTACTCCAATCACCACCTTGCCGCGCAGCGACTGAAAATCGATTTTACCCTCGCCGGTAAATACCAAATCAGTTCCCTCAAGGAGTGAGTCGAAGTGTACGGTATCCAATACAGTTTCAATACCCATTTGCAGTTTGCTGCCGAAAAAGGCCACCATGCCGCCGCCCATACCGCCTGCGGCACCAGCCCCAGCGAGGTCGGCAATATTTTTGCCTAAATCCTTCTTTACCACAGCAGCCATGTGTGCAAGGTTAATATCAAGCATTTGCACCATAGCTTCATCCGCTCCCTTTTGCGGACCGAATACGGCTGAGGCGCCGTGTGGACCACACAAAGGGTTGTCAATGTCACACATGGTTATGATCTCCACCCCCGCAAGTGCCGGACTAAGACCGCTGATATCAATAGAATCGATTTCACATAAAGTTTGGCCAACCGGAATAAACTCCTTGCCTGCCGAATTTTTAAAGCTGACACCCAAAGCTGCCGCTGCGCCGGCACCCCCATCGTTAGTGGCACTGCCGCCCAGCCCTACGATGATTTTTTTGCACCCGGCTTTAGCCGCGTGCTCAATAAGCTGCCCAACACCGTAAGTAGTCGCTTTTTCTGCGTGCTTTTCTTCCCCCACCAGCGGAAGACCTGCCGCAGCTGCCATTTCCACTACGGCAGTGTTGTCCGAAAGAAGGCCATAAAAACTCTGGATATCTTCAAAGTAGGGGCCTTTTACAGTAAGCGAAACCTTTTGGCCACCAACCGCAGCCAAAAAAGAATCCACGCTGCCTTCTCCGCCGTCCGCCACAGGAACACTGATTACCTCTGCATTAGGGAAGTAAGTGTGTATTGACTTTTCCATAATGGCGCATATTTCACTGGACGACATCGTTCCCTTAAAGGAATCGGGAATTAATAAGACCTTGTTCATAATGTTCTCCTTTGTGTATATTGCAGGACTGAATGCATTGGGACGGTAATTTCTTACCGTCCCATGAATCGTATTGTAATCGCGGAATGGTAATTAATGCAAGAAGAGCGATAAGACGAAGACGCCTGCCATTGCGGCAACACCTTCAACTAGGGTAACCATAGTTTGTGTTTTATAACCCTGTTCCGGCTTTAATGCACCAAAATTGGTAACAACCCAGAAGTAGGAGTCGTTTGCATGGGAGACGGTCATTGCACCGGCACCGATGGCCATTACGGTAAGGGTGCTCAGTACAGGTGACCCCAGACCCATAATTGCCATAAGAGGAGCCATTATACCGGCTGTGGTAGTAATGGCGACGGTCGAAGAGCCTTGAGCAGACTTGAGGATGGCAGCCAAAAGGAACGGGAAGAAAATGCCAACAGTCTGCAAAAGCGATGCATTGGATGTGATGAACTGTACCATTCCGGATACGGCAATCACCTTGCCAAGTACGCCGCCTGCCGCGGTCACAAATAAAATGGGTCCAACGGTCTTTAAAGTTTCGTTGGTAATATCGTAGAACTTCTTCATTTGTTTGGTGTCTGCCAGCAGCCATACACCAAACAGGGTACCCGCCGCAAGAGCGATAATCGGAGTACCAAGGAACGTACACAATGTAAACGCCACACCAGTCCATTTGGCCATAGAAGCGATGGAACCGAGAGCCATAAGCAGAATGGGAACAACGATTGGGCTAAGCGCAAGCAAGCCATTGGGTAGACGACCATATTCCGCAACAACCTGCTCATAGGTCTTTATGATTTCGCCGTCTGTTACCTCTGAATCATACTCATCAGCGGATTTCACCCTTTTGCTTATGTATTTGGAATAGAAATAAGCAGCCACAAGGGCAGGAATCGAAACAAGAGCGCCCATGCCCATTACTAAAAGCAGATTGTTGCCAATGCCAAGGGTGTTGGCAGCCGCAATCGGCCCGGGAGTTGGTGGAATAAATACATGGGAAGCATACAAACCGGCAGAAAGGCAAACCGTCATAGCAACACTGCTTTTACGGGTACGCTGTACCAAAGCTTTGCGAATTGGGTTTAAAATAACAAAGCCACTGTCACAAAATACAGGGATTGACACAACCCAACCCATAAGCAGCATGGCAAGGTCAGGATGATCGGGTCCGACCAATTTGATAACCATGTCCGCCAACTTAAAGGCCGCGCCTGTTGCCTCAAGAATGGTGCCGACCAGGGCTCCTAAAATGATAACAATACCGATACTGGTAAATGTACCGCTGAAGCCTGCACCGATTACGTTAGCCAGACCCAACACCACGGTACCGTCGGCTTTTTTAACGTCTATCAGTGGAATTCCCGCAACAAGCCCCAAAATAAGTGATACGCTCATGATGGACAAAAATGGATGGATTTTCAGTTTTGAAATTGCCAGTATCATCACCAAGATAGCAATAACAAATACAATAATAAGACCGACTCCTGACATAGAATTACCCCCATACAATATATTTGGACCCATACAAGCTGCCGCGAGTTCGGCAATTTACCTAAAAGTTTTGCACAAACTCTTTTGCTATAATCTATATTAAAGTATTATATGGAGATTGTCTATGTTCTTTATAACACAATCTGTTCTAAATTTATATTACCTATAACATCATAGTTTAAAAATAAAAGGTTAAATTGTATTAATTGCCCAAAATGAGCAATTCCTTTTGAATATCCCGAAAAAACAAAATAGCAATATAAAAAAATGCGCTGTTACTGGGAAGGCGCACATCATAACCGGTGCATTCTTCCAATTTTTTCAATTTGTATTGCAGGGTGTTCTTATGCATGAACAACTTTTCCGCAGCTAAGCTGATAGAACCTTCGGCCTCAAAGTAAACTTCTAAAATACCAATCCAGCTCAATATTTTTTCAAAACTGCAGCCTGCGAAGATTTTACGCAGGTATTCCTCTTTTATCACCTTTGGAATCTCCTCCATGAATATCTCCATGTTAATTTGATCATACAGCACAATACAGTTTGTGGGCGCATTACAGGCATGAGAGGCTTTGTTGGCCTTGATATAGGCACCGCGGACATCCGTTGTCCCATCTGTGCCATTGTCTATTCCTACGAAAAGATTCACATCAAATAAACTATGGATATGCTGGCAGAGTTTCTCGGCCAAAGTACGCATTTGAATGTCGTTTCGGGGCACTACCAGACAAATTTGCTTGGTAGTAAGGCGCAAATAGACATTTCCCTGTTCCTCACAGATAAACTTACGTACAGCCTGCTCTATCTTTTCTATCACTTTTTGACCCTCGCCGGTACTGGCAAATTGTTGAAAACCTTCAAGCCGCAATACCATTGCACGTCTTGGGCGGGTAATGTCAATGTGAAGTGCAATGCCCCTTTCGATAAAAGGATGACCCAGCTCTCTGCCTGAGCCCAAAATCCAGTCCTCCAAAAAACGACTTTCAATTTTTTTATCAAACCGTTCCTGCTCCCGGGCATAGCTTTCCCGCACTAATATTTCAGTCATTTTTTTTACGATCTGACCATAATTGAATACCTGTTCATACTCGCCGGTAATACCCACTACACCGATTGTTTCCCCGCCTATGATAATGGGAAGATTAAGGCCTGCACGGGTTGTGGGCGTTTCTGTTTCAGGGGTGACATAGAACTCCGCGAGATGCTCATCGATAATCTTCCTTGCACCTTCATGGTAATTCCCTACACGGCTGGAATCTGTACTGGCAATAATAAAGCCTTGTGCATCCATCATATTTACATGCTGCTTCACAATGGTACTTATTTCGGTCACAATTTGCTGTGCGCTTTGTGTGGAAATATGCATTTCGAACCTTCCCCTTTGCTCCGTTTGATTTATACTTTAATCCTATTATGGATTCAATGTCAACAACACAAAAGCAGGATAATACAGAGCGGTCAGCTTGTATAAATCAACGATGTTCTATGATAGGATTTTTGTTCCCTGTCCGATTAACATGTCATAGTTCAACCGGGGGCCCGTCTATATTTCCATTGTTCCGATTAGACTTCTCATAGCCAAAATAGTGCGGCTGATCAGGTCGTCAAGCGGCCAGCCGAGCATCTCGGCGCCATTGGTAATTACTTCACGGGAGCATCCGGCGGCGAAGTTCAGTGCTTTGAATTTTTTCTTCACAGATTTCAGTTCCAAATCCGCTACACTCCTGGAGGGCCGCATCAGCGCGACCGCGCCGATCAGCCCGGTAAGTTCATCGGTGGCATACAGAATTTTTTCCATAATATGCTCCGGCTTAATATCAACCGTAATTCCATAGCCGTGACTTGCGGTCGCACGAATAATCCGCTCATCGAGATCTTTTTCCTTCATGATTTCTTGACTTTTAATGCAGTGCTGTTCTGGGTACTGTTCAAAATCAAGATCATGAAGCAAACCGACCACCTTCCAAAATTCCACATTGTCCCTGTCATACTCTTCAGCAAAGAAACCCATCACACCGGAAACAATTTTGGCGTGTTTCAGATGAAATTCATCCTGATTGTATTCTTCCAATAAGATCTGCGCCTGTTCTATGGTTGGGATAAAGCTCATTTTGATTACTCCTTTTTTTCCATTATTCAAACAATTGATTACTTTCCTGTTATCGATTTCGTAATTTTCTTCTAGTATACATCACTCTTTTTACCTTGTCCACGTATTATCTATAAAACATAGAAGTTTTATAGAATTCAAAAATATTCTTTAATCAGCGAATTACTTCCTTCTATAATCTGAATTTTCAAATTTTGGTGTATGTTTAGCATCAGCGATAAAGTAGTTGCATTCAGTGATACTCCGTTTTATACTAATATGTATATACAACCGGGTTGATTGGAGATTGAGTGATGAGTGAAGATATCAAACCGATAAAATACCAAATTCTTGCCGATGCGATTATGGAAAAAATTAAAAACGGTTATTATCAGCCCGGTGATAAATTAAGTTCTGAAAATGAGTTGAGTCGTCAGCTTGGCTACAGCCGCCAGACGGTTCGTCAGGCGCTGAGCGTTTTGGAACGGAACGGCATTTTGTCAAGACAGCGCGGAAGCGGCACTTACATTAATTCTCATGTGCCAAAGCCGGAACGGACACACCGTATCGGCGTAATTACTACCTATATTACAGATTATATCTTCCCAAGCATCACACGCGGGATTGAGGACGAGCTTTCTAAAAATGGCTATCAGCTTACACTGGGTGTCACGAAAAACAGGGTGGAAAATGAGGCGAAAATCTTAAAGTCTTTTCTGGAAAGCAATATTGACGGAATGATTGTTGAGGGCACCAAAACAGCCTTTCCAAATCCGAATATACTGCTTTACCTTCAGCTGCAAAACGAGGGGATTCCCTGCGTATTTATCAACGGTTACTACAGGGATTTACCGAGTATTTACGTGGCTACAAACGACAGGGATTGCGGATACGAAGCTGCGGAGTATCTGCTGCACGGGAACTCTGAAAAAAAGCTGGGCGGTATATTCAAATCTGATGATATGCAGGGACATGAACGTTACGCAGGATTCGCGGGTGCGATTTTCGATCACGGTTCCGATCTGAATGACGAATCGATCATTTGGTACACCACCGCGGACAAAGATGAAATATTTTCACAGGCAAACGCTGCACATTTATTAAAATGTTTGAATGGATGCAGCGGCGTAGTCTGCTACAATGATCAGATTGCATATGAGTTGATTGAGTTTTTGCTTGCTCATTCTATCCGCGTTCCGGAAGACATTGAAGTCATTGGTTTTGATAATTCAAATTTGTCGGAATATTCTAAAGTAAAGATAACAACGTTTGATCATCCAAAAGAATTGCTCGGCCAACAGGCTGCGGATAAAATCATTCATATGGTAGAAAACGGTGCCGAAGAAAAGTCCGTCGTAATGAACATGAATTTTGTAATAAAAAACTCAACAAAATAAGTATAATAATCTATTGTTTTTTGTGTCGATTCAAGCTATTATAGTAGTATATGTTGTACGTACAACTTTAACGTACTTTTTATTATCTCAGTTAATACATAAGGAGGATTTTTAAGTGAGCAAATATGCAATTGGCGTTGATTACGGAACCCTTTCGGGGCGGGCCGTTCTGGTTGACGTAAAAACCGGAAAAGAACTTGCCTCATCTGTTTATGATTACCCCCACGCGGTAATGGACAGTAAATTGCCGGACGGTACTTCACTTGGCCACGATTGGGCGCTGCAGGACCCGCAGGATTATATCGACGTGCTTTCGCACACCATCCCAGCGGTTTTAAAAGAAACAGGCGTATCCATTGACGATATTATTGGAGTCGGTACGGATTTCACCGCGTGTTCCGTCATGCCGGTAAAAGCAGACGGCACACCTCTTTGTTTTTTGCCACAGTACAAAAACCGCCCGCATGCTTATGTGAAGCTTTGGAAGCACCACGCTGCACAGGATAAAGCTACCCGACTGAACGAAATTGCAACAGAACGCGGTGAAGCATGGCTGAAAAACTATGGCGGTAAAGTCTCTTCCGAATGGGCAATCCCGAAAATCTGGCAAATCGTGGACGAAGACCCGGAACTATACGATGCGATGGATCGTTTTATCGAAGCCGCCGACTGGATTATTTGGCAGCTCTGCGGTAAAGAAACACGGAATTCCTGCACAGCCGGTTATAAGGAATTGTGGAACAAAAAAACGGGGTTCCCGTCAAACGAATTTTTCAAGGCGCTTGACCCTAAACTGGAACACGTTGTTGATGAAAAGCTGTCACGCGATATTATGCCGCTCGGCGGCAAGGCCGGAACACTTACCGCGCAGGCTGCGAAACTAACCGGATTAAGAGAAGGCACCGCCGTTGCTGTTGGTAATGTGGATGCTCATGTATGTATCCCTGCGGTAGGAATCGACGGCCCCGGAAAAGTGCTCGCCATTATGGGTACTTCGACCTGCCATATTATGATGGGAACCGAAGAATACCAGGTTCCGGGAATGTGCGGCGTTGTAGAGGACGGCGTAATGCCTGGCTACTTTGGTTACGAAGCCGGTCAATCCTGCGTAGGCGATCATTTCGCATGGTTCATCAATAACTGTTTGCCTGCGTCCTATTATGAAGAAGCACAAAAAGAGAACAAGAATATTCATCGCTTCCTTCGTGAAAAGGCGGAAAAACAAAGGCCGGGTGAAAGCGGGCTGTTGGCCCTCGATTGGTGGAACGGCAACCGTTCTGTTTTAGTGGATGTAGATTTGACCGGAATGATGCTGGGAATGACGCTGCAGACGAAGCCGGAGGAAATGTACCGCGCGCTGATTGAAGCGACTGCATACGGCACAAGGATGATTATTGAAAATTACCGTAAATACGGCTTACCGGTTGAAGAATTTTTTGCATCCGGCGGAATTTCACAAAAAGACCCGATGACCATGCAGATTTATGCCGATGTTATCAATATGCCGGTTAAAATAGCAGGTTCCCTGCAGGGACCGGCACTCGGCTCGGCCATTTTTGCTACCGTGGCTGCGGGCAAGTCAGCCGGCGGTTATGACAGCGTTTTTGAAGCCGCACGGATTATGGGCAACGTCAAGGATACCGTTTATTATCCGATTCCTGAAAACGCCGCCGCTTACGACAAACTGTTCCATGAATACCAAGTTCTTCACGACTATTTCGGCCGCGGTGCAAACGATGTAATGAAACGGTTAAAAGAAATAAAGAATCAATAGTCTTCTTATTATTTGAGCCATCGATACACTTTTGACGCTCATGGGAACTTTCCGCTAGTTGGATTTACATTTTGTATTTCTTCATGAAGAGTGCAATACCTTACGGTATTGCACTCTTTCTTTTTGTTATGATATAAATATTTAAAAATTAAACTAACGCAAAAAAGCGCCGTGATTTCACGGCGCTCAGCTTAACCTTTTATTTTACATAAGGAATCAAATCCGCATAGCCCTGAGCTTCCATTTCATCAATTGGTATAAAGCGCAGAGCCGCGCTGTTGATACAGTAGCGCTGCCCGCCCAGCTCCTTGGGGCCGTCGGGAAACACATGGCCTAAATGAGCATTACCCACCCGACTGCGCACTTCGGTGCGGTGCATGCCGTGGGAGCGGTCTTCCTTTTCGATCGCAGCATTCGGATCAATTGGTTTGGAGAAGCTTGGCCAGCCGCAGCCGGATTCAAATTTATCCGAAGACACGAAAAGCGGTTCCCCGGTCGTAATATCCACATAAATGCCGCGGGCAAAATCGTTCCAATACTCATTCTGAAAAGGCGGCTCGGTCCCGCTGTTTTGAGTAACATCATACTGGATCTTGGACAAACTGCTTTGCAGTTCTTCCTCCAAAGGAGTCTGATATTTAGTTGGATCAACAATTGCCTGTGAAGCTATTTTAAACTTTTCTTTACCGATATGACAGTATCCGTTCGGATTTTTATCGAGATATTTTTGGTGGTATTCCTCCGCCCGATAATAATTTTCGAGAGGTTTTACTTCAATTGCAATGGGCTGGTCGTACTTCTGCTGAAGGTTCCGTACGGATTGGCGGATCACCGGTTCATCGCCGGAGTCGACATAATAAATCCCAGTACGGTACTGGCTGCCGGTATCGCCGCCCTGACGGTTCACAGATACCGGATTAATCACCTGATAGTAAAGCTCCAATAAAAAACTCAGCGTTACTTTTTCCGGGTCATAAACCACATGCACCGTTTCCGCGTGACCGGTATCCTTGTGACACACGTCCTCGTAACTCGGATTCGCGGTTCTTCCGTTGGCATAACCAACATCAGTGGAAATGACCCCGTGCACTTCACCTAAATACTTTTCTGTTCCCCAAAAGCAGCCACCTGCTAAATAAACTTCCGCCATAGTATCCTCCGTTCCGCCACTCGGGCAAATGAATTTATCTTCATCCTGTTTGTCCCACTATAATACACCGGAAAAGCTCCTGCAAGATGCCATTACCGCTTTCCCCTAATACCGATAAAGCTTTATTTCGGAATCGTATTGCGGTATTCATTTGGGGACAGCTGCTCCATTTTTTTAAATACTCTTGAAAAATGGGTTACATCAGCAAAACCAAGCATTTCCGAAATTTCGTGAATCTTCAAAGAGGGGTCCTGCAGCAGCTTTTCTGCTTTGTTAATCCGCGTTTGGTTCAGCAGGTCGCAAAAACTTTTATCGGTATATTTATTGAGAAGTTTGCTTAAATACCACTGGCTGACATATGTTTTTTCAGCAAGTTCGGTCAGCGTTAGCTTCTCCGCATAATGTTGTTCTATGTATTTTAAAGCGCTTCGGACAATAAAGCTGTTAGCCGTATTTGCTTCCTGAAATTCTTCCGCCGGCTTTTCTTTGGATTCCGGGATTCCTTCATGCAGCCTCTTCAAATTTTCCGTCATGACTTGAAGCGCTTCCTCTAATTCATTCATCTTGGAAGGCTTCAGTAAAAATCTTGTTACACCGATATGAATTGCCCGAGTTGCATATTCAAAATCCCGGTAGCCGGTAAGCACCGCGATCTGCATGTTGGGGAACTCCCCCTTCAGGCCTGCAAGCATGGTGAGCCCGTCCATATTCGGCATCTTAATATCCGTAAAAAGAATATCCGGATTATTTGCCCGAATTACCTGCGCACCGGACTTTGCATCAGACGCGGTCGCGACCACCTGGCAGTCATATTTTTGCCAATTGACTACCTTTTTAAGACCTTTCACAATGATGTCTTCATCATCAATAATAATCACTTTGTACATATTGACTGCCTCCGAATCAGATTACAGAAATTATAGCACAGAATACAGGAAAAGCGGGTATATTTTTTGGTGTTTTCAAAAAATATACCCGTTCTTTAACAGGATACAGGATTCAAATGTCAAACCGGAAGCAGCATGGCATAAAAGACAAGTTACTCAGCCTTTAATCGCGCCCGCTGTCATCCCTTTGATAATGTTCTTTTGCAGGAAGATATAAACCAACAGTACCGGCACAACCACAAGGACGACTGCCGCGGCCATCAGGCCGTAATTCACACCGGCAATTGAGGTGATTTCATTCAGCAAACGTGTAATGGTGAACGTATCCTTATACCGCAGGAAGAACATCTGTGTGAACAAGTCATTGTATGACCACAGGAAGGTAAAAATAGCAACCGTGGCAAAGGAAGGCTTTGCAATCGGGACGATAACTTTGAAGAATATCTGATAGATATTAAATCCTTCCAAATAGGCCGCTTCCTCCAAATCTATCGGCAGCCCACGAATGAACCCCATCAGAACAACGATTGCGAACGAGAGGTTTCCGGCTATCTGCGGCAAAATCACACTCAGCTGGGAAAGAGTGATGCTGTTGGTGTTGACAATATGCCAGCCGAACATCATGCGGAAAACCGGGATAATCGTAGAGAAAACTGGGAACATCATGCTCGCGATAATCAGGGCATGCAGTGTATCCCTTCCCCTGAATCTGTAACGTGCCATGCCGTATGCCGCAAAACCGGCCAACAGCACAACAACGACAGTTACAGTAACGGAAATAACAAGACTGTTTTTGTAGGCTCCGAAAATATCCACACGGTCAAAGGCGGTTTGATAATTGTTAAGTGTGAAACTGTCGCCCATGGGAATGGAAAAAGAATCGGATCGAATGAGCCCTTTTAACTTAAATGAATTCAGAATTACCCAGATAAACGGGTAAATCGTAGTTACTGCCCAAAGGGAAAGGAGGAAATAGACCAATACTTTTCCGGGTTTCACTCTGTGCCGGGCAACTTTTTGCTGCCTTAGTGCCACTGCATAGGATGTTCGCATCTTTTTCCCCCCTTAATAATCTTTTTCTTTAAAGATTCGATTTGCAAACTGTGAAATGACCACGCCAATCACAACGATAACAATGGCAATTGTGGAACCATAGTCCACATCACCCATTGTAAATGTCTGGTTATACATATAAGTTCCTGTCAGCCATGATTGATCCATCGGCATACCGGCACCCATCATAATCCAGGGCAAATCAAATACTTTCAGTGCGCCGGTAACCGCCAGTGTCAGGCAGGTGCAAAGAACATTGTGCAGAAGCGGCAGTGTGATGTAGCGTACTCGCTTGATCCCGCTGGCACCGTCAATTTCTGCGGCTTCATAAATATCCGATGAAATATTATTCAGGCCGGTTACAATAATTACAAAATAAAATCCAACATACTGCCACATAACCGGAGTCATCATAGTGAACAGAAAATGTGCTCCATCTTTCCAATCGATCATATCGGTCATGCCAAACTTCAGCAACAGCTGGTTTACCATACCGCCATCATATAAAAATATCAGGTTGAACAAAAGCCCCAATGCCGTAGCGGAGATTACGATGGGAAAAAAGTACACTGTTCTAAAAAATTGTGTACCTTTTTTAATACTGTCAATCAGCAAGGCAAGCAGTAATGCGATACCAACCTGAAAAATGATTGTCAAAAGCATGAGCAGCATGGTATTGACCAGTGCTGTTCTCATAATCGGATCCTCAAACAGCTTTGTGTAGTTCAAGTACCAAGGGGTGTTTACTCCCACTGCCGCCGTACCAAGCCCGGTAATATTAGTAAAGCTATTGTAGACATTCATAACGAAAGGATAGTACAGGAATAAAGTCATAAATAAAAATGCAGGAACAAGAAAAATCACCAAGGGTGATTTCCTTTTATAAATCATCGAATTCATTCATCATCGCCCTCTTTAAAAAAAGCCGGAGAGTTTATATTCACTCTCCGGCTTCCTCATAACATTGACCAGGAAAATATGTGAGACAAGTAATTAGCCTTTAATTGCGAGGCAGGCATCAATTGATTTTTCAGCTGTTGTTTTGCCCGTTGCAATATTTTTGATATCTGCAAACAGTGCGGTACGTGCTGTTTGATTCAAACCGTCCTGAGTTGCAGGAGCAATTCCGGTTGCGCCCTTTGTCATTTGGAGAGCAGCCTTTACAAGGGAATCAGCGTCTGTCGGAGCAGTTGTGCCGTTCTTCAATGCAGTAACAGCTGTCGCGCCAAACTTGGAAACTACGTCATCTTTCGTCATTGCTGTAACAAAATCAACACAAGCCTTCTGCTTTGCAGGATCATCCCATGCTTTTTTAGTAATGTAATAACCCATGGAAAGACCGCCGATGATATCAGTTGATTTTCTTTCATTCTGGCTCGGAACATATGTAACGGTAAAATCATCTATGCTCTTTGCATTCTCTTGGAACCAACCGATTTTCCAGGAGCCATCGATTGCGAACGCTGCTTTATTGTCAGCCATAAGCTGGAATGTTTCAGCATCGCCGGCAGTTGTGGTGTTCTTCGGGAAATAACCTTTTGTGTAGAGTGTTTTAATATCATTCAGACCGGCAGCCCATGCTTTTCCGGCAGTATCTGTGGAAGAAGCCGGCAGTGTGGTGTGGGTTGCAAGAGTGTCATGGTTGAATACGGTGAATTCAAACCAGTAGTGAGGAACTTCCTGTAAGGAGCAGGCAATTGGAGTATAACCTTTTGCTTTAATTTTTTCGCAGTCTTTAAGGAACTGATCCCATGTATAATCTGCGCCGGGAACCTGAACGCCGCTGTCCGCAAGAACTTTCTTGTTTACAAACAGGCCTTCCCAGTAACCGTTAACAGGAACAGAATAGTTTTTGCCGTCCGCCGGGGATGCGCCAAGGAGTTCGTCCTTCATGTTGCTTGCATAGTCTGGGTAAACTTTACGGATTTCATCGATGCCGACCACTTTGCCGCCCTGTACGAGCTTGTTCGCATCCACGCCGTTAAAATAGAAGAGTACGTCCGGCTCTGCGCCAGTTTCAAAGTCAGCCATGATTTTGGCTTTCCACTCTTCATTGGAAGTGCCGGAAGCATCTTTTACGGTGTTGCCGGTAGCTGTTTCATACGCTTTGTAAGCCGCTTCATAATTTGCCCTGTTGCCGTCGTCGCCGCCGTAAGATGTTACGACTGTAATTTCAGCCGGTTTCGGTGCCTCAGAAGATGCAGGGGCTGCCTGTGAAGCCGGTGCCTGTGAAGCCGGCGCCTGAGATGCTGCTGTAGGAGTGCTTTGGCATCCGACAAACATAGAGCCGCTGAGTGCCATTGCAAGAAGTAACGCAATTACTCTTTTCATGAATATGACCTCCATATTTTTTTGTGATATGCTATAGATTTTTCCTGTGAATACTATATTACACTTCCAACGCGAAAAACATAATAGACAGTCTTGCCATTTATTGTATATTATTGTTTGGATTGGTCAATAGCAATAACTATTCTCGCTACTGCATGGCCATTCCTGTTCATTTTAATTGAAAGGCCGCTGTCATCCCCATAAATAATCTTCAAACGCTGATTCACATTGCGAATTCCAAGGTTATTTGAACTTTCATTCGCCGCGTCATAATCGTCCGACAAGAGCCGCGCAATACGGTTTTCATCCTCCTGTGTCATGATGCCGTCATTTTCCACTTCAAAGATCAGGCTGTTCCCTTCGCGGAAAATGCGGATTTGAATGACCCCCTTCTGCTGTGGCTGAATCCCGTGCTCAACAGCGTTTTCAATGATTGGCTGCATGACCAGCCGCGGAACATATAAATCCAAAAGCGATGAATCAATATCTTTTTGCACGGTAAGCCGCTTACCGAGCCGTTCGGAAATAATATAAAGGTACGCGTCCACATACATCATTTCTTCGGACACATGAACAATCGGCCTGCCCTTGCGGTCCATAGCGGCGTCCAGCATGGTGGAGAGTGCTTCAATCATACGCGAAACCTTAACATTGTCGGAAAGCCTCGCCTCCCAGTTGATAATTTCCAGCGTGTTGTTCAGAAAATGCGGATTGATTTGGGATTGAAGTGCCATGATGCGCGCGTCACGAAGGGCCAATTCTTCCTTGTAAATTCGGTCAAACTGATATTTCAGCTTATAGGACATGCTGTTGAATGCATCCGTCAGGTACTGAAATTCACTGCTGTTGAATTGGTCGGAAACCTGTATTCCGAAATTGCCTTCTTCAATATTTTTCGCTTCGACAATCAGCCGGCCAATCGGACTCGACACATTTCGGGTAAAAAACCAGATTACAAGCCCGAGCAACGGTAAAATCAGAACCAGCATCCAAATCAGTGTGTTTTTAAAACCGGACAGTTCCTGAACCAGCGGTGAACTGTCGACCCCGATGACATACGAAAGACTGTATGCCGCGCCCTGATTCATTCCATAAACATATGAACGGCCGCCAATATCCTGAAAAGTCTGGCTGTTCTGCTTAAAGGCGATTTTCAACTGCTTTGGGTCAAGCTGGTTGCCGTTCAGCACAACGGGCGTATCATTGAGCCAGATGGTTATATCCTTTTCCCAGACTACATTTTTGATGCCAGCAAACATGTTTGCTGTGTTCAGCTGCATTGTCAGTACCGCGTAAGGCTGATAGTCACTGCCAAGAATATTGCGTACCATGTAAGTCCTGCCCTGCACATTCAGAAAACCGATATTGGTTCCCAGTGTTTTTGACATTTCCAAGACCATGTTATGTACATTGTTGCGGTATTCCCGTACGCCGAAATAGGTCGCGCTGTATGTTTCGTTGTATGTATAGTAAATATTATCCGGATTACTACAAAAGCAGAGAGTCGTAATCAGAAATTCATCTTCATATTTATACTGCTGTGATAAAAATGCCGAAATTCTGTCATACAGTGCATCGACATCCTTTGTTTGATTAAAGCTGCTGTACGCGTCTTTGATTGTGGGATTATAGGACGCGTAACGCGAGGAGGAAATAGCGGAGTCGAGCTGATTAACCGAAATTCGCACGGAATTGTTTGCCGAAGTGGAAATTGTCCCTGCGATCTGTTCATTAATATTATGTGTAATATAATATCCGGTTGTTCCGCTGATTAAAGCAATCGGCAAAATCCAGCAAGCCACGATAATACACACCAATCCCCACTTCAGGGAGAATTTTCCGGGAGCTTTACCCATTAAGATTTTCATATGCTTTCCCCGCTTAGTAAATGATTTCTAAATTAAGTGATGAAAACTGTAAATTTTATTAAAGTCAATTACGGTTTTAGTCGATGGTAATTGATTTAATTATACCATATTTTACTCAAAAAGGCAGCCGCAATTTGCAGCTGCCTTTTTGATAATATTTATGAAAGAGAGAGGAATTGTTTTAAGACATCGCTGGTTTTCTGCGCATCCCTTAGGGTCGGCATTTCACAAAAAATTCGCAGAAGAGGTTCGGTACCGGAAAAGCGTGCAATAATCCAGCCTTTATTTTTAAAATACACTTTGCAGCCATCCATGTAGGATACTTTTTCGATTTCATAAGGAAATTCCGGCAGCAGTTTATCCTGAAGCAGAATACCCGTTATTTTATCTTTTACATCCTGAGAAAACTTAAAGTCACATTCATCCATCTCATAGGCACCGAATTGATTAGTAATCTCGCTATAAATTTCTGAAAGCCTGCGCCCGGTGGTCGCAATCATTTCAACCAGAAGCGCGGCGGCGTAAATTCCGTCCTTGCCCTGAATATGACCGCGCACCGTAAGGCCGCCGGAGGATTCCCCACCGATAATCGCATTCGTTTCCGCCATTTTCGAGGATACATATTTAAACCCGACCGGTACCTCGTAGCAAATCTCGCCGAAGTTTTCCGCAATGCGGTCAAGCAGGTGAGTGGTGGCAATATTGCGTACTGCTGCGCCGTGCCAGCCTTTAAATTTCATCAGGTAATAATAGAGCAGAACCAGTATTTTATTCGGATGCAGGAACTCCGCTTTGTCATCAATTACACCGAGACGGTCCGCATCACCATCGGTTGCGATTCCGATATCACAGTGGTTTTCCTCAACATAATTCATCAGCCCGGCAAGTGTTTTGTAGTTTGGTGCCGGAAGCCTGCCGCCAAACAGTGCATCACGCCGCTCATGGATTACATCAACATCACACCGTGCTGTCAAAAGTATGGTTTGCAGCGCCGTTTTGCTGACTCCATACATTGGGTCAAGTGCAATTTTTAGGTTACGGCTGCGAATCGCATCCATATTAATGGAGCGGATGATGCTGTCAATGTATTGATTCATCGGATCAATAATTTGAATCATACCGTTTCTGACCCCGTCATCAAACGGAATAACCCTTATTTCAGACGAATCCGTATTTTTTATGTATTGCTCCAATTCCTCGGTCAGGACTTCGTCGGCGTCACGACCGCCCTTCATAAACACTTTAACCCCGTTATAAACGGCAGGATTATGGCTGGCGGTTACTGCCATGCCATAGGGCAGCCCGTAGTATTCGACCGTGAACATAATCAAAGGAGTCGGTGCTTCCCTGTTAATCAGGTAACAAAGGACTTTCTCACCTGCCATTACTTCCGCAGCCCATTTCGCTGCTTCCTCCGAAAGGAAACGGCGGTCGTATCCGATTACAAAACCGCTTGCAGCTTTGTCTTCTTCTTTTAACTTTTTGGCAACTGCAGTCGTTAACAGCTGGACATTCGCTTTGGTAAATTCATCACCAATTACTGCGCGCCATCCGCCTGTTCCAAACTTAATCATATCTTCACCACACATTTCTCCGTGCACTAAACCCGCCCTGCACGGGGAGCGGAAAAGCCGCTTTACCCCATGACAACGCTGACCTTATGTTGTGTTCCCGCTGCCTGAACCGGGATTCCGCCGGAAACCGCTTCCCCGTCCAGTTCCATCGTTTTAACGCCCTTACAGACACTGTCCGGATTTTCAACATGAATATTGTAAGTTGCACCGCGCCAGACGCGGGTAACGTCAAAGCTGCCCCAGTCCTTTGGAATGCATGGGTCAACAACCAGCCGGTCAAAATCCGGCCTTACGCCGAGCAGGTACCGTGTTGCGGCAAAGTATGCCCATCCGCCCGTACCCGTCATGAACGGATGCCTTGCGCGGCCGAACGCAGTGTGGTCCCTGCCCATTACAAATTGGCAGTAGGCGTATGGCTCCGCCTGACGAATCTCGATTTCATCATTCTGATTATAAGGCAGCAGAGCATTGTAAAATTTCATTGCCCTGTCGCCGCGGCCAAGCTTTGCCTCTGCACACCATGCCCACGGATTCGGATGGCTGAAAATTGAGCCGTTTTCTTTTACTCCCGGATAAACCCGGGTGACAAAGCCAATTTCGTCATCATTTTCCGTGTACGACGGTGCGTTCAGCATCAGTCCGTATTTTGTGTACAAATACTGGTCAACCGAATCCATTGCCTTTTGTGCGCGTTCCTCGTCGGCAGCGCCGGAGAAGACGGCCCATGTATTGGACTCCATATGTACCTTGCCCTCTTTATCGTGATGCGTGCCGATCTTTCTCCCGCTTGCCGTGATACCGCGGATATACCAATCGCCGTCCCAAAGGTTTTCGTCGCACGCCTTTTTCACCTTTGCCGACATCTGCTCATATTTTTCCACATCCTGAGTCTTCCCTGTAAAGCGGGACAGTTCAAGAAAATTGCTGATTGCCCAATAGTGCAGGAACGAAACCATAGCGCTTTCGCCGCCGCCTAAATTCAGGCAGTCATTCCAATCGGCGCGAAGTCCTTTGCAGATTCCCGTCGCACCGACCTGTCTGTCGGAAAAGTCAAGGATTCGCATCATGTGCTGATAGACGGTATCTTCTCCGCCGTCGGCATAAGTAACCGTTTCATCCAGAAGAGAAACTTCACCCGTTTCCTTAATGTACTCGCTGATTGCAGCAATCAGCCACAGTGCGTCATCCGAGCAGGCATCCTTAATTCCGTGAACCATTTCATCCCTGCTCGGGGTGGGAACAACGGTCGGGGATTTAAAACTTTGCTGTTTTCCCTGAAGCTTGGGGTCAAACCATTCCGGCTGGAACAGATGCAGCCCGTAGCCCTGCTGTGTTAGTCCTCGGCAAAGTTCAATAATGCGTTTCCTGCATTTTTCCGGATTGGAATGCGCGACGGTCATCGCGTCCTGCGAAGTGTCGCGGAACCCAAGGCCGGTTCTTCCGCCCACTTCAATGAAGGAGGCAAACCGGGAAAACATAATGTTTACCTCGGACTGATACAGATTCCAAATATTCAGCGAGGTGTTCATACCCTGATTCGGGGTACTGACCTGCAGTTTTCCCAGTTTTTCATTCCAGAAATCGGCGAGGCCGGCAAATGCTTTATCCACATTCTTCGGGTCGCTGTATTTCTTCCTTACCGGGGCAGCTGCTTCCCGCCTGCCGTCCCCCATCATAAAAGCAAGCCGAATATCCTGCTCCGGCTGCAATACAAGCTTTTTTTGCAGAACGGCGCAGTGATTCCCGGTTTTTTCAAAACTGCCGCTGCATTCGCCCTTTTCCACTGCAATCGGGTTGCTTTCGTCGCGGTAAGTACCTAAAAAGCTGTCGCGCAGGCAGTCAAAACCGTCCGGCTCAAAGCTGGAGGTAAACCACTGGTAACCCAGCTCTTCATAGTATAAGTCATATTCAATAACGCCGTCATCATAACTGGAACCGGAAGCATACAGGCTCATTTGAAAATTCTGATTATCCATGTCAATCTGGTGGAATGAAAACTCGGCGTAAGAATAAATGCTCAGTCGGCGAGGCTGGTTTCCGTTATTTTTCAGTGCCACATCCCATAACTCAACCGGCTCATTCAAAGGAATAAAAACGGTCTGACTGGCGGAGATTTCATTATAATCACAGCTGTATTTTGAATAGGACAGACCGTGCCTGCATTCGTATTTTGCTTTTGTCAGGTCCTTCGCAACAGGCTGCCACGAAATGCTCCAATACTCACCGGTGTCGTCGTCACGAAGATACACATAATGGCCGGGACGGTCAATCGGCGCATTCGGGCGAAAACGCGTGATGCGATGATACTGCGGTGATTTGTAAAAAACGTAACCGCCCGCAGTTTGGCTAAGAACTGCGCACATATCGTTTACACCAATATAATTAGTCCACGGAACAGGAGTGTTCACACGATCAATGACATATTCTTTATTTTTGTCGTCAAAATATCCGTATCTCATTCATATTCTCCTTTTAGTTATACTCAAAGGCAATTACCCTGAGCTAAGTCCAATCATTGAATCGGGACAACATTCACCTGAAAGCAACGGTTAAATAATTGTCTTTCATAAATTATAAAACATACCCGAAATTGAATGAATAGCAGATGTTGTAATTAATTGTATATTCTTGTGTAGCTTGCCGCAGGAGACCTCATAAAAATCAATTACCATCGACTAAAGCCGATGGTTTGAATTTGAGGCTAAATCCTCCTAAAGGATAAAGAACGGCTTTCGAACTCAAACTGGTTAAACCAATTTTGTTTTCAGTTTAAAAACGAAATTCGCCTTAAAAGCGTGTATGCGCGCCGAAGGTTTTAGACCGTAATTGACTTTAATAAACCGCCAAAGGGAAAGTCCCCATGGCGGCTTAAGATACTTCTTTTATATTATAAATTACAGCAGCTTTGCGAGCAAGATAAAACAAGGCATGGTAAACATGGATAGAACTGTTGTAAAGGCAACTGCCTTCGAGGCAAGCTTTGCGTCACCGCCGAACTGTGAAGCGAACATCACGGTATTTGCTCCCGTTGGAGCCGCGCACAGAATCAAGACACAGGTTGCCACCGTTTTGTCCACATTGAGCGGCAATAAAAAGAGAAAGCATACCAGCGGAATCAACAATAAACGGACAGATGCAAGCAGATAAAGCTGCACATCCTTAAAAATTTCTTTCAGATTTACTCTTGCAATATAGCTGCCGATGATGATCATCGCAAGCGGAGTGTTCATGGATGCAAAGGAACTGATTGGGGACGAAATCAGGTCGGGCAGACGAAAGGAAGCCATAAACAGCGGAAGGCCAACCGCAAGTCCAATCAAGCCGGGGTTTGTAACAATCCGCTTCCAGTTAAAAGAACGGCTGCTGCTCATGCTCGTATAGCCGTGTGTCCAAACAATGATGTTAAACGCGACCATGAACATCGAAGCATAGGCGACCCCCGCCTCGCCCAAAACCGCCTGGGCAAGCGGAATGCCCATAAAACCGCAGTTCGAGTATGTTGACGCAAATTGCAGAACTTTCTTCCGCTCATTCGGGCTCTTCCGAAAGAACAGCTTACTGACCAAAATGCTGATCAACATGCTGAGGAGCGACAAACCGCCCGCCATGAGAAGATTGCTCAGGCTTACCTGACCAATCATATTTTGCAGTGACGAAATGATTATTGCAGGAGTAACTACGTAAAAAAGGATTGATGTGATTTGCTGAGCGCCGCGCTTGGTTACAGCGCCCAGTTTACCGCAGGCGTAACCTGCGGCTATCATAAGAAAAAGTATCAGAACTCTTTCTACCACGGTAAAGAAGGAGGTCAGCATGGGCAAGTTTCTCCATTTCTCATTGAATCTCTAAAAATCTTTAGGATCAAAATATTAAGTCCCACGCCGATGCCGTGAAACACAAAACATTTAAAAGTATAAGATACGAGCCGGTGTATGTCAAGTAACGATGACTCTCGAAATCATTTCAATTATCTTCTAGTTCTGTTGTTTTTTGCATAAAATTATGCTGGAGGTGTATTGCTTTGTATTATATAACTGTGGAACGCGGTGTGAAAATTGCGGTTTATGATTTAAACCCAAAGGGCAAAAAAACAATATTTTTCATTCACGGATGGCCCGTCAATCACAATATGTTTGAATACCAGTTCGACGTTCTTCCCAAACTGGGGTTCCGGTGTATTTCGATTGACCTGCGCGGCTTCGGCAATTCAGACGCGCCGTGGGACGGGTATTCCTATGACCGTTTGGCCGATGATATTTATGAAGTAATCCGCACTCTGAACGTGAATGATATGGCACTCGTCGGCTTTTCGATGGGCGGACCGATTGCAATCCGCTACATAGCACGGCACAGGAGTTACAAGGTTTCAAAACTTGTGCTTTTGTCCGCGGCCGCTCCCTCTTTTACAAAGCGGGAAGGATATCCATACGGTATGGCACCGGAAACACTCGACGCAATCATTGCTCAAACATATCGAAACCGCCCGCAAATGGTTGAAGATTTCGGACGCATGTTTTTTGCAAACAAAGTAACCGATAGCTTTATGCGCTGGTTTAATTATCTGAACTATTCTTCTACCGGGCACAGCACCATTAAAACCGCCGAATCGCTCCGCGATTCAGATGTGCGTGACGACCTTGCTCAGATTCATGTCCCAACCGGGATCTTTCACGGTGTGCAGGACAGAATCTGCCCTTATGAGTTTGCGGTTATATTGAATAAAGGAATCAAGAATTCACAGCTTTTCCGTTTTGACCTGAGCGGTCACGGCATTTTTTATGACGAACTGGAAAAATTCAACAGGGAATTCAGTAATTACTTAAACTCTTAATAATAAAAATTCAAAATGTTTCTACCATCCTTTTCCTAACTGTTTTATAAATAGGAATCGTGATATAATAAATATGAAAAATAGAAAAGGAAGGCGGACGTTAAATATGACAGTCACAAAACGAAATTTTTGGATTATTTGGATTTCAGTAGCGGCAGTATCCTTTATCGCTCTTTTTGTCGGTGTCAGATATGTATTAAACAATACCGTAATGGCGCGCAACATCGTAGCTTACGTCATCTTATCTTTGATATTCGGAGCAATTTCCTCAACACTGTATCTTCTTAAATTTAAAATAGCGAATTTCTTTTTTCTCTTAGGAGTTTTAATCGGATTTTTTGAAATGTACCGCGCGTTTTGGAGCGACCTGAGCGGTTGGGAAGACCTTGCTGGATTCATGTCACTGCTGCTTTACATGGGAATCGGATTGGGCGTAGGTATACTGGTACAGTTGTGCCGGTATTTTTACCTGAAATTCAGGACACGCTGAAAATAAGTAAATTTTGGAACATTGAATGCCTGTTATGATTTACCTACTGTATTTGCGGCAGTTCCTCACAAACTAATTGTGAGGTGATATTATGTCAGAAACCATTCATCTGTGTTTAACCGACTTATTGGATCAGGATTTGTCCAGCTATGAATTCTTTTACTCACTGCCGCAGGAAATTCAGCAAAAAGTCAGGGACACCGATGTACGTTCCTTTGACCAACTGCAAGCCTATGTAGCAGAACTGAGAAAATCATAATTTAATTTGAGCAGAAAATTCGTTTGAATAAAGTCAAGTCCATTGCAATTGACTTGCCAAACAGATATTCTGCTCTTTATTTTACCGAATTGGTCAGCGTGCCGATGCCTTCAATCCTGCACTCCACTACGTCGCCGCTCTTCATAAATTTAGGCGGTGAAAAGCCCATTCCAACACCCGCGGGGGTTCCCATGGCGATTATGGTACCTGCCTTCAATGTGAACCCGGCAGAAAGCTCATGGATGACCTCCGCAATCCCTGTGATAAACAGTCCAGTTGTGCTGTTCTGCCGCAATTCACCGTTCACTTTTGACTGAATCTGTAAAACCGGTGGATTTTCAAATTCGTCAGCAGTCACAATCCATGGACCCATCGGGGTAAATCCGTCAAGGCTTTTGCCGAAGTACCACTGCTTGTGCGCAGTTTGAACATTTCTGGCACTGATATCATTCATTATGGTATATCCCATAACATAGTCAAAGGCATGTTCCAAAGCTACATTATTTGCATCCTTTCCGATGATGACGGCAAGCTCCGCCTCATAATCCAGTGAATCTACCATATCAAAATGACCGTCAATTTTATCGCCGTCAGCTACCGCACAGTTTACTCTCTTCGAAAAATAAACCGCATCGGTACTGTTTTTTTCAAAAGCTTCTTTTTTATAGCGGGCCGACTCTTCCGCATGCGCCAAAAAGTTAATTCCAAGGCAAATAATATCCTGTGCCGGAACCGGAATCGGGGCCAATAATTTAATTTGATCGAACGGAACCGATTCTGAAGAATTGAATGCCATTTGTTCCTGCATTTTTTGCAGTTGGGCCTGTCCGTTATTTTGAATAAATGCAAGCATATTGTCTGCTGAAATTCCCAGGCTGCTAAATGGAACCACGCTTTTTCCGTCTGGGGACAAAACGCCGGCAGTTTCCTGACGGTTGAACGAGTAAGATAATAATTTCATCTGAATTCTCCTTTATATGAAAAGCGCAGAGTTTATGAGCTCCGCGCTTTTTTAACGAATGAATGTACTTCGGTAAAATCCTGCTAAAATGATTCGCCGGTACCTGCCAACTGTTTGGAATAAATTTCGGTGTAGGTCAGCTTGCCCTGGATGCGTTCCGACCTCATTAAACTAAGCTTCCGGACGTTCATCTTCATCGGGGCAATCGTTTTTTCTAATTCAGTCATTTGAAATTGATCGGTTACGGTCACTTCCCGCCCTAGGGTAAGATGGGGCTTGAACGCACGGGTTTCGGGTTGGAATCCCACCTTGGAAAGTTCGGTCCAAAGATGGGTGTAAACGGAAAAGAGAGCCTCGTTCTTTTCCATCCCAATCCAAAAAAGGTCGCTGCCTTCGCGCTGAAATTTGCCAAGTCCGCGAATGGAAATCGGGAACGGTTCCGCGTTTACTCCGTCCATTGCTTGCTTTACCGCGTCAAGTTTTACAGTCTCACCAAGAAACGCTAAGGTAAGATGCAGATTTTCACGGCGGGTAAAATTACCGTTTAATGAATTTTCCCGCAGCCTGCAGATTGTTTTAAAAAGTCCGTCCTTAATTTCCTCATTAAAATTGACAGCAATGAATAAACGCATCTTCGTTCCTCTTATCATTAAAACTTTTAATTTCTCCATTTTTTGTATTTGCCATTTTATTCGCCAATATTCCATTCCGCCCAATTGCATGCGGTTTCGAGCAGCGCGGCGATCTGTTCCAGCTCGCGGGCGTCCTCATTGTCAAACCGGGCAACGGAGGGACTGTCAATATCCAGCATGCCGATGATACGGCCCTGTACGCGCAAAGGCACCACAATTTCGGACGCGGAATCGCTGTCACAGGCAATATGCCCTGGGAATTGGTGAACATCCTCCACTACCTGTGTCTTCATCAGCGAAGCTGCCGTTCCGCAAACTCCTTTTCCGACTGCAATGTGCACACATGCGGGTTTACCCTGAAACGGCCCAAGCAGTAATTCCCCATTGTGCATCAGGTAAAAGCCAACCCAGTTTATGTTTTGCAGCGCGCCGTGAATCAGCGCGGAGGCATTCGAAAGATTCGCGATTACATGGGGTTCGCCCTCCAGCATCGCTTTCAGCTGTGCTTTCAGAAGCGAATACATTTCGCTCCTGTTTTCCGGGTACATGGTATTTATCTGCTCCATATAAAATTTCATACTCCTTTATTTTTCAAGCATCGAATCGACGATCACCTGTACCCTGCCCACCATATCATCTTCCTGAAGCATAACTTTAATGCCATGCGGATGGGTCGGGCTATTCGTAAGAAGCCGCTTTACATGGCCGCGCGTTAACTTGCCTGTCGGCTGATCTTTTTTTAGCACGATGTCCACCAGCGCGCCAATTTTTATATTACTTCTTATTTGTCCATTCACTCTAATTTATCTCCTCTATATTTGCTAAATTGGCGCTTCAAAACGCCTCCAAAACCTTATATTACTGTACCGCTATTATGTAATAAAAATTCACTTATTGAACAGATGCTCCAAAAGGCATTAATGCAAGCTTGGCAACTTTAAAGCACTGCAGCCCAAAGGGAATGCCAATGACAGTAATACAGAACAGGCCGCCAATGACCGCCGCTTCTATTGCGAGCGCAAACCCACCGAATATCAGCCATAAAATGTTCAGCAATAGGGAAGCAACCCCGCCGCCGTAGTACACTTCCTTCCCAAAAGGGAAAAATGCGAGCTGTGCAAACTTAAAGCACTGCATCCCCACGGGGATTCCTACAATGGTAACACACCACAAAAGTCCTACCAGTACCCAGCTGAGCCCCATAGCCAAACCACAAAGAATAAACCAGATAAAATTACCGATACAACCCATGTTGTTTCCTCCGCATGATTCTGCAAAACAGTCATCTTTTTCAAGCTGTTTTAATAGTATAGCACAGAATAAAGATGGCATAAAGAATTATTTGCTGTCATTCATGTCATATCTGATTAATAAATATAGCAGTAAAACAGATACGGGGGTATTAATATGCTGATTGAGGTTCCCTATGATAGAAGCAGTGTGCTGGAGTATGCAAAAAAATGGGCGTTTAAAAGAAATCCGGCTTATCTTAATTTTGAAACGATGGGCGGCGATTGCACCAATTTTGCTTCGCAGTGCATTTTTGCGGGTAGCAGAGTAATGAATTACACTCCCGTTATGGGGTGGTACTTCAGCGGTGCCGACAACCGGTCAGCGTCATGGAGCGGCGTTCAGTTTTTATACAACTTTATTAGTAAAAATGAGGGGCCCGGCCCTTATGCGACAACAACCACCAAAGCCCACATTGAAGCAGGGGATATTGCCCAGCTTGGGGACGCGACCGGCCATTTTTACCATACGCCGGTCATTGTGCTGATTACTCCTCAGGAAATTTTTGTTGCAGCACACACTTTTGATGCATACATGAGGCCTTTAAGCAGCTATCAATACGCTAATATTCGTTTTCTGCACATTCAGGGCGTCAGGAAATATCAATAATTCACAAAAGGCCGGAAGCCACTGGTGAACAGAACCAAGAAAAATAGACATTGAAAGAAAAAGCCTCCAGTCGTAGGAT
>CAUQPM010000022.1:0-32501 GCA_963520015.1 uncultured Oscillospiraceae bacterium
GCCGGGTATGGGCGGTGTCGCAGGTATGAGCGAAAAAATGCCGGGTATGGGCGGTAACGTCACAGGCATGGGTAGAAACCTGTTTGCTGAGAAAAAGTAAGGAGTCCTTTTCCAACTCCTGGGACGCAGTGTGCTCAGGAGTTGGTATCATTCGGTTCTTTCGGCATATAAATTACCATTCATGAAGAAAATCAAATACGATGATGTAAACGTTACTATTCCATTTTCTTATTGGAGCCTTACTGATTATATTACGTTTGAGCTTATCGGACATAAGAAAATACACAGACAATCACATCAGCAATCATAAAGCTGTAAATAAACGGTGAAATCGTATTGGTAATTTACACAAGATCAGCCTTCTCATCAGCATTTTAGCCGATAAGAAGGCTTTATTAAATTTGAGATTGACTTAAATTGTCGTATCGACTGCCAGATTTAAATTGAAATGAATAAATAAAATTAATATGTCAATAATTTTGTTTAATTCTTAATTCACTGCATAATCAAATAAAAAAAAGTAAGACTAAACAAAAAGGAGTGGAGAATATGTTAGATAAAATTGCTTTGATATTGGTAATCATCGGCGGTTTAAATTGGGGTTCCATTGGCATTTTTGATTTTGATATAGTCGGTTGGATTTTTGGCGGACAAACTGCTATGGGCAGCCGCATCGTATTTGTTATTGTTGCTCTTGCCGCAATCTGGTGCATTACGCTTCTGTTTAGGGATACGGAAGTTGCTCATAATGATTAATATGGACAAGCCTTTTCACTGTTTTAGTGGAAGGGCTTATTTTTTATGAAAAAAAATTGTAATTTCCATTATTTTATAGAAATATTATTTACAAAAATTATGAATAATGTTAGAATTATTCATGAATAAATAATTGGAAAGGCAGGTGTTTTTTCTGAGCGAAGTTATTCTAAAAAACTATATGGAAACATTGGTTCTTGAAAAGCTGGATGAAATCATACATGAATTTGACTGCTGCAATTGTGAGAAATGCCGAATGGATATTGCATCTTATGCATTAAATCGGCTTCCTCCAAAATACGTTGCCACTTACAAAGGTCAGGTGTATTCCAAACTTGATACGCTTTCCGTCCAATATGAAGCGGATTTAGTGAATGCACTTTATCAGGCTGCAAAAGTTGTTACAGAACATCCACATGATAGAGCGCCGGAGAATGCATCGGAACTGCCAGTTTGATATAGTATAATAAAATGCAGGACTCCCCTCCGAGCCGGCAGGCCAAGAGGGGAGCCTTATTTTAAAACAATTTTTTATTTTATCAGCCCTGACGGGAGTAAGGATTTTTGCGTTTCGGGGTATTGGAAAAGTGCTTCTGCGGTGCATCACTTTTCTTCGGGAATGCAGATTTCTTTGCCGGCATGTCCCTTTTCGGAGATTCCCTGTTAGGGGCATAGCTTCTTTTCGGCGGCGCCGTATTGGCCTGCGGACGAAAATGGCGGAGTTCTGACTTCGGGGTGGGCGTGGTAATAACCATGGGGTATGGATTGTCCTCCACCACCGGAATCGTTTTTCCGATCAGCTTCAGGATATCTTTTAAATTTCCCTTTTCATCGATGCAGCAAAAAGAAATTGCAATTCCGCTCATGCCGGCTCTTCCGGTTCTTCCGATTCGATGTACGTACGTTTCAGGCACTTCGGGCAAATCATAATTAAATACGCACGACAATTCCTCGATATCAATTCCTCTTGCGGCGATATCAGTTGCAACCAACACGCGGATGCTGCCGTTTTTAAAGCTGCTCAGCGCTAACTGACGGGCATTTTGCGATTTATTCCCGTGAATTGACTGTGCGCTGATTTTAGCCCTTTCCAGTTCCTTCACCACACGGTCCGCACCATGTTTTGTACGCGTAAACACCAGAGCGGAACGAATGGACGGGTCCTTTAAAAGGTGAATCAAAAGTTTCGGCTTATTGGCTTTATCCACAAAATAAAGGGATTGTTCAATCGCATCCACAGTAGTAGCAGGCGGTGTGACTGTCACCTTTACCGGGTCAACTAAAATGGAATTTACCATTTGCGCGATTTCGGGCGGCATGGTAGCCGAGAAAAGCAGTGTCTGCCTTTTTTGCGGCATTCTTGCAATAATTTTTTTCACATCGGCAATAAAGCCCATGTCGAGCATTCTGTCCGCTTCGTCCAATACAAATATTTCAATTTGTTTTAAATCAATATATCCCTGATTAATCAGGTCATTAAGCCTTCCGGGTGTAGCGATTAAAATATCCACACCGCGATTAAGCTTTTCAACCTGCATTTTTTGGGAAACGCCGCCGAACACTACACAGGCATGCAGCCGGGTAAAATGCCCATAGGCGCGAAAACTTTCGTAAATCTGCAGTGCGAGCTCCCTTGTGGGGGTTAAAATCAAGGAACGGATTTTACGGGGTTCGGAGCTTTCTTTCGTCCGTTCACTCAAAAGCTGCAATATCGGTACAGCAAACGCTGCTGTTTTTCCGGTTCCGGTCTGAGCACAGCCAAGCAAATCCCTTCCGGCCAACACAGGGGGGATCGCTTGCTCCTGAATTGGAGTCGGACTCACATAGTTTTCTCTTGCAAGGGCATCTAAAAGTTTTGGGGCAATGTTTAAGTCTTTAAAATTCATTTTTTCTCCTATTTGATTCATGTGCTTTCAGTTTCTATTGCTGGCAGAAATAGTTTATGCTTGAATCATAACATAATTCACGAAAATAGTCTAATAAAACCGTCATAGCACCGAATATGAGCTTTTTATATTTATTTAGAAGTAAGGAAATACTGGTATTACAGCCCATGGTCAGTCTTTTGTAAATTAACAATATTGATTTGTGCAGATTACGGCTGTTAAGTCAGTCTGACACGCAAAGAAAAGGAAGTTTTATTATGAATTTTATTTACCAGCCAAACCGGATTTATGCAGAGAATCAAGCAGGAAAACTCATTGCTGAAATCACCTTTCCCGGCCGCTCCGAAAATACAGTCGATATTACGCATACTTTCGTAGACAGTTCCCTTCGAGGGCAGGGTATCGCAAATCAGATGATGGAAGCGCTGGTAGCTAAACTCAGGAGCGAACATAAACTGGCTTACCCTTCCTGCTCCTATGCACAGCAATGGTTTGAAATTCACCCCGAGACCGTAGATATTCAGGCGGACTGATACCGGCTCAGATATTTCTTGAATATAGAAGTTCTTTGTATTAAAATAAAATGGAAAAGTGGTGAGCGGGACAATGGTATATAAAGTTTGGGCAAAGGATGGCTTTGCACAGGTATGGTGTTATGATTTCTTTCGTGAAACAGTGGATGGGGCAATTTACTCCTATGACAGGGAAGGTCAAACCATCCATTCTGCAATATTCATGGTAAAAAAACCGATCCCGCAATCCATGTTCGACCATTATTTTTTTGACTATGAAATCATTTCCAAAGATTAGTCTTACGACTCAAAAAAACGATCCCCTGTCCGAAAAATCGGGCGGGGGATTTGCAATTTAATGATCTTTATACCGGATTCAGATTAATCGATCAAATGGTGCTGGTACCATTTCTTTCCCCTGTACCGAAGAAGGAAAACCGTTCCGCGCACCCCCCATTCGCAGTCCATAGCAAGCCAGACGCCGATAATACCCCAGTGCAGCATAATTCCCAAAACATAGCCGAGTACCACACGGAACAGCCACATGGAAAGCATGGACACGACAGAAGTGAATTTCGAGTCGCCGGCGGCACGGAGTGCGGACGGCGTAATAAAGCTAATGGACCAAAGCGGAATCTGCGCAAACGCGTTGATCAGTACGATAATAAATATGGTATGCACAATTTGTTCCGGCGGATGGAACAGGGATACAAGCGGCCGGAACAGGGGCAGAACGATCAGTCCCATCACAAAAAAAGAGAAAGAAGCAAGCCACAGGAATGATTTAATAAACTTACGGGCATCTTCAATATTTCGCCGCCCGATGCACTGCCCGACAACCGTTATCGCAGTTAGGGAAAGTGCATTCGCCGGAATTTGCAGCAATAATGAAATCGAGGCGCAAATTGCGTTAATTGCCATTGCAAAAGTTCCCAGACCGACAATAAAGGTTTGTGTTAGGATTTTACCGCCGTTAAAAAACATTTGCTCCGCTGCAAAAGGCAAACCGATAAAAAGAATTTTTTTGAGCATGGAAGGATTAAAATGAAAAATATCTTTAAACTGGAAGTTCAGGGAGGTGTTCAGCTTAGCCAAATAAACAACCGCACAGACAGCACCCAAATATCTGGAAATATTCAGTGCGATTACCATGCCTAAAACGCCCATGTGCAGAAAATTGATAAACACGGTGTTCAGAAACACATAGGACAGGTTCATAATCAGCGACAGGGCAAGCGAAGATTTTGTTTCTCCAACGCCCCTGAGCGCACCACATACAGCCTCTTCCGTTGCGATGCCGCAATAGGACAGGCAGCTGCCGATTAAATAAATACGGGCATTGCTGAGAACGTCCGCATCCGCGCCGCCGAACAAAAGCATCAGTGCAGACGTATGAAACACTACCATCACCATACCAATGCTCAATGCAAGCAAAAATACAGAAGCAATAGACCCGGCCGCCGCTTTGGAAACCATCTGTCCGTTTCCGCTGCCCTTATACTGCGCAACGACCACCGTTCCACCGGTGGAAACGGCAATAAAGACATTTACTAAAAAAATATTAAGTGAATCGACCATATTAACAGCGCTTACAGCTGCAACTCCCGACGAACTGATCATTGCCGTATTTACCAGATTCAGACAGACAACAAAAGCCTGATCAACCAAAATCGGAATAATAATCGCGATAATCTTATGATAATCAAGGGACTCGCCGGAAAAGTGTTTATCCAGAAAGTTATGTGTATTCATTTTAAGTTGTATTTTCGTCACGTTATCACATCTTTTTTCGTTTTAACATGATTCTAACATAATCCGTGACGCATGAACAGCCCAAACCAATAAATTAATAATAATCGGGCCTTTTCATCGAATTGCTTTTATCAAAGTCAATTACGGTTCAAAACCATCGGCTTTAGCCGATAGTAATTGACTTCGCTAATTTTGTTGAGCGGTCAAATACTCTTCCGCCATCAGGGAAGCAACCGCACCGTCCGAAACTGCTGTGACAATCTGGCGCAGAGGTTTCGCCCTTACGTCGCCTGCCACAAAAACACCGGGAACGCTCGTATGGGTGTCCTCGTCCGCAATAATATATCCTTTCGCATCCAGTTCCATTTTATCGCGGAACAGTTCCGTGTTCGGTATATTGCCTATTGCGGCAAAAATTCCGTCACAAGTAAGCGTTTTTACTTCTCCGGTCTTCAGGTTTCGTAGTTCTGCTCCGGTCACTTTTTCTGAACCAAGAATATTTTGAACTGCCGAGTTCCAAATAAACTCCACATTCTTGCTGCTTTCCAAAGGCTTTAAATAAGCTTTTGTAGCACGAAGTGTGTCACGCCGATGCACCAAATAAACCTTTTTGCATATCTTAGATAATAAAACAGCGTCTGCCGCAGCAGTATCGCCGCCACCGACGATGATTACTGTTTTACCACGGTAAAAATTGCCGTCGCAGGTGGCGCAGTAGGATACCCCACGCCCCCGAAGCGCTTTTTCCTTATCTAAACCCAGCTCCTTTGGGGAGGAACCTGTGGCCACAATCACTGCACCTGCTTCATAAATGACACCGCTCTGCGTTGCCACCTTCTTCGGCTGTGCGGCAAAATCAACGAATATGACTTTATCAAAAGTGCTGACAGCTCCGAAACGCACGGACTGCTTGTGCATTTCCATAGCAAGGTCGTAGCCGCCGACTCCATCTGCAAAACCCGGATAATTATCAATGATATCCGTCGTGCTCATTTGACCGCCCGGCGCATATGATTCCAGCACCAGTGTCGAAAGTGCAGCGCGTGCGCAATAGGTTGCCGCAGAGTAACCGGCCGGTCCTCCGCCAATAATAATCACATCATATTTTGTTTGCATAGATTCATTCCTCTATTCTTCCCTAAACTATAAAACTTTGTTATATTTAAATACCTGCGAATTAACAGTATATACATTCTATGTAATTATATAGTACACCATCATTATATAATTTTCATGAATAAAAACAAAGACTCCGGCAAAATTAATTGTCGGAGCCTGATTGATTAAGATTTAAGAGATTTCACTGTTTCCGGTTTACCTTGCAGACAATCCGTTCCTTTTCCGAAAAATCAGGATTAACTGCCCGAAATCAGATGGAATTCATATTTAGTTTGGCTCTGGTTCCCAGGCGCGTTTTAAACTATACTTTGGTCTCACCCCTTACCCGTTCAAACGAACTGCTTTATTGAAGTCAATTGCGGTTGAAAACCTGCGCCTTAAGCGGGCTTTAGCAATTGGGAATTGACTTGGAAAGCAAAACCGGGCCGCCAGTAATAGTTCACGCTGAATTGAACGATACCAATATTCTTTCAAATTAAAGCTGTTTAGAATTCAGTTGTTTCCATTGTCCTTTCATAAGATGGTTGGCTCAAACAAAACTTTTTTCAACTCGATGCTTTACCTGTCATTGTTCAGCAGCCGCGCCCAACAGACTCACGGCCACCGGCATAATAGAATGGTTCAATACCCATTGGACTCACCTCTTTCTAAGCCTCAGTTGATCTTCTTTCGGTGCCTTTTCATTAGAACTGCCCCGCCGCGGAATTGGAATTGCCACCGCGTTTTAGGAACCGTTCGGCACCGTCTTTCAAATCTTCTTCGTTTTCTGTCTTCATTATACGGTAATATATAGATAATGTCAATAGAATTTGTCGAATATAAATTAATTTTTTATTTAATATTCATTAGTTCAATTTTCCTGTTGACTTAATGCAATTGGCAAGGTAAAATGGAACACAGATAATTTAATCGTGAGGAGATGACCCTGATGAACGACGAATACAGTGCAGATTTGCTCACCTTGATTGATGACGCAGGTGAGGAACATGAGTTCGAAATTCTGGATGTAATAGATAATGACGACGGCTGCTTTTATGCTTTGCTGCCTACATTCGAAACACCACAGGACAAAGTTGACGCAGAGGGTACTTACTATATCTTCGAAGCAATCGAGGAAAATGGTGAGCAGCAGTTAGCAGAAATTGAGGACGAAGCACTACTCGACAAACTTTCCGTTCTTTTTGAAAGTCGTTTTGAAGAGTTATATGATGACTCTGATGACGAAGATTCTGACGACGATGAAAGCGATGACGAATAAGATTTAATTTCCACCCTGCCTGGTGCGCGGACCGTGCATGAATAACCCTACAAAGTTTAATCGGGAGCTCCGACTCCGGTGGCGAACTTCAGACCTCCCGGCTTTTGCCGGATGAAGGGAGTATGCAACCATTGGGAGGGCACCCACCTGCTAATAGTAGCAGGGTATTTCAGCACATTACGGCCAGGCGGGATTTAATTTTAATGATAAAGGCTTCTGATTGATTCAGAGGCCTTTTTGTAATACCGGGATTTAATCAGCCAACATATTTTTTTAAATATAAAAAACAGTTGAACACAAAAATATCAATGATATAATGTATCGTAGGATATGATCGACGCAAAGTAATGGTATGATTTACAATACGTAAAGTGAGGAGATTGAAAATGAACTTCCAACTATTGCACCCCGCTGATCAGCTGATCATGATTATGAAACGGATTTATGGCTACGGTATGACAACAACCTCCGGCGGAAACTTATCCATCTTAGATGAAAACGGTGACATATGGATTACTCCCGGCGGAGTGGATAAGGGTTCTTTGACCCGGAACGATATTATCAGAGTAAAACCGGACGGTACTGTCATCGGCGTCCACAAGCCGTCCAGTGAGTTTCCCTTTCACAAACTGGTTTATGAAAGCAGACCGGACATAAAAGCCGTACTGCATGCCCACCCGCCCGCCTTGGTTGCATTCAGCATAGTACGCAAGCTGCCCGGTACACGATTGATCCCAAGCGCAGAATTAGTGTGCGGCCGCGTGGGTATGGCCAAGTACGGCCTTCCCGGGAGTTCCGAATTGGGTGAGAAAATTGCCGTTGAATTTAAAAAGGGCTGCAACTCCGTTATACTTGAAAATCACGGAATCGTAGTCGGTGCAGGAAACCTGTTTGACGCATTTAAATCCTTCGAAACCCTGGATTTCTGTGCAAGGCTTGAGATACATGCAAGGAGCATCGGTACACCCGTATTACTGACCGACGCGGACATGGAGCTGTCCAAGAACAAGCGGAATGCGGATTTGGAAGAATTCACCCCCGCCGGATACAGCAGCATGGAACGGGAAGCGCGCAGGGTAATGTGCGATTTAATTCACCGTGCTTATGATCAAAAGCTTTTCACCAGTACGGAAGGTACTTTTTCCAGAAGACTGGAGGACGGTTCATTCATCATAACCCCTTATGAGAAGGACAGAAAGTACCTTGAGCCGGAGGATATTGTACGAATTGAAAACGGTCAAAAGGAATTCGGCAAAATTCCAAGCCGCTCCGTGATGCTTCATAAACAGATTTACGAAAAACATCCTCATATTAATTCCATCATCATCTCACAGGCGCCTAATATTATGGCCTTTGCGGTGACAGAGGAAGAATTTGATTCGAGAACGATTCCCGAAAGTTATATTCTTCTTAGAAGAATCCCCAAATTGCCCCATGGCTCCGTTTACATGGAAACGGAAAAAGTCGCAAACCTTTTTGTTCCTTCCACTCCAATTGTAATTATAAAAAATGATTGCATTATTGTCACAGGAAACGACTTAATCAATGCGTTTGACCGGCTGGAAGTGGCAGAATACAGTGCCAAAGCCGTAATTTCCTCTAAAAATCTGGGGGACATTGTCACCATTGATGATGAGAAAGTTGCCAGTCTGGAAAAAGCATTTCACCTTGACTGATGGATAATTATCCTTTGGAGCAGGCTGCAATATGCAGTCTGCTCCTCCTATATTCATGGAAGTCAATCACCGTAATTGACTTTAAGAAAATTTAATATTTTATGTTTTTATATGGACAATTTCAGAACATTATTATATAATTATTTATTTATAAGAAGATTTTATTGTAAAGGAGCCAGCTTAAAAATGAGCGATTACAAGATCATCACGGATTCTACCTGTGACCTTTCCCCGGAATTGGTCAGCGAACTCGGCATTGAAGTAATTCCCATGGTTTTTTCTATCGGAGAAAACACGTATTCCAATTATCCCGATGAACATGAACTGTCTTCCCATGATTTTTACAATCGTTTACGCGGTGGAGAAACTTCCATTACCAACCAGATTACACCCGTCACCTTTGCAGAAACTTTCGAACCGGTTCTGAAGTCCGGTATGGACGTTTTATATATCGCATTTTCTTCCGGTTTAAGCGGTACATATAATAATGCGTGTTTTACCGTGAACGAGCTGGGACAAAAATACCCGGACCGTAAAATTCTTGCCGTGGATTCGCTTGCCGCTTCCATGGGCGAAGGGCTGTTGGTGTATCATGCAGCCAAAATGAAAGAGCAGGGTCGTACCATAGATGAAGTATACAACTGGGTAGCAGCGAACCGCAACCGGCTTGCGCATTGGTTTACTGTGGATGACTTGAACCACTTAAAGCGCGGCGGCAGAGTCACCGGTGCCGCAGCACTGGTCGGAACAGTGCTTGGGATCAAGCCGGTACTGCATGTGGATGATGAAGGCCACCTGATTCCAATGGAAAAAATACGCGGACGCCGCCAATCGCTGGACTCGCTGGTGCAGCACATGGCAAACGCCGTAGAGGAACCGGAAAGCCAAATGATTTTCGTCAGCCACGGCGACTCGCTTGAGGATGCGGAATACGTAGCACAGCAGGTTCGTGAAAAGTTTCATGTCAAAGACTTGAAGATTAACCCCATCGGCCCGGTCATCGGAACGCATTCCGGCCCCGGCACCATTGCGTTGTTTTATCTGGGTAAAGATAAAAACTAATACTAATATTCAATTAAAAGTGAAAAGCGGGCATTTCTCCCCCGCCTCCGGCGGGGGAGAAATAATAGTCATGATTCTACTTTTTTATGGGTGATCCGCATAAAGACGGATCATGAAAAAGAGCTGAGCGCAGTCGAAGTGCGCCCAGCTCTTTTATTCCTCTTTGTGGTTTCTGCGGTAATCCAGATAGTCCTGCAAAATAATCGTTGCCGCTACGGCGTCCACCACCGCTTTGCGCTTTTTGCCGCGCGTGTCGGTACTGTTCAGATAGCCGTGCGCCGTGATGGTCGTGCCGCGCTCGTCGCGCATGGTTACCGGAACATCCACGAGCTTTTGCAGATTCCCGGCAAAAGAGCGGGCGTTTTTCGCACTTTCGCCCTCGCTGCCGTCCATATTGCGGGGCAGCCCGACCACAATTCCTCCGACTGCCTTTTGGGCGGCCTGTGCGGCAATTGTCTGTGCAAGGCGTTCCATATTGTACTCGCTGATAACCCCGGCAGGGGAAGCCAGCATTTCACTTTCGTCGCATATGGCAAGACCGGTGCGGGCACGTCCCAAATCTACCGCAAGTATTTTCATGTGTTGCCTCCGTCATCCAGCTTCCACCATGACTGATTCATAAATATTGAAGTTTCAGGTGTTAAGTGGGAAGCGTCGTTCATCATAACTACCTTACAGTTCAGCTCTTCATCAAAGTCAATCATACTGACCGCTGTATTATCGCACCATTCAATTTCGTTCAGCTGTTCAATGGGCAGCCCCATCGCGCGGCACAGAAAATTGCGGATGGCACAGCCGTGAGAAGTAATGCATACTGTTTTATTCGGATTATTCCGGACCATATCGGTCACACCATTCCACATTCTGGCGTAGACCTCGCGCATTGATTCGCCGCCCGGCGGCGCAAATTCGTGGGGCCGTTTATTCCAGTGTTCCATTTCATCCGGATAAAGGGTGGGTAATTCGGCCCATGACAGGCCTTCCCACACTCCACCGTTAATTTCGATTAACCTGGCGTCAATTTGAATCGGCAGGTTATGATACTTGTTAATCGCACAGGCAGTCGCGTAAGCGCGTTTCAGCGGGCTGGAATAAATTGCGTCAATTTGCATGTTGCGGCAGCGCAGTCCCACCAACTCAAGCTGGATTTCACCGCTTCCGCTGATTTCACAGTCGGTATGTCCTTGAAAAAGGCTTTGTGTATTGCCAAACGCCTCGCAATGGCGCACTAAAAGAATTCGTGTCATGAGTCAAACCTCCGTTCCTCATCATTTTACCAAGGCTGAATTCCGCCGGTCAGCTCCGTGACCGAAGAAATTCCGTTTTGATCCATATATTGATTCAGGCCGTCCAAAATTTTCACCGGCGCGTACGGATCGGTGAAAAACACGGTGCCGATTTGCAGCGCAGAAGCGCCCGCAAGCAGCAGCTCAACGGCATCCTGCCATTTTGAAATACCGCCCATGCCAACAATCGGAATTTTCACCCGCTGTGCCGCCTGCCACACCATACGTACCGCAACGGGCAGCAGTGCCGGGCCGGAAAGGCCGCCGGTGTTGTTGCGAATAATCGGGCGGCGTGTATTAATATTAATCCTCATGCCCGTCAGCGTGTTTATCATGGAAATCGCATCCGCACCCGCGCTTTCGGCTGCGGCAGCGATTTCGCCGATATCGCTAACATTCGGGGAAAGCTTCACCATCAGCGGTTTTTTGCAATGTGTGCGTACCGCGGCGGTGATACCCGCCACTCCGGCGCAGCTTGTTCCGAACTGTACCCCGCCCTGCTTGACATTGGGGCAGGAAATGTTGAGCTCTATCATGTCGATTTCCGTATCCGAAAGCTTTTCCGCCATTTGACAGTAATCCTCGGGCGTATTGCCCGCAATATTTGCGATGACAACCGTACCCTGTGTTTTAAGCCACGGCAGGTCGTGTTCCATAAAATAATCCACACCGGGGTTTTGCAGTCCAACGGCGTTCAACATGCCGCCCGGCGTTTCCGCAATACGCGGCGGCGGGTTACCGGGACGCTCCGAGAGGGTGATGCCCTTGCAGGAAATACCGCCCAGCGTACTGAGCGGGTAGAACTCCATGTATTCATGACCGAACCCAAATGTGCCGGAAGCGGCAATCAAAGGGTTCTGAAACGGTACACCCGCTATGCTCACCTTTAAATCAGCCATACTTATTCCCCCCACACAACGTTTTGGAAGTTGAACACAGGGCCATCCTTGCAGACATGTCCATTATATTCTTCCCCGGTTTCGCGGCGCAGCGGGACAGCACAGCCCAAACACGCACCGACACCGCAGGCCATGCGTTCCTCAAGGGAAATTTGGCACGGCACGCCGCGCCGCTGAGCGATTTTACTGATTGCTTTTAACATCGGCGTTGGCCCGCATGCAAAAATCACATTGAAATCTAAGTCAGTCAGGCAATCTGTAACCAAGCCGTGATGCCCGAAGGAACCGTCATCCGTCGCGATAATAACCCGATTTCCGTTTCTTTCAAAGTCCTCTTTCAAAATAATTGCTTCCTGATTGCGGAACCCTGCAATTACGGTTGCATTCGTGCCAAACGCTTTCGCTGATTCCAAAAGCGGAGGAACTCCGATTCCGCCGCCGACAAACACCGCTTTACGACTGGTATCCCCAAGCGAGAATCCGTGACCGAGCGGAGCAAGAATATCAAACGTATCGCCGGGATTCAGCGCGGCAAGCTGCGCCGTACCTTCCCCACGGATTTGGAACACAAAACGCAGTGTTTCCCGTGCACGGTCAATTTCACAGATGGAAATCGGGCGGCGCAGGGTCTTGCCCGGTACATAAAGGTGCGCGAACTGCCCCGGCTGCGCTGATTTTGCAAGCGCACCCGCGTCCACGGTGAAATCAAAAACGTCAGCGGTCAGCTGCTTTTTTTGAATGATCTTACAAAGCATTACGTCATATTTCATTCTCATTCCGCTCCTATCCTGCCAGCTTGAAAAGTTTCAATTCTTATCCTTAATGGGAATCACAAGCGGTTATGCCAATGTGATTTTCCCAATCTCCTGAATGATTTCGTCGCGCATTCTTACGGCTTCCTGCGCCGCCGCCTTGGCGTAATCCTGTTCCGGCGCGCTTGTTTTTTGCCACGCGCACAAAATGGAGCGTGAAGCGTTGATAACCGCGCCAAGCCCGTTGGAATCAAACGCGGGCGTAACGTCTTTCGCGCCGCCGCCCTGCGCTCCGTAGCCCGGTACAAGGAAGAATGTGTGAGTCAGTGTGCTTCGCAGCTCAGCAAGCTGTTCCGGATAAGTTGCACCAACTACGGCGCCCACACCGGAATATCCGTGTTTACCCTGCAAATTTTGACCCCACTCCTCGCAAAGATGGCCAACCGTACTGTAAAGCGTATCCCCACGTTCAAAAATTTGATTTTGCAGTTCGCCGGAGGACGGATTTGAGGTTTTGACTAAGACAAACATGCCCTTGTCTTCCTCTTTGCAAATATCCAACAGCGGATTGATGCCGTCGGAACCGAGGTACGGGTTCACAGTCAGCGCGTCGCCCCCAAACGGAACACAGCGAGTGCCACCCACCTGCACGCTGCCGAGGTGCGCTGTGGCGTAAGCCTGCATGGTGGTTCCAATATCATTGCGTTTTCCGTCGGTGATGACGAACATTCCTTTTTCTTTTGCGTAACGAATTGTATCGTATAATGCCTTTACACCCGGCCAGCCGTACATCTCATAATACGCGCACTGCGGTTTTACCGCCGGAACAATGCCGTACAAAGCGTCAATTAAGCCCTTATTAAACTCCAATAATGCCGCGGCTGCGCCTTCCAGTGTTTCACCGTACTTTGTAAAGGCTTTCTCCTTTATAAAGCTCGGAACATAGTCAAGCTTTGGGTCAAGCCCCGCCACCGTTGGGTTTTGCAGGTATGCTATTTTTTCAATTAATCTGTCCAGTGACATCGTATTCCTCCATCTGAATGCCTATTCGCAGGCCGTTTTATTGTATTATAAATCCTGATAAACAATCCTGCCGCCGCAAACCGTCAGTTTTACTTTACCGTTCAATTCTTTCCCCTTGAAAACGGCATTTTTGCTTTTACCGTGCAGCCGGTTCACGTCAACAGTCCAGCGCTGTGATTGGTCGAACAGAACAACGTCACCGGCGGCGCCCCTGGAAAGCGTTCCTGCCGGAATCCCGAGCAACCCGGCGGGAGCAGTGCTCATGAGCCGGATTAATTCATTGATTGTAATGTATTGCCGATTCACCAAATACGTGATTCCTGCGCCAAGGCTTGTTTCCATTCCGATGCTGCCGTTTGGTGCGGTAAGAAAGTCCGCCTTTTCCGCCGGTGTATGCGGCGCATGGTCGGTTGCAATTGCGTCGATGGTGCTGTCCAGCAATCCCTGAACCACGGCAAGCCTGTCCTTTTCCGTACGCAGCGGCGGGCTCATGCGGTAATCGGCGTCACGGCTGAGCAGTTCCGCTTCCGTAAGGGCAAAATAATGCGGCGCGGTTTCGGCCGTAACCGGAACGCCCCGCTGCTTTGCATCGCGAATCAGCGCGACCGAGGTTTTTGTGCTTACGTGACAGATATGCACCGGAACGCCATAAGCGGTGGCAAGCGCAATTTCCCTCGCAGTGCCGCAGTCCTCAGCGGCGGCGGGAACTCCCTTTACGCCAAGCTGTTCGGAAACAGTTCCTTCGTTCATCCTGCCCCCTGCGGAAAGGAATAAATCCTCACAGTGGGACATAATTTTCAACCCGAGCTGCGGAGCCAAATTCATCGCTTCAGCCATGAGTTCCGTATTCACCACGGGACGGCCGTCGTCACTTAACGCACAAGCACCTGCCGCTTTGAGTGCTTCGAGGTCACAGAGCTCCTCGCTTTTTAAGCCCTTCGTGATTGCCGCGGCAACATAGACATTTGCGTCGGCACCAATTGATTTTTCAAGGATATAGCGGATGGTATCGGCGGTATCCGCTGTCGGGCTTGTATTCGGCATACATAAAAGACTGGTCACTCCGCCCGCCGCGGCTGCTTTGCAGCCTGAAAGAATATCTTCTTTTTCGGTGAAACCGGGATCGCGCAGATGAACGTGAAGGTCAACAAGACCGGGCGCGGCAATCAGCCCGCTTGCATTGATTTCCTGTGCGCCGTCGCAGCAAAGCTGCCCGCCGATTGCCTCGATTTTTCCGTCGGAGATTAAAACATCCCCAATTTCATCGCGGCTGTTCGCCGGGTCAATGATTCTTGCACCTCGGATTAAAAGCGAATCCATCGCGCACCTCCAAGCATATTTTTACTATTATACTATTTTACAGCATAGTATGTCCATATCTAAATCATACTGGAAAACAAATATAGGAACGTGATTAAGGAATAATCAAAAATTTCGTGAGCGCGAGCAGTTCACGCGCATAACAGGCGGAAAAAATATACCATGGAGTGGCGGCACAAACCGAATACGGCACCGCACCGATGCTTTTTGCAATCCTCCCGGCACGGTACTGGTGGTATTCATCAGTAACAATCGCAAGGTCGCGGCTCATTCCGTTTTGGTCAATGATTGCAAGGGAGTTTGAAAGATTTTCGATGGTCGTAGTGGATTTATCCTCCAAAATAATGCGGGAAGCATCAATTCCCTGCTTCACTAAATATTGTTTCATCGCCGCGGCTTCCGTTTCCAGTTCCCCCACGCCCTGCCCGCCGCTGACAATGCACTTGACCTGCGGATTTTCGGTAAGGTATTTTCCGGCCGCGTTAATACGCGCCATCAGATCGGCGGTCGGTGTATGACCGTTCACTTTGCTGCCCAATACTACAACAGTGGCCTGCTTTGGCGGTGCGGAATTAATTCCAAATATCATAAGTCCCGTTAGCACAGCAGCCCAAGCGACACCGGCACAGAACAATATGAAAACCGCACGGAATAAGATTCGCCATGTTCGGGAATTCCTGCGCAGCTTTTGTATTGCCGGGTATATGAGTGCAACCGCAAGGATCGCGGCACATATTATGATTCCGGTCACATTACCCACATTGGATACATTCCAGTGAAAAGGGATACAGAACCATACGATTCCTGCAAAAGCAAGTAGAGCGAATAACGTTCGAAGAAATAAATGCCTTTTCATGTAATCACCTCGTTTCGATTATAGCATAAAACGGCTCCCAAACCAAGTTCAATTACCAATGGCCGATGGTAACTGAACTCCTGAAGTTCGGGAGCCGTTTTAGTAAAGTCAATTACGGTTTAAATCCTTCGGCGCGCGTACGCGCTTTTAAGGCGAATTCCGTTTTCAAACTGAAAGTAGAATTGGTTTTAACCAGTTTGAATTTGATCGATGTACTTTATACTTTAGCGGTATTTATTGTTTGAATTGTCAGGTGCGGAAGAATCCTGCTTTGCAGCTTGCTCTGGAACAGTCTGCCCGGAGTTTTCGTCCTGCAGCTTGAATTGCTGAATTAAGTCATTCATAATCTGCGCGTGGCCGCTTAGCTCTTCGCTTGCAGCAGCGCTTTCCTGTGCGGTTGCGGAATTGGTTTGGATTACTGAGGAGATCTGATCCACCCCCTGCGTAATTTGACGAATAGAGTTTGCCTGTTGATTGGACGCCTTCGAAATTTGACCGATTAAGCCCGCAGACTGCTCAGTGCTTTGCACAATGGAAAGAAGGGACTGTGCGGTTTCGCCGGCAATCTTATTCCCTGTGTCCACCATATGAATCGAAGATTCAATCAGCTGCGCAGTGCTGTTTGCCGCTTCAGCGCTTTTGGTTGCAAGGTTCCTTACTTCATCCGCGACAACCGCAAAGCCCTTTCCGGCATTCCCGGCACGCGCCGCTTCGACCGCTGCGTTCAACGCTAAAATATTGGTTTGGAACGCAATATCATCTATGGTATGAATGATCTTTTCAATTTGCTTGGAAGAACTGCTGATGTCGGACATTGCTTTCATCATTTGCTGCATCTGCTCTTTACCCTTTTCTACCTGCTCGACAGCATCGTGTGATATACGGCTTGCCATTGCGGCATGTTCGGCGTTCTGTTTCACCTGCTCTGAAATCTCATTTGCAGAACAGGACAGAACCTCCACAGCGTTAGCCTGCTCCGCCGTTCCCTGAGCCAGCACCTGAGCACCGTTCGAAACTTCCGATGAACCGGCGGCCACCTGAGCCGCAGAGCAGCTGATTTGGGAAAGCGTGTCGCTAAGCGAGCAGGCTATTGTATGGATGGAATCTTTGATAGGCTTCATATCACCCACATATTCCATGCTGATTTCATGCTGAAAGTCACCTTCGGACATTTGCCCCAGCTGCGTTGTGATGTCGTCTATTACTTCATGCAGGATTGTTACTGTCGTTTCGGTTGCCTGCGCAAGAATTTCTGTTTCGTCCTTTGTCTTAACCACAGGAACCGGAGTGTGCAAATCGCCTTTCGATAAAAGCGCTAACCTCGCGGTAACTTTTTCAAGCGGGTCGGTAATAGATTTTGCCATTCGATACATTAAAAAAATTCCGACAGCAAAAACAAAGATGCTTAGAGCGATCATTTTAAGAAGAGCCAGCTCCTTCTCCTGAGCGTATTTTACGGTCAGCGCATCAATATCCACCTGATAATTGCCTGTGCTGATATACCAGCCATATGGCTCAAACTTCTGCGTGAACGCCCGTTTCAAAAAAGCTCCGCTTGCACCGGGTTTGGTGAAATAAAATTCGGTGAATCCTCCGGCGGATTTCTCCCCGGCGGCAATTAAGTTTTTGATGTAATAAGTTCCTTTCAGGTCTTTGTCAGCGTAGCGTGATTTTCCCTCGTATTCGGGATTCATATGTACCGCGCATGTACCGTCCACCAGATCGGCCCAAAAATAGCCTTCTCCATTATTATACCGTGTGTCCCGCACGATTTTTTTGGCGTTTTCCAGTGCCTGTGTGGATGTGATCGCCCCGCTTTCACCCTGTTTATAATTGACTTGTAAAACGCTGATCAGGCTCTCCACTTCCGTTTTAACGGTTGTATCAAAATTACTCTTTGCAACTGTTATGGTCGTATCATATGCTTTACTGAGGCTTATGTAAGATAAAACCGACTGTACTAAAATTGTTACTATGATTAAACTGCCTACAAATAAAACAAGCTTTTGCTTTAGGCGCAGCTTTAGGTTGGATGTTTGCATCACGGTCAACCTTCTCTTTCCTTATGCGTTTTGACGGAAAACCATTTGGCCTGAATCATATTCGTTTTCCTATAGCTTACTTTCACTATATCATCTAAATTTCAGGCCGTCAATTGATAAGATGTGTATACTTCAGGTTGATTTTTATGTAAATTATAGATAAATTAGCATGTATTATTTTACATAAGTTTAACAATTTATTTTAGAATGAAACGACAACGTCCTGTATTGGATCACTCTTAAAACAAGGAACAGACTGTTCAAATAGGTGGTTTTTTCATTTGAAAAATCTATTGACGTATATTACGTTTAGTGATATATTAAAGTAAACGTAATATATTTGGAGTGATTTGTATCAGAGAAAATATAAAAGGCGGTGCTCTAACAGAAACAACATTTCTTGTTTTGTTGGCCGTGTATAAGCCTAATCACGGGTACGGAATCATGCGGTTTATTGCAAACGAAACAACTGGGCGTGTTGTTTTAGGTGCCGGAACCTTATATGGGGCTATCAATACATTAGTCAAAAAAAAGTGGATTGTTCCATTTGGCAGTGAAGCTGATAGCAGAAAAAAAGAGTATGTGATAACCGATATTGGAAAACAGAAAGCAGAAGAAGAACTGAATCGTATGGGCGAAGTTTGGAAACTGGCCTCAACAATTATTAAGGGGGATAGAAATAAATGAGCAAAACAGTGTTTCGATACTTTTTTGATTTTCTGGATGGGCAGGAAAAATGGTTGAACGGCATGGCTGAGTGCGGTTATCGGCTAAAAAAATGCGGGAGAATGACCTATACTTTTAATGAGTGCAAACCAAACGAATATGAATATGCCATAGAGTTTGTCGGGGATAAAGCCTATTCCAAAGCAAAAGATTATCGTCTGTATCTTGAAGACATGGGGTTTCGCACTTTTACCAAAAATATCAACTTGAATCTTTCTTATGGAAAGGTAAGATGGCGGCCATACGCAAAAGGTATGGGGCAAATTTCCACCTCGCCCGGCGGGTTTAACAAAGAACTTCTGATTTTGGAAAAAAAGAGAGATGGAAAACCATTTGAATTATATACAAACGTGAGCGATAAACTGAACACTTATAAGACGGTCAGGCGAACTTATGCTTGGTCTGTTCTTTCGATGCTTGGACTGCTGGTTATGACATTCATGCCCAATATATCTTCAATGTCCGTAACTATGACATGGGTATTTAGAGCTATCATTGTGATCTTTGGCGTTCTATTCATTATCCCAACTGTAAAGTATTCGTCATTAGTGAGCCAGTTAAAAGAAGAAAGTAAAACCTTTGAATAAAGAATACACCAATATTATCTATGCAAATCCAAATAATGACATATAAAAAAACTGTAATTTGAACTGACCCCTCTAGCTATTTCAGTATAGTATACTGAAATAGCTAGAGGGGGTTTTTGCACCAAAAGGGACGCTGTTTTCAGGAGATTTCGAAAAAGGAGCCGTTGATACCTTTATTACTATAACCAGCATATTAAATCAAAATTGAAGGGCCTGAGCCCTGTGCAGTACAGGATTCAAACCCTTTTATCCTCTTGATTCTATTTTTATCTAACTTTCCGGGGTCATTTCAAATTGGCACCAACTATTCCTCGTTTTAAGTTGAATCTACCTAATTCTTAATATTTTCTTCGGCGCACATAGGTAGTGTGCAAGACCTCGTGTGCCTTGTGGCTGCCGGGCTTTTCAAGGAATTCTTCATAAATCATCTTGATAAGCGGGCTTTCATGGCTCTTGCGCAGAGGAAGATCCTTGTCTTCCTGATAGAGTGCTTTTGCTCTTTCCGCTTTTAAGTCCGTGAAATTACGAACAGCGGCAGGCTGTATCGGCTGACCGCCGCCATTGACACAACCGCCCGGGCAGCACATGATTTCGACAAAGTGATAACCGCCCTCGCCGTTCTTTATCTTTGCCAAAATTTCATTGGCGTTGTTCAGTCCGCTGACCGCAGCGACTTTCACATCTATGCCGCCCACATGATAGACAGCTTCTTTAATTCCCTCTGTACCGCGCACTTCCTTGTATTCAATCGAATCAAGGCTTTTGCCTTCAAGGGCCTCGGCTGCCGTTCTGAGTGCGGCTTCCATCACGCCGCCGGTCGCGCCGAAGATGGCTGCGGCACCGGTGGAAACACCAAGCGCGGGGTCAAAGTCCTCGTCAGGCAGGCGGTTAAAGTTAATATGTGCCATATTGATAAGCCGGGCAAGCTCGCGGGTGGTAATTGCGATATCGGTATCCTCGATTCCCTCGCCGGCAGCATTCTGATCATCACGCTGTACTTCGAATTTCTTTGCGGTGCAGGGCATTACGCTCACAACCACAATGTTCTTCGGATCGATATGATTCTTCTGTGCGTACCATGTTTTGATGATAGCGCCGGTCATTTGCTGCGGTGATTTGCATGAAGAAACATTCGGTAAAAGTTCAGGGTAATAATGCTCGCAGAACTTTACCCAACCAGGGGAGCAGGAGGTAATGAGCGGCAGCGCGCCGCCGTTTTTCACACGGTCGAGCAATTCGTTTGCTTCCTCCACAATAGTAAGGTCGGCACCGAAATCGGTGTCGAATACTTTATCAAAGCCCAAACGGCGCAGAGCCGCTACCATTTTGCCCTTGACATTGGTGCCCACCGGCAGGTCAAAGCATTCACCGAGGGTCGCGCGGATGGCGGGGGCGGTTTGCACTACCACATATTTTTCAGGGTCGTTGATTGCCGCCATGACTTCGTCACACTGATCGCGCTCGGTTAAAGCGCCGGTCGGGCAGCTTACGATGCACTGACCGCAGGAAACGCAGGGAACGTCATTGAGCTGACGCTCGAACGGACTGCCGATATGCGTATCGAAACCACGGTTGTTTGGCCCGATTACAGCAACATGCTGATCTGCGCAGGCTGCTACGCAGCGACGGCACAGAATGCACTTTGAATTATCACGGATTAAATGCAGGCTGGATTCATCCTTTGAGGAATCCGGCTTCACGCCGTCAAAACGGTCGGTCCGTTCAACACCCATTTCACTGCACAGGGATTGGAATTCACAGGTTCCGCTGCGCTTACAGGCAAGGCAATCCTGATTGTGCACCGACAGGAGCATTTCCAGAGTCATCTTCCTTGACTTTTGAATTTTGGGTGTATTCGTTAAAACCTCCATGCCCTCATTTACCGGATAAATGCAGGAAGCAACCAAAGAACGGGCGCCCTTAACTTCCACTACACACATTCGGCAAGCGCCGATTTCATTAATCCCTTTTAAATAACATAATGTTGGAATATCAATCCCGGCAACTCTTGCAGCCTCCAGAATCGTGGAACCATTCGGCACTGAGAGGGGCATGCCGTTGATTTTAATATGAACCATGTTTTCCATTATGGCACACTCCTTTCTATCTTCTGACAATTGCGTTGAACTTGCATTTTTCCATGCAGGCACCGCACTTAATGCATTTAGATGTATCAATCACATGGGGAACCTTCACGACACCGGTTATTGCCCCGACCGGGCAGTTGCGGGCGCAAAGGGTGCAGCCGCGGCATTTATCGGATTCAATATAATAATTGGTGAGCGCTTTGCACGCACCCGCCGGGCAGCGGTGCTCGGTTACATGTGCAATGTATTCGTCACGGAAGTAGTGCAAAGTGGAAAGCACCGGGTTCGGCGCAGTTTGGCCCAAAGCACACAAAGAATTTTCTTTCAGGTAGTAACAGAGCTCTTCCAGACGGTCAATATCTTCCATTGTGCCATTGCCGCTTGTTATTTTCTCGAGCGTTTCAAGCAGGCGCCTTGTACCGATCCGGCACGGCGTGCACTTGCCGCATGACTCGTCTACCGTAAATTCCAAGAAGAATTTTGCAATATCCACCATGCAGGTGGTATCATCCATTACAATAAGACCGCCGGAACCCATCATTGCGCCGATGGACAGCAGGTTATCGTAATCGATCGGAATATCAAACTCCGAAGCGGGGATGCATCCGCCGGAGGGTCCGCCGGTCTGAGCTGCCTTAAACGTATGCCCATCCGGAACGCCGCCGCCGATTTCCTCTACGATTTCACGGAGGGTGGTGCCCATCGGCACTTCAACAAGGCCGGTATGCTTGATTTTTCCGCCCAAAGCAAACACCTTGGTGCCTTTTGACTTCTCGGTTCCCATGGATGCGAACCAATCCGCCCCGTTTAAGATGATCTGAGTAATATTCGCATAGGTCTCGACATTATTCAGAATGGTCGGTTTTTGGAACAGACCTTTTAACGCCGGGAACGGCGGACGCGGCCTTGGTTCGCCGCGCTTGCCTTCAATGGAGGTCATCAGCGCAGTTTCCTCGCCGCACACGAACGCACCTGCACCCAAGCGCAGTTCAATATCAAAATCAAATCCGGTATCGAATATATTCTTTCCCAATAAGCCGTATTCCCTGGCCTGATCAATCGCAATCTGTAAACGTTTGACTGCAATGGGGTATTCCGCACGCACATAAATGTAGCCCTGAGTGGAACCGATTGCGTACCCTGCGATAGCCATTGCTTCCAATACACAGTGCGGGTCGCCTTCCAATACGGAACGGTCCATAAATGCGCCCGGATCGCCTTCATCGGCGTTGCAGCAAACATATTTCTGGTCAGCCTGATTCTTTGCAGCGAAGCTCCATTTTAAACCGGTCGGGAAGCCCGCGCCACCTCTGCCGCGCAAACCGGAAGCTTTGATTACATCAATGACTTCTTCAGGAGTCATTTCCGTAAGCACCTTGCCCAGCGCGGAGTAACCGTCAACCGCTATGTATTCGTCAATGCTTTCGGGGTTAATCACACCGCAGTTGCGCAGGGCCACTCGGTTCTGTTTTTCATAGAAGGGGGTATGGTTTAACGATTTTATTGTATTTTCATCGACAATTGTTTCTTGATACAGTAACCGTTTTACGATCCTTCCCTTTAAAAGATGCTCCTCCACAATTTCGGAAACATCCTCCGGGGTAACTCTGCTGTAAAAAGAGCCTTCCGGATATACGATCATAATCGGGCCAAGAGCACAAAGGCCAAAGCATCCCGTACGCACGACGTTTATTTCTTTTTCAAGCCCATGGGCTGCGATTTCCTTTTTCAGCTTCGTAATGATAACTTCGCTGTTTGAGGAGGTACAACCGGTACCGCCGCAAACCAGTACATTGGAACGATACATTGAAACGGCCTCCTTATTTTGAATCGGCGCCTATGGTATATTCTGTTACCACATTGCCGTTGACCAAGTGGTTATTCACCACGCGAACCGCCTTTTCCGGCGTCATATGTACATATGTTACTTTTTCCTGTCCCGGTGCAACAACTTCGATAACCGGTTCAAACTGGCAGATACCGATACAGCCGGTCTGCGTTACCGTAACGTTTGCAAGGCCTCGTTTTGCAACTTCATCCACCAATGCGGCAAGAACCGGACGCGCGCCGGCGGCTATTCCGCAGGTTGCCATTCCGACCAGTACACGGATGGCATTGTCGTTATTTTCACGCAGGATGACCTGATTGCGGGTTTTATCGCGAATCGCCTGAAGTTCAGCTAAAGACTTCATCTGAATGTTTCCTCCTTTATTAATTGGGTTTGTTCGTCTAGATAGCTCTTAATCCACTCCACAACATCCGGTGAATTAAGCGCGACTTCATCCCCCAGCACACTGCGCAGCTCGCGCGTGTCCAAAGTAAATTCCCGTGAATCAATGCTGTGATGAAAAATAAAATCCCTGTCCTGATTACAGGTGACAAGAAGCAGCACCGTCGAATTAATGTCGCCCAGCGGAATCATATCCACATGGGAAACCATAAAATTTGCCGTTACTGTGGTTCCAATCCCTTTTTCCGACTTAATTTCAAAAGCTCCGCCCGTCATTTCCGCTTCCATCTTAAAAAGAGGAACCCCCAGCCCTACTTTACGCGTAGTGCGTGTGGTAAAAAACGGATCCGTCGCATTGGCCACCTGACCGGCGGTCATGCCGCAGCCGTTGTCCGATACCGTTATGGTCATACAGCCTGTTTTCGAATCCTCATTCACGGAAATAGTAATCCGGTTTGCTCCGGCAGAGATTGAATTTTGCGCAATATCCATCACATTAAGTGAAAGTTCACGCATCTTATTCGTATTTTGCCAGTACTTCGCTCACTTCGTCCGGCGTCATCCTTCCGTAAACATCGCCGTTGACGGTAAGAACCGGAGCAAGCCCGCAGGCGCCGACACAGCGGCATGCGGTAAGTGAATATTTCCCGTCCGGAGTACTCTCCTCCGGCTGAATTCCCAAAACGGAAGTCAGTTTATCCAAAACTGCCGCCGCACCTTTGACATAGCAAGCCGTACCGAGACAGATGGAGATATTGTATTTTCCCTTTGGGGTGAGGGAAAACTGGGAGTAGAAGGTGGAAACGCCGAAAACTTCCTCAAGCGGAACTTCGAGGCCATCCGCTATCATACTTTGCACTTCGGCAGGAAGATATCCGTAAATATCCTGTGCCTCCTGCAATACCGGCAGAATTGCACCCTTCTGATTTTTGTGCCTTTTAATAATCTCTTCAAGCAAAATTTTCTGCTCCGAAGTTCCCGTAAAAGGCAGGTTGCTAATACGTTTTTGCATTCTTTTGCCTCCCTGTGATTGTTCCATGCAGTTCGTTAAAAATGTAACAAACCAACGCATAGTAATTGTTTTCTTTGTTATAAGTATAACATACCAAATTACTTAAATCTATGTCTTTCATTGAATTGTATTACAAAAAAAGTTGACACTGTTAGTTAATAATATACAAATTGTGACATGAAAAACCCGAATCCGCTGCGGTTTTCATCCTCTGCTCCATTCGATCTTGATCGAGCCGTTAAGCGCCGCAATGAGACATTCCGGTGTTTTTTCGGGCAGGTCGAGCCAATCCCTCGGTTCGGGCATATTTTCTAAATAATGTGCGTCGGAATTGCGCAGCAAAATTTTTTCATTCAGTTCCGGATTGGCAGCCAGCAGCTTTCCCACATTCCCCGAGGAACTTATTTCGGCCGCGGCGAAACTGGCCTCCGGCGGAATTACACCGAGACTTGCAATTACACTGAACGCACTCTTATCCACATGTGCAGGGAAAGCCGCTCCAAAAAACTTTTTCACAGCGGCGGTGACATCATTTACACTGATTGTGACCGCGTTCAGCAGAAGAGTTTCCTCTTCGCCGATCACGGTTTCTTTTTCATCCATAATCGTTTGATGCCCAAAAATTTCGGGCCGGTTCTTTATTTTTGCACTTCGCTCCGTTACATACTGATGAAAGCCCATGGCGGCCTTCACATTTGGGAACAGGCAGACAACATGAGCTTCTTCACTGGTGCAAAGCTCCATGCCCGGCAATACGAGAAGGCCGTTCTGTTTCCCCAATTCAACCGCGGCGGGGGTATTCAGGCAAGAATTATGGTCGGTCAGCGCAATTACATCATAGCCGAGCAAACATGCCATATTCACAAGGTTGCTCGGAGTCATGTCTTCACTTCCGCACGGCGAAAGGCACGAGTGCAGGTGAAGGTCATAAAAAATACGCATCACTGCAAAAGAGCAGCCAGTTTTGCGCCGAGTTCAAAGCTGTTCTGCTGTGAGGAGAGGACTGTAATTCCCTGCTGCTGCGCTTTCTTTTCCGCATCTTCGTCCAGTGTTGCGGAATCCGTCAGAATAATGCATGCAGCGTCCTTTAAAGATGCTACTGCCACTGTATTCACATTTCCCATTACGGTAAGCCATGCGGCTTGTGCGGGCAGCCGCGCCATTACCCAACTCAGAAGGTCGCCGGTATAGCCGCCGGTCACGTTTCTGTCCAGCCCGTCACTGTTCACCAGCACATTAAGCTGCAGCGGGCCGCACAATTCTTTTACTGTCATATGTCCTTGCCTCCTTTGTCGCTGTGGGAAAAGGAGCCGCCCATGGAGGACAGCGCCGCCGCCACATTTTTAATTTCCTCACGCATAATAAAGATACACTGATTTTTGTTTGCATGCCCGCGTACAATATCCTCCGCAAGCGCGCGGCAGGTCGGAGCACCACAGGAGCCGCAGTCCAGGCCGGGAAGTTCGTCACAAATACGGTCGATTTCCGACATCATACGAAGTGCTTCGTTCATATCGTCCGAAAGTTTTAACACCGGGGTAAACAGAAGGTTTTTCTGCCATTCCATCATGTTCGGAATTTTTCCGTCGAGATGGTTTTGCGAGACAGGAAGATACCGGCGCAGCCGCTGAAGCCTTGCCTTTGCAACATAAGCGTTTTCCACACAGAGAACGCCGCCCACGCAGCCGCCGGAGCAGGCATTCAGCTCCACAAAATCCAATTCCCTGATTTTTTCATCCTCCAGTTCCTCGAGCACACGGATTACATTGTCAATTCCGTCGGCGGCAAGGTACTTATCGTTCAGCAGAGCGGAAGCCTCGCCCCCGCTGGACGCCCAGCCAACCCCGATAATGCCGGAATGGGAGAGCAGTTCGGTTGTCTTTCTCTCTTCCATTTTTGCTGTAAGTTTTGTAAAAATATCGCTGATGGCAATTGCACCGTCCACTTCGGACTTTTTGCAGCTGATCGGCATTTTAATTGCCGTAACCTTGGCGGGACAGGGCGTAATAAAAAAAGCCCCGATTTTCCCGCGCGGCAGACCGGTTTTTTTCACTGCTTCCTGCTTGGCAATCCGTGCGGCCATTTCCATCGGGGAATTCAGCTGCAGCACATGGGAACAAAGGTCCGGAAACCGCACGCGGATCAGCCGTACCACGGCCGGGCAGGCCGAACTGATAACGGGCTTTTTCAGGTTACCCTCCTGCATGAGCTTCCGCGTTGCCTCGGATATCAGTTCCGCACTGCGCGAAACCTCAAATACTTCATCAAATCCCAGATTTTTTAAGCCGGTAAGTACAATGTCGATATCATCTAAGTTATTAAACTGACCGTACAGTGTGGGAGCAGGCAACGCTATTTTATACTCGAAATTATCAATCATGGAAAGTTCGTCAGATTTCGCTTTTTTTGCGTGATGAGGACAAACGCGAATGCATTCCCCGCAGTCGATGCAGCGTTCTGATATAATTCTCGCCTTGCCGTTCCGTACGCGGATCGCTTCGGTCGGGCAGCGTTTAATGCAGTTGGTGCATCCCATGCATTTGTCCCGATCCAAAGTAACCGAGTGAAAAAACCGATCCATTTGAGTCACCTCGCTGCTTCATTTATTAAAGTCAATTACGCTTCAAACCCCTCGGTCTGCACGGCACAGCTTGCACTCGGCAAATTCGCACTTGCGCTTTGGCCGGTGGTAATTGACTTGGCAAGCACCGTCATGTAAAGAGTCGTCCCTTTTCCGATTTCCGTATCAATCCTCATGGAATCCGTGTACTTTTTCATATTTGGCAATCCCATTCCGGCACCAAAGCCCAGCGCGCGAACCCTGTCAGGCGCGGTGGAATAGCCCTCCCGCATCGCCATCTCAACATCACGGATACCGGGGCCGCGGTCGGAAAGTACCATCTTTACGCGCTCCGGGTCAATCTCGACATGAACAAGGCCACCCCCGGCATGTATTACCATATTGATTTCACCCTCATACATGGCAATTGCGACGCGGCGAATGGCATCGGGTTCATACCCGATTTGTTTTAATTTTCGTTTCACATCGCTCGATGCTTCGCCCGCGCGTGTGAAGTCATCCCCGGGCACAACATAGTCAAGAGAAAGGATATTGATCAACTTTGGCTCCCTCCGCTCAGCCCATTTGTATAAAGCAGGCCACAGGCAGTAAACATTGCGTGCTGCGTTTGGAGTATTGAAATCTCTTTCTGTTTTGCAAGCGAAATCAAATCTTCCTCCGGCACTTTCCCGCGCACAAATATGATGCAGTGCATATCCATCATTTCAGCGGTACGCACAACTTGCGGATTAGTAAGGCCTGTCAACAGTACAGACTGTTCCTTAACAAAGGCGAGCACGTCGCTCATCATGTCACTGCCGCAGGCTGTTTTCACCTCTGTGTCCAAGTTTCCAGCCATTAAAACTTTTGCGTCCAATATACGGATGATATCCCTGACCGTCATAAAAGTTCCTCCCCGTATTAAAAAATTAGCCAATAATTTTCCATGATATAAATGAATTGTATCTATAATTATATCACAAAATAAACGCTTCGCAATGATATATTATCTTATCGAAAGTCTTATAGAAAGCAGACGGATTTCCTCCATGAATGTCATTGACTTCATCAGGCTAAAGCGATATAATATCTAATTATAGCAATTTCATTTTTTATCAGGACACTGATTAAAAAATGAAATTGCAAAATGCGTTTTTACGATTATTTTCTTTCTTCTTTAAAAGTAAAAACGCTATAATAACTCATGGGCTCATAAACCGGGCCCATAAAATTTTAATTTGGAGGTTGCACTTAATGAAACGCGTTTATAACTTTTCCGCAGGTCCCTCAATGCTGCCGGAACCCGTACTTCACCGCGCAGCAGCAGAAATGCTTGATTATCAGGGCAGTGGCCAGTCCGTGATGGAGATGTCACACCGATCTAAAATTTATGAGGGAATCATCAGTTCTGCAGAAAAATTACTCCGCGAAATTATGAATATCCCTGATAATTACAAAGTCTTATTTTTACAGGGCGGCGCTTCCTCCCAATTTGCCATGGTTCCGATGAACCTTATGACGGGGAGCAACAAAGCTGATTTCGTACTGACCGGCCAATGGGCGACAAAAGCTTATAAAGAAGCTGCCCGCTATGGAAACGCCAACGTAATCGCTTCCTCAAAGGATAAAACATTCAGTTACATACCTGAATTGGACCCATCCGCTTTTACAAAGGATGCGGACTATTTTCATATTTGTATGAATAATACGATTTACGGCACAAAGTTCCACACATTGCCGGAGACCGGAAATGTGCCGCTTGTTGCGGATATTTCTTCGTGCATTCTGAGCGAACCGATTGACGTGAGCAAGTTCGCCTTGCTTTACGCGGGCGCACAGAAGAACATGGCCCCCGCCGGCTTAACCGTCGTCATTATCCGTGAGGATATGATCGGCCACGCTATGGACATCACCCCGACCATGTTTAACTATCAGACCCATTCGGAAAATGATTCCATGTTCAACACGCCACCCTGCTACTCCATTTACATTTGTATGCTGGTTTTAGACTGGCTTAAAAATACCATTGGCGGCCTTGATGAAATGAAAAAAATTAATGTAAAAAAGGCCGGTCTCCTTTATGATTTTCTCGATCAGTCAAAGTTGTTCCATGGCACAGTAGTTCCAAAGGATCGTTCCCTGATGAATATCCCGTTTATCACTGGGAATGAGGAACTGGACGCCCAGTTCGTAAAAGAAGCGGTCGCTCATGACTTTGTAAATATAAAGGGCCACCGTTCCGTCGGCGGAATGCGCGCTTCCATTTACAACGCAATGCCAATTGAGGGTGTTGAAAAGCTGGTTCAGTTCATGGGCGAATTTGAAAAGAAAAACGCCTGATTGAAAGTGAGGAAAGATATGTACCATATAAAATGTTTGAATAAGATTTCAGAGGTCGGCACAAGCCGTTTTAACGAGAACTACATCTGCGGCGAATCCGTTGAGAATCTGGACGCGATTTTGGTGCGTTCCGCTTCCATACATGAAATGGAACTGCCGAAAAGCCTGCTTGCCATTGCAAGAGCGGGCGCAGGTGTCAATAATATTCCGCTTGAAAAGTGCAGCGAACAGGGCATTGTTGTGTTCAACACGCCGGGCGCAAACGCAAACGCCGTGAAGGAACTTGTTCTTGCAGGACTGCTGCTTTGCTCCCGCAAGGTAGTCCCCGCCATTGAGTGGGCGAAAACACTGAAGGGTAAGGGTTGCGAAGTCGGCGGCCTGGTGGAAAAGGGAAAGGGCGCTTTCGTCGGCCCTGAAATCAGCGGCAAAACACTTGGTGTCATCGGCCTTGGTGCAATCGGCATCCTTGTGGCAAATGCCGCAAAGAGCCTTGGCATGGAAGTTTACGGCTATGACCCGTACCTTTCCGTAGACGCCGCGTGGGGACTTTCCCGTTCCATTCGTCACGCACGCACATTGGATGAGGTTTACGCAGCCTGCGACTATATTACGGTTCATGTTCCGCTCACGCCGGACACCAAAGAGATGATTAATGCGGAGTCCATTGCAAAAATGAAGGACGACGTCCGTATTTTGAACTTTGCCCGTGGTGACCTTGTGAATTCTGCGGATATTATCAGCGCATTAAATTCCGGTAAAGCTGCCGCTTACGTCACCGACTTCCCGAGCGACGATGTAATCGGCGTGCCGGGTGTCATTGCAATTCCTCATTTGGGCGCCTCTACTCCGGAATCGGAAGACAACTGCGCGCGCATGGCTGCCGCCGAGCTGATTGAATACCTGGAAAGCGGCAATATTAAAAATTCTGTGAATTTGCCCGCCATTTCCATGATGCGGGATTCTTCTTCCATCCGTATCTGCATTTTCCATCGCAATGTTCCGAACACAATCAGCCATCTTTCCGGAGCGCTCGCCGATGAAGGCATTAACATTGAAAACATGCAGAGCAAGTCCAAAAAAGAATATGCTTATACCATCCTTGACGTAACAGGTGATGTACATGACTCTGCCGCGGCAAACATTGAAAAGCTGCCGGAGATTATTAAAGTACGTATTATTAAATGAATAATGAACAATAAACAATGATTGTGGCAAACCTGCGGTTTGCGAATATAAGCTACGCAATTGAAGGCACGAACTCCTTCCGTCAATCCGGGATTGACACCTCCCTCTAAGAGGGAGACAAAGAAAGTAGGGAGTGTAATATCAACTAATCATCAAAAAGGGATACAGTCAAGAAAATTTTCTTGACTGTATCCCTTTTTTCAGTTTTACATTCGCGTGGCATCGTCACGCTGCTTCAATTGTTCATTGTTACCGGTTATCTACTTCTACTTTTCCATGAACAAAGACCATCTTTATATTCCAGTCGGAGTCAAGTACAACAAGGTCAGCATATTTTCCAATTTTAATACTGCCAATCTGGTCCTCCATGTGAATTTCCTTTGCGGGGTTAATGGTAGCCGATTTAATAATTTGACGGAAAGGAATCCCCCATCCAATTAAATTTTTGACTTCCTGATGAATGTTTGTAGTGGAACCGGCAATGGTTCCGTCCTCCAGCCGTGCCTGACCGTTTTTTACATATACGTTCTGGCCGCCCAATGTATACGTTCCGTCCGGTTCCCCTGCAGCGCGCATCGAATCGCTGACGATTAAGCTGCGGTTCTCACCCAACATATCAAATGTAACCCGAAGCACTGCCGGCTGAATATGGAATCCGTCACAGATTACCTCCGCCCGCACTCTTTCATCGTCAAACACTGCACCGACCACGCCGGGTTCGCGGTGATTTAACCCCGGCATAGCATTGTAAAGATGCGTTGCATGTGTCACGCCTAAATCGAACGCGTGCTTCGCACAATTATAATCCGCTTCCGTATGGGCAATTGACACGGTGCAAAGCGAAGAGGCTCTCTCAATAAACTCATCCGCTCCGTCACACTCGGGTGCGATGTCTACAATTTTGATGATTCCGCCGCATTCATCATAAAACTTCTTAAACTCGGCAAAATCCGGATTTTTAACGTACTTCTCTGATTGGGCGCCTTTTTTATGAGCAGAAATATAAGGTCCTTCCATGTTCACCCCCACAATTGACGTGCCTTTTGGAGGATGGTCCATACAGCTTTTTACCACTGACAGTGCATTGGAAATTTCATCATGTGAAACGGTCATTGTTGTCGGGCAGAATGAAGTAACACCCTTCGTTACCAGATGGGCGCACATTTTTGCAAGTCCTTCCGCATCCGCATCACAGGTATCTGAACCGACACACGCATGAATATGAACATCAATAAAACCGGGTACGACGGTGTATCCGCTAAGATCAAACTCCTCATCTCCGGAAAGTTCCGGCGCAATTCCGGCGATTTTATCCGCTTCAATTGCAAGATCAGCTGAAATCGGGTTAAAACTATCATCAATAATGATTGCATTTTTTAAAATCATATTATTACACCCCTAAACTCCTAAATTTCAGAAAACTTTATCCATATTTTCATTATAGTGCGAAAATTTATTTTATTCAAGCCTTTAGTCACTATTTATAAAAGTTTAAAATTATAACGAAAAGGCTGCCGCTTTTGAACCGGTTCAAGGAAAATAGACACAAAAGGAAAAGGCAATCGTAGAATATCA
>CAUQPM010000023.1:0-30192 GCA_963520015.1 uncultured Oscillospiraceae bacterium
ACCCCAATTATTATTCAGTATACCATACTGTCTAACAATTGGGGTGCTGTTCAAATTGGCGGCGCTTTTATTATGTCACTCGTGTTCCATGTATCTGAAATGTCCCGGAATTGGTTGTAGCCACAGCCTGAATTGCATCCCCATTAATAGCGCCTTTAGCGGTGTAGCTGAAATTAAAAAGACTTGCGTTGAGAATTCCGGAAAACTCAAACGAATTACCGTTCATTTTCCCATCTTTAAAAAGACTTGTGCTTCCCATAGCACGAATAGAACCGCTTAACTTTCCGTTTTCGTCGACAAATGTTAGAATTCCCTTTTCAAGCCCAAATGGTGTGCGAAGAGTAATATTGAAGGTACCATTCATTTTTCCCACCACTTTTCTGTTAGGATATTTTTAATATATGCCGTAGTATCCGGTGTGATTACAAATTTAGATTTTTAATCGACGTACCGCTGATTCGATACGCTAATATTAATATTAATAAAGTGAGAAAAATAATGAAACCTTCAAAGCGCGTATTCAAGCTGAATCATAAAGTCTTCAATGCAAACTGCAGGGAAAACAGCAGCAGGGGATAGGGGGCCGAGAACATTGTTGGAGCTAGAATGCTTTCGCTGCATTCCAAAAGTTGTTCAGATTATTTTGAATATCTTCAACATGCCGGACAGTAATACAATGATTCCAATGCTTTGGAAAAATCTGTTTATAATTGTTATGACCGAACCTTTCATCAACCAGAAGTACTGCCCCCATGTCGTTTTCTGAACGAATGACTCTGCCCGCAGCCTGTAAAACCTTATTCATACCCGGGTACATGTAAGCATATTCATAGCCCATTCCATTTTTGCGGTCAAAATAATCCCTGATTATATTTTGCTGAACACTTAGCTGTGGTAGTCCAACGCTAACAATAATTGTGCCAATCAGTCTGCTTCCCTGTAAATCGATCCCCTCTGAGAATATTCCGCCAAGCACGCAGAAAGCAACCAATGTTTTTTGCGGATTTTCTTGAAAAGAATCTATAAAATCTTCCCTCATTACCTCGGTCATCGAGGACTGCTGCTCTACTGAGTTGATTTCCGGGTAACTTATCGAAAAGTCCTCAAATACACTGTGCATATATTGATATGATGGGAAATAAACGATGTAATTACCTGTTTTGCTTGAAATGAAAGAGTTGATAAGTTTTGTTATTTTTTGAACGCTTTGTTCCCGGTCTTTGAATTTTGTAGATACATTGTCCGCGGTCATAAGGCATAATTTGCTGTCCTCGAAAGGGGAGTCCAATGCCATGGTCCAATCTTCTTCTCCGCCACCGAGAATTTCGCGAAAATATTCGAGCGGAGTCAGTGTTGCCGAAAACATAACGGCTGAACCTCCACGTTTTAAGGCTTCGCTCAGAAGGAACGATGGATCAAGGCAAAATAGTTTTATCATAACCTCACCTTGCTTGGACTCAATAAAAGTGACATATCTTTCATCATAAAAATCAGAAATCAAAATAAAGTGCAGAACTTCAAAATAGAGCTTAAGAAAATCGTCATCTGTACCAAGTTCTCTGTTTTCTTTAAGTACTAACTCACATATTGAAACAAATTTTGAGAGCATGTCCATCAATTCTTTTGGCTTATCGGCGTTTATTATATAACTCTGTTCACCGCAATTGTTCCTCAATTCAATCAGATATTTATTAATCTGATTGAGAATTTTATCCAGTGATTTGCTTTTGCCTTTATAATCCTTTTTCACCTTATAAAAATGCGTTTTATAAAGCTCAGACGAGAACATTTCTCGCGAACGATCGACAAGATTATGCGATTCATCAATCAGGAAAACATAATCCCCTTTGTTTTCAGCAAAAAAACGCCTCAGATATGCTCGGGGGTCGAAAACATAGTTGTAATCACAAATTACACAGTCAACCCACAGTGAAATATCAAGGGAAAGTTCAAACGGACAAACCCTGTGCTTTTGGGCGAATTCCTCTATAATGCTTCTTGTAAAATGATCGCAGTTTGTGATTGCGTCAAGAATTGCATTATTAATTCGGTCATAATGCCCTTTGGCGTATTCACAATACTCCGGATTGCAGACCGGTTTTTCACAAAAGCATATTTTTTCTTTGGCGGTGAGCGTCAATGTTTTCAGTCTAAGATTACCTGAGCGCATTCTTTTGCATGCTTCTTCCGCGACCTGCCGTGTAATTGTTTTAGCAGTCAGGTAAAATATTTTCGAGGTTTTACCTTCGCCCATCGCCTTGACAGCTGGAAAAAGTGTAGAAATTGTTTTGCCGGTTCCGGTTGGTGCCTGTGCAAAAAGTTTTCCGCCCCGGTCAATTGTCCTGTAAGTTCCAACAGCAAGTCTCCTCTGGCCTTTGCGGTAAGCAGGAAAAGGAAATTGCAGTTCTTTAATTGTCATATCGCGAAGTTTTTTCCATTCTGTTGTAAAACTGGCCCAAATCGAATACTTATGGATAAGTTCTAACAGAAATTGTTGGAGCCCATCGAATTCATAAGATTTTGTAAAGCGCTTTATTTCCTCCGTATCCAAATGAAAATACGTTAACTGGATGGATATTTCAGTCAAATTATTCTGAACGGCGTAAATATAGGCATAACACTTTGCCTGAGCCCAATGAGTCTCACTGAAATCTTCCTCAATTAAGTTCATGGGCAAAACTGTTGTCTTGATTTCATCAATAACCACTCCGCCGTCATCAGTAAAAATACCGTCGGCACGCCCCTCGAGCGTGTAACTTATCTCATTATCATCTAAATCAGCTGACAGCGTTACTTCACTTTTATAGTCATGATATAATTTAACATTTTCTTTTTGTATATTGCGGTGTGCCTTGGCGCCTTCATACATTCTGTCCTTTTCAACATATCTGCTGTCAATGTCGCCGGAGCGCATTATGAACTCAACCAGCTGCCGTATCGGAAGCTTTATTCTATTTTCCATTTATTTCTCCCGAATCTTTATTTTAATAATTAATTTAAATTACAGATAAATCTATAATATGGAAACTTCTATCAGTATTAGGAACACCTCATATTATTTAGTATACTACGTATTTTAGTTGTTTCCCAGTAAAAATGCAACGCTGATTGATTTCTTCGATCTGTTTCTAAAAGCAGGAAAATAACTTAAAATTTTTCGTTTTATCGGGATAGAACCAATTAACGAACGAATAATAAAATGAGGTGATAATATGAAAGGTAAAATTGCAGTTGAGAATAATCTTACCCCGGTCAAGGATTATTTAACCGGTAAAGGTTATAGTGTAGAGTGTATAAACTTCAATGACCAATCCACAGCAAAACTACAGGGTTATGACGCTATCGTGGTAACAGGGGGGAATTCTGATTTTCTTGGTGTCCAAGATACGGAAACGAATGCGGTTGTCATTAATGCCGACGGATTGTCACCCGAAGAAGTGGTTGAAGAAATCGAGTCAAGATCATAAGAACTCTGACCAGTATTGGGGTGCCAGCATCCTATTCATATGATAAAGAAAATCCTGTAAACGTATGTTTACAGGATTTTCTTTAATCTGCTGCGTATTCTTTTACTTCTACTTTCTCAGTAGCAAAAAAGCCTATGGCAAGCCCAAGAACTGAGGCAATCAATCCCACAAAAAGCATTCCGCTTACACCCGGGCCGTCTAAAAGCCAGCCGCCAAGAAGACTTGCAGCTACCCCGCCAAGTGTAATCGCGCTTGTCATAAAAGCCTGCCCCTTTGCTAAGTCATTCCTTATTATTATTTCATTCACATAATAGATGGATGCCGGAATAAACAACGCATATGAACTGCATTGAAGGATTTGCGCGGCATATAACATCCATACATTTGTTGCCAGCAGTGTGATAGCTGTTTTTATCACAAAGAAAAAAAGAGAATACTTCAGGATTGAGCTGCAGCGGATTTTTTTTACCAGGAATCCAAATAAAATCATGGTGGGCAATTCTATCGCTGCAGCGATTCCGGTAGCAATTCCCATGTCTCTTGCAGTGCCGCCCACATTTTTCGTAATTTGAATTAGATAATTGCTAATCATTGAATGAGAACAAAATGTAAGTGATATAGCTACCATTAATGCGGCGAACCTCCTATTATGTGCAAGAAAAGAAAACAAATTGTCCGTTACCGCATCTTGCGAATTCCCTGTTGTTTCAATATTTCTCGATTGAATAAGATTGTCTTCGGTTTGAGGGAGTTGTTTCTTTGCAAATGTACAAATTGCGATTCCAAGCAACAGGTACAATACAGCGGATACCACAGGAAGCGAATCTGTACCGAAGTGTTCCACAAGAACCCCCAGAAAAATGGAGAATATTGCATATGCCATAGAGCCCATTCCTCTTGCAAGACCAAAGTTAATTCCAATCCCTTTGTTTATTAACTGCATTCCCAGTGAATTCACCAAAGGCTGTAAAGTAAAAAGAATCGTAAGCTCAAGGATGAGCAGTACCGCAAGTATTCCAAAATACTCTGACATAAAGCAGCGGATTGCTGCAAGCGCTCCTGCCGTTCCTACCAGTATGGCAATCAGGTTTTTCATTGAGATTTTTCTGGTCGTGTCAGCAAAAGCTGCCACTGTCGGCTGCAAGAATACAGCAAAAATATTAGCGATCGCAAGAACTATGCCAATTTGGCTGTTGCTATAATGTTTAGTCAACAAGAACACGGATGCAAAACTAAGGCTGCTACAAAAAGCCGACCAATAAAAACTATGTACTGCCGAATACTTAACTGTATATTTTACATTAATTTTGATAATGTTAGCCACCTTTTCTCTTTCCAGGAATTTCATAGTATGCTCCGTCGTATTACTTATTCATTGTACATAAATAAAGAATAATGGTCAATAAAAAAAGTTTTATTAATATCAGTTTGTTCGCCTTGAATGGTTTTTTTTACCGATATTACCAGCCTATGCACTTGCATTTTTGGCCTTGGTTTGTGGTTGAACTCAAAGAAAGGCATTATGGAGGTTGCTATGGAAGCAGGGCGAATTTTAGTTCGGAGTTTAGTAACTAAATCCACAAATATTCCAATATATTCTGTAACTGGTTCGGTCACCGTCATGGATATGATAAACGAAAAGGCGCGAGGTTCACAGAAATCGGGTGCCCTGCTGAAAAGGCAGAGCACCTTTTTAGCATTGTCTGACAGATCGATCCTCCGTTTACATAAAAATATAGAAGCCGAACGATTTTTATAACATATAAATTCTTGACAAAATTCCACAAAGGAGGATAATTAATTTCGAGAATGTTAATAAGCGAGACGGCTGATTTTAGAGCTGCAGAAAATATAAAGCAAACGTGTGACAAAAACATGAAAACAGTTTCTTAATAACATAAGTCAGTATTGTCGCGGGTAATTCCGGCACAGCAAGAGTTAAAATTTATATTTAGGTGTGGTACAATTGGATTTAATTAAGGCGTCAGCGAACGATTATCATACTGTGAGGGCGATTGTGCAAACCACGATTAATGCAGTATATTCCAATTATTACCCCGCTGGGGTGGTAAATTTCTTTCTTAATCACCATTCTAATGAAAGAATACAAAAAGATATTCAAAAACAAAATGTTTTTTTACTGAAAGATGGCGGTGAAAACGTGGGCACCGGCAGTATGGACGGGAATCAAATAAATCGTGTGTTTGTATTGCCTAAGTTTCAAGGAATGGGTTACGGTACCTATATTATGGATAGACTGGAGGATATGATATTTAAAAAGTATTCCTCCTCTGTTTTAGATTCTTCACTGCCTGCTTACCGTCTATATTTACAAAGAGGTTATTTGTCAACCAAATATAATATGATCCCAACTCCAAACGGTAACATTTTATGTTATTTTGAAATGGAGAAGTCTCCAATTTCAATGAATATTGATGAAAAGCAACCGTAATATTATAAAAAGGACATCCTAGCCTCGCGTTATGTCAAATAGGTGAAAAATCAAAAGACGGCAGTGATAAATTGAGACAGAAAAGAGATGGTACTGTTTGAATTTTACAAGTGATTTAGTTTTAGATATCTATTCGATTATTTTACTGATTTTCATTTTTATCCATGCCTTAAAAGTTACAGAAAAAAATTTGCTGCAACAAAAACTATATATGCTGTTATTGAAAGTTACTGTCTTGATGCTTATTGTTGATATATTCAGCAGGTTTGATGGTAATCAGGGAACAATCTATTCTTCCATTAATCATATTGCAAATTTCTTGATTTTTCTGCTAAGTCCTGTTGCGCCTTCACTTTGGTTACTGTATGCTCATTTTCAAGTGTATCATGAAGAGAAAAAATTAAGAGGGTGGCTGTATCCGCTGCTTGCTATTCATGCAGCAAATGCGGCCATGTTAGTATTGTCGCAATATTTCGGATGGTATTATTATATCGATTCAGATAATATATATCACAGAGGGCCGCTCTATTGGTTTCCAGTTTTTATTACGGTGGCTTTGGTCCTTTTGGCTGCTCTTATTATTATACGAAATTATAAGAGCATAGAAAAAAAGTATTTTTCATCACTTGTTTTTTTTGCGGTTCCTCCGCTAATCTGTATCATCCTGCAAATCATTTTTTACGGAACGTCACTCATCTTACACGGAATAACACTTTCCTTATTAATGGTATTTATTAATATACAAAATCAAAACATGAATACGGACTATCTGACAGGTGCATACAATCGCAAGAGCCTTGAAACTTTTATGAGAGAAAAGATCAGTGCAAGCACTGAAAATAAGACATTCTCGGCTATATTGATAGATTTGGATGACTTTAAATTTATCAACGATACCCTCGGCCATGATATGGGCGACTATGTGTTGGCTACTTCTGTAAAGCTAATTAAAAGTTGCTTTCGATCCATTGATTTTATTGCACGGTTCGGTGGCGATGAGTTTTATATTATTCTGGATGTATCAAATAGAGATGACCTAGAAGCTGCTGTATGTAGAATAAAAAACTGTATTAAAAAACATAATGAGCATGGAAATAACCGATATCGACTTTCATTAAGTATGGGATACGCTGTATATGACTATCAATCACATATGACTGTTGAGGAATTCCAAAAACAGATTGATGAATTAATGTATGAAAACAAGCGTGCGAATAAGATGAAAAACAAGGCGTAGTTTGATAACCCTCACAAATTTAATTCAATTAAACTTGTCGCGGCGTAAATGAAATAAACAAAAAAGCCGTTCTGCCGCCGAAACATTAATAAATATTTACGAATAAAGGTTTTGCTATTTTTAGCAGAGCTTTTATTTTTATAGCTAAGTTTGATTTATAAGTACTAGTTCATGTATCTGTGAGGTTAGATTATTATAGTCTCAAAATAATTTAAAAAGCAGTTGACTGATTTGGTCAATCGTGCTAATATGTGATTGACCAATTGAGTCAACAATGAGGAAGGGAGTAACTATGGAGGAGAAAAACAGCAGAAGCGAACTTGGGTCAGAGGATTCCAAGCGCAAAAGTATCATTAACGCGGCGATGGCGGAATTTTGCAACGGTTATGTAAACGCTTCGACCGATTCGATCGTTAAAGCAGCGGGTGTGTCAAAAGGGCTCCTGTTTCATTATTTCGGAACGAAGAAAAAATTATTTTTGTATGCGTATCACTATGCGCTTCAAACCGTAACGTCGGAATTTTATGATTTGATTAATTTGAACGAAAAAGATATTTTGGAACGCTTAAGACAAGTTGCACTGCTTAAGATGGATTTAATGCAAAAACATCCGATGATTTTTAATTTCATCGCTCACGCATCATTTCCCGACAGTGAAGATGTCAAAAGCGATATCATGGAGCAGCGAGACAAGTTTACCGATGATGCATATCCAAAACTGTTTCATAACATTAACCGCACCCTTTTTCGTGAAGATATTGATGTGGATACGGCGATCAGTACCATATTCTATACCATCGAAGGATATGCTCAAAACGAAGCGAATCCTAAAAAATCGACACAGGACTATTATAATGAATACGAACGATATTTAAGCGACCTCGACCGGTATATCCGGCTTTTCAGAACAAGCTTTTATAAATAGGGGGGATTATTCATGGCAGTCATCGACATTAGCGGTCTGACCAAATCTTATGGGAAAACACAGGCGCTTTGCGGCATCGACCTATCCGTAAAGCAGGGTGAAGTACATGGCTTCATTGGCATGAACGGCGCGGGAAAGTCCACGACAATCCGTATTCTGCTCGGTATGCTGAAAAAGAATGGGGGGGAAGTAAAGCTGCTGGGCGGCGATCCTTTTAGGGACTGTGTGGAAATACATAAACGTCTTGCCTATGTACCAAGTGAAATTAATCCGTGGCCCAATCTGAGCGGCGGCGAGGTGATTGACCTGCTCTCCGGTATGCGTGGAAATCCGGATTCCATGCGGCGCGCGGAACTGATTGAGCGGTTCCAGTTCGATCCAAGTAAAAAATGCCGCAGTTATTCCAAAGGAAACCGCCAAAAAATTGCGCTGATTGCAGCGCTCGTGTCAGATGTCGAACTGTATATTTTCGACGAACCGACATCCGGGTTGGACCCGCTGATGGAATCGGTGTTTCAGGATTGCGTGAGGGAATTGGCGGCGCAAGGCAAAACAGTTTTTCTGTCCAGTCATATTTTGGCTGAAGTCGAAAAACTCTGCGACCGCGTAACGATCATCAAAGAGGGCAGAATTGTGGAGTCGGGCAATCTGCATGAACTGCAGCAGCTTTCCCGCCTGATGATACAAGTGGATTGTGCACGGTCTGTCAAGGGGATACAGCTGCCCCGCGCATACGGGTTACGCTGCGAGGGTAACAGAGCGAGCTTCAGTGTGGATGCGGCAGACCTGAATGCGACTCTGGAAAAGCTGACAGAATATGGGATAGTTGCACTGCATTGCGCCCCGCCGGAACTGGAGGACCTCTTTTTGCACTATTATGCCAAGGACGGTGAAGTGCAATGAAACAAAGCGAATACACTGCAACGGGAAAGCTGCTGAAAATTTATCTTAGGAATAATAAAGTAATTACATTATTACTTATTTTTCTGCCGTTTCTGTTTGCGTATGCTGCGGCAGTATCCAATATGGCAGTATTACAAATGCCGGAACAGTTAAGTACCTATATTGCGGAAAATCAGGGGAATGCGATGCTGGGTACGATTGCTGCAAATACAATTGCGGGTGCAACAGTCTGGCGTATTCGGGTCTCTACTGCAATCATTATGTCAATTCTCAACGTTGTGCTTATTATAAACAACACGCGCAAGGATGAGGACCAGGGCAGGCTGGAACTTTTCCGCTCCGGTGCGGTCGGCCGGAAAGCGCCAATGACAGCCGTGCTGATAAAAGTATTTCTCGCAAATTTATTGGGTGGTTCAGCAATGGCAATAGGATTTATTGCAGCTGGTTTTCCGGCTTTGGGATCCTTCGTTGCAGGGGCGGCGACAGCGTTATGCGGCTGCTGCTTTTCTGCAATAGCGGCGATTGCAGCTCAGGTAGCCCCAAATGCACGTCTGGCCCGCGGATTATCCTTAGGAACGATCGCTTTTTTCTTTGTTTGGCAGATGATTGCCAATGTTGCCGGAAACGAGGGATTGTTGCTATGGACGCCGTTTGGCTGGTGCGCCTACGCGCGCCCTTATGCGGGGGAAAATCTTTTGCTGTTTACATTTGCTCTTCCTGCTATCACTCTGCTGACGGTCATTGCGTATCTATTGTCTGACAGGCGTGATATGGGCGGCAGTTATATACGGGAACGAAGCGGCAGAGCTTATGGGCGCAAGAACTTTAAAAGCCTGTTAGCGCTGGCATGGCGGCTGCAAAGAGGAATGCTTTTCGTTTGGGTGATTGCATACGCGGTGATGGGAATGATTATTGCTTCACTCGTGCCCAGTATTAACAAAATGCTTGATGGAACTGCTTTCCTGCCTGAACTGTCGTCCGTATTAGGCGGGGCCGGAAATGCATTTCTTGCGATATTAGCCTATATTTTAACTCAAATTTTGACTGCATATGCCATCATGTCAATATTGCGTATTCGAGAAGAAGAATCCTTAACCCGCGCTGAATGGGTATTATCCGGTGCAGGCTCGCGCATACGGTATGCGGCGGGCCATCTGCTTATCGTATTCCTCGGCAGTGCCGCTGCCATAGCGCTCTTTGGTTTTTGCATCGGTGATTTTGCTTCCTGCGTTGCACGGCTGCCCGCAGTGTGGCTCATTGCTTCGGTTACCGCGTGTCTGTACGGCATTGCACCCCGGGCGGCCGCGCCGGTAAGCTGGGGATTGTTCGGCGCATTGCTCCTTTTGGAGTTTTTATGGGAGATTAGGGTGATAGGCAACAGCGTTTTTGTATTCTCACCGTTTGCGTGGGTTTATCCCGGCGTTGCGGTATCATTCCTGCCTGTTTTTATCATGCTGCTGGCTGCTGCCATGCTGGTGGGTTTGGGTTTATTTTGCTTTTCACGCAGAGACATTGTTGCGGAATAATAAGAAGAACCAAACATACAAAAAGCGCTGTCTGATTTTACATTCAGACGGCGCTTTGGTCATTTTAAAACAGATGGCACGCTGCTTGGTGGCCTTCTTTTACCTGATGGAATTCCGGTATCTGCTCACGGCAGATGTCCTTTGCAAATGGGCATCTGGTATGGAACCGGCAGCCTTTCGGGGGCTTTTCCGGGCTGGGAATATCGCCTTTCAATTCAATGCGGTTGCGTTTCAGCGTCGGGTCCGGAACCGGCACGGCGGACAGCAGCGCTTTGGTATACGGATGAACAGGATTGGAAAACAGTTCATCCCGGGTAGAAAGCTCCACAATAACACCAAGGTACATAATGGCGATTCTGGAACATAAGTGTTCCACAATACTGAGGTCGTGTGAAATAAACAAATAGGAAATTTCCCGTTGTTCCCGTAAATCACTGAATAAATTGATGATTTGGGCCTGAATCGACACGTCAAGGGCAGAAACCGGTTCATCTGCAACGATAAAATCAGGACTTAGCGCCATTGCCCGTGCAATCACGATTCGCTGTCGCTGTCCTCCCGAAAATTCATGAGGATATCGATCCATAAAACGGGGAGACATTCCGCACAGGGTAAGAATATTTCCCACTTTATCTTCCACGTCGGACTTTGTAGCTAAGCCATGCTCCAGCATGGGCTCGCCAATCGCGTCACCAATGCGGATTCTTGGATTTAACGAACTGTATGGGTCTTGAAAAATGTATTGCATTCGGGTACGCAGATGGTTGAGTTCTTTTTTCCCAAGGGTGTGGATGTCTTGTCCGTCAAATAAAATCTGCCCTGAAGTTTTTTCATGCATGCGCAGAATTGTTTGTCCCAGCGTTGTTTTTCCGCTGCCGGATTCACCGACAAGCCCGAATGCCTCTCCCTTTTCAATCTGAAAACTGATTCCATCGACGGCTTTAATATAACCGGCAGGTTTGCCGAAAAAACTCCCCTTAATCGGGAAGTGCTTTTTCAAATCATTGATCTGTAACAGGGGCTGACTCATTGGTATCTCCTTTCCCATACAGCCAGCACGCTGTTTTGTGCTGGTCGTTGTCTGAAAGATAAGGCGGATATTTTTCTTTGCAAATGTCCATGCATTCTTCACAGCGGTCACAGAAATAGCAACCTTCGCTCAGCTCCGACAAATCCGGAACCTGACCCTGAATGGAATACAGGCGGTCTTTGTGCTGCCCGATAATTGGGCGGGATTTCAAAAGTCCCTTTGTATAAGGATGCTTTGGATTTTTGAACAGGTCCATCACAGGCGCTTCTTCAATTATTTTGCCGGCGTACATTACAATAACATAGTCTGCAATTTCCGCAACAACACCTAAATCATGAGTAATGAAAAGAATTGACATATCGGATTCGTCCCGAATCCCCTTTAACAAGTCCAAAACCTGTGCTTGAATGGTTACATCCAGCGCTGTGGTCGGCTCATCCGCAATCAACAGCATTGGGTCGCAGCTGAGTGCGATGGCAATCATAACCCGCTGCAGCATTCCTCCGCTCAGCTCATGAGGATACGAATTCATAATCTGTTCCGCACGCGGCAGTCCTACGCGCTGAATAAGGCCAATCGCTTTTTCCCACGCCTGTTTTTTATCAAACAAAGTGTGTTCCATAATTGTCTCGATAATCTGCTTTCCAATGGTAAAGACCGGATTCAACGATGACATTGGTTCCTGAAATATCATGGAAATTTGATTGCCGCGCAGGTTATGAAGATCCTTTATGTTCATTTTCAGGACATCCTGTCCCTGAAACAAAACTTCACCGCCGATGATTTTTCCGGGTTCGCTGATCAGGCGAAGAGCCGAAAGTGCTGTAACACTTTTACCGCAGCCGGATTCACCGACAATACAAACGACTTTTCCTTTTGGAATGGAAAAAGTGATATCGTCGACTGCTTTACTGATTCTTTCCTCTACATAAAAGTAGGTTTGCAAATGTTTTATACTGAGAATGGATTCATCCATATGCTTACCTTCCTTTCATTTTTGGGTCAAGAACATCACGGATGGCGTCACCCAGCACATTAATTGCGATAACGGTCAGAAAAATAGCCACTCCGGGTGGAATCCAGAGCCATGGACGTTTTTGAAAGTCCATCAGATTATTTGCAATCGTGATCATATTACCCCACGTTGCGGTTGGTGCAACCACGCCCAGACCGAGAAAGCTCAGAGTAGATTCGCTTAAAATTCCGGCAGCCGTCTGCAAAGTCGCCACAACGATTAACAGTGGATAGGTGTTCGGCAGCAGATGATGAAAAATTTTACGCCTGCTGCTGAGCCCCAGTACATCTGCGGCTTTAATATACATTTGCTCCCTTAAGGAGAGTATCTGCCCGCGGATTAGTCTGGCAAGGCTGGGCCATCCGACAAGGCTGATCATCATCATGACGATGTAAAGACGATAGTCGGTCGGAACTTTAAATTCCGACAGAAGAGCCGCAATAATAATCAGAAGAGGAAGGCTTGGAATAGACATTAAAATATCGGCAAAACGCATGATCAAGCTATCAATTATTCCACCGTAGTAGCCTGCTATCGCCCCAAGGATGGTGCCTAGAACAAGCGACAGCACCATGGATGCAAGCCCCACCGTAAGGGAAATTCGGCCGGCCGTCATCAGGCGTGTCAATACATCACGCCCATAATCGTCTGTCCCTAACCAATGGAGCAGATCCGGCGGCTGTTTCATCAGTGTTACATCCATTGCATCCGAGCCATAGGGCGACAGAAGCGGGCCTGCAAAGCTGAATAAAAACATAAAGATTAAGAAACAGGCACCGAATATGGCCCATTTATTTCTCAGCAGTCTACGGAAGGACTGCGCCCAAATTGATTTGGACTTTTTTTGTTCCGTAACTGATTTTTGCTTTATTGTATTCATTACAGACCTCATTCTTTCTTTGTCAGCCGTATTCTTGGGTCGGCGGCAGCGTATAGTACATCGGCCAGAAAGTTTCCAAATATTGTTAAAAAAGATAAAAGCATAGTCAGCGTCATCAGCACAGGATAATCCCGCGCGCTGAGCGCGTCCAGCTGAATTCTCCCAATTCCCGGCCAGCCGAATATTTGCTCGGTAATGATTGCACCGGAAAACAAACCGGGTAACTCAAAGGCCAGCAGTGTAATAGCGGGCAGCATTGCGTTGCGAAGTGCATGCTTGAAAATGACGGTGCGTTCTTTCAGGCCTTTTGCCCGTGCTGTACGAATGAAATCCATTCGAAGCACGTCGAGCATTCCGGTACGGAAGTACCGTGTCAGGGAGCCGACACTCAGGATGGTAAGGATTGCGACCGGCATAATCATATGACGGAGCACTTCAAGAACGTAGGCGAATCCGGTGGAACTGCTGCCGGTGTTCAGCATTCCTCCGATAGGCAGAATATGAAGGTCAACCCCGAAAAATTTGATCATCATCAGTCCAATGAAAAAAGACGGTACGGAAAGTGACGCAAACACGCCCAGCGTGACCAGTTTATCGAAAAAGGAATACTGCTTTGTTGCAGAGTAAACTCCGATTACCAATGCAAAAGACCAGGTAAAGAAAAGAGCGGTAAGCGAAATCATGAATGAATTCCATATGTATTGATTAAGCAATGTGGTAACCGGAAGCATATGCTGCAGGGAAAACCCGAAATCGCCGTGAAATGCATTTTTCAGCCAGATAAAATAACGCTCAATCACGGGTTTGTTTAATCCGTAGAGTGTTCTAAGCTCATTTAGCCTTTCCGGCGTCAGTTTGCGGTTGGATGAAAAATAGTCGCCCGGCATGATGGCAAACAAGAAGAATATAATTAAAGAAATCCCCAAAAGAATAGGAATCATTTGTAGGAAACGCCGTAAAATATATTTTTTCACATGAAAACCCCTTATGTTCTCCGGCTTTGCCGGGAATTCCGTATTGACAGCATAGAAGTATCCGACATTCAGCCGGATACTTCTATCTTTTTATTATTTCTTAATTGTAAGCTTTGACAAAGCAATCGCAGAGTCATAGTTACCGGTAGTGTATTTTTCCGCACCTACAATTCTGGAGTTCCATGCAGAAATGCTTTTGCGGTAGTCAACCAGAATAACAGGCGGATCGTTACTGAGTTCCTGGTACAGCTTTTTATAAGTTGCCTTCCTCTTTTCAACGTCTACTGTGCTGACGCCTTCTTTGATCAGAGCATCAACCTTCGGGTTGGAGTAGCCGGACACATTTAAGTCCGGTTTATCGGAGGCAAACTCCGCTACGGAATCGTTCGGATCAATCAAACCGTTGGAACGCACGCTGAGCAGGTCGTAATCGGATTTATTCAGTCTGCTGAACATCGTGTTGGCGTCCAAAACTTCCGGTATGAATTCAATACCGATCGCTGTGTAGTTTTCCTTGGCAATCGGGATAATCGGATCATCTGATTTTGTAGTCAGATAGGACAGTTTCAGCCGCTGACCGTCCTTTGTGCGTATCCCGTCTGACCCTGCTTTCCAGCCGGCTGCATCCAGCAGCTGTTTTGCCTTTTCCGGGTCATAATTGTATTTGGTGACTCCGTCTTCGGAATAGGACCACAGCGTCGGGGCAGTGAATACGTTTGCTACTTCACCGTAACCTTTGTACTTTACATCTATAATTTTCTGACGGTCAAGGCCATAGATCAGTGCCTGACGAACAGTAGTTTCTTTCAAGTAAGGCTTTTTGTTGTTCACATAAATATAACCGAAATCGGGAACCGTGCGGATTTTAATGTCTGCAAAACCAAGAGCCTGCAGTTGGTCGAGTGTATCTTGGTCAGTGGTAAAACTGTCCATATCGGTTTCGCCGGTTTGGAAGGTCTGCAGCGCTGTTGCTTTCGTAGTGACCTTATAGATCAGATGTTCAATTTCCGGCTTGCCTCCGTAATAATTCGGGTTCGCTGTATAGCGAATTTCCTGGCCGTTGACATACTGATCAAATTTGTAGGGTCCGGAGCCCATTGGCGCCGAGTATAAAGTTTTTAAATAATCCAGTTGGCCTTTTTGGTATCCTTTTCCGTAATAAGACTTTGATAATATATAACCGCCTAAAAGGGTCAAATTAAGCGGATTTGATTTTACTGTTGTAATTTGAATCGTGTTCGGATTAATGACTTTAATGCCGGATATAGAGGTCGCATTTCCATTTTTATACTCATCAGCACCCTTAATTCCTGCTGTGGAAATGTCAATTACACCGCTGGTGTATTTAGGGTCATCCAGCAAAGTTAAAGTAAAAGCCACATCGTCGGCAGTCAACGGCGAACCGTCACTGAATTTCAGGTTTTGACGAAGATGATAAGTGTAGGTAAGATTATCAGGGGAGATTTCCCACTTTTCTGCCAAGTCCGGTACCGGATTCCCTTTATCATCAATGGCTACAAGTCGGGAAAAAATCGGCAGAATCGCATTTTCATCCCATCCGTTATCGTAGAAATAGGGAACGAAAACGCCGCCGGGTTCAGAAATGTTTGCCACAAATGTATCGGTACGATTATTAGCAGTATCGGGGCTTTTACTCGGGTCTGCTGCATTAATGAACTGGTCTTTCGTATCTGCAACTTTTGTGGTTTGGCTGGCTTTGCTGGAAGCAGTTCCGGTTTTGGAGCCACCGGAAGCGCATGCTGAAAGAATAAGTACGGCGGCGAGAAGAAGGGAGATTAAGCTGACTGTTTTTTTTCTCATGATATACACCTCATAAGCTTATTTTTGGGGTACCGTTTTTAAATAAATTTTTATAAATGTTAAAGAAAATAAAAAAGCAATCAAACCATAAAGTTTGACTGCAAAGAGCAATTATGTAATAAGTATACTAGTTTAATACTTATCATAGGCTCAGAAATCGAACTTTAGTGAACTGGACAGTATTCAGTTTTCAATATACAGTCTCGCATTCGACTTGAAGTACACCTACAACATATTTTTAGCTTTTTAATCATTACGTTCTTCCTCTCTTAATACATTCTAATTAGATATGTATTATCTGATTTACGGATAAAATCATAACATATATGTATTATAAAGTCAACCGTAATAAGAATAAAACTTAAAATTAACAATGGCCCGGATAAATACAAAAAAGCTGCCGGCTCACGGAGCTGACAGCTTTTTAAATGGTGACAGAAGTTTAGTTAAGTACCTGCATCGCTGATTCCTCGGCAAACTGATGACTGTAAAGTGTGTGGTAATAGCTGTGCCGAAGCAGCAGTTCTTCGTGCCGGCCCTGCTCCACTATTTTGCCGTCTTTTACCACCAGAATCAAATCGGCATGGCGTATTGTGGACAGACGATGGGCTATCAGGAACGAAGTACGGTCTTTCAGTAGGTGTGAGATCGCTGCCTGAATGAGCTGTTCGGTTTGAGTATCTATTGATGAAGTTGCTTCATCCAGAACAAAGATCCGCGGGTTCGCCAGTACGGCGCGCGCAAAGGAGATCAACTGCTTTTCACCTGTGGAAAGTCGGTCTCCGCCTTCACCGACACTGCTTTCATAACCGTCACCCAGTTTTTTTACCACAGTGTCCGCACTCACGGCCTCGACGGCGCGTTTTACCTCGTCATCGGAAGCGGCCAGGTTGCCGTACCTTATATTTTCCATAACGGTACCGGAAAACAAATGCGGGTTTTGCAGCACATAACCAATGTTGCTGTGGAGCCAAAGCTGACTGCGCTCGCGGTAATCGCGGCTGTCAATCAAAATCTCACCCGAATCAGGCTCGAAAAAACGGCAGGCGAGGTTAACCAAAGTGCTTTTGCCCGCACCTGTTTCACCAACGATGGCAACGGTAGTACCCGCCGGAATTTTCAGATTGAAATTACTGAATACATCCTCGTTTCCGTCCGGATACCGAAAGCTTACATTGCAAAATTCGATGTCACCCCGAATGGGTTCCCAATTTTCCGGTTTTGGGTGAAACGAATCACCGTATTTCTCAACAATCTGCGGTGAATCTACAATACCCGGTTTTTTGTCCAGCAGGCCGGTTACACGCTCAATATTTGTCTGTACGGAAATGACTTCCGAAAAGTTACGTGCAAGCTGCTGAATCGGTTCGAAAATTCCGACGGCATAAGCGGTAAATGCGGAAAGCGTACCTAACAGCAGAATATGCTGCAAAACCATATTGCCGCCGCGTGCCAGCACAAGGGCTGTGGCAATCGAACTCATCAGAAGAACCAGTGAAATGTATACGGCGCTTAGCCGGGCTGCCCGAATGGAGGAAATCCTCATGTCCTGCGTTATGTCGGTAAAATCCCGGTGATTTTTTTCCTCAATCACCAAAGTCTTTGACGTTTTGGCTCCCATAATACCCTCATTGTACGCGCCGGTAATTCGGGAGTTCGTTTTTCGAACCCGACGGTTCCAGTGCAGAATATGGTTCTGAAAATAAAAGGTCAGCAGTGCAATCGCAGGAACTACAAGAATCACGATCAATGCCAGTTTTACATCCAGTATCAGCATGGCGGCGAATACTCCCAGCACGTATGCCGATGACCATATGATGTCAAAAAGATTCCATGCCACAAGGCTTGATATCCGGTCCGTATCGTTCATTACCCGGGTCAGAATGTAACCGACAGGGGTTATGTTATAGTAAGAGAACGACAGGCTTTGAAGATGAATAAAGCATGCCCGCTTAAGGTCGCGCCCAAGGTTCATTTCAATCCGCATGGAGCCGCGTGTAAACAGTATTACGCTGAGCGTTTGCAGTGTGATAACAAGTACATACGCCAAAGCGAAAGATACCAATCCTTCTGTAGTGCGTGCTTCGATAAAACGGTCGATGGCATACCGTTGGAACAACGGCAGCAAAATATCTATGAAGGCGCAGAAGAGGTTCAAAATAAAAACCGTCAGCAGGGTGCGTCGGTAAGGCTTTAGAAAGGGGAAGATATTCTTCCAGATTTTCAAATCAAAAGCTTTGCTGTACTCCTGTTCATCATAACCCATTAGCCTTCCTCCTTTTCCAGCAGCGACCGGTCGTCGCTGCTCATCTGAATGTCATAAATGCTCTTATAAATACCGTTTTGGTGAATTAATTCCTCATGTGTGCCTAATTCCGCAATTCTTCCGTCATCCAGCACCAGAATGCGGTCAGCCTGCATCAGTGTTGTGATCCGGTGCGAAATAAGAATAACGGTCGATTTACCGAGATTTTCTTTCAGTGCGGCACGAATCTGCGCATCTGTTTCCGAATCCACCGCGGAGAGGGAATCGTCGAATACCATGATGGGCGCTTGCTGCATGAGCATACGGGCAATCGCCACCCGCTGCTTTTGTCCGCCGGAAAGTGTTACTCCGCGTTCACCCACGATGGTATCGTAACCATTGGCAAAATCGTCCACGGCATTGTCAACACAGGCGATTTGAGCAGCGCGGCGAACCTCGTCCAAGGGAGCCCCCGGCCTTGTGGCACGGATATTCTCTTCAATGGTACGAGAGAAGAGAAACGGCTCCTGCAGAACCATTCCGATGTTTTTACGCAGCCAGGAACGTTTCATTTCAGCTATATTTACGCCGCCTATTGTGATGCTGCCGCACTCGGGCGGCAAATCGTACAATCGATCCAAAAGATGCATCAGCGTTGACTTTCCGCTGCCCGTTCCGCCAAGAATGGCAAAGGTGCTGCCGGCAGGAATTGTAAAGTCGATGTCTTTCAGAACAGGTTTCTGGCCCTCATAGCTGAAGTTGATATAATGAAAAATGATATCCTGATCCATCGGCGGCTGCACGGCGTCCGTGGAATCCTGTTCTTCTTTTGCATCCAGAATATAGGCCACACGCTCAATGGAAACTCCGGCCTTGCTCATTTCAGACAAAATTCTCCCCAAACCCCGGACTGGCCAAATCAGCGTGGAGTTATAAGAAACAAAAGCAAGGAATTCACCGAGTGTGATTTTTCCATCTACTGCCTGAGTAACGCCTACGACGATAACCGTAAGGATTTGCAAACCTGTAATCAGGTCGCCGATACCCCAATAGGCACTCAGCAGTCGGCCAAGCCGAATCCACAGGCTGGCAAACAGGTTGTTGCGTTTGTCAAAGCGGTCAATTTCATAACGTTCGCGTCCAAATGCACGTACTACCCGTACACCGGTCAGGTTTTCCTGTACTGCGGAAGACAGTTCCCCTTCGGCTTCGTCCGCCAACCGGAACCGTTTGGCAATTTTTGAGTAAAAAATTCCGGAATAAGCCGCCACCAGAGGGATAAACGCAAGCGCGACCAAAGATATTTTCACGTTCATTGAAAACATGATGGCGATGGAGAGGATAAGAAGAAATACGGTACGAAACACTTCCAGCAGCTGATTACTGATGAAGTTGCGGATTACGTCCACATCGGAGGTACATCGCTGAATGATTTCTCCTGTTTGATGTTGGTTATGCCAGGAATACGGCAGTCGCTGAATGTGCCCGAAAAGCTTATCCCTCAGGGATTTCACAAAGGACTCCGACGCTTTTGCCACGCCCATGCGGCTTATGTAATTGCAAATTCCTGACAGCACCGCGACCAATAATATGGCGGCTGCGGCCAGCAGCAGACTGTGTGCGGGGTCGCTGCGGGCATTATGTATGGAATAAATCCGTTCAATCCACAGGGGAAGGTCAACGGACTGTCCGCCGATGATAAAGTCAACCGCTATTCGGATAATCTGCGGTGTGACTGCATTAAAAGCCGTATTCAGCATGGCAAAAATCAATGCTGCGATAAAAATACCGACGCTTCCTTTTAAGAAATACCAAATCAGTCCGGCTCCCTTTTTCTTTGTACTTTGTTCTTTCATTTACGACCATCCCTTCCTTGTTCGAGCTGGGCAATTGTGCGTTTTCGACCTCTGCTGAATATAGACCGAAAAGCGAAAAACCAGTTTGAAAGAGTTATCTTTCAAACTTTCAGCCCCATTTCAACAGTGGCAATGAAAAAGCACCCCTGATCATCAGAGGTGCTTTGCCGTTATATTCACGCCTGTTTTCGCAGCAGGGCGCAAAAAGCTATCCGAAGAACGCGGGCAAAAAAACTTCCGATTTAATTCTTTGATTAGAACGATTCTTTATGGCTGCTAAATAGCTATTATTTATCATCGTTGCCCGCCTCCTTTTTTAATTAAAATCACAATGAACTTAGTATAACCCGCTATATTCTGAATGTCAATAATAACCTGTTCAAAATGTACCGTTTCATGTGCAGATAAATCAACCATCTGACTTCTTTTATCATAGGCAGAATCATATTAAAGATATCTCCGGACTTTTTCACAGTATTTCACGTAATCTTCACCATAAAATCTTTGTAGAGATTCTTCTTCCCGAAGAACCTGACGATTGAAAAGCCACAAGCCTGCAATTAAGTATAGTAAGATTATCCAGTTTGTAAAAATTAAAAATATTCCAAGAAGAATAAATTCAAAAGCGGTATAGATTGGATTGCGGCTGACTGCAAAAACACCCGTTGTTACCAGCGATCCCGGATGTTCTTCGTCAATGCCTACCCGAAAGCTTTTACCAAAAGAAATTAGGCTCAATAAGAATAATAATAGCCCCAGTATACAGAACGTTACACCAACCCATTGTAAAACCTCACTGCGAAATAGTTCGGTTCCGACTTTTGGCAGGTTCAGGGCACTGGCTAGGATAAGGTAAAAAAGAAATAAAGCAAACGGGGGAATTAAAAAATCCTTTTTATCCATCTCACCAAATCTAACCGCCTTAATGCCGATTCTTTTCATTAGCAAAACGCGTGACAGAACCAATATTAAAAGTAAGATCATGGTAGCTAATGCAAAATACCCCTGCATAACCCTTGCTCCTTATCCTGCGTAAATCATAAATATGGACTGCTCATTTTAAATAATAACAATCACGCCTGTGCAAGTGCTTCTTCAAAAGTCAAACCTTTGGTAGCTAAGTCTAATTCAACGCTTGGGATCCAATCAGGCTGTGAACAATCTCCGAATTTTATGGTATGCACAACTGTATTTGGGGACAGGCAGGCATTATGTGGAATACCTGGTATTGTGGTCGAAAAATCCCCGGTTACAAGTTTTTTAAATATAACTTTTCCATTTATATATTCAGCAAAAACAACGCAGCCCTTCTGCACAATTATCATTTCCTGCAACGTACTATGCGAATGACTGTTTTCCCAAACTGATACGCCGGGACTTTCACAACGAATATAGCTGCTTCCGTCAGATGAAAGCAGCCGGAACCTTTTCTGACCGTTATCCATGATTTCATGGTTGGTCGAAATACCGTAATTCTTCAAATCTGAATCGTTGATTGCTACTGGCATACTAGGCTGCTCCTTTGTAAAGAGATATAAGAAAGGCAACTATCCCGCACAATCAACTCGAAGCAGCGGATGCAGCGGCAGCCGATGAAGCAGCTGCTGCAGCAATAGCCGCCTGTTGTGCGATTATAATATTTGTGATACTCGTAGAAATCGTCGCTGTTAAAATGCCGCTTTTCAAATCATCAACATAATTGAATGCGACAAGAGAAACCGAGAGCAGCAGCAACTCCTGCTTTGTAATTGACCAATTGCTGAATCCCTCTTTTTTGCGTAAAAATTTGTAAGTTTCGGTAACATCATTGACGATGAAATCAATATCGCTCGGGAGTAACGATAACACGCCAAGCGAAGAAAGCGTATACGCTCTGTCAAGTCTGAAGTCCCGTTCTTTGAGGGCATCACGCAATGCAAGTACACGGGTCGCCGCTTCCGAGCTTTCATTTCCCAGTACCAACACCTGTGTCAGGGCTTGCGCACCGTTTCCGGACAGAAAATTCGGTTTAAGGATATCATAAAGCTTTTTCATGCGTGCCAAACCTGTTTCGATATCGATATCCGAAAGTCCAAGCATCGAGGCAAATATATAATCATCCTGACCCGTAAGGAAATAATGTTCTGCTTTTATGCCATCGTAATATGCTTTTGCCTTTTCAATCACCTGCGGGTATTCATACGGTTTAGCGTTTGCTGCTATTTGATACGCGGCAACGACGAGAAAATCAGATGATTTGAATCTTGCTTCCTTCATCATGTCATATACAGCCAAAGTTTCCGAAAGCAGTGTATCCCTTTTATCTGAAAGCGAAAGCAGAGTCGCAATACTCATTGCCGAATTACCCCTAAATGCAGAAAATAGCCCGGTGCTCCTCTTTATAAGGTCATAACTCTCATGAATTTTATCACAGTCAACCTCTTTATCCTGTACGGCGTAAAGTAATGCGGCCAGCTGTTTCAGCAATGAACTGTGCCATACAAAGTTCTTTTTCATCATCTGCGTGTTTGTAGCGAACAATTCCAGTCTGGATATATGCTGATCGTTCATCTGATACACCTCTTACATTATTAGTTCAGCTTAACGTGATGTCGGACTGATTTTTACACTTTATACTGTTTGGTATTATTATATTCTAATAAGCAAACACTTTCAACTGGTAACGTACACGAAAGCCAACAATAACAGCAGGACAAGAATAGAAAAATGCGGAGCACATTGGGCTCCGCATTTTTATAATTTAGCAGGATAGGGGATGGCCTTACTGGTTTAGGATAGAAATTGAATCATACATTTAAATCTCTTCTTTGATAAAAGTAATATGTTGAAACAGAGAATGCGGCAACAAGCAAGAGTGAGAGCAAAACGATGACCGGGTTAAGACCGTTTCCGTCCACCAGGTCTTTATAGCTGAAATATTTGAAAGGTGAAAGTAAATTAAGGGCATCCAGCTTATCAGTCAAATCCGTTATTTTTGATATCACGAATGATGCCAGCAATATTCCGGCGGAAAGCGACCCCGCGGCTTTCGAATTTCTGATGATTGCTGCCAGTGCCGTCCCGAGCGAAAGGAAGATGAGCTGAACGATGAACATGCTTAACATGAACACTACAATTTCATTCGAAATATCTTTTCCCTTATTATAGGCGGCAACCATAATAATGGATGCAATAAGCGTAATGATATTAACAACAAAAATATTTACCAGCGCAGCGAGAAGCTTTGCTGTGATTACCGTGGTACGGGATACGGGTTTGACAATCAAAAACTCGGTCGTTTTGTCACGTTCCTCTTTGGCAATGATGCCGGACCCCAACAAAACAGCATGAATGGCAACCGTAAGCTCTATGTAGAGGAAGAGTAATGCGAAGTAACCGCTCATAGTAGTAACATCAAATGGGCCGAATCCCAGCAGCGCTTTGACCGAGTATGGCATGGTGTTAAAAATTTCATTGTTTTGTCCTCCGGCAGAATAGGCGGTATACTTTGCCATGCCGCTGACAACTAACAAAAACATACAGGCGCTCCAAATGATTAGGGATTTTCTATTAGATTTTAATTCCTTTATAAATATATTCATAAATGAAATCTCCTTTTGTTGAATTCGAAGCTGTCAGCTCACGGCATGGATATCCTTTTTTTGATAAATAATATAACTTACCACAACTGCCGCAATTACAATAACCGCTCCGGTAATAAGATACGGAGCCTCATAGCTCGCATTTGTCATAATGTATGTAATATCAAAGTATTTAAAAGGAGAAATAAAACGGGCAGCGTCGCTGTCGCCGGTAGCAATTAATGCTCCGACAATATAAAACCCGAAAACCACGCCAAGCGATATTGGGAGCACAGATTTGAGCTTTGTAAAGAATACCGAAACGACCAACCCGATTGCGAGAAAAATAAGCTGGATGAAAAACAGGGTCAGGTTGATCATGAAGAACAGCTTAATGCTGTAATCCGTTGCCTTTACAACAGAGGCAGTGAAAGAAACTGCGGCATAATAGACCAAGTCCGTAGCTAAAATCATAGTAAAGGCAGCCGAAAGCTTCGCACTGACAACAGCCATGCGGGAAACCGGTTTGACGAGAAGAAAATCTGCCGTCCGTTCACGCCCTTCCTTTGAAAGGACGGAGGTACCGAAAATCATAGCCTGAATTGCACCGCAAAGCGTAATAAACGAAAACACCATGGAATAAAAGCCCAGAACAGAAGCGATATTATCAAGTGTAATGCCAAGAGCCGCCCTTAACGGTGCAGGGTATCCGCCCAGCAGTTTTTTAATATCTGCAGCATCATTCGCAATGCTGGGGTAAATAGAAAAATAAATTACTGCCAAAGCTATCATGGAACAGGTCCATATGATTGTGGATTTTCGCAGGGACTTCAGTTCATGCAGATACATATTCATACGATTCAGTCCTCCTTTGCATAATAGTGCATGAAGATTTCCTCAAGGTCAGGCTCTTCAATTGATATGTTACGGAGGTCGATATCGGCAATTTTTTTCATGACGGTGTTTATGTTCCCTTTAAATATAAAGTTTGCTGAATTGCCTTTTACTTCAAAATCGCTTACGCCGCGAAAACTGAAATATTCCTTTGAGATCGCTGCATTCGTTTCGATACGGAATCTTTTGTAGTTGTTTTCCTGCAGAGTGCTCATCTTTTCCAGCTTGATGATTTTACCTTCTTTGATAAAAGCGACACGGCTGCACATTTTCTGAACCTCGCTGAGAATGTGTGATGAAAAGAATACGGTAGCGCCCTTTTTGTTTTCCTGTTCAATAAGTTCGAAGAATTTTTGCTGCATCAGTGGGTCAAGGCCGCTTGTGGGTTCGTCAAGTATTATCAATTTTGGTTCGTGAAGCAATCCCTGGACGATGCCAACTTTTTTCTTATTGCCGAACGAAAGGTCGTCAATCTTCTTTTTCAGGTCAAGATCCATGGCCTCAGCAAGTTCGTTGATACGCTTCGTGCAGTCTTTTTTGTAGAAACTGGCGGAATATTTAAGCAGATCCATTACCTTCATATTATCATAGTAAAACACCTCTGACGGCAGGTAACCGACTTCTTTTTTTACTTCGGGATGTTCAATGCAGTTTTTTCCGAATATCGTCGCGCTGCCGCTTGAGGGGTAAATCAGACCGAGCAGTGTTCGGATTGTTGTTGATTTTCCTGCTCCATTCGGCCCAATAAAGCCAAAAATCTCGCCTTGTTCAACATTTAGGTTTACATCGGCAATACCTCTTGCTTTGCCATAACTTTTCGTAAGTTGATTTAATTCAATAACATTGTTTGACATAAAAATTCTCCTTTTATTTATAAAATGTTTTTCGTAATAAAGTCATGTATTCTGACAATTCTTTTTCTATCTTTTCATAATGCGGTTTGTAATCTTCAATGTTGTGACCATAAGCCATCAAAGAATCCGAAAATCCCTTTATAGTCCACAGGATTACATTGCATGCCTTTGGAATATCCACATCATCACGAAAAAGCGAACGGTCAAAATTCTGAAAGCACTTTGCCAAAATTTCTTCAGTCGGGCTTTGATGATCGGTTGGCATTTGCTCGGGAAAGTCCTCTTTCAAAGTAAAAAACGCAGGCACAACGAAACTGTAAATCAATCTGTATCTCATTGTCAGGTCTACCGAAACCAGAGATAATTTCCACAGATTTTCTAAAATATCATGGCTCTCGAAGCTTTGTTTTTGGAATTCCCCGCTTAAAATGTCCAAAGAATATTTGATTAGAAAAAGGAATAGATCTTTTTTCGTGCCGAAATAGTGAAACAATAGTCCTTTTGATATTCCGCTGTTCTGCACAATGGTATCTGTATTTGCTTTTCTGTATCCTTTAGAAAACTCTTCCATGGCTGAATTTATTACACGTTGCCTCTTTTCCTGCTCCATCGACATAATCTTGTGTGTGTTTATGTCGATATCGTGCAGATTAATTGTTTTAGGCTTTTTACTTACGGCCACCGGTAGCCTCCTCCATTTCTTATTGTTGACTGATAAGTCAATTGCGGCTTGATTATATTCCAATTTGACTGGCAAGTCAACGTATTTTTAAATAAATTTTTTATAAAAAATTATGATTCGTTAAGCTGTCATGCCCAAAATCTATCTATTGTTAAATGCTGCATTAGTGACTTTTTCGCCTGAAAATTCTTCGCCGTTTTAAATTATTGATAGAACGGCAAACTTAACATTGAAAACGTGAGTTACAGCTGAAAAGGGTGATTTACTTTTGGAATAATAGGATTTCATTCTATAATTGAATATGATATAATTTATAAATCAAGGAACATTAGTGGGGAGTGAACAGCAGTTGAATAATTCCCATAAGACTGATTTGCCCAGCAAAATTTGGTTTCAAATATTGATTACACTATTAATTCTGGTCGGTGCAACGATGCTGTCGATGCTCATACGGGATATTGGCTTTTCTGCGATTAATATTGTTGTTACCTATATTTTGTCCGTGCTCATAGTCTCGCGTGTTACGAAAGGCTATTTTTACGGAATTCTAGCTTCTGTGATCGGTATGTTTAGTTTTAACTTTTTCTTTACAGAACCATTCCATACTTTTAATGTATACAATAAAAGTTATATCATGACGTTTGGCGTTATGCTGACTGCATCCATATTGACAAGTACACTCACCAGTAAAATAATGCGTTCCACAGCTATTGCAAGCCGCAGGGAAAAGCAGTTCCAGCTTCTCTATCAAATTACCAGTTCCCTTGCGAAAGCTTCCAGCGTTTCAGAAGTTGCCACAGTATCGGTTCAATGTCTTTCCAACTTGCTGGACTGTGATGTATCCTGTATTACAACAGACGAGAATGGAAATATCAACAATGAGTACAGCATTAAAAAAGGTGTTCGTGGAGCTACTTCACAGCCATTGTCAAAAGAACAGGCGGAGTTGATCGTTCAGGATAAATTTATTTTGCCTATTTCAGACCAAAGGTATCAATATGGATTGATTTGTTTGCCTAAATACCGTGTCCCCGATGACAGCGATCAATCTAAACTGCTTTCTTCCGCTTCCACCCAGATTTTCACTGCCATGGAGCGGGAACGCCTTGCGAACGAGAAAGAAAAGGCAAAGAATGAAGCAGAGAGGGAGAAATTTAAAAGTAATCTTTTGCGTTCGATATCACATGATATCAGAACTCCTCTTTCCGGAATTACCGGAGCATCGGAAATTCTGCTTTATAGTTTAAAGGATGAAGACAGCGTACGGCTGGTTCAGGGAATTTATGATGGTTCCGTTTGGCTTACCCAGATGGTGGAAAATATTTTAAGCTTAACAAAAATTCAAGAGGGGACCCTTCTGGTTAATAAGCAAATGGAGGCAGTGGAAGAGATTATCGGCGTCGCTTTAAAATATTCTTCCAGATATGCAAATCAGTACCACATTTCGGTTGAAATACCGGACAAGGTAGTTTTTGTTCCGATGGACGGTAAACTGATTGCACAGGTACTGATTAACTTAATCGATAACGCCGTCAAGCATTCGAACGAGTCCAACGAGATTAAGATTGAGGTAACTACAGGAAAAAACAATATATGGTTCAGTGTTTCAGATCATGGGACGGGAATCAGTCCGGAGGATTTGCCAAAGGTATTTGACCTGTTCTTTGTTGCGAATGAATCCCGTGTCGACTATAAACGGGGAAATGGTCTTGGGCTTGCAATATGCAAGGCGATTGTGAATGCCCATGGTGGAAGGATTCATGCAGAGAATAACACAAGCGGGGGTGCGACCATCCGCTTTTCTCTGCCATTGGAAGGAGGAAAAGCATTTGGAGAAGACCAAAACATTTCTGGTAGTTGAGGACGATAAACAAATTCGTTCTTTAATCAGTTTCTCACTTAAGGCACAGGAATATCAATGTACAGAAGTAGCAAAAGGGAAAGACGCAATGCGCGTCGTTACGACGCAGGAACCTGACATCATGATTCTTGATCTGGGCCTTCCGGATATGGATGGGCTTGATGTTATTAAGCAGGTTCGCAGTTTTTCGGATATGCCGATTATCGTGGTGTCCGCCCGGGATCAGGATAAGGAAAAAATTGAAGCGCTGGACGCGGGTGCCGACGATTATCTGACAAAACCTTTCAGCATCAATGAATTGCTTGCAAGACTGCGGGTAATCCTCCGACGCTCTGCAAAGGATACGGAAACTGTACCGGAAGTATACAAAGTCGGGGATTTGGAAATCAATCTTGAAAAGCATTTTGTACTTCTTAGTAACATAGAAGTTCATTTAACGCCAAGGGAGTTTGATATACTGGCGTTACTCGTTAAAAATGCAGGTAAGGTGTTAACTCACAGCTATATTTTAAAAATCGTGTGGGGCGCTTACTTGGACAGTGATGCGCAGTCGCTTCGGGTTTTCATGGCGAACATCCGCCGCAAACTGGAGAAAGACCCCACCAATCCAAGGTATATTATTACGGAGGTCGGCATTGGCTATCGGTTTGTGGATGAATAGGGGAGCCATAAGGAAGCTGTCGCACCGCACAGCGTCGATTTTGAACAAGTCTTACTCGGTTATGTTTATATAATCTTTATATGGTGAGCTTTCATCTTAATACCGGCTTTATACCCACTGTGGTAAGATAAACAGTGGAAAGCGGGGGATCAAGATGAAAATTTTCAATAAAGAAAAACGGGAAAACATCATCATTGTGGGTTGCGGCCGTTTCGGGTCAAAACTTGCACTCAATCTCATGAATCAGAATGATAATGTATCAATTATTGATATAGATAGGGAATCTTTCTCAAGACTTTCAGAATTGTGCGTTAATTGTTCCATTGAAGGCGATGCTACGGATACAGATATTTTGGAACTGGCCGGGATCAAAACAGCGGATGTTCTGATTGCTGCAACAAATGATGATAACACTAACATTATGATTGCTCAGATTGCAAAAGAGTACTACAAGGTCAAGCAGGTCATTGCAAGAGTGGAAGATACTTCTAAAGAAGCTTCCTACGATCAAAGCGGAATCATTGTAATTTGCCCGCTCCTTCTTTCACTGAATGAGCTCCAGCGAATTTTTACATTAGAGAAGGGGGGTTAACCTGTTGAATATTTTGTTAGTCGGTGGGCGTGAAAATACCCATTTCCTCATTAAATCATTAAAACAAAAGGGTCACGATGTGATGGTAGTAAATCCAGACCGTGATTTTTGTCAAATGCTGGCAGATACATATGAAATTGAAGCAATTTGTGGTAACAGCACGGATGCGGCCACCCTGCAGCAAGCACACGCAGAACAAATGGACATTGTAATCGCTTTGGAAGACCAGGATGCCGCCAACCTGATTATCAGTGAACTTGCAAAAAAGCAATTTCGTGTTCAACGGACATTTGCCATTGTGAACGACCCAAAAAATGTTGAACTGTTTCAAGGGCTTGGGGTAGACAAGTGCGTTAACACCACCCGCATTTTTAGCGAATTAATCGAACAGCAGGCAATGAAGAATAATATTAAAAAATATTTGCCCATGGACAATGGCAGGATTGTCATTTGTGAAGTTCAGCTTACCGAGAAATCTCCGGCGCTTCATAAAAAGTTATGGGAAATTGGCTTTCCGCCGCAAAGTACGGTTGCTTATATTCTTAGAGGTGAAGAGGTGATACTCCCGCAGGGGAATACCGAGCTAATGCCCGGTGACATAGCAATTGTTTTGTCATCTTCCCAGTCAATGGAGAATACCTTGGCGTTGCTGGATAGAAAAAATAAACGCTAGTATATATCATAAAAGGCTCCCGTATCATCTGAACCGGTTCAAGGAAAATAGACACAAAAGGAAAAGGCAATCGTAGAATATCAA
>CAUQPM010000024.1:0-27373 GCA_963520015.1 uncultured Oscillospiraceae bacterium
TAAGCACAAACATTACCAGTTTTAGGTGAATGTCTGTGCTTATATAGTACCAATGTGCAGTTCTGTTATTCCTTTGCTTTTTGAAATATATCTACTATTCTTTTTGCAGGTATCATGCAGTCTGATTTAGTAAACTTTTCACCGAACGACGAGGAAAACACAGATGCGATTATTCCTGCAATATTATCTACATCTATAATTTTTGATATTAAATTTGTTATTTCCATACTTTCACTATCAAACTCATCTCTAGGTGCTTCAGGTAATAAACTGTATGGATTCCACTCATCTATCGCTATTTTAACTGCTCCAAAAACGATCTCATCAGTTTTCATTGGTCATCCCTCACCATAACAAAATACTCTGGTTAAACACTTATGTTATGGGTTACACAAAGTAAGATATCATTGGGCTCAGATAAAAAATAATCTGCCTGAATACCATTAGAGTCTTTACATCCCCATAGGGCAAGTGCAAATTTGACATTAGTTCCTTTAGCACATTGAAGATCGTATAGTGTATCACCAATATACAAGACTTCATCAGGAACTGAATTTGAGTATTCCAAGAACTTTTCCATTGGCTCGGAAAAAGGTTTGTGTTTTAAACTGTCTTCTGCACAAATTATTGTATCAAAATAATTTGCTAAACCAAAAGGAACAAAATCAGTTTGATATTCTTTTTTGGTCTTTGAGGTTATAATTCCTAGTGAAAGTCCTTCTTTTTTTAATTTTCTCAGGGCACTTTCAACTCCATTAAAGACATGTATTAATTCGTAATACTTCTGAAACTTTTCCATCCAAAGGTTATTGTAATACTCTAAATCATTGCATCCTAGCTTGATTAAAGCGTCATTACCTGGAATTCCCAAAGCAAACCTTAAATTGTTAATATCAACGGTGTGGTCATTATTTTCTTCTTCAATTATATCTCGTAAAGATAATAAAACTGCACTTTCAGTATCCAGCAAGGTTCCATCAATATCAAATACTATATGGGTTAATTTCATAATGCCCTCCAATCCAAAGTAGTTAAAAATAAGGTGCTAATTAACCTTTCTATTTCTGGTCTTATACGAAGTTCAAATGGATGTTCGGACTGCAAGTTATATAGATAATTAAAGATCAAGCACTCTCAACTTTCAACTATTTCAAAAAAAGTTATTAATGGCTCTCTGATTATCTTCAATATAAAGACATTTAATTGTCAGTATGACTGTGTGTTCCCGTGTACCAACGTAATTGACAAGTCCCATTGTTGCATCTTTTGTCATCGCATGTTTTCCGTCCGCTTTTTCCTCGGCCCTTGCAATATGGAAGTACCGGGAATTTAAAATGATTCTCGCGCTGGCCATTTTAACACTCTTTCGCTAAATTATTTAGATAATAAGAGGCCCCCCTTGATATATTTGCGTACACTGCAAGTATGAATCAAGGAAGGTCTTGACGATATTATTAATCAGTTTATAACATGTGAGTAATAGCAAACCAGATATACCAAAAAATAATACATAAAAATACCACATCGCATAAAACCAATATACGAAAGATATATTTTTCATGCCGTTGTTTATTAGTAAGATAAATAGAAGTCATCAAAGCAACAATTAGGAAACCACAAATCACATAGAGTACATTCATGCGTAGATAGCATCGTTGAATAACGAGAAATGGTAATTAGCATTTTGTGCGCTGGTCCATGCCTGTACAAAGTAAGGAACGGCTGCTAATGTTCCTCCGAGGGCAACTACGACACCTGCAATAACACCTACACCAGTTTCAGATGAAATTGCCGCAGCTATTAAACCAGCCTCAGCTACCCCTAAGGATGCAGTCTCACTTACCTCCGCGCTAAATATTGCCTGAACATCGCTTCGAAAACTTTCAGCATAACCTCTCGCGGTCGTATTTTTTTGGTCATATGCACTTATTCCACCATTATCGCATGACATCGACCAGAACACTCCTGAAGAACTTAAATTGGAAGTATCCCAATAACAATAAAAATTAGTCCAAAATGCCGAACTAACTGATCCAGAACTCGCTGTACTCATGGGAGACAGAGACTTAGCTTTTTGCGTAAGCGAGATAGTGTGATCTTGTGTCCCGCTAGATGTAGTTGTAGAAATTTGCAGGGTGTCTCCAGTATTTACTATAGAAGAACAATCATTCTTACTAACGACGGTTACAACTTTTTGTCCTTGATCATTTACTGATTGCGTGATTGTATACTTTTCCCCATTTAACATAACAGAGGATGAATTACTGGACGTTGCAGCAAATGCTGGAATGCAGATTGTAAGTGCTATTGCTAAAACGAGTACAAAGCTGACAATTTTTTTAATAGTATGTTTCATTTTAATTCACTCCTTAATATTATCTCATATGTGGTTGTTTATGAATTTGGATTTGTCTTCAATTACTAGTTCAATGAAATCACGCCTTTATTTATTTCTTATACACAAGAATAGCCTGAATAAATTATAAGTCAATAGAAAACCGATAAACGATAACGTTTTGGCGATAAGTGATGTTAATATTATGAATTTTAAGTTATTACAGTATTGTTTACATTGATATCCCAGATAAATACTTCAATCATGTTTATCTATCTTCCGATTCGTTAACAGCTTCCAAAATATCAATAGAGCCGTTTGTCTGCTTCACATCGTGTATGGATTTTACATGCAGCTTATCGTAGTCACTTTTACTTAACTGCACAACGGTTGCCAGCATTCGGGTTAGCATATCCGTTTCCACGGCAGCGCGGAAATTACTTTTTGATATTCGTGTTGCCAGAGTTCCAACTAAACCCTCTATTTTTGAACCGAAGACACCGCACAAATAATCCTGGCTGATTTGTGAAGTTGTGTAGGCGGAAAAGAAATCAATCGCTTTTTCAATGATGTCGTTTCTAGATTGACCTCCACCAGATAATTTAATAAGACTATCTATTATCAAATAAGATTTCTTTTTTAGATAAATGGATGTTCTTAGCTTTTCTTTTGAGTCAATATTGCTATCAGCAAGTCTTTGTGAATTAACGACATTGTCCATTAATTTATCCCCCATTAATTACATTAAGATTAAAAAGCCTTGTAATCAAATTTGATTACAAGGCTTTTTGTAGATATATAGCCACGTAATAGGATTATTTATAATATTTGATGCACGGTTTGTAATCAGTACAATATTTTTGATTACAAATAATTATCGTTCCATTGTAATCTTTTGATTACAATGCTTTATCCTGCAAAGTTCAACTGCCTATTTTCACAGTGCTGGAAGTAGAGCGGAAATGCATCGAAAAATCGCATTGGAAAGCCGTTTTTACGCATTATTGACATCTCCTGAACCCGGTAAAGAACAACCACTTGAATTTGCTCTAAAATTCGGTTCAATTGAACCGGATTTTAGCTGCTCACTAGGGGCAGAAGCCGGGGGTTTTGTAGTAGGAAGGGGGGTATCGGTGTAGTTCTTTCGATGTATTTACGAACCGGGGCAGGTACGTATTTTTCGTAAAATCTATCTACGGAATCGCTCAATTCCATTTCGATGTGCAATCCTTTTTCCTCCATAAATTGCTGTGTGGCCTCGAATTTTTTAGGATCGATTTTCAGCTTAACGGTAACGCTTTTCATGGTCAATTACCTCGTCTTTCTTTTAAAAGTTTGTTCCGGCTGGGCGGCCGGGCGCGCCTAAAGCAGAGAAAAAACAACATTTTTTTCATATAAGACATAAAAAAGCCATCGGATTTTCTCTTTCCGACGGCTAAGAACATATTGAATTTCACTCTAAATTCATCTCTGGCTCTTCCTGTGGTTCAATTCCCTCATCAATTAGGTTATAAAAAAGATTGATTAATTTGCTCCCCCTCGGAGCTACTCTACGAATATAATCTTGCTGTTCTACAGCTGAAATCGGTGTTGTTATCCCTCGAAAAATATCAGTCATTTTACTGTAATTGCAGTCAAATGCGTAAGCACTGGCTTCAATCATCTCGGGGCCAGATACATTTGTAAAATCAACATGATACCCCGCAACCTGTGCCAGGCTTTCAATAAAGGCTCTTTGAGCACGTCCATTTCCTTCACGAAATGGATGAACCACATTGATTTCACCCAGATAGTACGCCAGCTTATCACAAATATTATCCGGTGGAGTTCCAACCAGGTAGTTTTCTTCTTTCAACTGATCAAAGACAGGTTTCGAACCTGATTCAATGTACATGCAATTACAAAACTGGTTACCCTTCGCAATGTTGACAGTTCTTAACTGTCCGGCCCAGGAGTAGATGTCGCGGAAAATGTATCTATGAGTCTTTTGCAAGTGATTTAGATCAAAGTCTCCTTTACGAGGTTGCTCTCTGATCTGAGAAATGCGAAGTGTTGTGATTTCACGTTCCGCTTCATTTAATGCTTTACTATCTTCGATTTCTAATTTATTGATTAGGGTAAAAGAATTGGGATAACAATACTTGCTATCCCATTCATAATCATATTGATAATCACTGTTCATATTCTCACCTTGCTGGTCGAGCGGTATGCTTTTTTACAAGCCTTCTCACCATTTCATCGTAAGATGTTTTGCCGGTAATACATTCACGCAGCCGTTCCTTGTCTTGTATGGTTAAGGGCATTCCCTCCATAGCCATGGTACCGTTTATTTCACCGATTATTTTCTCGACATCTTTCATCAGTGGCACCTCTTTTTAAAAAATTTATGCTTCGTATCAAGCCTATTTTCTATTACTATTATAGCATAATTTTTCGAAAATATCAATTAAAAATGCTCATACCATTGGTCGAAAAGGAATCAGAAAGCGCCTAAAGCAGAGAAAAAACAACACTTTTTTATGCAGCTAACAGGGCCTATTTTAAATACAGCATCGGGTTAACACTTGTGTCATTTAACCGTATCTCGAAGTGACAATGATTCCCGGTGGAGTCTCAGTGCTGCCTACCAGCGCAATCACTTGACCCTTCTGGACTTTCTGACCGTTAGTAACCAGCAGCTGAGAACAGTGGCCATACATAGAAATAAGGGAAGATGAAGTCGAATCACGATGATGTTTCCATAGCCGGTGTAGGGATATGAACCGAATTGCGCATAGATTACTGTTCCTGATTCGCTTGCGTGAATGGGCGTTGCATATGGAGCTGCGAAGTCCACTCCTTTATGGAATTCTGCACCGCCGCCGGTCGGGTCTGTCCTGCTGCCAAACAGTGATGTGATGGTATATTTCCCAACTTGGATGGGGTACCCGAACATGCCTCCGTTTGGGTTATCTTCGCCGGTGGTGCTGTAATAGCGCAAAACATGGCTGACATAATTGATATCGCCATAACTGTCCCATCCTAGTTTTGTAGCTTCCATCTGTGAGAATTCAACGGCATTTTCTTGCGTGTATCCGTTTTTCTCGAGCGCCCAGGCAATGTATCCATTGCCGAAATTGTAGCCCTGCAGCGCCAGGCTGATGCTCGGTATATCTTCCAGTGATTTACACTTTGCGGCTTTTAGGCAGCTTGCAAAGTATTTCAAACCGATATCTATAGAGTATTCCGGATCTGTGATGCTGTTGTGTTTTTGCGGGTATTTCGTATTGTAGGGGCTTTCTGAGCATTGCATGGGGTCATTCCCGGTACCGCCGCTCTCATTCTGCATGACTGCCAAAACCAGAGAAGTGTATTCCGGAATCCCGTATTGCATACAGTATTTACTGACGATTGATTCATATGCCGTGACATTTTCCGATAGGGAAGAAGATGTGTAATCAATGAGAATTTGCGATAAGCTCAGGGTGTACTGGCGTTTCGTTTCATCGATTGCGATACCGAAAGCATTCTCAATACTCTGAAAGATTTTTGTGTTGTCAGTAACCGGCACGGTGACTTTCTGTGTGATATATGTTTTGTTTCCCTTATCATCCAACACCGGGTTTCCATTGCCATCGGTGACCTCAATTTTCTTTGCGGTTTCACTGTAGAAGCAACGGATCAGCTGTGATCGCACAGTATCTTTATCCTGGTATTGCGGGTTATCAAAGAGAGTGATGTATGCTGCATAGAGTAACGGGGTGTTTAGTTCCTCTCCATCTTCGATCTCTGAATTAACAGAGGAGATCAGAGGCGCGAAGTCTTTGGCAACCTGTTCAGCTGCATAGGACTGTAAATTATGCGCGGTGCAGCTGGTACCGACTGCCGTAACGATAAGTACAACGACGACAAGGAGGCCGCCGACAAATTTCCAGAATCGCTTGTCTGTTGCCAGCTTAATGATGATTTTAGCAGCTGCTGCAGACATTACTTTCCACCAACTTTTCCGAATAAATCGACTTTGTAATCCGGAGCTTTCACATGTAAATGATAGCGTTCGTTACCGCTTCGGAACAGGCAGTGGCCGCGATGGGGATTCTTGATCAGTTCCCATTCACTGTCAGGGACGGACAAAGCTTGTTGGAATTCTTTTGCATTACAGTTCTGGCCGGGGTTAAATAAGAAGCTGTGGGTCGGGATGGAGAATAACGGTTTCGTGTATTCTACAATTCCTGGCAGGAGCATGTCCTCCACGTTCTGGCTGGCGATGATGACATCAGAGTTGCGCTTCCTTCCACGCTTTTCAAAGCTGCGAATATAGTTGACCGCGATTTTGTTACGACAAACATATGTAGTTCATCAATAAACAGATCCGCATCACCTTCTGTTAAGAACTTGTGGCTCATCCAGGAGAAGATATTCAAGAACATGGCATTCTTGAGATTCTCATTGGTGTCCATCATCCCGGCAACTGAGAAATCAATAAAATCTGAATTTGTGATGTTGGTAAAGCCATTGAAGAACCGGCTTTCTGAGCCAACTGAAATGGAGCGCAGACCCAATGTCAGAGAGCGTAGCACATCTTTCGTGTAGAGCTGGTTCTTGCTGTCATCGTATTCCTCCAGCTCTAAGTTTGCCAGTTTAAAGAGATCGGATAGGATCGGGTACTTCTCCGGAGGAAGCTGTGAGAAATCAGTGTTGTCCGTGATATGGAATTGTGTATAGAGTTTGTCCAGAAGGATCTCCAGCGTATCAAGCTGTTCTGTGGAGAAGTTCTTATAGCATAGAAAAAAGTCTCGCAAATAGGCAATGTGCTGGCTTAAGCGAGTCGTTTGCCTGAACGCCATCGGAACGTCTTCGCTTGTAAAATCCTCATCCTCTTTATTTGTGACCGGGTTATCTGTCCACAGTCGGGGTTCAAGAACATTAATAAAATATTTGCCCGCCATCATATCAAGGAAGCAGCCACCCATGTCAACGGTATGATCGCGGTATTCTTCTCCACATCAATGGTATATATCTTTTTGCCTTGCTGCCGCTTATTTGTCATAATGATATGAACCAGGTGGGATTTCCCTTCACCGGCATTACCTAAAATTAGAATATTTCCATTTGTTTTGCTGTCGGAACGTGCGTCAAAATCAATGATGATATTTGTTCCATTGATATCTTCCCCGATGTACATACCGTTCGGATCTGTTTTGCCGGAGTAAGAGAACGGATAGAGATTCCCGGTGCTGCTGCTTGGCATGACACGCTCGAACTCAGATTTGAATTGATTGGAACCGGTCGGCATTACAGTTAGAAAGCCGTCTTTTTGCCGCAACCAAAGCTTGTCACAGATAAGTTTGGCATGGCTGCAACTTGAGGTTGTCTCGTTTTGTAGTTTCAATAGATCAGCGTAAGATGGAGCGATTAACTCAAAAAAAACCACACAGTGTACTAATACTTCCTTTGTGTGGTACTGATTCGTTACAAGTTTCTTAATGTCCTTCATATTTTCATCGGCGCTAACCGATGCCTTGATATCTTTTGCGGTACTTTGCTTATGACGGTTTCTATGTTCAGAAACCTTAATGATTTTATTTTCTTCATCTGTAGAAACGGGGCGGATGTAAATGTGAAGTGTAACACCGCTTTTCTCGCCCAGCTCACGGAGAATAGCAAAATGGAATACGTTGATTGCCATATTGCAGTTCATGAATGAGATTTGCAATGTGGCTCTTTCTATGTCTGATGAAGAGTTGGCCTCTCTGAGCTGGTGCGAGTTTGTGGAACAGCTTGACCGTAACCGATGCCTCGAATTGATTACCTATTTAAAAGAATGCTGTCAACGAACCGGTTTGCTGTGAGGAGGATGACTGATGTGCTGTTTATTCGGAGTATTAGACTACGGCATTTTCATTCTTTAGAGATGAGTCCTTGAGTCCCATGAGCGATTTATGCTCTTCGCCATCAACGACCTGCTGAGTGGCAAATGAAATATCGATCAGATTTTTTCCTAGGGGTTCCGGATAGCGTCCGTTTGATAATGGCCAGAAACTTTTCTGATTCTTCCTGTGACATCAAAGCAAGGGACTAATCAAACTCAGAAACAAATTTCCGATTTTCGTGGACAAAGCATCCGTGTATGTGGGTGATGTTGTTCTTATCTTGCCGAAACGGCGATAAATTTCTGAAACTTCTTTTTCGTTTATAATAACCTTTTTGTAATAAATATGTAGTTTCTCTATTATCTCGCATTGGTACCTGTCTTTAAAGGCTCTTTCTTGTTTGGCACTTACCATTACTGGTCTTTTACGAAGTTCAGAAAGCTCTCTGAACTTCGTGTTATGCTATAGACTGTGTAAAAACGCTAATCTAATTAAAATTTATCGCTTAAAGTGGTGAACCGAAATTACCAATTTTTGTTTTCACATAGTCTGGCTAATATCAGCCGAGTTCCTTATCTAATGGAAACTCGGAATTTCTCTATATCTGCAAACAGCTGTCAAATTACAGTATATTGAAATCCATATCTTATTGTGAATTTTAGCTTTTAATAAAGTTGGTACTAGATAAAATCCGGTATCAACTTTATCTATGGCCAAAACTACTAATTTAATATCATTGCTAATAGTTCTTATGACCTCTTCGCCGGCACTTAATTATCACTGGAATGAAAATAACTTTACAATCTTTTATGTGACCGGTATTAGCTCAACATCGTAATTGTACTTTTTATCGTCATACCAGAACGAACTGCTGAATTGATTATATCAGATAAGGTACGTGAAAAGCTATAAACGTTTTTAAAGGCTTCCTCCCGGTCTAATTTATTACTTTCAATATACTCCATTGTATATTCTTCGTTTGAGCTATTCAATGCTTGCTCTCCATACTATTTCGGCCGTTTTTCTATGCAAATATACCGATAGCTGCTGTCCGGTTTCCTCGCTCCTACTGCCTAGGACTCTGTTCCCCCGGAACAGCCAAGGGAACTACACAACAATCCGATGCTTCTCTCCGTCATCCTCCAGCAAAACTCTGTTCCCCTGAATTAATTTGTCATCCACAGTGATTGCTTCCGTCGTCAGCGTTCCCTTGCTTCTGCTTTCAACCCTGATTTCATAGAGAGACCCCCCATACTTATATTCAATGGAAAAATCTCCGAAACCTGCAGGTGTCGCCGGATCAATGACCAGCTCATTCCCTTCTTTCCGAATGCCCAGAAACCAGTTTAACAGACCCTGATACATCCAGCCTGCAGAACCGGTATACCAACTCCAACCGCCCCTTCCGGTATAGGGTGGGCTGAGGGATATATCCGCCGTCATTACATACGGTTCCTTTTCGTACCTGAGCGCATCCTTCCTGTTTTGCGTAACGTAAATCGGGTTAAGCATGGTGAACAGGGTTTGCGCCATGTTATGGTCATGCAGCATCGATGCGGCGATCGCCAGCCAAACCGCCGCATGGGTATACTGGCCTCCGTTTTCCCGTATGCCGGGGATATAATTTTTGATATAACCTGGGTTTTTACTTGTCTTATTGAAGGGAGGCGCCAAAAGCAAGGAAAGGGCATCCTCCTCCCTGACTAAATAACGCCATGCCGACTGCATTGCTGTTTTTGCCCGTTCCTTATTCGCCCCCTTTGATATCACGCTCCAGGACTGGCTGATGGAATCTATTCTGCACTCATCGTTTTCCTTTGAACCAAGCTTCGAACCGTCGTCATAGAAGGCCCGAAGATACCACTCCCCATCCCAAGCGTGTCCTTCAATGCTTTGAAGCAGAGCTTCCCGTTTCTGCTCCAGTTCCCGGCCGTAGGCCCCATCGCTTTCCTGATCGCACAAAGGAATGAAGTCACCCAGTACGGTATACAAAAACCAGGCCAGCCAAACACTTTCTCCCTTCCCCATCACTCCTACCTCATTCATACCGTCGTTCCAGTCGCCTCCCCCCATGAGAGGAAGTCCATGTTCTCCAAAGCGGGTCCGGTCGATGGCTTTTTTGCAATGCTCATAAACATTTTCGGAACGTTCGGATATTTCTGGGGTAAACATTACATCCTGCTGACCTTCCTTAAGCACCGGGCCCTTGATGTAGGGTACCGGCTCCTCTAAAATCGCGGCATCTCCGGTACTTCGGATATAGGCGGCGGTGCAATAGGGCAGCCACAGTAAATCATCTGATATTCTCGTTCTTACCCCGATCCCCATAGGAGGATGCCACCAATGCTGGACATCTCCTTCTTCAAACTGCCTGCTGCACGCAATCAGAATTTGGCTGCGCAAAATACTTGAATCTGCAAAGAGAAGCGAAAGGGTATCCTGAAGCTGATCCCGGTATCCATAAGCTCCTCCGCACTGATAAAAGCCTGCTCTTGCCTGAATTCGGCAGGACACCGTCTGATAGAGCAGCCAGCCGTTCACCAGAATATCGACCGCCCTGTCTTTCGTCTTCACCTGAACCGTCCCTAATAATCCGTCCCAATAGGCTTTCACCCTGTCAAGCTCCTTTTCAGCGGCGGCATCCCTGTACTTGTATCTGATTTTGTATATCTCGTTAAGGCTGCCGCTTTGCCCGAGCCCGAACAACACCGTCTTGCTCTCCTGCGGCTGTATTGCAACGGATACCTGAATTGCTCCGCAGGAATCATAGCATACACCCGTATTGCAGGATAGCTTGACTTCCGCTCCCCGCGGTTCCCGGATGCTGCCCCTCGGCCCTAAAAACTCCTGCCTGTCGCCGGTATAACCGACGATTGTTTCACTGGAAAACAGGTAAGAATAGATGTTTTGAAAGTCCATGGTATAGATGTTCTTTGCACAGAAACATTCATGCTCATTGTCATAGGAGGTCAGAATATAGGGATTGGTATGCTCCCTCTGCGTACCCATAACCCACTCCACATAATAGGTCAGGCTCAAATATTTTACTTTATCCGAACGATTCGTCAGCTTAAGGTTCCATAGCTTTAATGACTCATCCAAAGGGGTAAAAACAGTCAGCTCCTGATCAACGAGTGCTTCCTCATGAAGGAACCTGCTATATCCAAAACCATGCCTTACCCGGTAAATGCCCCGGTCAGACCGTCCGAGGGACATGGGAGTCATTACCTCACCGGTCATTTCATCCAGAATATAGATTGCCTCGGAGACTCTGTCACTTACGGGGTCGTTGGACCAGGGCGTAAGCTTATTTTCCCTGCTGTTGATACTCCAGGTAAAACCCGCACCTGACTCCGATATCTGGAATCCAAAGTTTTTGTTTGAGATAACATTAATCCAGGGTGCCGGCGGTCTGTTATCACCCTCCAGCAGAATTTCATATTCTCTGCCTTCACAGGCAAATGCCCCAAAGCCGTTAAAAAATTCATAATTCTCTGTTTTTTTCTCCTGTGTTGTTGGTGCATATGCTGTGTCCAAAGACTCTTCCTCCTTAAAGGCTAGTATTTCTCAAGTAACTCATACGAATTTTCTTTTACATTGGTAAAATAAACCCCCGTCTTCTCTGAAAATACAACCCTCGCTGCCGTATACAGCAAATCAATCTCCGCCGGTTTCATCTCATACGTATGCAGTGTAAAAAAACTTGGCTTCTCGCTTCCGGAATCATAAATCCGAAGAGAGCTTGTCATATCGTTGATTAATTCATCCACATCCTGAAGATAACCATGCTTGGAATTAATCAGAATAATCAGATCCACCATGACACGGTTAATTCTCAGATATTCGTAAGCCTTTAAAACATCCTTCACGATTCTTTCCTCTTCAATGGACCGAACCATTAAAAGCAGAATGGGATTATCGCCGGATACGCCGAATTTCCATAAGAAGCTCTGGTTCATAAAGTTCCGCCTTATATTTTCATCCGGCCCCCGGTAAATACCCGCGGAATAGAAGACCGGGCTGATCAGATCCTGAAAGGCGTTCAGCTGGGTTCTGGTAATCTCCAAGTATTTTAACTCCAGGTTCTTTTGAAGCCTGAATTTCTCCAGGATATCATCAATCCGGTAACTTAAATTCAATTCCCCTGCGATTTTTATTGCTTCCTCTTTACTGCCGCACACTCCGGTGATGAAAGAAATGCAGGCGGTTTCACCTGCACCTATGCAGAATTGTGCCCGCAGGCTCATAATCGGATCATTACAGAAGCCCGAATTATTGAAAAAGGCAGTGCTGTTAACCACAGAATCCGGATTCTCCAGGGTGTTGTTTCTTCCGATAAAGCGTTTTCTGTCATTTTCATATTCTAATTTTTTGCATAGCTTCGTCCCCGTTCTTACCATGTGCATCACATAAGGATTATCATCATCCTTCTTTCGCCGTCTTTTTGCAAGGAAGATTTCCTGCTCTTCCAGAAACTCACTTTCCAGAAAGAGCTTATTGAACGCAGGATGGCTTAACTCTGCCAGATGGGTATCATCCACCACCTCCAGATAACTGGTCACTTCCAGTCGCTTTTCCTTATTCCCGTGATTGGTAAATGTGACCTTGCGTATCTCAAAGTTATGGTCCGCATCCAGGCTGACAATCATGTCTGACGAGATATCCCCGTCCCTGCGTTTAAATTCCGCCTGATGCGGGCAGAAAACCACCTGATAGTCCTCCGGCTCCGTTCTTGTAGGATGATAGGTGGCACTCCAAAGCTTCCCCTGCTGCATGTCCTTGATATAGATATAATTACCTGTATTCGCGTAAATATCCGATCGCCAGCGGTAAAGCATCCGGTCCTCATATTTACTGAAGCCGTCCCCATCCGAAGTTATCATCAGTGAATACTTACCGTTTGAAAGATAATTCACAACCGGCGAGTTCACACCTGTACTATTCACATATCGGTTACTGTAAATGTCTTCTTTAAAAAGGGGCTTTCCGATTCTTATTGTATATCCCTGTCTGGCAATGGAAATCAAATAGGACTGGCGTTTTTCTTCCAGCAGGACTTCTGAGGCCTTTATCATCATCTCTGCATGAAACCTCTCCCGAAGGATGCCCTCATTCAGATAATTATTAATTGCGGCCAGATTCATCCCCTGATGATGCGCCATATAGGATTTTACAATACAATAAGGTGTCAGTTCCACAGAATTCGGTACGTTAAAATCAACGGACTCATAGAACCCGTATGCGCCGAAGGCACCTAATTCCTTCAGCCGCTTTAAATTTCTCATGCATTCCTCTACTGCGATATTCAGTGCCAGCATCGTTGCATAGGGAGCAACCACCAGGGAATTCCTACGGACTGGCTGGAGTCTTATTTTTGGAACACCGAAAGCTTTGTACTGGTAATTTGAGTTTAAGTCAAAACGATAATACTGGGATTCTGATATCCCCCAGGGTATCTCCGCCTCCTTTGCATACTTTATTTGCTGAAGTACCGCTGCTTTGGAAGTCTGCGCGTAGACGGAGCCTTCATACTCTTTGAATACAAGACTCGGCATCAGATATTCAAACATCGTACCGCTCCAGGATACAAAACAAGGAATTCCCTCTACAATGGTCAGAGGCCTTCCCAGTTTATACCAATGCTTTAACGGCACTTCCCCCAGGGATATCGCAAGAAGGCTTGTGAGTGCCGATTCCGATGCCATCAGGTCATAACAGCCGTCATCCAGCATGTGCGAGGATACATGATACCCGATATGAAACAGCATTCTCTTTTCGTTAAATAAAAAACGAAAATCAACATTTGCTAAAATACAGTCTATTTTATTACTGAGTGCTTCGATCCGATTAATCATGCTATTCGCAAATTCATTATCCTCCGCTGTAATACGGCGAAGCACGGGGCAAGAAGAAAAGCTCTCTTCCTTCAGCTTTAAGGCCGCAGCTTCATTTACAGTACTGTCAATGAGGTTCATCAAATGTTTGGTCCAGGGGTAATCTGCAGGGGGTCTAAGCTCCCTTGCGTTTAAGTTTTCCCAGATATCCGCAACATCTTTTATTAGTTCACCTATGCTTTGATACCCGGTTTTGAGCTTATTTCCGGCAGAATTGCCTGTTTTCAGCTGAATTTCCTCATTGCTGTTCTTAACCGCGCTCCTAAGTTCGGACAGAAAATTGTTCGTATAAACCGGCTTGTCGATCTGCTCTAAAAGGCCGTTTTTCAGGACAACCAGATGCCCCAGGAGATTACCGCTGTCTACGGTTGATATATAGGCAGGGTTGAGCACCTCCAGAGATTTAATATGGTACCAGTTATAGAGATGCCCCTTCCATTTCTGCATTTTTTGAACTGTTTCCATCAGGTTTTCCGCGGCTTCAACCGTAGAGCTCAGAGTTTCAAACCCCAAATCCCTGGCTGACAGGATTGCCAGAAACTGAAGTCCGATATTAGTTGGCGATGTTTTATCGCTGACCTTTTCAACCATTGAAATTTGATAATTGTCCGGGCAGAGCCAGTTATTTTCTTTCGTGGAAAGTTCCTTAAAAAACAGCCAGGTTCTGCGTGCAGTATCCAGAAGCAGCTCACTGTCCTGTGCTTTATCCCTCGGATGAAGCTTGTTTTCCGGCTGACTGATCCGGTATGCGATTTCAAAGGTAATGCTCCAGTCGGCAATTATGATTGCTGTCAGAATTATTCCTGCTGGGTTCAAATATCCCATAAATAAAATTATCACAAGCGCAAACACCGGAAGAATGGAGCTCCACATGGTAAGAAAATATCCTTTTCTGGTATTGACAATGGAGGCATCCACTGCTTCCGCTGTATTCCAGCGAAGCAGATTTTTTTTACTGATAAAGATCCGATACAGAGTTCTGACAATTGCATCCGATGCGATATAAGCACGGTAGGGAGTGATTGTAAACTCCAGGAATGCTCTTTCCAGCATCACAGAAAGTTCCTTTAAGAAGCTTTTATAAACAAGGGCGAGCTTCGGCCGGATCAGCTTCTGGGTGATCACTGAAAGCAGCAGAATTACCAGGGAAAATATATCATTAAAGAAAGCAAGGGATAACCAAAGATAATATGCTTTTGGCATCCACGCCAGATTCAACAATATAAACAGAGTCTTGCTCAGAGGAACCAGGCTTCTTCTCAGGTTGTCAAAGATTTTCCATTTTGACAATGCGCACAGGCTTCTCCCGTCCAGAGTCTTCTTCATAAACAGCCAGGGCAGCAGCTGCCAGTCCCCGCGCAGCCATCGGTGTTCCCTTTTGGTAAAGGATAAAACGCTGTTTGGGAAAGTGTCCATAATCTTGGCTGTGCTTGAAAAAGCCGTCCGTGCATAGCAGCTTTCAAAAAGGTCATGACTGAGAATTCGGTTTTCAGGCACCTTGTTTTGAAGCACCCTATGGAAGGCCTTTATATCATAGATGCCCTTTCCGGTATAAATTCCTTCGTCAAAAATATCCTGGTAGATATCTGATATTACGGTTCCATAATGGGCAAGGCCCGATTCTCCTCCGAAGATTTTCGTAAACCTGCTTCCGTTCTTATCTACGATATGATTTCTTACCGAGGGCTGTATGATGACATAGCCCTCTTTCACCTTTTGATTGGCGAGATCCAGAATTGGTTGATTTAAAGGATGATCAATCAGTCCGACCAGTTTCGCGGCATTGTCACGGATCAGATTTGTATCCGCATCCAGTGTAATCACATACCGAAAGGTGGTAAGAAGCTCTTGGTCGCAGTAAACGGCGGAAAAGGTGGTATTCTCCTTTCCTGCTCCGTTTAAAAGGCTATTAAACTCTTCGAGCTTTCCTCTCTTACGCTCCCATCCCATGTAACAGTTCTCTGCTTTATTCCATTTGCGGCAGCGGAAGAATAGGGAAAAGCGCTGGTACTCCGACGGATAGAGCTCATTCAGTTCCTTCATACGTGCAGCAAGGGCACTCTCAATCACCTCATCCTTCGGCATGAACTGATCCGGGGAATCCTCAAAATCAAGCAGCAAGGCAAAGTAAAGGTTCGGCTGCCGGTTTGCCAGATAATGCTTTTGAAGACGGTCCATGTACTCCAGACCCTGCTCCTTCGAGGAGACGATAACCGGCATGACCACAAAGGTTCTTGCTTCCTCCGGTATTTCCTCCAGATAGTTCAGAGAAGGAATCTTCTTAGCTGTAATTCTTCTGGTAAATATAAAATTTGTAATCTCTATGGAAATACCCATCACCAGCGGCATTGCCGCCAGAAGGGTAATTACATGCCGGCTGGTATCCTGCAATCCGCCTAGGACCCGGAAAGCATAGAGCAGGCAGGCACTCAGCCCCGGAATAATAAGGAACAGGGTAAGGAAATAAAGGAAGCCCTTTACGTTCCTCCTTTTCTTAATGCTTTTGGGGATCGGTTTTCCTATTGCTTTAGCTTTCAGAATCGGATAGCCCTTACCCAAAAGATAGGCTCCCACATGATGAGAACAATGCAGATCCTCCCTTCCCTGAATCGCCAGTTCCAGGCAGTCCTTCGCTATCTTTTCTTCCATCAGCCGATAACGGAGCGATAATTTAACAATGACTCCACGGTACATGCCTCTGGATTCCAGATCCATCTTTTGATAGACACCGTCCGGATCCTGTGATAAAATCTGCTCCAGACAGGAATATTCCTCAAAAAATTTTTCCTCATCCACTTCATTGATATCCCTCAGGCTGACAATTAAAGTCCGGATATTTGTCTCAAGAAATGATTCAATCTTTCCTTCCTCCAGGAATATGCCGGAAATCTTCGCCTGTCTTCCTTGGGAAGCAAAATGATATTTCAGATATCTTTGAATGGAAGCATCGTCAAAGGACATATTTTTCAGCAGGTATATTACATGGGCGTGGAACGAGTAGTTCAGCTTTAAGTTGTCCTCTATTTTGCAAAGCAGTGCTGATATATCGTCCGGCCCCTGCTTATCTGCCAGCTTATCCCGCAGAAATTCTTCTGCCTTCGACTTCACATCAATCATCTGGAGAATTTCATCCGCGATTGCAATGATCTCTTCAAGAAGGCAAAAGCCCAGCACTTCCGGCAAAACCCAGATTTCCTTGTCCGTAAGCGGTATCTTCTGCTGATAAGCCCTCAGCATCACAGAAATATTTTCTTCACTCAGGTGCCCGCCGGAAAGAGCCAGCATCTTTTTTGCTACAACATAAATACGGGGAAGGTTACGGTAGTCCTTTCCCTTCAGGATCGGCAATACGGCATAGCCCGTTCCGGAGGTAGGCACTTTTTTAATTTCCCGGTACAGCATCTGGAAATTGTCAAAGAGCCAGCGCGCTGCCGGAATCAGGGAAATCATATCGGTGGATACGGCAGAGATGCTGTTTCTGATTTTATTCAGTTCTTTATAGGCGGCCTGATTATAATCATTTAGAACAAAGCTATATCCGGTCAGCCTGACCTGACTGTGGGTTTCTGCCAGATCAAGCATCTGCTTTTCCCACTCGCTCGGGCCCGGTTTATCTCCATCTCCCGGGGAACAAACCGAAAAATCCACTTTCTTACCAAAATGCCTGAACCGGTAATACAGCATTAATAGAACTAAACAGAATAATGAAATTAGTATCAGTAAAATAACCATCAAAGACGGTGAATGTATATAAAAATTAATTTTTTTCAACAAGATCTGCAATTGAAGTTCCCCCTTATTTAAGAAATCCTTCCGGCATGACGGCATCTCTTCCCAGATAGTTTGTCTGTTTTTCCATAAAAAATAGCAATTAATTTCCTGTTAGATTTAAAATTTATAAAAACTCCGTGATCCTGCGGGCGATTGGGCTTTTTAATAAAACCTCCGCTCAGGGAACCGTATAACAGGGGAGTGACGATCCTTGGGCACGGGCAGCAGAAAGAGCACCCCTGCACAATGAGGGATGCTCTTTCTGCTGTTTATATATTTTGTTTATGTGCATGAAATATTGATAAAAAACGTAATGGAAAGCTAATGATCTACGTCAGCTTCCCATTAAATTATGTATAACGTACTTATTACACTTACGATTACGACATTCTGGAAAAATGCTCTAATCCGAGTCCGTACATTGGCGCATCATGATGCATCCTTCAATCCCTATAGGGGTATATAGTATAACATCATAATAAATTAACGTCGATATATTGATATCAAACGAATTACTTAATAAAGTCCTGAGCATAGCGCATAAACTCGGAAACGATTGGGATATTCCGATTAATTCGGGTAGTCTGCAAGATAAGCAATTTTCAACATTTCTGACGTTACACCTTTTTTAAGTGAAATGAACATTACGTTACTCTATATCTATTAGAAACTGTGTAATTCATTTCACTAGTTACTGGTCTAACGTGAAGTTCAGAAGGATATCTGAGTTGCCTATGTGCGTAATCTCAATAATAAGTTGAAATTACGGTTGAATTTCTTTAAGGTGTTGCAAATGGATGCCAATGTGACCTATCCCCAAAATAATAACGGAAATCATCAACCAAATTACTTTCCCATAAACTCCGAGGAAGAAGAAAGCAACAACCGGCAACGTCGCACCTGCAACAGGTATGCCGTAAAAGCTACTGTAAAAATCTTTCAACGTCTTTGTGCTTTTAAAGTAGCGTATCCACCAGCATTCGTACAGAATCATAAGTACGACCGCCAAAATCAACCAGAAGCTCCAGGCTGACCAACGATGGATATTAAAGTCAGAAAATACAAGAGCCGTGCATGTAACACAAACTTGGCCTGTTCTTTCAAAAACAAGTAAAACTTTATTCTCATTCTGATCGGTGTATTCCTTGGGTTGATGCTTTGTCCATATTAGGTTGGGAACTGTCAGCATCAGCAAAAAAATGATTCCAACATAAGAAAAGCCTAAATTCCCCATAGGTGTTCCTCCGCTAAATTTCTGCTTATTTGAGTGTTAGACCAATTCAGTTGTAGTCGCTCAATTTCATATTCTTTGCAGCTATTTTCCGATTATTGGTCTTATGCGAAGTTTGGAAAACGTGCTACACCTCGCATTATGAGTAAGAAATTTCAACATCTAACGGTACCCACTGCAATTTTTAAGCTCGTTCCTCGCTGAGGTGCGGGCTTTTTTGCCGCTGAATCTTGGATAACTCTCTACTCATAATCTTATTTCCTGGTTGGTTTTCTCTTAATAGCCAGCAGTTTTCTTATATCATCAAACAAAGATGCATCTGTCAATTCGAACATCATCCACTTGCCGTCATGATAAGTAGTAGCTTTATCATAGAGAGATTGAACAGCATCAGAATAAATTTCGCGATTTTTTTCAAATTTTACCCGTTCATCTTTTCCGAAGATTATCATAAATCCAAAGCGGTTTTCCTTTGCATATAGAGCACAAAGCGTTTTTCCACCACGACGGTATTTATACTCATATTTCCATGCTTTTCCTCCGTTATTCCGCAATTGCTCCATATCATAAAAACCATCTATCATAATACACGCTTCTTGCCACAATTTAAAATTATTCTCTCCCAGTAATTCAGACAGCTCTTCAATTGAGGGTACCTTATCTAACATTTGCTCATCTCCCAGAATTCACTTCTTTATCTGCCATTTTCAAAAATACCCTATATCATCTATAAAAAACCATAAATACACCGCTAAGATTATTGATATTAAAATGGCCGTGCCGGGTTGGCCGGATTGGCATTATACCATTACATAAGCTACAGATATTTCCAACATATTACTATAATATCATTATATTTTTCTATTGCAATAATCAAAGGCAATGCCAACAAAAAATTATCCACCTTAGATAGGCAATCGTCGTTGTAATGTCTAAACCAGCGGTGGCGGCTGCAGAAACAGTAACCATAAGGATGTGCTCGGGGTTACGGGAATAGTTAATCCAGTCGTGAGACCATTGTCAATATATAAGTAAAGGGAACTGCTGCATGGAGCTTTTTATCCCCTTTGCAGCAATCCCTTTACTCTTATCTAAGCTTATATAAAATATTCGTTGGCATTTAGTTGCAAGAAAAATTCAAATAATGATTATACAATCGTGAGTCCTGCACTTGCATAGCCTATAATGGTGTTTATCAGGGATGCGCCGGTTGCAGTTGCGGAAAATACCAATAACAGCCGAGTCTCCGGAGTTACAGGGATTGACAAGCCGGTAGTAATACCGTTACTTATTGTACCCAGAGTGACTACGCCTGTAAGAGGTGGAGCCAAGGTCACGATAGCACCCGGAATGGGAGTAAAGGTATTGTCGGGCGTAGTGGAGCTAAACAGCTGCGCTGTGATAGTTACTGTGGTACCGGCCAACGCTAGAGTAACAGTGGTGCTGAAGTATGCGGCAATGGATGTGATAGTGCCGGCGCGGGGAGCTGAAAAAGCATAATTAATCATTGGTCCTAACGCAGTTCCGGTAAGATCTATGACTCCGCCAATAGGGCTGATACCTGTTGCGGAACTTCCGAAACCAACTAGACTTGTTGTGCCGACTAATCCACCTGCAATAGTAGCCATGATAGCCGGTCCTCCAGATGCGAAGGGTATAATGGCACCGGCACCTGCAGCTCCGGTTGGGCCGGTCGGGCCGGTAGCTCCAGTTGGACCTGTCGGGCCAGTGTCTCCGGTTGGGCCAGTCGGGCCGGTAGCCCCAGTTGGGCCAGTAGGTCCGGTATCTCCGGTTGGGCCAGTAGGTCCGGTATCTCCGGTCGGGCCAGTCGGGCCGGTAGCCCCGGTTGGACCTGTCGGGCCAGTAGCCCCAGTTGGGCCTGTCGGGCCGGTAGCCCCAGTTGGACCTGTCGGGCCAGTGTCTCCGGTTGGGCCAGTCGGGCCAGTATTTCCGGTTGAACCAGTAGGGCCGGTAGCCCCAGTTGGGCCAGTAGGGCCGGTAGCCCCGGTTGGGCCAGTAGTACCAGTTGGACCTGTCGGGCCGATGCCGACAATATCATCTTCTACAACAACAAGTGTCGCTTTTAGAGGAACAAATGTAGGATAAAAGAAGGTGTGTGTGCTGGCATTTACCAATGAGACAGTAACAGGAGCTTCTACAACTTCAATAATTCCTATTCCAACGACCTCTCCTGTTTTAATTGGTGAATCCCCTTCCAGAAAATCCCCCTGCGAGCTGGAAAGCGCAAAGACGGCTCCATTTGAAGACTGCGAGGATTGTGTTGCAACCCACCAGTCAAGTACATACCGTCCTGCTTCGTTAAAGGTAATTACTCCCGTAATAGTATTGTAGCTTATATTACCAGAGGAATAGATTGTCGAATCAAAAATCACGTTGTCTCCAGTGGCTACCGTTCCGGCAGCTAAGCGTTCTATTTGCAACGCTATATTACTCATTTCGATGCTCCCTTCAATTATTTCTCATTGTCAGAACTTAAAAATTTATTTTATAATATTAATTATCTAATGTTTATTTCGAGTGTTATACGATCAAATTAACCTTATGAAGGCAATGAATAAGCAGTTCCACTAACAATGATGAGAAGCTGGCCAATGGTGGTATCGTTACTCTATTTGGCGCGATAACGATAATTGTATCTATACCATATTTAAAGGCTCCCTTTATACATATATTATTTATTAAGGCCTGTTGTTGTGAATGTTCCCCCAATAATAAACCGACTATTGATATTATTATTTTATTGGCTAAAAAGAGTAATCAGCATTCTCATGGCATCGCATAGTCACCAGGCCGTCCTGCTCATTAGATAACCGTTTTCCCCGGCCGGGAACGGTTATTTCTTATATTTAGGATTTATTATATGGGAAGGTGCTGCAAATCTTGCAGTCATGATTTTACAATTTAAAAATCCTGTCTGATTAAGATAACTTAAAAATGCACTTTTTCTTCTTATTTCTCTTAAAAACTTCTTTATACAAAAATATTTTCGTTTTAACTTGAAAAGATTATATAAAAGAAGTATTGTAATCTTATCCATATATTGCTAATTTTGGCGAAAGAAGGTTGAGATTTCTGATAGGGGTTTTCGTTTTTCTCTTCGGCTTGATTTTCGGCTCATTTTTTAATGTATGTATCTATCGGATCCCTGTTGGGAAATCCATTGTATTTCCGCCGTCGTCCTGTATGAAATGCGGCAGGCAGCTTACCCCACTGGAGCTTGTGCCTGTTTTCAGCTATTTATTTTTAAAAGGCAGATGCAAGGGCTGCGGGGAGCCTATATCTCCTCGTTATATGCTGGTGGAATTGCTTACGGGTACAGTTTATTTATGGGTTTATCTGCGTTACGGCCTAAGTATTGAAACACTTGCGTTAATTTATCTGCTGTCGGTGCTTTTAATTCTGTTTTTTATTGATCTGGATCATATGCTGATTCCCGACAGCCTGATCGTAACAGGGCTGTTAGGGGGAAGTCTCCTTTATACTTATTTTCTTTTGTCGCAGGTTTGGCATGTTTTGGAGGGGCCTGCATACCTCTTTTATGACCCTGATCTGTGGTACACTCCGCTGCTCGGGATGCTTTCATCGTCCGCCGTTTTGCTGGTTGTGGCACTGGTCGGCTTCCTGATTTACGGAAATGAAGGAGCGATGGGAATGGGCGATGTAAAGCTGTTTCTTCCAATCGGCCTGTTCCTTGGCTGGAAGCTTTGCCTGCTCGCTCTTTTTATCGCTGTAATTTGCGGCGGCATCCGGGGAATCTTCTTAATCTTTTTGCACCGGGCAAACCGGAAAAGTGAAATTCCATTCGGATCATTTATTGTTTTAGGCGCGTTCCTGTCCTCTTTGTATGGAAATGAGCTGTTAGGGTGGTACCTTGCCCTGTTGAAATGATTGAAGTGGAATCCGCGACAGTCAGAAATTTATGCTGGAATCCATTAAGCTGACAATGAACACAGGGCCGTCTTATGAATTGAGACAAAACGGTACAATGGTTTATGTTAGGAACTTACTCCCCGAATTTAAAATAGCAATACCGAAAAGGTGTTTGAACGGGGAGCATAATCCCAATGATTTCACATAAGTTTAAAAGAACACGCCAGAATAATATCGTCGAGTCTGACCCGCTTTTTTAGAAGTAACAGACAGATAAACATGAACGGGCCAACGATTCCCATGTTATTAAACCATATCATATCTTAATGATTAAACACATAATCTTTAAGATATGATATAATTAGAAGCCAAGTGTAAAAATTAGAGCAATAAGAGAAATAACAAATATATTTACAAATTTTTACTTATTTTTTATATTTACTACTTGCATTTTAATTCTAAAAGATGTATAGTATATTTAAATTAATAATAATTATTGTTATTAATTATTTTGTCCTGAAGTTCTGATTCATCGCCAGCTATACAAATAAAATATAAAGGGGTCATGTAAAATGTCAAATGTAACTTTTTATCGTTGCGAGGTCTGCGGGAATATGGTAGCTCAAATTAAAAACGGCGGCGGAACACTTTCCTGCTGCGGTCAGGCAATGACAAAGCTTGAAGCCAACACAACTGACGCAGCACAGGAAAAACATGTACCTGCAATCGTAAGGGAAGACGGCAAGATTAAAGTCACCGTCGGTTCAGTCCTGCACCCCATGCTGCCGGAACACCACATTGAGTGGATTGCACTGGTTACCGAGGAAAAAGTTGAAATTACATATCTGAAACCTGGAATGGAACCAAAAGCAGAATTCCCCGAAGTCGCTTCCGGTACAGTTTATGAATATTGTAATCTGCATGGCCTTTGGAAAGCAGAATTCTAATAGTATCGTAAACAGTAAAGGGAAGACGCTTCAAAGTTTGTCTTCCCTTTGCGTTATACTGATCTCCAATAAAAGTATCAATAAAAATCCGCATCAAAATCCATATATGAAAGCTTTTGATTTGATTTTTATATACTTTTTAATCGGATATCAGTATTAGTTAAAAAACGCCGGTTGCTAAATGTTCAACAACAAAGATGATTTGAACAATATATCACAAAGGGGGATATTCGGTGTACAATCTATTAATTGGCGGAGCCGCCGGCCAGGGAATCGAAACAACGGCAGCAATCCTGCAAAAGTTGCTGAAGAAATCCGGGTATCATGTATTTACTTCCAAGGATTTTATGTCCCGTGTTCGCGGGGGTCATAATTTCACCTTGATTCGGTTTGGAACGGAACCCATCCTGTCACACAGTGATAAATTGGACGGAATCATTGCTTTAAATGATGAAACTGTTGAATATCATCGCGCCCAACTGAATGAGAACGGCTTTATCCTTTGCGACAGCAAATTAACAACGGACGATCCCAGAGCAATTAAAATTGATATGGGGACAATCGCCAAAGAACTTGGTAATCCCCGCGTGTCCGGAAGCATCGCGATCGGTGCCATACTAAAGCTGTTTGGCGAAAGCCTTGCCATTGTCGGCGACAGTCTGAACGGATTTATCAAGGAGCAGTATGTTGAAGTTAATAAAAGGGCATTGTCGGAAGGATTTCGCATTGCTGAGAAACGTTTTCCTCATTTGGAAAGCAATTGCAGCGATTGGATGATTTTATCGGGCAGTCAGGCTTTGTCGTTGGGTGCCATTGCGGCGGGAGTGCGTTTTTATTCCGCATATCCCATGTCACCATCCACTACGATTATGGAATATCTGGCTTCCAAAGGCGATGAAGCAGGTATTGTGGTGGAACAGGCGGAAGATGAGATTGCGGCTGTTAATATGGCGATTGGCGCGTCCTATGCCGGCGCGCGCGCAATGACCGGTACCTCGGGCGGAGGATTTTCATTAATGGTCGAGGCTCTTGGCCTTTCCGGCATGGCGGAAATTCCGCTTGTAGTGGTTGATGTACAGCGGCCCGGCCCGGTAACCGGACTTCCGACGCGTACGGAACAGAGCGATTTAAAATTTGTCATATCCGCCTCGCAGGGTGAGTTCCCCAGAATGGTAATTGCCGTGCGAAATCAAACGGATTCCTTTTATCAAACGATTCGCGCTTTTCATATTGCTGAAAAGTATCAAATTCCGGTGATTATTTTAAGCGACCAGTACCTTGGTGACGCATCCGCTTCCGTCAAGCCTTTTGATCTGACGGGAATTGAAGTGGCGGAACCGTCTGTTCCTTCGGGGGACGAAGGGGAATATCTGCGCTACCGGTTTACAGAGGACGGCATTTCGCCGCGGTTGATCCCCGGAAAAAGTAAAAACTTTGTGGCGATTGACAGCGATGAGCACAACGAGCGCGGCTGGATTACGGAGTCTGCTGACATGCGTGTCAAAATGATGGATAAACGCATGAAGAAGTTAGAAAAATTAGAACTGGAGTTACAGGAACCGGAATTCTTCGGTGCTGAATCCTTTGATACTCTTCTTGTGGGCTGGGGCTCAACATGGGGACCGATTGCGGAAGCCGTAAAATTGCTCAATGATGAAACTGACGGAAAATACGCAGCGTTGGTTTTTGGCGATATTTATCCGCTGCCCCAAAAACTGCTGACAGAAAAAACGCTTCAGGCACTGCAAATCATCAATGTCGAACAGAACGCCACCGGACAGCTGGCGGAGCTTATCCGGGAGCAAACCGGAATTGCCTGCACTTCCAGCATCCTAAAATATGACGGTCGGCAAATTTCCGGCGAAGAGATCGTTGACAGGATCAAAAAGGAGGTTCAAATATGAATACGGAAACTTTTTGTACCTATGAGACGGCGTGGTGCCCGGGATGCGGTAATTTCGTTATACTGGACTGCCTGAAAACCGCATTGGAAGAGCTCGGTAAAGATCCCTATGAAGTGTTAATGGTAGCAGGAATTGGGCAGGCGGCGAAAACTCCGCAGTACATCAGCGCAAACGCTTTTTGCGGCTTGCACGGGAGGTCACTGCCGGCTGCGGTTGCCGCAAAGATTGCAAACGAAAATTTGACCGTAATCGTGGATACGGGCGACGGTGACTCCTACGGAGAAGGCGGAAACCATTTTATTCACAATATCCGCAGAAATGTGGATATCACGCACTTTGTCCATGATAACCAAATTTACGGACTGACCAAAGGACAGGCGTCACCCACTTCCATGGAAGGCCTTGTAACAGAGGTACAGGTGGACGGCAACTGTAACACGCCGCTTAATCCGGTGCTTATGGCAATTGCTGCGGGGGCCGGCTTTGTCGCAAGAGCGTTCAGTGGGCATAAGGAACAGCTCGTTTCCATTATGAAACAGGCGATTGAATATAAAGGTTATGCAATTGTTGACATCCTGCAGCCCTGTGTAAGTTTCAACAAGGTCAATACATTTTCTTATTATAACCAGCGGGTCTATGAGTTGGACAGCAGTTATAATGTATCCGATAAAATTTCAGCGATGCAAAAGGCGATGGAATTTGGCGATAAAATCCCGATTGGCATCCTGTATCAGGAGCAAAAAAAGACTTATCATCAAAAGAATACCGTTTTGAAGGATGGAATTCCGTTGATAGATAAGGTAAGTGATCCGGATGTTGTGCAAAAGATTATGAAAGAATATATTTAAAGTCAATTACCATCGGCTGAAGCCCCCTAAGGTTGGGGATTGTACGTACAAATTTAAACTGTAATTTACTTTATTAAAGGAGGCTATTATTATGGCTGTCAAAAATCCAATGACTTCAGAGTTCCTTCATTCCGCTTACGGCGGGGAAAGCATGGCACACATGAGGTATCTTTTGTGGGGACAAATGGCTGAAAAGGAGGGCTTCCCAAACATTGCAAAGCTGTTTGAAGCCATATCCTTCGCAGAAAGAATACATGCGACCAATCATTTTCGTGAGATTGCCGGCAGTACCGCCGGAGCCACAGTGGCTGCAGGCGGGGTATTCGGCACCGGTAAAACCGTTGACAATCTGCAGGGTGCCATTGATGGGGAACTTCATGAAGTGGAGCAAATGTACCCTGTATACTTAAATGCTGCAAAGTTCCAGAACGAACCGGGCGCGGAAAGGTCATTCCATTTTGCACTTGAAGCAGAGAAAATTCACGCCAAGCTGTTTCAGCAGGCGCAGGACGCTGCGAAGGAAGGTAAGGATATCGAACTGAAAAAGGTTTATATCTGCCCGGTATGCGGTCACACAATTCTTGACGGCGCTCCCGATAATTGCCCGGTATGCGGTGCAAAAAAGGAAATGTACAAAGAATTTTAAAATAGAAAAGGCTTTGCGGATTTTTCCGCAAAGCCTTTAATTCTGCTTTAGCAA
>CAUQPM010000025.1:0-27313 GCA_963520015.1 uncultured Oscillospiraceae bacterium
TGATATTCTACGATTGCCTTTTCCTTTTGTGTCTATTTTCCTTGAACCGGTTCACTGTGAAAGGCCTTTTTATATAGGAAGTCATATTTGCCATTTTTAAGCTGCAGCTGTTTTACCCCCAAAAGCAGTTACGCGTTAATCTATACTGCTTGATTCAGTTAGTAAGTCTTACTCATTTTTTAAAACTAAAACAGATAAAATCTCTTTCAGAGCCTGTGCTTGAGTGCTCAATTCTTCACTGGTGGCTGCGCTTCCTTCGCTGGTGGCTGAGTTTGTCTGAACCACGGCTGAAATTCTGTCGACGCCGAGCATCACCTGATTGATTGAAGATGCCTGGCCATTAGACGCAAGTGAAATTTCGCGGATCAAGTCCGTAGTTTTATTTGAACTTTCAATGATAGTTTTCAAAGACGCCGCGGTTTCTCCCGCAATCCGCGTACCGTTTTCCACCGCTTTCATGGAACTCTCAATCAAAACAGTCGTATTTTTCGCCGCCTGTGCGCTCTTACTTGCAAGATTTCGGACTTCGTCCGCAACAACGGCAAAACCCTTTCCCGCCGTGCCTGCACGCGCCGCTTCAACAGCCGCATTTAAAGCAAGTATGTTGGTTTGAAATGCAATATCCTCAATTGTTTTTATAATTTTTCCGATTTCCTTTGAGGATTCACTGATTTCAGTCATGGCAGCAATCATATGCTTCATGTGTTTATTTTCAAGTTCTACCTCGCCGGACGCTTCCAAAGAAAGCTGATTGGCGGTTTCCGCGTTGGAAGCATTTCTGTTTACCTCATTTGCAATCTCTGCAATGGAAGCCGACAGTTCTTCAATGGAGCCTGCCTGTTCGGAAGCGCCCTGTGACAGGGATTGCGAAGCGCTTGCCACTTGCGAAGAGCCACTTGCCACTTCGTCTGCCGACTGATTGATATTAATAAATATTTGATTCAGCCCCGTAGTAATATCGTTGAGTGATGTTCCAATCGCCGCAAAATCACCTTTATAGTTTTCGTGAGTCTCCGCTGTGCAGTCCCCGTTGGCTAAGCTGTTCAGTACGGACGAAATCTCCCTGACATAACCTCTCAATGTGTTGACAGTGGAAGCAAAGGAATCGGCCAAGATGCCAAGTTCATTTCTGCTTTTTATTTCCGGGACTTCGGACTGCAGGTCACCTTCCGCCAGCTGTTCAATTCGCTGCACTAAACTGACAATCGGTTTCGCAATTGGGCCGGCAACTCTAAACGCTACCACACAGGATATAAAAATGAACAGTGCCATCATGATAATCGTGATAAAGATTGAAATATAAAAATTCTGCATCATCTCCGAAACATTGGCGGTCACACCGATCGACCAGCCATCCGTACCCTGAATCGGGGAATATGCCATATACATCTGATTTCCATTCAATGTATATTTTCCGCTGCCGGTTTTCCCGGCGGCCATGGATTGCGTAATGCTTCCAATCGCGCCCAGGCTTGGATTTTTTTTGGCAGCTTCTATGTAATTTGTAAAATTATTTACAATTGCTCTGTCTTTATGCGCAATAATGGTACCTGTCTTATCCGTAATAAAGCTATAGCCTGTTTTTCCTACTGTTGCACTGTCAGTCATTGCGCTGAAAGTATCGCCTTTCAGAACTCCATATACCACACCGTTGTATCCGCTTGAATTGTTCACTTTGGTTGCAACACAAATTACAATTTCCTTGTCCTGTGTATTGCTGACCAAGGGACTTGAAATATATGTCTTGCCAAGTATTGCCTGTTTAAAGTATTCGCTGTTACTTTCATTCGTCCCGCTGTCACTTTGTCCCGAGGCATCTACAATATGAATTTGAGTAAATCCGTACTCTTTCGCGAGGTTTCCCTTAAGAGCATCCAAACTTGCCGCTGAGGTCGTGCTGCTTGTAATAATGTTGGTGGTCGAAATTTGTTCGATACCCATTTTATACTTCTCGATTTTATTTTGCACTGTTTGACTGTATGCCCTGGATGCCAAACTCACTTCATCCTGCATATTTTGATTGCTGCTCTGGTAAAGAATAATTCCGGCGGTCACACCACAAAGAATACTGATTCCGACTGACAGACTAACCATACTGAATAAAAGAGTCTTTTTGATTGACTTTGATTTCATGATCGCCTTTGCCACAACCTTTTGTTCCCCGGATTTCTTCATTACACACATCGCTTTCCATCATTACTTTTTCTGTTTCGCTGACAGGACAGCGGAACATTTATACCGTTTTATTTATTACAGCATATCACTTTTTGTATATATCGACAACTTTTTTTATAATTTAACATTTTAAAAGTTTTTTCTTCTTGAAATAATTATAATATGCAAAAAACATCCCGCAGTAATGGCTGCGGGATATCCTTTCCTAAACAGCAAAAATTATTTACAAAACCGAGTTTTGGGCATAAAAAAGGACGGCTGCAATCCGTCCTTTTCGAGGTTATTTAAATACTAAGTTCAAGAGCAGCAGCATTGTTACTCCGGGAATCCCGGCCGCGCCGGAAATTCCAATGGTCAGCGGGCTAAGCGGCAGGCTGACTCCGGTAAAAAAGCCCGTCAGATTCACAGCGGCCAGCGCGCAAAGCCCTGTAATGACTCCCCCGGCGGCACGCTGTACCGGTCTTGGCGCTTTCACAATCAACTGGATTACTACCAGCAACGCAAACACACCGCAAGCCGTAAGCACAATGATCAGGCTTGGCAAAATCACACCCCCATATTTTTACTTTTGAAAGGAGTGCAGCTCACACCCTGCTGTTTTGCCGATTTTAACAGGTAGCGATAGCGGGAATACAATGCCTCACGCTGATAGATACATGCGTCGATTAAGTTTTCATCGCATTCCAATTCAAACCAGCAGTCGTTGCACGCGATTAAACGTCCGACCTCCTTTATCTCTTCAAGCAGTCTTTGTTTATCCTCGTTTTCCTGAACGGCTGCGCAGTCTGTGCGCTGTATCAGCTTTAAAACAGATTCCATACTAACAGCTCCGCCTTTCGGTTAATTTTATGTTAGTATGATGGGCATTTATACCAGAAAATATACCAATAAACATATGTTTTATTATATGTTATAAAAAATTTACAATTTCGACGAAGGTTCAGCCGGCACCGGTTCTCCTTTTAAATTCGGAGCAAAATCAATTCGCCCGCTTGCGACATCCGATGCAACCACCTTAATACCCAGCGTTTGGCCAATGGTCAGCTTATCCCCGGAGTTTTGGTCGACTTGCGTAATCAGCCCGTCAAACTTATAATTTGCTCCTTCAAAGCTGTCAACAGGAACAAAACCTTCCACCGAATTTGGAAGTTCGACAAAAACGCCTCGCTGTGTTACGCCGCTGATGATACCGGTATAGCAGTCACCGATATGCTGGCTCATATACTCGGCCATATAGCAATCCTCCGCGCTGCGCTCAGCCATCATGGCGCGAACTTCCGCACGTGAGGAATTGGAAGCAGCCGCGTTGGCATACGTAAGGTAATGCCGGTTAAGCTCGTCCTTGTTTTTCGTTTGCAGCATAGCGGAAAGAATACGGTGAATAGCTGTGTCGGGATAACGGCGGATTGGTGAGGTAAAATGACAGTAATCGGCAAGTGCAAGACCAAAGTGACCGATTGGCTTTACATCATACCGCGCTTTCGCCATGGTTCTGAGCAGCTGGTGAGAAATCACCTTTTGCGCCGGAGTACCGTTGGCCTGAATCATAATATCAGCAAAATCAGCGGTAGTAATATCACCTTCATGCTTTAAGCTGCGCGGGCTAAGCCCCAACGCACCGACAATCTGAATTAAGCTGTCCACCCGGTCGGGGCTTGGCAGTTCGTGTACACGGTATACAAACGGAATGTCATTCTCTTTTGCCAGTTTTGCGGCAGCCTGATTAGCGGTAATCATCAATTGCTCAATCATCTGCTCCGCTTCTCCGCTGTGACGCGGCTCAACATTGATGCAGACACCCTCTTCATTCAGGCTGAATTTTGATTCAGTGCTGTCCAGCTCAACGGTTCCGCTGCGCACAGAACGTGCTTTTAGAATATCCGCAAGTTCCTTTGCCGCATTCAAAGAACGAATGACCGGTGAATATTTCTTTTTTAAATCAGCATCGGCTGATTTTGCGAAAAGTTGATTCACTTCAGAATACACACCGCGCACTTTGGAATTGATCACGCTTTTTTTAAATTCATAGGACAGAATGGCGCCCTGCTGATCCAACTCAACAATCGCTGAAAACGTCAGTTTATCTTCTCCGGAATTCAGCGAACAAACTCCGTTGGACAGTTCCTGCGGAAGCATGGGAATCACCCTGTCTGCAAAATAGACAGACGTGCCACGCTCCATAGCCTCGTCATCAATGGCGCTGCCCTCTTTGATATAGTGGCTCACATCGGCAATATGAACACCGAGCTTAAACCCTGTTTTTGTTCTGCTTACCGAGATTGCATCGTCCAAGTCCTTTGCGTCGACACCGTCAATCGTACAAATGCTGGTGGCACGAAGGTCAAGCCTTCCTTTTAAATCTTCTTCGGTGATGCCGCCGGCGGAAATCTTTTTTGCTTCGGCAATGACTTCGTCGGGGAATTTTGTCTTTATTCCATTTTGATCAATAATTGCATCCGAACAAATTTTTGCGCTGCTCGACTTTCCGTAAATCTTTACGATGTGTGCCGCGTAGCCCGAAGTACGGGGTATCCGGCGAACTTCCACCTGTACCTTATCCCCATTTTTTCCGTTCAATCCGGCCACCCGGTCGATCGGAATATTATAGCGGATTGCGTCATCGGGTACCAACTCGCAAAAACCTTTGCCGCGGTTCAGTGTGCCGGTAATCAGGCGGCTGCTTTTTTCCGAAACAGTGTCAACATCGGCACTCATCCCTTTTTCGCCTTTTTTCACATTGCTGAGCTGAACTGTGTCACCGATAAACGCACTGTTCAGGTTGTCGGCGTGGATAAAGACATCCTCGCCGCCGTTATCGGGGCGCGCAAAAGCAAAGCCCTTTGACAGCGACACAATTCTGGCGTTCACGGTTTCTTTCTTCTTCGGCAGGCGGACGCGGTGGTCCTTGCTGATCAACACCAAGCCCTCCTGTTTTAATTGATTTAACGCTGAATAAAAAGTTTTATGGTCTTTTATACCCAGTTTTTTAATCAATCCGCGCGATGAAACGCTCTGCGGTAAATGTTCCATTTGCTTTAATATTTTTCTTTTAACTTCTTCTAACATGTTCCCTCCATGTGTCAAGCGACCCTGTTATTGTGTGCACCGAAAGTGAAATAAAACTAAGAAAAGAAAAGCCCCGCTTAATAAGCGGGGCTTTAATTATTAACAATTACTTTGCAAAGTACATGTAAGCATTGATCGCGATTACAAGTACAAAAAAGCCGATTGCAATAACCTTGGTCCATCTGGCCAAGAAAGAGTCTACCGAACGGGCCTTATTTTTCGAAAGAAAAGTATCGGCACCGCCTGTAATAGCCCCAAGATCCTGCTGATGGCCTTCCTGAAGAAGAACGATAACGGTTATAGCAACTGAAAATATTAATAATACAATCCCGAATATGACTTCAACAGCTGACATAGCGCACCTCCGAATTACATTAAACAACTTTAATTATATTACCACATAAAGTGCGCCTTTGCAAGCATATTTTATGCGGGACGCCAACTTTTATGCATATGAAAAGCGAATCCGGGCAATCTAACTTTGGACTCATCAAAGCGCTGCGTTTGTCGCTTTGAGCCGTCTCGCCGCTGAATTGCTATTGGCTTTTCAGTGGCGTTTTTATTGTAGCGCATGTTGTTTGCTTACAATTTCAGCTGCTCGCCCTCGGTATCCTCCGCAGTGGGCATGGAACCGGCTGCCGGGATGCTTTTGCGGTAACGGTTTGGATTTTTCAGCATGCCTTCTTCCAATTTTTCCGCTTTCAGCAGGCGGCTGCCCTTTCGAAATGTCATAACAGCAACACCCTGTGTGCTGCGTGTTGCTTTGCTTTGTATTGCGCCCGTGTGAAGGATCAGCATTCTGCCCTGCGAGGAAGTCAGAAGGAATTCGCAGTCCTCCGATACATAGGCAATGGCAGCAGCCGGGGATTTGTCACAGTAAGCACTCAAAAGCTTGCGGCGGTTGGTTTTGGTGGCATACGCGGTCATATCGACTTTAGCCGCTTTGCCATTTTCAAAGAAGAACATCATATACCCCGCATACTCCTTGGTAACCGCCATGTAAACAGCGGATTCCCCTTCATCCATGCCAAGCTTGGCCGGAATGTAATCACCCAGCACACTTGCTTTGGTGTCGCTGAAATCACCGGCTTTCGCCTTATAAACCTGACACTTGTCCGTAAAGAACAGCAGGTCGGCGGAGTTCGTATCCTCAATCCGCTGCAGGATAACATCCTCTTCCTTAAGTTTTTGTTCTCCGCTCATGCGCAGCGACAGGGGCGTAATCTTTTTAAAGTAACCTTCCTTCGTAAAGAACAGGTTTACCGGGTAATCCGGCACATCCTCTTCCTCGGAGTATTCCTCGATTTCATCCGGATAAACCAGCATGCTGCAGCGAGGCTGGCCGTATTTCCTTGCTACATCATTCAATTCGGAAATAATGATGTTTTTGACCTTTGTACGGCTGTCCATGATGGATTTCAGTTCGGCAATGTCTTTTTCCAGCTGGCTGGTTTCCTCCGTACGTTTTAAAATGTATTCGCGGTTCAGGTGACGAAGTTTAATTTCCGCAACATACTCGGCCTGTACTTCGTCAATGCCAAAGCCAATCATCAGGTTCGGCACAACCTCCGCTTCCCCCTCGGTTTGGCGTACAATGGCAACGGCTTTATCAATATCCAGAAGAATCGCCTGCAAACCTTTTAACAGATGCAGTTTTTCTTCCTTTTTGGTCAGATCGAAGTAGGTACGGCGGCGGACGCATTCAACGCGGAATGAAGTCCACTCTTCGAGAATTTCACGTATCCCCATAACACGGGGCGCCCCGCCGACCAGCACATTAAAGTTACAGGAAAAGCTGTCCTCCAGTGTGGTAATCTTAAATAACCGCTGCATGAGCTTATCCGGCTCAACTCCGCGTTTTAAGTCAATTGTGACCTTAAGACCGTCCAGCCCGGTTTCATCACGGATATCGGAAATCTCTTTTATTTTACCCTGCTTGACAAGGTCGACTACCTTTTCCACAATGACTTCAACCGTTGTAGTTGGCGGAATTTGTGTGATATCAATGCAGTTTGCGGATTTATCATACGTATAACGCGAACGCACGCGAATACCGCCGCGTCCGGTACGGTAAATGTCATCGATGGCAGCACGGTCATAAATAATCTGACCGCCACCCGGAAAATCCGGCGCCAAAAGCGTGGAAGCAATTTCGTGCTCCGGGTCACGCATCAGGGCAATTGCGGTCTGACAAACCTCACTCAGATTGAACGGGCAGATGGAACTTGCCATTCCGACTGCGATTCCCGTATTTGCATTGACCAGTACGGACGGGAACGTTGCCGGTAGGAGAGTCGGCTCTTTTGTTGTATTATCGTAATTATCCACAAAATCGACGGTATCCTTATCAATGTCGCGGAATAGTTCCTGACACAGATTATCAAGGCGGGCTTCCGTGTAACGGGAAGCTGCCCAGGCCATGTCGCGGGAATAATATTTACCGAAGTTTCCTTTTGAATCCACATATGGGTGCAGAAGCGCTTCGTATCCGCGGCTAAGCCGTACCATGGTGTCGTAAATAGCTGAATCCGAATGGGGATTCAGCTTCATGGTCTGCCCGACGATGTTGGCGCTTTTAGTGCGTGATGTACCAAGTAACCCCATTTTATACATCGTATACAGCAGTTTGCGGTGGGACGGCTTGAAGCCGTCGATTTCCGGAATTGCACGGGATAAAATTACGCTCATGGCGTAAGGCATATAGTTCTTTTCAAGCGTATCGGTAATCTGCTGTTCGACTACTTCGCCCGCGCCTTCGATTACTCCGTGCGCCTGCGGCAGAACGGCACTTTTTTCTGATCGTTTCTTAGGCATGTTAATTGCCACCTACATTCATTTAATAAAATCGTATTCGCTTGACTGTCAGCTCACATCCGCCGAATCAATATAGCTGTATCCGTTTTCCGCGATAAAATCCTTGCGTCCACTCAAATTATCGCCAAGGAGCAAATCAAATACATCACTCGTCTTCTGCACATCCGCCGGCATTACTTTAATTAATCGGCGGCTTGCAGGGTTCATGGTAGTCAGGTTCATCATATCCGGTTCATTTTCGCCAAGCCCTTTGGAACGCTGTACGGTAAACTTTTTTCCGTCGAGTTTTTTAATGAACTCATCCTTTTCCCGTTCGGTATACGCAAAATAGGTTTCGTCTTTTGTCTGCACCTCAAAGAGAGGGGATTCGGCAATAAACACCTTGCCCGCGTCAATCAGCGTGGGAGTCAGGCGGTAAATCATCGTCAAAAGCAGAGTACGGATTTGGAAGCCGTCCACGTCGGCATCGGTACAAAGAATAATTTTATTCCAGCGAAGCAACGACATGTCAAAGGAGGAAAGGTCCTTGTTTGCCTTGGATTTGACTTCAACTCCACAGCCGAGAACCTTAATTAAATCGGTGATAATGTCACTTTTAAAGATTTTATCATAATCCGCTTTCAGACAGTTTAGAATTTTACCGCGAATCGGCATAATAGCTTGAAAATTCGGGTCACGCCCTTGCTTGCATGCGCCGAGAGCCGAGTCACCTTCCACAATAAAGATTTCGCGCTCGCTCACATCGCGGGTACGGCAGTCTACAAACTTAGCGACACGGTTGGTGATATCCATTGTGCTGGTAAGCTTTTTCTTTATATTCAGCCTCGTTTTTTCCGCGTCTTCACGGCTGCGCTTATTAATCAGCACCTGAGCAGAAATTTTATCCGCATCCATGGGATTCTCGATAAAATAGACCTCAAGCTGATGCCGGAGAACCTCGGTCATGGCATCCTGAATTCCTTTATTGGTAATCGCTTTTTTCGTCTGATTCTCGTAAGAAGTACGGTTGGAGAACGACGAAATCATCAGAATAAGGCAGTCCTCCACATCGGTGAAGGTGATTTTGCTTTCATTTTTTGTGTACTTTCCAGTCTGCTTCAAATAGGAATCAATTTGATAAACAAACGCATTGCGGACCGCTTTGTCCGGCGCGCCGCCGTGCTCCAGCCAGCTGGAGTTGTGATAATATTCAATTAATTTGCTGCGATTGGAAAACGCCACCGCAACATTAATTTTGGTTTTGTATTCGGGCTTGTCCGCGCGGTCGCGCACCTTGCGCTCCGCCTGCCAGAACTGCACGGGAGTCAGGAAGTCCTCGCCTGCAATTTCTTTCGCATGGTCGACAATCCCCTGCTCATAAACAAATTCAGTTTCTTCGAATGTTGAACCGACCTGATTACGGAAAAAGAATCGTGTTCCATCATTTACAATAGCCTGACGCTTAATAATATCAACGTAATATTCCACAGGGACGTCAATGTCTGTAAAAACCTGCAAATCAGGCTTCCACCGAATTTTCGAGCCGGTATCCTTTCGGCTGTAAGGCTCTTTTTTCAGTCCGCCGATATTTTCACCGTGCTCAAAATGAAGGGTGTAACGAAATCCGTCACGGCGGATGTCAACATCCATATACTCCGACGCGTACTGCGTGGAACAAAGGCCAAGACCGTTCAGTCCAAGCGAATACTCATAACTTTCATCGGAATCATTGTTATATTTCCCGCCGGCGTAAAGCTCGCAGAAAACCAGCTCCCAGTTATAACGCTGCTCGTTGTTGTTAAAATCAACCGGAATTCCGCGGGCATGGTCTTCCACCTCAATTGATTTGTCGCTGTAGCGTGTAATCGTAATTTCTTTTCCAAAGCCCTCGCGCGCTTCATCAATGGAATTGGACAGAATTTCAAAAATGGAATGCTCGCATCCTTCAATCCCGTCCGATCCAAAAATAACCGCCGGGCGGCGGCGTACACGGTCCGCACCCTTCAGCGATGATATGCTTTCGTTCCCATATACCGGTTTCTTCGTCATATTTTCAATTCGCTCCTACATCTATTCACAGTTATAATATTTCGACTCCACCAAAGACAGAGAAGTATTTAATGGTAAGTAAAGGCAACGATGGATCGTTGGGGCGCTGTGCCTTACAGTCACAGCCGCCGAAAAACGGCACGCCGGTGACCTGGATGCGGCAATTCAGCGGCGCATAAATTTTGATACCGCCAAAAACAGAATTTGCTTCGATGAGTGCGCCATCCACAGGTATTGCCTGACGCAGGTCAAGCGTTGCTCCGCCAAAAATTGTGGTCACATTGCCGCCGCAGAGTGTCAGGGAATTGTTAGCTACTGCTACAGAGCCGAAAACCGCAGTATAATTCAGCGTATTGCTGCTGTCGTTTGCACCCTTCACCCCGTCAAAAATAACAGGGGCGGTTGGCACTCTTGTGCCTCTGAAGCCGCCGAAAATCAGCTTAATGCCAATCAGCAGCAAAATCAGTACCCAAACAAGGCTGTTCGCCAAAGGTGTGGAAAGCCAGCCCTGCTCCCGGGCCAAAAGCCACGTGCCAATTACCACAAGGCAGGTGCTGCCAATGTTGAAGCCGTATCCAATTAACCCCGCAAGTCCGGGAACAATCAGAAACACCGTCCACCAGCCGTCAAAATTCTGTACCGTCCACCAGCCAACTGCATTGCCGAATACGACTGCCGCCGTCACAATCAATACTATTCCAAAAAGTGTCCGCGTTATGTTCCTCTTCATCTAATACCCACTCCTTATGTCGTTGAAAGCCGCCGTTTACAAACAGCAAAAGGGGAAATGCAGATACATTCCCCCTAAGTTCCTATTCTGCTGTGATACTTTCGAGCGGATTGCCGGAGTTGACGCCGCCCATAACTTCTTTAAACTGTTCTCCTGACATCTTTTCGTTTTGATAAAGGAACTTTGCTACCTCGTGAAGCTTATCCATGTGCTCCGTCAGAATGCTTTCAGTCTTGTTGTAAGCATTGATCATCAAGGTGTGAATTTCCTGATCGATGGCGGAGGCGGTGGACTCGGAATAATTACGGATATGACCCATGTCGCGACCGAGGAACGGCTCGCCCTCATCCTGTCCATAGGTAATCGGGCCTAAAGTGTCCGTCATACCGTACTTTGTGACCATGCTGCGCGCAAGCTTGGACGCCCGTTCAATGTCGTTGGATGCACCGGTCGAGATGTCGTCAAGCGTAAGAGCTTCGGCAACACGGCCGCCAAGCAAACCGATTAAGTCTTCCTGCATTTCCTTACGGGTTTTATAAGAACGGTCTTCCGTCGGAAGATGCATGGTATAACCGCCGGCCATGCCGCGCGGGATAATAGAAATTTGATGAACAGGGTCCTGAGTCGGGCAAAAATAGGCAGCAACCGCATGCCCGCCTTCGTGATAAGCTGTCAGTGTTTTTTCCTTTTCGGTCATCACATGGCTCTTTTTTTCGGTACCTACAACCACTTTAATGGTTGCTTCCTCAATTTCATGCATTGTGATGGATTTCAAAGACTTTCTGGCAGATAAAAGCGCTGCTTCGTTGAGCAAATTTTCAAGGTCTGCGCCAGTGAAGCCCGCCGTTGATTTTGCAATTGTTTTCAGTTCAACGTCCGGTGCAAGCGGCTTGCCGCGGGCGTGTACTTTTAATATTTCCTCACGGCCCTTAACATCCGGATAACCAACCATAACCTGACGGTCAAAGCGGCCCGGACGCATCAGCGCGGGGTCAAGGATGTCCGGTCGATTGGTAGCGGCGATCATAATAACGCCTTCATTTGCACCGAAGCCATCCATTTCAACAAGCAGCTGATTCAATGTCTGCTCACGCTCGTCATGCCCGCCGCCTAAACCAGCGCCGCGCTGACGGCCGACCGCATCAATTTCATCGATAAAAATAATGCATGGAGAATTCTTTTTTGCCTGTTCGAATAAGTCACGGACACGGGATGCACCGACACCGACAAACATTTCAACAAAGTCGGAACCCGAGATGGAGAAGAACGGAACGCCGGCTTCCCCTGCGACCGCACGGGCCAGTAATGTTTTACCGGTACCCGGAGGGCCCACAAGCAGTACGCCTTTTGGAATACGGGCGCCCAGTTCGTTATATTTTTTCGGATTTTTCAAGAACTCGACAATCTCACGCAGTTCTTCTTTTTCCTCGTCAGCACCCGCCACATCGGCAAAAGTAGTTTTGCGTTTTTCGTCAGCCATTTGCTTTACCTTGGCTTTGCCGAAATTCATCTGTTTGCCCGCATCACCCATACCGGTGTTGAGGCGTTTGATCATAAACCACCAGAGCAGAGCCATCACAGCCAGAGCGACCAACATGGGAATCATACTGGCAAGCCATGAAGTTTCCGTCGGGCGTTTTAAATTACGCACCATATTTGCTGTGGGATGATCTTTATCATACTGTTCTGTATAAGGCTTTATATCTTCATACAAAAGAGCAGTGCTTGGCGCAACATAGGAAATCTGCGTCTTTTTATCATTCAGCTTGATAATCATTTCGCCGCTGCCCCAGTCCATGGAGTACTCAACGACCTGCTGATTTTTAAAATATCCGATTATCTCGGAATAGTTATAGGTTTTTTGCGGACGGTTGCCGTAAATTAAGGCAATCAAAATAAATAATATAATAGGAATGCCTAGAATCAGGGCAATGTTTTTCAGCGTTTTTTTGTTATCCAAAATATTGTTCACTCCTTACATGAGTTGTTTCAGCATTGGGTTAGTTTGTGTAAACTCCCGGTTTTAAGATGCCGACGAACGGTAGGTTTCTGTATTTTTCATCATAGTCCAAACCGTAACCGACTATGAATTCATCCGGAACGATAGTTCCGACGTAATCTGCTTTAATGTTTGCCGTGCGTCTGTCCGGTTTATCGAACAGAGTGCAGAGTTTTATGCTCTTTGGCGAGCGGGACTGCAGCAACTCGAGTATGTAACTCAAAGTCAGACCGCTGTCGAGAATATCCTCAACGACAAGAAGGTCGTAGCCTTCCAGGTTAATATCCAAATCCTTGGTGATTTTTACAACGCCGGAGGTTTTTGTTCCGGAACCGTAACTTGAAACGGCCATAAAGTCGATACTGCATGGAATGGTAACTGCGCGCATTAAATCCGCCATGAATACAACGGAGCCTTTCAGAACGCTGATCATCAGCAGATTTTTATCTTTATAATCTTCACTGATGCGTTCTCCCATCGTCCGTACAATTTCAGCAAGCGTTTCCTCGCTGAATAATACAGACTCGATATCATTTCTCAATATTTAGCACTCCTTAAAAATTTTAATTTCCGCTATGTTCTGAGTGTTATTCGTAACACAATACTCTTCACAAGCACCAAAACCTTCAATCCAAACAATTTCACCGTCGCTTTCAAGCATTGCAGCCTTTGAGCGGAGCATGGGGTTTAGTTTAGCCTCATTGAAGAGTTTTTTTAAACTTTTTGTGACGCCGCGCCCAGCCGGACGGAAAACATCACCATTCCTTCTGTTTCTAACAGATGTAATACTAAATATTGTATCATAGTTAATTGCATTATTAAATAACAAATTATTAAATTTGCAGCGGTTTTCATATTCATTCTTCGTATAATTTGTAATTGTAAGCGTGCGGCCGTCGGGCAAACGGGTACCGTCGACTAAAAAAGGCACGCTCCACTGCTCCGTTTTACCTTGAGTGGTAATAAATAGAGTATTGCCCTGCGCCGTGCATTGTATTCCACCGGCAATGGTAACAGCACCCGCTCCTGCACGTACAACACCCGCAACTGCTTCAATATGATGGCTTCCGAGCCTTGCTGCTGATACGCGCCGAACAGCCAAGGTGATCACCCGTGCTAAAACCGGCTGCGGCGTTGTAGCCAGTAGTGCAAGGCTGTAACCGCCGCCGCACTCCGCTTTTACAAGCTGTTCCCGTGCAAGCCCGGTCAGATAATCCTCATCCGCACGAAGACGCTGCGTCATACCGAAAACAGCGGTTTCAAATGCAGGGTTAATTTCTTTTAAAACCGGAACCACTGAAAGGCGAATCTTATTGCGTGAATAATCCTCCGTTAAGTTTGTACTGTCGGTTACAAAGGAAAGTCCGTAATAATCGCAGTACTCTTCCACCTCGGCGCGCGTAATGCTGATCAGCGGCCGCACAATGTTACCCCTCACGGGAGGAATGCCGCGCAGTCCGCGTGTGCCCGCGCCTTTCGTTAAATTCATCAGCACCGTTTCGGCGCTGTCGGAAAGCGTGTGGGCAGTGGCGATTTTTACATCTGTGTTTTCCGGACATAAACTACGAAAAAAAGCATAGCGAACATTTCGGCCGCACTCTTCAAGCCCCTCGGACTTTTCCGCGGCCAGTGTACGGATATCGGCGTGAAGGACTTTAAGCTCCACTTCGTTTTCGCGGCACCAATCCGTAACAAAGCGCTCGTCGGAATCGCCCTCGGCGCCGCGCAGCCCATGGTTAATATGCGCCGCGATCATATGAATATGACGGGTATTTCCATATTTTAAAAGAAAATGAGTAAGCGCCATGGAATCCGCACCGCCCGAAAGACCTGTTATTACGGTACAGCCCTGCGGGAACATGTTCCAGCTGACGATTACTCTTTCAATTTTGTTTTCGATATTTAAAATGTTGTCATTCACTCCGGACAACCTCCTGTGCAGTAAAGCGCATGAATTCGCCCTGCCAGTGCAGCGGAATGGTTTTGGTTTCGCCGTGACGGTTCTTTGCAATAATACATTCACCGCTGTTATGGTCCGCATTTTCAGACGGCATTTCAGAATCCTGATAGTATTCCTCACGGTACAGGAACATAACAATATCGGCGTCCTGCTCGATGGAGCCGGAATCACGCAGGTCGGAAAGCACCGGACGGTGGTTTGTCCGCTTTTCACTGTCACGTGCCAGCTGGGAAAGAGTAAGAACAGGAACATTGAGTTCCTTCGCCATGATTTTCATATTTCTTGTAATCTGCGAAATTTCCTGAACACGGTTGTCAATTCGGCCCGAAGAATTCATCAGCTGCAAATAGTCCACGATGACCAAATCGATGTCTTTCAGGCGCCGAAGCTTTGCCTTCATTTCCGGGACGGTAATGGTCGGATTGTCATCCATATAAATCTGTGCTTTCGAAAGGATATCCCCGGCTTCGATAATGCGAATCCATTCATCCTCCGCCAGTTTGCCGGTGCGCAGTTTGGTACCGCCCACCATGGCCTCGGTGGACAACAGGCGGGAAGTCAGCTGTTCCTTGCTCATTTCAAGCGAGAAGAACGCAACCTTCTTATTGGCTTTTACAGCGGCATGCCTTGCAATGTTCAGCGCAAAGCTGGTTTTTCCCATGCCGGGGCGCGCGCCGAGCAGAATAAAATCGGAACGGTTCAAACCTGTAATGGTATCATCCAGTTCTTTTATGCCTGTGGGAACGCCTTTGTAAAGATCGGCGTCCGGTGAATTAAGCAAATCCAAGCGGTCAAAGGTTTGAACTATGACCTCGTCAATTCGCTGAAGCCCCTGCATATTCTTTCCCCTGCGGATATCAAAAATGCGCTGTTCTGCGGAATCCAGCAGTGTCGCTGCGTCTGCCGCACCCGATGAAGCTTCTTCAACAATATCGCGGGCCGTAGTAATCAAGGTGCGCACATCGTATTTGTCACGAACAATGGCGGCATAGGATTCCACATTAGAAATAGAAGGAACAAGCTGTGCCAGCTGGAGTAAATACGTTTTACCGTTCGCTTCATCAAAGCTCTTCGTTTCCTTCAGTTTCTCCAACACAGTTACAAAGTCAACCGGCTGCCCGACTGTAAACATTTCCATCATGGTGGAATAAATCAGGCTGTTGTTGGTCTGATGAAAATATTCCGGACGCGGAATAATCTCCGCGACACGGTCCATACAGGAGGAATCCAGCAGAATTGCACCCAGCACGGACTGCTCCGCTTCCGGGCTGAAAGGCAGATTAAGCGCGCTGTATCCGCCTGTTCCTATTTCATCCATACTGTACTCCCCTTTCACGTCATTTTGTTTTATATGTCAAAGACAAATTCGCCCTAAGACGAAAGTATTAACCGTACCTGACTTGAATCCTTATTCTTTTTCGCCGACTACCGCGTAAAACTTAGCGGTAATTCCGCCGAAAAATTTAATTTCGCATTCGTAGGATCCAAAGGCCTTTATGTCGCCGTCCATTGCAATTTTACGCTTATCAATGTCGACTTTAAACTGTTTTTTTAATTCTTCCGCAATTTCTTTCGAGGTAACGGAGCCGAATAAACGACCGCCCTGCCCCGCTTTTGCAAAAAGTCTGATGCTCTTTCCATTAATCAGATCCGCTGTCTTCTGTGCGGCGTCGGTTTCGCTTTTGATTTTGAACTCCTTGGCCTCTTCCGCATTTTTCAGCTCGTTCATGGCCTGTGCGTTTGCTTCCTTTGCCAGCTTGCGCGGGAACAGGTAGTTGCGTGCATAACCGTCGCTGACATTAATCATCTCGCCCTTTTTGCCGCTCCCTTTAATATCTTCAAGCAGTACTACTTTCATCGTTACTCCTCCATTTTTAATCTATTATTGAATTGCCAAAATGCTATTGTATAGCTTTGGGCATAGTTTCGCTGAGAACTGAAATCAGTTTTTCTCTGGCTTGCTCTATGGTCACACCGCTAAGCTGCGCACCCGCCATAGTAAGATGCCCGCCGCCGCCCAGTGCCTCCATAATTAACTGAACATTGATTTCACCCAAAGAGCGAGCGGAAACGTTAACTAAATTCCCTGTCGGGAAAATGACGAACGATGCAACAACGCCCTGAATGGATAAAAGTTCATCCGCCGCCTGCGCCGAAGTAATGCGGATATCCGGGAATTCCCGGTCAGCAGAGGTAATGGCACAGTCGCCTAAAATCTCTGCACTGGAAACAATCTGATATTTTGCCTTATACGTATCGAGCGTATCAGAAAACATACGTTTCACTTCAACCGTATCCGCACCGCAGCGGCGCAGATACGCTGCCGCTTCAAAGGTACGCACGCCGGTCTTCAGCACAAAGTTCTTCGTATCAAGCATAATGCCTGAAAGCAGAGCTTCCGCTTCCGTCTGACTGAGCGTGGTATTCCCAATATACTGAACCAGTTCTGCTACCATTTCCGAAGTGGAGCTGGCGTACGGCTCATGGTAAAAAACAAGCGCATTCTCAATGTGTTTCACCATCATGCGATGATGATCGATAATGACGATACGCGGCACGGCGCTTAACAGCTCCGCACTTTCCACAAATTCCTGTGAATGGGTGTCCACGACAATCAGCATGGTTTTCGGGGTAACTAAAGACATTGCCTCCGATGGAGAAACAAATACTTTGCTGTCGCCAACCGCCGTTTCCATTGAGGTAATCAAAGGCGCAGCAAGGCTTTGTGTCCGGTTCACCACGACATAGGCCTGCTTTTTTAACGATTTGGTTATGGCGCTCCACATGCCGATGGACGACCCAACGCTGTCAAGGTCGGAATATTTATGCCCCATAATCAAGACGCTATCGCTGTTTTTAATGTTATCGGAAAGCGTCGCCGCTATCACGCGGGTACGCACTTTATCCCGCTTTTCCACCCCTTTGGAAAGACCGCCGAAGAACTCATATGTATCGTCCTTTTGTTTGACGGCAACCTGATCGCCGCCGCGGCCCAAAGCCATATCGAGCGCTTTGCGTGCCCACTCTTCGGCCTCTTGCAAGGAGGAAGCACCGCGGCCCACACCGACGGAAATCGTCGCGCTGCGGCGTTCACCGGCTTTAATCCCGCGGATTGTGTCAAGAATCTGAAAGCGCTTCTCCATTGCTTCGCGGGTGTGTGATTCATCAGTCAGAATCAGATAGCGCCCCCCGCTTAAGCGTTTGAGGAACCCGTTCATGTTTTGTGACCAGGTAATCAGCGCACTTTCCACTTCGGAAGCAATACGCGAATCCTCGCTGCCGCTGGAATCGCGGGCGAGCTCTTCCCGATTGTCAAAGCTGACAAGCGCGACAACCGGGCGGCGTTCAACATATTCCCGATTAATTTCTTTATAGTACGTATCATCCACAAAATAGACGATGCAGCCGTATTCCGCTCTGGCAGCAAAAACGGTATACCGCCTGTTGCCAACCGAAACATCGCTGCCGCTGTCGGCAATGATTTGGCTTACAGTTTTAGGGTAAATAAATTTCAAAATGTTTTCTCCGCGGCACTCACGTTTTACGCTGACATTTGTGAGAAACGCATTGTTTACCCAGATAATATCCCCGGTGTTCCCGATTACGGCGACCGGCATGGTAAACTCCTGAAGCGCACGGTATTCTTCCCCGGATAAAATCTTCTGAGCGCTTTTTACCGCAGTGGAAACATGCGCTCTGAACCGCTCCGTTGACAGCAGTACAGCAACAACGGCAATGATTGAAAGCGCCATTTCCGCGGAGAATATAAAGTTATTCCAAAACCAGCTGACGCCGGCCATGATGAGCATGACGACCGTAATGACATAAAATACCGGCGACGATACCCATACTTTTCTTTTCAAAATGATTACCCCTTCAGCTTTTAAACTTCCATGATAATAGGAAGTATCATCGGACTGCGTTTTGTACGGTCATAGAGCATGCGGGAAAGCTCATCCTTAATACGGGTTTTGAGCGTACCCCAGTCATGAATTTTATTTTCCGCACAGGAGTTCAGCACAGTGCAAACGAGCACTTTCGCTTCATCAATAAGCGGTTCGGATTCGCGGACGTAAACGAATCCGCGCGATACAACATCCGGACCGGAAACGACGTGACCGTCGGAGGAGCTGATGGTGCAGACCACGACGATTAAGCCGTCCTCGGAAAGATGCTTCCTGTCGCGGAGGACAATGCTGCCCACGTCGCCCACGCCAAGGCCGTCAACCAGAATTCTTCCGGCAGGAACAGTGGCAAGCTTTTTCATATAATCCTGATTCAGTTCCAGAACATCGCCGATATCGCCGATATATACATTGGAAGCATCCTTGCCCATGGCATAAGCCAAGCCCGCATGCTTGCGCAGCATTTTTTGCTCGCCGTGAACCGGAATAAAATATTTCGGTTTTATAATTCCCTGCATCAGCTTAAGTTCTTCCTGGCAGGCGTGACCGGAAACATGCACTTCGTACATCGATTCATAAACGACTTCGCAACCGCGTTTCATCAGTTCGTCAATCACGTTGCCGACTGTCTTTTCATTGCCCGGAATCGGCCTTGCGGAAATGATAATGAAATCGCCGGGGCCTACTTCCACCTTGCGGTGGTCGGCAAAAGCCATGCGAGTCAGGGCGCTCATTGGTTCGCCCTGACTGCCCGTGGTAACAAGTACGACTTTATCTTTCGGATAGCGGTTGATTAAATCAAGGTCAATCAGCACGCCTTCCGGCACGTCAAGATAGCCAAGCTCCACACCGATCCCCATTACATTCAGCATACTGCGGCCGGAAAGTGCGACCTTGCGCCCGTACTTAACCGCACAGTTTATAATCTGCTGTACGCGGCTGATGTTGGAAGCGAATGTCGCAATAATGATTCTGCTGTTTTCCGCACGTGAAAACAGGCGCTCGAAGGAATCGCTGACTTTGCTTTCCGTCATGGTATAGCCGGGACGCTCCGCATTGGTGGAATCGGCAAACAGCGCCAAAACACCTTCCTGCCCTAACTGTGCAAAACGGCCAAGGTCAATCATACCGCCCCCTGTCGGGGTGCAATCAATTTTGAAATCGCCTGTGTGAATGACAGTGCCTGCAGGCGAATGAATCGCAAGGCCGACAGCATCCGGAATGGAGTGGTTTACATGAATGAATTCAACATCCATGCAGCCCAATTTGATGTGCCCGCCGGGATTGACAACGTTCAGCTTTGCTTTATTTAAAAGATTATGCTCTTTCAGCTTTCCGCCGACAAGGCCAAGTGTCAGCGGAGTACCGTATATCGGTAAATTAACTTTTTTCAGTAAAAACGGAATTGCGCCGATATGATCTTCATGACCGTGAGTCAGCACAAGGCCGCGGATTCTGTCCATGTTCCGTTCGATAAAAGTGAAATCCGGCAGTACCAAATCGACACCGGGCATGTCGTCAGTCGGGAACGCCATACCGCAGTCGACAAGAAGCATGTCGTCGCCACATTCAAAAAGTGTTAAGTTTTTGCCTATTTCATTCAAGCCGCCAAGAAAATACACCTTGATCGACGGTTTTTGCTGATTCTGCTGGTTGTGTTTTCCCTGACGCGAATTCGGCTGCTTTTTCGGCTGCGCCGCTGGTTGGGACTGCGGTATCAAAGCCTGCGCTACCGATTTCTGCGGCTGGCGAGGTTGGCGCGGCGGCCTTGCGGGCTGAGCCGGACGCAGCGGTGACTGCTGTGTTTGCGGTACCAAGGCCTGCACTGCCGGCTTCTGCGGCTGGCGGAGCTGTCTTGGCTGGGCAGTATGCGGCGTTCTTTTTTGCGGCTGCGGCTTAAGCTGAGCCGGTTGTTCCAGTTGAACCGGTTCCCCGCCTAATACCTGATCTGCCGGTTTTTGCACCCTGTGCTTGGGTGCCTGTTCTGTTTTTTGCACAGACCTGGTCGGCGGCACTACCTTTTGATATAGGGTAGAACGCACCTCATTTGCCGTTTTTATTCTCGGCTCTCCGGCATCTTTGCGCTCCGCCGGCTTATTCTGATTTGTTTCCGTCACGAAATAACCTCCATTGTTAATTCAGGGTACAACCAATAAAGTCCGCCGGCAAACGGTGCCGAACGGGCAAGGTAAACCCTGTTATTTTGTCGCACACTTCCGCACTGCTTCGGGCAGCTGCAGAAATAATGCATGGGCTCCGCATTTGCATGCGGCTTAATATATTTAATGTCTAAATATAAAACTAAATAAAAAGAAATCCGGACACAAATATCATTATTATTGTACCTTTATTCCTAAATACTGTCAAGTGATTGCATTAACGGAGGATAAATATATTATGACCTTAAATCAAGTAAGTTAAACGCACAATTGGATTGTTTGTATAAAAGCTTTATGTTATAATTGTTGCAATAATTACAATAATAAGGATGATAATAATGAAACAGGTTGAAATATTTACAGACGGTGCCTGTCAGGGGAACCCCGGGCGGGGGGGCTGGGGTGCGATCATGCGATATAACGGAACAGAAAAAGAAATCAGCGGCGGTTCGCCCGACACTACCAACAACCGCATGGAGCTGAGCGGAGTGATTGAAGCGCTCCGCTTGCTGAAAGAACCCTGTGAAGTCATCCTGTACAGTGATTCCAAATATGTCTGCGACGCTATTGCAAAAGGCTGGGCCAAGGGCTGGAAGCGAAACGGCTGGCGCAAGGCAGATAAGAAGCCGGCCTTGAACACCGATTTGTGGGATGATTTGCTTTCCCTTTTGGAACAGCACAAGATAACAGTAAGCTGGGTAAAGGGTCATGCCGGCCATCCTGAAAACGAGCGCTGTGACCGGCTTGCCGTTGCTGCAGCTGAAAAATACAAATAATTTTTATATAGCCTATTGTAATCTATACTAAATTGGTGTATATTATAACACGTAGAAAAACTACAAGAATTATAATATATGAAGTAAAGGTGATATCATGGCACGTTTTATTTATGCGGACAATGCCGCAACGACTCCTGTTTCTAAGAAAGTGCTGGAAGCTATGGAGCCCTTCTATACAAAATATTATGGCAATCCCTCCAGCCTTTATTCGGTTGGCCGTGAGGCAAAACGACCGCTCGAACTGGCGCGTGAAACAGTTGCCGGTTGCATCGGCGCTTTACCGAATGAGATTTTTTTCACTTCCGGCGGAAGCGAAGGCGATAACTGGGCACTGAAGGGTGTTGCGCACGAACTGGCCAAAAAGGGCAAAAAGCATATCATTACTTCAAAATTTGAGCACCACGCAATTTTGCATGCATGTGAGACACTTGAAAAAGAGGGTTTTGAAGTTACTTATCTGGACGTACACAGCGACGGTTTAGTAAGGCTGAATGAATTGGAAGATGCCATTCGGGATGACACCGCCATTGTTTCCATTATGTATGCAAACAATGAAATCGGCACAATTCAACCAATTCCTGAAATCGGCGCAATCTGCAAGAAACATGGGGTTGTTTTCCACACAGATGCCGTTCAGGCGGCAGGCAATGTTCCCATTAATGTAAACGAGCAAAATATCGACTTATTATCGCTTTCGGCCCATAAATTTCACGGACCGAAGGGTGTTGGCATGCTATATATCCGCAAAGGGATTAAAATGCCGAATCTAATTGACGGCGGCGCACAGGAACGTGGCCGCAGGGCCGGAACAGAAAACGTTGCCGGTATTGTAGGACTCAGCGTGGCGCTGAAAGAAGCATGTGACACAATGCAGGAACGCGGTGAGCGCCTGACAAAGATGCGGGACAGGCTGATTGACAGCGCGCTTAAAATCGACCGCTCCCGTGTAAACGGTGACAGAGTTAAACGGTTGCCGGGCAATATCAACATGTGCTTTGAAGGCATTGAGGGAGAGTCCCTCCTGCTGATGCTTGATTTAAAGGGCATATGTTCTTCTTCCGGCTCCGCCTGCACATCCGGTTCACTTGACCCAAGCCACGTACTGCTCGCAATTGGTTTGCCGCATGAAATAGCCCACGGTTCCCTCAGGCTTTCCTTCAGCGATCAAAACACCGAAGAGGACGTGGATTACATTCTTGAGGTACTGCCAAAGATTGTAGAGCGTTTGCGTTCCATGTCCCCCCTGTGGGAAGAAATTTTATCCGGTCAGAAGAAATATTAATAAGCTGAACCGGCTTAACCGATTAATTATTTTTGTATATAAGAGAGGTAATTCATATGGCATACAGCGAAAAAGTAATGGATCATTTTGCGAATCCCCGTAATGTTGGCGAAATTCCTGATGCGAGCGGCGTTGGCGAAGTTGGCAACCCAAAGTGCGGCGATATCATGAGAATGTACATTAAGGTGGACGGCGACACCATTTCGGACGTAAAATTTAAGACTTTCGGCTGCGGTGCCGCAATTGCGACCAGCTCAATGGCAACCGAACTGATTAAAGGCAAGAAGATCGAGGACGCCTTAAAGCTGACCAATAAGGCGGTTATGGAAGCGCTTGACGGACTGCCGGCAGTTAAGGTCCATTGCTCCGTTCTGGCAGAGCAGGCGATTAAAGCAGCTGTTTCCGACTACTATAAGAAACAGGGCATTGACCCAACCCCGATGGTTGGCGAAATTCCGGAATGTGAATCCTGCGCCTGCGACCTTCATTAAAAGTAAAAGATCAACTCCCGAACTGGTATAACGCCATTCGGGAGTTTTTTTATTTATGATGTTTAGATTATGGCTGTTCTTACAATTAACCTTATAATATGTTTATTATTGAGGGGCCGCATAGAAACTGATTGAATCGGCTTCTATGCGGTTTCTGTTTAAATGAGCAGCTTGCTGTACTTCCTGTTCCCTGCCAAACAGAACGCATCCGCCCTCATGTTCCTGTGAGAGTAATCCTGCTTCGTCCAGCCTACGAAAGAGCGGTGACTGCAAGGCATCCAGCAAACTGCCATCCTTCAAACTCGTATCGGAATATGGCGAAAAAGGACAGGGTTCTGCGGAACCGACTGCGTTAATATGAAAAAATCCCCGGCCGGCAGCAAGGCAGCCGCCGGTGTGCTTTTCATCCCCCGGGAACGAAATAAAAATCATGCCTTCATACTTTTGCCTGAGCATGGACTGTCTTTCTTCCAGTAATTTTCTTTCCCTTTCACCTGGGGCAAGCGAACTTGCAGCATGATCAACCGGCACATATTCTACAAAGACAACCAGTCTGCATCCTTTTTCACGCAGTATGCCAACGAAGCCATCACTTGTTACCGTTTCCAAATTTTCAGTCGTAACGGTTACCGATGCGCCATAAAAGATTTTCTCGCGGTTCATATCGTCCATTGCTTTCACTAAAGTACGATAAACTCCGGCACCGCGCCTGTTATCCGTTTGTGCTTCATCCCCTTCGATGCTGAGTACAGGCAGCAGGTTTCGTTTACGATCAAATAAATCAAGGCATGTATCATCCAGCATCGTCCCGTTTGTAAAAATCGGGAAGATAATTTCCGGAATTGCGGCTGCCTGTTCAAGGATATCTTTGCGCATCAGCGGCTCCCCGCCTGCCAAAAGGATGAATGAGATGCCAAGTTCCCTCGCTTCCTGAAAAATAACACCCCATTGCTCAGCGGAAAGCTCATCCCTGTTCTTTTCCCCACAGGATTGATTTGCTCTTGCATAACAACCCTTACAATATAAATTGCAGGTTGACGCAATACTCGCAATTAAAAACGGTGGAATATGGATGCCGGCTTTTTCGTTGGTATTTCTCTTTTTTTCTGCCGAGCTTTCATCGGTAATGTATTTTAGAAGGAAAAAGCTTTCTTTTGGATTCTTTAAACAGGCTTTCAGCGCATCCTGAATAATATTCTTTATTGCTTTGCTCATATATTCTGTTAAATTCATATTAAAGCACCCACCTAAAATAAATTCAGTTGCTATAAAATATTCCTGCTATCGTTTTTTTTAACGGGGAAGTAATTTTGATATAGTATAGATACCCGCCATTTAAATTAAACGCATAATAAATATATTTCAATTATAAACATGTAATAAGTATCTTTCAAGAACCTTTTTATTTCGGGTTCACAGGCGCCAGAAAAATCACCGTAATCGGGTATGCATCATAAAGTAGTGGTTAGAGGACGTGCAAATAGTATGCCATTCAGCTTCACCTTTTACAGGAACATCAACCAATACTACAGGAGGAATTGTAATGAATGATTTTTTCGCCTGGGAAACAATAGCGACATTTACGGGCTGTGTTGCAGCAACTGCGGTGATTACCCAGTTTGTTAAGACCCTGTCATTTTTAAATAACATTGCGACACAATGGGTATCTTACGTGATTGCAGTAATCCTGCTGCTTGGCGCAACATTTTTTACCGGAGCTCTAACATGGGCATCAGGCGCATTGATTCCCTTGAACGCAGTAATGATCGCACTCAGCGCAAATGGAGCTTATTCTGCAGTAAAAAGAGCTGCAACTACAAAGTCAACTAAAAAGAAATAAATAGAAATTGGCTTTGTTGATTTCCAAACTATTTGAATGCCATGTTTGTAAACATGGCGTTTTAAAACTCATCTTCATCATGATTGAGATCAAAAAACAAATGATAATATAGAACAATCTCTCGCCTGTAAATAAGCAGACGAGAGATTGTGTAATTTAACATTTAAGCAGGATATATAAAATATAGCGCAGCCTACGCCGCGCTTCAACATTAATCCAAATTGCTGATTTCCTCTTGAAGCTCATCGATAAAAGCTTCTATTTTATCCATTCGCTTGTGATCTTTTTGATTTTCGGCCTGCTGATAGCACACCTTATATACCAGTAATTTACTTTCCAGTAAAACCCTCTGCTTCTTATTCAATAGAGCACCTCCCAAATTTGTTATCTTTATTATATCATAGAAAAATAAAAATATAGTGCGGCCTAAGAACGAGAAAAGATTAGCAGATTTTACATCAATTATTTGAACATTTGGAAATATGTTCCATAATACAAAAAAGTACGCCTTGAGAGGCGTACTTCAAATCAGTATTCCAAAATTATCTTTGCTTTGAGAAGCATTCGCTGCAATAAACCGGACGATCGTCCCTAGGCTGGAAAGGAACTTTGCAAGTTTTTCCGCAGGAAGCACAAACAGCATCGAACATTTCGCGCTGAGGCCTTCCGGCATTCTTGCGGGCATCGCGGCAGGATTTGCATCTCTGTGGTTCATTTGTGAAACCTTTTTCAGCGAAGAAATCTTGTTCGCTGGCAGTAAATACAAATTCTTGTCCGCAGTCTTTGCATGTGAGAGTTTTGTCTTTGTTAAACAATTGGTTTACCTCGTTTTTAAAATATATGTCCGACCATGTGATCAGTCACTATTTAGATTATACATGAAACATTAGCACATGTCAAATTTTTTTATTATAGAAAAATTCTGGAAATGGTTGTGCATTTTTAATAAATCTATTACAATATTCACGCTTATTAAATATAAAATAACAATATAATTGCTGTCCTGCTATTTTATTTCAATCTTGTTTACTTTCCATATGATAAGCGAATTTTCTCATATCATCAATCGAGCGAATTTTCTCAGCATTCTTGTTAATTTCTTCTTTCATTTCCAGCGGCAAAGAATCGAAATAGCTGGCTGCTGACCTATCCCCATTAAAATCTTTATTCCATCCGCCATACGTGTTTTGCATATTATCACCCCACGTTTATTTTTTACGGGATTCAGCAAAACATAACTGGCAAATAATAAAAGAATAATTGTGATGCATTCTCTCTTTTTTGATTTAATATATATGTATACTTCGTCGGCCAATAACACCCATCCTTAACAAATAGCTATTCTTTCGGGACAGGATTTGCCCAACACCATTTTCCGCACTTGGGGCATTTTACAAGTTTACTACCCATGTTATGAACGGATAAAACAGCTTTCCAAGTTGGCATGCTGAATTTTTCACCGCATTTTCCACATTGGTAATCAAATAAACGTGTTCTCCAACTTTGCATGATATAAGCGAAAATTAAAATTAAGCCTACGATCACGATTTTTTTACCATACTCCGGCACAAAAACATCTTCCTTCAATTCTAATACTTATAAAATTAAAAAACCGCATTAAACAGCCGAACAACGACCATTTAATGCGGTTTACAATTGGTGGGCCATCAAGGACTCGAACCTTGGACCGACCGGTTATGAGCCGGTTGCTCTAACCAACTGAGCTAATGGCCCCCATATAAAAACTGCCGCCGCTATAATATAACGGCGGCAAATACTTTTGGCTCCCCAAGTTGGACTCGAACCAACGACCCTGCGGTTAACAGCCGCATGCTCTACCAGCTGAGCTATTGAGGAATATTAGTGTTGGCGCCTTCCTATTGTCCCGGGCCGTTGCCAGCCAAGTATCTTGGGCACTAGTGAGCTTAACTTCCGTGTTCGGGATGGGAACGGGTGGACCCTCACTGTCATCAGTACCAACTATATTTCACACATTACTGTGTAAATAACCTATTCACTTTTTAAAATTTAATAAATGGTGACCCGTGGGAGAATCGAACTCCCGTTATCGGCGTGAGAGGCCGG
>CAUQPM010000026.1:0-24669 GCA_963520015.1 uncultured Oscillospiraceae bacterium
TGCTGACTTTCGTACGCGAACGAAAGTCAGTGCCGGTCCGGCATGAGGACAAGGCCAACGCAATGAACAATTGGGGACGAACTCCTTCCAACTTTGCGAAGCCACCTCCCTCGGTGAGGGAGGCCAAGAATTTCTGCATCATTAATGGGAATAAAAAATGCCCCCTCATTAAGGGGGCAAGGTTTAACTGAAGAAGGTTGTCACGCTGCTGATGAAACAATTGTCTCAATACAGCTTATCCACAACGGAGCCGGCGGTTTTTTGCTTATTAAGGTTGCTCCGTTCAAAAGTACGCCTGAAATATTCCATATACAGCAAATCGAGTAAAAAGAGCTGGCTCACCTTTGCAGAGGTGGAACCGCCCTGAAGCGGGCCTTCGTTCGAGCCGCAGAGTATGGTCAAATCCGAATGCGAAGTAAGCGGTGATTTTGCAAAGCGCGTGATCGTGATGATTTTTGCCCCCGCCCTTTTAGCGGCCTGTGCGACCTGAATCGTATCCTTTGTAGAGCCGGAATACGAAATAATCACGGCAACGTCTTCCGGCGCCATGAGTGAAGCAGCCATTGCCTGCATGTGCGAATCCGCAACGCAGCTGACGCTCGGCGTGATGCGCAGAAACTTATTCATGGCATCCATCGCCGTAACCAGCGAAGAACCGACCCCGAAAAAATGAATCCGTGCCGCCTGAAGCAAAAAATCCACTGCTTTTGAAAGAATCTCCATGTCGAGCAGTTCGTAAGTTTCATTCAGGGCGCTCAGATTTGTTTGGAGTACTTTTCTGGTGAGCGTGTCAAGCGTGTCAGTCTGGTTGATTCTTCCGATTGCCTCCGGCTGACTGTCGTCGTCTTCGTCCCCACCGCCGCCTATACTGAGGGAAAGCTGCATTTTAAACTCCTGATACCCCTGAAGATGCAGCGTTTTGCAGAAGCGGAACACGCTCGTGTCGCCCACGCTGCAGACATCCGCCAAGTCCGTAATGGACATGAACAGTACCTTTTTAGGATTCTGCAGAACAAAGTCGGCTACTTTCCGTTCAGCCTTTGTGAACAGGTTATAATGGGAATTAATCTTTAAAATGAAATCGCCATGATTCATGTGCAACACCTCGTCCGTATTTACCGCATAACCGGCACGTCCATTTTCATATCTTCCCTTATTATACCACAGAGTCTGAATAAGAAAACAGTAACTCCATATTATCAGAAGATTTTGTCCCATATTGCAAAACGTGAACGCACTTGTTTTGAGTGGGATTCATGCTATAATAAATTGAACCGCTACAGGCTGAAAGCCGATGGTTCAGTCTGCTAAATTCGGGTAAAAAGGACTGTCAGGATGAAGAACATAAAAATACGTATTGCCAAAATAAAAGATGCGCCCGCGATGTTAGAAATTTACGCACCGTACATAAGGGATACCGCCATAACATTCGAGTATGAAGTGCCCGCCGCCGAAGAATTCGCGTCAAGAATAGAAAACGTTACCCGCAGGTTCCCCTGGCTGATCTGCGAGATTGACGGACAAACAGCAGGTTATGCCTATGCTTCCCTGTTCCGCCCGCGCGCGGCTTTTCAGTGGGATGCGGAAATGAGCGTATACCTTTCGCCGGAATTCCACCGTATGGGAATTGCATCGGCTCTGTATCACTGCCTGGAAAACATGCTTCGAGAGCAGGGCTACCTGAACCTGTACGCGCTGATTACGCACCCAAACCCGGTGAGCGAAGGATTCCATGCAAACCACGGATATCGGCCGCTCGGCATTTATCAGCGCACCGGTTTTAAATTTGGGAAATGGCATGATTTAATCATTATGGAAAAGCAGCTTGCTGACCTGCCATCCGAACCGCAGCCATGCAGGACGTTCCGCGAGGTCGACTCACAATTTTTCGCGGAACAAATTCACAAAGCGGAAGAAGAAATACAAAGGAAGATAAACAGCTAAGAATTCATTCCCCTAGCCTCCCTCTATGAGGGAGGTGTCAATCTCGGATTGACGGAGGGGGTCCGTACCCAATTGTTCATTGTTCACTGTTCATTCCTTAGCCTCCCTCCATGAGGGAGGTGGCTTCGCAAAGCCGGAGGGAGTCCGTACCTCAATTGTTCACTGTTCATTCTTAATTGTTCATTGATATGTATTACCAGTTATTCACCGCGTGCTCCGCGAAAGCGGGCAGATTTTTAATTTGCAGTACGCTGCCGTCATCCAGCACGGCACGGCCACTGAACAAACCGAATACCTGATGGCAGCAGTTGTCGATAAACAGCACCTTATCGCGCGTCGTGCGGTCATACAACGGGGTCATGGTGAAATTGAGCCTTCCCTCATCCTCAACCAGATGCCACGGCTGCATGAAATCCGATTCATGGGTAATCCGAACATTTGCAAGCTTATGCGCTTGATTTTGATAGAAAAGCATATTTTCGGTCGCGGCGGACGTATTGCCGAAACCGCACCCCAGATTAAAGCCGAAAATCTGCCCGTTTACCATTCCCGTACCGTTGCTCCAGTACCACTCATTGGAAAACGGCCACACACCACGCCCCCAGTCAAGCAAACCGAAGGAATCCGCAGGGTTGAAACTGTATTCTTTACCGCCGCATTTTGCGCTTCCCTCGGCGGTCATACAGTTAATTTTATGGTTATAATAAAATTGATTCGGGCTTTGGTCGAATGGAACATTAATCACCGTCGCATTTTCATTTTGCCGAGCCAGATTGATACTCGCTTCGAAATCCCCGCAGCGGCAGGAAAGGCGGCGCCGCGGCCCTTCGGTAACAAATTCCATTTTCATTCCGCCGTGGCTGCTTGACAGCGTTGAGTCAGAATCGGCGTTCGCAGGCAGATGCATAGAACCGAATGGAAACGGAATCAGCTTTGAAACTGTGGCAATCTTTTCACCGGTCTTGAAATTAAACAGCATAACGCAAAGCTGCCCGATGTAAGAAGCGTGCCCAAGGGTGAACTGCAAACATTTTTCACCGTCCGAAACCTGGTAAAAATCCCATTCCTTAATCCGCCACGGCGGTGCCTGAATTGCCGCGCGGTTATACTGCAAGATTCCTTTTGTTGCATACCCTGCAACCGGACTTCCGTCCGCCCGCAGTACCGGGCCGGGCTCTGTGAATTGATTTTGTATCATGTATTTCGCTCCTTTATCGTTAATTCCATTCCAAAACGGACAATGCCGTGAAAGGAGGCTGAAAATTCATTGCTTCATCTTCTACAATTTTATTTATTATAGGATGTTTTACATAAATTTTCAATCTATTCCGACAATATTGTTCATATTGCGAATATTTGGGTGCAAAAAAAGAGGTTAAGGAATATTCCCTAACCTCTCGAATATACAGGACCTTACTATCAGCATTGATAGTATGCAATTCGCATGGCGCTAATTCAAATATATCGCGCGAACTCCGGTTGTTCTGTGCTGTATAACTGTTATATATAATAGCATCAATTTATTATTATGTCAATACTTTTTTTAACTATTGTTAAAATATTTTTTTATCTGTTGATTGACCGTGCCATGCGGCGATAGGTATGGCGAATTCCCTTGATGGCAATGGAATATGCCGTAATATTTTCCGGCAACGCCATGCCGATGTAACCCGCGTCACCAAGATGATGCATATCCGTGCCGGTCATTTTGCACATTAACGCAATTTGACGGATAGTTTCGCGGTCGGCACCTTCCTGTGACGTGCCCACTGCTGTAAGCGTAAGCGCGCCAAGGCTGTGCGCGTACGTAACCAGTTCCCGGATGTATTCCATTGTGATTCCCGGAACCGTGCCCGGCGCAGGCATCAAAATAATATCCGCGCCCGTATCCTTGAAAGCCTTAATGTCTTCTTTGGTGATTAAGTTCTGCCCCGCTTCTTCCAAAATGCCGGAAGCGTGCATTTTACCCGCTGTGAGGATGATTTTATCGCCGAGTTCCTTTGAAATGGTTTTCAGCGATTCGATGATTGCGTGATTCTGCACCCCAATGCCCGGATTGCCGGTCAGCACAATCATGCCGGCGCCCATAGCGCAAAGGATTTTCGCATTTTGAAGTGTAGCCTGCCGTCCGTTGGTCAAGCTCCATGTGCCGTCATCGGCCCCTGCGGAAAAGTCCGGATCGGCAGGTTCCAGATTTACCCCGACGACACGCCCGGTAAGGCGTTTTAATTCCCGGATTGTTTCGGCTTTGTTCACTTTGGGCAGCCCCAATATCTGCGGTTCATTCACGTCGAACATGTTCAGCAGCAGCATATCTGCGCCCATGCTTGCGGCAAACTCCGCATTAGTAATGTTTCCGAGCATCGGCTGAACTGCGCCGATAGTTTCACACACCATCACGCGGCCCTCGCTCAAGGCAATGGATTTAAGCAGTTCCTCTTTGTTCATTTCATTACAATCGTTTGCACTGCAGTCAATAAACCGTTTCGACATAACAATCCCCTTCCCGTTTTTTAATGAAAGAACCTCCCGCAGGCGGCGGAGGGAGTCTGAACCCCAATTATTAATTGTTCATTGTGTTAGCCTTGTCCTCATGCCGGACAGGCACTGACTTTCGTTTGCGTACGAAAGTCAGCAAAGTACGCCCAAGGGGGATTTTGAATCCCATCGGGAGGGCTCCATAAAATCCCCCTTGGATTCCCCCGGTATCCCCATAGACCAATAAGCAATGATTAAGATTTTAGGTTTTCATTGACGTTCTGACCGCCACAGGCCTTTTCCAAACCTCACCCTCGAGGGTGTTTCCCTGTTAGGGGAAATGCTGCGAAGCGGCAAAAGGGTGTAGGCAGCCGGGGGATGGTGGCTTCGAAAAGTCGGAGGGAGTTATTGTTCATTGTTCACTCTTCACTGTTCATTGAAATCAGATTCCCAGCAACTGAGGAGCCGCCGCACGAAGCGCTTCAATAATATTTTCGGAATCCTCCTGCGTTGCTCCCTTGCCGGAAAGGTAAATTTTAATCTTCGGCTCGGTGCCGCTGGGGCGCACAATCAGTTTGCTGCCGTTTTCCAGCCGGTATTCCAGCACATTGGACTTGGGCAGGGTGATTTCACTTTTTTTGCCGTCGTCACAGCGCTGTGACGTTTCGTAATCGCTCCAACCCACCACCTGATACGCTGCAATCTGTTTCGGGGCGTCCTTGCGGAGGGAATCCATAATATGATTCATCTGAATCATTCCGTCTTCTCCTTCAAACCCGAAGTTCATTAAATCATTTCTGTAATATCCGTGCTTTTTATAAAGGGCGCTCATGGCGTCAACCAGAGTCATCCCCTTCTGCTTGTAATCATACGCCATTTGGCAAATCAGCATGCTTGCGTCGACCGCGTCCTTATCGCGGACATAACCGCCGGAAAGGTAGCCGTAGCTCTCCTCAAATCCAAACAGGTAGCGGTCGGCTTCGCCCTGTTCCTCCAACAATGCAATCTGGTCGCCGATGTATTTAAAGCCGGTCAGCACTTTGACAAGCTGAATTCCGTATTCCCGCGCCACCGGTTCCGTCATGTCGGTGCTTACAATAGTGGATACCGCAACCGGGTTTTTGGGCATGGTGCCGTTCTGCACACGAATGCGCGCGATAAAGTCCAGCAGAAGCACGCCGACTTCATTGCCGCTCATCAGCACAAACTCACCGTTCTGATTGACTGCAATTCCGCAGCGGTCACAGTCCGGGTCAGTAGCAACCAGCAAATCCGGCTGGACTTTTGCACAAAGGTCAAGTCCCTTTTGCAGCGCTTCTTTGATTTCGGGGTTCGGGAACGGGCAGGTGGGGAAATTGCCGTCCGGGAATTCCTGTTCCGGCACAACGGTAACATCCTTAACGCCAATCCGGTCAAGAATGCGGGTCACACAGACAAGGCCAGTACCGTTTAGCGGGGTATATACCACTTTTAAGCCGGTGCATTTGCCCGGCAGCACGCTCTGTTTGCTCACTTCATCGAGGAAAGAATCAATTACTTCATCTTGAATATAGCTGATCAGGTTCTGCTTTACGCCCTCTTCAAAATCCATATGCTTGACATTACTGAAAATGTCGAGGCTATTGATTTCGGCCAGAACTTCATCCGCCATTTCCATAGCAATCTGGCAGCCGTCGCTGCCGTAAGCTTTATATCCGTTATACTTCGCAGGGTTGTGGCTGGCGGTAACACAGATACCCGCGTCGCATTTTAAATAACGGACAGCATAAGAAAGGGTCGGAGTCGGTGAAAGCCACGGATAGATATGCGCTTTGATTCCGTTCGCCGCCAAAACCGCTGCGCACTGTTTTGCGAACACGTCGGACTTATTGCGGCTGTCGTAAGCAATTGCGACTGATTTTCCGCTGTGCTTTAATAAATAGTTTGCAAGGCCCTGCGTCGCCTTGCGCACAGTATAAACGTTCATGCGGTTTGTGCCGGCGCCGATCACACCGCGCAGACCGCCCGTGCCAAACTCCAAATTGCGGTAAAATCTATCATTAATTTCGTCGGGTGAATCTTTGATTTGATGGAGTTCCTCCGTTAAATCCGGGTCGTCAAGCTCCGTGCCAAGCCATCTTTCATATTCAGTCATCCTAACCACTTTCCTTTCAAATCATGTTTTTCAGTTCAAGCGTATCATTACTTGTAATTACTGTCAATTATATTTTTATGATGTTGGTTACTATTCCCGCAGGAGTAATATCAATAATTCCATACGTTCCCTGCGCGCCGAAAAGGCTGCCCGGGTTCATGATGTAAAGCCCATCCTCATATTCGCATACGGCTTCATGCGTGTGGCCGAACAGCAGAATATCCGCTTCATGGCTGCGTGCGGCGGAGATTGCCTCTCCGTAGCCATACTTCACGTTGTAAGAATAGCCGTGCGTGCAGAAAATCTTCTTTCCGCTCACGGTAATTTCATCAATAACCGGCAGTGCTGAGCCCCAGTCGCAATTGCCGCGCACCATTACAAACATTTTTTCCGGGAAAGATTCCTTCATCTTCTGCGCCTCGTCGGCGCCGTCGCCCAAATGAATCACAACTTCCGCTTTGGTCTGCTCCAAAATTGCTTTGCGCAGGGAATACTCATCCTTGTGCGTGTCCGAAACCACTAAAATGCGCATTGTTTTACAGTCACCGTTTCTCCGTGCGAAATAAAGGGAGCCAAAAAGCCAGTCCGGTTTCGCACGGGAAATACCGGTTGCTTTTTAAGTAATCTGCTGATTTATGGGCTTCATAATTTCTTCAAATTGAACCCCTGTCCGTCAAGTTATATATTACAGCCCCGTATCATACAATGATATCGGGGTGATAGTATGCCAAATAATGAAGATCAAAAGCAGCTTCTGAACAGTCTGTTGAGCCAGCTCAGCGCAGAAGACCGAAAAAAGCTGGACGGTATTTTATCCGATAAAACTGCTACAGAAAAAATTCTGAGCACACCGCAAGCGCAGCAGCTCCTGCAGAAATTTAAGGGAGGAAAATAATGGATGACCTTGCTTCGAAACTCGGCGAGCTGCTAAACAACCCCGGTAGTCTTGACCAGATCAAGAGTATTGCCGGGCTTCTGGGCGGCGCAGCATCAAACACGCAGCCTGCCGCGCCGCAGCCGGAGCAAAACGACAGTTCCATTCCCGGTATAGATGGTGAATTGCTGCATACGATTATGAAAGTCGCACCTCTGCTTTCCAACTTCCGGCAGGAGGACGATAACACAAGATTTTTACACGCTTTACGTCCCCTGTTAGGGGAAGAACGGCAGAAAAAGCTGGATGAAGCCATTAAACTGATGCAGATGATGAGGCTGCTCCCGCTCCTGAAGGGCAGCGACCTGCTCGGCGGATTATTCGGAGGATAACATATGGCTGATAGTTATAATTATGATATGCAGCGTTTGCAGCAGGATGCAATTCGGCGTGCGCGGGAAATGCAGGCCCGGGCGCAAGGCTCAGCACCAACGCTGAACATACCCGCAGCAAGACCCGCCCCGGTTCAGAACAGGCCGGCACCGCCCGTGGTTCCGCCGCCGGTAAGGCACACACCGCCGCAGGAGCAGCATGTGCCTTCCGAGATACCGACTCCACGGCACCGGGACGCCCCGGAACAAGAGCCCATGAAAGGGCTGCTGAGCCCGATCGGCGACATTTTCGGCAGCTTGATGGCTGACAGCGAACGGACCCTGATTTTAGTGCTTATTATTCTGTTGGTGGAAGACAAAGCAGACACGGGGGTGATATTCGCATTAATGTACCTGATTTTATAAACGGAGTAACGGAAAAGATACGTTCGGTGAATTTCAAATCCGTTAATCCTCCGTAGTCTTTCGTTTTTGAAACCTAAGATTCTTTGACAGCCTGAATTGCGTAAATATATTCCTTATTGGTAGAAGGATTGGTTTTCAGTACATAGTCCATATATTTTGTCGGCTTTGGCGCGGTAACGGTGCTTGAAGTCTGAGTGCGCCATGCGTCGCTCGGTGAAACGTAACCCACGCGCAGGATCGTACTGTCACCCTGTTTTTTTGCGTTGTCGGTATACGGCACAAATGTGCTGTCCGAAGAATAAAGAGCTACATGAAATTTGTTTTCATCCGAGTTATATTCGAAGAAGGTTTCCTGGGCAGGAGTTTTCGCCTGCAGCTGGCAGTCGGGGCCGAAAAGGTCCCGGCAGGACTGCACCACATCGCCCAGCGGAACCAGAACTCTGCCCGCATCGTCATATTCGGTGTAATTCGTACCGTTATTAGCCGTAATAGTCCGCCATAGGGAGGCGTTTAAAACAAATTCATCAGTTGCCTTATCCGGTGAAGCAAACGGCTGCGGATCCTGCATGATAACAGGCGTCAGGAAGGCATCGTATTCACGCAGCTTGCTGTCATCGGTAGCAGCGGTATAAATCTGATTGCCGATAGTGGTAGCAATAAAAGCAACACCCACTATTGCCAAAACCAATACCAGCGACCCCACCGCCACGCCGTAGCGACGCCTGCCGCGCCGGCGGGCGGGCTTTTTGGGTTCGGGCCGCACCAGCTGCCCCGGTTCCAGCTCATCCGACCATTTTGTTAAAAGCTCCTCGTCAGGATTTTCTTCAAATTCAGGAAGAATGTCCTCGGCTTCAGGTTCACTGATTACCGGATTAACGGCTTCATTTTCCGCCGGCTTATCGTAAGCGCCACGGTAGTCGGCAGAAAAGCCGTTAATATTTTTTGTTTTTTTACTCATTGCAACAAGCCCCGTTTTCTATCGTATTTGTCCGCTGCCGCTGATAATAAACTTGGTTGAAGTCAGCTCGTTTACGCCCATTGGGCCGCGTGCATGCAGTTTTTGAGTGGAAATTCCGATTTCCGCACCAAGACCGAACTCGCCGCCGTCCGTAAAGCGGGTGGATGCATTGACGTAAACCGCGGCGGAATCGACCTGTGCGGTAAACTTCTGCGCGTTTTCATAGCTTTTCGTAATGATTGCTTCGCTGTGTCCGCTGGAATACCGTGCGATGTGCTCCATTGCTTCCTCGATATTGTCCACAACTTTTACCGCCAGAATGTAATCTAAATATTCCGTTGCCCAGTCCTCTTCTTCGGCAGGAACAACGCTTTCGCCCAAAATGGCGCGCGTCTTTTCGCAGCCGCGCAGCTCCACCTGCTTTTTATCAAGGCGCGACTTTATTACGGGCAGTGCCTTTTGTGCAATATCCTTGTGGACAAGCACGGTTTCAATCGCGTTGCACACTGACGGGCGGGAGGTTTTCGCATTGAAAATTATGTTTGCCGCCATTTCTATATCGGCGGTATCGTCCACATAAACATGGCAGTTGCCGGAGCCGGTTTCAATGACCGGCACGCGGGAGTTCTGCACCACGCTCTGAATCAGGCCCCTGCCCCCGCGCGGAATCAGCACGTCAAGATATTCGGTGAGCTGCATCATTTCGACAGAGGAAGAACGGTCGGTATCCTGCACAAGCTGAATACAGTCTTTCGGCAGTCCTGCCTGCTCTGCGGCGATCCGCATTACCTCCGCAATGGACTGATTGGAACGGATTGCCTCCCTGCCGCCGCGCAGAATAACCGCGTTTCCGGCTTTCAGGCAAAGCGCCGCCGCGTCGGCGGTCACGTTCGGCCTTGCCTCATAAATAATTCCGATGACGCCAAGCGGAACGCGTACCTGCTCGATCTTCAGCCCGTTCGGACGCACGCTGCCCCCGATTACGGTGCCGATAGGGTCGTTCTGCGCCGCCACGTCGCGGATACCCTGCGCCATGCCCTGCACTCGTGTGCAATTCAGTACAAGGCGGTCAAGCATGGATTCGCTCATTCCGCTTTCCTTTGCCGCGGATATATCCAGCGAGTTGGCGGCTAAAATTTCACCTTCGCCTGCCTCCAGCGCATCGGCCATTGCAAGCAGCGCTTTGTTTTTCAGCGCTCCCGCTGTTGCCAGCCTGCGCGAAGCATCTTTTGCATTTTTTCCCATTTGCTCCAAAACAGTCATGATGTCACCTCTATTTCAATTAACAGTTAACAACTAACAATGTACAATGCAGAACGAACTCCCTCCGTCGCCTGCGGGCGATACCTCCCTCAAGGAGGGAGGCAAAGAATGGCCCCAGCCTCCCTCAGAGGGAGGTGGCTTCGCAAAGCCGGAGGAAGTCCGTGCCCCAATTGTTCACTTTTCATTGTTCATTTCTATCTTACTCCTTTGATACGCCGAAAACTGTCCCAATTTGTTCGCCGTCAAAAAGGCGGTAAAGCATTTTTGGGTCTGCTCCGCTTATGACGCAGCAGCAAATTCCGGCGGCGTTTGCAATTGCAGCCGCGTTGACCTTGGTGCTCATTCCGCCGGTGCCGCGGTTTGAACCGGTTCCGCCCGCAATGGCGCGAATCTCATCCGTCACCCCTGCCACATACGGAATGCGCTGTGCGTTCGGGTTTACGCGGGGATTGGAATCGTACAGGCCGTCAATATCGGTAAGAATCACCAAAAGATCCGCATCCACCAGCCCTGCTACGGTTGCGGAAAGCGTGTCGTTGTCCCCGAAATTGTTGCCGACCAACTCGTCAACAGCTACGGAGTCGTTCTCGTTTACTACCGGGATAATATCCATTTTAATGAGTTCATCAAATGTATTCTGGGTATTCTTTTTATTATGTTCGTTCGCAACCACGTCGGCGGTCAAAAGCACCTGCGCGACAATGCGGTTGTACTCCCCGAACAGCTTATCATAAGTAAACATCAGCTCGCACTGGCCGACTGCGGCCACCGCCTGCTTTTTTTCGGTTTCCTGCGGTCGTTCGGACAGCCCCAGTTTGCCGACGCCGACGCCGATTGCGCCGGAAGTAACAAGCACAATTTCACGACCGGAGTTCTGCAGGTCGCTCAGCACTTTACAGAGCGTTTCCATGCGGCGCAGGTTCATCTTGCCGTTTTCATAGGTTAAGGTGGATGTTCCGACTTTGATGACAATTCGTTTCGCCTGTGTAATAGCGGACATGTTGGTTTTCTCCTCAAAATTATTCTTCGTTAAATTATAGCATATCCCATGCTAATATTGAAGAAGCAAAGTGTAAATGATTTCTGTATTCTGAAAAATATTATGTAGAAAGCCGGTCATCGCACAATATGAACCGTGTTCTTTTTTCTTGCGGCCGCTTTGGGCAATTCCCCGTTGTGGTAACCGATTGCCGCTGCTCCGCAGATAACGTGCTCTTTCGGGATTCCGAGTTCAGCCAGGTATTCGCGCACTTTTGCGCAGCCGTTCAGCCAAGTCAGCTGATTAATCCAGCAGGAGCCAAGCCCGAGCGAATGCGCCGACAGGAAGATGTTTTGCAGCGCTGTGGAACAGTCCGCCATCGCGTTGGCGTAGTTCGGTACGTTGGAAGCAATGACCAAGGTTGGCGCATGATAAAAGAAATTGGCATCCTCGTTTTCTGCGCGCTTTTTCGCGCCCAGCTTTGCGGGGTATTCGTTTTCGCCGGGCTGCCACTCCAAAAAGCCTTGGCGAAGCAGTTCATTCAGTTTTTTCAACTTACTTTTATTCTGTATCGCGGTAAAAAGCCAGGTTTGGCTGTTGCTCCCGCTGGGCGCATAAACAGCCGCGTTTAATATTTGATTCAAGTCTTCTTCGCTGACCTGCGTTTCCTGATAACTGCGAATGCTTCTGCGTGTGAGGATACAATCTAAAATATCGTTCATCTGAATTTCTCCCTTTCCCGGCTTAGCCGGTTCATGCTTCTTTTGCTTATATAAACAGCCACCCGAAAAATCGGATGGCTGTCGGCGGGTTGCCCCGTTTGTTTTATAACAGATTATTCTCTTGGCTTATTGGTGTTTGCAATAAAGCCATTGCTTGCGCGGGGGCGGTCTTCGTCACGCGGACGGTCGTCACGGCGATGGTCGTCGCGGCGGGGCATTGGGCGGCGGGGCGCATCGGAAATTTCATTTTCCGGTACCAGTCCTTCCACCTCGATCAAAGCATCGCGGCGGGAAAGGTTCAGTCTGCCCTTATCATCCACTTCAAGCACTTTAACCATGATTTGATCCCCGACGTTGACGACATCCGTTACCTTGTCAATGCGTTTCACGTCAAGGCGGGAAATGTGAACCAAGCCTTCTTTGCCCGGTGCAATTTCAACAAATGCGCCGAAGTCCATGATGCGGGTTACCTTGCCGTTATAAATGGCGCCCGGCTCCGGGTCATGCACAATGGTGTCGATAATGGTCATTGCGCGCTTGCAGTTTTCGGCATCAATACCGGAAACGAAGATATGGCCGTCTTCCTCTACATCCACTTTTACGCTGCATTCGGCGCAGATCTTTTGAATGACCTTACCGCCCGAACCGATTACTTCACGGATTTTATCAACCGGAATTAAAGTGGAGAGCATTTTCGGTGCATACTTGGAAAGTTCCTTACGCGGCTCGGGAATGGCTTTGAGCATAACTTCGTCAAGGATATAATCCCTTGCTTTATGCGTCTTTTCCAGTGCTTCCTTCACCATTTCAGGGGTTAAGCCGTCTATTTTCAAATCCATCTGGATTGCGGTAATTCCTTCGTGAGTACCGGCAACCTTAAAGTCCATATCGCCGAAGAAGTCTTCCAGACCCTGAATATCAACCATGGTCATCCAGCGGTCGCCTTCGGTGATCAAGCCGCAGGAAATACCGGCGACAGGCGCCTTAATCGGCACGCCGGCAGCCATCAGTGCAAGCGTACTGCCGCAGATGGAAGCCTGTGATGTGGAGCCGTTGGAGGAAAGAACTTCGGAAACAAGACGGTAGGCGTACGGGAATTCTTCAACCGGCGGAATAACGGGAACAAGTGCTCTTTCCGCAAGAGCGCCATGGCCGATTTCGCGTCTGCCCGGGCCGCGGCTCGGTTTTGTTTCGCCAACGGAGTAGGACGGGAAGTTGTAATGGTGGATGTAGCGCTTGCTTTCTTCTTCATCAATACCGTCAAGAAGCTGGCAGTCGCTTACCGGGCCAAGGGTTGCAACGGTAAGAACCTGAGTCTGGCCTCTGGTGAACATACCGGAACCGTGTACGCGCGGCAGAAGGTCAACTTCCGCTGCGAGCGGACGCATCTGATCCATGGTTCTGCCATCCACACGTTTCTGCTCGTCCAACAACCAGCGGCGCACGATGTTCTTCTGTGTTTTGTACATGCACTCGTCGATTTTCGCAGCCTGATCCGGATATTTTCCATCAAATTCCTGATGTACTTTTTCATAAATCGGCTTGAGTCTTGCGTCACGCACGGATTTGTCGTCGGTGTCGAGCGCGAGCTTGACATCCTCTGTCGCAAATGCCTTAATGGCGCTGAGCATTTCTTCATCCGGCTCGTTGCTCGGATAGTCGAACTTCGGCTTACCGATTTCCGCCTTGATGCCCTTGATAAATTCAATGATCTTCTGGTTTGCTTCATGGCCGGCCATAATGCCGTTGTACATCACTTCGTCGGAAACGATGTTCGCACCCGCTTCGATCATCGGAATACGGGAATCGGAAGAAGCGACGGTAACTGCCATCTGAGAAACCTTGCGCTGAGCGGAGGTTGGGTTAATGACGTATTCGCCGTCCACATAGCCCACAGAAACGCCGGAAATCGGACCTTTCCACGGAATGTCGGAAATGCTGATTGCGATGGAAGTACCGATCATTGCCGCAATTTCGGGCAGGCAGTCGTGGTCAACAGCCATTACGGTGCAGACAACGGAAACGTCGTTGCGCATATCCTTCGGGAAGAGCGGACGAATCGGGCGGTCAATTACACGGGAAACAAGAACTGCCTTGTCGCTCGGTCTGCCTTCTCTTTTTAAATAAGAGCCCGGAATTCTGCCCACGGAGTAAAGCTTTTCTTCAAAGTCAACGGAAAGCGGGAAGAAATCCACGCCCTCTCGCGGCTTCGGCGATGCTGTAACGGCAACATGAACCACAGTTTCGCCGTAACGAACCAGGCACTCGCCGTTTGCAAGCTGGCCCATTTTACCGGTTTCAATTACGAGCGGACGTCCGGCAAAATCAATTGAATACGTTTTAAAATTCTCAAACATACTGTTCCTCCATTTTCATCATTTTACAGGGGGGAAACAGGTTTAGCAATAAAACCAACCCCCGTGCTACGGGGCCTCGTTTCACTGCTAAAGTCCCACTCCTGCCTGTAATCAGTTTACATAATAGCCTAAAGGCAGGCGGCAAAAGCCGCCTGCCTAAACAGACTGATATTACTTGCGGATACCAAGCTTTGCAATAATGGTACGGTAACGCTCAATGTCGCTGTTCTGCAGGTAGTTGAGCAAGCTTCTTCTCGAGCCAACCATCTTTAACAGGCCACGGCGTGAGTGATGATCTTTTTGATGAGATCTGAGGTGCTCGGTCAAGTCGTTGATTCTCTTGGTGAGAACTGCGATTTGAACCTCCGGGGACCCTGTGTCGCCCTCATGTACGGCGTACTCTTTGATTATTGCGGTTTTTTCCTCTTTTAACATGGTATTTTCCACCTTTTAAATTATTTACCCGCAGTCGCAGAAAACGGCTGGTGAATTCCCCATTGGGGCTTACTCCGTAATCCGGGAAAGGGGCATAGAACGAAATAATTATAACATGTGCTCGCCTGTTTGTAAATCCTTATTTATGAACGCTTCGGTTCGTTTCTGGCGAAAAACTCCCTAGCCTGCTCACCATCCATTAGGATTGCCGTTTTCAATTCGTCTAATCCGCTGAATCGAACTTCCGGCCGAAGAAATTTGATCAGATTCACCTGAACTGTTTCCCCGTAAAAGTCGGGGCCGTGATAATCGGGCATCCATGTTTCCGCCCGCGCGCAGGATGCGCCGACGGTAGGATTAATCCCCACATTCGTTACCCCGATATATTCGTGACCGTTTAAAATGACCTTTGAAACGTACACGCCGAAAAGGGGAAGAACAAAATCCTTCGGAATTGCCTGATTCAGCGTAGGAGTTCCGAGCGTGCGCCCGATTCGCCTGCCGTGCTGTACTTCCGAATGGTAGCCGTAGGGCCTGCCCAGCAGCTCCGCCGCTTCATCCACATCCCCGTTTGCAATCAGCGAACGAATCCGTGTGGAACTGACGGGTTCCCCGTCAAACAGCACCGCTCCGGCAACCTGCGTATGAATTCCACGCTCTGCACAGAGCCGGCTGAGCGTCTGGCTGTTTGCCCTTCCGCCGCAGCCGAATGTAAAGTTAAATCCGCAGCAGACTGTTTTGGCGCAGCAGACGCGGACCAGGATTTGATTCACAAATTCTTCGGGAGTAAAATCCTTAACCTCCGCGAAGTTCAATATATACAGCTGCTCAACGCCAAGCTGCCCGAGCAGGTCTATTTTTTGTTCCTGTGTAATAATTTCGCCGCCCGCCCTGCCGCCAAGGTCAGTCAGCGGATTCGCGGCAAAGGTGAGAACCGTGGGCGAAAGCCCCTGCGCTTTTTGAGCCACCGCGGAGGAAATCACCTTTTGGTGGCCAAGGTGCAGTCCGTCAAAGTTACCAAGCGCCACGGCGGTGTTCTGCACTGACGTCGTTAAATCATGATATACTTTCATTCTTTTGCTCCCATTGTCATCCCGCACAGAACCCGATTACTCTTTCGTGCAAAAAAGCCGAAGTACACTGAGTTCCGCCTTTTCAAGCTTAACGGCGCCCAGCCCCAAAAATTCGCCGTTAGGTGAAATAACGCGAAATTCCATGCCGTCTTTTTTATCCTCCGGCGCGATTGTGGTTCGTTCAAGGCTAAGCCCGCCGCCGTTGCCGAAACGCTGTGCCTGCGCGGGACTTACCCGCACTGCGGGGCGGCTGCGGAACAGGTGCTCGGTGGGCAGTACGCGCTGCGCCAAAGTTCCCTGCTCCGAAAGCGTTCTTGCCTCCTCCAGCGTAACCGCATCCGCAAGGAAAAACCCCGCAGCGGCCGTCCGCCTGAGCGAGGACATTACACCGAACGCGCCAAGCTGTTCGCCGATATCCGCGCAGATGGTTCTGATATAGGTACCCTTCGAGCAGCGAACCGTAAGGCTGCCGCTCCGGGTTGATTCATTATATTCATTCAGTTCCAATTTGTATATCGTAATCGGCCGCGCGTCGCGCTCCACTTCAATCCCCTGCCGTGCAAGGGCGTAAAGCCGCTGCCCGTCCTTTTGCACTGCCGAATACATGGGCGGCGTCTGTAGAATATCGCCGCGAAAAGCTGGCAACACCGCTTCAAGCTGCTCCCGTGTCACGGGAACGTCGCTTTCTTTCAATGTTTTGCCGGTGCTGTCCTGTGTATCGGTAGAATAACCAAGCTGAAACCCTGCTTCGTATTCTTTGTTGGTGTCTTCCAAAAGCGGCGCTGCACGGGTTGCCTTGCCCAAAAGCAACGGCAAAACGCCCGTCGCCATGGGGTCGAGCGTTCCGGTATGCCCGATTTTTTTCTGACCGCAAAGCCGCCGCATGACCGCAACCACGTCGAACGAGGTGAAATCCTGCGGCTTATCGATAATGATAACGCCGTCCATTCTGTTATCGCTCCTCATTCCGCTGTACAAGCAGTCATTTTCAGTGTTCGTTCAGGGACTCGCCGATTACGCGCATCATTTGTGATTTTGCTTCCTCAATGGAAGTATCAAACGAGCAGCCCGCCGCGCCGGCATGACCGCCGCCGCCGAACTTCGCGCAGATTTTGGAAGCGTTGGCCGGATATTGAGCTCGCAGAGAAACTTTGTAGCCGCCTGCGGCTTTTTCGCGGAAGGTGGCCCCGATAAGCACGCCTTCTATTTGACGCGGAATGGAGGAAAGCCCTTCAATGTCATCTTCCAAAACGCCGGTTTCCTGAATCATTTGCTGCGTAATAACAACTGCCGCGACGCGGTTATCGTAAAAATACTCAATGGTATCCAGAACACGGCGCTCAATTTCCATACGGGCGCGGCTCTTGGTGTCAAACATGGTACGGTTGATTTTCGGCGCATCCATACCCGTTTCCACCAGATCAGCAGCAATCCGGTATGTTGCCGGCGTTACATTGGTGTATTTAAAACATCCGGTATCGGTCGTGATACCGGTGTAAAGACTGGCGGCTATGCTTTGGTCGATTTCCACATTCAGCAGCTTTAATACTGAAAAAATAATTTCGCAAGTAGCCGCCGCTTTCGGGTCGATATAGCAGCGCTCAGCGTAGCACGAGTTAGAAGGATGATGATCAATGCATAAGTCGATTCTGTCGCCGTAAAGGCTCCTGAGCGGTTCGCCCAGCAGGACAAGGTCAGCGATATCCACCGCGACAACCGTCTTCGGGGTAAAGTCATCCGGCTGAATCCCCTGAAAAAGAAATTGATATTTCGGACCGATCTCATCGGAGCACCGCACCATTGCGCGCTTGCCCATTTTTTGCAGTCCGCGGCAGAGCGCCGTGGAAGCGCCGAGGGTGTCGCCGTCCGGGTACTGGTGGCTCAATACCAGAATGTAATCGGTGCCGCGCAGGAACTCCGCCGTTTCATTCAGGCTTATCATCCGGCTCACTCCTTAAATCATTAAGCAGCTTCGAAATATTAGCGCTGTATTCGATGGAATCAGTTGCTTTGAACACAAGCTCCGGAACATGCCTAAGCTCAAGCCTCGCGCCAAGCTCATGACGAACAAAGCCGGACGCGGACTTAAGCCCTGTAACGGCCTGCTTCGCCTGCTCCATACCGCCCATTGCGCTGACATATACGGTGCAAAAAGATAAATCGCTAGTTACATCTACCCGGACAATGCTGATCAGCCCCTGAACCCGCGGGTCTTTCAGCTCACGGAAAATCGCGGTTAATTCACGCCTGATGTCCTCGGTAGTACGACCTATTCTATGGCTGGCCATTTTATAATTCCTCCGTAGTAAAGTCAAAATAAAAATCTTAAGGGCCGCCGCATTCGGCGGCCCGAAAAGAGATTCATCTTTTATTGTTCACTGTTCACTGAGTTTTATTTTTATTATTAATCTCTATATTCTTCCATGATAAAAGCTTCCAGAATATCGCCGACTTTAATATCATTGAAATGTTCCAGACCGATACCGCAGTCATAACCTTCGGCAACTTCCTTGGCGTCGTCCTTGAAGCGTTTCAGTGAGGAAATCTTATCCTCTGTAATTACGATTCCGTCACGTACTACGCGGATTTGAGCGTTGCGGGCAATTTTGCCGGTAGTAACGTGGGAACCGACAATAACGCCGACATTGGTAATTTTATAAACTTCACGGCACTCGGCCTTGCCCAGAGCGATCTCACGGAATTTCGGTGCAAGCATGCCCTTCATTGCGGACTCGATTTCCTCAATGCAGGTGTAAATGATGCGGTACAGGCGTACGTCAACGCCGTCGCGCTTGGCGTTTTCCTCGGCAACCGGGTCGGGGCGCACGTTAAAGCCAACGATAATCGCATTGGATGCGGAAGCGAGCATAACATCGGATTCACTGATCGCGCCGACACCGCCGTGAATAACATTCACACGGACTTCTTCGTTGCCCAGCTTTTCGAGTGACTGGCGAACCGCTTCCACAGAGCCCTGAACGTCACCCTTGACAATGATCTGAAGTTCTTTCATTTCGCCCTGCTGCATTTGCTCAAACAGGTTGTCAAGTGTAACCTTTGTGCGGGAATTGAACATTTCTTCCTTTTGCTCGGCGCGGCGCTGGTCAACCAGCTCCCTTGCAAGACGTTCGTCGGAAACGGCGTTGAAAATATCGCCGCCGCTCGGCGCGTCGTCAAGGCCGGTGATCTCGACCGGAACACTCGGGCCGGCTTCGTCAATCTTTTGTCCGTCCGCATTGGTCATTGCACGCACACGGCCGACGGAAGTTCCCGCAACGATGATATCACCGGTGCGAAGGGTACCGTTCTGAACCAGCATGGTTGCGATCGGGCCGCGGCCCTTATCAAGCCTTGCCTCAATGACGGTTCCTTTTGCCGCTCTGTCCGGATTGGCTTTCAGTTCTTTCATGTCCGCTGTCAGGAGAATCATTTCAAGCAAATCCTTGATACCGGTCTTTTGTACGGCGGAAACAGGGATACACGGTGTATCGCCGCCCCATTCTTCCGGAACCAGCTCATACTCGGTCAGCTGCTCCATAACATGCTGCGGGTTTGCGCCCGGTTTATCCATTTTATTAATTGCAACAATAATCGAAACCTTTGCCGCCTTTGCGTGGTGGATTGCTTCGATGGTCTGCGGCATGATGCCGTCGTCTGCGGCGACAACCAGAATAGCGATATCCGTTACCTGTGCGCCTCTTGCGCGCATTGTGGTAAATGCAGCATGGCCCGGCGTGTCAAGGAAGGTAACCACACGGTCATCCACTTTCACCTGATAAGCGCCGATGTGCTGTGTAATTCCGCCTGCTTCCGTTGAAGTGACATTTGCGTGGCGGATCGCATCCAGCAGGGAAGTCTTTCCGTGGTCAACGTGGCCCATAACAACAACGACGGGAGCGCGGGTAACCAAATTGTCATCCTGATCCTCACTGTCGTCAATGATCTGCTCTTCAATGGTGACAACAACTTCTTTTTCCACTTTCGCATGGAATTCCATTGCCGCCAGCGTTGCGGTGTCAAAGTCGATCACGTCGTTGACTGTGGCAAACACGCCCAAAACAATCAGCTTTTTGATAACTTCAGCAGCAGTAGCCTTCAGGCGGAGCGCAAGCTCGCCAACCGTGATTTCTTCCGGAATCTGAATGGTAATCGGCTTTGCCTTACGTTCCAGCGCAATACGGCGCAGACGCTCGGATTCCGTTTCCTTGCGGGAATTCCTCGGTTTGCCGCGGTACTGGGTGCTGCGCTGGGTGAGTTTCTGCTTTTGCACCGTATTTTCAGTCTTAATCTTTTCAGAAGCAAGACGGTCGTATTTTTCATTGTATTTGTCCAGTTCGACATGGGCTGCGTGGGTATCGACAATTCTGCCTTCGTTCCTTTTGATTGCAGCATTGGGGTCCCTTGGTGCCGCGGGGGCAATCGGCCTTCTTTGCGCAGCACCTTGCTGTGCGGGTGTCTGCTGGGCTGCCGGTGCCTTCGGCGCGGTGAGCTTTGGGCCGACCGGGGTGATTTTGCCCGGTCTGACCGCTTTGCGCACGGTCGGCTGCGCAGGCTGTGCCTGCTGTACCGGTGCTGCGGCTGCCACAGGCGCCGCTGCAGGAACCGCCGGTGCCGCAGGAGTGACGGGTACTGCAACAACAGCTGCCGGAGCAGCAGGAGCGGCAGGGACTGTCAGCTTTACCGGTTCCACAGTCACTTCGGGCTGTTTTTGTTCCGCAGCAGCGTCGGAATCGGTTGCCTGTGCAAAATAGGCATCCATGTTTTCCATGCTGTTCTTCTGAGTGAAGGTTTCGAAAACAACATCCAGTTCGCCCTCAGTCAGAGCGGTCATATGTTTTTTAGTTTCGCCTGTATATTGCTCCAGGGTGTCAATGACATCCTTGTTTTGTAAGTTTAAGTCCTTCGCTACCTCATGAACCCTGTATTTAATCATCATATATAAAATTCCTCCTCATTCATCCGCGCACAGCGCAATCAGCGTTTTTGCGAACCCCGGGTCATTTACTGCAACAACTCCGGTTCGCTTGCCTAGAGCCATGCTAATCTCGTCCATGGTCGCTTTGGTTTTCACCGCCGTGACCCCTTCCTCTTCCGCTGCAGACTCCACACCGCGAGCTGTTCTTGGCGACAAGTCGCTTGCAAACAAAATCAGGTGTGTTGTACCCTTCCGCAAAGCCTCAACAGCAGCATCATTGCCAAGCGTAAGCCTTCCGGCCCGCCGTGCAATTCCAAGGAGATGCAATAGCTTTTCATTCATTTCGGCTGATTTCCTCCTCCATACGGTCATATACCTCTTCTGGAATTTTGCAGGAGAAGGCTTTTTCAAATCTTCTCGCTTTTCGCGCTGCTTTCAGGCAGTCTATGCTGTTACACACATACGCGCCGCGCCCCGGCTTACGCCCGGTTAAATCAAGTGAAATCTCCTGTTCCGGGGATTTTACCACCCTTACCAGTTCCTTTTTCGGTTTCATCTGACCGCATCCCGTACACATGCGCAGCGGCACCTTTTTTAGATGCATCGCATACACCGCCTTTCTTATTTATCAATTAATCATGAACATTTGCGGCTGATTCCGTTCGCTGCCGTTTCCTGCAGCATCCCTGTTCAATCTTCATTCGTCGCTGTTATTTTACTTTGCCGACTGCTCGCCGAAAAATCCGCTTTCCGGCTTAATGTCGATTTTCCAGCCGGTCAGTTTCGCGGCAAGGCGGGCGTTCTGCCCTTTATTGCCGATTGCAAGGGAAAGCTGGCTGTCCGGTACGGTAACACGGCAGGCATGGCTGCCGTCCTCCGCAGGAATGACGGAAACTACGTCCGCCGGGGAAAGTGCGGAAGCGATAAACTTGGCGGGGTCTTCATTGTACTCAACAATATCGATTTTCTCCCCGCTCAGTTCGTTTACGATGTTGGAAACACGCGCCCCGCGTGCGCCGATGCAGGCGCCCACCGCATCGACATCGGGGTTGTGGCTTATCACCGCAAGCTTTGTGCGGGAGCCCGCCTCACGGGAAACCGCCTTTATTTCAACCGTGCCGTCGTAAATTTCCGGCACTTCCGTCTCAAACAATCTTTTGACCAAATCCGGGTGGATTCGGCTGATCATAGCACGGGGACCCTTTTCGGTCTCCTTGACATCGACCACATATACTTTGATATGATCGCCCTCGGTGATTTTTTCGTCGCCGACCTGCTCACTTTTGGGCAGTACGGCCTCGGCCTTGCCGATCATCAATGTTGCCGCACCGGTGCGCGGGTCAACACGTTCCACCAAAGCGGAAACCAGTTCCTGATGCTTGCTTTGGAACTCCTGCATCATCTGGCCGCGCTCCCCGTCACGAATTCCCTGCCGGATGATATTCCTTGCTGTCTGCGCCGCAATACGGCCAAACTCTTTTGTGTTCAGCTGTACGGCGACCGTGTCACCGTATGCCGCTGTCGGTACAATACCGCGGGCGTCTTCGAGCAGGATTTCTTTTCCCTGATCCGTTATGTCCTCAACGACGATCTTACGCAGGTACACGTCAAACGTTCCCTTTGCCGGATCCATATTGATCACGCAATCCTCGTTGCCATAGCTATTTTTGCAGGCTGTCACGATTGCCTTTTTTATCCGGTCGAGCATAAAATCAACCGGAATGCCCCGCTCCTTCTCGAGCAACCCCAGGGCCTCAAACACTTCGCTGTTCATTCCTCAATACCTCCAACAAAATCATCATCCACCAGCCGCACCGATGAGGTGTCTTTTTTGGCAAGTGTAATTAGTTCTTCATTATCCAGCCGCAGAGTAACGGTACCATCTTGATAATCTTCCAGTGTGCCGTTCAACACACGGCTGCCGTCCTGCGCGGGGCGGATCAGTTTTACCCGTACCGGTTCCCCGATGAAAGCCGCAAAATGCTCATCGCGAACCAGTTCCCGGTTCAGGCCGGGGGAGGAAACCTCCATGCAGTAAGCCTGCTCAATCGGGTCCAACTCATCCAGCGGTTTATTAATTGCACGGCTCATGGCCTCGCAGTCATCAATGCCGATTCCTTCCGGTTTATCAATAAAAATTCTTAAAAACCAGTCGGCGCCTTCTTTTACAAAACGGACATCCCAAATAGAAAGCCCCAAATCTGCCGCGAGCGGTTCAGCGAGCTTCCATACGATATCAACGGTATTACTGTTCTTTTTTGTATATGCCAATTCAATTCACCTCATAATACAAACAAAAGAGCGGGTCGCCCCACTCTTTCATCCTTCATAATATTACAAAGATTATAATATCACAACCAAAGCGCAAATGCAAGGGGAAATGGTAAAAATCCGCAAAACATCGGTCGCGGGTCATTACAGTTTGACCACCGGCGCGCCGTAAATGCCGCTTTACCGTTATTCCTCCATTTGCTTTCCAAGAAACGCGGCTGCAACCTGCGCAAGTTTTGTTTCGGTTTCGTCGGGAACCGTTTCTTCTTCCCCGATCAGCATAACCACTGCTCCTGTGACATCGCTTGATGCGATAATCGGGCACACAATGGAGGCTGACCGGTCAACCCCTTCCACGGGCTGAAATTCCGACTTTCCGGTGCTGATAAAGCTGTGCCGGCTTTGCATACATTCTTCCAGTTCCGGGGTCACGCGCCGTTCCAGATATTCCTTGCGCGACACGCCGGCCGCCGCGACAACATGATCGCGGTCACACACGAGCGTAGGCACATTTGCCGATTTGGAAAGAACTTCCGCATACTGACCGGCAAAAGCGGACAGTTCACCCACCGGTGAATATTTTTTAAAAATAACCCCGCCCTGTGCGTCGGTAAAAATTTCAAGTGCATCTCCTTCGCGGATGCGGAGCGTGCGGCGGATTTCCTTTGGTATGACAACACGACCTAAATCGTCGATTCTTCTGACTATTCCTGTAGCTTTCAATCTCTTTACCTCCTGTACGGTAATGTCATTGCTTATTATCCGCAACGAAAGCTTTACTATACAGGATTTTACAAGGGTGTTTCTGGAAATTATTTATATCTTTTATCGCCTTTCGGAAATTAAAACAGGTTGCACTTGTAAACGTCTTACCGCCGTATTATAATGAATCGTGACAGTCTTATGGATTAAATTGGAGGTTTTACATTGAAAAAACTGATTAAATTATGCTTGGCCGTTCTTACGGTTGTTACTTTGGTTTCCTTCGCCGGATGTTCGGCGCGTACCCCGATTTCAGCGGATGAATTTACAAAGCAGGCAAAAGCCCAGGGATTCACCGTAAAGGAAGCCACCTCTTCCAATGCGGATGTGGACAAGTACCTGACCGCAACAAAAGAAGAAACCGGAACGGAGCTTGTATTTATTTCGTTTAAAACCGATGCCGCCGCCGAAGAGCTTTACACTTCCCTGAAGAAAAGCATTTCCGAAGGAACCACCTCTTCCGGGAAAGCGCTTGACTCCGCGACTTACAACAAATACACGCTGGCAAACGGGGAACTGAACCATACGCTTGCCCGCATGAACGCAACGATTGTTTACGGGAAGACAACGACCGCGTATCAAAATCAGGTAAATGATTTCTTTAAGGTAATCAAATACTGATGCAATGAACAGTGAAGAATGAACAACTGACAGTCAAGACCACCCCTAAAAGGGGTGGCTTGCACAAGCCCTATAAGGGCATAAGA
>CAUQPM010000027.1:0-21099 GCA_963520015.1 uncultured Oscillospiraceae bacterium
ATATTCTACGATTGCCTTTTCCTTTTGTGTCTATTTCCCTTGAACCGGTTCACTGGGCTCCCGGCCTTTTTACGGTTCTAATTCAATATGCTGCTGATTTTTACTTCTGAACCGCTCTTTCCGTAAGGAATACATGAACCGTATCCCCCGGTTGTTTGCCGATTTTAGCGCGAATCTCTTTTCGGATTCCGAGGATATGGCATGGCGTTTTCATCCGCACAAGGCTGCCGTCATAATGTTCCCCGTCAAAAGAAGCGGAAACGGGTACCCTGCCCTTTCCAAACTCCGCCCTCACATCAAACGGTATTTCAATATATGCGCCGTCAATGTCCAGCACTTTTATGATTTCCGCATCAAATTCATATACTTTGCCCATAGTTCCCCCCTATAATCACTTATAGTTTTACAGAGTTTTGTAAAATGCTTTCAGTTCCTGTTTTTTATCATCTGCCAGTTGATGCCAACGAATTCCCTGTATGGCGCCTTCCAATGCGCAAAGCATATTTACGCAGGCGGTGTTGTCCCGCAGGCGGATTCTGACAAACGCCTCTTTACTGCCAAGCTCCTGAAGCTGGGCAACCGTTTCAACACCCGATTCATTTAATTTTTCCTCAATCACCTTACTAATATTCGGAAGCTTTGATAATTCGCCCATGATCGACCTTCTTTTAGAATTATTTTCAGCTCGTCGCAGTACCGTCAAGAAAGACGGAAAGTTGCAGGGCTTTATGACGACTAAAACAGGGAAAGCTGGCTGCTTGCATATCCCTGTTTATAAGCGCTGACAATATCCTGCATTTTATAAAGCAGACCAAGGCGGTCACACTCTGCTTTAAATATCTGCCACAAGGCTCTTGCATTCGGGCTGCTGCACTGGTAGGAATCACCATACAGGCGATTATATTTTTCTTTCAGTCCGGAATTCGGGAATTGCTCCGTTAGTTTTTTATAATACCAGTCACGTTGATTCTGCCGAAGCGTAACCCCAAATCCTGGGTAAATGAACCTTGCGCCGTTCCTGTGCGCCTGTCGGACAATAGCTAAAATATTATCCTCGTTGTCTTCAAGAAACGGCAGAACCGGCATAAGCAGGACTCCGGCGAAAATTCCGACTTCGGAAAGCAGGCGGATGGCTTCAAACCGCTTGGAAGAGACAGGTGCGTTAGGTTCGATTTTTTCACAAAGCGCGTCATCCGCCGAAGTCACCGTTATCTTTACGATAACCGGTGAGTCGGTTTGAATCCCTTTTAAAATATCAATATCGCGTGCAATCAAATCGCTTTTCGTGTCGATGGCGACTCCGAAGCCATAAGCATAAATCAATTCAAGTGCATGACGGGTCAACAGGAGTTCTTTTTCAAAGGGATTGTACGGATCGCTCATGGCACCTGTTGCTATCACACCTGTTTTCACTTTGCTGCGCAAGTCGTTTCGAATAAGTTCCAGTGCATTTGCCTTGGCACGTACCCGGTCAAAGTCATCCACATGATAGCACTCGCTGCGGCTGTCACAGTAAATGCAGCCGTGGCAGCACCCTTTGTAGATATTCATATTATAATCGGCGCCAAACCAGCTTGTGGTCTTATTGCGGATTACAATTGTTTTGGCTGGAATCAGCTCCATGTACCTTAGCTCCTTAATTCCTAAGCTTTACCCCCGTCTGACAGGGTGGCGTAAAACAGTTTTCATCTTTTCCGGCGCGGTTTTGCGGGGATCGGAAAGATAAATTTCATGGTGACGGCGTTCCCCAGTGATGTCATCTACGAGATGATTTTCACGGATATATTCTTCCATTCGGGCAATGGAAGCGGGTTCGTCACGAAATGGCCCGATATGCATCATCTGCACACAGGGTCCTTCCTCATAAACCGCAAACCGTGCCTTGGAAAAATCCAGTTCAGGCTTCTTTTTCGCCGCCTGTTTCCGTGCCCAGTGAAACACCTCGTCCGTAACAAATTCCGGCTGGCGAATCATGGAGGTCCAGCGCCACACGTCCCTCCTATGCAGGTCAAATGGTCCTTCGCTGCCCCAAAGCCCCTCCAGCGGAGGAACGACATATTCAAAATAGCCTTCCGGCTGATCACTGCCCATTTTACTCATTTTAATGGTAAAGGAAAGCGCATATAAAACGCTGACCGCATTTTGATAGTCTTGCCCGTTTGGGTCACCTTGACCGTCTACCATGATAAATGGTATTGAGGGCACTTCAATAAACGTCGGTTTCCCCTTCGGCAGATATAAATCCGAATATTCTTTTTTGTAGTCCAGCTTGTCAGCCATTTTGCCAATCCTCCCTGCAATTTAATTCAGTGAAATATAAACATAAATGTCCATGTTTTCGAAGTCGCCTCCACCCTGGTATTCTTCAAAATCACAGTCAAATCTTCTGTCCAGTTCCATGTTCCAAAGCTCCGACCAAAACTTGCTCACTTCCTGCATGTCGCCATGCAGAACAAATTTCGCATAATTGCCCGCGGGTATAGTTTTTACGTCAAATTGAGGCGGCATAGCCTCCAATGAACTAATTTCACAGCAGACTGTCAAATCATAGGCACCGTCTGACCCATTTTCATAGTTCGTGTATAAACCGATTGTATTCCCGCTTTTTTTATTTGGTATGTTTGGGTATCCATCCTCCGTAAAAAACTTCTGCCAAAGGCCGCCGATGTCGCGCGTCATATTTGGGTCACTGTTGCTCGTGCGGATGGTAAGCCCCGAAACAGTCTTTTGCGATAAGTTTACAGTTTCATAGTTCATGATAATCCTTCTTTCTAAAGTTTTCATTCAGTTTATCATGATCTATTTGACATCTGTGTGTCATATTACCGATATAGTTTCAGAATATTTTCCACACGAGCAGCTAATTCGTACCGGATTTCGGGCGGTTCCAAAACCTGTGCGCCGCTGCCGAATGAAAGAATAAAGCCAAAAATCCAATCGCCTTCCGGAAAAAGGGCACTGACAGTAAAGCTGCCGTCCCCATCTTTTATTATATTTTCCTGCTCAAATTCATCGTAAACACGATAGGCCAAGGCAGAGTCGATTTTTAACTTTAATTGTATCACTTTAGCTGAATACGCAGAATCAGTCTGTTCAAAAACGCTGCTGGGAATTGCACGGTCAAATGCTTCTTCCGTATTTACAAGATTTTTTATTCGGGTAATTTTAAACACACGATAATCCTGCTTTGCTCTGCAAAAACCGTACAGGTACCAGCCCATGCCTTTAAACAGAATTTTCAGCGGTTCCACAACACGCTCTGTTTTTTCACTGACAGCACTATAGTAATCAAAGGTAATCACTTTGCTTTGCAAAATGGCGTCTTTCAGCAGAATGAATTTTTCACGTTCCTGTGAACCGCCGCTCCAGTTGGAAAAATCCACGTCAATCCAACTGGCGCGGTTCTTTCCGAACAGCGCAGCCAGTTTTGAGAGCACCGGTTCAACATCGGGCACCTGAATGGCGCTGAGCCCCTGCAGACTCGCCAAAATATTGTTCTGCTCCTGCTCGGATAAATAAGATTTATTCAGTACAAAATCATCCATCAGGCGGATACCTCCGCCCGTGCCGCGGCTGGAATAAACTGGAATTCCCGCCTCGCTCAGCGTATCGATGTCGCGGTAAATTGTGCGCGGAGAAACTTCAAAACGCTCCGCGAGTTCCTTTGCGGTCAGACTCTTTCGCTCCATTAAAAGATACACGATTTCAAACAGTCGGCTCATTTGCATTTTATTCACCTGTGATCACTGATTTTTCGTTTTATTTTATTATAATATTTTATTTTTTAATTACAACAAATAAACTGCAATATTTTGGAAAAGCCCCCGTCCTCACGGCCGCACAGAATTGCGGCGAGGGCGAAAGCTTTTGTATTAGAATTTATATATTTCGGCATTGCACCAAAATTTACCGATATTTGGCCATTGCCCTAAAATCAACAGTCAATTTACCGTCCTGCATGGCAAAGACTCGCTCATGCGCCGGTTCTTTCTTATTCCCGTGCTCCCACACAAGGCCGTCGTTGCGGTAGGTGGAAAGCATTAACCCAATCAGGAATAGATGCACGCACAGCCCCGTCGCCCCGTAGGTTAAAAGCGGAAGCCCAAGTGTGCCGAAAGCGGTTACCCCAAAATTGACAAGAAAATACTGCACGCATTCAATTGCCAAAATCACTGTGCAGGAAAACGCAACAAGAAAACCCAGCCGATTTTTCAGCGACAGCGCGGCGCGCAGCATACTGAAAAGTAAAAATCCAATTGCAGCGGCCGCGAGAATGCCGATAAAATAGCCGTACTGCCCTATGAAAAAGGCAAGCATATAATCGGACCACCAGTTCGGAATGCGAGCCCCCTGGAACGCGCCGGCAAGAGTTGCGGACGGGCCCCAGAACTGCACACCCCCGAGCATTATTTTCAGCTGTAACACAAGCCAGCCGCTGCCCATGGGATCCAAATCCGGCTGTAATACGGTTAAAAGCCTTTCTTTGGTATAGCCCGGTAGAACAAACAACCAGATCAGTAATGCGGCCAGAACAAGCCCGCCGTAAACCAACGAAAGCTGAGCCGCCCTGTTCCCCCCAAACCATCCTTTCAGGATTGCCACCGTCCAAACAATCAGGCAGGCAACGAACAACAGGCTAAAAGCCATAGTGTTTGGAATCAGCAGACAGATAAAAGCCGGTGCGAGGAATGCCGCGCCGCATACCAGAATTCCTTTGTAACCTGTCCCACGACGGTCATAAACCAGTGCGGCGAAAGCGGGAACAAACAGCAGCACAATCCATGAAAAGTAAGAAAGCCGCCCGTTGAAACGGCCTTCAAGCACATTGCCGCTGATGCCGGCCCAAAAAAGAAACACCGCGGTCAGCGCCAGATAAATTACATTCGGATGCCTGCCGAGAATCGTATAATCCGCAAAATAAGCAAGAAGCAGACAGGCTATTCCCATCGGCAGCCATTTCACATAATGTAAAAATATATTATCCATGAAGGAATTGATATTATTTTTTTGCAGTACATAGTTAAAAGTGTCCACATTATTGATTTGCAAAACATACTGGATTGCCAGACCCGCGCAAAGCAGGACTAAAACAGCGGACAGAACGCCCCACTGCGTCTTGGGGCGGTGTGCGCGGTCAAGCTGCTGGCCGACCGTAACCGCGTCGCCCATACTTTCCACCGCCTGTTTTTCCGCCGTGGTTTCGTCGCAGCCCTGTGCAAGATACGTTTCTTTCTGATCGTTGATATGATCGGTAAGTTCCCTTGCGATTTCCGCATGCGTTTTTTTGGAACGAATCTGTTCGCACACCGCACCGACAAACTCCGCTGTGTTATTACATGGCATACTGCCCACCCCCCAGTACCTTGTTGACTGCCGACGCGTAATGGCGCCATTCGGCCTGTTTTTCGCGCAGGTGTCTGAACCCGGCTTGCGTAAGGTGATAATATTTCCGGGTGCGAAGGCTCTCGGCAGGGCCATCATAGCTTTCGATCATTTTTTTCTGTTCCAGCCCGTGGAGAATGGGATACAGTGTGCCTGCTTTCAGGGTAAAGGTGTCGTCACTGCGATTTTGCAGCTCTTCAATCATTTGGTAGCCGTACATGTCGCGGGACTCCAAGAGCTTCATAATAAGCATTGTGGTGCTCCCGGACAAAAGACTCTTATCAATTTTCATTGCCACATCTCCTTATATAGATCATCTATATATTAATATATATCGATCATCTATATAAGTCAAGATTTAATTTTAGCCGAAACAGACAAACTTCCTGATTTTTAAACGAAGTCCGGTTCTCTTTAGAAGACCGTATCAATAAGCAGATATATATTAAGAACGGTAACAAGGATGCCTGTGCTCCATAGCATAACATTGAGCAAACGGCTGTTTTTGTATTCCCCCATTACCTTTTTGGAAGAAGTCAGATAAAGCTGCAGGAATATGGTAACCGGCAACTGGATGCTAAGCAGCATTTGAGAAACGAGCAGTCCCTGAAACGGATTTTGAATAAAAAGAATTGCGATAACCGCAAAAATTAGAGTAGCCAGCACACCGGTTATTGTATGTTTGTCTTTTATACTGTAAGGCTCTTCAAAAATTCCTGCCCAAATGATTCCACCGGTCATCCCAGCGGTAATCGAGGAGGAAAATCCGGCAAAAAGCAGTGCAATTGCAAAAACAACAGCAGAAGCGCCGCCGATTAAGGGCGTCATTAACCCGTGAGCCTGCGAAAGTTCTTCCACTACGACGTGCTGTTTAAAAAATGTAGCGGCGGCAAGAAGAATCATTGCGCTGTTGATAGCCCAGCCAATAATCATGGAAAACAGCGTATCTTTAAACTCGTTTTTCAGCTGTTCCTCTATGACTGATTTATCCTGCTGATTAAACTGCCGGCTCTGAATGATTTCAGAGTGAAGAAAAAGATTATGCGGCATGACCACCGCGCCCAACACGCTCATAATAATGAGCGCGGAATTTTGAGGGAAGCACGGGACTACCCAGCCCTTTGCCGCGGTTCCCCAATCGATCGGCACCAAAACCAATTCATACAGAAAAGACAGCCCGATAATCGAAACAAACCCGATAATAATCTTTTCAATCTTTTGATAGGAATTGGTGAAAAGCATTGCAACAACAGCCAAAACCATAATGATAGAACCGACTTTTATGGGGATTTGAAAGAGCATATTAAGCGCGATGGCACCGCCGAGCAATTCGGCAAGCGCAGTGGAAACGCAGGCGAACATTCCGCTGATCAGGATCGGCACGCTGATTTTTTTGCTGAAATTTTTTGATGCCGCTTCCGCAAGGCAATCGCCCGTCACAATTCCCAAATGTGCGACATTATGCTGAAGCAAAATCAGCATAACCGTAGAAAGTGTTACAACCCAAAGCAGCTGATACCCGTACTGCGACCCAGCCGCAAAATTGGACGCCCAGTTGCCCGGATCAATAAATCCAACGGTAACAAGCAGGCCCGGCCCGATGTATTTAAAAAAGCTGAGTGATATGTTGGGAATCTTTTGATCTTTTGATACAAGTCTGACAAAAAAATTTTTGACTGCGCCCATTCAATTAACCTCCCGTGAATGTTTCATACTGATCTTCAATAGAAAAGCGGATAAAAATATTTTTTGATATTCCCACCCCGCCATAGGCGGGGTGGGAATATCATGATTTTTTCTACTCTTTCATGGAAGGTTCGTATCATACTTTATAGTTTATCGCGAAAAGGAAATAATTACAAGACTGCAGACAATAGTGACCTTCATAAAATCAAGCAGGTGCACCGCGAAACGCGGCACACCTGCTCATTTTTTATATAAACTGTTTTCTTATACTGATATCCGATTGAAAAGTATATAAAAATCAAATCAAAAGCTTTCGTATATGGATTTTGATGCGGATTTTTATCGATACTTTTATTGGAGATCAGTATTAATTACCGTCTTCTATACTGATATTGTTAAACTTCTCCGTTAAGTCTTTCGTATGCAGCGCCGATTTCGCGTCACCCGCGGCATCAAGCACAATACCGCCGCGATGCATCATGACCAACCGGTCACCGTAATTGATTGCAAACTTCAGATTATGCGTTACCATCAGCGTGGTAAGTTTTTTTTCATGTACAATGTGTTCCGTCAGTTCCATTACGTTTTCGCTGGAACGCGGGTCAAGCGCGGCGGTGTGTTCATCCAGAATCAGCAAGTCGAGCGGTGTCATCGTGGAAATCAGGAGCGCAAGCGCCTGCCGCTGGCCGCCGGAAAGACTTGCTACCGAAAGATTCAGTTTATCTTCCAACCCCAGCTTCAGCAGTTCAAGCTGTGTGCGGTAATAATCCATCCGCTTCTTGTTTACGCCGAGATGCAGACCGAAAGCAGCGCCTTTATTGTCGGCGAGCGCCATATTTTCAAGGATGGTCAATTCCGGACAGGTTCCCTTGGACGGGTCCTGAAACACACGGCCGATAAAGTGCGAACGTTCAAACTCTTTCAGTTTGCTGATTTCTTTCCCATTCACAAACACATTGCCGCTGTCAACCGGAAAGCTGCCGCAAAGCAGGTTCAATATGGTTGTCTTGCCGGAACCGTTGCTGCCCACGACGGAAACGAACTGCCCCTGTTCAATCTCCATATTGAAATTGGTGAACAAAACCACCTCATTCACCGAAGCGGGATTAAATGTTTTATAAATATGCTGGAGGCTGACAAAACTGCCGCCTGTTTTAGAATTGAGTTGGGTTGACATTTTGTCTTTTCCTCCTGCCTGCAAACAAATTATTGGATACCAGCGCCGCGGTGAAAATCACTGCCATTAATAGCTTTAGAAAGTTTGTCGGCAGACCGAGCTGCATTGCAATCACAAGGCAGGCTTTGTAGGCAATTGCGCCAAAAATAACCGCTGTGGTGGCTTTGACGAATTTGACCTTTTTAAACAGGTTCGTACCGATAATGACCGAAGCAAGCGCCATAACGACCATGCCGGTTCCGCCGGACACATTAGCCGATTCCGTTTGCTGAGCCAGAATGCAGCCCGCCAGCGCGGTGCATCCGTTGCCGATTGCAAGGCCGATGATCTTCATGGTACCGGGGTCTTTGCCGAGCGAAGTGACATACTGGGCATTGTCGCCCGAAGCGCGCAGCAAAAGACCGGACTTCGTTTTCAAATATATATCCACCAAAAGTTTTACAATGATGCAGGAAACGGCAACCATGATCAGCACGCGGTAGTTTAAAATGCCGCCTGTTAAAAGTCCGGCGGGGCCGGAGGTGAAGATTGTGTTTTTATTGTAGAATGGCATTACGGCGCTTCCGTTTGTGATAACAAGGTTGATGCTCCACATGCCGGTCATCACAAGAATTCCGGAAAGCAGGTCTGTAATTTTGAGTTTTACGTGCAGGCACCCGGTTACACATCCGGCGGCCGCACCGCATACGAACGCAATCAAGCAGGCAAGCCACGGATTCACCCCTGCAGTAATCAATGCCGCTGTCACACACGCGCCAAGTGGAAAGGTTCCGTCCACCGAAAGGTCGGGGAAACCCAGCACCTGATAGGTGATGTAAACGCCGACGGCCATAATGCCGTAGATGAATCCTTCTTCAAACACATTTTGAACTAAACCGAGAACGATATCCATTCGGGATTTACCAGCTTTCTGTTATTTCTGTACTGCAGCGTCGGTTGTAACGGCGGTTGCACTGGAATATTCGGAAGGCAGTGTCAAACCAAGTGTTGCCATAACAGCTTTGTTATAAACAGGCGTGCAGTCCTTTACCATATAGACCGGGGTTTCGGAAGCTTTCGCTTCGCCTTTGAGGATTTTTGCAGCCATTTTTCCGGTTTCCTTGCCAAGTGCGACGTAGTCAATGCTCTGAGAAGCAAGGCAGCCATTCTTTACCTGCTCTTCTTCCGAGCCGAAAACAGGGATTTTCTTTGCATTTGCCGCCTGAAGTACGGTGGAAAGATTGTTTACTACATTATTATCTGTAAAATTGTTGATACAGTCAACCCCTTTGGAGACAACCGTTGCGGCTGCTGCCGCCACTTCGGAAGCATTGGTCACGCCGACATCGACAATTTCAAAATTATATTTTGGGGCAAGCTCTTTGAATTGCTTTAACTGAGAAACGGAGTTCGGCTCGCTGGTGGTGTAAAGAATACCGATTTTTTTCGCGTTCGGCAAGAATGAGCGAATCATTTTCATTTGCTGTTCCAGCGGGAGAACGTCGGAAGAACCAGTGCAGTTTAGCTCGGGTTTTGCATTGGACTTTACAATACCGGCGGCAACAGCGTCGGAAACCGCGGTAAACACAACCGGAATATTTGTGTTTTTCGCCGCGCTGTAAGCGGACATGGCTGCGGGGGTGGCAATACCCATAATCAAATCATATTTCTTGGAAACCATATTTTTTGCAATTAAATCGCCGTTGGCGTTATCGCCCTGAGCATTTTGAAAATCGATTGTAATATTGGAACCTTCTTTCAGTCCCGCTTCCTCTAATCCGGCCTTAAAGCCCTTGTAGCAATTGTCAAGCGACGGATGAGGCGCATACTGAATGACGCCGATTTTAAAATTCTTTGCAGTTTGGCTTACAGCCCCCGCGGTTGAATTTGCAGTGGAAGCTGCCGGAGCAGATGAACATGCCGTAAAGGATGCTGCCAAAGCAATCGCCGTTATGGCCGCCGTGAGTTTTTTCATTGTGTTTTTCATAATAAATTCCTCCTAAAAGTTAAGCAGTTTATTTTTTGAATTTTACTGTGGATTAAACCTTGCCATCGCCACCAGCCATCTATCATAACACACCAACTCCTTAACTTTGAATTTATTCAGAGAAATAAAAAAAGCCCTTGCCCCTGAAAAATCAGGGACAAGAGCATTCACTCCTGCGGTACCACCCAAATTGGCGACAAAATCGCCCTCTTATTCCATACACGTTTATTTATGTACGCTTCCTTGATAACGGGTGAAGTTCCCGGCAAAAGCTACTAAGCGCCGCGCTTTTCGTTTTGCCCTCATAAGTCCATTCAGCCTGCCACACTCTGCTGCAATCACACCGCCTGCAGCTCTCTGGGTGAATGATATGCCTGCCTACTACTCTTAATCATCGGTTTGTGGTTTTCTATTCTCTTTGTCAATTATTATATGCACGATGCAGGAAAATGTCAAGCATTATTCATAATTTATTTTCTTGGTGCATCTTGGTTCGGTTAACACATAGCTTTGACCAATCCATGCAAAGAGTTCTTCCTTTGGGATACTGCCGTCAAGAATCACACTGTTCCAGTGAACCTTATTCATGTGGTAAGCCGGAACCACACACGGATAAACACTTCGAAGCAAGTCGGCGTACATTGGATCGCACTTTAAATTGATATTGACAAAGCCGCCGCGTTCAAAAATAAAAGCGAAACTTTTGTGGTTCTCATGATGGCGTATCAGCGCCCAAGCGTCGGCCGCGGCTGAGTCCCCGTCAAACGGGTAATCCTCGTATGCGTCGTGGAATGTCAGGCAATATTCAATTAATTCCCGCTTTGTCAGCATACTTTACACCTCACCGTGGAATTTATTTGCTATTTGCTGTTTTTCAACATCTTTATCATTTCGCCCGGTTTTGGCGCTTTGCCGTAAAGCAGCACGCCCATGCGGTAGATCGCCGCGGCAAGGAAACCGATTGCAATAACGGAAACAACCAGAATTGCCACGGAAACGGCAATTTCCCACCCTGCCACACCGCCCATTGCGATGCGTACAAACATTGCCATTGGGGAAGTCAGCGGGATAAACGAACAAACCTTCATCAGAACATTGTCCACATTGCCGCTGCCCATGCTGAACATGACCACCATGAATGCAATAATAAATATCATGGTTACCGGCATAATTGTGGTGCTGAGTTCCTCCATTCGGCTCACAAGCGATCCGAGCGCGCCGTACAGGAAAGCGTAAATAAAAAATCCGAGAACAAAAAACAGGATTGTATATAAAAGAATTGGAAGCGGCATGTTGAAAACAGACTGAACAATTTCATTCTTTTCAAAATAAGTCCGATTTAGGTTATAAAAAAGATAGCTGGAGCCGAAAATCAGAACGAACTGAGTAAGACCCGCCAGCCCTGCTCCGAGCACTTTGCCGAACATCAGATTTTTCGGTTCGGTCGATGTGATCAAAAGTTCCATCGCACGGCTGCTCTTTTCGGTTGCTACACTGGTGGCAACAAACTGACCATAAAGCAAAATCGCCATGTAAAGTGCAAAAATCAAAATATAAGTGTAAAAGAAATTCTGCATCTGGTCCTTGCCGGAGCTGGTCTTTACTGTATCAGACTGTACCGCGGCGGAAAGGAAGCTTTGCGCCTCTGTTTGGGAAACGCCCATCTGGGCCAGCTTTTCACTGCGGTATTTTGCAAGCATGACCGCATTGAACTGTTCACTAAAGCTGTCGAACATGCCAATATCTTTAACAATATGCGTATAGAGTAGAGGGGATCTCAGAATAACCGCACTGCTGTAGCTTCCGCTGTCAACCGCTTTTGTCAGTTCCTCTTCGCTTTGGTTTGTCACTTTAAACTCCGTATTCGGAATTGCCGTCGTGAAAAACGCGGCGGCAGCGTTTGCGTCCCCGCCGGATTTGTCGGAAAGGGCAATTACTGTTTTTTCGGTGGGCGTTTGCGGCTGGTTTTTTACAGCGGTCGCAGCCTGAATACGCGGAAAAGAAAGCACAACGCCCACAGCAACCACAAGCAGCAGCGTTATAATAATAAACGCCTTATTTTTAGCATAATTTTTAAACTCAAACTTAAAAACCGTCCAAAACTGTTTCATATCGCGTCCTCCGTATATTCCACAAAAATATCGTTCAAAGACGGTTCGTAAACCCTCACGGAATCCAAATCAAAGTGCTGTTCCGCCAATGCGGAAATCAGCGTACCCTTACAGTCGGCGGACTTCATGCTGATTTTCAGTTCATCCCCCACCTCACTTGTTTTTACAATGAGATCGCTCAGCTTTTCCCGGCAAAACGCCGCGATTTTATCTTTTTGCTGGGAAGAAATCATGATTTTACTGCGGTCGTAGGAATGTTTTATCTCTTTAATATTGCCCGAAAGGACAATTTCACCTTTGTTCAGAATGGCGATGCTGTCGCAGAACTCTTCCACATAGTTCATCTGATGGCTGGAAAACAAAACAACTTTGCCCAGTGCGATCAGTTCCTTTACCACATCCTTCAGCATCATGGCATTGACGGGGTCAAGGCCGGAAAATGGCTCGTCAAGAATAATGAAATCCGGATCGGTAATAAGTGTGGCTGCCAATTGAATTTTTTGCTGGTTGCCCTTACTGAGCGTGTCGAGTTTTTTATTCAGGTATTCACCCATTTCAAGGCGGTCAAGCCAGCGTACAGCGGAAGCCTTGGCGCTTTTTTTACTCATGCCGCGCAGCTCAGCCAGGTACACCAGCTGCTCTAAAATCGGTTTTTTAGGGTACAGTCCGCGTTCCTCGGGAAGATACCCAATATTCATCCGGTCACGGTGAATGGGTTCGCCGTCCATCAACACCCGGCCGCTGTCCGGCGGAAATACACCCATGATAATGCGAATCGTTGTTGTTTTACCTGCACCGTTGCGCCCTAAAAGCCCGAGCGCGCGCCCACTTTGCGTATGTAGATTTACGTCCTGCAGCACCCGCTTCTCACCGAAACTCTTGGTCAGTTTTTCAGTTTGAAAATTCATGTTTTCCCTCCTGTATTTATGGCTTTATTAATACAATAGTACAATTGTACCTACATAAAGTCAATTAATATTTCTTTGAATAATATAATTTTGCACCGTAATATAACACCAATATTAAAACAAGTACTGCAAAAAGTGTATAACAAACGGTTGAATTGTAGGCACCGGCAATAATCGCAGCAATCACAAGCGCATACATTGCCGCAATACAGGCAAACGAACCGGTATTCTGCTGAATCAGCAGTTCGCGTTCATCGCCGGTTTTGCGGTACTTCGCGGCCAGCGCTTCCGGCTTTTTCAAAATACGCAGGACAGAAACGGTGTAAAACACCTGTACAGCTAAAAATCCGCAGACAGCCCCCAGCAGCATAGCATGCATGTCTTCCCCCGGATTACCCCGAAGAGAAGAGAAGGTATTCTGCAAAAGCGGCGTTGCAAAAATGAGGTAAACCGCTATTAAAACGAAACTAAGTACCGTAATTTTAATACAGCAAAAGGTCAGCGATTTTTTGTATTTTTCCATAACGAACCTCCAAGTTAATATTTGTGGTGTAAATAAAGAGTCAAACCAAGAAAAATAAGTGCGTAGGCAAACATCATCACATTCAGAGTTAAATTCACCGCATAATATTGAGTGCCGATGACGATCTGTGCGATTAGAAACAGAAAAATTAGCACAAACACCATATAAGTTGAAGCTTTTTGGTCAATCAGAACCCTCCGTTCTTCATGTTGCTCTTCGTAATACTCTTTGAGTGATTGTCTTTTATGTTTGTCATTATGAAAAAGCAGAAATGTTTTCAGGCATTTTACTAGCACAAGATAGACAGCAAAGGCAACCAGTATGCCATTCGAGTGCGAATAGTGCTGGTCAGTATTCAACTGATGACCAATATTCAATTGAATAGGATTCGCCTGAAAGTAATAGCTCAAAGCGATTATGAAAGCCGCTAAAACAACGCTTCCGATACATTGGTAAATTAAAGTCCGTTTATATTTTTCCATATTAATCCTCCTGTGAAAAGTCAAAAACCTCTTCGATGGATAAATGAAAATAAGACGCAATATGATAAGCCAGCATCAGAGACGCGGTGTATTTTCCGTTTTCAATGGAAATAATCGTCTGACGGCTTACCCCAACCGCAGCGGCCAGTTCTTCCTGTGTAATTTTATTTTTTTTCCGTAAAGTTTGGATTTGACTCTTCATAGCATCACCTCTTAATGTAAACTCAGCTTTACATTAAGAGTATAGTGTGCTTTACATTTATTGTCAAGCTAATTTTACATTTTATAATAAAATATTTTTTTAAAATTTAATAAATTACTCATTATTTGCAAGTTCCTGCCGATATAGTAAGTTACTGGAATCATAAATACATTAAGACAGTAGGAAGGTGTTTATAATTGAGTAATACCGATGTTATTGCGATTACCCGACAGTACGGAAGCGGCGGGCGGGAAATTGGTAAAAAACTTGCAGAAAGCCTGAATATTCGTTTCTTTGATAAAGAGCAAATTTTCTTAGCCGCAAAAGAAAGCGGAGTAAATAAGGAATTTTTTGATGAAACAGAAGAACAGATGAATGACAATTTGCTGTATTCCCTTGCAAACAGTCCCAATGAACTGACGGACAATAAAACGCTTTATGATAAGCTGTTTGAAATTCAGACCGCTGTTATTAAAAAGGCGGCACAGGAAGGCCCTTGCATTTTCGTTGACAGCTGTGCTGAATATGTACTGCGCGAGGAAAAAAGAGTTTTCAATATTTTTGTGCACGCAGATGATTTTGCCAGAATGGACAGAGTGGTTCAGGGATACGGTATCGATTTGAAAAAAGCCGCTGAATCTCTGGTGAAAAAAGACCAGCAGCGGGCAAACTATTACACCTACTACACCAATAAAACATGGGGAGACCCTGCAAACTACAATCTGGTTATTGACTCCGCCGCCATTGGAATCGATGATGCGGTTGAACTGATCAAAACCGCTGTTTGGGAATGACATTCTGCAAACAAGCCTAATTTAAGGAGTATTTTTGTGAAAAAGTCTTTGTCCGGTGTTACGGATATGACCTTTGGAAACCCGTATAAACTTATCTTAATTTTTTCAATTCCACTTTTAATCGGCAATGTATTTCAGCAGCTTTATAATATGGTAGACAGTATTGTAGTCGGCAACTTTGTGGGGGAAAAAGCGCTGGCCGCAGTCGGCACCGGATTCCCGATTATCTTTATGCTGAGTTCCCTGTTTATCGGGGTCGGTCTGGGCGCTACGATTATCATTTCACAGTATTACGGTGCGAAGGATATGGAAAATATCGAAAACACTATTAATACAGTTTACACCGCCATGATGATCGGCTCAGTCCCGCTTACTATTATTGGTATTGTATTCAGCGGCCCGCTGCTTCGGCTGATGAATGTTCCGGATGACGGAACACTTGCAATGGCAAAAATTTATATAATTGTCATCTTTGCAGGTATGATCAGCAACTTGGGATTTAACATTAATTCCGGGATTCTGCAGGGTTTGGGCGACAGTCGCACTTCCCTTTTATTCCTTTTGATTGCCACCATCGTAAACATCGTGTTAGACCTTGTTTTCACTATTGCTTTCGGATGGGGAGTATTCGGCGTTGCATTTGCCACAGTGATTGCACAATTCTGTTCTTGGATTTTCGGTATTTTCTATATTAATAAAAACTACACGTTTATTCATATTCAAGTGTTTAAATTTAAGTTCAACAAGGAACTGTTTGGGAAAGCCATGAAGCTGGGAATCCCATCGGGCTTGCAGCAGGCTCTGTTCTCCATTGGCATTATGATTATGCAGGCGCTAGTCAATTCCTATGGTTCCTCTTTTATTGCGGGATTCAACGGGGCGAATAAAATTGATACCTTTGCATTCATGCCAATACAAAGCTTTGCTACCGCAATAACTACTTACGTAGGACAGAATGTAGGCGCGTCTCAACTTGAAAGGGTAAAAAACGGAACGAAAGCAGGACTTGTACTTTCCGTTACCTCAAGTGTTGTAATCGGAGCGGCAATTTACCCACTGAGCACACTGCTGATGCGCATGTTTAATCAAAACCCCGATGTTATCAGTTCCGGTGTTGCTTACCTTCACTGTGTGCTTCCGTTCTACCTTCTGCTGGCGCTGTTATTCATTTTGAATGCAGTACTGCGCGGGGCGGGAGAGATGACGATACCGATGGTTTCAACCTTTGTTTCCCTGTGGCTTGCAAGAGTCCCGGTAGCATATTGGATTGCCGGTGTTTGGGGTAAGGAATATATTTATTATTCCTACGCAATTGGCTGGCTGATCGGGCTCATTATTACATTCGTTTATTACAAAACCGGAAGATGGAAGAATAAGAGCATTATAGCGCCGAATGAATCGGTACCTGCCGAAGTGATACAATAAAATTTGCCGCACGCTCCAACCGGGCGCGCGGTTTTTTTGTGCCGTTAAATCTTACTCAATAAATAAATTGCAAGTTCGTAAAAGAGACTTGACAAAATATTTCCGGTGTTATATAGTTAATTGCATAAGTAACTAACTAGTTAAGTCGGAGGTGAGTTCATGAACTTCGCAGAGGAAAAGCCCATTTATATGCAGATTACAGAAAAAATTGAAGACGCCATTCTTTCCGGCGCCTTTGAAGAAGACTGCCAAATTCCAAGTACGACCGAATTTTCGGTAAATTACAAAATCAATCCGGCAACCGCGCTGAAAGGAGTCAGCCTGCTGGTTGATAGCGGGGTAGTTTACAAAAAACGCGGGTTGGGGATGTTCGTTTCCATGGGAGCGAAAGAGATCATTCTAAATAAACGAAAAAAAGATTTTTTTGAAATTTTTGTGCACTCCCTACTAAGCGAAGCAAAAAAGTTAAACTTGAGCAAGGGTGAAATCTTGGTAATGATTGAGAGGGGCTATGACAATGAGCAAAATTGAGATCAAGAATATTTCGAAATCATTTGGCGATGTGGCTGCGCTGAAAAATGTGACCGTTAACTTGGAAGAAAACCATATTTACGGATTGCTTGGACGCAACGGAGCCGGAAAAACCACACTGTTAAATTTGGTCACCGGCAAAATGTTCCCGGACAGCGGCGAAATTTTAGTGGACGGTGAGCGCGCGCTTGAAAACGACAGAGCATTATCGAAAATGTACTGTATGACGGAAATGAATCTATACCCGGAACGGATGCGTGTAAAGGAAGCGTTTCGCTGGAGTAAGGAATTTTACCCAACGTTTGATACAGAATACGCTAATACACTTTGCCAAAAATTTGAACTAAAAACCAATTTAAAAATAAAGAATCTTTCAACCGGTTACGCTTCGATCTTTAAGCTGATTATAGCACTGGCCTGCCATGCGGAAATCATAATTTTTGACGAGCCTGTACTTGGACTTGACGCGAACCATCGCGAGTTATTTTACAAAGAGCTAATTCAAAGTTTCAGTGATCATCCGCGTACTTTTATCATTTCTACTCACTTGATTGAAGAAATTGCGGGAATCATTGACCGGGTTCTGATTATTAAAAGCGGTGAATTGATTCTAAATGATGACGTTCAGAATGTAATAGCACTTGGCTGTACTGTAAGCGGCCCTTCGGCTGCGGTGGACGAATTTATTCAGGGGAAAAAAGCGCTTGGATGTGACACACTCGGCGGTTTAAAATCTGCTTATCTGTTAGGACGGTACGACCATGTGCCGGGCGGACTTGAACTGAGCAAGCTCGATCTTCAAAAGCTGTTTATTCAGCTCACGAACGCATAGGAGGATTACAAATGAACCGAATAAAAACACTTATTAAATTTCAGCTGCGTAATTTCATACCTGTTTTTCTCACAATGTATGTTTGCATTTACCTAGTAATCCTTCTTACGGTCACATCAAACTATTTTATGGCTATGCACATTACTCCCGTCCGTTTCGGCAAAGTCAGCGGATTTGAATTTATAACTTTAATCACGGTTTTTGTGATCGGTTTGAACTCATTTAAGGAAAGCTTCAAGTTCTTTTCGGCAAACGGGGTATCACGCAAAACACAATTATGCGGTAATGCGGCGGCAATGGGAATACTATCGACTGTTTTCGCTTTTGTAGACAGCATTAACTGCGTAATCTTTCAATATGCGGTCAATGATGTCCCTTGGTTTCTCCAGGTTTATGCACCGCGTTACGGCTATGCTAACCCCATTGACCGTACCGGTTTGGTGTTAAGTCCCCAAATTCTTGTTGAAAATCTCTTTTGGCTCGCTTTTACTTATTTTTTGGCTGCCATGATCGGGTATTTTATTACGACTTTATATTACCGCATGAGCAAAGGACTGAAAATTGCGGTATCCATTGCGGTGCCGACCGTACTGTTAAATGGTGCGCAGGCACTGGATTACTACTTTTTCAACGGAAGAATCAGCGCATTTTTAAAAAGCTTTTTCAGCACCGCATGGGGTATTTCAAACGGTTACAATCCATATATCGCTATGCTGAGCATGTTCCTTTTTGCCGCTGTTTTTGCCGCCCTCGTCTACCAGCTGGCAAAAAGGGCAATCGTGAAAAAATAGTTTTTAATAGCAGCAGTTCCAATACGGTGGGCACATAAACATTAGAAGACTTGCATGGTTTTATGCAGCTTACCTTTAGCAGGAGGGGCAGAAATGAACCGGGCAAAAACACTCATAAAATATCAGCTTCACGATTATCGGAATGTCATCCTTATTATGTATCTTTGTGTTTATCTCCTCATTATCTTAACGGTCATTACGCACTCATTTAATTCCTCCGGAGGTTCTTCCGTCAGTTTCAGCTCAGTCAGCGGACTGGAACTGATTACTGTCATTACGATTCTTGTTGCAGGTTTGACCTCTTTTAAAGAAAATTTCAAGTTCTTTTCTGCAAACGGGATATCGCGCAAAACACAACTGTGCAGCACTGCGGCGGCATTGGGAACCCTATCGGCTATCTTTGCATTGATCGATACTGTAAACTGCGTTATTTTCAGAAACGCCATCAACTATATTCCATGGTTTCTGCAAATCTATGCCCCCCGTTTCGGTTATTCCTTATCGATTGTTGACCGTTCCAAAATAGTTTTAACACCGTAAATTCTGATTGAAAACTTTTTATGGCTTGTGTTCACGTATTTCTTCATTTCCATGATCAGTTATTTTATTACGATTTTATATTACCGTATGAACAAAGGATTGAAAATTGCTGTTTCCATCGCGATTCCATTACTGCTCTTAGATGGAATACAGCCGCTTGACTACTTCTTCGATGGAAGAATCAGCGCGTTTATTCAAAACTTTATCAATGCTGTATGGGGCATTACAGGCGGTTACAATCCATATATCGCAATGGTCAGTACCTTCCTTTTTACTGCTTTTTTTGCGGCACTGGCATATCTGCTTGCTCGCAGGGCAGTTGTTAAAAAATGATTTCTTGATTTCAAAAATTTACCAAATAAACAAAAAGGCTAAAATATTTATAGTTCTCCTGCGATTTAATTACTTACTGGAAATATGATACTGCAAGTTTATAATATCATTAATTGACAGCACTGTATGATAATTAATTAACAAGGAGGACTTTCCATGAAAGCATCCGTAAGCAAAAAGACTTTATTCCTCGCTCAATTTGCGATGCTGCTTGCAATTGAAGCGATTGTTTGCTTCACTCCCCTTGGCTCGCTGCCTGCATTTGGTCCCATAGTAGCCACACTCGGCATGGTGCCGGTTATTATAACCGCTATTATACTTGGCACACGCGCAGGTACCGCCATGGGCTGTTTCGCCGGCCTGTTCAGCTTTTTGGTGTGGACTTTTACCCCGCCCAGCCCGCTGACTGCTTTCGCATTCACCCCATTTTACACACTGGGCCCGGTACAGGGAAACTTTTGGAGCCTGGTAATCTGCTTTGTACCGCGAATTCTAGTTGGTACGGTTGCCGGAGCATGTTTCGGCCTGTTCACCAGATTAAGATGGAACCCTGTTTTTGCTTACAGCTTAAGCGGTATTCTAGCCAGCCTTACAAACACGTTTTTGGTTTTGGGCGGAATCTATGTTTTCTTTGGTCCCAGTTATGCAGCAGCAATCGGTCAAAGCTTTGAGGTGCTGCTTGGTTTAATCGGGCTTACCGTTGTGACAAGCGGTATTCCGGAAGCCATAATTGGCGGTATCGCCGCTTACGCCATTTGCTACCCGATTCGCAGGCATATGAGTCACAGTTTTGAATAAAATAAAAAAGTCAATTACCATCGGCTAAAGCCTTCTAAAGAATAAAGTGCACCGATCAAAATTAAATCTTAATTGACTTTATTAAATGTATAAGGACAGGTCAGGAACTCTCATCCGTTCCTGACCTGTCCTTTTTTCATCCACATGCTGAAGCAAGTATGCAGCGAAACTCTGCGAATAAAAAAGCGGAATAGGCACAAACTACATATGAATTTTTGAAGCAGAGGTGTAAGCTATGACAAATTTAGAGTGCAATGTAGTGAGCTGCGGCAATAACAGGGACAATTGCTGCTGCCGGCCAAATATTCAAGTGAATGGGCCCTGTGCCAGTAACCCGGAACAAACAAAATGTTCTTCGTTTTTTAATGCTACCGGAACGGCCAATGCGTCGGTTGGCTGTAATGTTCCAAATGAATCCCTGGAAATACTCTGCAGTGCAAAAAACTGTACCTTCAATTCCGGGGAACAGTGCCATGCCGACCATATCAGTGTTCGCTCCGAAGTAGCATCCGCCGATAACGAATCAAAAACAGAATGCGCAAGTTTTCGATTCAGATAAACGGAGTCAAGACCACCCCTAAAAGGGGTGGCTTGCACAAGCCCTATAAGGGCATAAGA
>CAUQPM010000028.1:0-18051 GCA_963520015.1 uncultured Oscillospiraceae bacterium
CCCCGGTTATTAAAATCGGCGTAAACGACACCTACGGCCATTCCGGCCCGGCTGTCGACCTTTTGGATGAGTTCGGTCTGAATGCTTCTCACATTGTGGAAGTGACTAAAAAGGCACTCGGCAAGCAGTAAAACTTGCCGGATGTATCTGTTAAGTGAAAAAACCGACACCCATTGGGTGCCGGTTTTTTTTGTATCTTCAGGTTCTAAGCGGGAACATGATTTTTTTTATTGCCAAGGTAAGCAGCTTTCACTTCTGCGTTTTCAAGCAGTTCACGGCCCTTACCGGAAAGCTTAATGGTTCCTGTTTCCAGAACATGGCCTTCATCCGCTACACGGAGCGCAAGATTTGCATTTTGCTCTATCAGTAAAATGGTCTTGCCCTGATGATGAATCTCCTTGATAATCTCAAAAATACCTTTTACAACAAGGGGAGCAAGGCCAAGGGAAGGCTCATCCATCATAATCAACTCGGGCTTGCTCATCAGCGCACGGCCGACTGCAAGCATCTGCTGCTCGCCGCCGGAAAGGGTTCCCGCAAGCTGCCAGGAACGTTCCTTTAATCGGGGGAACAAGTCGTAAACCCATTTTACATCTTCTGAGTAGTCGTCCTTTCGCATATATGCGCCTATTTTCAGGTTTTCATACACGGTCAGATTTGGGAAGATACGCCGGCCTTCCGGCACCAACGTAATTCCGTGTTTTACAATGTCCTGGGACTGTTTGCCGGTAAGGTCTACGTCGTTGTAAGTGATTTTTCCGCTTTGCGGTTTTACCAAGCCGACTACGGAGCGCAGAGTGGTGCTTTTGCCCGCGCCGTTTGCTCCGATCAGGGTGACAATGCTTTTATCCGGCACTTCAAATGAAATTCCCTTTACCGCTTCAATGCCGCCGTAGGATACGTATAGATTCTCAATTTTCAGCATCGTCATCCACCCCCAAATACGCTTCGACCACGCGCTGATTATTCTGTATGTCAGCCGGCGAGCCTTTGCCGATTGTTTGACCAAAGTCGAGCACATAAATCCGGTCAGATATTTCCATGACCAAATCCATGTGATGTTCGATTAAGAAAACAGTCAGGTTGAAATCTTGCTGAATCTGCTTAATGGATGCGGTTAAATCGTCCGTTTCCTGCGGGTTCATTCCCGCGGCAGGTTCGTCCAAAAGCAGAAGATTTGGTTTCGTTGCAAGTGCGCGTGCAATTTCAAGATGGCGCTGCTGGCCATAAGGAAGGGAATTAGCCACATCGTTTCTCACGTCGGCAAGTCCCATCCGTTCCAAAAGCGCTTCGCTTTCCTCACGCATGCGTTTTTCTTCGCGAACCGCGCCGGGGAAACGAAGGGTTGCACTTAATACATTGCTCTTCATGCTGAAATGCTTTGCAATAATGATGTTTTCGAATACCGTCAAGTCCTTGAACAGGCGGATATTCTGAAAGGTACGGGCAACGCCCTTACGGGTGATTTTATCCGGGCTCATTCCGGTAATGTCCTCGCCGTTCAGCACAATTTTGCCGCTTGAAGGGGTATAGACGCCGGTAATCATATTGAAAGCGGTTGTTTTCCCCGCTCCGTTCGGGCCGATGAGCGCAACAATCTGATGTTCGCGAATGGTAAGGTTCAGATTGTCAACGGCGACAACACCGCCGAACTGCATCGTCATATTTTCAGTTCTTAATACAACATTTTTATCAATGATTGGATCAAGTGAATGAGTTTTAGTGGTCATTTTGTGCCGCCCTCCTTTGCTGTTTTCGAAAATAACCTTGATTTTAAGTTAGCAAAGAAGTGAAATGACCGATCCCATGAAAGCTCGGTTCTGCCCATTAGACCCTTGCGGTAGAACAGAACGATCACCATGAGCAGGATGGAGAAAATGACCATACTGAAACCGGGGCGGAAAAGCGATATTTCGTAGCCCGCAATCGTCAACGGTTCATCAAAGGCGCGCAGCAGTTCCAAACCGCCGGTCACAATGAACGAGGCGATCACGGTGCCGCTTATGCTGCCCATGCCGCCCAAGACGATAATCAGCAGGAAATTGTAAGTTAAAGTGAAATAGAACTGCTTAGGGTCAACCGTGCCGAGCAGGGAAGCGTAAAGGCCGCCGCCGATTCCGGAAAAGAAACCGCCGATGACAAACGAGAGCACCTTGTGTTTAAACAGGCTGATTCCCATTGCCTCTGCTGCAATATCATCTTCGCGGATCGCTTTAAAAGCGCGTCCGTAGCTGGAACGGATTAAAAGTGAGATCAAAATCAATACGATGATTGCAACACCGAACGACCACCACATATTGTTGGCGTTATCCGGTATTTTATTGATACCCAACGCACCGTTTGTTACGTTTTGCCAGTTGGTAAGGATAATACGGATAATTTCCGAAAAGCCCAGCGTCGCTATCGCAAGATAGTCGCCTCTGAGGCGCAGAACCGGAGCGCCGATTAAAAAGGCCGCTAAAGCAGCAATCAAACCGCCCAGAATCAGAGCCGGAACAAAGTCGAGGTGCAGATTTGCGATGACCGGATTCATCGGCTCCATATAATATATTGTGGAACGCAGGTCAACCGGAAGTGTAAAAATTGCCACTGTATATGCGCCAATCGCCATGAAACCGGCCTGACCGAGTGAAAACAAACCCGTAAAGCCATTCACCAAGTTCATAGAAAGGCCGATAATCGTATAAATTGCGCACAGGTTGAGAATTCTTACTACGTAAGCGTCTAAGTTGTTATTTGCAAAGTTAATAAAAATCAGAACAACAACTGCAAGCACCGCTGTGCAAATTATATTGCGTTTCTTGTTTTTTTTCATCATGTTACACCTTCTCCGTTGTCTTTTCCCCGATCAGGCCGGTCGGCTTAATCAAGAGAATTACAATTAACAGAATAAAGGCGAACGCGTCGCGATAGCCGGTAAGCGGCTGGAAGAAAGCAACCAGCATTACTTCGATTAATCCGAGAATAAATCCGCCGAGCACAGCGCCCTTAATGTTGCCGATGCCGCCGATTACCGCGGCGACGAAGCATTTCAGGCCGGGCATAACGCCCATTAAGGGTGAAACCTGTGGGTATTTCATTCCCCACAGAATCACGCCGACTGCCGCAAGACTGGAGCCTATTCCGAATGTAGCTGCAATGACCAGATTGATATTAATCCCCATCACACGCGCGATTTCGTAGTCTTTCGAAACCGCGCGCATTGCCATGCCAAGTTTTGTTTTATTGATGACAAACAACAGAATCGCCATGCAAACCACCAGAACAAACGGTACAACAAGCGAAGCTTTTTGAATTGTAATGGTTCCAATTTTCACAGTTGACATCATCCCCATGATATCAGGGAATGCCTTTGGTTTTCCGGTGAAGATATAGGTGGCCAGATTTTCCAACAGAAACGAAACGCCGATCGCGGAAACCAAAATGGAATCTTTCGGCGCATCGCGCAGCGGACGGTATGCCAATCTTTCGATCAGCATACCGAGCAGCGCGGTTAAAATAACCACAAAAATACACGCGAAGTACCACGGCAGGTGAAAAACGGCAATACCGAAAAATGTAAAATAAGCCGCCATCATAAAAATATCACCGTGCGCAAAGTTGATTAGACGCAGAATTCCATAAACCATGGTATATCCAACGGCAATCAATGCATAAAGGCTGCCCACGGCAATTCCGTTTGTTAGATTTTGTAAAAACAATTCGATCGTCATAGTTTAACTTCCTAATCCATCAATTCGTTATTTTGCAATTGTTACAGTATCCTTATAAGTGAACTTTCCGTCTTTCACTTCTTTAATAATAGCGGAATTTTTATCTGCATCGCCGTCTGCGGTAAATGTAATTTGACCGGTTGCGCCTTCAACGCCGGCTGTCTTAGCAAGCGCATCGCGGATTGCAGTGGGATCGGAAGAATTTGCTGCTTCAATTGCCTTGATGATTACAAGGTATGCGTCATAGCCCAAAGCGGTAACAGCTGCCATGTTTTTGTTTGGATATTCTTTCTTATAAGCTTCGACAAATTTTTTGCCTTCGGCTGTTACAGGAGCGGCGTCATCGAAGAAAGTTGAAATTGTTGCACCTTCAACGTCTTTTCCGCCTACGGTTGTAAATTCGTCAATATCCCATGTGTCGCCGCCGAGGAATGGAACAGTAATGCCAAGCTGACGGGCCTGTTTCATAACAAGTGCGGATTCTGTGAAGTTTCCCGGTGCGAAAACGACGTCCGGGTTAGCTGCCTTTACGGTTGAAAGCTGTGCGCCGAATTCCTGATCGTTTGTGTTGTAGTTTACTGTAGTAACGACGGAGTTCGGGTCGCCTGTTAATTTTACAAAAGCTTCTTTAAAATATGTAGCAAGACCAACTGCGTAATCGTTTGAAACTTCCTGTACGATAGCGGCTTTCTTTGCGCCGGTCTTAAATGCGTAGTTCGCCATAACAGTTCCCTGGAACGGGTCAAGGTAGCAAACGCGGAAGTAGTAATCATTACCTTTCGTTACCAGTGGATTGGTGCAGGAAGCGCCAACTGCCGGTACTTTATTCTTCTTTACCAGTTCGCCGGCCGCCATGGAAAGGCTGGAACCCCAGGAACCGATAATTGCAGAGACCTTGTCTTTTTCAATCAAACGCGCAGCTGCTGTCGTAGCCTGTGCCTTGTCGGATTTGTTGTCCGCAACAACAAGTTCTACTTTTTTCCCCAATACAGTCGGATAAAGCTTGTTGGCGATTTTCACACCCTCAACCTCGGCTTCGCCGCCAGCCGCATTCGCTCCGGTGAGCGGTTCAAATACACCGATTTTAATGGTATCTCCGCCGGTAGTCTGCCCCCCTGTAGTGGTGCTGTCCACCTTTTTGCATCCGGTGAAAGCGGTAGCTGTCATGACCAATGCCAAGAGTAATGCTGCAATTTTTTTCATTTCTAAGATTCCTCCTCGTAAAGTTGATTGTGCCCGACTGTATCAAAAATGCCGATGAAACAGCCCGGTGTGGAAGGTATAAACTTTTTTGATTATACCATGCGAAATTATTAAATTCAAGCAGAAATGAATTTTTTGTTAACTCATCCGCCATTTTTATTTTTTGTGTGATTGTAATCAACTGCATCATTGTTTTGGGATATACGGCTTTTCCATGGCACTGTATACATATATATACTGCATATCCTCAGCGTTAAAATTTTTAAACAAGACAGCAGCTTAGAAGTATATGTCAGGCTATTAATATGAAATTTGAAAAAGAATAATTGCAAAATGGTCTTAGATTTCATATTAAAAAAATAAATTGTTTATTACAAGCTGATTACAGGCTGATTTTTAGAAATTCTTGCAGCTGTTTATGATTCAGAGCGATTTTTTGTAAGGGAATTACTGGCTGAAAACCATACAAGATCATCCTGTAAGTGCGGATTTCCATTCCCTCGCAAACCCTTGTATCGTCTAAGCTTCCACAGTTTTGGTAAAAAAATTTCCAATAAAAAATTCATTGGCGATTTTATGCTTCCAAATGATGGAGGGTTGAACTTTTAGAGCCCCCGGGATATAATTTAGACAAATCTTTTACAAAAAGGAGAACAAACAATGAACAAGTTAAACAAGAAAAGAGTAATGTCGATGCTTTTCAGCTTGGTGCTGACATCCAGTCTTGCGGCATGTTCGGGTGTTGCGCAAACGCAGCCCGCTTCCGCCGCAGACGCCGCTGTCACTTCAAAACTGGCGGCTTCTAATATTGCAGCATCCGACGCAGTTAAGAGCAGTGTAGCGGATTCTGTTGTTTCCGCGCTTTCCAACGGCGCTTCAAAAGATGCAGCCGTCAATTCAAAGAGTGCAACATCCAGCTCCAAGCCGGCAGAATCCCCGGTAGCAAAAAGTACAGCTGTAAATAATGCGAACTTAAGCTATGCAAATGGGAACACGGCAAAGGTAGAAGGCGTGAATACAGGAAGCACGTCGTCCTGCCCATATACCTTGCCGACTGGTTCAACTCTTTCCAAGATTGCCGATTCAGTATCTCCCAGCAACAATACATCCTGCAATAAGTTTGTCCGCTATATCATATCAAGCAATAATTCTTCCTGCACATCAGGAAATTCAATTTCCTGCAATTCTTCGTTCTGCGGAACGTCTGTCTGCAGTATAATTAATTGCAACCAAGCTACTTGCAAAAATACGGCTTGTAAATCCACTTCCTGCAAACAAAGCACTTCCGGCAAACCAACAACAAGTACACCGTCTACTCCAAGCAAACCGACAACCAGCACACCGACCACTCCCAGCAAACCGACTTCCAGTGCTCCTTCAACAGGAACAACTTCTTCACCAACTCAGACCAACGGAACAATGGCAAACCAGGTCCTTCAGTTAGTGAATGCGGAGCGTGCGAAAAATGGGCTTGGCGCGCTGACTATGAACGCAAATGCTTCTAAGGCCGCTCAGGTCAGAGCAACGGAAATCGTTACAAGCTTTTCCCACACCAGACCAAGCGGGCAGGATCCCTTCACCGCGCTGAAACAATTTGGTGTATCTTATTCCACTGCCGGTGAAAATATTGCATACGGCTATCCGGATGCAAAATCCGTAATGACCGCATGGATGAATTCCCCGGGACACCGTGCAAATATTTTAAATGGTAGCTTTAAACAAGTCGGAATCGGCGTATATCAGGCTAATGGCACTTATTATTGGACACAGGAATTTATCGGCTGACAAAATTGATACCACTGATTACAAAACTTTAACTGTCAATTTCACCTAAAGCGAATATAATGTAGATATAGATAATTTTATAATGATATTTGGTGAAGGCAGTGGGAATATGAGTAGTCATGCAAAAAAGACAAGGGGCAGAATAGGCAGACACGTTCTTACTGTGTTTGCAATTCTGCTCCTTGTTGGGTCCATAGGCTTGTTCGATGTTTCGATATTTGATCAAATGATAGCCGTTACGATGTCAAGGAATGTAACACCCCCCGTTCAGAATGATGGAGCCGTTTCCTCCCTGATTCAAATCGTACCGCAGCTGCCGGAAAGCAACCCTGTTACTTCATCACCGAATTCTCATGTTTCCGCCCCGCCGTCCAGTACACCGTCGTCCAGAACTCAGACGTCCAGTACGCCAGCCGTATCGGCGATATCACAGCCGCCCCGCTCATCAACGCCTGTTTCTACAGCCCCGCCGATGAATCCGGCAGTGTATCAGGCAATGTATCCGGAACTGTATGTGGAGAATGCGGAACCGTTGGTTCCGGTCAGCGGAAAAGTGGTTTACCTGACATTTGACGACGGCCCTTCCAATTTAACGATACCGCTTTTGGATGTGCTGGATCGATATAAAGTAAAAGCAACCTTTTTCCTTGTGGGTAAAACCGATCAGGCGGATTTGTCGGCCATGAAGGCCATCGTTGAGCGCGGCCACGCAATCGGTGTGCATTCCTACACGCACCGCCTGAATCAGATCTATGCAACACCCGCTGCATTTCTTGATGATTTTGCCAGAATGCATGATTTGATTCAGAAAACAACCGGAGTTGACACCCATATTTACCGGTACGCCGGCGGCAGTGTCAATGATTACAACAGATCAACTACTGCGAAAGCGATTATTACTGAGATGAACCGGCGCGGTTACACCTACTTTGATTGGAATGTAAGTTCCGGGGATGCGGAACGAGGCTCCACTGCCGCTTCGATTTATAATGATACGATCCAGGGAGTCCATGCCCACACCCGGTCCGTTATCCTGTTTCATAACACCAGCGTAAAGGGCAGCACTCTCGGTCAAATGTCAAGAATCATTGAAACTCTTCAAAAAGAGGGATATCGTTTCGAAACATTAAATTCATCGGTTGACAATCGTCCATATATTTTCAGAGTGCCAAAATAAAAAGGAGCCCGTTTTTAGTTAACGGGCTCTCTTTTGGAGTGCAAAGTGAACAAAATCAAATGAGTTCACATAGGATTGACTGATAAGGTATTCGATATAAAAGATATTATCTACTTTAGGCAATAATTTCATATAGAATTAATGCTTTCAAGCACTGTTATGTGCCTGTGCTTTTTTCTTCATATAAAGTTTTTTTAGTGTATGTAATATAAGGCTGTGTTAAAGAATAGTCTTGAAAATTATATATACTATTTATAGTCAGAATTATCCATATGCTGTATACTGTAGTTAATTCGTAATCGTAAAATATTGCGAAGTAAGTATAAAAAATTAATCATGAAATGAGGATTAGCATGAAAAGATTAGTAGAAAATATTTTATATATTGAATTGAAAACTGGATATTCTGATGATGGTCCTGCGTGGATTGGAAGGGTAAAGTATTCAAAGTCGGGACAAGCAATCTATTTCAATGACAAGGGGTTTCAAAAATGTGCTGGAATATCTGGCAATTATGTTGATATAGAAACAGGAGAGGAATATTGGATTTCAGGGGTCAAGAAGAATGGTGAGGATAGACACTGGGCTGGTTCAGGTAGAGTGATGATTGATAGGAAAGTTGTTCATGAATACCTAACTGTAACAGGTCAAAAAAACATTGACGATAGAAAACTTGAAATCGTGGATATTCCAGATGTTTTTCCTGTTGATAGAATTAATGAAGTAGTAAATAAAGGTTATAAGTAGATCCGCAGTCTTCAAATATGATGCAATAAAGGCAATGCATCAAGGTTGCCTTTAATTTCAACATTATTCTTAAACAGTCTTGATATAAAAATCAATAAGCCAGCGAATTTGCTATAGGCTTACATCAAAAAGAGGTTAAATTCTATCGCTTCTTTAAAATAAATATGAAAGCCTAAAAGGCTTGTTGCAAAACAGCTCTAAAAAATAAAAATGCACAAAAAGTTAGCCTGAAAGAACGTTTTACAACGCTTTTTCAGGCTCTTTCTTGGCTATTTAAGAAAATATTTGGGCAAGTTGCCGTCGTAAATTCATTTTGCAACAGATTTTTTTGCTCTGTATTCCGCAAGCAGAAGGTCAACCATTCTGCCATAGCTTTTTACGCCGTCTTCCTGACGGTTTGCTTTTAAGTAACTGTCATTTACCGATGTGGAAACCTGCGCTACCGGCCCTTCAAACTGTTTCCAGTATGTAGTGTTATCCGCTAAATCCCGTCGGACTCCATCACTGAGCTGTGCGAAAATTTTATTTGCCGCAGTGCTGTCAGTATCAAACAGCGCGTTGGAGGCATGAATAAAGGCGAGCATTTTGCCGGAATACTTAAAATCCGCACTGGTACTTTTTTCGCATACAAGGTAACCGATAAAATTGGCTTCATCCTCGCGCATGTATCCTCGCAGGTGCGAAAGCTCATGGCACATTGCAGCCGGAATAGAATAATCAGGGATATCAGCATTTATGTTTGCTTCGAAAGTAAATGGGAAGAATATTCCTGTGATGTTTCCGTAAGACATCAACCGCGAGCCAAACACAGGCTTTGGCGCTCCGTAGCCGGCCCATAAGAGCGGGTAGTCCGCATTTATTTTATTATACGAATTCTGCGCTACTTTTGCCGTATCATATATAGTAGGTTCGCTCAGTTCCATAACGGAACGTTTATCAGTTTTAACATCTTTACGCAGTGTATTCACATCCTGTGCCAATTCACTGCAAAGTGCGGTAAGCTCCGCCTTGGAGGATGGTTTTATCGTCAAGCCTGAGGTCTGCGCAAAGGAATACCTGCTGTAATTTATGCCGCAGCTGATTGTAAATGCAAAATATAAAATACTCGCCAGGCAAATCAGGTTAAGAAAGGATTTCAAACTTCGTTCAGCCCGGCTCCCTTTTGATTTTACAACTTTTACCGCAGAACCGGCAAAATACACCAACAGCCCAATGATCAGCAAGCAGACAAAAATTTCCGCAAGCGAAAATGGCAGATATGACGTTACGGTATTTACCCCAAGCGAAAGCTTAGGATAAAGGGTGGTTGCATACCACTCTGCGAAGGCAGGCTTCCAGGACGCAATCAGGTTCAAAACCAACGCAACGGGGGCAAAGGCAACGAGCCACAGCCGCTTCAGCTTAATCAATTTTTTCAAGACGTCACCTCCCGAACTCCGTGAAAAGGGTTTTGTATTATTGTAGTATAATGTTTGCTCGGAGTCAATTGCCAATTCATTCTGAGCTGTATTTGGCCGCTTACAGTTTCGTACTTTTCGCTTAGAACCCAGTTGCCTATAATGCATAAAAATGGTATTATTAAAAATAACATAATAATTATAATAATTTTAATTGATTTGTGAGGTGGCCGCATGAAATTCTATATTCAGCAGAGTACGGAATCCGACTCTCTTTTTATGATCATGGATTCTCTCGGTCAGCCTATTTACAGGGTAACCGGGGATTCCCTTTCCATCGGAAGCAAAATATATCTGATAGACCAAAATCAAAAAGAAGCCGCACGCATTTTCAGTGTCGGCCTTACCACTATTTCAAAATATTCCGTTTTTATCGGGGATAAGGAGCGTGCGCGTGTCATTCAAAACCTGACCGCCGTCCGTCAGCCGATTAAAATCAAGGGTGTAAGCTGGCGTTTCCGTGGAGATCTTATCACACGTTCCTACGATATTATTGATGTGGATTCCTCAGTCGTAATGACGCACGGCCGCTGCTGGAACACCAGCGGGGAATGCTACGCCGTTGAGGTTACGAAAGAATCCGATGTACTGCTGAGCCTTTCTCTGTCGGTAATCCTTGACAATACCGTCATTACGGGCTCCGTTGCGGCTGTGCCTGCCAACTAGAAAATAATTGACAATTAATCCCGGAAATGGCATAATAAATGAGTTATTTAACTGCAAAAAACCCGGATTTTATCGGGATTTCGATATTGACTCGGGATAAAATTCAGGAGGAATAAAATGAGCAGGGAACTTGCGAAAACTTATGAACCACAGGAAGTGGAAGACAGAATTTATGATTTTTGGCTTTCCGGCGGATATTTTCATGCGGAGCCTGACCCGGAAAAAAAGCCGTATACGATTGTGATTCCGCCCCCGAATATTACCGGTCAGCTCCATATGGGACATGCTTTGGATGAAACCTTTCAGGATATCCTGATTCGTTGGAGAAGAATGCAGGGCTACGCAGCACTTTGGCTACCGGGCACCGACCACGCATCCATCGCAACGGAAGCGAAAATCGTGGAGGCAATGCGCAAAGAAGGCATTACCAAGGACGATATCGGCCGTGACGCGTTTCTGGAACGTGCATGGGCATGGAAAGAAACATATGGCACCCGTATTATCCAGCAGCTGAAAAAACTCGGATCCTCCTGCGATTGGGAACGCGAACGTTTCACGCTGGACGAAGGGTGTTCCAAGGCAGTTCGTGAGGTCTTTGTCAGACTTTACGAAAAAGGATTAATTTACCGCGGTGAGCGCATCATTAACTGGTGCCCGCACTGCCGGACTTCCATTTCCGACGCGGAAGTGGAGTTCAGTGAACATGAAGGTTTCTTCTGGCATCTGCGCTATCCGTTCAAGGATGGTAGCGGCTTCATTAATCTTGCCACGACAAGGCCGGAAACCATGCTCGGCGATACTGCGGTGGCGGTACATCCGGAGGATGCACGCTACAAAGAGATGGTTGGCAAGACTTTAATTCTTCCGCTTGTGAACCGTGAAATTCCGGTAATTGTCGATACTTATGTAGAACGTGAATTCGGTACCGGTGTGGTAAAAATCACCCCTGCTCATGACCCGAACGATTTCGAAGTCGGTCTGCGCCACAATCTTCCGATTATTAATGTCATGGATGACGGCGGCAATATTAATGAAAACGGCGGCAAATACGCCGGAATGCCCGCACTGGAAGCACGCAAACTGATTGTTGAGGAACTCAAGGAGCAAGGTTTCCTTGTAAAAGTGGAACCAATCAAACATAATGTCGGTTCCTGCTACCGCTGCAACACTGTTGTTGAGCCAAGAGTCTCCAAACAGTGGTTTGTTAAAATGAAGCCCTTAGCCGAGCCTGCCATTGACCAGGTGAAAAACGGCGAGGTTAAATTTGTTCCGGAACGTTTTGAAAAGATTTATTATCATTGGATGGAAAACATCAAAGATTGGTGTATTTCTCGCCAGCTTTGGTGGGGTCACCGCATTCCCGCATGGTACTGTTCGGATTGCGGCGAACTGATCGTTTCCCGCGAGGAACCTCATACCTGCCCGAAGTGCGGTTCCAAAAACCTAAAGCAGGACGAGGATACGCTTGATACCTGGTTCAGCTCTGCGCTTTGGCCGTTCTCTACTCTCGGCTGGCCGGATCAAACCGCTGATTTGAACTATTTTTATCCGACCAATACCCTTGTTACCGGCTATGATATTATTTTCTTCTGGGTTGCCCGCATGATTTTTTCTGCAATCGAGCAGACTGGGGAAGTACCGTTCAATACGGTGCTGATTCATGGTTTGATGCGTGACTCTCAGGGCAGAAAGATGAGCAAGTCGCTTGGCAACGGGGTAGATCCCCTTGAAATCATTGAAAAATACGGCGCGGACGCGCTCCGGTTTATGCTTGCGACGGGCAACAGCCCCGGAAACGATATGCGCTACTCCGATGAAAAAGTGGAGTCCAGCCGTAACTTTGCCAATAAAATATGGAATGCTTCCCGATTTATCCTCATGAATATTGACGGCCACGACGTGAAAAACGAGCTGCCGACCGCACTTTCGCTTGAGGATAAATGGATTATCAATTCCTTTAATCAGGTAACGAAAGCGATTACGGAGAACCTTGAACACTTTGAACTCGGTATCGCCGTGCAGAAGCTTTACGATTTTCTATGGGATGAGTTCTGTGACTGGTACATTGAAATTGCGAAAATCCGCCTGAATTCCGAGGATGAAGCAACGGCACAAAACGCACGTCAGGTACTTGTGTGGGTCATGAGCGGCACGTTAAAACTGCTGCACCCGTTTATGCCGTATATTACGGAAGAAATTTGGCAAACGCTCCCGCACACGGGCGAATCCATCATGGTTTCGAAATGGCCTGAGTTTGAAGAGGCGCACAGCTTTTTACAGGCTGCCGAAGAAATGCAGCGCATTATGGACGCGGTTCGCGCAATCCGCAACCGCCGTTCCGAAATGAATGTGCCGCCGTCGCGCAAAACACATCTTTATATTGCCACCGCCGCAAAGGAAACCTTTGAAGAAGGTGCTGCAATTATTGCAAAGCTGGCCTATGCGAGCGTTGTTAAAGTAGGCTCTGAGTATGCGATTGACGGTGCAGTCACTATTGTTACGCCCGATGCACGCGTTTATATTCCGATGGATGAGCTGGTTGATAAAAAAGCCGAACTGGAACGTCTTGCAAAGGAATTGGAATCGGCTCAAAAACAGTTTACCAATACACAGGCAAAGCTGGAAAATGAAACCTTTCTATCCAAAGCACCCGCCAATGTGGTTGATGGTGTAAAGCAGAACGCCGCCAAACTGAGTGAGCACATCGCGCTGATTCAGTCCAGTATGGAAGCTTTAAAATAAATCACAAAGGGGCGGACTTTAGTTCGTCCCTTTTCTGTCATTTAAGGAGATGCAATAAAAATATGAACTATGAGGATGCACTGGCTAAAATATCATCGCTCCTGCGTTTTGGCATGAAGCCGGGTTTGGAACGAATTGAAAAACTGCTCGAACTTCTGGGCAACCCGCAGGATGGGCTGAAATTTGTTCATGTCGCCGGAACCAACGGCAAAGGCTCCACCTGCGCTTTAATTGCGTCGGTGCTTCGAAAATCCAAATATAAAACAGGTTTGTTCATTTCGCCCTACGTCACGGATTTTTGCGAACGGATGCAGATTAACGGGGAGATGATCCCGCACAGCGATTTGACCGCACTGGTGGAAAAAACGTTTCCACTCGTGGAACAATTGGCTCAAAACGGCGAGGTAATTACTGAATTCGAATTTATCACAGCAATAGCCCTGCAGTGGTTTGCGCAAAACGAATGCGACATTGTCGTATTGGAAGTCGGCCTTGGCGGTCGGCTTGACGCGACCAATGTGATTAAAACGCCGCTTGTATCCGTCATTACTTCCATTTCGCTCGACCATACCTCTATTTTGGGTGATACAGTGGAACAAATTACTTTTGAAAAATGCGGTATTATCAAAGAAAACGGAATTACGGTCTGTTACCCCGACCAGCCGCCGCAAGCGCTTAAGGTAATCCGCGAAACTGCAGCTGCGCGCCATAACCGGTTCATTCTGGCTGATTTACACAGTGTGACGCAGCTTTCTGCGAATATTACCGGAACCGGCTTGGAATACAGAGGGCTGCTGATCAACCTGCCGTTCATTGGGGAGCATCAGGTGAAAAATGCGGTCACCGCGCTTGCCGCGCTTGAAGTGCTGAAAGAAGAAGATTTTAATATAGCCGACCACAGCTTTGAAGCGGGCTTCAGTTCCGCCAGTTTTCCCGCCCGTTTAGAAGTGCTATCGCTTTCGCCGCTTGTTCTGCTCGACGGCGCGCACAATCCGGACGGTACTGCCGCGCTCGCTGCAGCAGTTAAAAAATACCTTACCGGGGGGAAATCGGTTGCGGTTATGGGAATGCTCGCAGACAAAGATGTGACTGCTGCTACGAAAAATCTTACCGGATTATTCTCCCGTGTAATCACGCTTGCACCGTCCAATCCGCGCGCTATGAGCGCACAGGAACTGGCCGAACACTGGCAAAATCTCGGTACGGATTCGTTTGCCGCGGACAACGTGGCCGAAGCGCTGCAAAACGCATTCGAATTTGCCGGCACGGATGGCGCGGTTGTGATCTGCGGTTCCCTTTACCTTGCAGGCGAGGTGCGGCCGCGTGCAATAGAATTTCTAAAAGTCAATTACGAACCGTAATTGACTTTATTAAAATAAAAATAGCTTGTCCGCAAATTTCGAGCAAAATTTCAGCCTGAATCCCTTATCGTTATAGATAAGGGATTTTTTCTGTCTAAAGGCCTTATTTTGAGCAGGGAATATGAAAATGAATACATATTAATACTGTTCTCTAATAAAAGTATCAATAAAAATCCGCATCAAAATCCATATACGAAAGCTTTTGATTTTTATATACTTTTTAATCGGACATCAGTATAAGGCGGAAAATTGATCTGGAATTAATATTAAGCAATATTGTATAACGTTTAAAGATTCTGCCAATACTATAAAATTACATATAATTAGGGAGGAATCGAAATGAGTGTCAGACTTATTTTGAAGGAGGGCGAACTAACTGCGGTTTTAAGCGGGGAAATTGATCACCATTCCGCGCGCGAAATCCGCGGTGCGATTGATGAAGCTGCATCAAAAGTAAAACCAAGACTGCTAACGCTTGATTTTTCAGATGTTCAGTTTATGGACAGTTCCGGTATTGGTCTGATCATGGGGCGCTGTAAATTAATGCAGCTTTGGAATGGCCGTGTTAAAATTGCAAATCTGCCGCCTAAAATAGAGAAAATCGTTTCACTTGCAGGCTTAAATCAGCTTTGTACGATTGTAAAGGAAGTGAAAAGCAATGAAGTCAGTTAATGAGATGTCCGTATCCTTTTTGAGCTGCTCCGCCAATGAAGCATTTGGTCGGGCAGCGGTTGCGGCATTTGTTGCACAGCTTGACCCTACTATTGATGAACTCAGCGATATTAAAACTGCGGTATCCGAAGCGGTTACCAACTGTATTGTTCACGCCTACCGGAACAGCATCGGTGTTGTTTACATAAACTGCAAATTGCATGAAAACGGTGAAGTAACAATTAAAATACGTGACAGGGGCTGCGGAATTGAAGATATCAGGCAGGCTATGCAGCCGCTGTACACTACAGCGGGCGAGGAACGTGCCGGTCTTGGTTTTGCAGTCATGGAAAGCTTTATGGATCAGCTGCGGGTGACTTCCAAACCGGGGCGCGGCACCTGCGTTACCATGTATAAAACGATTGAGCGCCGTCCGGTAACATCTGCTAAAGGAAAAACGGCCGAATAGACATGGATAGAAATCAAACGATCAGTGAGAATATCGGGCTTGTTCATGCCTGTGCCAGACGATTTAAAGGACGCGGTATGGAGTATGACGACCTGTTTCAGGCGGGCTGCCTCGGCCTGGTTAAAGCAGTCGATCACTTTGATAATGAGCGCGGAGTCCAATTTTCCACTTATGCCGTGCCGGTGATATTGGGTGAAATCAGGCGCCTTTTCCGCGACGGCGGGGCTGTTAAGGTGGGTCGCAGTCTAAAGGAGCTTTCCATGCGCGCTTCACGCGAAGCATCCGCTTTTACTGAGCGGGAGGGAAGATCACCCACTGTCAGCGAACTTGCCGAGCTTCTTCAAGTGGAATCGGCAGAAGCGGCGCAGGCGCTCGGCGCTTCCCAACTGCCCCTTTCACTTACTGCGTCGGAGGAGGACGGCGGCGGTCAAATCGATGTCAGTGTGGAGTCTTCGGATGATAAAATCGCCGAACTGCTGTCTTTAAAGCAGGTAGTCACTGAACTGGAGCCGAAAGACCGCAGCATCATTGTTTTCCGTTATTTTAAAAGTCAAACTCAAATGCAGACCGCGGAGGCGCTTGGCATGACGCAGGTTCAGGTTTCCCGACGCGAAAAGGTTATACTAAACCAGCTGCGCGCAAAATTATCATAAAGTTTCAAAATAGGGATTGTCCAACAGCAATCCCGTTTTGCTATATAAAATGATCTCCCCGCCGAAACAGCGGGGAGATCATTTGTTTCCTGTTGTGATTTTAATTGTCCGTCAAATCTTTCAGATCATAAGGAGTTTGCTGATATACATAATAATTCAACCAATTGCTGAACAGCAGACTTGCGTGACTGCGCCAAACAAACGCCGGCTCAAGTGTGATATCATCATTCGGAAAATAGTTTTGAGGGATAAACGGGTGAAGACCTTTTTTTACGTCTCTGAAATACTCGTTGGCCAAGGTGTCGCGGTCGTACTCCAAATGACCGGTTACAAAAAATTGTCTTCCATTTTTTCTTGCGACGATGTGTACACCGGCAGCGTTGGAAGCAGTCAGGATAACCAAATCACTGTGCTTATCAATATCTTCTCGTCTGATTTCAGTATGACGGGAATGCGGTGAGTAAAAATTATCATCAAACCCTCTGACAAGCGGATGGCGGATATCAAGTACATGATGACGGAAAATTCCGGATAGCTTTTGTTCCAGCTGATATTTCGGAATACCGAAGTGATAGTACAGCCCGGCTTGGGCACCCCAGCAGATGTGCAGGGTGGAATAAACGTTCCTGCGGCTCCACTCCATGATTTTGCAAAACTCATTCCAATAGTCAACCTCTTCAAAAGGAAGGTTTTCAACCGGTGCTCCGGTAATAATCATGCCGTCAAATTTATCATTCTTGATTTCATCAAACGTTTTATAGAATGTATTAATATGAGTAGATGACGTATTCTTGGAAATATGTGTAGCCATCTGCATTAATTCTACATCTACTTGAAGCGGTGTATTGCTTAAAAGCCGTAAAAGCTGTGTCTCTGTTTCAATTTTCGTCGGCATTAAATTAAGAATTACAATTTTCAGCGGGCGAATATCCTGCTCCATAGCACGCTGATGGGTCATTACAAATATATTCTCCGATTCCAGCACTTCAATTGCCGGCAGCGTTTCCTGAATTTTAATCGGCATCTTCATTCCTCCTATTTCGAGAATATTGGATTCATTATAGCAAACATCTATAAATACTGCAATATACTGAAAAAAAGCGATATAATAATAAAAATGTTGAAAAATCGTTGACATTGCGTTTGCAGCATGGTATTATAGCTAAGCCGTCAAAAAATGGGGACAAAAATGCTTGACTATACCGCAGCGATGTGATAATATTTTAAACATTTATGTCTTGAAAACGAAGTTAAAAAACTTATTGACAAACCGGAAACGGAGTGGTAAGATAATAAACGCTTCGCAAATGAAACAGAAAAAACGCTTGACGAGTTGAATGAAATATGATACAATATCAGACGTTCTCCTGTGGAAACCGACGGAGATCAGGACCTTGAAAATTAAACAACGAAAAGAATTAAGGAACC
>CAUQPM010000029.1:0-17496 GCA_963520015.1 uncultured Oscillospiraceae bacterium
GCGGGCGGTTTTTCGCTCCAAACGGTAAAGCGTTTGGAACTTGCTAAAGCAGAATCAAAAGGACTTGAACCCCCGTGGTTTAAGTCCTTCTGTTTTTAGCATTTTTATGATACAATATATAAGTCATTTATCAATAAGTTTCAACAATAGTAAGAGGAGTTGTTTGATGAAAATGAGGAGTAGTTTAAAAAAAGTAGGGGTAATTACTTGTGCTGTATCTGTGATTTCATTAACAATCAGCCTGTTTTGCATTTTTGCAGTTGATCAGCTTGAAATATTAACTGCTATCTTTTGGATAATATTTGGAGTATCTCTTACCATTTCACTAGGAGTTTCTGTAATAAGAGGTGTTATGGAAATAAAATCAAAAATGAATGAGTGAAATATGTGTGGAAACCTGGCATCTATATTCACCTAACTTTCCATAATTTTTTATCGAAAACTGTCGTATCAGGAATGATACGACAGTTTTCTTGTTGACTTGTTGAGAAAATAATATTTAATAACTATATTGACATATAGATACAAATCAAGTATGATGTCAATATACTCCATATGGAGTATATACAGATGGTTTTAATTTAATTGATAGAAAGGGGATCAATATGGAAACAGAAAAAATTACGATTAATATCGGTGCAATTGATTTGGGTCAAATTGATTTATTAGTAGAGCAAGGATTTTATTCAAATAGGACTGATTTCATTCGCACGGCTATTCGTAATCAGAGTAATCTACATTCCACTGAAATTAGTCAGATAAAGGCTTCAAATTCTTTTGGAATAGATATTATCAACAACGAACTTGAAAAAATCGATGTCGCTCATATATTCAATGATGATGCCAAATTCGCAGGGACTGGAGTCTTTAGTTTCAATCAAAAAGGACTTGAAGAAATTAAAGCATCGGGAAATAAAATAGAGATAAAAATGGTTGGGATGCTCATTATCAGTAAAGATGTCTCGCCAGAGTTGGTAGCAGAGACGTTTCAAGTGGTAAAGGTTTTTGGAATAATCAAAGCTTCCGATGCCGTTAAACAAGTATTATTCGGTCTAAAATAAATGGCATCTATATTCACCTAACTTGCCAAAAAGTCTGAATGGATTCTATCGATTGAATCCATTCAAACATGTTCAAAATGCAGGAGAAGTCGTTCTTTTCCTATATTGTGTTAATAGTTTAGCATTGCGGCAAACTCATATTACTATGAGCTTGCCGCAATGCTAATTAATTATATAAAGGGTGAAGTACTTGTGAAAAAGAAAAATCACCCTATATACACGTAGTCAGTCATAAATAACCGGGTTTGGCCTTTCCTGTATTCGGCTACTCTCACACGAATACGTATTCTTTCCGCTGCTGTGCAGCGCAGGCGCGCTCGTTTAGTAAACTTTCATTTTACTAAGGTCGTGGCACACTGTCTATCAGAAAGTATCTTCTCGCCCTATACTGGTTTGTGACATTCAAACACTGTGGACTTACATCCACGCGCATGCTTTTTTGCATAATGACGCAAAAAAACAAGAGCCTAGACGCAGTTGGGAAAAACTGTTACGTCTAAGACTCTTGACAACTATATATTAACCATGTTACCATGAGGTAATATAGAAAATCAACCCTGGTGGTGCTTAGTCTTTGAAACGTAACGCTATTACTGTTTCAATCAGTGTAAGAAATTTGGTCGATTTCTTGCAGCTAATCATTGGTGGGGTTAATTATTTTGTCCTCATTATAGCACTCGATAGCACTCGGATTTTTATAATGCAAGATAATTCTTCTAACTGATGGGAATAAGATTTATACTCACAATGGTTACTTGTATAAAATAATACAATAGCATAATAACCTTGAGTTCACTCGATATGTAATTTAAAATATTTAATTTATAATTTGGAGATATGTTTATGTTAATTAGAATGATGGCTGAGAACGATTATGATGAAATCCGCAAATTAGTATGCCAGGTACATAGATTGCACGTATCAAATCGTGCTGATGTTTATAACGATATTGATCCGCTTGATAAACCATCTTTCAATCTTCTATTAAAAGATACCAATACATTTATTCTAGTTGCTGAGTCAGATCACAATTTAGTGGGCTTTTGTGAGGTGTCTTTAAAGGAATCATCAAAAAATCCTCTTCTGAAAGCTCGGCGAGTTGCTTGGATTGAGGATTTATGTATTGATAAAAACTACAGAGAACGAGGTATTGGCAAAGCGCTTTTTTATGAGTCTAAAAGGTTAGCAAAAAGTAAGGGTTTTGAAGTTATGGAATTAATGGTCTGGTCTTTCAATGAAGCGGCATTGAATTTTTATGAAAATGTGGGAATGAAGCCACGTAGTATTATTATGGAACTAACTATCGATAAGGATTCAAACCCGTAGAAATGGAAATTTTTCAGAATAGAAGAACAATAATCAGTAAAGCCAGTGAATTAAGTTTCACTGGCTTTTTTATGTAATGTGCTTACATTGCTGGTCTTATACGAAGTAGGGAAGGCCATATGTACCTTGAATTATTAAACCAATGCGAACTTGAGAAGATCTATAACATTAGGGATTATACTATATAAATAACAGTTTATTCCTTTTGCTCATAAAACACAAGATCTAACTATTGATCATCACATCGACTGTAAGCATATGATTCCCAATCTGGCAATGCTGCTCTCTGCCCTCTGATTTTGTAGAAAATGTCTATGATAGAATTCACCAGGATGTATTATTACTGGCGGGAGAAAATAATCATTATTCCTGTTAGCCAATATTGTCAGTTGGGAAATCAAATTCATAATGCCAAAACACTTCTAAGTGGACTTTTATCATTTTATATGGCATTTCTATTTGCTTCCCTGCACTAAAACTTCAATCGGAATACCGAGGATATTAGAAATGAAAGGAATAGCATGATTCATATTTCTCTGAATTAGTCAGGAGTCAAATGGATTATTATAATTATTTTAAATATAATTATAATAATAATTATAAATATTTATTGACTAATTATTAGAATTGATATATACTATATTTATAATAAAGAAAAAGGTTAGGAATAATTCAGATGAATATTTTAACAGAATCAATTGTTTCAAACTCTGACATAATAAAGAATTACAAATCCTGCAGAGAAAAGGCAGAAAGTCTAGGCAAGATAATTATTATGAAAAACAATCAGCCGGACGCAGTGTTATTCTCTATTTCTGAATATGAAAGGCTTTCCGTGCTTATAGAGCATCTGGAAGGTCTTGAGAAGCAAGATGTTACAAAGGTTGCTGAGTCTTTATTATTAAATGAGGGAAATTCCAAACGAAATCTTATCAGTGATCTTGTTGATCCTAAAAAATAATTAACGGTAATTGGTCAGTTTGCATTTGAATTTATGGTTAGAGCATGGTAAGGGTGAATGTTCATATTTAACATAATCGCCCTTTAATGATATTTACAGGATAATGGGATGACGAAAAATATCCAATTGGAAACGTTGCTGCAGACGATAAGCGCTTATCGGTCCTGCAACCACCCCCCTGTCACTTTGAACACGAGAAACTATATTCTCGTAAATTAAACCCAACGACAAGGAGGGTTCACTCATGTTTTTAGAAAACTTATTGGACTTAATACGTCACGAAAAAAGAAAGCAAGTAAGAGTAGAAACCGCGCAGGAGTTTGCGATTGGAATGGGCATTGTAGCAACTGCCGGTGCGGCGCTTGGAATTATATATGCTTCAAAATCTGAAAAGGGAGTACTCGAAAATATGAAAAAGAAAATATCAAACATTTCGGAATCTATCAAGGAGACTGTTCAAAATGGATCGAAGACGGTTCAGGATACGGCGGAGCATGCTGCACAGAAAGTATGCGATGCTGTCGATAATGCGGATAACAAATCGGAAGTTGTAAATAAGAATATGAAACGCGGAATCCATGAAGTCTCACAAGATATTCACAAAACTGCCGAGGCTATTTCCAAAGGACTCAACAAGTTATAAAATACAGGCAGATCTGAATAATAAAAGCTGGTATTGCCTGCGGTTCAAGTGTATTTCGTCCGGCAAATTAACCCCGCCGGACAATTATAAAATAGAGGGAATGATGAAACATGTTATGGATCATTGCAGTAGTTCTTGTGGTCTTATGGGCCCTTGGTATGATTACTTCGTTTACAATGGGTGGACTTATACATATTCTTCTCGTAATTGCTGTCATCGTAGTTTTAATAAGAATAATTACAGGGAAGAAAGTACTTTAGCCAATGAAGGTTAAATAATGTAAGTAAAGCAGAGGAGATTAAATGGAAAAAGATAATTCAAATAAAAAAATATCATCAAACCTAAAAGCCAGAAAGATCATTTATTATATACTTGGTGTTCTAGAGATTCTGTTTGCATTTCGGCTAATTTTTAAAATACTTGGCGCAAATCCGCAGAGTGGTTTTGTCGCTTTTATATATTCCATTACTAAACTATTTTTAATTCCATTTACTGGCATCTTCAGAATGGCTGTATCAAACGGGATAGAAACGCAATCAGTTTTAGAACCGACTCTTATTATCGCTATGATTGTTTATGCCGCGCTATGCTGGGGTATTGTGCAATTGATTAGGATTAGCAGTAATCCCGAGGAATCTGAAGCCTTGTAACGATGGTTCAAGTTACTTGAACCTATTTTCATAGACACAATTCTAAAAATTATATTATTAAGAATTGTTAAATAAAGCAAGCTAGCATCGTTCAAAAACAATGCTAGCTTTTTCTATGAAACAACTTTTGGTAAAAAGGTTCGCTGGTTACTTCTCTTCTGTTTTTAGTAGATGATCTTATTCTGAAGATCTCTAATTTCATTTCCGTCTTCATAATTCACCTGCTCGTTTCAGATCCCTTCGCTTAAAGGCTTTTTCTTAGAGTTTTTACAGTATATATTTCAATACTGCATATGACTGGTCTTATACGAAGTTGAGGAGACGCAATGAAACTACTATTAATTAGATAACTAGAAGTTCACATATACCCTATGCTACTAGTGTAATCAGGTCCCATGATGCATTGCTTGCCAGTATGAGTTTGGCCTCATACAGCGTAACAGTTGTAATAGGCATAACGAATCATTGCTTGAGTTCTTCTTCTGCTCGTCCATACAAACATTCAATCATCCTCTTCTATGCAGGTTAAACATCAGATTTCACTTGTATTTTCATGAACTCTAACCAAACAAATCGGTAACGAGTAGCAATGCTACATCGCCCCTAGTTAGTCAGGCATGGTTTCGAGAAGAGCCTTGGTACGGGCCCTGATCAACTCTTCCACTGAGCGATCAGTGTGAATGTACAGAGCGTTTTCCCGCACTGCTTTGAGGACCATCTCGCCGACGTCGTCGATACTGACGCCTAGCTGATGAAGCTCCTGGCCTGCCTGCGCTATCTTCTCGTCTATCATCTTTTGCACAGCATCCGGCAGCTTCGCTCCAGCCTCGGGAGTAGCATCCACAGATCGCTTCATGATGTCAGTCGCTACGCGAGCAGGGCATAGCACGCTGACGCCTATCCCAGCGGCTGCCAACTCGGGGTTGATTTTCAATTCCTCCGACATTCCGACCACTGCGAATTTGGTTGTCGTGTACAAAACCCCGGCGCCTGTTGCCACAAGGCCAGCACCCGAGGATGTATTCACGATATAGCCGCCCAGGTTGCGGTCGATCATCCTCGGTAGAAACGTCTGAATACCGTTGATGACGCCGTAGAGATTGATACCGATGTACCAATCCCAAAGGTCATAGGTGAGTGCACTCACAGCGTTACCGCCAGCGACACCGGCGTTGTTGAACAGGAGCGACACCGGTCCCAATGCACGTTCCGCCGCCTCTGCCGTGGATGCGTAGGCCTCGCGATCACGCACATCAAGTTGGAATGTCTCTACAGAAGTAATTTTTTGCAGTTCTGCTTTCGCCCGAGCCAGGGCGGTGATGTCCAAATCTGCCAGGGCCAACTTGGCTCCGGCGCGCGCAAAGCTCCGAGCTATGCCTAGTCCTATACCGTTGGCACCTCCGGTGATGAATGCAGTGCGTCCTTTAATGTCAGTCATAAAAACTTCTCCTTTTAAAAATATTTATTTGCAAATATTATTGCATAACCAACAGATCATTTTAGTCAATTGCCCATGCCGTGTAGAATCCGGATCGAACGGTTTCACCAACTTGCCCGATGGAGACACAATCGCCAATCGCCTGTGCAAATGGATACTTATTGCAGATTTTATCAGCTAGATCGTTAAGCGGCCGTGTGCCAAAGGATACAATAACGGTATCGGCGTTAATCTCCTGCTTGCTGCCGTCTTTGCTTTCAACTGTCACACCGTCATCTGTGAATTCCAGTATCTTTTTCCCGGCCAAAAGTTTCACTTTGAATTCGGCCAGCTTTTTAAGCAATGCAATGCGGTTCAGAATCATGGCATTAACAGCAACTTCGTCAAGCATTTCGACGATTGTGACATCTTTCCCTTCCATAGCCAATTCCAAGGCACAGTCACATCCGGATAAACCGCCGCCCGCGACCACAACTTTATCGCCAATTTCAGAACGGCGGTGAAGATGCGCATCAATGACTTCGATAACTTTCCCCTGATTGATTCCTTGAATCGGAGGTATTAACGGCTTGGCGCCGATGGCTACGATGATTTTGTCTGCATTTGCAAGCTCGGAAGAATTCTCATTGATTTCGGTATTGAGGTGAATTTTGACTCCCAGCTTTTCATTCTGGCAAATGAGATACTGAAGATATTTTTTTAGTTGGCCCTTAAATGGAGGCGTTGCGGCCGCAGCAATTTGCCCGCCCAGTGCGCCGGATTTTTCGTAAAGCGTGACGTCATGCCCTTTTATTGCCGTAATCCTTGCCGCTTCAAGACCGCCGGGGCCCCCGCCAATAACAATAACTTTTTTAGGGCTATCAGTTTTCTCCAATTTAAAAGCCTTTTCCTGTAACACTTGAGGATTTACAGAGCACGAAACGCGCCGCCCCTTTGAAATCCCGCCAATGCAATATTCATTGCATCGGATACATGGCCGAATGTCTTCCTCTTTGCCTTCGAAGGCTTTGCGCACCATATACGGATCGGCGATCAATTGTCTGCCAACCATGAAGAAGTCCGATTTCCCTTTTCCCAGAGCTTCCGCCGCACTGTCCAACGTGATATTGTTTGTAATAAGGACCGGTTTGCCGGTCACTTTTTTTATTTCAGTTGCGTCGTCCAAAGATGGTGCATCACCATAATAGGCCGGCGGGATCATCCAGTCCTGAGTTTCATACGCTCCGGAGTCGATATCGAAAGCGTCAACTCCAGCTGCGTCCAACAGCTTTATTATCTCCAGACTTTCCTCCAGAGTACGTCCGCCTTCAAAATGATGCTGGGCAGCCATCCTGAAGATGATTGGGTAATCCGGCCCTACGGCTTTTCTTACAGCTTTAACAATTTCGACCGGCAGCCTCGCCATGTTCTCAATGTTTCCGCCGTATTCGTCCGTACGATGGTTCCATAACTTCATCATAAAAGTGTCGAGCAGATATCCTGCGTGCGCATGAATCTCAATACAATCAAAACCTGTTAATTTTGAAGTCACAGCAGCTTTTACATATGCCGGGATCATCGCTTGGATCTGATCTTTGGTCATCTCATAGGTTTTCATGGTAGGATCAATCACCAGGGGAACCACAGAGGGCCCGGGAAGGGCATTGTCGATCGCAATCCCGCCATTCCGTCCTGAACCAATAACAAGCTGGTTGCACAGCCTTGTATTAAAGCCTCTTAGCCTGTCAACAAGCTTAAACCATCTCTGGGCTTGCGCCGGGGTTCCGGCGGCTGTCATTGTGGCAAAAGCCCTGTCGATTGTACTGGAAATGAATTGCCCTTCCAGAATAATCATGCCGACTCCGCCGCGGGCCCGTTCCTCATAGTAGTCTATCTGGTCATCCGACAGTAAGCTTCCGCTATCCCATGCATGGGTCGTCATGGAACACATGATGAATTTGTTGCTTAAGGGCATTTTACCGATGTAACTTCTTTCAAACAGTTTTTTATACTTCGGGTTCATCATTTCAGATCTCCTTATAATGTAATTATTTGGAATTACGACGTTGTCTTCGGTATTTGATAAAAAGGCGTCGGTCCCAATTTGGAATGCAAGTAGGTCGCGCCAGGCTTCCAATGCCCAATCCATGTCACTGACCTTTTTCATGAATCCGGCATCCTTATCGGTGCTGCTTTTATGTCTCGGTGTCCTGAGAAAAAGCATAGCGTCGCTGTTACTTTTACTGCCGAGCAGATTTACACAAAAGTCAATTGGTTACTGAAGGTGCTTACGGTCATTTAAACCGCTCATTATGGCATCTGACGTAGGAAATTCTCAAAATTTTAGCTTGTCGGGTGTTTGTTTTGGTTCCGTGTTTCTATGTCTGTTTGTACAACATTTGCATAAATATAAATTCTAAGGGCTTTTTCAAGATAATTTTCAACAGATTTTTTTATATACCTGGCTTCATCCGGGCAATTTTCGATATTCTGGTTCGTATTTGTTAGCGATTTTAACAAGTTAACGTCTCCACCCGCAAATCCGCCCAATATATTCCACCATTGTTTTGCGAGTTCCTGTGCCTCTTTGTCTGCAGGATCAACACCTCTTTCATTAAGCTCCTGTAATTTGTCAAATTCCGGTTTGCCTTGCTTCATCAATTCCGCAATGGCTATAAGCCTATCTGTTCCAATCTCTTGCCCGCCCTTTATCTCGGAAATTGTAAGATCCAATGTATTAATAATCCGATTAAGATAAGCGATTTGTTGCAGCAGAGTTTCGCGCTGTCGGGCAAATATTTTTTTGAGATCAGCGGAACTTTCCGATTTCAGAATTCTATCGTTTATTTCTTGAAGCGGGATTCCCAGCGATTTTAGGAATAAGATCTGCAGAACTTTCAATAGATCGTCCCGTGTATACACCCGTTTATGACTGTTGGTATAAACTGAATGCAGCAAGTTTATCTGATCATAATACTGCAATGTTCTCACAGATACTCCAACCAGTTTGGCTAATTCTCCAATTGTAAACAAAGGCTCTGCGGCATTTTCCATATCATTCACCTCGCAAGATTAATGTTATCACGCGACTCCGCGTCGTCAGCAAGAACTTTTTAAATTTTTTGAGACTTTTTTGCTCCGAAAAAAATTATCATTGCACAAAGGCTTGAACTAAATGAAAGCCAGCGTCTTTTAGGCGCTGGCTTAATTTCTCCTTATTGGACTCGTGCAAGCCACGCCTTTTCGGAATGGTTTTGAATGCAAAAGCCGAAATATCACGTTGACGATGTTAAATGTCGCCTAAGAAAGAATAGGTAGCCATATCAAATAATAAGGATGCAATAGATGATTGTTCCCCCACTATTAGTGCGATACTCTATTCATTTCGGGTTTGATTTGAATATCTTCCTCAATAGACTTTGGCGACATTTCAGGAATTGGAATCGCACAGAGAGCGCATATCACCGTTCCGACAGCCAGGGATCCAAAGAAGAAAACCCAGCCGCCAATTGCCAGGAGTAGGGGCGCCATAAACGGAACAATCGACTGCGGTATGGTATTGGCGATGTTCATAATGCCATAGTCTTTTGCCGCATCTTCTTTATTTGGTAGGATACGGGCAATCAGCGCCGCATCCACACCCAAATAGAGTCCATAAGCCAGATTGGTCAAGATACCCGCTATATAAATATACAGCATATTGGGTGCAATTACGTCCAGAACGAGACCAATTAACATAACGGCCGAGGATATGTAGATGAACGGTTTTTGCCTTCTTATCTTGTCCGAGAATATCCCGCCGAATATGCTTGCAACTGCCAGAAAGACCAAGCCAACCATGGAGAGCAAAGTAACCGTTGAGGATATGTTGGCTTCGGTATAATGAAAGCGCTTAATCAGCATAATCGAATTATACGTGTTGGCACAGAATGCAAGAGAGATAAAAAAGCGGGTCATCAGCGCCCAGGTGAATATAGGATATTTTTTAGGGCTGGGGTATACCCTCGACAGTGCTTCGCCGAATTCCAGTTTTTCTTCGTGCTTTCGCTCAAATTTTGCTTGACCATCTTTAAGCATTATCACGCAGATTGCTGCTGAAATGACGACTATACCGATCAACACAAACCATTTGAAAGTCAAAGGCTTGTTTCCGAGCAAGGTCATAACCACAAGACCAATGACGGGACTTAAGGGGACGATCAGTCCGACAATACCGGAGATTGTGCCTCTTTTTCCTTCTTCCACCTGATCAGGAAGCAGCGCGGTATAAGCAGCACCAGCAAAATTAAAGAAGGTCTGTGCCCCGCACCAAAATACGATGATCAAAAAATAATTTGTAGCCAGGGCAACTCCGGCAAGGCAAAGCGAGCCAAGTAATGTTCCAAGTACAATCCATGTTCGCCTCCTGCCAAATTTAAGTGCGGTACGGTCGCTGAGCGCGCCGCCAATCGGGTTGGCGAACAGGGCAAACAAAGCGCCAAATCCTGTCGTTAAGCCGAATTGGGCGGGGGCCATATTGGGATCAATTAGCATGAATTTAAGCGTTAACAGCAGCGAAAGGGGCACGAGGAGTGCCATCATGTTGCCGGATTGGCCGATACAGAGACTTATTACCAAGCGCTTAAAAGGTGTTTTTATAGCGCTATTTGAAGTTTCCATCTTTACCCTCCTATTTTAGCTTTCTTATTTTAAACCATAAACATTGGTAACTTGAAGCTGTAGCTTGAACTGTTCCAGTGAAAGCTTTTTTGACAGGCTGGATTTCTCCACCTCTAAAATTTTGTCCTCGCCTGCCGACAGATCAAAGTAATTGTCGCTGAAGATGCAGTCGGCATCCGAAAGATCCAGCGCGATTCCTTTTGCAAACGCTATACTTTTTGCTTTTATGTAGAATTTGTCAGCATCTTCCCATGTTTCCATCGTAATGCCGGGCTCTTCGAAACGGAAATCCTTTGGCTTTACAAACAGCACTGTGCCGCTGGTGAGAACGTTGCCGCCCGCTGTGAATTTAAACTCCACATAATAATCACCGCGGTTTGCTTCGGTAATAAAACCGTTGAAATCAAGCTGGACGGCATTTTGAGATGTGCAAGTTCTGGCGCGAATTTCTTTGCTGCCTTGCCTTACGACCTGAGACTTCACATCCAAAAGCTTCCACTCGACGGTTCCTTGAATGTCTGTGGGTGTGTCGTTAATTACCCACAGATCAGCTGTCGCATCCTGTACTAAAGCGGAAATAAGCACGGGCGCATAAAAACGTTTTGTATAATATTGCTGCGCCTTCCATCTGCCGTAATAATCCACACCAGACCAAGAAACCACCGGCCAGCAGTCGTTCAATTGCCATGTGATAACGCCCATAGATTTACCTTCATTGCGGCGCAGATGTTCTACGGCATATTTAAGTACTTCACCTGCCAGCATCTGTGAAACGTATACATACTTTTCGAAGTCAGTCGGAACCTTGTAGTCCCGCTCCATATATACCTCGATGCTCTGGTTTCCATTGCCGCACTTCTGGTGCTTGAGCATGACCGGTGTATAAGGTGCCCTGTCTTCCGGCAGGGTAAACGAACGAATGGTTTTTATGGACGGATAACTCTGGAATCCCATCTCTGATACGAACCGAAAATTTAGTTTTCCAAAATCTTCATAAGGTGACAGGTTGTTATAAGAAGCATAGTAGTGACTATCCCCGTTGTTTGCGTCAATAATGTCTAGTTTACCAATTTCTTCTCCACTCGGGCAAGAATTGACATAGCTTGTCTGCGGATCTAATTTTTTTAGCAATTCCGGTAAAACCTTATAAAATAATTTTTTATAATTTTCCAAGAGTATTGGCTGGTCAGATTCCTTAAATCCGAAAGCTTCGCGAACCCCCGCAAACTGGGGAAGATCGCCGAAACAAAGTGTAAACATTACTTCTATTTCGTTGTTTCCGCTCCACAGACCGATGCAGGCATGGTTCCGGAGTCTTTTGACGTTATCGCTTAGTTCTGCAGTGATGTTTTCAATAAAAGCATCATCCGCCGGGAAGAAATTACAGGCGAACATCAAATCATGATAAATCACAAGGCCGTACCGGTCGCACAGATCGTAAAAATTGTCTTCCGGGAAATGGGCGCCGCCCCAGACGCGGATGCAATTGAAGTTTGCCTGAATACAGTTTTGAATCATTTTTTCATTTTTTCCATTAGAAACATTGGTCAGAAGAGAGTCTCTGATTATGAGATTGGACCCCTTCATAAAAATGGGCTTTCCGTTAACGACCAACTCGTACGATGTGCCCCACTGGTCAGGATCTCTCCGCAGCTTAATGGTCCTGAGACCCACATTCAGGTCCTTCGCGTCGCAAACCTGTACGCCGTCTTTTAAAGCCACCTGTACACGATACAATGGATGACCGCCAAAGCCGTTCGGCCACCAGAGCTGCGGATTCGGTATTGTAATAGAAACCGCACATTTGTCCACTCCGGGCTTGATTGTCTGCAAAGCTCTGAATTTCTCTCCACTTGGCGACGTTATAAGCGCCTCCAGTTCAAGGGCTTTACTTCCCCATACGTCCAAGTTCGCCTTGATTTTTAAAACCACCTGGCTCGTTGTGTGTTCCTGCAGCACCTGAACGTCTTGAATTTTGCCTTCGTCAAAGCACTCAATATAAATATCTCGCCAAATGCCTGAATCCGGCAAGGTGAGTCCCCAGTCCCAGCCGAACATACACTGCGCTTTTCTTAAAAATTCGCCGCCTTTACCGGCAAATAGAGGTATGCCCTTACTTCCTAGAGCTTTTTTGGCCACAAATTCCACAGGAGAGGAAAACAAAATATGAATTGTGTTCTCTCCCTTTTGCAATAAATCCTTTACATCAAACCTGTAAGTGCGGTGCATGTTATCCGTATCTGCAATATGGGCGCCGTTTAAACTAATATGTGCCAATGTATCCAGGCCTTCACAGGTAAGATATATCCGGTCACGCTGCAGTACATCCGAGTTTACCGTAAATTTGCGCTCGTATTCGTAATTTTCTTTGAACAGTGGTTGTACCTTGTCTTCATTATCCCTGAAATAAGGGTCGGGCGCTTTCCCTGCGTCCAACAAAGTGCCAAAAACCGTACCTGGTATCTGGGCTGCCAGCCATTCCCTTTCGCCTGAATTTTTCATTCTCCAGGTACCGTTTAAATCAATACTTTTCATAAACCATCCTCCAAATTTGTTTGTTTTAGTCTACATGAAAATAAAATAACATTAGCTAACATTAACATAAACAGGGGCCGAATGATTGTCATTTATTCGGTTGCATATTTCAACCGTGGGAATCCTTTTCAAATCGGTTGACTTCCGCCTGACTACATGCAATAATGGCTTATCAGATACCTACTCCTAATAAGGATCGGGATGTAAAAATGAACGATGTTCCTGTATATCTTTCAACGCAGAATTTTTTTAGTGATCCCACCTCTTTTTTTATAGACCTAACGACTATACCGAAACGCTTTCCAATGCATAGGCATGATTTTATTGAAATTGAATTTTTTATATCCGGCAAGGGTGTCCAGATCATCAACGGAGTGGAATACCAAATCAAAAAAGGAAGCTTTGTGTTGCTCATGCCCTGGCATGCTCATGAGGTCACCCCGTGTGGAGACCAGACCCTGAAACTTTATAAATGCAGCTTTCAAGCAGAAACCTTTATTGGCAACAATCAACCATTTTTTGAACTCCGTGATATCATCTTTAAAGATTTCACCTTACCTCCCTGTGTAAATCTGGAGGGTGTGGACTTTGAAAAGGTCTCTGCTCTATTTGATGAAATACAGCAGGAATATATTAATATGGATTTATGGATGGATACTTTAATTAAATCCAAGATTAGCGAAGTGCTTGTTTATTTTGACCGCTGCCGCAAATCCGTTGTGCTGTCGAACAAAATGGATCCGGATGAGCCGAATAATTTCAATATCTGGAAAGCAGTCAAATATGTACATGCCATGTTTAATAAAGATTTGACACTCAGTGATGTATCAAATAATTTTCATTACAGCAAAAATTATCTCAATAGAATGTTTAGGGAGAACATAGGGCTCAATTTTGATGAGCTATTGCTGGAAGTAAGGATACGCAATGCATGTGTGTTTATGGCAAACTCCACGATTACCATTACAGAGGCTTCCTTGTATGTAGGATACAAATCCAAAGAAGCCTTTTACCGCGCATTTAAAAACGTAAAAGGCATCTCACCGGAAAAGTACAGAAAAAATATTTTAAGCAGGAATAGTGGCGAAAGAATCGCCACACATTCTGTTTTAAATTCGCAAATAATTTATTATGTGCATCTTCATTACAGCGAGAATCTGACCCTGCGCACAGTTGCGCGGCATTTTTATTATACCGAAACGTATTTGTGCGATGTTTTGATGCAGTATGGCATGACATTTACCTACCTTCTGCATGAAATACGGATATATCACGCCTGTTCCTTATTGCTTACAACCAATATACCGGTCAATGAGATTGGATTTTCCGTCGGATTTGAGTCTACCGAAACCTTTTTCCGTGTTTTTAAAAAGTTTCGGGAGGTCTCACCCGGAGAATTCAGAAAAAAGCAATTAATAAAAACTAATCTTTTGGGGTTGGAAACTAACGTTACAGAAACAAAAAGGTCCGAAGTATTCCTCTCTAAAGAATGACTGAACCAGTAAAAGCGGACATTATTATACCCGGGATTGCAATAGAAAGGGGTCAGAGCTTGCAAGCTCTGACCCCTTTCTATTAGCAATTTGCTATAGTGGTCTCTATAGATCTCATTCAAAGTGCTGGTCGTATGCGAAGTTCGGAGAGACCCCTGAGCTTCGCATTATTTATTTTATAGCTAATATGAAATGGGATTTGAAAACCCTTTTCAGGAAATATGAATGTTTACCCCATTTACTTCAACGTCTGCGTCGACCCGTATGAGAATATACTTTGAACCGTTAATCATGCGTGTTTCCAATAAGTCGCTGCGTTCCGGATTGACTTGGATTGTCACATCGGGAGCGCGAACCTCAAACTTCTTAGTATCAATAATATTCTGTGGACTGATCTTGACATCGGCACCAAACTCGGCATCAAATTTTTCATCAAATGTAGACACATTGGAATCGGAAACTCCGCAAGATTTCAGAACGGATTTGACCGTGCTTTTGGAGATTGTCAGTGGGTCAACCTCCTTATTGGTCTTATGATCTTCAATCATTCCGCACAATTGCTCGTGAACCGATTGTATGACTTCGTAACTGCAGTCGTCGGCAAGAGCATCCCCCAGCATGGATTGGAATATCTCTTTCTGCGCGGCAGCAGGCATGGGGATGTCGGTCTTGAACACAGCATCAATAAATTCGGCATGGTTCTCCTTAACATCCCGTGAGTAGTAGAGGGCATTATAGATATTTGTACTACGTTCATCAAAGGCTGGAAACATGAAGCCAAGCTCCGGTGCCGATACGATCCAGTCAGCCTTACAATTATGGAACTCATTTTCGACAACAAAGCAGCTTAACGCAGGCTGTGTCGGCTTGATCGGACAGACACTGCGCATAACGTATGAGAACACTTCAGAGGAGGCGTCGGTCTGCTTTTCTCCATCTTTCGAACGGTAAGCAACGTCATAAGTATCGTGTGCTAATAGGATCAGATAATTGCTTTCCATGACGATTGTCTGAATTACATGCTGAAAAAATGTCTGTACGGCATTTTCATCCTTCAGAGATGAATTCCTGAGTTCCATGAGCAATTTATGTTCTTCGCCATCTACAACCTACGGAGTAGCAAACGGAATATCAATCAGATTTTTACCAAGGGTTCCGGATAGCGTTCGTTTGATAATGGCCAGAAACTTTTCGGATTCTTCCTGTGACATCAAAGCAAGGGACTGATCAAACTCAGAAACAATTTCCCGCTTTTCATTGACGAAGCATCCGCGTATGTGGGTGATATTGCTCTTATCTTGCCTGAATCGACGACGAATTTCTGATATTTCTTTTCGTTCATAATAACCCCTTTGTAATACATATGTAGTTTCACTATTATCTCGCATTTGTGTCTGAGGCATATTTTTATTTGGTGCTTACGATTTTTGGTCTTATGCGAAGCTCGGACAGAAGGGGAGATGACACATTGCGCTTATAATCTAAATTAAATTTAAGCCAAATATCTGCTCATCTGCTTCTGTGCTCAAAAAGATAAATTTCAGCTTTCTCAAGAGCGACATGGAAGCGTCATTGCCAATTGTAACACTGGCCTTTACACAAGTGATACCTTGAGTTTCAAGAAAACGTATGACAGCAGAAACTGCTTCGTAAACATATCCGTGACGAGCTTTTAGCGGAGTGATCGTATAGCCTACCCAACAGGTATCTCCTTCTTGTTTTAAATAGAGATCCCCAATCAAAGTATTTGTTTGCTTGCAGATGATAGCAAGCTGTATTCCATCGGTTAAGGAGTGCTTATCGAGAAGTGCTTTAGTATATTCTTGCTTTGTTAACCCTTTGAATCCTTGATATTTCATCCAATCTGTATCGTTTCTATATGTCATGAAAGCGTCAATATCCTCCGCAACAAATGGTCGGATGTTGCAGCGAACTGTATCTAAATCCATAAGCGCAACCTCTCATTATATAAATTATCAAATTTCATTTTAGTAGTAGAGTTTAAACATAGTGCGAAGCTGGGAATAGGAGAGAAAGGCCTCAGTGTGTTCAAAACACGAATTTACAAAACTTTTAGCAACTTAACGTATTTACCTTGTTCATCTTCACCCTCAAATATTATATCAGTAAATCCTTTCTTTTCATACAAATGAAGTGCATTGACATTGTTAATATCAACCCCAAGAGACATTTCTTTATATCCAAGTTTTTGCGCGCAACTAATAAGATAATCCACTATTATGCCGCCTATTCCTCGGTTGCGATATTCTGACTTTACAATCAATCTCGATAGATATATGCGCCGTTGATTTATCGTGTAATCTGGGTCACCGTTTTGAAAAACCAATGCTCCTTCTCCAATAAACTCATCGTGAACTTTACAAATATAAACTATCCGGTTCCCTGATACAATCTCATCATACCATTTTTGAGCATCTGGTTGACTGTTCATATCCCATATGTTTGAACACTCTGTATAATACTTTGGGTCAAGTCTTTCAATTATATAATCCATATTCTTTCACCAGCCTTATATGAAGTGGTTTCACTTTGTTGAATCAGAATTAATAAACATTATGCGATGTTCGTTCTCATCTTCTAAGCACACGTTCCTGGTCTTATACGAAGTTCAGATCGAGCTCTGAGCTTTGTGTAATAAACATAATGCGAAACTCAAAGAGAATGGGAATGGCGAATTATGCTCCAGACTGTGTGAAAACGTACGCTTCAAAATTAATTTAGGGACTTGGT
>CAUQPM010000030.1:0-17027 GCA_963520015.1 uncultured Oscillospiraceae bacterium
GACAAGGCAATGAAAAGAGAAACTGCCACGGCGATCAGAATGACGGCAATCATGAATATGGTTGCTATGATACTTTGTGAGGAAAGATTGGCGGCTACTTGATTCCCTAATGAAGTATTTTCTTTAATTAACAGCTTTATTGAATCCGAAACCTGATTTGATAAAGGATCACCCTGCATCAGCAAAAGCGTACGCGCTTTCTGACTGTTATTTTGCTTTGCCAATTTGACTACCTGACCGCTGATTGTTTTATATTTTGCCAGGTTACCGGTGATCGCATTGTAATACTTTATTTCATTTTCGGTAGTCAACAACTTTTTTATATTTACTAAATAAGTATCTATATCCGCATTCGCCTGATCAAGATCGGCTGAATATACATTGATTTTCTCTATCTCAGTTGATAAAATGATATCCCGGATAATTTTGCGGCTTTCATTAAATTCCGCATGAAAAAGCCCGATATCTCCCTGTGCAAACCCATAGTTGTTCAGAGCATCCGTATAACTTGAATTCATTTGAGTCATTTGTATAAGGCCGACAATGCCCGCAATGCTGGAAATTGCTGTCACCAGAATAAAGGTTACAACTAATTTTCTGCCAATCTTCATATTCTTCAACATATTATTCAATCCTTTTGAGTTTTATTTTTACAAATTCCTTTTGTGAATCGTTAGTAAATCAGTAAAGCAGTTCGGAAGATGATTTTAATATAGCCGCAGTACAGCACTGTACCGCGGCTTTTTATATGAAATGCATTATAATTCTTCAATACAGTTAAGGCCTTCCGCACATCCCAGCATTTGCAGCACATCTGCATGGGACCGGCTTTGCTTCGTTTTTGCTGAAAGAAGTACAGAGGTCGCCTTTTTTCCGGTCGTTTTATTCTTAATCACCTGTATATCGGATATTTCAATATTATTTTCTTTTGCCAAGTTAATAAAGGCGCCTAAGCCTACCGGCGCATCAAATTCAAGATATAAATCCACTTGCTTTGATTTTTCCCTCATCCGCTCATCAAGTTTATGTAATATTGTCATGACGCAAAAGATGGTAATACCGCCGATTACAGCGCCGTCATAGAATCCTATACCGATTGCCAGCCCAACACAGGCCGATGCCCAAAGTCCTGCCGCAGTGGTCAGTCCCCTGACCTGGTTCCTGCCCGTAATAATAATTGTTCCTGCGCCCAAAAAACCGATTCCACTGATTACCTGAGCACCTAATCTGCTGACATCCCCTGTGTGAAAGGTTTCAAATACATACTGATTTGTCATCATTACTAAAGTTGCGCCAAGGCACACCAGAATATACGTACGAAATCCTGCGGGATGCCTTTTGCGCCCGCGCTCAAAGCCCAAAGCACCGCCGATTAATATAGACAGAAGAATTCGTACAGAGATAGAAAGAAGATTTATATTTTTCAACACTTCCAAGCTGCTTATCATAAATCCCCTCCTCTTTATCCTTTATGAAATAACATAGATTCATGATGTGAATAGATAGAATTATCCGATAATTTCATGCACTTTTGAGTAAATAGCTTCTGCCAGCGCGCAGTGATCCTTCGCATCCATATGAATCTGATCGATTTCACTGGGATTTGCAAATTCAGCCGCATTCATCAAATAGTACTCCGAGGGAATGGTCTTCTGAAATTCCAACCAAAGGCGTACCGATTTTTGATAAGAAACGGTATCGAAGGAACCAATCAGCGGATCACTATTTATTAATTTTCCTAATTGGATAGGACAAATCACCAGTATTTCGGGTGCTCTATCATCGCCCCTGTAATCGAACTGTTTAACTATATCAGCAAGTGCTTTAGCACCCTGTGCAATGTCTGTAGCAGTTGCCGAAAAACGTGTTTTCATATCGTTGGTGCCAAGCATAATAATTACAAGGTCCAGCGGCCGATGAGAATATAAACAGGGGTATAAGTATGTTCTGCCATTTTTGTAGGGTTCAATGGGGTCCTCAAATACAGTGGTTCGGTATCCGCATCCTTCTTCTATAATATGATAATCATTTCCTAACTTTTTCTGCAGGACACAGGGCCAGCGTGTATCAACATCCCATCTCCCCTGGCCATCGGGTCGTGTGCCAAATGTATTGGAATCCCCGTAACATAAAATATTCTTCATTTCATTTTTATCCCCTTGTCTACGAATAGAGAATGGTACCGAAACTTTCCTAAATGAACTCACGCATGGCTAAAAGACCGACTGTGGTAATTGAAAAATGATAGATAAACGTCCTTTGCTATATTCAGTCAGAAAGAATGTGATCAATCGCTTCTGCAAAACCTTTTCCGCCTTCTAATGTTGTGACAAAAGTGGGCAAATGCTGAATACTGTTCACGAAAGGCAAAATATTTGCCACTGCACAGCTGTTAGGGAAAAAGGAGAACATCGGCTCATCGTTTGGAGAGTCCCCAAAGAAGATACACTTTTCTTTCAAATTTTCTTCGTTTAATACTTCTTTCATGAAAAGCTGGGTCATCATAAGCTTGTCGTAATGCCCAAACCAAGCGTTTACGTGAATCGAGCTGACTTTTGCTTCGGCCCCCATGGAAACGCAAATTTCTTTAATTCGCTCCGCCGCCTCAAAGCCCAAATAGGGCGGGTCTTCATTAAAATCCACTGCTAAATCATAAATCCGAGCAAACTGATCCTTTGCGACGCGGCAACCGGGAATTCCTTCCAGACACGCTTTTTTGACAGCCTCCAGTTTCATCTGAGCATCCGCACCGGAGACAGACGGATGCGTGAATGTTTTCAGGTGTTCCCCATCAAAATAGTATACGAAGGCACCGTTTTCGCCAACTACCGCTTTCACAGGCCATTCCCTTATAATCAAGTCGCACCATCCGGCCGGCCTTCCTGTAACAGGAATAACGTGATACCCCGCGTCATAAAGGTTCCACAGAGCGGCATAGGACTCCGAAGGCAATTTCCCATTCGTGGTAATCGTATCATCAATATCACAGAGAATGTATTTTATTTTTGAAATCCGTTCAGCATCCAGTTCTTTAATTGGCTTCATCGGCAGTATTCCTCCTGTTGATTCCTATGTAAAAATGATTGAAACACATTCTTGCGTAACCGCAAATTGACTCAATATAATCTGCTTTCATACCAGATGTGGATTAAAAAACACTTTTATGAATTGGGTCTACACTGTTCATCCTTAAAATAATCCGCAACCCGAACCGCCATTTCATCTGCGATGCCTAAATCCCATAAAAGCTGGAGTATGGTATAACGGTCACGCACCTCTTTCGCCACGATAATACTGTCCACCACTACCTGATAATCCACGCCGACCTGTGCAGGATTGATCGGTGCATCCAATTCAGAAAGCATTTTTTCTATTTTTGAAACCGCGGGCAAAGAATTCATAATATCGACAATTTCCGGCCAATGTTTTTCAATAGTTGCAATGCGAACCGAGTGTGTCTCGGGTGAATTTTTTTTTACATTTTCTTCCAGCTTAATTACTCCGGGAGCCGCGAAGCTATAAGTATCAGTAATTTTCTTCTCCCATTTTTTACAGTCAAAATTGTCCGCTGCAGCGCGTGCCTTTTCAAAATCGATTTTCTGCGTTTTGAGTATGCCGTAAAGATAGGTGATGGCGACTGTACCGATACCAACCTTTGTTCCGTGAAGGACGGGCTTTCTGCCTTCAAACAAAAATTTCATTTCCCAGAAATGAGAAATATGGTGTTCACTGCCGGAAGCAGGACGGGAATTCCCGATAAAGCTCATGGCAATTCCGGTCAGAATTAATGCTTCCATAATATTTGCAATAACTTTTGGGTCACGGCTTTTCACCGACTCAATATTTCCAACTACCTTTTGGATGGAAACGTCAACCATTTGTGCTATTGTTTCGCAATAGTATTCTTCGTTGATTACATGTGAGATTTTCCAGTCTATAAGGCAAGTGTATTTTCCTAAGATATCCCCAAGTCCTGCTGTTATCATGTTCATAGGCGCATTGCAAAGCACGTCCAAATCACCAATGATAACCTGCGGAGTATGGGTAGGATAAGTTGTTTTTAAATGATTGGTGATGAGGGGTGCTCCATCCGAAGCAAAACCATCCATGGAGGGTGCCGTCGCAACGATAAAATAGTCACGCTTCATCTGATAGCTGACAAATTTACAGCTGTCATTAATGGTTCCTGTACCGATAGCAATAATCAAATCCGCATCTTTATCGAAAGAGACCATCAGTTCCCCGATTGCGGCTTCATCCGGCACGACTTCTTCAGCGCTGAAAATATACAAAGCATTTGGGATTTTTGCGGCGTCCAGTATACTTTTTACCTTTTCGCCGCACACCCTGTAGGTGTTGCAGTCACAGACGATAAATACCCTTTTATGTCCGTATTTATTTATATAATGGGGAATTTTTTCTACCGCACCGGCAGAGATCTCCACATCTTTCAAATCTGTTTTATGGCTCCTGCCACAGCTGCAAGGGAAAGTTTGATTTAAGTAATCCGAAACTGTAAATGTTTCAGGATGAATCATATTCTCACTCCTAACCAGTCATTCATCATGAGAAATCACAGGTCTGCCATGATGAATAAAATATATAATTTTTTGTTAAAATATTAACAACGCGTTTTATTTTAACACCAATTTAGTAACACCCTACTGAATTTTTTCCATTTTCTTAAACTGATTAAATAATGGAAGAATCCTGGTCGGAAGCTTTACCACCGAGGTAATAAGCCAGCCCCGTGACAACGGGCACGATAAGGGGCAACACTGCCGCACATGCCATTTGCGGCAGTGTAACCTCCGTAATTGTATTATTTAAAATTAAGAAATGCAGAATCCCTGTAAACTGCGGGTTAAGTATTTTATAAAGAAAAATAGAATCCGGCATCAATCCGAGTTTCATCAGAATAAGGAAAGCCACACTAATATACAGAATCACAGAAAGCAGCATTCCCGCCCGTACGCCTGTAATTAAATCCTTCATTACGCCCGCCGATTTTGCCGCCCTGCTGTTTTCCATTCCCCAATTGTAAAATGGTAAATACAGCATAATTACAAAAATCAGAAGCTGCACGAATTGAATCATCACGATTCCAACATCACTTTTTAACATACTTCCCAATATAGAAAGTAATATAAAACACATCACCATGGATGCCAGCATGGGACTTATGGCGGACGCCGCAAGCTTACAGGCTCTGTTTTTCATTCCATTGTACTCCTTTATGTGCCAAGGTTCGTTATTCCGGATCTTTCAGCGTGTAAGGATGCATCCCTTTCGCCTTCACTATCTGAAGTGCAGGACACGGATTATTGCAAGTCATCAGTCTTGCGCCGCAGCGTATCGATTCGTACACTAATTCTTCCGTATCCGGGCAATAAGACCATGGCAGAATTCCGAGTTTTTCAAACTCTTTCACACGTTCCGGAGTTATAATTTTCATGTCAATGCCCACTGCGAATAATTTTGAATAGGTACCATTTTCCCCTTCAACAAAATTCTGCATGATCTCTTTTGGAAAACCCTGTGTTTTCAGTCCGTAAGCATCGAACAGGTAATCTAAAATTGAAGCGTCAAAGCAGGTAAACACACAGCGTTCAACTAAATCATATTCCTTTAATGTGCTAATAGCAAGGTCAACTGTTTCATGGGTTTTCTCTTTTATTTCCACATTGAGAAGAAGATCTTTGTAAGGTTTGATCAGCTCGCAGAACTCACGCAATGTCGGAACTTTAAGACCCTCGAATATTTTACCGAATTTCCCACCGGCATCCAGACTTTTGATGTCTTCCAGCGTCATGTCGTGAATATAACCCGTACCGTTTGTTGTTCGGTCAACCGTATTGTCGTGCATAACGACAACTACCTTGTCCTTTGTGAGGTTCAGGTCAAATTCGATCATATCGACTTTCATATCCAGTGCTTTCTGCACGCTCAGCAAGGTGTTTTCCGGGTATAAAGCGTCGCACCCTCTGTGGCCGGCTACCACAATATCACCTTTATCCAGCAGTCTTTCAATGATGTTTTTCATATTAAAAATAAGGCTTCCTTTCAATTTCCTGTTGCAGTTTTATCGACTGAATTGCATTAGTAATATAAAACCAGCCTATGCAATTAGGACATAGGCTGGTCTTCGTTAGTTCCCTAGCATCCTATTTCCATTGATATTATGAATTGCAGTTACCCAATCACTCAGTCTGACCAAGAATTTGCTTTGATTTTGCGTACAGGTCATCCAGAGCTTTTTGTGGGTCTTTGTTGTCATTCATAACAGCTTGTTCCATGTTGAGAATTTGTGCCTTCATTTCAGACCAATACAGGTGTTGTTCTGTGTCAACAGCATATTGAAGTTGATCATAAGCAACCTTGTACATTGGCGATTTCTTCCAAAGGTCCTGGATTGCACTACTTGCTGCCATTTTCTTTGTGAACGGCAGATAGCCTGTATCAAGAGCGAATTGGAGCCCGCCCTGTTCATCATTAATAATCCAGTTAAGGAAAGTCCATGCTGCATCTTTATTCTTGGAAGACTCAAGAATAGCGATGTTAGCGCCGCCTGTCGGCATTGCGCGTTTGTCTTCGCCCGGCAGCATAGCTGCACCTAATTCAAATTTTACATTCTTGGTAAGTGTTCCAATCAGCGAAGTGGACTCCTGGAACATAGCACTTTCGCCGTTAATAAAGGATTGGCGGGCAATATTGGCGCCGTCTTTTACCGGAGTTACTTTAAAGTAACCGGAATCTCTGAGGTCTGTCCACATTTTTAAGACTTTGAGTCCTGTTCCATCCTCATAAAAACCGATTGTTTTTTTGTCTTCACTAATGGTACGTCCGCCGATTTGAGCAACGTTTGCTTTAAAATACCATGTTGCGACCGGCCATGTAACGCCATAACGGACAGTCTTTCCGTCCTTAACCTTGGTCAGCTTTTGTGCATATTCTTTCAGTTGTTCCCATGTCTCCGGCCCTTTTTCCGGGTCCAGTCCAACTTCTTTAAATGCATCTTTATTGTAATACAGGATTGGTGTTGAGCGGCTGAATGGAATGGTATACATTTTTCCATCGTTATTATAGAAAGAATACCCCATCAGTCCCTGTACAAAATCATCCTTTGTCATACCGGCCTGAGCAAGATATGAATTCAAGTCGGCAAGAATGCCGTTGGTAGCAAAAGGTTCATTGAAAGCTCTTTCCAGCTGAGCAATATCCGGTGCATTATTTCCGGCGACTGCTGTCTGGAGCTTGGCAGCCTCTTCTTCATAGGAACCCTGGTTGGTCGCAACAACTTCGATTTTGTCCTGGCTTTTGTTGAAGCGGGCAACCATTTCGTTCAAACGGTCTCCGGTTGCAGAACCCATGGCATGCCAAAAACTAATTTTGATTTTTTCACCTGTTGCCGCCTGGGATTGGGCCTGGGACTGAGCAGCTGTACTTGAAGTGCTTGCAGCGCCTGAGCACCCTGCAGCAGAAGCCATAATCAGTGCGGAGAGTAACAGACATACGATCTTTTTCATTATTTTCCTCCTCATAATTTATATATTTCTCTATGATCTTTATATCACAGAGGAATTACCTATTAAAAACTATTTGATCCCGGAATAGACAAACGCCTTTACAATTTGACGGCTGGCAAAGATGTATATTATGATAATCGGAAGAACTAAAATGGTATTTCCCGCCATGATTACATTCCAATTCGCAATTCCCTCGGTATCTTTCAGTACAGAAATTCCCATTGTCAAAGGCCTGACCGCATCACTGCTGGTCATGATCAACGGCCAGAAATAACTGTTCCAAAAACCGATGAAACTGAACAGCATTACCGTAACAAGCGCGGATTTCGCCATTGGCAGCAGGATTCTGAACATGATCTGGAACTCGGATGCATTGTCCAAATGAGCAGCTTCGATAATTTCTTCCGGTACCTGCATAAAATACTGGCGAAGCAAGAAAATTCCAAATGCGTCTGCTGCAAAAGGAAGAATTTGCGGCAGCAGCGTGGAAAGCAGATCCCATTTTGCCATCATCAGGTATACAGGAATAAAGATAATCTGCTTCGGCATCATTAGCGCGAGTAAAACAATGGAGAAAAATAGATTTTTTCCCTTAAAGTCAAACTTGGCAAACCCATATGCGGCAGGAATCATAATCACGAGTTGAATGACCAACGCGCTCAGTGTAACCAAAATTGAGTTCCTAGTGTACACCATGAATGGACCTGAGTTCCATGCCTCAATAAAATTATTAAGAGTAGCCACGATTGGAATTAACGTCGGAGGTGTTTGAATTGCTTCCGCATATGTTTTAAACGCGGTACTCAGCATCCAGTAAAACGGAAAAACAAACACAAGTATAATAAGAATTTTAATGAGATACTCCGGCAATTTTTTTAACTTTTTTGCAGTAAACATCGGTATCCTCCTTATTTCATTTTCAGTTTGTTTTATTGGTAATGAACCTTTTTAGAAAGGCCTTTGAAATAAATCAGCGTAGTAATTGCTGTAATCACCAATAAAACAACACCGGCTGCCGAAGCATATCCCAATTTCAAATTCACAAACGCATTGTCATAAATATAATAGACAAGCATGTTGGTGGAGTTATTTGGCCCGCCGCCTGTCATAATGCGCACGGTGTCAAACGCTTTGAACGTTCCGATGGTCATCACGATCAAAAGGAAGAACAGCTGTGGAGAAATCATTGGCAGCGTAATTTGAAAGAATTTTTTAGCTTTGCTCGTATTATCCAAATCGGCAGCCTCATAAATTTCCACGGGAATACTCTGTAAGGATGATAGAATAATCAGGGTATAATAACCGATTGCCTGCCAGGAGGCTACCACCACCAAAGACATCAACGCTGTTTTCGAGCTTTGCAGCCAACTGGAACCCGGCAAACCGAAAAAGTTGTACAGAAAATTAAGAAATCCTGCATCGGGGTCCATCAGCCATAGCCATACCATGGAAATAGAAACCAATGAAATGATATGCGGTGTGAAAATAGCCATCTGCCCGAAAATGTGAAACCGGGTGTTTTTGTTAAACCAGACCGCCAAAAGCAGCGAGATTACCATGACCACCACCACAACAGAAACCGTGTAGATCAAGGTGTTTACAACAACCTGAATAAAGTCTTTATCACTGAACAAATTTATGTAATTATTAAGCCCGATGAACTTCTTGTTTACCTTAATTAAATTCCAATTGGTGAAGCTAAGGTAACATAAATAAAACATAGGATAAACGAAGAAGGTGATCAAAAAAGCCATGGCAGGTAAAATCAATAAATACGGGTAAGCTTTTGACTTGTGCATTTTACTTTCCTCCCAGCATTTTCATGTAGGAATCATAGTTCGGATTGTCGTCATGGATTCTCTGCTCATCTTTATCAAATAAGAACAGATCCTTATGATCGACTTCTGCAAAAATTTCTTCGCCCACCTTAAAGCTTTCGTCCGTACTTTTTACCATAAAACAGTTAAAGTCATTCGTAACTGAGTAAATTGTTTCGGAACCGAGCATTTCACGGGTATTCACCTTTGCTTTTATTCTATAATTTTTCTCATTCATTTGACGGGAAAGCGTTATTCGTTCAGGACGGAAACCGACTTTCACATCATCCGTGCCTAAGTTCATGATGTTCATTGGAGGTGTGCCAATGAACTGTGCGGTAAACATGTTATTTGGATTACGGTAAATCATTTCCGGAGCCGCTTCCTGCTGAATTTCACCCTTATTCATCAGAACGATCTTGTCCGCCATTGACATGGCTTCGACCTGATCATGCGTTACATAGACAAAGGTAGTACCGAGTTTTTTATGTAGTTCAATCAGTTCAACTCTCATTTGTACCCTAAGCTTTGCGTCCAGATTAGACAGTGGTTCATCCATTAAGAACACCTTTGGTTCTTTTACCATAGCGCGGGCCAGTGCAACTCTCTGCCTTTGACCGCCGGACAATGTAGCCGGTTTTCTGTCCAGATAGTCATTCAGGCCGACAATACTGCAGATTTCTTTAATCAGATGGTCCCTTTTTTCCTTAGGCACCTTATTGTTTTTTAATCCAAACTCAATATTGGCGCGTACGCTCATTGTCGGGTAAATCGCATAGTTTTGAAAAACCATGGCAACTTCGCGCTTACCGGGTGCAATATCCGTGACGTCCTTGCCGTCAATTAAAACCTGACCGGATGTTTGCGGACCGATTCCTGCGATCATTCTTAACAGGGTAGTTTTGCCGCATCCTGATGGACCGACTAATACGGTAAATGTCCCATCGTCAATTTTCAAATTCAAGTTTTCAATTACGTTTGTTTTTGCGAAACTTTTGCCTACATTCTTAAATTCAATACAGGCCACTTTTGAATCCCTCCATTTATGAATTATGCCAAATGACATTTTTGGTAAATTGGTACTCATTAAGATTTTTTAATTGCTTGATTGTTTACTGCCTGTAAATGTTTTTTATTCGCTCTGTTTTGTTACGGTCATATTATATCATCTGATTGTTTTTTGTCAATATGTTCAAAAATAATTCACTTTTTTGTAGTTTTATATAATTAATGTTCTAATATTTTAATTTTTATTAATAAAATTGAGATTTTGTATACAAATTGCACATTAAAAAATTTATTAAATTTTATTAATAATTTTTGCCCATTTGCGGCTTTTTTTCCGTTTTTCACGGGATATTTCATTAATAATTTAATAACTTATCGTTTTTTCAATCATCCTAAATAATTTATTAATAATACCGGCTCTTTGAATTTTATCCGCAGCCCCCTTTAGAACTAAATAGATTCAATAATTATTTACAGAACTTTTTATGTTATTATTCCTATAAATAATTATATTTAGTGAAACTGCAGTGGCCGCGGTGATAATCTTTGTAAAAAATAGCACCAACTCCTTTAAAGTATTTTTTGTTTCTATACAAAATAGAATAAAAACAGTACTGTTAGTGATGAATGAACAGTACAATTCGCGATATATAATAAAAGCTTCCCGCTTATTAAATGTAAACGGGAAGCTTTTTTATTCAAATGTCTATATTTGTTTTTTCTTTTTATGCCGATTTTGCCCTGTAGAATCCCGTATAATCAGTCTCGGTTCATACTCGAGCCTCATTATTTTTTTCGGAGATACTTCTTGTTGGGCAGGAATGTTGTGCTCTATTTTATTGAGCAGCAGGTTGAAGGCATCTTCCCCTTTTTTTGTAATAAAATGTTCCACAGTAGTAAGGGACACACGCCTTAAACCTGAAATCATATTATTGTCACACCCAACAACTGAATAATCCTGAGGTATTTTAAATTTTAAATCAATCAGAGCATCCATAATCCCCAAGGCTACCATATCATTCAATCCAACAAACGCTGTAATCCCCTGATTATCCTCCTGCAGAATCTCTTTTGTTAAATCGTAGCCTGCGGAGTATTCCGTATTGAGCGATTTATGGTTTTGATTAGTAGATTCAGTTTGCATTCTTACTGTGACACCATCCGGAAAACCGTGTATTCTAAATTCATTGCGAAGTCCTTCAAGCCTTCGATGGCGCGCCAACTGACGCCCGGAAATCGGAGTTGAAAGGTATGCAATTTTTTCATGCCCCAAACTAAGAAGATGATCTGCAATCAGTATTCCGGATTTAATACTATTTAACTCAACTGCATCCGCATTAATGGTTTCATCCTTGTCGCCCATTACGACAACAGGCAATTTATATGAGATACGTTGAAAAAGTTCGGGATACTGCGGAAAATAAGTATATATCAGCCCTGAGAGCATCCCATCCAAAAACATGTTCACATAATTTTCCTCAATGGAAAAGCTTCGCTGCGTATCACAGATCAGCATATTATAACCATATTCCCGCGCAACATCGCCAATGGCCTGAATCAACATTGTATAATATAGATTGCCGAGTGTAGGACAAAGCACTGCTACGGTCTTGTTTTCGCTGGACATGATTTTTTCACGGCTGTTTATGGATTGATAGTCTAACTTTTTCGCGGCTGCAAGTACCCGCTCCACTGTTTGCTGCGAAAAAGATACGTTATCTTTTTTATTGAGTATCATGGAAACGGTGGACTGCGACACTCCGGCCAGAGCAGCTACATCTTTAGAAGTTGCTTTTTTCATTACGGCATGATACCCCCATCCATTATTGATTTGTATCTATTATACCTTAATTATTAATAAAATTAAATAACATTTTGGAATACAGTCCGTTCCATGTCGTTTCTGCAATACATCACAGTGAAAGTTGATATACCATGATTTGTAATATATGAGTGTTTATGATAGAATATTGAACGAATCCCGGCAAAGAAGGATTCAGCTGATCTGTTTTGTTACAACAAAAGTCTGTCAGTAATCCATTCGCTGACAGATGAAAAACGGAGGATTTTGTATTGAACACTTTGAATGATATTTTTATAGAAAAACTTGTGAAACGAAAATCCACAACCTCGATTATTGCATTAAAGGCCCTGATTGTCGTTGCGTCGCTTATTATTTGTGTCTCTGTTTTATTTACTCCGCTGACAAGCGTAGCCGGCCCCGTTTCATTTTTCGTAGTTGGCTGGGTGGCATGGATTTTAATTCGTAGATTAAACTTTGAATTTGAATATTCCCTAACGAACGGTGAACTGGATATAGACATCATCATTGGACTTAAAAAGCGGACTCACATGCTCTCCCTTCGATTCTCCGATGTTGATTTTATGGCACCGGTCGGTGAGCAGTATGCCGATAAATTTCCGGATAAAAATGTGGAAACCGTTTACGATGCAGCCTCTTCCAAAGATTCCCCCGATCGCTGGTTTGTTATCTTTCGCAAAGATGGGCACCGCTGCAAACTAATTTTCGAACCCAATGAGCGGATGGTGGAAGGTATGCACCAATACAACCCTCAAAATGTGAAGATGCCGCCTAAAGCGGTAAGCGAAGAATAGAAGAGTTTCGTAAATACTTTGCTAAGAAATATTAGAAGCCCGCCTGTTTATTCCGGATTATTTCAGAATAAACAGGCGGGCTTTATTTGTTTTACTGTTTGTTTTTTCGGCTTCATGAAAGAAAGATGCAGAAAGACAATTTTGAACAAATCATTCAAAATTGTGACTGAATTTTTATTTTTCCATATTTAATAAAATATTCTCCTTTTGATATCTCTCTACATTTGGCAGACCGTAGTTTTAGTAAATCAAAAGGAGTTTTTTTCTGCTATATAGAACGTTAAAGCTTTTTTGAACTCCCGGCATAGCTGGGACATCTTGTTGCTTAAAAATATATTATACGATACCAATTCAGTAATTTATATGCTTAATTGTCCATCTTCACAAAGAATTAATATCTCTTTAAATATCTTAACACTATCTTTATATAATAAATGTTAGGCTTTCTCATGTGATAAAACATGGGGAAGCTATGATTTTTAAGCTTTAAAAAAATGGGATCAGGCAGGTGAAAAATATGTACATTATAGTTGCAGGGTGCGGAAGGTTGGGAAGCAGCTTGGCCTTTGACCTTTCAAATCTTGGCCATGATATTTGCATCATCGATCGGGATAAAGACAGGTTGGAAGTTTTAGGGAGTGGATTTAATGGTCAGAGGATTAATGGGATTGAATTTGACAGTGATAATTTAAACAGATGCGGCATTGAGCAGGCAGATGCTCTGTTAGCCGTAACTTCCGATGATAATATCAATATTACTTTGTCACTGATTGCAAATAAAATATATCATGTACCGCAAGTGATTGCCCGGGTAAATGACCCAAACCGTAAATATATTTACGAAGCACTGAATATTGAAATAATCAATCCTGTACGTTTGGGCGCGGAAATGCTCATTGATCAATTAAATGTAAGAAAATGTGATGTGATTTCTCAACTTGATAAGAATTATGAAATAATCGAATTTTTGATAAAGAAGAAAATATCAACAACCTCAGTTGCTGATATTGAACAAAAATTTTGCTGCATTATTTCGGCAGTACGCCATGACGATGATACGTTTCTCCCTCATAAAGATACTCTTCTTCAGGTTGGTGACAGACTTATTTGTACGATACACAAAAACGACAAACCCAAACTGCTCAGATCATTTTCAAAGGAGATGCCGGTATGGAATCCATAATTATCGGAGGCGGCAAAATCGGTTACAATTTGCTGAAGACTCTGAAAGAAAGAAATTATCAGGTTACCCTTGTTGAGCGAAACAAGGAAACCTGTATGAAAATTGCAGATGAACTGGATGCCGATGTAATTTGCGGCGACGGAACAGACTTGGATGTTCTGAAGGATGCGGGAATTGACGGTGCCGAAATTGTTGCGGCTGTAACCGGAACCGATGAAGAAAACATGGTGATATGCCAAATTGCTAAACTAAGCTTTCATATTAAAAAAACAATCGCGCGTGTAAACAACCCAAAAAATATTTCCATGTTTAAGGCGCTCGGTATTAACCGAATTGTGTGCAGCACTGAAGTCATTGCGGATATGATTGAATATGAGTTAGATAAAGAGGATTACCGAATTCTGCATACCTTCGAGCGCGGCGCCATGGTTTTAACGGAACTGACAATTGATAAAACAAGCCCGTGGTGCAACTTTATGATAAAGGATTTGGTTCTGCCGAACGAGTGTGTAATTATTTCCATATTGCGTGATGAAAAGGTGATTTACCCCCGAGGTGACTCAAAGATCCTTGAAAATGATAATGTACTGTTCATTACAAATCACCCTGTTTTGACAGCACTTATGAATGACCTACATACCGGAGGAAAATATGCGACAAATAAAAAATAATTTTGCCGGTCTTATTACAGAACTATTTGGGACCTTGGCATATATTGCGCTGCTTTTTCTTATTACGGCGGTAATTGCGAGGTGAACAAATGAAGACCGAACGAAATACAGTATGCAGTCTGGAAATAATCAGTTATTATACCGGACTGATTATTTTAGGTACAGCTTTTTTAATGATAATTCCTATCTTGGGTTCATTGTTATTCAGCGAATGGGGCCCTCTTCTTGATTTTACAATCGGCATTTGCACTTCGATAATTGTGGGTTTGCTCATGATTTTTCTGGGTATCCGTACTCAAAGGAAAAAGGCGGTCATCCAGTGGAAGCATGGCTTTGTTGTTGCCGCGCTGACATGGATATTGCTAATGATACTGTGGGCTGTTCCGTATTCATTGAGCGGACATGTCAAATCCTTTTTAGATGCCTGTTTTGATGTAATGAGCGGATTTACCACAACGGGTTTGGTATTGACGCAGGACTTGGACCATCTTTCCAACGGGCTGAACATTTGGCGGCATGTTCTTACATTTATCGGAGGGCAAGGAATGATTGTTCTTGCTCTTGTTTTTATGACACAACAAACCAGCGGTGCTTATAAATTATACGTTGGTGAGGCGAAAGATATTGAACTGGTGCCGAATGTAAAAGGCACTGCAAAAATCATCTGGAAAATCAGTATGATTTATTTGCTGGTCGGAACGGCCATATTATGGGTTGACGGCATGTTTATCGGCCTACAGCCCGTATCTGCATTGCTGCATGCATTTTATATGTTTATGTCATCATGGAGCACTGGCGGTTTTGCCCCAATGACGCAAAATATTATGTACTATCACAGCGTTTCCTATGAAACCATCACCATGGTTATCTTTATCATAGGATCCTTTAACTTTGGACTGCATTATGCAATTTGGCAGGGTAAACGAAAAGAATTGATAAAAAACATTGAAACACAAAGCTTTTTCATTACATCTTTTTTAGCATGTATGCTTGCTGTATTCGGGCTTACTAAATTACACGTATATCCGAACGCAGTTTCGGACTTTAGAAGAATTATTTTTAACGTGATGTCCGCACATACGACAACAGGCCTGGGCAATATTTACGCAAGGCAGTTCGCATTGGAGTGGGGCGATTTTGGCATTCTAATCATGACGGTTGTAATGCTGATTGGCGGTTCCGCCTGCTCGACTGCAGGCGGATTTAAAGGGTTACGGGTTGGCATTGTGGCAAAAGGATTGATTATGGACGTAAAAAAACTTCTGTCTTCCGAACGGAATGTGAAGGTTTATAAATTTCACTACATAAAGGATCTAATTTTGGACGACGGCATTATTAAATCCTCTTCCATTATCATCCTTTGCTATATTGTTCTGTTCAGTGTAGGAACACTGCTGGGCACATACTATGGGTACCCGCTTGCCAGCTCGGCGTTCGAATCTGCCTCTGTCACAGGAAATGTAGGGCTTTCCATCGGTATTACCTCCCCGACCATGCCTGCTTTATTGAAAATCTATTATATTCTTGCAATGTATATGGGAAGACTGGAGTTCATGTCTGTTTTTGCACTGGTGGGTTATGTGATTTTGGGGGTTAAAAAGAGATGCGTAAGATCTTAAAAATTATTACACTGACTGTTTTGATTATTTTTACCTTTTCCACTCCGGCGTTTGCAGTGAACAAAACAACCGAAGTGAACCAGCTGATTGAGAGTGCAAAAGCATTTGACGGCAAAGAAGTGACCGTACAGGGTGAAGCAATTGGGGAGCCTTTATTGAGAGGCGATTATTGCTGGATCAATATTAACGACGGCACCAATGCAATCGGGATATGGATGAAATCACAGGATGCACAGCAGATTACACGCTTTGGAAATTATAAAAACAAAGGTGATGTAATTTGTGTTACCGGAATTTTCAGCAGAGCGTGTGCCGAGCACGGAGGCGAAGCTGACATTCATAGCAATACCATGTTAATTGTTCAAAAGGGCGCCGCTGTTCAGGAACAAATCCCAGCAATTAAAATCATTATTGCCGCACTCTTATTAATTATTGTACTTTTCGCTCTGTTGGCCGTTAGTCATTTTAAAATTCTAAAAAGAGGTTCGGATTCCTAAAATTATTACGAACGATAAAAGGCTCCCGTATCGGATGTGAACAGAACCAAGAAAAATAGACATTGAAAGAAAAAGCCTCCAGTCGTAGGA
>CAUQPM010000031.1:0-16624 GCA_963520015.1 uncultured Oscillospiraceae bacterium
CGTCTCCTTTTTAAAGATGATGCCAGACTGTTTTCACACAGTCTGGCTCATAATAGAGAGTGCTTATTATTTTTTTGTTTTAAATGTAATATAAGAGATAATATCAAGCATATTGCAGTTGGAGGTAAAAACAATACGTTGTGAATTAAAGCATCAAGATCAGCTCATGCAGAAGCATAAGGGTTATACTCTTGAATATTATAAATATAAAATAAGCCTCCGAAGTAACACATTAATAATACAATTCCAATTCCAAGTAAAATTATTGACCCGATATTTTTCTTCATTTTCATTTGGCAACCTCCTGCACATAATATAAATAATCTGAGCTTACTTCCATTAAACGGTTTAGACAAAATGCGAAGCTCGTTTTTGCTTCTCAGAGACATATTCCTGGTCTTATACGAAGTTCAGAGAGTCTTTTAAACTTCGTATTATTTAAATGATAGGCAGTCTAGAAAAGCTATAACACAAATACTATGTCATATTGCTCGTATGGAATCGAACAGTATAATAACGGATACGATCAACGTGAGAAGCATGAGCGGGGTGCATACAAATTTGCGCACGCGATGCTCAATGGGAATAAATTCAGGTAATTCGTTGTGAAGACTTTCGTGGATGACTCGTCTCTTTTTTATCAGGATCCATATGCCTGTGCAACCTAAAATTACATATGTAGAAATTATAAAAGCTAACCCACCTTGAGGTGTGGTAAATCCAATGATTTGCCCTACGACTGTTACCCCATTATTAAAGGCATGAAGAATAAAAGCATTTTTAATAGTTCCAGTTTCCAGTGTGATATATGTCATCACAAGCCCGAATAAAAACGTCGTAAAAAGCTGACTGAAATTGGAATGCCCCAGTGAAAATAACAGGGCGGTAGTCACCATAGCGAATCCTTTCCCAAATGGCGCTAGAATATGTAGCAATATCCCCCTCGTAAAAACCTCTTCTGTTAATGGCCCTATGAAAACAGTGAACACAACAAGCAAAACCATAAGCGGAAGTGGTCCGTTATAGCCTGTAAGAATCATTGGTGTCGATTGTACACCAATGAGTTGGAACAGATAGAAAAGGGGCAGTGTAATTAGATAGGCGCCCACTGCCGAAACTGTACAAGACACTGGAACATAAAATCTCATGTTTCTGGTGTCAACTTTAGCACCGACCCAAAGGGAACGAAGAGAAATATGAAGCAGTCGGCCCAAGAGAGGAAAAACCACTAAAAGGCTAAGACTCTCGGTGACAAATACAGTGATGATAGTGCTCGTGAAGGGGCCAATGGCACTGCCCGTCGCTATATTAAGAACTGCATTGCACATAACATTGAAGATGATTGAAGCCAACTGCCACAAAATAACGCATAACGCTACCTTGGTAACCGTTAACTTGAACCTTTTGTTGTCTACCTCGTTTCCCATAAACTAGACCTCTAATAAAATTGAATTTTGAATGGAATTATAGACAATTACCCTAGCCAATGATTGCTGGTCTTATACGAAGTTGGGGAAGGCTTCTGAACTTCGCAGTATGGTACAAATAGAGAGTAAACATTCTTGTTGAGTGTTTGCTCTCGTTCTTTTACAATGGGAGATAGAATGGCCCGACGGTTCACATTATGGATTTCGCATCCGATAGCAATAGAGTCGGCCATCTCCCGTTGTAAAACATTCGATTTAGCTGGTTGAAACTTTGCTTTCGAGTAACACGCCATATTGATTCGCAACGAGGTAGATGGATGCCATTGCAAAGAAGTTTTAAGGGGGAATGCGCATGATCAGTATCGGCATAGATGCCGCGAAGGGTAAGAGTACTATCTGCATTATGAAATCTTATGGCGAAGTTCTTGTCCCACCTCGAGATGTTGCCCATACGGCAACAGCACTACAATCATTAATTTTCCTGTTAAAATCTTTAGGTGAGCCAGTGAGAGCCGTGATGGAATCCACTGGAACGTATCATTACCCGATTCTAAATGCCTTGCTTGATGCAGATATTTTTGTTACTGTCGAAAATCCACTTGTTATAAAGAAATATACCACAGCAAATCTTCGCAAAGGTAAGACCGATAAACTGGATGCAATAAAACTCGCTCAATACGGCATCGAAAAATGGCTCATATTGAGATCGTATGAGCATCGTGAAGCAGTTTATGAAGAACTCAAGTTGCTTGGACGCCAATACACAAACTACATAGAGATGAGAGTAGCTGCACTGAACCGAATGCTGGATCTTCTTGATCAAACTGCCCCTGAAATAGACCGCTTGCTTCAATCACACTGCACAGATAAATCCAAGTGCAAACTCTGTGATTTCGCTACAACCTTCTGGCATTTTGATATCATATCTAAGAAATCCGAAAAAGCCTTTGTTGTTGCATATAACACTTGGGCAAAAAAGAAAGGATACCGTTCCAGCGAAAGCAAAGCCAAAGAGATCTATGCTCTGGCAAAGGACGGTACCCCTACGTTGCCATCCAGTATGCCATCGACCAAAATGCTCATACTGGAAGCCGCCAGAAATCTAAACACCACTAATCTGACGTTAGCTACTATCCTATCACAAATGCAGCTTTTGGCAAGCCAATTGCCAGAGTATTCAGTTGTATCAGCTATGAAGGGTGTTGGAGAGCGTCTGAGCGTGCTTCTGATTGCTGAAATTGGCGATGTGCGGCGTTTCCATAATGGAAGCGCTCTTGTGGCTTATGCTGGACTCGATGCGCCACCATATCAATCTGGTACATTTGATGGAACAAAACGTCATATTTCAAAGCGCGGTTCTCCGCAACTGAGGAAGCTTTGTTTTGAGGTAATGATGGCACTAAAGCTTAAGCCACCAAAGGAAGACTCTGCTGTATATGATTTTATGTTGAAAAAAGAGGCAGAGGGTAAGGCAAAAATGGTTGCAAAAGTGGCCGCCATGAACAAGTTCCTTAGAATTTACTATGCAAGGGTCTTAGAAATCTACCCAGCTTAAACAAATGAAAAGAAATTATTGCTGGACCTAAAATTTAGCCGAAATTTGGTCGGGCTTATTTGTTGTACCTTTCTTTAATAGTTAACTGAGCAAATTTACTATTGACAATGTATTAGCTGGTATTGCTATTATAAGTACTTGCTCGAACTGCGTAGTATAGCCAAACTTAGAGGTAGGATTTACTCCGAAGTATATCTATTTTTACTTTATCCGCTTTAATTATATTCTTATCAATTATTACTATCAATAGTTAATGCTATATTATAATAAATATTGTGGAACTTTATTCCAACTTAAAGAATATTGTAGAAATGGCCCACCGACTGTTGGTCGGTAGGCCATTTCTATGTGTTTACTGATTCCATCTGTATATTAAAAGCGGAACTGGTTCCGCTTTTGGAAGATGAACATTACTCTTTCAATCTGATATATTCCATGACGTCACCCGGCTGACAATCAAGAGCCTCGCAAAGAGATGCTATTGCTTCCGTTGTTACGCTTTTTCCCTCGCGTAGCTTTTGCAACGTGCTTTGTGATAGTTATAATCTGCAGCTGCTCCATTAAGTTGTTGTGGAGGTACATTCTCAGAGACGTAAAGAAAATAAAAGATCGAGGGTGTTCCCAAATTCCACACAGGATAGATAGGGGAGACCATCGCGGGAAAGCTGCTTAACGAACGGCATTGAAGGGGGATTTATAGAAAGTGTTAAAAAGAGTTAGGCGATATGTAATTGTTTCTCTGTCAGAGCGGGATAAAAAGCAGCATAATACGGATAGGGACTTTGCTTGCGTTCTACGCGACGAAATGGAGTTTACACCTAGCCTACATGAGCTTAACCTGAAATGTGACTCTCTGCAGGAAGCTTTTTATCGGATGAGTTGAGATAAAAAAGGAACCAGTTCCGCTTTTATAAATCATATCGCCGCTCACAAACCAGCACCGATAAAAACAACCTAGATTTTCATGATCAGTTGTATATAATTCCTACTGCGGATAACAAAAGGGCATCCACAGGGAGCTAATTGTCGGTAATCGATTAGTTTCCATTCGCCATAAGGGCACTCAAGACCCATATGACTTGTGAACGCCACTTATGTATTGTTTTTCTGCCAGTTATCTCAAAAATGGAATAAAAAAAGAACCCGGTTACTAAAACCGGATTCTCTACTGCTGGTCGAGGTGACTAGATTCGAACTAGCGGCCTCTACGTCCCGAACGTAGCGCTCTACCAAGCTGAGCCACACCTCGAAATTTGGCCCCATATTGGGGCCTTGGCTGCGGAAGAAGGATTCGAACCCTCACAAACAGAGTCAGAGTCTGTCGTGCTACCTTTACACAATTCCGCATCAGTTATTTGAAACAGCATGGATTATTATATCAAAAACCAGAAAATTGTCAATCCCTTTTAAAAATTAAAATGGATTTTTTCATATTTTAATCATATTTAACTAAAACATAATTGATAAAATAAAAAAATTAGGATATAATTTAGTCAATTTACATATTATTTGAACGGCGTGACTTACACGTCCCAATCAAAGGAGGACTTAAAATGATCTTGAATCACACTATTGAAGCGTTGCTCGACCGCCGCTCTATCCGGGCATACAGGTCAGAACAGATTTCGGAAGAAGAACTGACAGATATTTTGCAAACGGCAAGATTTGCTCCTTCAGCGAAAGGCCTTCAGGAAAGGCACTTTACCGTAATTCAGAACAAACAGCTGATTGCTGATATTGTTGCCGCAACCCAAAAAAACGGCGGGCAATTTATGCCGGGTCATGTCCCGTTTTATAGCGCTCCTACTGTTATCGTGCTTTCGGCGCCCGAAGCTTCGAAGTACGGATGCGAGGACATTTCCTTTGCTGCGATGAACATAATGCTCTCAGCACATGCATACGGCCTTGGAACGTGCTATATTGGTTCCGTTATCAGCGGTCTTCGCGACGAAGATATTATGAAAAGGCTGAAACTCCCCGAAAACTATGTTCCTATGGGTTGTCTTTCCGTCGGATATCCGCGTGAACACGCTCCTACACCGAAAGAACGCCGCTCGGATGATACGAACTACATAAGATAATCAAACGAAATAAAGAATGGACGCCGTAAAACGGCGTCCATTCTTTATTTATTTCTTAATTAGCTGAATTAAAAGCTGCTCAGCCTGCACGGCGTCGGCACGGCCGCGCGAAGCTTTCATAACGGCCCCCAGAATCGCCTTCAGTGCCTTTTCCTTGCCGTTCAGGTAATCCGACACTGCGCTTGGGCTGCCCGCTATGGCCTGCTCACAGAGTGCTTTCAGCGTATCGTCATCCATTCCGCTCATATCGCTCTCGCTGATGAACTCATTTGCGGGTTTTCCGGTGTCGAGCATTTTCTCAAGCGTAGCCTTCAGCAGGTTCATCTTGATTTTTCCCGCGTCCAATAACTGCACCAGTTCTTTCAAATGAGCCGGGGTCACCTTGATCTGAAAACTTTCCTTCGCGGAATCCCCGTCAAGCCGGCTGAAAATCTGGCCGATCATGCAGTTAGCCACTATTTTTGGGTTTTTCACACCATTGGAAGCGTCTTCAAAATATTCCGCAATATTGCGGTATTTAATCAGCTGCTGCGCGTCCGCTTCCGGCAAACCGAATTCGCTCGTGTAGCGTTCCAGCTTTTCCTGCGGAGGTTCCGGCAGTTTTGCCTTCAGGCGTTGTATAAAATCATCCGAGGTATTGATCGTGACAAGATCCGGCTCTCTGAAATAGCGGTAGTCATGGGCATCTTCCTTGCCGCGCATACTTTCGGTGCAGTCGTCCTCTTCATTGTAGCGCCGCGTTTCCTGCACAACCGCTTCTCCGCTTTGCAGCAGGTCGATTTGTCGGCTGATTTCATAATCCATCGCCTTAGCCATATGGGCAAAGGAGTTCATATTTTTAATTTCCGTTCTGGTGCCAAGTCTTTCGGTGCCCTCGGGGCGAACGGAGATATTTACGTCGCAGCGCATGGAGCCTTCCTGCATTTTGCAGTCCGAAATTCCGATATAACGCATAATCAGCTGGAGCTTCTCCAAGTACTCTTTTGCCTCGTCAATACTGCGGATATCCGGTTCGGATACGATTTCTATCAAAGGAACGCCGCCGCGGTTGTAATCCACAAAGGTATTGCCGCGCTGATGAACCAGCTTTCCGGCGTCCTCTTCAATATGAATTCTTGTAATACGGATTTTTCTTCCGTTGGAAAGTTCAATATAGCCTTTCAGGCAAAGGGGCATGTCGTACTGCGATATTTGGTATGCCTTCGGCAGATCGGGGTAAACATAGTTTTTGCGATCCATTTTGGAAACGGCACTGATTTCACAGTGCGTCGCAAGGCCCGCCATAATTGCGTACTCCACGACCTTTTCATTCAGCTTGGGAAGGGTACCCGGCAGCCCGATGCAGATGGGGCAGCAGTGGGTATTCGGTTCACCGCCGAATTCTGTGGAACAGGAGCAGAATATCTTTGTTTTTGTATTCAGTTCAATATGGGTTTCAAGTCCCGATACCAGTTCATAGTTTATCATAGCTTAACCCCCATGTCCACGGCACGGAACGTGGTATCCCTTGTTGCCGCTTCGTACTGGTACGCCGCGTTCAGAATCGTCGCCTCACAGAAGCTGTCGCCGATGAGCTGCATGCCGATTGGCAGTCCGTCTGCGTCAAAGCCGCAGGGAACGGAAATACCCGGCAGTCCGGCAATATTGACCGGAACGGTGCAGATATCGGTCAGGTAGGTTTCCACGGCATCCTTTGCGGTGAAATTAAGCGGGAACGCGGTCATCGGAACGGTCGGCGCTAAAATAACGTCGCATTTTTCAAATGCACCCTGAAAGGCTTTCACCAGTGCGCCGCGAAGATTCTGCGCTTTTTTATAATACGCGTCGTAATAGCCCGCACTCAAAACATACGTACCGAGCAGGATTCTGCGCTTTACTTCGTCGCCAAAGCCTTCGCTGCGCGTTTTACAGACCATCTCGTTATAGTCTGCATAATGCGCGGTTTTGTAGCCGTAGCGGATTCCGTCATAGCGGCCAAGATTGGAGGAAGCCTCCGCACAGGCCAGAATATAGTAAACGGACAGGCTGTATTTTAAATCAGGCATATCAAAATAGACGATCTCCGCACCGAGCGATTCATATACTTTTATTGCTTTTTGAAGCGCGTTGTTTATGTCGTCACGGATGCCTTCAAAGTATTCTCTGGCAATTCCGATTTTCATACCCTTAATACTTTTGTTTAAGCTTTCACTGGAAGGAGCAGCCGCTTTGCCCCGGGAAGTGGAATCCTTTTCGTCGTAGACGGAAATGGCGTCGTAAACGAGTGCCACGTCTTCCACAGAGGTTGTGATCGGCCCGATTTGGTCAAAGCTGGAAGCGTAAGCAATCAGCCCAAAGCGCGAAACCGCGCCGTAGGTAGGCTTTAAACCGACCAAACCGCAAAAACTGGCCGGCTGGCGGATGGAACCGCCCGTATCCGAACCAAGGCCGTAAACGGCAAGGTTGCCGCCGACCGCGGACGCGACCCCGCCGGAGCTTCCTCCCGCCACGCGGGAAAAGTCATGCGGATTGAGTGCGCCGCCAAAACAGGAGGTTTCGCAGGAAGAACCCATCGCAAACTCATCCATGTTGGTTTTTCCAAGGAGCACGGCGTTTTGATTTTGCAGGATATCCCATACCGTTGCATTGTAAATCGGTACATATCCTTTTAAAATTTTCGAACAGCAGGTGGTTTCAATTCCCCTGGTTGAAATATTATCTTTCAGTGTCATCGGGATGCCTTCAAGCGGCAGGAGCGTTTCACCGGAAGCGATTTTTTTATCCACGCGTTTTGCAGTTTCCATTGCTGTTTCGGTGGTTAAATTGACGTAGGCGTTTAGCTTTTCATTATCGCTTTCCATTGCGTCGATATAGCTCCGGGTCAGTTCCAAACAGCTGATCTGCTTGGAAGCAAGCTGACTGCTTAACTTTTTAATTTTACCGTAATCCATATTTGCCTCCTACGCGCGCTTTTTCACCAGGAAACAACCGTCTTCCTGACTCGGGGCGTTTTTCAGGATTTCCTCCCGGTCATAGGAGGGAACAACAACGTCTTCCCGGAATGCGTTGGAAAGGTTATTGATATTGTCAAAACCGGAAGCGTCTGTACTGGCGGAATTAATGGTGTCGGCAAAACCGATAATCTCGCTCATGTCCTTAGTCAGCCGCACCAGTTCGTCGGCGCTCACGGAAAGCTTGGCCAGTTTAGCAATTTTTAGTATTTCCTCATGGGTTACCATGAAAAACCCTCCTTATCGGCTGGATTATTTCCTTAATTTGATATGCACTTCGCGCAGCTGCTGCTCGCTTACTTCATTCGGCGCGCCCATCAGCACATCCTGTGCATTGGAGTTCATCGGGAATGCGATTACCTCGCGGATATTTTCCTCGCCGGTCAGCAGCATAATCATGCGGTCAACGCCCGGTGCCATGCCGGCGTGGGGCGGAGCGCCGTATTTGAACGCATTGTAAAGGGAGGTGAACTTCGTTTTGATGTCTTCCTCGGTGTATCCTGCAATTTCAAAAGCCTTAACCATGATTTCAATATCGTGATTTCTTACTGCACCGGAGGAAAGCTCCACGCCGTTGCACACGATATCATATTGATAAGCCAGAATGTCTTCCGGTTTTTTGTTCAAAAGCGCTTCCATTCCGCCCTGCGGCATGGAGAACGGGTTATGGGTAAAGATGTAGTTGCCGGTTTCCTCGTCAATTTCATACATGGGAAAATCAACGATAAAGCACATCTGATAGGAGTTTTCATCAATCAGGCCAAGCTTTTTGCCCAGTTCGGTGCGGATTTGCCCTGCGAACTTCGGCGCGGTTTCCTTATCATCCGCAATAAAGAAGATAACGCAGCCCGGCGTTAAATTTGCACGGCGGATTAACTCCTCACGCTTGTCGTCGGGCAGGAACTTGTTGATTGGGCCTTTATATTCGCTGGTTTCGGTTACGCTGATATACCCAAGGCCCTTCATGCCGATATCTTCCGCAGATTTCAGCATGCTTTCAAAAAAGCTTTTTGGCTGGGTGGTGCAGTCCGGCACGTTGACTGCACGAACTGTTTTGCCCTTAAACGGGGCAAAGGTGGTATTGTCAAAAATATCGGTAACATCGACGATTTCAAGCGGGTTACGCAAATCCGGCTTGTCCGTGCCGTATTTCAGCATGGATTCCGCGTACGGAATGCGTACAAAAGGGGCCTTGGAAACTTTTTTGTCCGAGAATTTCGCAAAGGTTTCGCCCAGCACTTCTTCTGCAATGGAGAACACATCTTCTTGCGTTACAAACGCCATTTCAAAGTCCAGCTGATAAAATTCGCCCGGCGAACGGTCTGCGCGCGCGTCTTCATCACGGAAGCAGGGCGCAATCTGGAAGTAGCGGTCGAAGCCCGAAACCATTAAAAGCTGTTTGAAAAGCTGCGGCGCCTGCGGCAGGGCGTAAAATTTGCCTGCGTGCTTGCGGCTGGGAATTAAATAATCCCGCGCGCCCTCCGGGGAGGATGCGGAAAGAATCGGGGTCTGTATTTCCAGAAAGCCCATCTCAACCATTTTTTGACGCAGGAATGAAATAATCTGCGAACGCAGAATAATATTCCCGTGAACCTGCGGATTGCGCAAGTCAAGGAAACGGTACTTCAAACGTACATCCTCTTTGGTATCCTTGGAGGAATCCACTTCAAACGGCAGATTGGTAAGCGCCTTGCCCAAAACAGTAAGGGCGGTTACTTTTACTTCTACCGTGCCGGTATTTATTTTGGGATTAATGGTATCCGCGTCACGCAGCAGCACGGTGCCGCTGGCGGTAATTGTGCATTCTTTTGTGACATTGGTAAGCAGATTATCATTGTAGACCACAATCTGAACCACACCGTAGTGGTCACGCAGGTCGATAAATTGAATGCCGCCGTGGTCGCGGATATTTTCTACCCAGCCCGCTACGCGCACTTCTTTGCCAATGTCATTCTCGCTGACTTCGCCGCACAAATGCGTGCGATATTGGTTGACACAAATCATTTTCCGTTAATCCCCTTTAAATGCTTTTTTATAAAGCATAATTATACCATAAAATGCATGGCGTTTCAACCAAACCTGCAGATTGTACGGGCGGCTGAGTAATTGCTTTATCACTTTACTATACCATATTCAAGTTAAAATTGCGATACCATTTCACTTCACTTTTACAATATTCACAAGCACGTCTACCATGCTATCCATTGACTGCACCGGAATATATTCAAATCTTCCATGAAAGTTGTGCCCGCCGGTGGAAAGGTTGGGGCAGGGCAGACCCATAAACGACAGGCGCGCACCGTCTGTTCCGCCGCGGATTGCAACCACTTCCGGTTCAACTCCCGCATCCGTCATTGCCTGTTTTGCAAGGTCAATTAAGAACATATGCGGTTTAATTTTCTCTTTCATATTAAAGTAGGAATCACGCAGTTCCAATTCAATGGTATTTGTTCCGTATTTTTCATTCAGATATGCGGCAACTTTTTCGAAACGCGCTTTTTTCTCACCGAATTTTTCCATATCATGGTCGCGTATAATATAGCGCAGCACAGTTTTTTCCTCATCACCCTCCATATGAGAAAGATGATGGAACCCTTCGTAGCCTTCGGTGCAGGCCGGTATCTCCTGTGGCGGGAGCATGGAATTAAACTCAATTGCCATGAGCAGGGCATTTTTCATCTTGTTCTTCGCGTCGCCCGGGTGAATATTCACCCCGTTCACAGTAATCATTGCAGAAGCGGCGTTAAAGTTTTCATATTCGATTTCACCCAGCTTGCCGCCGTCCACGGTAAATGCAAATTCAGCGCCGAAACGCCCCACATCAAAGCGGTCTGCGCCGCGCCCGATTTCTTCGTCGGGAGTAAAAGCCACCGGAATTTTCCCGTGCTTCACACCGCTTTCATTCAATTCTTGCACGGTGGTCAGAATTTCCGCTATGCCGGCCTTATCATCCGCGCCAAGCAATGTGGTTCCATCGGTTACAATTAAGTCCTTACCTTTATAAAGAACAAGACTGTCAAACTGTTTGGGGCTCATTACGATATTCTTTTCTTTATTCAGTAAAATGTCCCCGCCGTTATAATTTGAAACGATTCTTGCCTTAATATTTGCGCCGCTTGCGGATGAACTGGTATCCATATGTGAAATCAATCCGATTACCGGAACTTCGTCGGTGCAGTTTGCCGGCAGTGTGCCATAGACGTAACCGTATTCATCCATATGCGTGTCTTCCATGCCAAGGCTTTTCATCTCCTCCACCAAAGCGAGTGCAAGCGCCTTTTGTTTTTCGGTGCTTGGGCAAACGGACTCATCCGCACCGTCGTCGGAAGTGGTGTCAAAGGCCGCGTATTTTAAAAGTCTTTCATAAGCTTTCATAATTTCCATTCTCCTTGTTATTATAAAATATAAAACATATTTTACTACTTTAAATGGGAAATAACAACAGTCAGTAAGTCTTGCCTATCATTCGTTCATGGGCTGCGGTCCGGCGAGCTGCCATGCCTGTTTCAGGCACTCGACAGCCGCTTCAATTTCCCCCAATGGGATTCCGGCAAAACCGAGCATTACTTTCGGTTCGCTGCCGCCTTGTGCCGGCATAATCCTTACGCCGTTCTGCGCTGCCAAAGCACAAAGTTCCCCGCAGCTTTTTGCTGTTTTTACGGTCAGGATGAAACACAGCGGCGTTTCCTGCAGAAGAAAGGAAACAGTTTTACCGAAGGCCTGTTCCAATGCTCCTGACAGTGCAGTGCTTTTCGCGCCGTACAGCTTTCTCAGCCGCCGCAGCTGGCGTTCCAGCTGCCCTTCCTTCACATAGCGGCTCAGCGCAAGCTGCTCAATTTTTGAGGCAGTTTGATTGTAGCGGTTTGCCCGGGCACGGTAACGTTCCAAAAGCAGGGGAGGGAGCGCCATATAACCGATTCTTACGGAGGGCAGCAGCAGTTTGGAAAAGGAACCAAGGTATACCACGTTTTGCCCATTGTCCATTCCCTGCATAGCGGGAATCGGCCGGGCGTTGTAGCGAAGTTCCCCGTTGTAATCATCTTCTATTATAATGCCTCCGGTTTCCCTTGCCCATTCCAAAAGCTCGAACCGCCGGTTCATTGGAATACTCGCGCCGGTCTGCACACGGTTGGAAGGGCTGACGAAAACCAGTTTTGCACTGCATTTTTTTAAAGCTTCCATGCTGATTCCGTTTTCATCAACAGGGAGCCTCTGTACCGCCATACCGCAGTCGGAAAAAATCTGTTCCGCCTGCAAAAACCCCGGTTCCTCTATTGCTATCCTGCGGTCCGAGTTGTTCAGCAATCCGCAAAGAATGGACAGAAGCGGCTGCGTGCCCGCGCCGATGACAATTTGTTCCGGCGCGGCCACCACACCCCGAACGCCGTAGCTGTAGGCTGAAAGCGCTTCGCGCAATTCCAGTTCGCCCTGCGGGTTCCCGTAGGATGCGATTAATTCCTGGCGGTTCAGAACATCCCGGATATGCCGCCGCCAGATTTTAATATCGATGTATTCTCCATCTACGTAATCGCTTCCGAAATTATAACGTATTTGCGGCGTATGCGCAGAGGGAACAGTGACTTTGGGCGGCTTTTGCCGTTCGGAAACACCTTTCCATGCCGCCAGCACAAAATACCCCCGCTGGGGGCGTGCGGCGAGGTAGCCCTCCACACAAAGCTGCTGATACGCGGCTTCCACCGTGGTGCAGCTCAGGCTTAAATCCCCCGAAAGCTTGCGGATGGACGGCAGCTTATCTCCTTTTGCAAGGTGACGTGCTTCAATGGCGGATTTTATTGCGAGGTAAAGCTGCTGGTAAAGCGGGATATGGGATTTGAAATCCAACAGTATGTAATCGTATGTCATAAGAAATCTCCGTAAACTGTACTTACCATATTTTTATAAACTGTATATTTTAATATAAACAGTTTTACGCTAATATTATAGCACAGCTTTAAAGCAAATCAATCATTCGGGAGTAAGAAATGAATAAGAGTAATAGAACCACAAAAACATATGTCCTGACAGCGCTTTTTGCCGCGCTCATTTTCCTCGTAACCGCGTACATACTCCACATCCCAACCCCCGCAACCGGCGGATACATTCATCTGGGGGATTCCTTCCTTTACCTTGCAGCCAGTGTCCTGCCGACTCCTTTGGCCATTGCGGCGGGCGGCATTGGGGAAGCGCTTTCCGATGCGCTTACCGGAAGCATCGTTTACGCGCTGCCCACGCTTATCATTAAATCTGCAATGGTACTGTGCTTTTCTGCAATGGGTAAAAAGATTATTACCAAGCGGAATATTTTCGCGGTAATTCCGGCCGGTGCGATTTGCATGGTTGGCTATTATCTGACGGAAGCGGTTATCTACCGCAATTTCCTGTCGCCTCTGGTGGAAATTCCGGCAAATCTGATTCAAGTCGGAGCAAGCGCTGTAATTTACATTTTGCTTGGCAATGCCCTTGATAAAATTAAAGTGAAAGACAGTATCGGCATAAATATGAATTAATGGAGGGTATTTTATGAAACTAAACTCAAACGCAAAGAGCACATCAGTCAATATTGCACTCACCGGTTTAATGGGTGCGCTGGTTTTGGTGGGTACGTTTATGAATATTCCCATTCCTGCGCTCGGGGATAGAACCATGCTCGGGCTTGGCAATGTGTTCTGTATCCTGTCCGGATTGCTGCTTGGCCCGCTGTACGGGGGTGCTGCGGCGGGAATCGGCTCTTTTATCTTTGATTTAATCGGCGGCTGGGCATCCAGTGCTCCGTTTACCCTTGTATTTAAATTTTTAATGGCTTTTGTATGCGGACTGATTGCCTACGGCGGGGATAAAACGGCTAAGAATCTGAAACGTCTGATCATTGCCGCTGTTTCCGGTTCCCTTACTTATTGTATACTGTATCTGGGCAAATCATATATTGAGGCTGCTTTGCTTGGAAACGCGGCTGAGGCGATACAAAAAATTCTGATTATTAAGGGCAGCACAACCCTTACCAATGCGGTCATTGCCGATATTTGTTCCATTCCGCTCTTCATCGCGATTCGAAAAGCATTGGACAGAAATCATATTCCAAGTAAAATTCGTAAATAACTTACAAACACGAAAGTGTAGCCGGGCAGCTGTTAAATTCTGTGAATTTATGCGGTTGTCCGGCTTTTTTTAACGGATGTAATAAATTCTTGTTATCCTCAAATGGAAATGCTATAATATACTGCATGTTTGAATTCAGTGATATTGGAGTATCTTGTAAATGAAGGTTAAAAAAGAAAAAAAAGTTAGAAGTTCTATTGTACGCGATTCTTTGGATACGTTTGGGACCAATGCGTTCGGTTCCGTTTTAAGTTTAATTGCCGCGTTTATGGTTTTAAACCGTGTGAATCCTCAGATTAAAGGCCTTTACAATACCGTGCAGCTGTGGGGCGGGGGTTTTTCCACTCTTCTTGGCCTCAGCGTAAATGCTGCTGTAATCTATTTTGTCTCCCGTTATAAATTTGATAATACAAAGTTTGCAATTAAAAAACTGGCACTGTGGATTGCCGTTGCGATTGCCTTGATTGGCTCGGCTGTTGTGTTTGTGCTGCACGACAGTAAATCTTTTTTAGAAACACCGTTGCCTTATTTGTTCGCTATTGTGATTTATGGGGTCAGTTCCTTTTTGCTTAATATCTGCACCGCAATCCTTAGGGGCGAAAATAAATTCAGATCCTATAATCTCATTAATTTAACCCAGAGAATTCTTGTAGTACTCCTTGCGGTGGCAGTATTCATTCACCCTTCCGCCGCAGTTTGGGTTTGGGCTACCATCGCAATTTCAATCGGAATGATTGTAATCGCACTTTTTGCCATCAAACGTTGGAGCGGACCGATGCCGAAGCCTGCGGCGGAGGATGACTTTCCTGTTCAAACAAGCAGCGTTGTCAAATACAGTTTGAAGTCCCATGTGAGCAATGTAATGACTTACTTGAATGCGAACTTTGGAAGTTATATTGTGCAAGGCAACTACGGTCAGAGCAATTTCGGTGTGTATAATACCGCGATGACCATGATGCAGCAGGTTTGGATTCTTCCGGACGCGGTCAGTCAGGTTATTATGAGCCGTATCGCTTCCATGAAAGAACAAAGCGATAAATTAAAGCTGACGCTGATTTCCTCCAAAATTGTTACGTACATTACGATTTTTTCCGCTCTCCTTTTGGTTTGGGTGGCTCAGATCTTCGTTCCAATCATTTTTCCAATGTATGTCGGCGCGTTGGCGCCATTGTACTATTTGATTGTTGGATCGGTTTTTATTTCTTACGCCAAGGTGCTTAACAATTCCATCGCCGCTTACGGCCGGCCTGAATTGAATATTATTCCCACCGCGCTGGGCATTGTGTCAAACATCTTGTTCAGTCTTCTTCTGATTCCCGTCATGGGGATGAACGGCGTGGCATTGGCAACTTCCATTTCCCTGACTGTTCAGGGGCTGACCTCCATTATTATTTTCTGTACGTTTACAAAAACTCCGTTTTATAAGCTCATCATTCCAAGTAAAGAAGAAATTGCAACTTTTAAAGGCATTATAAAGAAATAAAACGATACCCGTTTGGCATTTTGAAAATAGAAATGTCAAGCGGGTGTTTTTTCATAAAACAATAAAAAAACTATCATATAACCGTCACATTCATTCATTATCATGAGGGTGAAAAATAAAAAATTACCGGAATGAATGGAGTGATGATTATGAAAAACAATAAGCTGTTTCGGCTGGCTGCCGGTTTGCTGATTGCGGCTAATATCTTTACGTTTACCGCGTGCTCACAGCAAACTGCTTCCGCTACCGCGCAAACAGCGGAATCTAATGGTCAGACGACTATCTGCGGGAAAGTAACGGCAGTTGACGGTGCAAAGATTACGCTGGCGCTTGGCACCTTTAACAATCAGCGAAGCGGCCAGCAAGGCAATCCATCCGGCAGCAGGAATAGTACGCAGAAGGGAAGTCGCCCCAATGGCGGCGGAAACGGCCAGTCGGGCAATGGTTCCGGAACTGGGAGCAATGCTCAGCGGGGACAGGGGAACACCTCACGAAGCGGGAATACCTCGCGGCAGGGAATGCCCCAAAATGGATGGCAGGGTGAAGAGCTGACACTGACAGGGGAAACTAAAACCATTACAATCTCTGACCCTGGTGTTCTGACAAGAGGCGGCTTCGCGGGTGGCCGCGGACAGGGCAATGGGCAAAGGGGTGCTCCTGATGCACAAAACGGCACACCGGTCCAAAGTGCACCGGCAGTCACCAATACCGCTGCAAACACCGTTTCCTCAGCGGAAAGTACAGTGGACGGTTCAAATACACAGAAAAGCATATCTCTTTCCGATATTACCGTCGGTACCATCCTAAGAGTAACATATGAAACAAGCGGCGAAAAGTTGATTTCCGTTCAGATCATGGGCGGGGTGGGCGGCGGCCAAACAACTTCCTCAGCTCAAAGTAAATAGGAAAGAAAACAGAGAACGCCCCGCTTCCGAACTGAACAGCACCCCAATTGTTAGACAGTATGGTATACTGAATAATAATTGGGGTGA
>CAUQPM010000032.1:0-15402 GCA_963520015.1 uncultured Oscillospiraceae bacterium
AGTGAAAGCCAGCGTCTTTTAGGCGCTGGCAATCTTATGCCCTTATAGGGCTTGTACAAGCCACCCCTTTTAGGGGTGGTCTTGACTAAACTTTGGTTGGTGGAGACGAAGAGATTCGAACTCTCGACTTCTTGCATGCGAAGCAAGCACTCTCCCAGCTGAGCTACGCCCCCACAACAGAGGCTATTATATCACGTCAACCAAATAATTTCAACTGTTATTTTCGACATACTTTATTGGTAAGTGGATGTAAGCCGCCCCGAAGTTGCAAAAATATTCTATATCCCGCTTGACAAAGTTATCATAAAATGATATTACTAAGTGGTAAGTGATAAGTAGTAAGTAGATAGTATAAAATAGAAAGCCTTATTATCTTACAAAGTATGTGCGGCACAGTTAAAATGAAACAAAGGGGAGTATTGTCATGACAGATCTCAAGCTGGCACAAAGTTTTTCGATGATCGCGTTAAACGCACAGAATAGCCGTTATATGACTACGGTAAAAAAAGTGGCGCTTCGTTGCATCGCCTCAGCAGTCATTTTGGAGGTCTTTTTAGATGGCGGTTTTGAAATAACGGAGGATAAACTAAATTTAAAAAACAGTATGCTCGAACAGCCGCAAACATTATTTTATCGGGAAACTGTTTTAAAACCGGTATTTCACAGAAAAGATGCAGAAAAAGGCGATTTAAAATGGTGGCTGAAAAAGGCTTCCACACTTCCCAACAGCCAATTAAAAAAAATTGAGCACGCAATAACAGATTCGCTGAAAGAAACCGGCCTGCTTGAAGAAATACCAAATCTTTTGGGTTGCGATCTATATTATGATACTGCGGGCGTTAAGATAAAAGAATATCGCAGCAATCTGAAAGAATACACAAGAATTACGGAAAATATTCGAGCAGAAATTCTGGAAGATGGCCCGATAACAGATGAGATAATTTGTATGGTTTGGCTTCTTCGTGAAAGCGGATGTATGCATGACTTTTTTTCACAGAACGAGTTGGAAAAGGTAGCTGCCAGAATGAATGAATTGTATCACAGTAATTCACTGGCAAAAGCAGTGTTTCCAGTCCGTATACATCGCGGAATCGAACTAGTAATAAAAGGTTTTCTTCATAGAAAAAAAACAATTATGAAGACACCTTTTGCCAGCGGTGTAAATTTTGTGTTCCCATTCCTTGAACGCTCGCAATCCGTTTTTATCGATACGGAAACATGGTTTTCCAATTCGCATAAAAGGCTGGATGATGTGAAAGCAAGGTTGGAGTCAAACGGTCATGCATTTATTGTATTGAACGAGGGACCGGTTCCACTGATTAAAATCGATAATATTGTTTATGCAGCGGTTCCGCAAGCCATTTATGGTCGGGTACCGATTCACGGTGTGCGTCTTCTCCCGAAACGTCCAATCTAAAGGAGTTAGGTAAAAATGTCCAGACAACGTTCCATCGCGACCATATCATCATCCGAGTTTGTAACCATCGGTGAATTGGTGCGGCTTACGGCCTCACGTTACAGTACACTGAAATTTTACACAGAAGAAGGTATGCTGCCTTTTGAGCAGGCGGAGGAAAATCTGACAAGGCGCTATCACAGGGAGAAAACCGTTGCACGCATTTTGTTGATTAAAAAACTGAAAACGGATGGATTATCTATCCCGCAAATTAAAGAATTTATCAGCAGATAAATGAGCATAACAGCTCCTGACTCCTCAAAGTCAATTACCATCGGCTACAGCCTCCTAAAGGATAAAGAACGCCGCTCAAATTCAAACTGGTTAAAACCAATTTTGTTTTCAGTTTGAAAACAAAATTCGCCTTAAGAGCGTGTGCGCGCGCCGAAGGTTTTGAACCGTAATTGACTTTAATAAAAGGCAGCACCCGCAAAGGGTACTGCCTTTTCGCTTAGGGCTTGCTCATTGAAACCAGACTTCCTGTGATTAATTGAAATAGCAAATGCTCCGAACCCACATATACTAGACCGAATATGAAATCATGAAAAGGCGGAAATCCCTTCCAGTTAACGTTACTCAGCTGCTTGGAATTACAATATGCCTGAATCATGAGAACACCGGAGTAAATGGAGTATATAAACATGAATCAAGAACAGATTACAGTAATTCCGGCAGAAACAACTGGAGAAAAAACTTCTCCGCTGGTAAGCATCGTGGTGCTCGCCTACAATCATCTGGAATTAACACGGCAATGCATTGAAAGTATTTACCGTTACACATCTCACCTCAATTATGAACTGATCACGATCAATAACGGTTCGACCGACGGCACGAATGAGTACTTTAACAGTCTGCCCAACACAAAAAAACTTAGTTTTTCGGAAAATATCGGCGTGTGCAAAGCTTATAATCATGGGTTTCGAATCGCTGAAGGAAAATATACGATGAATGTCAGTAATGACATTGTAGCGACCACTCATTGGCTTGATAATTTGCTAATTTGCATGGAAACCGACCCTTCTATTGGAATGGTGGTCCCGGTGTGTGACGCATCGTGCAACTATCAGCAGATTTACCTTCCGTATCAAACAATGGATGAAATGCAGCTTGCTGCCGAACATTACAATGTAAGTAACCCGAATTTATGGGAGGAGCACTTAAAGCTGTCAACATATACCGGCATTTACAGAACGGATATTCTGAAAACTCTGGGTGGATTTGACGAGGACTTTAACCCCGGATGCTACGATGACGACGCAATCAGCTTCAGTATCAGAAGAATGGGTTACAAGGTGATATTGGCGAAGGACACTTTTGTTCATCATTTCGGTGCCCGTTCATTTAACGAAGAATATGCCAAAGACAGCTCTCTGATGATGAGAAACAAACTCCTGTTTATGAGCAAATTTTCAGCGGAGCCTTATGTGGCGGGGTTGATTGATTTTAATATTTTAAACCTTTTGCTTTACAAAGGGACAAAAGACGTCAATATATTGGGGATCGGTGATTCTTATGGCATGACAGTGCTTCAGCTAAAAAACATATGTAAAAGCTATGACAGCAAGAATGTAAAACTTTATTATCTGTCCGGGGGAGGAGGAAACATGATTGATTTAAAAACCATATGTCAGGAGTGTATCCGTACCCCAATCGAAAATGTCCAAACTTATTTCGGAAACAGGCTGTACGATTATATTGTCGTTGAAAGTGATTCGGAAGCGCTTCAAAACAAGGAGTTTATTTTCACAGCATTATACGGCCTTTTAAAAGAGGGCGGCCAAATAGTCTGTACGGCCAAGAATCAGGCCGCTGTTTATAAAATCATGGGAATATTTTCTCGTTTAGCTGCTGATTTTGACGGGCAGTTGAAAGAGTATTATTATTTGTGTTTTTCAAAGCCCAAAAGCAAATAATAAAATAATATCAGGAAGTTTTCCCAAAGGGCTAACCCAACAAAAAAAGGGATGCTTTCATCGATACTTGCCGTTATTCTGTATTGACCTTTTTTGTATCTGTGATAAAATAAAGGCACTATATTTTAGAGGAGGCATCGCAATGATCATAACGACTACACCCAGCGTAGAGGGAAAGCAAATTGTGGAGTACAAGGGCGTCGTATTTGGGGAAGTAATTTCAGGTGTAAACTTCATTAAAGACTTTGCTGCGGGTTTGTCCAATTTTTTTGGAGGACGTTCCGGTACGTACGAAGAAGAACTGATTCAGGCACGTGAAAATGCAATGAGGGAAATGGAGCAAAGGGCTTCCCAGCTGGGCGCAAATGCAGTAGTCGGGGTGGACATTGATTATGAGGTGCTGGGTGCGGATAACGGCATGCTAATGGTGACCGCGTCGGGGACTGCTGTACGCATAGATTAACGAATCATTAGATTAACAAATCATTAGCTTAGCGAATCATGATACAGAAATCTCTTTTTATGAACAACATAATTAAGCCACAGGGGTGCTAACTGATTAGTATCCCTGTGGCTTTGATTTTTTATATAAAAACGATGGAATATGCGGTTTTTGTTTTACATATATTGAATTGGCGTATTGATAGCAATTACAAAAATGAAGCGGAATAGCTATCGTTATCTCCCCCGCCTCCGGCGGGGGAGATAACATCTTCTTTTTCCGTTCATAATCGAAATTGCTATAGGATTATGATAGCCGCGTGGCATTTGACAGAAAGGTGTGATTAACTTGGTGATACATACCGTACAGCCGGGGGACAGTATCTATTCCATAGCAAATCGATACGACGTACCGATGCAAAAGATTATAGCTGACAACAGGCTGGAAAACCCCGAACGGCTGGTAGTCGGCCAAACCATCGTGGTGCTTTCGGACACTACCAACCACATTGTGGAGCCGGGGGAATCACTGTATTCAATTGCCCGCCAATACGGAGTTACGGTTTCCGGCATTCTTCGTATCAATCCGGACATAACCAACCCCTCCAGATTAGAGGTTGGGCAGGTAATTGTAATTCCTGTGCCCAGCAAAAAATTAGGAACGATTGAGGTAAACGGCTACGCGTTCCCCAATATTAACAGAACCACTCTTGCAGATACACTGCCACACTTAACCTATATCAGTATTTTCAGCTATCAGGTAAGGCCGGACGGGAGTTTGGCGCCCATAGAAGATACCAGCATCATTCAAACCGCACGGCAGCAAAAGGTTGCACCGCTCATGGTGATTACCAATATTAAAGAGGGCGGCAGTTTCGACAGTGACCTTGCCAATACCATACTAACCAACGAACAGGTGCAGAACACCTTGTTTGATAATATTATAAAAACGCTGGGAAAAGGGTATTACGGGTTGGATATTGATTTTGAATATTTATATCCGAGAGACAGGGAAAACTACAATCGTTTTATCAAACGGGCGGTGGATACGCTGCATCCTCTTGGTTATACCGTTACGACCGCTCTTGCACCGAAAACGAGCACCGGTCAGATTGGGCTGCTCTATGAGGCGCACGATTATGCCTTTCACGGTGCAACCGTTGATCACGTTGTGATTATGACATATGAATGGGGATTTACTTACAGTGAGGCGCGGGCTGTGGCCCCCATTAACCTTGTGGAAGAGGTGATACAGTATGCTGTCTCTGTTATTCCCAGTAAGAAAATTTTAATGGGCATCCCAAACTACGGTTATAATTGGACGCTTCCCTTTGTACAGGGGTCGGCCGCACAATCGTTGTCCCATACTGCAGCGGTCAATCTTGCGGCAAGCGTAAATGCCCGAATCGAGTTTGACACAACCGCTCAATCACCGTACTTCCGTTATTACGACAGCAGCCGCCGACAGCATGAGGTATGGTTTGAAGATGCAAGAAGCATTGAGGCAAAACTCAAACTGGTGGATAAATACAATTTGGGCGGGGTCAGCTACTGGACTATCAACAGCTTCTTCCCGCAAAACTGGCTGGTACTGGAATCAATGTACGATGTCAAAAAAGTATTATAGCAGTTTTAAAAATTCAAATATTTTTTTGCAAAGCATCTAAAAATAAATTCAATTTACCGAAAAAGCACGGTTCCAGACGGAATCGTGCTTTTTCAATGGAAGAGATGAAATTACGTAAATAAATTTTATGTTTTCTTGACGGCTCAGCACCACGAATCAAATCAAAGGGTGTTAGTTCTTTGGGGCGGCGGCTGTGGGTTCGGGTTGCTCTTTCGCATATTTACAGAATTCGTTCATACAGCAGATTTCACACTTTGGGCTGCGTGCCGTGCATACTGCCCGGCCATGCAGTACGATTCTGTGGCAGAACAGGTTGGATTCATCTGTAGGCAGTACGGCACGGAGCTGCTGTTCCACCTTGAACGGGTCTTTGCCCTCGCTAATGCCAATTCGCCCGCAAATGCGAATACAGTGGGTGTCCGTCACGACGGCGGGTTTGTGGTAAATATCCCCAACAACAAGGTTGGCTGTTTTCCTGCCCACACCGGGCAGTCGGGTCAGCTCTTCAATACTGTCGGGAACTACGCCGCCGAATTCAGCCTTCAGCATTTTACATGCGGCGAAAATATCCCGGGCTTTTGTTTTGTAAAGTCCGCACGTGCGAATGTACGGCTCGATTTCTTCCGCTGAGCTATTCACAAAATCCTCCAGTGTGGGGAAACGCTCAAACAGAGCGGGGGTAACAATGTTCACCCGCGCATCTGTGCATTGCGCCGAAAGGCGCGTTGCAATCAGCAGCTGAAGCGGATCAGTATACGTAAGGGAGCAAAGCGCCTCCGGGTATTCTTTTTTCAATGCGTCAACCGCCAGTGCGGCTCGCTGTTTTTTCGTCATCTGAATTCCTCCGGCAATTATTGATGTTCTGTCTATTTTATATTATATCACATTATGGCAAACTGCAAGTTGACAAGCCGTCGCATATCCAATATTATTATAATATTGATACCGTAAATTGGAGGAATGGGAAGAATATGAGCAGGTTTGCCCTTAAAATTCTGGCAATCGTCACTATGCTGATTGACCATATCGGTGCGGTTTTATTTCCTCACGTGACAATCCTTCGAATAATCGGCCGACTGGCGTTCCCGATTTTTGCTTATCTGATTACTGAGGGAATGCTACACACCTCTAATATTAAGAAGTATTTGTGGCGTCTTTTTTTATTTGCGCTTATTTCGGAAGTTCCGTTTGACCTCGCGTTTCATGGCATGCTCTTTTATTCGAAGAGTCAGAATGTGTTTTTTACATTGTTGATTGGACTTGCCGCCATTACGGTTCTGCACCAATATTTTGCCAGAAATCCCGTTGCGTCAGTGGCATTTGTAATTGCCGCAGCTCTTTTCGCTCAATTTTTGCACACGGACTACGGTTGGTTCGGTGTGACGGTTGTGGTTTTATTTTACTGCTTTCACAATTACCGCACTTGGGGTGTTTTCGCGTTTGCGCTTCTTGTTGCCGGTTACAGCCTTATGGGCGGGTCGCTGGAGATTTTCGCCATTGCGTCGGGTATCCCGATTTTAATATACAACGGCAAAAAGGGCAGCCTGAATTGGAAATATTTCTTTTACGCTTTTTACCCTGTGCACTTATTGCTTCTATATTTCGTACATATAGTTGCCATTTAACGTGCTAAAGGATATAATATTTAAAAACGTAAGCGAAAGGGAATGAAAAATGTATAATGACATGATGGACACCATAGGTTTTGTCGCGAAAGCAGATGCCGAACTGGGTGCGGCAATGAATGACGAACTAAAGCGTCAGCAATCTAATCTTGAGATGATTGCCTCTGAAAATCTGGTTTCTCCTGCAGTGATGGCTGCAATGGGCAGCGTACTCACCAATAAATATGCCGAAGGCTATCCGGGCCATCGGTATTACGGTGGATGCCAGTTTGTGGACGTCGTAGAAACCCTTGCGCGCGACCGTGCCTGCGAACTTTTCCACGCCGAACATGCCAATGTTCAACCGCATTCGGGCGCACAGGCAAATCTCGCCGTTTATTTTGCCCTTTTAAATCCGGGCGATACCGTGATGGGCATGAGCCTTGCGGAAGGCGGTCATTTGACCCACGGCTCGCCGGTCAATATGTCCGGTAAATATTTTAATTTCATTCCCTACGGTGTTGATTCCCAAACAGGCCGCATCGACTACGAAAAGCTGTATGAAACGGCCATGGCTGAGAAGCCGAAAATGATTGTTGCGGGTGCCAGCGCATACCCCAGAACGATTGATTTTAAGAAATTCCGTGAAATCTGCGATGCCTGCGGCGCATACCTGATGGTTGATATGGCGCATATCGCCGGACTTGTTGCTGCCGGTGAGCATCCAAACCCGGTCGAGTGGGCGGACATCGTAACGACCACCACACACAAAACACTGCGCGGCCCGCGCGGCGGCATGATTCTTTGCCGTGAGGAGTATGCGAAAGCAATTGATAAAGCAATTTTCCCGGGTACTCAGGGCGGCCCTTTGATGCATGTGATCGCCGGTAAAGCCGTTTGCTTCGCAGAAGCCCTTAAACCGGAGTTTAAGGAATACGGCCACAGAATTGTGGAAAATGCCGCCGCACTTGCAAATGGTCTGATGAATCGCGGGGTTAAGCTGGTTAGCGACGGAACGGATAATCATTTGATGATGGTGAACCTCAGCGGTATGGAACTGACGGGCAAGGAACTGGAACACCGCCTTGATTCTGTGAATATTACCGCCAACAAGAACACGGTTCCGAACGAGCAGCGCAGTCCGTTCATCACCAGCGGTTTGCGTTTGGGCACACCGGCCATTACAACCAGAGGCCTGAATACGCAGGATATGGATGTGATTGCGAAGTGCATCAGCCTTGCAATCAACGACTTTGAAGGCAGCGAGGATCAAATCCGCTTTATGGTAAAGGGAATTTGTGACCGTTATCCGCTGTATGAATAATTTACAGTAAAGTTATAATGTTAATTACAGAGGTGTGCTTTTGCATACCTCTGTTAAAATTTGAAAGGGTGTATTATAATGAAAAAAAGCGGAATCTTTTTACTTTCCACTACCATGCTTCTGTTAGGAGCCGTCGTTGGGTTTATGCTTGCTCCTGCAAAAAAAGGTGTTTACTGCGGTAACAATAATGGGAATAGTTATTATGGCGATGATGATTGCTGCTGTGATGACTTGGATTTACAGGGCGACGAGGACGACATGCCATTTTAATCTTAAATCATTCATAAAGGAGGAATCCCTATGTCAGCGCCGTTAGCGGACAGGCTGCGCCCCAAAACTCTGGATGAACTTGTCGGGCAGCGTCATCTTTTGAGTAAGGGCAAGGCACTGCGCCGCATTATTGAGTCCGGTGAGATTCCAAACATGGTCTTCTATGGCCCTTCGGGAATCGGCAAAACCACGCTTGCTTCCATCATTGCACAGCAGACCAACCGCAGCCTTTACAAGCTGAACGGAACGACTGCTTCCACCGCAGATATCCGCGATGTGGTCAGCCAGCTTGACACGCTTGCGGCGCCGAACGGGATCCTTCTTTATTTGGATGAAATCCAGTACTTAAATAGAAAACAGCAGCAAACGCTGCTGGAATTTATCGAAAACGGGCAGATTACCCTGATTGCGTCCACTACGGAAAATCCCTATTTTTACGTTTATAACGCAATCCTCAGCCGTTCCACCGTGTTTGAATTTAAGCCGGTGGAAAAGGAGGACGTTGTACTTGCTGTAAACCGTGCATTTCAGTTTATGGGGCAGGAACAGAACCTTACCATTCAGGTACAGGACGGTGCCGCAGATTATATTGCGGTCGCCTGCGGCGGGGATGTACGCAAGGCGATGAATGCCGTCGAACTTTCTGTCCTTTCCGGTGAAATAAAAGAAAATGTTTGTTTCGTGACCTTAGAGCAGGCGCAGGAGCTTACTCAGCGCAGCGCGCTTCGTTATGACCGCGCGGGTGACGAACATTACGATATTTTATCCGCTTTCCAAAAGTCCATGCGCGGTTCGGACCCGGACGCGGCGGTGCATTACCTTGCGCGGCTGATTGAAGCCGGCGACCTCCCATCCATTTGCCGCAGACTCATGGTCTGTGCCTGTGAGGATGTCGGGCTTGCCTATCCGCAGATTATTCCGATCGTAAAAGCCGCGGTGGACGCCGCCCTTCAGGTCGGTTTACCGGAAGCGCGCATCCCTCTTGCCGATGCGGTTATCATGGTTTGCAGCTCACCCAAATCCAATTCAGCTTACTGTGCAATCGATGCAGCAATCGCGGATGTGCAAAAGGGCAAAATCGGGGCGATTCCGCGTCAGCTTCAGAACAAGCATTATGACGGGGAAGACAACGAAAAGAAAGGCCAGTTTTATAAGTATCCGCACGAATATCCAAATCGCTGGGTCGCTCAGCAATATTTGCCGGATGAACTAAAGAACGCCCGGTACTATGAATACGGGCAAAATAAAAACGAGCAGGCGTTCCGGGAGTATTGGAATAAGATCAAAGGGAATAGTAAGTAAAATGGTTTAATTTGGGATATAATTGTTGAAACTTATTTCGCCGGGTGCTATGATAGGAAAAGATATGGGGAGGTGCGTTACATGAAGAATGAAATACTTTTCGATTTAACATACGGTATGTATGCAATCGGCGTAAAAAGTGAGGACAAGGTTTCAGCCTGTATTGTTAATACAGTGGTACAGGTTACCAACACGCCGAATATGATTGCTGTCAGTATGAGCCATGATAATTTCAGCCACGAATGTATTGCCACAAGCAATATTTTTACTGTATCCGTCCTTTCGGAGGATACTTCCGGCGCCGCAATCGGTGCGCTCGGCTTTAATTCCGGTCGAAATACGGATAAGCTTGCTAACGTGCAGCATAAGGTTTTAGCCGAGGGTGTTCCCGTTATTAAAGAAAATATTTGCTGCTGGTTCCTTTGCCGCGTGGTGGGCAGTGTGGAAACCCCGACACATACCATTTATATTGCCGAAATCACTGCGGGCAGCGATGAAGCAAAGGGGAACCCGATGACGTATGATTACTATCACAAGGTCATTAAAGGCTTGGCTCCGAAAAACGCACCGACTTATCAGGCACATACGCCTGCGGATGACCGTAATGACGGGGAAAGCTGGATTTGTACCATCTGCGGCTTTGTTTATAATGACCCGGATGTGTCATTTGAGGAACTTCCCGATGACTGGGTATGTCCAATCTGCGGCATGCCGAAATCTGCGTTCAAACGGCAATAAAATCATATAAGATAAGCCCATCCGTGAAAACCGGGTGGGCCTTTTGTTACTTTCGGAAGATTTCCAAAAAGCTTTTCGCAGCGGAGGAAAGGTAGCGGTCGCTCCGCCAGATCGCCGTAACCTGGCTTTGAATGCTGCGATCTGCGATTATCTTACAGTCGCAGTCGCCGTTACCCAAATAGGTGTCGACAGAATACGGCCCCATGGATTGCGGTACAATCGCGACGCCCAGCCCCGCATTCGCCCACATCAGCGAAGTGCGCGCGTCATCATTCAGACAAAATATAATGGGTTTAAACCCGTTGGATTTACAGGCGGAAAGAATCAGCTTCTCAAATCGGCGGTAAATGATGAAAGGCTTGGATTGCAGTTCTTTGAGCTGTATACGGTCACCTTCCATCCCCATAAAGAACTTTTTATTTCCTACAGCTATCATCGGTTCGCTTTCCAGTGCGAAATAATTAGTGTTTTCGGCATGGAACGGGGTTCTTGCGATTGCAATCTCAATCACACTGCTGGCCAAAAGTTCAATCAGTTGAAAGGTGTTGCCTTCATAAATTTCAAAATGAACGTCAGGGTAAGCCGCAGAAAAATCTCCCATGCGTTTTTTTAGCAGTGCAGGGCCGGAAGAAGAGGTCGTTCCAAGGCGCAGGGTTCCATTCAGCTTTTCACCGAAATCATCCAGTTCCCGCACGGTTGCGTCGCTAAGTTCCAGAATACTGTTGGCACGTTTGTAAAGAATAACTCCTGCTTCGGTAAGTTTTATACGCCGCGCACCGCGTTCAATCAGCACTACACCAAGTTCGGTTTCCAGCAGCTTTAGCTGGTGGCTCAGCGGCGGTTGTGAAATGTGCAGCTTTCTTGCCGCGGCGCTGATGCTTCCCTCTTCCGCAATGGCGACAAAGTATCCGAGCTGTTTTATGTCCATGTTTTCCTCCTGACCATACTTAAAAAGTATGGAAGATAGATATAATTAATATTATTCATATAGATTTTCCTATGCTATAATAATACACGGAAAAGGGATAATATTACAAGGGAATGGTTGAAGAAATGTTGAAACTCGCACGCTATTTGAAACAATACAGGATGCAGGTGATTGTCGGGCCAATCTTTAAATTAATTGAAGCGATTTTTGAGTTAATTGTTCCGATCATCACAGCCCAAATGATCGATAACGGAGTGAGGAAGGGAAATGTTCCGTATATTTGGCATATGGGCGGAATTATGCTGCTGCTCGGCATTACCGGCCTTTGCAGCGCGCTGATCTGCCAAAAACTCGCGTCAATTGCATCGCAGGGGTTCGGCACCGTGGTTCGAGGTGAAATGTACAGGCATATCAATACGTTTTCCCACTCCGAAATTGACCGCTTCGGCACGCCTTCGCTGATTACACGTATCACCAATGATGTCAATCAGCTTCAGTTTGCTGTTGCCATGCTCATTCGTTTGGTAATTCGTGCGCCTTTTTTGGCAATCGGCGCGATTGTTATGGCTATGATCATCGATTTAAAATTGGCGGCGGTTTTTCTTATCGCAACACCGCTCATCGCTTTTGTGCTGTATTTAATAATGGGACGCTCCGTTCCTTATTTCCGCGTCATGCAGAAAAAGCTGGATAAAATTTCGCTTGTGTCGCGCGAAGGGCTAAGCGGCGCGCGTGTGATTCGTGCATTTTCAAAACAGAACAGCGAACAGCAGCGCTTTGACGCGGCGGCGGACGAGCAAACAAGTATTGCAATCAAGGTGGGTAAGCTTTCCGCACTTTTAAACCCGCTGACTTACACAATTATGAACTTTGCAATTATCGCAATCATCTGGTTCGGCGGCTCGCGTGTCAATTTCGGCGGCATGACGCAGGGTGAAGTGATTGCGTTCGTAAACTATATGATGCAAACGCTTTTGGCTTTAATTGTGGTGGCCAACTTAGTTGTTACCTTTACGAAAGCTTCCGCTTCTGCTGCCAGAGTCAATGAAGTTCTTGAAACCTTTACATCCGTTTGGGAAACGAACCATGTACCCGTTGCCCGAGTCGGGGGGGCACCTAAAATTGAATTCCGGAATGTCAGTTTCTCCTATGACGGCACCGATAAATATGCCATTCAGGACTTGAGCGTCACAATCATGCCGGGCGAAACAGTGGGGATTATCGGCGGGACCGGTTCTGGAAAATCCACAATGGTAAACCTGATTCCCCGCTTTTATGACGTGACAGCAGGAAAAATTTTAATAGACGGTGTAGACGTGCAAAACTATTCTTTCTCAGAACTGCGGAGCGAAATCGGCATGGTTCCGCAGGAAGCAACCTTGTTCTCCGGTACCATCGAAAGCAACCTGCGCTGGGGAAAGGAAGACGCAATACCTGATGAAATTGAGAAGGCCTTAAAAATAGCACAGGCTTATGACTTTGTTTCCGCTTTGCCAAAAGGATTGGAAAGCCCGGTCAACCAAGGCGGAAAGAACTTTTCCGGCGGACAAAAACAGCGCCTGACTATTGCGCGTGCGCTGGTTGCCGGCCCCGAAATTCTGATTTTGGACGACAGCGCAAGTGCACTGGACTTTGCAACCGATGCTGCACTGCGAAAATCCATTCAAAATGAAACAGCGGGGATTACACTGCTGATGGTATCCCAGCGGGTAAGCACGATTCGGCACGCAGATAAAATCATTGTGCTGGATGACGGCGCGGTAGCCGGAATGGGCACGCATGAACAACTTATGGAACACTGTGAACCCTATCAGGAGATTTGTCTGTCGCAGCTCAGCAGGGACGAGGTGAGCAGAAAATGAAAAAATCTGTGTTAAACCGTTTGATGCAATACACAAAACCGTACACCGGATTTTTAATCGGAGCCTTTTTCAGCGCTATCCTCAATATTTCGCTTACCCTTTACGGCCCCATTTTAGTCGGCAAGGCAATTGACCATATCATCGGTGTTGGAAACGTGGATCATAAAGGCATGATTCCGATTCTTATCACACTTTTTTTCACTATTGTCGTCAGTGCTGTGTTCCAGTGGATCATGGCCTACTGTACCAATAAGGTCACTTATCAAACCGTGCGTGACCTGCGCATTCAGACTTATCAAAAAATTAATCGACTGCCGCTGAAATACATTGACGGCCACGCGCACGGCGACTTGATCAGCCGTATTGTGAACGATGTCGATCAAGTTTCCGACGGCCTTTTGCAGGGGCTGACCCAGCTTTTCACCGGAGTCGTCACAATCATCGGAACGCTTGTTTTTATGCTCACCATCAGTCCCGTCATCACCATTGTAGTGGTGCTGGTTACTCCGCTTTCTCTGTTTGTTGCCGGATTTATCGCAAGACTCTCTCACCGGCAGTTCATCGAGCAGCAGGCGACACAGGGGGAACTCAGCGGATATGTGGAAGAGTTGATCAGCGGTCAGAAAATCGTGAAAACATTCCATTATGAAGGCCGTTCGGAAGAACGGTTTAATGAAATCAATCACAGGCTTTACAACTGCGGGGTAAAGGCACAATTCTATTCTTCCCTTTCGAACCCGAGCACACGTTTTGTCAACGGCATCGTTTACACGTCCGTTGCGGTAATCGGTTCAATCTGCGCGGTGACCGGCCGCCCGGGGCCGCTGACCATAGGGCAGATATCCAGCTTTCTGGCATACGCGAACCAGTACACCAAACCGTTTAACGAGGTTACTGCGGTTATTACACAGATTCAAACCGCCTTTGCTTCCGCACAGCGGCTGTTCGATATCCTCGATGAGGAAGAGGAGAAACCGGATGCGCCCGATGCGTTGGTTCTGAAACACTGCGCAGGCAATGTGGATGTAAATTCGCTTTATTTTTCCTACCGTCCGGAAGTAAAACTGATACAGGATATGAATCTTTCCGCACGAAAAGGAGATCGGATTGCCATTGTCGGCCCGACCGGCTGCGGTAAAACAACAATCATTAACTTACTCATGCGGTTTTATGATGCAGACAGCGGCACCATTCGGATTGACGGCAATAATGTGATGCATGTAACCCGCAGCAGCCTGCGCGCCATGTTTGGCATGGTTCTGCAGGATACTTGGCTTTTTTCCGGCACTGTGCGTGAAAATATTGCTTATGGCAGGGAAAACGCCACTGAAGAAGAGATCATTGCAGCAGCAAAATCGGCTCACGCACATTCTTTCATCATGCGTCTGCCCAACGGATACGATACCGTTATTTCGGAAGACGGCGGAAACATATCACAGGGACAGCGGCAGCTGCTCTGCATCGCACGGGTTATGCTGGTCGATCCCCCAATCCTTATTTTGGACGAGGCGACCAGCTCGATTGATACCCGTACTGAAATCCGGATTCAAAAAGCATTCACTAAAATGATGGAGGGCCGCACCAGCTTTATTGTCGCCCACCGTCTTTCCACCATACGGGAGGCGGATTTGATTCTTGTCATGAATCGAGGCAGTATTATTGAACAGGGAACGCACGAGCAGCTTCTGGCGAAAAAAGGCTTCTATGCAAATTTGTACAACAGTCAGTTCACCGCTGCCGATTAAAAATCAAACGAACGACTGTGCACTTTGAATAGAAGAAATGATGGTAGATTTTGTATAAAGCGCCGGGCTTTTAGTATTGATTAACCAGTTTTTTAGTTGTATAATTAGTATGTATTAATAAGGTTTTAGGAGGTAAGCATGGAAAAAACGGAAAAAAGAAATATGCAGATTCTGGCATGTAAGGTCAGAATG
>CAUQPM010000033.1:0-14863 GCA_963520015.1 uncultured Oscillospiraceae bacterium
AAGCTCTCTTGGCTGCTTAATTAAAATATTTGTCTAACTTTTTGGGGTCAATTCATTTTATAATAGGTGAGATCTTTTTTGGTGTTTTTTTTAGAGTATGACTTTGTGCTGCAGGGTTATTTTTCAGACTTACCATGGTTCCGTCAACCATAATAATTGCTACCGAACAACGAGACCCAGGTAACGGGATAAATCGCAGGCCTGCGTTGCTGTGACAATTGCGCCCTGCAGTTCAGGGCCCGAAAGAAGAATACCGTCAATGTCATCACTGGTAAAATCAATACCCTTCAACGATACATGCAGAAATTCCGACTGAGCAAGATTACAGTTCTGAAACAGAACCGATTTAAGGCTGCACTGCTGAAACCCGGTGTTTGATAAATTCGCATTTTCAAATAAAATATTTTTCAATTTGGCCGAAGACAGATTAGCTAACTTCCAGTTGCAGTTAAGTACAGTAACATGGTCAAAGGTTGCTTCGGCAAAATCGGTACCCAGCCCCTTGCAGCCCTCAAAGCGTACCCTGCGGAAAAAGCATTCCGAAAAATCCACATTGGAAAGATCACATTGACGAAAGACAACATCAGCGAAGTAAATCGCATGAAAGGTACATGCGGTAAATTTACAGGTTTCAAAAACACATTCATGGAATTCAATAACTTCTACCGCTAAATTTTCAGCATTTACATCACTGAAACAATATCCATTCAAATTTTCTTCCTCTTCCACTGCTTTACGAATAAGGCTTTCCATTTCGTTCGACTCAATCAGTGAATCTGTTCGTTTTGGCGCTTCTATTTTGGACAATCCATTTCCCCCTATAAATTCATTCAGACAATAATGATTTAAACTGTGAAACAGCAGACAATACGTTAAGCGGTATGTTTTTTAAAGAGAATGTATTCCCGTATGCTGATTTCTTCTTTCACAATATCTTTTACCGAAGGAATTGTCAAGATGAAAAATTCCGAAAAATCGCGCTGCGCAAAAAAATGCACGGCGCGATTCATGGACTCTTCTTTTATTATAGCAATTTCAATTAAGAATAGGAAAAGAAGATGTTATCTCCCCCGCCGGAGGCGGGGGAGATAACGATAGCTATTCCGCTTCATTTTTGTAATTGCTATATTTTATACTTTCGGAGCTCTTTCCTTAGTAAATTTTGCTTTTCCCTGAAGTTCCGGTACGGGGTCGACGGTGTTTTTAGGAATATGTGTTTTACGGTTGCTTTCCGTACCATGTGGGTCCTTTGGGTCCGGACGTCTCATTCCGGCCTTTGCCATACGATTCCCTCCAATTAAACATCATTATTTTTAACAGACTGCTTTTTTGCGTTTTTGTTCTGATTCTGATTTTCACGGGTAATCGGTGTTTGCCCGTTTGCCTTTCTCATTCTGTCTTTCTTATTATCCGGCTGGCTGTCTTTCGGCATTTACTTTCCTCCTACATGATATGATTTTCGAAATGTTCCCCGTTTGATGTGAATCCAAGCTCATCGACCTTTTTACGAATCCGGTCTTGATTTGTTCCGGTTGTATCAAAGTCAACCGCAATCTGATTGCGTTCCGTGTTCACACTGACGGAAATAACACCGGGCAATGTATCAAGCTGCTGCTTGAGCTTTGCCGCGTCGTGCTTTCCATCTATATTTTTAAGATTAAAATACATACTCGCTTTTGACATAAATAAAATCACCCCTGCGCTTATTATGCACAGAGGTGATTTGTTTATGACAGACTTTTTTCTAAGTCGGCAAGATCATTAACCGGAGATGAGCAGGAGCTGTTTTGGCAGACATAGTAGGTGCTCTTCCCATCCTTTAGGCCATATTCTTTTGTAAATTCAGCAAGCTCGTGAATTTTCACTTTATTTTTCGCATCAATGACCAGCACATTCGTATTCGGCAGAAACTCTTTTTGCAGCAGCAGCTTTAACTTTTGCAAATCAATATCATTTTCTATGACTGCTACAACCTCCCTGCCGGGATAAAGTACAAGCATTTGAGCCATCAGTGAAAAGCTGTAACCCGCAGGGTAGGATTGCACGGCGCCCGATAAAAACCGCAGCTGGCGTGACGCGGCTTCTTCCAGTTCCGGGCTGCCGGTAAGCTTTGCAAGCTGAATCAGGCAGTAGCCCGCGACCGAATTACCGGAAGGAATTGCGCCGTCATACGTTTCTTTCGGGCGCGAAATCAGCTGTTCCGCATCATTCGAGGTAAGATAAAATCCGCCGTATTCTTCGTCCCAAAAATCAGAAAGCAATTTTTTATTGAATAACAGTGCTTTCTCAAGATAGTCTGCATCAAACTCCATACCGTATAATTCTAACAGTGCCCAGACCGTAAATGCGTAATCATCTACATGCCCGGTTCCGGAGGCTTCGCCGTCACGACAGCGTACACGAAGATTTCCTTTGCCGTCGCTGAGGTAGTTCAACAGAAATGCCATTGCCTTTTGAGAAATATCGAGATATTTCTTATCCTCCAGTATTCGATATGCCTTTGCAAAGGCGACAATCATCAGCGCATTCCATGAGGTAAGAATTTTATCATCCTTATGCAGCTTTGTACGCGTCAAACGGTATTGATACACCTTTGAAATGAGTTTTTCAATCCGTTCATCGTACCAATCAAAGTTCGGACTATGAATTAGATTTAGAATATTTTTCTCCTCGAAATTTCCCTTTGACGTAATATGATAATAATCGTTAAAGTAACGCCCGTCCTCTTTCCCTAAAAGCTCGATTATTTCATCGGGAGTGAAAACATAATATTTTCCCTCTACCCCTTCACTGTCGGCATCCTGTGCGGAATAAAAACCACCGCCATGGTCCGTCATTTCCCGCTGGACATACTCCAGAATTTTGATTGCGGTTGTTTTATAAAATTCCGTGCCGGTGATTTGATAAGTTTCAAGAAAGGCTATGGTGAGAAGCGCATTGTCATAAAGCATTTTTTCAAAATGCGGGATCAGCCACTTTTCATCGGTTGAATAGCGGGAAAACCCAAAGCCAACGTGGTCAAAAATTCCACCGCAATACATTTGCTGTAAAGTTTTTTCCACCATAGCAAGCGTACGAACATCATTCTCCTGTTTATAGTATCGCAGTAAGAACATAAGGTTGTGCGGCGTGGGGAATTTAGGACTTGAACCAAACCCGCCGTATTTTCCGTCGAAGCTCTGTGCAAAAAGTGACTGCGCAGTGTATATGCTTTCTTTTTCGGGGTGGGTGTCACCCACTCCCTTTGTTTCTGCCTGAATAGCCTGTGTAATTTTGTCAACCGATTTTAAAAGATACTCCCGGTTATGGCTCCATTGATCCTGAACAGCATCCAGTAAATCCAGCAGACCGGGCATGGAATACCGGGAAGATTTCGGGAGATACGTGGCCGCGTAAAAAGGCTTTTGCTCCGGTGTCATTAGAATGGTCAGCGGCCAGCCGCCGCTTCCGGTTAACGCCTGACAGACCGCCATATAAACGGCATCTACATCCGGCCGTTCTTCTTTATCCACCTTAACAGCAACAAAATCACGATTCAGTGCATGAGCGACCTCTTCGTCCTCAAAACTTTCGTGAGCCATAACATGGCACCAGTGACAGGTCGAATAGCCGATGGATAAAAAAATCGGTTTATCTTCAGATTTGGCTTTTAGAAAGGCCTCCTCTCCCCACGGATACCAGTTTACAGGATTATATGCGTGTTGGAGAAGATAAGGCGATTTCTCGTCGATCAATCGATTGGGTATACTATTCTTGTTCATGGCATCACCACCTATTATTCAAATTTTATTTTGTTATTAATATTGTTATCCGTTCGTGTCCAAATGATACGACCAAACATGGAGCGATAAATTCTGTTTTTTGCACTGATCCAAATTTATTTATAATTATAAGCTTGACTTCTATTATTACGATATCATAATATCTTTTCATTCTGAAAATTCCACCGTTTCCGAGGCCAAACTTTGCACGTATTCGGTGTTTCACCGCAAAAGAGGGGCGGCCTGACGCCGCCCCTCTTAATCTTTTTTATTTTTGGTTTGCCCGGCTGTTGACATAAAGCTTAAAGCTCGTTAGTCAACATATTTTATTAATCAATATGAGATACTTTGGAAGTAATGGAAAAATTACCGGCGACAAGATTCTTGCTGCTCGCGATATAAACGAGCAGCAGCTCAAATACCATCGCCGCTGTAAATGAGAACTCCACTGCATTTTTAGACTGAATTTTTACTACCTTAATCGCTTCACTGCAATAGTTGCCGTTTGTCACAAGGATAACTTTACTGCGGTAATATGAGATCTTTTCCGCCAGCGCAATTGTTTTGTCCAGATTCGAGTCATCCTGGGCAAATATTACTGCGCGGTGGTCTTCCCCACAAACTTCAATTGGGCCATGTCGAAAAGCCCCTGTGCTGAATCCGTGCGTGGCACATTTTGCACCCTCCATGAAGATGAGAGCGGCCTGATAGCTGCTAACCAAGTTAGCCCCGCCCCTGCCAATAAAGTGAATTGCTTGCGAAGGCGCAAGATAAGCAGCCAAATCTTTAAATTGATCGGGCATGTCAGGCTGCGAGATTACCCTCTGCATTTCATCAGAAGCAGACAGAATCTGTTCAATCAGCTGATTCATATCGGAATTGGCAACAAATCCGGCCAGCAGGAACAAAACCGCCAATGTGTTTGTATAGGTTTTGTTGGTAATACTTTTTTCTTCCTCGCAGTACAGGGGCATTACGATACTGCTGCATTTTGCCAAGCTAGAGCTTATATTGTTTGTAATGCAGAAGATGGTGGCTTTCTCATTCAGCTCGTTCGCTATCTTAACGAGTTCCACACTCTCGCCGGACTGGGAGACAAGTACAACTACATCTCCCTGTTTCACCATTTCCATACTTCCCTCGTAAAATTCTCCAGCCTCTATGTTTAGCATTTTAGTGTACGGTGCCAACTTATCCCGGATAACTACTGGAGCAAAGTAGGATGTTCCCATACCGCTGAATATTACAGTCGGTTGATTTTTAATATATGCGGCAGCTTGTTTAATCGGCTCAAAATTCAGTTTTTGGTATTCCTCAATTAATGTTTTTAAGGCTTGCGGCTGTGTGGTAAGCTCATTGTAAAAATCAGACATATTGTCCCCTTTTTCTTGCCTTATGATTATTCATCATAATCGTGGTATTCCTCTAAAAATACGCCATCTGCTTTTAGTGTCTGGCGCAACTTTACCGTATCCAGTTTGTTTACCGCACAGCCATCTGCAACAGCTTGTGCAGCAGCTGTACCGGCCCCTTGTCCGAGTGACATCACAATCGGCGTCAGTCGGATTGCAGAACAGGCTTCGTGAGTAGCACTAATACAGCGACCTGTTACAATCAGATTATCAATCTGATTCGTTATCAGACAGCGATAGGGTATAGAATACCATGAATTCTCTTTCAAAAATTTATGTTGCGTGGTCATCCCATCCGGCGAGTGAATATCAATGGGATAACCTCCCATTGAAATGCCATCATCGAACATTACATTGTGAACTAGATCATCACCTGTTAGTTTATATATGCCGTCAATTTTGCGGCTCTCACGTATTCCGATATGTGGGCCTGTTTGAATCAAGACGCAATTTTCAAAACCGGGAATATACTTTTTCAGGAAGTTAACCGTTTCATGGGCTTGTTTTCTGCCATCAATTTCAGCATCCGTCAAATCAAATGGATCGATCGCACTTTTCTTAATGATACGAGTCATATTAATTATAAATTCACTTTTATTATTTGTCTCAAAGCAAAGAACCATATCCCGATCAATATTAAAATCGCCGCACTCCTTCCCAATCTTTATGAATTTATAACCACCCAAAATGCTGTAACGGGGCAGTTCTTTTAAATTGGACGGTGTACGTTCATATACATCATCGGTATTCGTATCAATATACTCTTGCAGTCTTGTTCTATCAACATTAAAAACTTTTACATTCATCGTCATCGGCTGTGCAAGATGATCCGTTTCACGGCCATATACGCTTGTTACACCTGCGTGGGTAGCAAGGTCTGCATCGGCAGAAGCATCAATAAACACTTTCGCATACAATTCCATAAAACCATTCTTAGAGTAGAGATTCGCTCTCGTTATTTTACCGCCCTCAGCAGAACAGCCCGTATATACCGTGTGGTACAGTAAGGTAACGCCGGCTTCGATTGCCATTGTTTCCAACGTGATTTTCATACCTTCCGCATCAAAAGGAGTCGTTGTTCCACAAAAACCAACACCATCCGGAATATGACCGACAGAAAATCCTTCTTTTTTTAATCGCTCAACTAATTCATCCGGCAGCCCGTAAATGACTTGCTTCTTCCCCGCATGGAATGTCATCTGAGGACCAACTCCGCCTACGGTAAGCATACCGCCGAGGTAACCGTTTTGTTCAATCAATATTGTTTTCGCACCTTTTCGTGCACTGGCTATTGCGGCCATTGTGCCCGCAGGGCCACCGCCAATGACTGCGACATCATATTGAAGTTTCGTCTGCATGATCTGTTTCCTCCTTTTTTATCAGCTCATAATAAGTCCTTGCAAACGCATGTGCGCCGATTTCAGACAGGGCGCGAATACCCGTTTTGCCGAATTTCAGCCTGCCAAGCCGCACCATGGGTACCTGATACAGTTTCGATGTAAGCCCCAGTGTATTCCATTCCAAAACGTGGAAGTACTCATGGCTTAGGATCAGGTTCTCGGCCTGTTCCTGTGTAAAATGGTTTTGCTCGGCCCATAGTGCAATTGACTTGGTATAGAAGTTAATTTTATTCTGTCCGGAAATATAATCACTGAAATACCGCTGTGACCCCACAACATAATCCGTATTGACATGGCAGCAATTCAGCCCGATTTTTTCCGCGATCCGGAAAAAATCCGTTTCGCCGCCATATTGCTCCCAGACCGTACTGGCCGCTTCGGTACCCTTTTGCCATGCTTTTTCTACAATCCACGTCTTATCTTCTTCTTTTATTTTACTGCAGCAGGGATCATAACTAAGTTCCTGCAGCGCCAGTTCCTTATCGGGAAACGGAAAAGTATAATCCGGCATGACATTTCACCCTCAATTGTCAATTCGTTTTGTTCCAACTACAATAACCTTTTCATCCGCACTGGCTTTAGTGAGTTCCACCCCGCCAAGGCTATAAACCTGGGACTCGTTCTGTAGGCCACTCAGGTCAATAATCCGGGTTCCCAGTACAACGTAAAGATTTGGCATCTGCATGCCGCCGTCGTTATACTCGATCAATTCATCCAAAAGATACTTCGCGGTGCTGCTCCACGTTCCAACGGTTGCGCTGTAAGCCCACGCGTTGTTCTTCTGCAGACGGATAACCCCCTCCGTATCGATCAGACGGAGCGGTGTTGTCTTTTTCTTTGCCAGTCCGAAAAACTTTTTTTCTACCCTATCATACTGTACGGCAAGCATAGAGCCGTTTTCTGCTGTAATTTTTAAGTCTTCGGCCGAAGTGTCCAGATTTTCGGCAGCAATTTTCAGCAGTTCTTTCTGCCCTAACTTTCGGTTCATTAAATCTTTGCTGCGCATTTCCGTAGCTCCAACCGCAACAGCCCGGATCAGGTTGCGCTGGGAGTCGACTTCGACCGATACTTCAATGGTACCCGGAGCTGCGCCGCTTTGAATTGCCAGCAGCTCGGCTTCTCGACGAACCGATATAATATCCTGTTCGGTAGGGTTCAGAACGGTTCGTTCGACCATGTCGCGCACCATAGCCAGTGCGACGCCGATTGTGGAAATAACCGGCGCATTTTTGGCAATGCGGTGCTTATGCCCCAGAGTTTCCGCAAGATGGGGCACGACCGCTGCCGCGCCGCCGCCGCCGCCGATGAACACAGTGGTACGAGGGTCCATTTCATAATCTTTAATCAGATCTTTGGCCACTTTTCCGTTTTTCACGGCAGCATATGCCAAAACCTTTTTTGCTGCTTCTTCCACGGAACAGCTCATATTATCGGCAAGCGGTTTCCATGCCTTTCTTGCTGCTTCCACATTTCCATAAGCGTAATCTTCGGAGCGTACATATCCGGCAATATTGGCCGCCCCAGCCATGGTCAGCGTAACTTTTACCCCGTTGTCACATTCCACACAGGCGTAATCAGGGTCGGTTTCCGTTGGCTTTACCGTTTTCAGGCGCGGATTTTGAATCTGCTCTGGCTTGGAGTAGACCTCATAGTCCAAGCCTGCAATATGTGCGGAACGCGGGCCGATGTCGACTGCCTTTCCGTCTTTAATCTGCACCATACTGCCCCCGCCGATACCGACGGTGCGCACATCAAGAGAATTTAAATATGTCTTATGGCCCCCGACCTCCGCGTATTTTACCATAACTTTGCCGTCTTTTACACAGGAAATATCGGTGGAAGTTCCACCAACTTCAAAGAAAATGCCATCGGTCAGCTTTTCATACATCAGCGCTCCGGCCACGCCCGCTGCAGGACCTGACAAAATGGTCAGAATCGGGCGGTTGCGCACTTCATCGACGGTCATTACACCACCGTCGCAGCGCATAACCATGAGTGGGCTGGTAATATTTGCTTCTTTTATGCTTTTTTCCGTCATGTTGGCCGCATCGAGCATTTTCGGTAAAATACTTGCATTTACAACTGCGGTTCGGGTTCTGATTTTTAGCCCATAAAGTTTTGAAATATCGTTGGTTGCCGTTCCCGGAACCCCTTGCTCGGTGCAAATTTTCAGAACGTTGTTTTCATTTTCCGGATCATCCACACTGAAGGCTTCCGCTGCAACAAAGCTTTTCGAGTCACTTGCTTTCAGGCGCTCAATTGCGCCGGCGACATTGGCATTGAAATTAGCTAAATCCGCCATATTAACATATTCGTTCTCGGAATGCAGATATTTTCCCGGCGCAAGTTCAATATCGCCGATGGTAGTATCGCCTTTCGCCTTGCTGCCTTCCAGTCCGGAGCCCAGCGTTATTACGCCGACCTTGACAACGTCCCCTTCCAATAGGGCGTTCGTTGCCTGAGTAGTTCCATGCGCAATAAACATAACGTCTTCCGGCTCAATGCTGCACTGCTGCATAATCTTGTGCAGCACTTCCACAATGCCCGCTGCCACGCCTTCCTTTGCGGTATGTGTGGTTGGTACCTTAATGGTTCCAATCAGTTCGTATGTGTCGTTGTTAATTGCTACCGCATCGGTAAATGTGCCGCCTACGTCAATTCCTATCCTAACCTTCATGAAATTTCTCCTTACGTTTTCAGTCTTTATTAAAGTCAATTACGGTTCAAGACCTTCGGTGCGCGCACGCGCTTTTACAACCAGTTTGAATTTGAGCGGCGTCCTTTATCCTTTAGGAGGCTTTAGCCGATGGTAATTGACTTTTCATATGCAATGCAAAGTCCATGCCAGCCCCAGGCAGTACCATACATTTTGCATTATATATGAAAAAGAGCGCCACGCCCAATCGCGGCGCTCCCATTCATTTCATTTTTTAGAAATACTGCACGCCGGAAATCACCACGCCTACTGCGGCAATCACCCAAAGATAGGGAAGCAGCTTCTTTGTTACGGTGTTGACATCCACTTCAACGAAGTTCGCCGTCCAGACATTCTGGGTATTGGTCGGGTCGCCTACGCCCTGAATTCGTTCAGCCGAAAGGAATGCACCCATAATTGCCAAAGGCGACAGAGTTCCAAGGCTGATCATCAGCGCTGCAATGCCGGAACCGAGCCCAAAAAGATTGAGCGGCCCACGGTAAAGAGCAAGAGGTGCCAGAACAATAAAGAATATGATGTAGACGATTAAGCTTTTCGGAGTAATGGCGGCCATAAATGGATTTAGAACCGTCTTGACCACAGGATTGGTTACGGAAAGGTACAGCATACCGATACCTACCATCAGTATGATGGCCGGAGCTCCATCCATAATTCCGTCATAGCATGTCTTCGTCAGCATGTTCATCGCCTTTGATAGACTGGGTGAGGTGAAGAGCAGAATCCAGAAAATACCCACCATAAACGCTGTCACAATCGGAACTTTTAAAGCGGCAACCAGAATAATCGGAACAATGGGAGTCAGCATCGCGCAAGTACCTCTGATGCCCTTCAGCTGTTTTCCATCTTTCTGTTCCTTTACCGCGGGTGCGGAGAATGCAAATTTTACGCCGTTCTTTTTGAACTCGACAAAAATCAGTACCAGCGTTGCGATAAAGGTTGCGGCAACAAGAAAATACTCAAATGTTTTAATCTGGTCAATACTAAGATTGAAAATGGTTGCAAATGTTTGCCAGTTTGCCATGTTAAAGCAAAGCCCTGTCGCGAACGCCATCAGGAAGATGCAGGCGGCGCTTAGTGCGGGAACACCGATTGAAACCAAAATCGGCAGAACAATGGTACCGACCATGATAACGGAGCCCAAACCGCTCAGCGTGGTAAACAGGATTGCCACGGCGAGCACCATAATCAATGTCACAACCAGCGGACGATCGCCGCCCAGTTCGGCGGATTTTTTAATAATGGTTGCCGTTACACCGGCCTTGTTCATAACCTGACCGAGCCATGCACCAAAAATAACTGCAATGATAGCGGAAGCCATCTTAATGGAACCAGCCTCGATCACCGACTGCATAAAGCCGTCCTTGCCGGACAGCGGAACCCCCGCAATGATGCAGATAGCGACGGCGAGTAAAGGAAGTGCAAGTAAGGTAGGGATTTTTTTCGTAATCATTAATGCCGCGACAATTAGGAAAACTACAATAATCAAAGTACCCTGAAGCATAATTTTTCTACCTTTCTTAGGGCGTTCGCCCGTATTTGGATCCCCTCAAATATTACAGCGCTTCGACTGCGCTGCGGAAGGCTGCGGTTGCTTTTTTGCAGTCTTCGGCGGACTCTTTCCCCATGACAATTGCGCCGATCATGACTGCCTTGCACCCTGCTTCATAAAGATGCCTCACCTCACAGGGCTGGATCTTCTTCTGGGTTGGAATGAGAACCGGTTTTTGGGTTTTCGCCGTCAGATCACTGTAGCGAAGCAAATCTGCGTAGTTTAGCGGTGTACCGTATAAATCACCCGGCATGACACTTGCTTCCAAAACGTCAATCTTTGAATTCTTCACTGCATCCAGCGTATTCTGATTGTATGTATAATCAATTGCCACCATTTTGGTCAGCTTTTCGCTTTCCATCATAAACGCCGGCAGATGCTGTGAATAGGCAGAGAAAAATTTCAGACCCATTTCTTCCAATTCCAAGCGTTCTTCCTTACTGATAAATCCGTCCGCTCCGCCGGGCACAAGACCGACCGGAACATCCCCGGCAAGAGCAATCAGTTCTTTCATGAACTGCCGGTTCTCCGTAAAGCTACCGAATGTATTGTTGCTGGCACGATGCCAGACATTCATGTGTACCTTTATCGCCTGCGCTCCTCCCTCCAGCGCAGCTTTTGCAAGATCTATCCGGTTGGCCGGAAGACTTGCGACAAGTGTAAACTTCTGGCCTGCGACCAATTGCTTAAATTCCATAATATCGCTCTCCTTTATTTTTTTGCACAAATCGATTGAATTTGCTAATTTGCACATAAGGCATTCTTTCGGATTTTTCCCGCCAAAACATCCGCAACATCTTCCCTGCTTTCCACTGCTGCTTCAATTTTCGGAGTGGGAAGCGGTTCAAGTTGTTTATTGAGGGAATTTTGAATTGCTTTAATAAACCCCGGCATTTTTGAAATCTTCCCGCCCAAAAATACGGTATCCGGTGAAAACAATACGCACAGCGGCTTGATTGCGTTCGTCAGCTGTCGAACCGCCAAAGCCATGCGCTCACCGGCCGCCGAATAGCCGTCCATCAATCCCTTTTGCAAAATCCCCTGCTTTTGAACTTCTGGCTTTTCTTCACCGGAAAGCATGAGCCACTTCGCCTTTTCGGTTTCCACAAGCGGCGTAATATCAATCACTTTTCTGCCCTGGAGATTTACCTGCCTGCCGTCAATTGTAACGCTGGCCAACACCCGCTGGCCGATATGAATGAACGCGCTGTTTTCACTGCCGGCCATCTCTTCTGTTACCACAGGCTGTACCATTGTAAAGCGCTGCGAGTATTCCTCCAAAACAGGAACATGAAATTGCGTGAAAAGGGCATCTTTCAATGAAATCGACGCGGAAGAAAGCGAAGTGGAATACATTACGTTGAATTCGCTTTCCATCATATCCTCCTGAAACAACAATCCAATACCGGCAAGTTTCCCGGCCGATAAGGATGATTTTGGCTCCATCTCAAAAATCGCGGCAGTAATGGCAATCAGCAGTTCATTGCCTGAAATATAGGAATCGGACAAAATCCTTTTTCCCTTCTCCTGCAGCTGCATGTCGAACATACGCAGCATCGCCCCGCTTCTTTTTACGTCGACCACAGCAATGGAAGCGTAATCCGGATTTATGGTTAGCCCTGTTCTTTTTCGGCCACCTGTCGAAGCAAGCTCGCCCGTCTCAATCAAAACTGCTTCTTCCAGCAATTCCGAAACGAGGCTTGAAACCGTACTTGGGCTTAACTCGCTTTGCTGCGCCAATTCAATGCGAGATAAATTATCGTGTTCCAGAATCTCCTGCAGGACAAGACGTCTGTTTTCCCTTTTCATATCCTTGAGGGATACTTTTTTCATTCATACTACTCTTTTCTTCGATCATAAATTTAGTAGTTATAAACTTATTTTTGACTCCGCAATAAGTTTATAACTACTATATCATTTCCTTTTTTTAAATGCAAGACTGTATTTAAATTTTAGACAAATTCATAAGTTCCGTCGCATTTTTTTAGCGAAGTATACAACATGTAATGTACAATCTATCGGATTAATATTCAAAAGAAAACAAATCATCCAGCCACTTGATACAAAGCGGAAACCATGTGGCACAATGCTCATTCTTCGTGTTTACTTCCATATTGCACATAGACAGCCCATGCACACCCTTAGGATAAATGTGGCATTCAAAAGATATGTGATGCTTTTGAAGTGCTGCCGCAAACAGCAAAGTGTTTTCAACCGGTACGCTCTTATCATCGAGCGTATGCCATAAAAAGGCGGGCGCCGTGGTGCTGCCGACCTGATTTTCCAAGGAATAAAATGCAATTTGCTCCGGATCATTTGTTCCTTCTGTTAACCGGTCGAAGGAACCCCTATGAGCAAATTCGCCGCCTGTAATAACTGGATAGCATAGAATCATCGCATTGGGCTTATTCTGGCCTTTCCGGGTGTCTAATTTTTCCTTTAGCGCCGGATGATCCCACAAGGTACCCAAAGATGCCGCCGCGTGGGCGCCGGAAGAGAATCCACAGACTGCAATCTGGTGCGGGATAATTCCCCAATTAACGCTGTTCTGTCGGATAAGCATAACTGTTTTCGATACATCAATCAACGGCATCATCTTACCGGCGTCTTCATTGATGGAATAATACAAAATAAATACATTGTAACCCCTTGAGAAAAACGCGAATGCGGGCGGATCGACTTCCCGCGCGGAATGCAAGATATATCCCCCGCCAGGACAGATTACAACGCAGGGCCGTGAAAGGCGATTCGGCATTTCCTGTTCATTGATTTCATGCAGGTACCCGATCAATTTTGCCTTGCTGTTTTCGTTTGGTGTTAGTTCTACTATTTTCAATTTTTACACGCTCCAATAACAACTTATTTTATAGTCTAAAATAAGTATTTTTTTTAATATATCACGCCATGCTAATAAAGTCAACCGTGATTAAATTTTCAATTGCAAAAGGTGTTGCCTGATCAGTTCTGTGCGGATTTCATTCCAAGCATTGTTAAGTAAATTTAAGATATAAAAATAGCACCCTTGAAGGGTGCTATTTTTATGAATTTAACAGCCTAAACATTCCCCCAATACCCAATACATGAATGACCTGATTACTGCTCACTTGCACTTCATAAATTGAATATATTACATAATTTTGCCTTTTTACACGGGGATCGTTCTCATTTCGATAGCATTGGCGGTTTATTTCAATAATATTTTGCATAATTTCTTGGTCGCCTGTTATCGAATTCGGTCTGCCGCCATCAAACACAACATGATTAAAACTACCTCTGCTTGGATTTAAAAATATAAGTAAAACTAATATTAAAACGATAAAACCGATTGCTATTTTTATAGATACATCTTTACTTTTTTTCTTCATTGATAGGCTCCTATAGATTAAGATGACATAGAAAACTCTATTATGAGATTCTTATGATGCACTGCCTTACCGCGCTTTCGCCCGGCATCTTGGTGTAAACCCCGGTTTCATTGCCGGAATTTCCGACGGCCACAATTCGATAATAATAGTCATTGCCGATTTTTTTAACGTACTGCGTTTGAAACGCACTTCCGTTTCCGACCGAGATTTGCGGAACAGCACTGCTTGTGCTGAGTACTGCCATCTTGAAGGCATTCCTGAAAAACCTCGTTTCCAATCGCGGTGACACTGTCCGGAATTGTGACGGAAGTCAGAGAATGATTATAGGAAAATACACTGTCCAAAATTACTTGCTTCCGTTTATCCTCTGAAATGATTGTATGGATTTTTGAAAGTATAGATTCCTATTTGGTGTTTATAGATAATCAGAAAAATGAGAGGCCGGTGAATAATAATTTTATTCTCCGGCCTGCATGAATGCTATGTGACGCTATCTGTTACATCTTCGTTTGATTTGCCCCAAATATATAAATTAATACTTACTGATACTTGAGTATGTTTCCTCAGCTACCGGTTGCTGCAGTTCGGATTGGTTCGGATTTGTCTGATTTCTCAATTTGAATTTGCTGACAAGTTCTTTCATCGTTTGCGCCTGTCCGG
>CAUQPM010000034.1:0-11416 GCA_963520015.1 uncultured Oscillospiraceae bacterium
ATCCTACGACTGGAGGCTTTTTCTTTCAATGTCTATTTTTCTTGGTTCTGTTCAATCTATGTTGAGATCACACGGCTTTTTGATTTTTTACAATTGGACATATGGTGCACAATTTGGCAGTGAAATGGCAATTTTCTGATTAATGCTTTCTTTAATTTATCTTCGGAATAATAATTTCACCGGACTTTTCGAGAGCTGACTTAGCTACTATTGGACCAATAATTGAGTATATAAAGGTAGAGCAAAGGATGATAACGCGAATCTGAGGTGCATAGTCAGGAACAAGATTGCCGGCAACTACAATCAATCCCAGTGCAACCCCTGCTTGAGGCATTAACGTCGGACCCAAATATTTGCATATTTTTTCCTCCTGTTTGGTAATTTTCCCACCAAACCAGGCTCCGGTCATTTTCCCTAAAACACGAGCCACGACATAAATGAGCCCAATTACGCCTATTCCCTTTAGCGCCGAAATTTCGAAGCCAGCTCCCGATATAACAAAGAATATCATGAAAATAGGAGGCGTTAAGGAATCCGTAACTTTTACAACACTCTCAATATCATCATAAATATTAACCAATACACCACCCAAGGCCATACAGGCCAGCAAGGGAGACCCATGTAAAAAATCTGCTGTCCAATAGGTAATTAAAACAAGTGCTATAATGATGCAAATTCTGTTTGATGGCTTTTTGAACCACCTGAATATCAATTTCATGAGCATACCTGCAACTCCACCCAAAATAAAAGATATGATTATCGCATAAATAGGCGTTAAAATTGATATTACAATATTTGTGCTGATTTGTGTCCCCATCATTTTTACAATTGTAGTGGCCAGGCCGAATGCAATTAAAGCGACCGCATCATCAATTGCAACTACACTCAAGAGCATTGACGTCAGTGATCCCTTTGCCTTGTATTGGTTTATTACCATGATCGTCTGAGCTGGCGCGGTCGCTGCCGCAATTGCTCCAAGCATAATGGAAAGTTTTAAATCAAATCCGAACAGAATTGATGCAACCGTTACAAATATAATGGCACCAAAAGATTCTGTAATAGCGATCAGGATTGGAGAAAGACCAACCTTTCTATAATAGTTTAAATCAAACTCGCAGCCAACAGAAAATGCAATAAATCCTAATGCGATGTCCGAGATAATAGAAAAATTATTAACCATATCCGCAGGTATTACATTAAAGAGCGATGGGCCCAATAAAAGTCCTGCAACCAGATAACCAGTTACATTAGGAAGCCTGACAAATTTACCAAGCCTTCCAAAAATTAATGCCGCACATAACATGATTGCGACTTCAAAAATTATCTTACTCTCCAATTTTACAGATTCCCTTCGTATAATCAATTGGTACGCTAAAAACTACACCAGTATCATGAGCAGACAAATCCCCCACAATAGATTCTATAATGCCGACAGCTTCGGTTAGCTGTTCATCAGGAATGGCAGCAAAAATCGTCTTGCTCTTTTCTCTTTCTGGATTTAAAAAAACTCTAAGCGCTCCCAAAAATGGTATTTCATCCTCATCATGTTTGTGGCTCAATAATCTAGCCATTCCCATACTTTCCAACACGGTTGCACCACTTATGTTCCGATTTGCAAACTCAGTTAATAATCCATCTAACTTTTCTGTTTTGTTCAGGACTAAGACTAATAATTTCATATTTACCCCCCTATTTCTGAATGAATTTAAAAAAGGTATCACCTCTGAGATATTTATTACAGACAACCTGATATGGATCATAAGGTTGCCTCTTTTTGATTATATCGATGTATGACTAAATTGTCAAATATCATTCCAATAAAAAGCTCCACAGAAATAAATCTGTAGAGCAAATTTTTGCTATTCTCTTTTATTGATGTAGGCATTGAACCGTTCAATTACATTTTCATCACCAACTATTAATACTTTATCATCTTTTGAAAATTCATAATAAGGACCCGGAGAAATAATTATACTTTTATCCTGGATAATTCCAATAATAGTAGCTCCAGTATTTTCCCAGACTTTGAGATTTCCAATACTCTTTCCTATCACTGTAGAATTTGGCGACAATGGTATTTCAACAGGCATTACTAAATCTGAGCGTTTATATTGATACATGTCAATAATTTGATACGTCAGCGAATTAATCTTTTCACTGAGAGCAGCGCTCTGTTCAATCATCTGCGAAAGCCTGCTCCGCATTTGATTTACGCTTTCATCTTCTTTAAAATTATTTAAAAATTGAATGGCTTTTGCTTTCGATAATACAGTAATTCCACTTCCGGCAACTACATCAACAACTTTTTTATCGGATAAAATTGACATTGCTCTGCGTATTGTTTCAGGCGATACACTATATTCCGTTGAAAGAACTGACCGCCCCTTCAATTTATCGCCTTCCAATAAATCACCGGATACAATTCTGGCCGAAATATCTACGGCAATTTTTAAATATCTTGGTATTGTAATTTGCTCCGAGTCATTCATTTTTTTCACCTAACTATACAGATTTCTTTTGTTTTACAAGCACATATGTAGATTATATCATTTTCACGGAAAACTGACAAACAAATGTCTTATGATAACTGCCATCCGGTTAATCAACACATATATTCCAATTTGACAATACCACTTCGGATATGATATGATAAACGCACAGGAAGAAGCAACTCCCAATATTTGTCAGGTTGCTTCTATACAATTTTATTTATTATGGAAAGGAGAATATCATGATTGAATGCAGGAATGTCAGCAAATCTTACGGCAGCAATTTGGTCGTCAAAAACCTAAATTTAGAGATACCCGATGGACAGTTTGTTGTATTAATAGGTCCCTCTGGGTGTGGCAAAACCACAACACTGAAAATGTTGAATCGACTGATAGAAATGGATTCCGGTGAAATCTACATAAACGGAAATAACATATCGGATATGAATCCGGAAAAATTACGAAGTGGAATCGGATACGTTATTCAGCAAATTGGCCTCTTTCCCAACATGACAGTGGAAGAAAACATCTGTGTGGTACCCCACCTGCTGAAGTGGGATAAAGACCGATGCCGGAAAAGAGCAATTGAACTTCTGGAAATGGTAAACATGCCTTATAAAGAATATGCGCACAAATACCCCAATGAAATGAGCGGAGGACAGCAACAGCGTATTGGAGTCCTTCGTGCACTTGCCGCAGAACCCCCTATCATTTTGATGGATGAGCCTTTTGGCGCATTGGATCCGATCACCAGAGATTCTTTGCAGGATGAAGTGAAATCCCTTCAAAAACGATTGAAAAAAACAGTTATATTTGTAACTCACGATATGGATGAAGCATTAAAGCTTGCAGATTATATTGTCTTTATGTACAATGGGGAAATTTTGCAGATGGATTCTCCTGAGGGTATTCTTCGGATGCCCGCAAACGATGTCGTTCGCGAATTCATGGGAAAACATGTTCATAATTTCACACAGAACCAACTGATTTGCTCCGATCTGATGAAGACGAAGGTAATCAGAGCAACCGAAGATAAAAAGACGCTGGAATGCGTTTCTATTATGAGTCGGAATGAAATTGATTCACTCATTGTTGTAGACGAAGAAGACCACTTTAAAGGTGTTCTTTCCATAGAAACCGTAAATCAGCGTGGAAAAGCAGGAAACACAATCCGCGATCTGATCAATACAGATATTCCGGTGGTTTCAAAGGCAACCCCGGCAAAAACCGCTTTCGACATACTAAGTGAAAAACACAGTGAATATGTTGTCGTGCTGACAGATGACGGAAAAGTGGCGGGAATTATCACCAAGACAAGCATGTCAAAGGCTTTAGCCAGTGTGGTATGGGGTGATGCAGTATGACAGACTTCTTCGTGAAGTATGGTGAAAAGCTGGTAGTTTCCATCCTAATTCACCTTGTATACGTTCTTGTTTCCGTTGCTATCGGTTTTCTGATCGCTCTTATGCTGGGTATTATTCTATCCCGCGTACCAAAACTCTCGAAAATTATATTTCCGGTTATTTCAGTTTTTCAGACCATTCCCGGAATCGTATTCATCGGGATACTTTTTCTTTATATTGGGATGATACCCGCTACGGTAATCATTGCACTCACGATATACGCGGTATTTCCTATGTTGAAAAATACATACGCTGGATTATTGGAGGTTTCGGAAGAATACAAAGAAGCAGCAAAAGGCTGCGGGATGTCCCCGATACAGATTCTTTTTCGGGTGGAGTTGCCACTTGCCATGCCAACCATAATCGGCGGACTGAGGATGTCCACCATTTATATTGTAAGTTGGGCGGTGCTTGCCTCGATGATTGGGCTTGGTGGTCTGGGCGATTTCATCTATATTGGGGTAAGTACCAATAATAATACTCTGATCATAGCGGGTGCCATTCCCTCCGCTTTGATTGCAGTTTGTCTGGGGCTGTTGATTGATATTTTACGTAAAAAGGTCATTCCAAAAGGGCTGAGGAGGGATACGGTATGAGTGTTGACGTTGTTTTTGAACATTTATACATTGTTTTGGTATCAATGGCGGCCACCATCGTCATTGGGCTGCCGCTTGGAATTCTTGCATATACCAATCGTCGGGTACGAAAGGTCGTTCTTTGGACTGTTGACCTTCTTCAAACCATCCCCGCCCTTGCTTTACTCGGGATTATTATGGTTTTATTCGGCGCCGGGAAACTAACCGTAATGATTGGATTACTGCTTTATTCCCTTCTGCCCGTCGTGCAAAATACGTTTCTCGGTCTGAATAATGTTGACCCTGCAATTAAGGAAGCCGCCTGTGGAATGGGTATGAGCAAGATTTATCGCTTGATTCATGTTGAATTGCCGCTCGCTTTTCCCCTGATTTTCACAGGAATCAGAATCGCTACGGTAACCGCAATCGGTGTGGCCGTTTTCGCCACTTTTGTCGGTGGCGGTGGGCTTGGATCAGTGATTTACAGAGGAATACATATACAAAACATGCAATTGATTCTGTCCGGAACATTGTCGCTGATGGGTATGGCTGTTCTGTTTGACGCTATTATGGCTATCATTGAAAAGAAGTTATACAGTCGCGGAAAATCCACAAAAACCACCAATTCCGAATCATAAACGAGAGGAAAGAGGTAAATTTATGAAGAAAGTTACTGCAATATTGCTGTGTGTTATATTAATTTCCATTTCAGTTTTCGGCTGCAGTGCTAAGAAAAGTGATAATGAAATTGTAATCATGGATGGAAATTTTTCCGAAATGAAGATAATCCACCAGATGGTTAAGCTACTTGTTGAAGACCGCACAAACGCCAAGGTTGTTATCAAAGATGAGGTTTCCGCCGTAAATGGCTTTAATGAACTGGTAAAAGGGAACTGTGATTTAATGAACAGCTATGACGGTACTCTGCTTACAACTTACCTGAAGCTGGACACAAAAGATATTCCAAAAGGAGAAACATTATACGACTACGCAAACGAAGTCGCATTAAAGGAAAAAAATGTTTATCTTTTAGACAAACTCGGTACCAACAATACATATGCCATCGCAGTCCCTCAGAAAGTCGCGGATGAGTATCATCTAAACAACGTGAGTGACCTCGTAGCAGTGGCAAATAAATTAGTATTCGGTGCAGAGCATGAGTTCTTCAGCGAAGAAGGAAGCATGAAATACGGTCCGTTTGTAAAATTTTACGGGCTTAATTTCAAAGAAGGTAATCCGATCGACCTTGGATTGAAATATTCCGCCGTTGCAAATGGTAAACTCGATGTGACCGAAGTTTATGCTACAGACGGATTAAATAAAAAAGCAAAACTAAAAGTGTTAAAAGACGATCGAAACTTTTTCCCGGAATATAATGGTGCTCTGCTTGTACGTTCTGATCTATTTGATCGTTTTGAAAAAACAGCACCCAATTTAAAAGAAACGCTTAACCTGTTAGGTGAAATTTTTGACAATGAAGCCATGGTGAATCTAACCTATGCTGTAGATGTCGACGGAAAAAGTCCCAATGAAGTAGCAAAATCTTTCCTTCAAGAAAAAGGCTTGCTCAAATAAAGTCAATTGAATTCGGGTTCAATAGTGACCCATTCAAATCGCTCAATAATAGTCCTCTATATAAACTTACTGTCTAGAAACCACAAATAGAACGGTACCCTGATGAAGTTCAGAGTACCGTTCTATTTATATCAGATCAAATTTTGTTCATCCTATCGTTTAAGCCGGATAAAGAAAATTCTTAACGCGTTCCTGACAATCATTATCGCCGCAGTAATAAAGTGTATCGTTTTTACATAAAACCGCATATGGTCCGGGTGACATAAGCAGCGTTTTATCCCTTTTTATCGCAATTATAGTTGCGTTCGTATAGTGCCAGAAATTGATTTCAGAAATAGATTTATTTAGATAAGGTGTTTTATCGGATATTTCCACTTCAAACGGAATAAACGGATTAACCGCTTGAAATCGCTCCGTTCGGTCAAGAATGCCATCGATACATTTCGAAAGAAATTTTGTCTCTTTTTTCTGCCTCTCTATGGACTCTAAAACATTTTTCTTTAAATCATAGATGGACTGAATATCAATATACTGTTGTACAAATTTCACCGCATTCTCATACGATTTTATCACAACGCCGCTGCCTTTGGTTACCTCTACTATCTCCAAATCCGACAGAACGGCGATTGCACGTCTGGCGGTCTCAGAAGATACATTGTATTGGCTGGCAAGAGAAGATCTTGCATAGATTTTCTCTCCAATCTGATACCGTTTATCAACAATTTTTGCTGCGATGTCTGCGGCAATTTGCTGATAAACCGGTGCGGATACTTTCAATTTTTCTTCCATACAGTTTTTCCTCATTTACAAAAACGATACTAAATACATAAAAATAACCGCCCTACAAAAATACATGCAGGCGATTGTTATGTTTTTCAAAAGAATTCATATCTCAAATTTATTATAGAAGATTTTGACAATAAAGTCAACAGGAGAACCAGTTCCAGCACCACATCACATTCGCTTTGAATGGTTTGTGCCTCTTCTTCTAGAGATGTATTATCAGTCAGAGCGGTGATAATGTCGCCATAGGCGGCGAGAACGCTTTCTCGATCTGTGATCATGCTGTTGACGGTGTAGACAAAAGTGCTTTGAGGTCGTCCTCGTAGAAATGTGGCGATATTTTGAGGTGGAGTGCCACACCTTGCTGCCGTAAACGCCACCGCAGTCGCCACAGATAATGCGGCTGGAGAAGCAACTTGTGCTGCTGATGTAGCGTTTGCCTTTCCGCAGCTCTAGCTCATGCTGGACAAGGCCAAATACTTCAACCGATACAATTGCGGAATGCCTAGTAAACCAAAGTTTGATACAAATGAACGATTCCTTTTGAAAGTTTCACTCGGCTCAAAACAGCTTCAAAAGTTAAAAAGCTTCATGAACCATTAACTTGTATCACTCTTTCTGCCTTATTTATATAATAGATTAATGATGATAAGACAGAGGTGATTTTCCATGGTAATTACTCCGGATATCCCCAATCTTCCGTATAAACTGCAAAACGGCGTTAAATATTTTGAACTCATTGCCGAACCAGTGAAAAGGGAGCTGCTTCCAGGCCTATATATAAAAGGGTGGGGATACAACGGAAGTATACCCGGACCAACCATACAGGTTTATCCAGGTGATCTCGTCAATATCCGCGTTGTCAACCATCTACCTGAAGCTACAAGCGTTCACTGGCACGGGCTGGATGTTCCCAATGTGATGGATGGTGTGCCCGAAATAGAGCCCTCATCCAAAATTGAACCGGGTGAGTATTTTGATTATCATTTCAGCATAACAAATCCTCCGGGTACGCATATGTATCATACGCACTTTAATTCTCTCGTCCAGCAAATGATGGGGCTTGGCGGCGCATTTATTATTTTAAGCTGCAGCCGGAACCTGAATATACAACGCGACTATTTTCTGATGCTTCAGGAGTTTAACGTAACCGGCCTTGAGATGGGCAAAATAGCATCGGGTATCTATGATCTCGATCCGATGTCGCATGACTTTAATTTTTTTACTATAAATGGCCGATGTTTCCCATATGTAAATCCACTCAAGGTAAAATCGGGAGAAAATGTTCGGATAAGGCTTGGCAATTTCGGTCACGATGCCCATCCCATGCATATTCACGGACATCAGTTTACGGTATCTGCAAGTGACGGAAATACCATACCTGTTCAAAACAGACTTGTAAAAAGTACAATAAATGTGGCTTCGGGTGAGACATACGACGTGGAATTTAAGGCAGTCAATCCAGGAGATTGGCCATTTCACTGTCATATCCCGCATCATATGTCCAATAACATGCAAATGAAAATGGGAGGGATGACGACGGTAATTTCCTATCAGTAATGTAATTACACGATGCAGTCTGTGAAAATCAAAAAGCCGTATGGTTCAAACTCCACACGGCTTTTTGATTCGGCTGTTGTAGGTAAGGAATTACATACCGGCCATTGATTTACATTCATTTGCGCAGCTCTGACATTCGGCGGCGCACTTTTCGTAGTGGTCTTCCTTGAACATTCCACATTCCTGAGCACACTCGTTACAGATTGTTTCGTACAGTTTGTACAAATCCATTGCATGACAAGCTTCCATTGACATAAATGATGATGCCTATTTGCAAATGCAAGCGCACTCATGAAGCTTAGTAATACAATACTCTGCCCAAATATTCAACCTCTCTCGATTCAAGAATAAGTTGGAGAGCTTTTTCCAATGATTATATGGTGATCTTTTTTCTGTACATAAAAGCCTTCATAGCAATATTTTGTATTGCTATGAAGGCTTTTACTTAGCGATCTTTATTCTTATTTCTTTGCTTCTATAATAAATGAAGCGACAAAATCTTCAACATTCCGGCCCGGTACCCAAGTCTGTATAATCTCACTGCTATTCTCTTTTGGCGCCATTTTAATATCTTTGAAGCCTGCTTTATGCAACATCAAATCGATATTTTCCACATATTCCGCTCCGGCGATGCAGCCCGCTATCATTAATAAATCATTCTTTACCTGCTCGGGCAATGCGGTTGTGGCAACAACGTCGGATATAGATAGCCGCCCACCGCGTTTAAGGACTCTATAAGCTTCTCTAAATACCTGCTCTTTATCCAAAGAAAGGTTGATTACACAATTTGATATGATAACATCTACCGATTCATTTTCTACAGGCAGATGCTCAATTTCTCCCAATCTAAATTCAACATTGGTGTATCCACTTTTCTCAACATTTTTTCTTGCCAATTCAATCATATCAGGTGCCATATCAACGCCAATAACATGGCCTGACTCGCCTACATGCCCGCGGGCAAGGAAACAATCAAATCCACCTCCGCTTCCAAGATCAAGGACTGTTTCTCCTTCCTGCAGAGCGGCTATGGCAATGGGATTTCCACAGCCTAATCCCATATTTGCCTCGGATGGTACACTTGAAAGATCACCTTCGGTATATCCTACTTTGATGGACGAATCAATGATATCCATCGGAGCGTCATTACAACTACAACTGCATCCCCCCGCTGAGCCTTTTTTAGCAACCTCGGAATAGTTTTCACGAATAAATTTTCTGATTTCTTCTTTGCCACTCATTATACTTACCTCCTAATAAATTATTGGATATAGGCTTTCATAAATATAGACGTGACAAAGGAGAAAAGGACGCATATTTTGCCTTTATATTTTAACAAAATTTACAGTCGTTGCATTTGGTTTTATAGTCCACTATATTACCTCGATAATCAAACTCAAATGAGCAACAACATAAAAGCATTTCTTTTAGTTTAGTTCTAGCTCTCTGCACGCGGGATTTTGCTCCTGATACCGATAGACCTAATCTTGCCCCTAATTCTTTCTGGGTAAGATTCTGAAATTCTGTTAATATAATTGCACTTTTATATTTTTCAGGCAAGTGGTCAATCATAGCTCTCAAACATTGTGCGACTTCGTCATTTGCAGTTATTTCATTTTTCGTATCAACTATTATTTCTTCCGGTAGTTCAGTAAAGACCAATTCATGGTTTTGTGCTCTATAAAAATCCATAATGGTGTTTTTTGCTATTTTGTACACCCATGCTTGAATCTTGTCACTGTCTTTCAAACTGCCAATATTGTTACCGATTTTGCAAAACACATCTTGCAGAATATCGTCTGCATCTTGATCATTTTTGACATGCCTTTTAATAAAACCCTTGAGAGGTTTGTTTAAATCATTCCAAATATTTTCAACAATTGTTGTACTTGAAAGATTATTCACCATTCACCTCATTTCGATATAGCAAATATTCGGTCGGACCGCACATTTTTACTTGATGGCAAAAGTCACCATATTACCCAGATACCTTTTCTATAATTTTTATAATATCCTTGGGTTTTAACAACTTGCCATAAGACACGACCTTTTCATCAATGACAAGTGCAGGTGTACTCATTACACCATATTTTGAAATTTCAACAATGTCGCCGATATTCTCAACCTCAACATCAAGGCCCATTTCTTTTACCGCGAGTTTGGTGTTTTCAAATGTTTCTGCACTCTTCTTACAGCAAGCACCTAATACTTTAATCGTCATAATTCATTTCCTCCTAAGATTCTAGATAAACCATATGAAATTCAATTTGCAGGATCACTACGCCATCCCATATTTTAACATCTTACTAAATGTGCTGTATTTCCCACTGGAAGTCACCTTGACTTATCCGCAGTATCCTCCGCTTTTATCTCCACATGAGCAGCCACAGTTGGCGTTATCTCCCTTTTCTCCAACATAAGCTATCGCTCCATTGGGGCAAAGATTTCCGCATCCGTGACAGCCCTGAATACAACCCTCTGGGAAAACCACTACCGGAGTTGGTGCCTTCTTTAGATCATATTGCACATATCTATACAAGCACCGCATTCAGCGCATTCCACATAATCAATTACGGGGTACCATGTTCTTGCCATATATATGTAATTTGACATTGTAATTATTTATTGTATACGGTATTTATTTTTTCAACTATTACATCTTTTATCTTCTCCAAGTCCATTGATGCGTTTAGGTCAAAATCCTTAGAAATACTTAAATCTTTAGAAATGATCATGTGTTCATCCAGATCAAAACCTGCTTTTTCAAGAGCTTTTTTTGCACAGCTCATTGGACACCCGTCAACCGCTACAATCCCTTTGGCGCTTTTTGCTCCGTTTGTAATGTTGGCAAGACCAGCAGAAATACTTGCAAAACATAGAAGTGCAGCTTTATCAAAACCGGTCTCATTTGCTGCCTTCACGGACGAAAGCATTGTAGATTGACCGACATTAGAGGCCCCTGCACAGTAGAATACCTGAACAGAACCAAGAAAAATAGACATTGAAAGAAAAAGCCTCCAGTCGTAGGATA
>CAUQPM010000035.1:0-10812 GCA_963520015.1 uncultured Oscillospiraceae bacterium
ATATTCTACGATTGCCTTTTCCTTTTGTGTCTATTTCCCTTGAACCGGTTCACTGTTTCGATGGTGTCGGGCCTTTTTGTTATATAGTGTTTGTATACTTCTTGGCAGGAGAGAAATATAGTTTGCTGTTATATGGAAAGCACACTTGACATTTAAAAATAGTTGTGATATATTATCAATGTAAAGTTGACTTTCCAAAAACCGAAAGGGAGGAAAATCGGTTTGAAAAACAGATTAGAAGAAATTCGAAAACAACGAGGAATAAAACAGGAGGAACTTGCAGCGGCTTTGGAAGTATCAAGGCAAACGATAGGTTCACTTGAAAATGGGCGGTATAACCCATCTATCAATTTAGCATTTAAGATTGCCAGATACTTTGAAATGAACATTGAAGAAATATTTATCTATGAGGAGGAAGAAAACAGTGAAAAGTAATATGATTGGAAAGCATGCCGTGTTTTCGATCATCGGTTTTATCATTTGTGCAACAGGTCTTGTACTGGTAAAATCAATGCCGAGCGCACAAGGAATTATGCGTACATTACCCTATATTTGCGTTGGAATTGGCACAGGGATCTTTGGACAAAATCTTGGTTCAGTAATAAGCAGTCTTGCATTAAGAAAAGATCCTCAATCTGCCAAGAGGATTGAAATAGAGACAAAAGACGAGCGCAACACGACAATAAGAAATAAAGCGAAAGCAAAAGCATACGATCTAATGGTAATGGTGTTTGGTGCATTGATGCTGGCATTTGCGCTAATGCAGGTTGATGTGTTCCTGATTTTAGCTTTTGTAGCAGCTTATTTGTTTGTTGCTTTTTCGAATGTATATTACCTTAGCAAGTATCAAAAAGAAATGTAATTATTTATTATAAGCTTTGGGTTTGGTTGTTCTGTGTTGCAAATTCGTCGTAACGCGGTTCATAAAAAGGCTGTCCAAAGCTGGCAATTTCCTTATAACATAAAAGCACACACCACAAAACAAGACGGTACAGCCCATTGCTAGATCGTGATCTATGGAGTCACCAAAACTCAAAGAGATAATTTTATATTTGCATTTAATCCCCCAAAACAGATTGTTTTGGGGGATCTTTGTATATTTGGGAAACCAAATTCTGAAGATAGGTTTTGATCATTGTGGAATATACCCTAACTTCGTTTTATAATAAAATTATAAGAATTGAAAAAAGGTATTGACTATCACGTTGCGTGATAGTGTATTGTATAGATAGAGTTTAACATTATTGGCGGCCCCCAGCCGGCGGAGTGCTTGCCGATATATTAATATCTCTAAAATCGAACTTGGGAGGGATAGCAATGAAAACTGTAAAACAAGTTTCTGAACTAACGGGTATCAGTGTTCGAACTTTACAATATTATGATGAAATCGGATTATTTAAGCCGAGTGAAGTAACGGAATCGGGTTATAGAAAGTATGATGATGACGCTCTGGAAGCGTTACAGCAAATATTATTTTTTAAAGAATTGGATTTTCCTTTAAAAGATATAAAGTTGATTATGCTAAATCCTAACTTTGATAGAAACAAGGCATTTAAGAATCAGAAAAAATTGATTCAGGCGAAACGGGATCGGCTTAATGGCTTATTGAAATTATTAGACAAACTTGAAAAAGGAGAAAAATGCATGAGCTTTAAAGAATTTGATATGAGTGAATATTTTAATGTGTTGGAAAAGTATAAAATAAACCATTCAGACGAAGTAACTAAATATTGGGGCAGTGTAGATAAATTTAATGAATTTATTGAAATTTGCAAAGCTAAGGAATCTGAGCTGGCCCAGCTGGCAATCAAGGAGTTTGGAAGCATAGAAAAATACACGGAAGCTATGAAAAAAAATCTTGGCAATACTACTGTTATAATGGAGGGACTTAATTTAATAAAAAATAATTTAGATTATTATATGGGTAGAACAAATGAACTAATGAAAAAGCTGACATCCGACTTAAGTAAAGATCCCTCCTCAAACGAAATTCAGCAAATTGTTCAAGAAATGGATACTATGGCCAAAGAAACGTATAAAATTGCAAAAATGGATATGGGGGATAACTATTGGGGCCTTATGTCGCAACTTTATTTATCGAACCCTAAGTATATTGAAGTAACTGATAAGAAATACGGTATAGGAACGTCCGAATTTATTGGCAAGGCATTAAAGTCATATGCAGAATGAGCATTAGGAGTAGCTTGTCTCTGGGCTCGCACCGTTTCGATGGTGCCGAGCCTTTTTTGTGCCTATCACACGATGGATTACTATATTTTGTAATGCTATAATTCTATATGTGGATTATTTATATTTTGCAAGGTGAATTATTGATGAAAAAACCGAAAAATATGTGGAGTTTCTTCGGAGTAACGCTTCTGATTTTCGGTGTGGTATTTTTGATTTCGGGAGTCTTTTCACAGATGGGCATATTGCATACAGACCCCGCATCACAGGGCGATCCAAAGCTTTGGTTCCCAGTTTTAGGCGATACACTTTTGATCCTGGGAATTATGCTGTGTGCAGTTTCCTATCGAAAAGAAAAGGCGTGCAAATTACTTTTATGTGAAGGGACACAAACAAAAGGTTATGTAACATCTGTAAGGCAGCTGTTCTTTACCCGATGGGGTGGGTTGTATCCATATTTGGTGTACTTTACATACGAAATCGAAGGCCTCAGTTATAGAGGGAAAAGCCATCTTCTTTGGTCACAACCGAAAGTTTGTGAGCAAAATACAGTAACGGTATATACTGATTCTCAAGATCCCTCTCATTACGCGGTTGATTTATAAATTTTATTTATTAATAAGATCATGAACAGTCGGGGCATGAATGCTTCCTCTCCGCAAATTTGCCGCAACGCGGAATTAAAAGGCTTAAAATACTATTCAACAAAATTCCACGGTTGGAAGTCAAAAGTTCTACAGTATGATCCGATTCTTATTGAAAGGGTACCATTAGAGCTTAAAGTTTATTAAACAGCCCTCGTTTTTACGGGGACTGTTTTTTTGTTGCAGTACAGCAAAATTCATGCGTTTATTAACCCGGAATATATTCTAAATTGATATTTTAAATAAGAATTGAATATTAGCTTCAGAAGGCATTTCTCTATACTATATATATAGCGTTTTTTTGGCGCTTTAAATTGTGTTATTTTTGTTAACTTCTAAGACTTTCCACTCCTTGAAATAAAGCCGATTTTGTCTAACCTGCATCTTAGCTTTTGCTGGGAATTACAATTAACCACAGCGGCATAATGCTAATTATAAATTATGATAGAGAATAAAATCAAGCGTTTGAGCCGAACTTTCCTATACTATTATATATAGTGTTTTTTCGATACTTTAAAGTGTGTTATTCTCGTTGAATTTTAGAACTTTCCACTCGATAAAATTAGGTCGATTTTGTCCAACCCACATTTCTGCTTCTTCTCTGAATTACAATTCAGCTACAGCAAAATAATGCCAATCATAAATTATAATAGAGAATAAAATCATACCTTTTATCCTGAATTTCCTATACTATTATATAGTGTTTTTTACATAGTTATACAAGCCTGAATTCGGGCTTGAAAACAGTGTCTTAGCGGGGTTTAACGATGCAACATTATTCTAATTATAAATTAAAAACAGACTCCTAAATGCGGTTTAAGCTATACAGAGAGTAATTTTTCGGCTGTATTACATTCCATACGGAAGATATACCGGCATTGCCGACAGAAGAGTAAAAATGCAGAAAAACATTGTTTTCTTTCCTTGTTTGGCGAAAAATGCCGAAGGGTGCAGCAAACGCGACCAAAACTTTCGTAGCTCATATTTATGTAAAATAAAGGAGTAAATACCATATTGCGACAAATAAGAGAAAACACAGCAATCAAGCCATTATTTGAGCGTTTTGCCATGCAGCTGCACATGAGAATAAGCACAAAAATACAAAATGTTACATTAAAGACAGAGTTGTAATATTTGTAACAAGTTTGTAACTTTCACTTTCTTGCAATTTGCACAGAAACGGTCTTCTTTTTACCAGTAGGAAATGAAAGAATATTACTTAAAATGGTGTATTTAATTTTTAATTAGAATTATTGAGTTTTTTTACTTGTGCAATTTGTACAAATTCACTCAGTTCAAGGATTTGACATCTATGCATTAAGTGAATATAATTACCAACATCATGCATATCCTAAGAACTGAAGGCCGGCAATGTGGGGGATGAACCCTAAATTCGGCATGATGATACAAGGAAAAGGGTGAAAAAATGCAATTTTTCAAACGAAAAAACCCGTATCTAAAAAGCCTGATCAAAAGAGCAACAGCTCTTACCGTTATGATTCTTATTACGGTGGGTTCAGTTGTCAGTGTTGCGGCAGTAACATGCAACGCAAACATTAATTATAACGGTGTTAAGAAAAGCGTGCAGCTCTTCAGCAGCAACACGCAGGATATTCTTAAAACGGCAGGGGTACAGGTAAGCGCGAAGGATCTTGTGGTTCGAAATGAATCGCAGGTTTCCGGCGGAGAGATCAACATCGTCGTGAAAAGCGCATATGAAGTAAAGATTTCCGCGGATAATAAGCTTACGCCTGTTACGGTACATTATGAAGATACAGTTGCACAGGCGCTTGCCGAAGCGGGCGTTACTCCCGGAGCCAACGATATCGTAGTTCCTTCTTTAGACACCAAGGTTTTTGATAAGATGCTCATTGAAGTGAAACGAAAATTCAATGTTACCATTGATGCGGACGGTCAGACAAAAACTGCCGTTGTTCCCGAAGGAAGTGTGGAAGACGCACTTAGTCATGCCGGGTTGAGCGTCGGAAGCGAAGATATCGTAACTCCCGCACCGACTGCCGCAGTAAGCGAAGGGATGAAGATCTCCATTGCAAGGGTGACCTATCAAGAGGTCACGACCACTCAAAGTATTGCATACACCAATACGAACGTAAATGACAACACGCTGTATAAGGGTATGAAGAAAATTCAAACTGCGGGCAAGAACGGGAGCCAGTCTGTTGTAACACGTCAAAAGTTTATTGACGGCGTGCTTGCTTCAAGTGAAATTGTCAGCACAACCGTTGTTGTAAAGCCGGTCAATCAGGTTACTGCTGTCGGAACCAAGAAAAAGCCCAGCGCAATCGCTTCCATCAGTGCAGACGGTACGCTGACCGACCAGAGCGGCAACACAGTGAATTATAGCAAATGCATTACGGGCCGGTGCACCGCCTATACCGGCGGAGGCAGGACTTCCACGGGCCGCGCGGCTTCGGTCGGGCTGGTTGCGGTGAATCCCAGCATCATTCCTTACGGATCAAAGCTTTATATCTGTTCCCCGGACGGCAGAACCGTTTACGGTTATGCCATTGCTGCCGACACCGGCGGCGGGGTTATGGACGGCCGCATTGTGGCCGACCTGTATTATGCAACAAACAGCCAGTGTAAAAGCTTCGGCGTGCGTAATATGAAAATTTTTGTTCTGTAAAAGGGACGGGGAAATCCCCGTTCCTTTTTTGTCGTTTATCCTAATACTGATATCCGATTAAAAAGGATATAAAAATCAAATCAAAAGCTTTCGTATATGGATTTTGATGCGGATTTTTATCGATACTTTTATTGGAGATCAGTATTAGTACCAAAAATGGCCCTCACAAAAATATGCGCTTGCATTCAGTAGAACATATGTGTTATTATAAAAGCGCAATAGAACATATGAGCGATATATAATTGGGGGCATTAATATGAATATTTTTACCGGAATGGCAATGTTGATTCTGTCGGCGGTTTTGTTTTTAAAATATAGGCCCAAGTCGCAGAACAGTCGTGCGCTTTGTGTATTGACCGGGCTGATGGGTTTCATGGCTTTGTATGCCGGCGCGGGCAGCTGGAAGTTTCAGCTGATTCAGCTTGCATTGCAGGCTGTTGTCGGCTTTTGCTGCTTTGCGCAGCTCAGGAGGGAAAAAATCATGCGTGCCCGCCGCGCGGCCCGCAGGCACGCACACCGCCCGGCGTCTATGGCACAGCAGCAGATCAAAACGTGCGCGTAACACTTGACAATGCGCTCCGGCTGGTCTATATTTGACATATGATACAGAGCGGGGGATTTTATATTGACTTATGTTTACGCCGCCATGTGGCTTTTGGTCGGTTTGATTTTAATATTCCGTATGGGCAGGGAAAACCGCGTTTTTTACGGAGCGGGTGCTTTCTTCCTTTTGCTGGGCGGTTGGTGGCTTGCCGACGCGATTCGTCCCGAGAATTTGTTTGCCGGTGTTTGGGGCTGGGTTCTGCGGGGCATTACCGCGGTAGCGCTGATTTTTATGTGTGTGGCCTTTTTTCAGGAGAGCAAAAAGAGCAAAAAAGATTCCTCCGATCAGGACAATCCGGAAGATGATGAAAAATAAATGGACAGGCTCCGCGCAGGCGGAGCTTTTTTGTTGCAGGAATCCCGCCTGAACTGTGAAAAATTACTCCCAAAAAGCGATCAGGCGCATACAATAGAGTGCGGGGCAAATATTTTAACCGCTTTATTATAGATTGCCTGCCGGGGCTAGTTCTCGGCAGGCGCCTATAAACATTTTAGAAACAAATCGATTAAAGTTGAAAAAATCCAGCGTTTAGGGTAGAATAAAGTAAAATGTTTAATGGGGGAATGAATATGCTGATCGCACCATCGGTGCTTTCTTCGGATTTTTCACAATTGGGTCATGAAGTAAAAAGAATGGATGACTCCGGTGCAGACTGGATTCACTTGGATATTATGGACGGGCACTTCGTGCCGAATATTACGTTTGGGGCGCCTGTAGTTGCTTCGATTCGTAAATTCACGGACAAGCCTTTTGACGTGCATCTGATGATTAGTGAACCGCTGCGCTATGTTCCGGATTTTTTGAAAGCCGGTGCGGACATTATTTCTTTTCATATAGAGGCAGATTCCGACACGGAAAAAACAATCAGCGCAATTCGGGCCGGCGGCGCGAAAGCCGCAATCGCCGTCAAGCCGAACACGCCGATTGAAGAGGTGTATCCGTATCTTGACGAGTTGTATATGGTGCTGGTCATGACTGTGGAGCCGGGCTTCGGCGGCCAGAGCTTTATGGAGGATATGATGCAAAAGGTTCAGGCTCTTAAGGCAAAGAAGCCGGAGCTTCTCGTTCAGGTGGACGGCGGGATTCAGCTGCAGACAGTTAAAATATCCGCACAGTCCGGTGTGGATGTCTGCGTTGCGGGGACAAGCGTGTTTAAAGCTGAAAATGCAGCGGCGGCGATTGCCGAATTAAAGAACGCGGCAGTCAGCGCATTGTAATATAGGTTCCCTGATTGAATTATGGGAGATGATATGGCGTGATTACTCGACATGGCGTAAAACTGGAACAGCATAAGGCCGAATCCTTGAAGCACCCGATCCAAACGATTCCTGTTCCTGAAACTTTTCCCAGACCCAAATATTTTGCACCCCCGAAGGGTAATTTCGGCGTGGACGCAATTATCGCGGCTGCACAATCCGCTAATATTATCGACGAGTTTGACGGGGTTCCGCTCAGCCAAAAGATGAAGAGGATGCGCCGCCTTAAAATTCAAGCCGTTCTGGCCTGCTGTTTGGATGAAGATCCTTACACAACCAGTGCTATAGCTACGCTGCGCGAAAATACGGATGCGATTATAGCAGGGTTGCTCTTAATTGCAAAGGCCAGCGGTGCGAAAGAAAATAAAATTGTTGTCGCCACCCGGCGGGAAGCAAAAAAAATTAAAAAAATGAATGCCCGGGCCGATCTGATCGTCGCAGGGGAACGCTACCCTGCCCGCGCGCTGCTGAAAAGGAAGCTACATACCGCCACGAATAAAACCGCTTATATCGGCGCGCAGGCGTGTGCCGCACTGACGGCCGCCGTGGATGAGGGCGAGGCACAGAACAGCACGGTTGTGACCCTGGCAGGGGACGGAGTGGAAACTTGGTGCAACGTGCGTGTTCGCATCGGGATGCCGTTGCAAAGCCTGTTTGACTATTGCGGTGTCAGTGAACGGACACAGATGGTAATTGTCGGCTCTTCCGTAACAGGCAGGGCGGTGACCGACCTGAACACTCCCGTTACAGCGGGCACACGCTGTGTCATCGCGTTTACAAAGGCGGTTAAGCATAAAACGTACACCTGTGTCGGCTGCGGAAGATGTACCCGCGCCTGCCCAAGAGGGATTATTCCATGGCGCATTTTGCAGGAGATGGAACGGGAAAAACCAAATCCGCTTCGGCTGCTGAATGCGCAAAAATGTATCGGCTGCGCTTCGTGTTCCATGGTCTGTCCGTCGGGTATTGACCTTGCCGGCATGGTGACAAAAGCTGCGGCAATCAAGAAAAGCGGTGACTTCGATTGACATTACAAAAAACAAGGGGTCCTTTTATTAAAACCGAAGTTTCCGTCGCATCCATGATGCGCGACATGTTATTTACGCTGACTTTGCTTCTGGTTTTGCCGATTGTTCGCTTTGGGGTGCGTCCCGCCGTCATGGCTGCGCTCACCGCGGCGGTGTGTGCCGCATCCGAACTGCTTTTTAATCTGATTCAGACAAAAAGCACCGGAATCAGCGACTGCTCCTCTTTGGTAACCGGAATGATGATTGCTCTGCTCATGCCCGTTAATGCGCCGATGTGGCTGCCTTGTGCGGCGGGCGTGTTTGCTATCGTTGTTGCCAAAGGGCCATTCGGCTCCACAGGGCGCAATCCGTTCAACCCGGCGGCGGCGGGTTTCGCTTTTACAGTCATTTGCTGGCCGCAGTTGGTTTTTTCCTACTTTGACCCAAATTCCACCGCAGTACTGCCTCCGTTTGCGGACTGCACCGTGCAGACGGCCGCTTCTCCCGCCGCAGTGCTGAAAAGCGGATTAAAGCCGGATATTCTGCCGTTTGAAATGCTTTGGGGGAACTTCGCCGGCCCGATTGGGGCGACGGCCGTTCTGGTCATCGCGGCATGTGCGCTCTTTTTGTTTTTAAAACGTACCGCAAGGTGGGAAATTACGCTTTGTTTTCTTGTAACGGTTGCGCTCATCACCGCGTTTTTTCCGCGCATCGCGTGCAGCCCGCTCACCTCGGTGAAATATGAGATGATGTCAGGCTCCCTGCTTTTCTGTTCGGTGTTCCTGATTACCGACCCGGTGACTTCACCGCATACCCCGTTGGGGCGGTGCCTTTACGGCACATTCGCCGGTGGGCTTGTCATGGCGTTTCGCATTTTCGGTGTGTTTGAACAGGGCGCCGCGTTTGCGGTGCTGATTGCCAATGTTTCCGCACCGCTGCTTGACGACGTGATGTGCAGGGCAAAGGGATGGAGGGGTGAACTGGATGAAGCGTAAACAGGGCATTTATCCCGAAATATCAAAAATATTCCTGAATGGATTCTTTTATAAAAACCCTGTCCTTGTCAGCGCACTTGGAATTTATCCGGTTGTAGCCGCGGGCTATAACCTGCGCAATGCCGTGGAACTGTCGTTCCTGTTTTTTTTCATCGCTTTGCCGACGGGACTTTTTGCCTGCCTTGTGGGGGAAATGGTGCCGATTTGGGTTCGGCCCGGAATGATTCTGGCGTCCTCGGCGGTGTTCTACCTTCCCGCCGCGTGGCTTTTGGAGCACTTGATTCCCGGTTCCGTCACCGCGCTTGGAATGTTCGGCGGCCTGATGATTTGCAGCTCCATGATTCTTTCCCGCGCGAATGAATACGCGCCGACCCATATCGGCTGGGCTGTTGCCGCCGACACGGTGGGCTGTTCCCTTGGGTTTTCCGCCGTTATCTGCATCAGCGCGGTAATCCGCGAGGTTTGGCTCAAGGGCGGCGTGTGGCATGTGAATACGGGTACGTACGGCACGGGGGAGAAGAGTGTTTCCTTGCCGTTTTTCGGCTTTATCCTTTTGGGCTTTTTGGCGGCGTTTATTCAATGGGTCAGCCGGAAACGCGAACAAAAGGCGGCAAAAAGGAGGGATCGCTCATGACGATTGTTGTGCAGCTGCTTCTGACCGCGCTGATGGCGGTCACAGCCGAAAATATTCTGTTCTCCGGCGGCATTGGGTTCAGCCGCGTGCTGCGTGCAGCGCGCAAGCCGCGCACGCTTCTGACGTACTCCGCTTTTATTACTGTTTTTGCACTGATTTCCATTCTGCTCAGCACTTGGCTGAGCGCGCCGCTTCTCGCGAACGCAACGCTGGCCTATCTGCGTCCGGTTATTTATGCTTTGTGTGCCGCCGCCGCGTATCTTTTGGCAGCACTCCTGCTCCGGTTTTTTGTTCCTTCCTTTTACAGAAAATATGGGGAGCTTTTGTCCCCCGCGGCGCTCAATACCATAATCCTTTCCATGCCGTACGTGCAGAAAAGCTTCAAGCTGGACTCTGTCAACGCAGCGGCTTTCGCTGTGGGTACTGGCGCGGCGTTTTTTCTGGCGGCAATCATACTGGCCCGCGCCACTTTGCGTTATAAAAATGACGATATGCCGAAAGCATTTAACGGACTTCCGGCAATTCTGGTTTATATCGGAATCCTGTCCCTTGCGATCGCCGGCATTACAGGCGGCAAACTGTTTTAGCAATGAACAATGAACAATAAACAATGGGGAACGAATTCCTTCCGTCAATCTGGGATTGACATCTCCCTCGGAGAGAGAGGTTAAAAAAAGTGGGTAATTACAAGGAAATGCAGGTAAACAGAGTTTGCCTGCAAAAAAACCACCGAGGATGTAAATCCTTCGGCGGTTTTTTGTTTTTGCGTGCAGAGCACGCTAATTTAATTCTGCTTTAGCAAGTTCCAAACGCTTTACCGTTTGGAGCGAAAAACCGC
>CAUQPM010000036.1:0-10562 GCA_963520015.1 uncultured Oscillospiraceae bacterium
TGATATTCTACGATTGCCTTTTCCTTTTGTGTCTATTTTCCTTGAACCGGTTCACAAATGCTGAGCGGCCTTTATTGCTATATTGAGAACTCGTTTAATTTAGTCCGGAGGCTACGCTTGGGTAGGTATAATTATATTTATTATACCGCACCGCACTGTAATCGCCGTAATTGTAGACGTTAACTTCACCCAATCGACGATAGAATAAACCGGCGTAGAACTTACTGGATGCCTGATTCCAGCGAATCAGATCCGTGCCAATCGCATATGAATTGGTATAGTTAAGGTCATGTGTCAGCGAATCAGAATTGGAAAGATTGACATATCCGGAATTAATCCAGCCCTCACTGCCATTCGCTAACTGAACCTTATACCAGACATTGCGTGTATCGCTGAAATTAGAATCGGTCACAGTTACCGAAGTGCCGTTTGTAATGCTGCATATCTGAGCACCCGTAATGCTTGCATCGCCGCGCACAACGGTATCCTTTGTCACTGTGGCTGCCATCGCACTGCTGAAGCTGGGCGGTACTACCGCATTCTTCATGATCCTGATAAAATCAGATTCAGAAGCGCTGTTAAAATACCCGGCACCCACATTATAAGCAAAGCTGATCAGACAGTCTGCCTGATTTTGACTCATTAGAAAATGATTATTCTGAATCATTTTATTCAGTTCGGAGGTATAAGAGGAATTGTTTATTTTATTGACCAGCATGGACCACGCTTCGGTTTCAGTCATATCGTTATAGAAAACCGCATTTGCACCGAACGTGCAGCCGTAACCGATGGTGGGAACCTGATTGGCAGTAAGCTGATCGGCATAAACAGTGGCACGGTAACCTTCCCAATTCGCAATCAGGGTAATCATTTGGTCGCTGACCCTGCGTTCTTCATTTGTAGTTGTAGTAAAGTCCTGCTGTGCGGAAACATAGGCATTCGTGGTATAGCCCACAGTGCTCATGCTGCCGTTCAGGGAAGAAAACGCTGTAAACGAGTAGGTACCCGGGGAATCAAAAGAAGTTGTAGCAGTCCATTTTCTCACGTGTGTATTCAGCTTTGTTTCTTCCGTGAAGGAGCTGGCATCCACCGTTGCGGTACCGCCGTTCGGCGTGTTTACAACAAATCTTACTCCGTCACGTGTTGAATCCGTGACTGCGGTTAAAGTGACCGTCGCGCCGGTGCTGGCAATATTCGGTGAAGCAAACGCGGTCTTAACCGGTTCGGCATCCGTTACGACAACATTGCAGGTTGCTTTGTAGCTTCCGGAAGATGCTGTAATCACTGTGGATCCGTTTGCCACGGCAAACACATACCCGTTTGAAACAGTGGCCACAGCCGGGTTGCTGCTTGTCCAATTCACATAGGTTCCGCTTGGTGATATGGATGCTTTGATGTAAAGTGTTTTTCCGGCGGGAATCGTCTGCAGTGTAGTGGAAAGAGAGAGCGAATCTGCATTGGTAACTTCATCGGAGTAATGTATCTTTATAAATTCTGTGCAGACATAGCCGGTTTGCCCGCCGGAAGTTTGCACTTTCGTCCATGTGGCATTGGAGGTATCAAGAACCGTCAGGCTTGTCCCATTCGGTAAATTAGCAAGAATTTTGCTTGCGCTGTCGGGCTGTTCCCTGAGTCGGAGTATATCGGCAATAACACTTGCACCCGTAATCGTATGGGTTTCGGTACCGCCGGTGTTGGTATCACCCGGATTTGTTCCCGTTCCTGTGCCGGGGTCTGTGTTGGTTCCCGTTTGGGAAATTGTCAAAAACTCCTTTGAACAGTAGCCCTGTGTACCGTTGGCAGTTTGTACTTTCGCCCATGCAGCATTGGAATTATCCTGCACCGTAACTGTTACACCCTTTGCAAGAGTAGCTACAATGCCATAACTTGTGCCCGCACCGCTGCGAACATTGAGTGACGCGGTTGTTTTGCCCGTTAAAGCCGTTGTATTTGGCGGAGTCGTAGTGTCAGGCGGCGTAGTATTGCCGGTGGTTCCGGAATTTGAAAATTTCAAATACTGTTTGCTGCAGTAACCCTGCTTGCCGTCCGCGGTTTTTACCTTTGTCCACTGTGCATTGGTATTGTCTAAAACAGTAACAGTTATCCCTTTACTAAGCGTTACAACGACTTTAAAATTTGTACCAGCGCCCTCCCGCAGATTAAGGTAATCCATTGTGGATGCCGTAGCTGTAGTTGTCGTTCCGGAGTTAACCGGGGTTGTTGAAGTATTCGGTGTGGTAGTGGAGCCCGAAGATGAAATCTTTAGATACTGCTTACTGCAATATCCTTGTTTGCCATCCGAAGTTTGCACTTTAGCCCATTGAGCATTCGAATTGTCAATTACCTTAACAGAAGCACCGCTTTTAATTGTTACAATAATAGAATACGTGGTACCCGCCCCACTGCGCATATTCAGTGAAGAAGTCGTTACGGCGGTAGTCCCTGATGCAGTTGTTCCCGGCGAAGAAGAGTTTGACGCCGCACCGGAAATGTTCAAATACTGCTTGCTGCAAAAGCCCTGTTTTCCGCTCGATGTCTGCACCTTAGTCCATGTGGCATTTGAGTTGTCAAGAACAGTGACCGAAACACCTTTGCTAAGTGTTAAAATCACCTTTTTATCGGTACCCGCACCCTCGCGCAGGTTTAAATAATCTGTTGTGGTAGCCGTAACGGCGGCAAAAGCGGAAATTGGCGGCAAAATGGCTACCGTTACCGCAGCAGCACAAAAAAGAGAAACCGCCCCAAGAACAATTCGCTTTAGTCGTTTCAAATTCATTCACTCCAATGTTTTGCCAATATTTTATATTCTTAGATAAAAATGCTAAAAATTTTTATGACTATTTTGATTATACGCCAAAAAGTGACAATTATCAACCCTAAATGACGGCTTCCATATCTTTACAGGTAATTTTAATCACTAAAACTTTAATATTGTTATAAAATAGATAATTCTGTTGCGAATTGTGACTTTAATATTTTATTAAAGTCAATTACGGTTCAAAACCTTCGGCGCGCGCACACGCTTTTAAGGCAAATTTTGTTTTCAAACTGAAAACAAAATCGGTTTTAACCAGTTTGAATTTGAGCGGCATTCTTTATCCTTTAGGAGGCTTTAGCTTCAAATTCCAAGGTTTGTCTCAGCAGACCTTACCATCGATTCTAGCCGATAGTAATTGACTTTGCTGCTAATCCACTTTATAAAAGTAATACTTTATGTTTTAAATCAGGCATATACTGAAGGATTCGGGAGAAAATGTTTTATGTCTGTGATTGACAAATTATGTAAATCATGTTACTATAATCATGTAAGTTAGCTACAGCTTACTTCGTCAGCTTTCAATTAAAAATTATAAGAAGGTGTAATTATGTTGGATTTCAGGATTAAAAATGTGATTGGCAGAGAGATATTGGACTCCAGAGGCAACCCCACCGTAGAAGCGGAAGTAACCCTTGAAAATGGCGTTACCGGGCGCGGCGCTGCACCCAGCGGAGCATCTACCGGCTCTTTTGAGGCTTTGGAGCTTCGGGATGAAGATAAATCCCGTTATGGCGGAAAAGGCGTTTCCAAAGCGGTTAAAAACATCAACACGGTCATTGCCGCCGCTGTCAAGGGAATGGACAGCACTAATACTGCAGAAATTGACCGCAAGCTTATTGATACGGACGGCACCAAAGAGAAATCCTCTTTGGGCGCAAACGCAATCTTAGCCGTTTCTCTTGCGGCGGCAAGGGCCGGAGCCAACGCACTTCACCTTCCTTTATACCGCTTTATCGGCGGAGTGAACGCACAAACGCTGCCCGTTCCTATGATGAACATTCTGAACGGCGGAGCTCATGCCGCAAACAATGTAGATATCCAGGAATTTATGATAATGCCGGTCGGTGCGCCTTCCTTTAAAGAGGGGCTGCGCCGCTGCGCTGAAGTATTCCATAAACTTGCTGCTATTTTGAAGGAAAAAGGCCTTTCCACCTCCGTCGGTGATGAGGGCGGATATGCACCGAATCTGGATACAGATGAGGAAGCAATTGAATTGATTCTTGAAGCAGTCAAGAAGGCGGGATATAAACCTAACGATGACTTTGTGCTTGCAATCGACGCGGCTTCCAGCGAATGGAAAACTGCAAAAGGCTATTTACTGCCAAAGCATAAAACAACTTATACTACCGATGAATTGATTGCTTTTTGGAAGGGGTTATGCGCAAAGTACCCAATTCGTTCCATTGAAGATGCACTCGGCGAGGATGACTGGCAGGGTTGGGAAAAGCTGACCCGTGAATTAGGGGATAAGGTTCAGCTTGTCGGTGACGATTTGTTCGTGACCAATACAGAGCGTCTGCAAAAAGGAATTGAGCTGCAGTGCGGAAATTCCATTTTGATAAAACTGAATCAAATTGGCTCCTTAACAGAAACACTTGACGCAATCAAGATGGCACACAATGCAGGATATACTGCAATTGTATCTCATCGCTCCGGTGAAACTGAGGATACCACGATTGCGGATCTGGCTGTCGCGCTGAACGCGGGGCAAATCAAAACCGGAGCGCCCAGCCGCAGCGAACGTGTTGCAAAATACAATCAGCTGCTTCGAATTGAAGAAGACCTGGGTTGCAGCGCTTATTTCCCCGGGATGAAATGCTTTCATTAAGCGATTATAGTTTTCCGCATCTTCCCCATTTTGTATACAGTAAATGATCGAGGGCCTGCACCGTAAAACGGTGCAGGCCCTCTTTTGAGTCAATCAGAATTACTGAAGCTTGCCGCCCTCAATCACAACATCTTCCGGATTAACGGTATCGCCGTAAGCCGGTTTTAAAGTCGCGTCGAAATCTTTATGGATAAAGTTCTCTTTTCCAAGCGTAGTAAGTTCATTGTTAATCCAGTCAAGCAGTTCTTTGTTTCCCTTACGGACTGCCGGAGCGATGGTGTCCTGACTGCCAAGTGTTTTCACTCCGACGGTAAAGCCCGTATTTTCCCTCGCCCATGCGAAGAGCAGCGTGTTGTCGTGTGCCAAAGCCGCGCCTCTGCCGTCTTTCAGTGCCTGAAACGCTTCCGTATTCTGGTCATATTTTAATAATTCAATATCCGGATAATTCTTTGTGAAATAGGTTTCCGCAGTAGTACCCTTGTTGACAATCAGCTTTTTACCTTTTAGCTGGGAAACATCTGTAATCGGGGAACCGTCCGGTGCAACAACACCAAGTGCGACCTTCATGTATGGATTCGCAAAATCAACTTTTTGCTTTCTTTCATCCGTCACGGTAAAGTTTGCAAGGATGATGTCGACTTTATCGGATTCCAAGTATTCTACTCTGCTTGCCGCTTCCACTAAAACGAATTCCACTTTGCTTTCGTCGCCGAGCAGATCCTGAGCAAAACGCTTAGCAAGATAAACGTCGTATCCCTGATTTTTTCCGTCCTTGTCAACAAAACCAAACGGAGGTTTGTCACTGAATACACCGATTCGGATTTTGCCGTTCGCTTTGATTTTATCAATAGAAGACTGCTGTGTACCGGACTGCTGCGCGCATCCGGCAAAAGAAACTGCCGCTATGGTCAGCGCTAAAACAAACGCCGCCAGTTTTTTGAGTTTTTTCATGGTTTTACCCCTTCTCATCATCAAAATTAAAGATATTAAGAAAATGCTTTGCCCTTTCGCTTTTTGGGTTGATAAAAAATGTTTCGGAATCAGATTCCTCTGCAATTTTCCCTTCGTCGATAAACACGATTTTATCCGCCGCCGCTCTGGCAAAATTCATCTCGTGCGTTACAATGACCATCGTCATCCCTTGTTTGGCAAGGCCGAGCATCACATCGAGAACCTCACGGACCATCTCCGGGTCCAGCGCCGCGGTAACCTCGTCAAACAGCATAATTTCAGGATTCATGCACAGAGCGCGCACGATGGCGACCCGCTGTTTTTGTCCTCCGGAAAGCTGCCGTGGATACGCGTTTTTACGGTCCAGAAGACCGATGCGGTTCAGTAGTTCCTCCGCCTGCTTTTCCGCTTCCGCACGATTCCTTTTCTGTACTTTCAGCGGGCCAAGCAGAATATTTTCCATGATGGTCATATGTGGAAAAAGATCATAGCTTTGGAACACCATGCCGACTTTTTGGCGGATCAAATGCCAGTTGACCTGCTGGCCTGTGACTTTCTCACCGTTCAGCAGAATTTCCCCGGACTCAACCGGCTCAAGTCCGTTGATACATCGCAGAAGTGTACTTTTTCCGCAGCCCGAAGGCCCCAAAATCACAACGACTTCTCCCCTATGTACGCTCAGGTTGATTCCGCTCAGCGCCGAAATACCGTCATAACGCTTGTATAAATCCTGTATTTCAAGAAGCGTTTCCGCTTGTTCATTCTTCACAATCACACCCCTTACTCCTGCCATTTCCGCTCCAACCTTTTCGAAAGAAGAGATACCGGATAACAGATAATAAAATATAATAGAAATATAATTCCGTAAACCCAGAACGAAGTAGTCGGAGCCTTCAGAACCGAGTTCTCGATAATTTGCTGACCGACCTTCAGCACTTCCACAACCCCGATTAAAACCACCAAAGAGGTTGTTTTAATCATTCTTGTCGCCAGATTGATCGCGGCGGGAAGCAGCCTTCTGACGGTCTGCGGGATGATGATGTACCAGTAAATCTGTGAACCGGTCAGGCCGATTGCCGCACCGGATTCCCGTTGATGCTTTGGCAGCGACTGAACCGCGCCGCGCACGATGTCCCCCATTTCCGCCGTTCCCCAAAGGGAGAACACCAGAACCGAAACAAACTCGCCATTCAGTTGAATATGCAGAATCTTGGTAAAGCCAAAATAAAATACGAACAGCCAGACAAGAATTGGGATAATTCGAACTAATTCAAGATAAACACGACAAATTACTTTAACCGGTTTCGCCTTTGAGGTCATCAGGATACCAAAACCGATTCCCAATATGCCGGAGCACACAACTGAAATGATCGCGATTCTTGCAGTAACCAGGAGTCCGCCTAAAAGCCGCAGAAGATTATTGCCTTCAAAAATTGCATTAATTCCCGAACTGAGCATGCCGAATCCTCCTTTCCATATAGGACAGAAGAAGGGAAACTGGAAGTAAAATAACAAGATAGAACACCACAAGCATGAGAAGCGCCTCAAAGGTGGAATAGTACATGCCAATCAAGTCTTTCGCCACAAACATCAAGTCCGCCAGCGCAATGGCACTGACTATGGAAGTTTCCTTAATTAAAAAAATAGCATTCGCGCCCAGAGCCGGCAAGGCAATGGAAAGTGCCTGCGGGAACACTACGTAACGGATTAACTGTGTTTTCGAAAGTCCAATGCTCAGTCCGGACTCGATCTGACTTTTCCCTACCGCTTCCAGCCCGCTTCGAAATGCTTCGGCCATGTAGCTGCCGCCCAGAAAAACAAGGCCGACAATCGCACAGGTTTCCGCTTCCAGCTTCACACCAACGCGGGTCAGCCCGTAATAGAGGAAAAACAGCTGAATTAACAAAGGGGTGTTTCTGGAAAGTTCTATATACACTTTTACAATTCCACTCAGCACCCTGACCCGATAGTAAATGACCAGACTGCACAAAAAGCCGGTCACCAGGGACAGAACAATGGAAATCGCTGAAAGGGTGAGCGTCAGCTTTGCAGCTTTGAGGTAGAGAGGCAGACTCTTTATCATAAAATCGATATCCAACTGAATCCCCTCCCCTTCCGCTTGATAAAAACTCCCAGCCTGTATGTATGCTTCATATCCAGACCGGGTGCTGCTCTATATCATATCATATAATTTATATATGTTTTACTTTTATATTATATTCATACGCCGTACATTTGTCAATGGTTTCAATAAAAATACTATAATTCCTATCGCCTTAGTATTATATTTACTTATAAAAAAGAACTGCCCAGTAAAAAGCAGTTCTTTTATTTAATTTCAGCATAAGAGTCCGGTATTACTCATAATTCGAATGCCGGATTTACTATTCCTTTGATTTTTGAATTCCGGCAATGTCTTTTATCACTTCGCCCGCAAGAATTAGACCTGCCACCGAAGGAACAAATGAAATACTGCCGGGAATTTGCCTGCGAATAGTGCATTTACGCTTTGTGCCCGGAGGGCAAATACAGTGTGCGCGGCAGCTGATGCTCATATCTTCAAGCGGTGCCATGGGGGGTTCCTTAGAATAAATAACTTTCAGTTTTGCGACGCCCCTTACCTTAAGTTCTCGGCGCATTACGCGTGCCAGGGGACAAACGCTGGTACTGTAAATATCCGCAACCTCAAACCGGGTGGGGTCAAGCTTGTTCCCCGCGCCCATGCAGCTGATGATTGGCACGTTCGCTTTTTGTGCGCGAACAATCAGTTCCAGCTTAGAGGAAACGGTATCGATTGCATCCACAATATAAGTGTATTTTGAAAGATCATATTCATCGGCGTTTGCAGGAGTATAAAAACACTGATGGGTTATGACTGTGGCATTCGGGTTAATTTCCAGTATCCTGTCACGCATCACATCAACTTTTTGCATTCCTACCGTTTTTCTTGTTGCAATGAGCTGCCTGTTAATATTGGTCAGGCAAACCTTATCGTCATCAAACAGTTCCAATGTACCCACACCGCTGCGAGCGAGTGCTTCCGCTGTATAGGAGCCAACCCCGCCGATACCAAAAACCGCTACCACAGCGTCTTTTAATTGAATCATTGCCTCTTCGCCCAAAAGCAGCTGAGTTCTTGAAAATTCATTTAGCATTTTACTCTTCCACCAATTCAACTTCATACAAAACTATTTTTTTACAAGTATTCATAGTATCCCATTTTCATTCATCTGTCAATCAGCAATCTGTTCAGAAGATTGAATTATTCCGCAAAAAGAGGAGTAGAAAGATACCTTTCTCCGGTATCCGGTAAAATCACCACAATCAGTTTCCCTGCGTTTTCAGGCCGTTTGGCTAGCTCCGCCGCTGCCCATACTGCGGCCCCGGACGAAATGCCAACAAGCAGTCCTTCCAGTTTGGAAAGTTCTTTGCCCGTCTGGAATGCATCCTCATTTCTGACTTTTATAATTTCGTCGTAAATGTCCTTATTTAAGGTATCCGGAACAAATCCGGCTCCGATTCCCTGAATTTTGTGCGGACCTGCTTTTCCCTCGGAAAGAACTGGGGAATCAAAAGGCTCGACCGCCACAATTTTAACTTTCGGATTTTGTGATTTTAAATATTCACCCACACCGGTGATTGTTCCGCCGGTACCGACCCCAGCTACAAAGATATCGACCTTACCCTCGGTGTCATTCCAAATTTCAGGGCCCGTATTTTCTTTGTGTGCCGCCGGATTTGCCGGATTTACGAATTGCCCCGGAATAAAGGAATTTGGAGTGCTGTCGGCAAGCTCTTTTGCTTTTTCAATCGCACCCTTCATGCCCTTTGCCCCTTCGGTCAAAACCAGTTCCGCCCCGTAGGCTTTTAAAAGGCTTCTTCTTTCCATGCTCATCGTTTCGGGCATGGTGAGAATAATACGGTATCCTCTTGCTGCTGCAACGGACGCTAATCCAATTCCCGTATTTCCACTGGTGGGCTCAATAATAACGGAATTCTGTTTTAAGATACCCTTCTTTTCCGCATCGTCAATCATTGCTTTCGCTATTCTGTCTTTCACGCTTCCCGCGGGGTTAAAATACTCCAATTTGGCAACCACGCTTGCTTTCAGACCTTTTTTCTCAATGTAATTTGAAAGTTCCAGCAGTGGGGTATTACCAATCAGCTCTGTTAAGCTTTTATAAATTTTAGACATCAAAGCCGCCTCCTTATTAATCATATATCATTAGTATATTATATGCTCATGTATGAAAGTAGTACCGGTTTGAAAAAATTTTCTTTATCATACAGGAATAGTATGATAAAATAGCATGTCCCTCTTGACGAAATCCTCCTTTGCATATATTATTAACTTATAAGAACAAATTTATTTCCAAAGTGAAAGGAATAAAATTATGAGAATTTCTTCAAAAGGAAGGTATGGGCTTGCTGCCATGATTAGTATGGCACAAAACTATGCAAACAATGAATGTATTACAATTGTAAGCATCTCGGAAAAACTGGGTATTTCAAAAATTTATTTGGAACAAGTGTTTTCCCTTTTAAAACGAGCTGAACTGGTTTCAGCCGCAAAAGGGGCGCAGGGCGGATATAAATTAATCAGGGACCCGCAGACAATCACTTCCTACGAAATTCTGCGGGCGTTAGAACAGTCGCTGTTTGATAAGACCGAAGAATCAGTGGCAAAGCAGGCCAACGATATTGAGCAAGCAATGCAGAAAACCGTTTTTTCTGCGATAGACGATTCGATTGCAGATTCACTGAAAAAAGTCACTTTAGATGAATTAGTAAATGAAGTGGAAAAACAAAAGCAGTCAGATGGCTTTATGTTCTATATTTAAATGTTAAGTTATTGCAAATAACAGCTAATGCATAATCACTTTATATAAAATCAGAAAAGATCCCGCCTTTTTGAACAGCACCCCAATTGTTAGACAGTATGGTATACTGAATAATAATTGGGGT
>CAUQPM010000037.1:0-7237 GCA_963520015.1 uncultured Oscillospiraceae bacterium
ATCCTACGACTGGAGGCTTTTTCTTTCAATGTCTATTTTTCTTGGTTCTGTTCAACAGTGTCGAGCCTTTTATCGTATCGCTTAATTTCGTACAATATCGTTTGATATCGTGTGAAATTATCTCTTTGAGAACTGAGGTGCGCGACGGGCTGCTTTGAGGCCGTACTTCTTGCGCTCCTTCATTCTTGGGTCACGGGTTAAGAACCCGGCCTTCTTGAGTGAAGAACGTAGATTTTCGGTATCAAATTGAAGCAGTGCCCTTGCAATGCCGTGGCGGATTGCACCGGCCTGGCCGGTAACGCCGCCGCCGGCTACGCGGCAGACAATGTCGAACTTCTCGTTTGTGTTCGTCAGGACCAAAGGCTGACGGACAATTAACTTAAGAGTCTCAAGGCCGAAATAATCGTCGATATCTCTGTCGTTAATCGTAACTTTGCCTGTGCCCTGATATACTCTTACACGGGCAACGGAACTTTTTCTTCTTCCGGTTCCATAAAAATATGGTGCTTTCTCGTACATAATCTAATCCTCCTCCCTTATAGTTCCCAAGCCTGCGGCTGCTGGGCTTGATGAGTGTGCTCGGCGCCTTCGAACAAACGCAGTCTGGAAACTGCAGCGCGGCCGATTGTGGTGGAAGGAATCATGCCTTTTACAGCAAGTTCCATTGCCATGCACGGTTTTTCGTTCATCAGAGTATCGTAACGGACTGCCTTCATATGGCCGATATAGCCAGTATGATGGTAGTAGTACTTCTTCTCTAATTTTTTACCTGTAAGCAGTACATCCTTGCAGTTGATGATTACAACATGGTCGCCGCAGTCAACATGAGGGGCGAAAGTTGGTTTGTGTTTGCCACGAAGCAAAACAGCAGCTTGTGCAGCAACACGGCCGAGCGGTTTGCCGGCAGCGTCAATTACATACCATTTGCGGTCTACTTCACCGGCTTTTGGCATAAAGGTGGACATAGCTTTTACCTCCTGAATTTTGTTGGAAATATTACAACACCCCGCCCTTTTGGCAGGGCTGCCTTTTTAGAAAAAAGCGCGCCGAAATTCAGCGCAAAGGAATTGCATTTATGATAGTACCACAGGCGGGCGATCCTGTCAATACAAAATAGCGATATTTTTAATTTAGTTCGTTATTTCCTCTTGTTTTCTCTCGTTTTTGCTCTGTTTCTCGCTGTGACTGCTCCGTCATTTCACTTTTATTGTTTATTTTAAGCTAAAACTTTTCTAACATACCTGTCCTGTTTTTTTTGCATGTCCGAGTTTTCCACAAACCGATATTTGAAGTTATCAACATTACCAACTGTATTTTCAACCGAATGTATACCTTATGTATCGAAAAACAACCCCAAATCGGCCTTTAAGTGCTTTTTGGAGTTGTTTATTTTGTACTATTCGTATTAAAGCATATACTTTCAACAATATCAACAGACTATTCAACAGTCCCCTGTTAAAAAACTTAATGTATCGCCGCACTAATAATCTACTATCTGTATTTATCTTGCCTGACTGATCGACGTTTTTTCAAAAATTTTGTTTAACTGCGGCACTACTGCGACCGCAGCCGCAATTTTAACTGCGTCACCAATCAGGAAAGGAATTACACAGAGTCCCAAAGCAGCCCACAACGCTGTTTTTGTGCTCAGCATGAACCACGCGGTTCCCAATATGTAACAAAGTATAATGCCCGCGGCAAAAAACACCGCCAGCCGCAAAGGCTTTCTACCAAAATGTTCACACAAATACCCAACCAGCCACGCGGCTGCGACATACCCCAAAATATACCCTCCCGTCGGGCCGACCAAAACCTGCGCGCCACCGCGAAATCCCGCAAACACCGGCAGTCCGAACACCCCGAGCAGAATAAATACCAGCTGACTGATTGTCCCGTATTTTGCGCCAAGAACAGCGCCGGCGATAAAAACAGAAAGTGTGGCCAAATTAATCGGCACCGGTCCAATCGGAACGGAAATTTGTGATGTAACAGCAGTAAGTGCGGCAAACAGCCCGCAAAACACCATATTTAGAGTTGTTTTATTCTTCATATTATCTCCTCCTTTTTTCCTATTATAAATAGATAAGGGTATATTGTCAACCTATAAATTAATAACGGTTGACAATATACCCTTGAGAAAAGATAAATACAAGCTGTATAATACTGCTCTCCAATAAAAGTATCGATAAAAATCCGCATCAAAATCCATATACGAAAGCTTTTGATTTTTATATACTTTTTAATCGGATATCAGTATAAAAAATAGCGGCAGAAGCCGCTGTTACAGCGCCCCCCTGCCGGTCATATCAAAAATGAGTGAGAATACTCTATTTATATTGTCCTGCCCACCGCTTCGGAAATGATTCCGACCTGCCTGAGCAGCGCTGCATAGGCCTCGGTTGTAAGCTGCTGGGCAGCATCACTCAGCGCGGCCTTTGGGTTCGGATGTACTTCAACAATCAATCCGTCCGCTCCTGCGGCTATAGCCGCAAGCGAAAGCGGTGCAATGTATTTCGCCTTGCCCGCAGCATGAGATGGATCAATAATAACCGGAAGGCTGCTGCGTTCCTTTACAACAGGAACCGCCGAAACATCGAGTGTGTTTCGTGTAGCGGTTTCAAAGGTGCGGATACCGCGCTCACACAGCACCACGTTGTAATTTCCTTCGCTCATAATGTACTCGGCGGCGTCAAGCCACTCCTCAATGGTAGAGGAAATGCCGCGCTTGAGCAGCACCGGCACTTTGGAGCGCCCTACTTCACGCAGCAGACGGAAGTTTTGCATATTCCGCGCGCCAATTTGGAACATGTCGCAATATTTGGCCGCAGTGTCAATCTGGTCGTGCGCAACTACCTCACTGACCACCTTCAGCCCCTGAGAATCAGCGGCTTTGCGCATAATGATCAAACCCTCTTCCTCCATACCTTGAAAGGAGTAGGGGGATGTTCTCGGCTTGTAAGCGCCGCCGCGCAGGAAGCTCGCGCCCGCCGCTTTTACCCCGATGGCGGCCTTCATGATTTGATCTTCACTCTCCACCGCACACGGGCCTCCAATCATGACCAGCTTTTTTGCGCCGATCACCTCGCCGCCGACCGTAACCGTGCGTCCGTCCGGGCACATCTCACGGCTGGCAAGCTTATAGGTATGCATAATCGGAACGCACTTTTCCACACTGTCAAGTGATTCAAAGTCAAATCCGCCCAGTTTGGTCTTGTCACCCAAAACACCGATAATGGTCGCCTGAGCGCCCGTGGAAAGGTTCGCGCCAAGTTCGTGCTCCCTCAGTATCTCAACAATTTTCTCTACATCCTGCTGCGTAGAGCTATTTTTCATTACAATAATCATAATCCAACTATCCTTTTCTGTAAGCTGCGGTTACTCCGGACTGCATCATATGCAAACTCGGGATTCCGTTATTTATATTTTGCTTTCGCTACTTTATGCTTTAAAGCGCTAAATAACATTATACAGGAAACGTCGGAAAATGCAACCCTTTTCTAAAGCAAAACAGGCATAAAAAAACAGCCACCCTATTGGGTGACTGCTTTACTGTGTTGGCGCCTTCCTATTGTCCCGGGCCGTTGCCAGCCAAGTATCTTGGGCACTAGTGAGCTTAACTTCCGTGTTCGGGATGGGAACGGGTGGACCCTCACTGTCATCAGTACCAACTATTCTGCCGCTCTCGTGACGACTTACTTATAATATCACTACCCGCGACAAAATGCAAGCGTTTTTTATAATTTATTTTTATGAATCGAATTTGCTGTCAAAAAAGCAAGTTATGCCAAAAGTCTCACTAAAATTTAATGATATAATACAGTACATAAAGCCAGCCTAAAATCCCGTGGAAAATGGCCCATGGGATGGAATGCCACGCTGTGTAGGAGATCACGATAGCAAGGCAGGAGCCGAAGGAAATTCCCGCCTTTGCCGTAGTTTTCACTGCGTTCGACCCGCTTCTTCTGTTTTCATCCATTGTATATCTGCTCCTCTCGATGGATCATTATATTTTCAGAGATGCTAATTGTTCAATTCAACCGTACTCAGCAGGTTACGGCACGCGGCAAAAATACCGACCGAAACCAGAATGTTCCAAATAAAAATCGGCAGCCCGACTATAATTCCGGGCAAATTCGGAAACAGATTATACAGCACGGCGCTGACAGTGATTCCCGGCGCAAAAAGAATTATGAGCATCAATAGATACCCCACCATCAGCAGGCCTTTGTTGACTACCTGACCAAAAACACGCTGGGACAGCACGTTGCCCGCGGTAAACAGAAGCCCTGTGGCTCCGTAGAGCAGAATGCACAAGAGTGCGGTAAAAGGGTTTGCATGCAGGAAAATGCCAAGCGCCGTAAACACGATTACACCGTCGATCAGCGGCTTGATTATGGTAGACATACTTGCCCAAATCAGCTTGGAAAACGCCTTCTCCGGAACAAGGTAAATATAGGGTTTCATCAGCTCCAGTGTCCAGTCCCCGGTGACATTGAAGAAAAACAGAATGTAACAGCTTAAGGCTAAAGAGATTGCCATTAAAATACCTGTGGGCATCATTTCCGCGTCGGATGATGAAACAGCCTTCACGATAACGGTCATAACCACATTGACAGCAAGCAAAACAAAAGTAGACACACCGATAAACGGGATTCGGCTTCTGCGTTTGTTCTGGCGGATATGCTTGAAAAAGAAGGTATCCGCACCCCAACCATGGTTGATGCCGGTATCTGTCACTTTAACGGTTTTGGTGCTGAATTTATTAACGGGACGTCCTTCCTTCATTGCTTTTTTTAATCCGAAGGTAGTTTCCGTGGTCTGTAGTACATCTTCGTAATAATCCGAATTGCTGGTGGAGAACAATAGGATGCTGCCCGCAAGGGCTATGATATTCAATGCGGCATAAATAAACAGATTCGTTGCATTGCCTTCTACGATAGCAAATATCATTCCTTTAATCCAACCGACAACCGGTACAAATGCAAGGTACGGCGAAGCAATCGCCGCATACAGCGCTTCCATATCGGAACCGTTGTTCAGGAAGCTGAACAGAACAAATGCGACTATTACGCCAAGCAATGCATAAACGCATATTTTTACGAATCGCACCCGCTCCGGCCGGCCGCTTGTATAACTGTAAATCAAAAGCGTTATAACTTGTATAGTGAATACCAGCAAAGCAATTCCTGCTACCAGCGCTACCGTTTGCCAAGGGGTAACCCCAAAGATTTTCGCGGCTGTCCCGCCGTAAAACAGCAGAAACGCCATCATCAGCAAGCTGGATGCCATTTGCTTTACTAAACCATATGCCAGTATTTTTTTAGGGGAGATTGGTGAAACAAACAAAAAATTCACATCAGACATTTTAAAGAAGGTAGCGCCGCTTTTTAATCCGCTCAGAATACTCGGTACGGAAATAAAAAGAAGGGCCGCCAAATATATTCCGTGCAGAATTCGGAAATCAAGAAAAACATTCTCTTTTCTAGTTTCCATATTCGATAGAAGAGAGAAACTCAGCATAACAAGAATGCCTAAATACAAAATAAGCCTTGCAGGATGTCGGAACATATCCAAAACAGCGTTTTTGATTTCTTTTCTTACAATAAACAGTATTGCTTTCATTCTTTTTCCCCGCTTGCCTGCTCGCCCTCGGTGATTGCAAAGAACAACTGCTCCAAGTCTTCCCCCGTGCTCTCAATTTCGGTACGGGTTCGGTTAGCGGCAATCCTGCCATTCACCATAATCAAGGCTTTGTCCCAGAGGTCCGCCACGCTATCGAGCATATGGGTGCTGACTAAGATGGCACAGCCACTGTTTTTCAACTCTAAAAGCATTGTCTTCAGTTCTTTTATTGCGTGCGGATCCAAACCGATCAAAGGCTCGTCCAGCAGCACCACCTTCGGTTCCGGCAGCAGTGCGCAGCAGATGCTCAGCTTTTGCTGCATCCCCTTGGAAAGTTCCTTTCCAAGCTTTTTGCGCTTATCATCCAGTTCCATGCGAGCAAGTAAGGCATCCGCCTTCTCCCGCCAGTTTTCTACTTTATAGGCGCGCGCGATAAATTCCATATGCTCATACACGGTCAGCGTATCGATCGGGGCGGGCATTTCGGGGATGTATCCGAAGCACCGTTTCGCTTCCACACTCTTATTTGAAAAGCCGCAAACGGTAATGATGCCGTTAAATCGCAAAAGACCCGCAATGCACTTGATTGCAGTCGATTTTCCGGCACCGTTCGGCCCAATTAATACCGCAATTTCACCGGGCAGAATCTGAAAATTCAGATTATCGTTTGCCAGCGTTTTATGATACTTCTTTGTAAGGTTTGTTACCTCAAGCATTTTATCCTCCATTTATGTATAATTAATCATAATTATACAATTTGTAGTATTAATAATAGATGCGATTCCCCATCACAGAAAAAACAGCCGTAATAAAACTGATTCCAAAGATAATCGCCGCAAGGATTCCCACCCCGACTAATACAAATGCTATTGTAAATAACACCTTCGCCTGGTGCGCCTGCTGTGCAGCAAGAGGGTTTGAAAACTGAGACGATACCGGGTTTGGAGAACCGCATTTCGGGCAGTTCAAGTCAGTTGCGACATGCGCGCAGCCACAGGTAGGACACACCGTGTATCCTTTTGCAGAATTTCGAATACAAAGATAGATAATGCCGGGAATCAGTCCCAAAAATCCAATTAGCAGTCCCCACATGATGGCGTCGGGGTTTGATTTCGCACGTGCGTCATTATAGGCGGCAAGAGCAAACAGCACCCGCTCCGCAATACCAATCAGGCACAAAATTGTCATCAAGTAGACAATGCTTACTCCCGTACCGACAAGGATCGATGTTGGGCCGTCGGAACCCCCAATCGTTTCCCAGCGTGATAACAATAAATCCAATCCATTCAAATTTTATCCCTCAATTCTTTTTGTATTATGATATTAATACAATAGTACAATATTGCATTAATCGTGTCAAGGAAAATTTTACTTTTCAGTTAGTTTCTATGTACTCCCATTGTAGCACAGAATCAAGGGAATATTCCAATTACATTTCGTATATTTTTAAATTATATGCTATTTTGAACATTCTTCCTCTTTTAAGTGTTCGGTTAGTTTTAGATTTAAATACAAAAAAAGCCTGCCCAAAAGGACAAGCTTTAAAATTCAATTTTAAATGTGTTCCTTCGGAACACAAAGTATACACTGAAAACTGAATAAAGTAAAGAAGCGG
>CAUQPM010000038.1:0-3815 GCA_963520015.1 uncultured Oscillospiraceae bacterium
TTTACCCCTCCTTTAAAGATGATGCCAGATCATTTTCACACAGTCTGGCTCATAAACTAACAGTCAATTCCTGCTTTTTTTGCTTGGCTACAAAGCTGTCGTACACTAAGTGTATATTTCTTTTCATCCTTTATGAAATATGTGCCACATTGTCTAAATTCAAAATGAGTATTCGTATTATACACTGTTGCTTGAGAGATAAAACCCAATCATAGTTTAAAGGCCGTGCATTATAATCTGATTCACCGCCAACTACTACAAGCTCTACATCATCAAGATATTTTTCGATATTAATCTGCTCTATAAGTGGTTGGCAAATAACATTTTTATGCTTGATAGGCAGCATGCTAAAAATTGATAACCTAAGATCAGCCATTTCCTGGTTTTCTATGGTACAGCCCACCGTTACGTTTTCATATCCATCTCCCCAGTTGTCAGGAGTACAGTCTATAAAACGCTCAATGCGCTTTGTTAAGAATATAAAATGCAAGTCTGAGCGTTCTTTTATCATTTGCCAGCAATCAGCTCTCCAAGCATCTGCATCAGCAAGTAAAAAATTGGACGAAAAGCAAAGATAAACTACTTGTCCAGATTTGATTTTGTATTCACCTTTTTTATTTTTCTCAATGGGAGCGGTAAATTTATCTGTTTTTACAATGTTGTTTGTATCAATACCACGTTTATTATCGCCCTTGTGAATATAACAAAACTTGTAGCCCTCACTATACTTATGGCAGCCTCGCCAAGGATTCCACATAGCCATAATCTACAACCTTGACTTTTCATAGTGGTATGGAATACTGGTTCCAACAACCACATCTTCAATTTTTTCAATGATTAGCCAGTCGTCCATATTACCTTGATGGCCAAACGCAAGGGGTGGGTTGATAGCTTTTATATCAGAAAACTCAACAAGGCACAGACACTTTTTATGCCAGCGTTCCTTCTGATTTTCCGTTAAGTTGAGTTTGGACTGATTATCTGCAAGAATATTTACAATTTCACTATCAGGGAGCTTGACATAGTTTTGAACAGACTTTACTGTTGCAAGAGCGGAAATTTTAGCAGTTCCCTTTTCCATAAAATACAGAGTCTCACCTTGAAATACTCTACTGTGAGGAATTTTTCGACCTGTAGCACCTCGCACAACCATTTTCGTTGTTCCACTCATAATTTTATCCAGTATGCGTTCTCCGCTTTTTCCAATATTATCACAATAAACTAAATGCACCATTTATGCTTTACTCCTTACTGATATATAAATAATTAGATTATGCTACCATTGAACGTCATAAACATTATGCGAAGCTGAAAACAGATTAGAATTATTGGCTAGTAAAATAAGTTATAATCCCTTGCTTTTATAAAGCTTATTAGAAAACTTGTAACAAAACACATTCGTTAAAATTGCAATAATAAAAACGACAATCCAAAGAGGACTATTCATAAAGTAATTATACAAAAGAGACATAAGACCTATATACGGAAAAATTATAAGTGCAGCGATAATATCCGCTTTTTGCGCCTCAAATATATAGAAAATGAGGAACTCTATCGGCATAAAAACAGCAACCAATAGTAGGCCATAAGGCAGAATATTCGTTTGTACAATTGCAAACATTTCCGGTTTTATCGCATGTGTTATGCCGGAAAATAAAATTAACAGGGGCGTAGCAATTAAGCAGAAAAGATAAATAATCATACCCCTTGCCCCTATGATTGCAGTGGGCTTAACGGGTAGTATACTGAATAGTAACTTAGTCTTATATTTTTCGTCGTTGAATGCAAAATTTCGCAGAAGCAAATAAGATAACATCAATAGTCCTACAGCGTAAATAAGTACATTTGCAAATTCATTATTTGCGTTAATTTGATTAAAAAACATCGGAAATAACGCAATACTAAGGAGTTGTAGCCAAACAATTTGACTTAATGCAGAAATCTGCATTTTTGTGAAATTAAGAAAGTTTAAGCGCATTATTTGTGCCTCCTTGTATAATAAAGCATTATATCCTCTATCGAGGGGACTTCATAAGCTGTTTTATCAGGTAGCACTTTTTTGAGTGCAGCCTTGTTATCCGTCAGTCCTTCAAAACCGAAAGCGGATTTGTTTATACCGACAAAGTGATTTTCATAATCTGGCATTAATGCCGCAGTATCGCCTTTTACAATGGCGTGTTGATCTTTTATTTCGTCCTTTTGCCCTTGCAGAATAATTTCACCGTCAAATATGAAAAACAAATAGTCAGCTATTTTATCAAGGTCGGAAGTAATATGCGTTGACATTAAAACAGTTTTATTGTCCTCAAACACAATGTCTTTAAGTATTTCTATCAGTTCACTTCTCACCAAAGGATCAAGACCGGACGTAGGCTCGTCCAGTATAAAAAGGTCAGCACCATGCGAAAGGGCAAGTACAAGCGCGTATTTCATTCTCATGCCTCTGGACAAATCCTCAATTTTTTTACTCTCCGGTAATTCGAATTTTTTCATATAGAACTGATACGCATTATCATTCCATGTAGGATACATGGGAGCAATCAGACTTTTCGTTTTTCTCAAGGTCAAATCTTCGTAAAAATGACCGTCATCAAGAACAATGCCTAGCTTTGATTTTATTTCTAAATCATTGGTGACACTATCCATACCCAAAACCGTGATTTTTCCATCATCCGGTTTGATAATGTTCAGTATGCTTTTAATGGTTGTCGTTTTACCTGCGCCATTAGGCCCAATGAAGCCGGTCAGCGTTCCCTTTTCTAGCGACATATTTATATTCCGCAAACTGAAATCATCATAGTTTTTACATAGGTTGTGAATTTCCAAAACCATATCCAATCTTATTCCTCCCCGCTTAACTCATCTATAATTTTTTTCAAATCCTCGCCTAAAATTCCAACAAGTTTTGCATACTCAATAATATCGGCAAGCTTTTTCTCAATTTCCACCAGCCGGGTTTCCCGTAAAAGCTCCATATTCTGCGGCGCAACAAAAGAACCTTTACCCATCATATTGATAGTAAACCCTTCTGTTTCCAAGCCCTCATATGCTTTCCTTGTAGTAATAACGCTAACATTCAAATCCTTTGCTAAGCCCCTAACAGACGGTAAAACATCCCCCTCTTTTAATTCGCCAGAGAGGATCGCGGATTTAATTTGCTTCATAATCTGCTCGTAAATAGGAACTTCCGCAGAATTTACAATGATTATATTCAATATCAAATCACCTTCACGCTTGATTTATGTGCATGCACTATAAGCACAGTATAGCCTGTCATCATATGAATGTCAATGTTTCTAAAAGCAAATTGTTAGAAAATTGATTTCTCTTAATCTATAAGCTTTCTATTGTTATCATATTTATGTTGCGAATTTTAGCACTATAATCGATAGTTGGGTTTAAACAAACTGCGAAGCTCACTCCGCCCCTACTGTCACTTAAATTGCTCATAAGATTCAATAAATGCTATTCACCCTTATCCCAATTTTTATTTAAATCAAGAGAAATGAAACCTGCTGTGACAGCGAGTGCAAGCATGATGTGTTGTTCACCAAATGGATTGGATATTATAGAGTACACTAGATATACGGTGCAGATTAGTAGCATGCCAGTTGCAAAGCCACGTAAAACCTTCCTGTTTTTAAACATTTAGTTTTCCTCCTAGAATAGAAACCTATGGAATAAATAATATAAACAATCTGAATTTGTGCTGGTTTCTCATTATTCCGCTTACATGTAGTATCTACTTTATAAGAATATCATAAACATAATCCTGCTAATAAAAGTCAAGAAAAAATTTAAAAAATATGTGATAT